>CAVQUY010000012.1:0-193201 GCA_963716955.1 uncultured Actinomycetota bacterium
CCGGTACGCCGGCGGCGCACGATCATGCGGTCGCTCTCCTTGCGGCCGCGGGTGCGGCCCTCCGGGGTGCCGGCCGGGTTGACCGGGTGCCGGCCACCGGACGTCTTGCCCTCGCCACCACCGTGCGGGTGGTCGACCGGGTTCATCGCGACACCGCGCACCGTCGGGCGCTTGCCGCGCCAGCGGTTGCGGCCCGCCTTGCCCCAGTTGATGTTGGAGTGCTCGGCGTTGCCGACCTCGCCGATCGTGGCGCGGCAGCGGACGTCGACGTTGCGGATCTCGCCCGAGGGCATCCGGAGCTGGGCGTAGGGCCCGTCCTTCGCCACGAGCTGCACCCGCGCACCCGCCGAGCGCGCGATCTTCGCGCCGCCGCCGGGGCGGAGCTCGATCGCGTGGATCACCGTGCCGGTGGGGATGTTGCGCATCGGCAGGTTGTTGCCCGGCTTGATGTCGGCCCGGGGGCCGCTCTCGATCGCGTCGCCCTGCCCCAGCCGCTCCGGCGCGATGATGTAGCGCTTCTCGCCGTCGGCGTAGTGCAGCAGCGCGATGCGGGCGCTGCGGTTCGGGTCGTACTCGATGTGCGCGACCTTGGCCGGCACGCCGTCCTTGTCGTTGCGACGGAAGTCGATCAGGCGGTAGGCCCGCTTGTGGCCCCCGCCCTGGTGCCGGGTCGTGATCCGACCGGTGGCGTTGCGGCCGCCCTTGTTGTGCAGCGGGCGGACCAGCGACTTCTCCGGGTGGTCACGCGTGATCTCGGCGAAGTCCGAGACGCTCGCGCCGCGCCGCCCGGCGGTCATCGGCTTGTACCTGCGGATTCCCATGGTTCAGAACTCCCCTACGCCCCGGGTCCGCCGAAGACGTCGATCGTCCGGCTCTCCGGCGTGACGGTGACGACGGCGCGCTTGGTGTCCTTGCGCTTGCCGAAGCCGCGGCGGGAACGCTTGCGCTTCCCCTCGCGGTTGAGCGTGTTCACGCTCGCCACCTGCACGTCGAAGATCTGCTGGACGGCGATCTTGATCTGGGTCTTGTTCGCGTCCGGGCGCACCAGGAACGTGTACTGGCGCTCCTCGAGAAGGCCGTAGCTCTTCTCCGAGATCACCGGCGCGAGGATGACGTCACGCGGGTCCGCGATCACTGGTCTGCCTCCCCGCTGGTCCGAGCGGTGACGAACGCGTCGAGCGCGGCGGTCGTGAAGACCACGTCGTCCGCGCGCAGCACGTCGTAGGTGTTGAGCTGGTCCGGCGTGAGCAGGTGCACCGCCGGCAGGTTCGCGATGCTGCGGCGGGCCGCCTCGTCCTCCCGCGCGACGACCGCCAGCACGTGGCGGTGCTCGCGGTCGGCGGTGACGACGGTCGCGAGCGCCGCGCGGGCGCCCTTCGTCGACGGGGCGGTGCCCTCGAGGAGCGCCGAGAAGACGTGGATGCGCTCGTGACGGGCGCGGTCCGAGAGGGCCCCGCGCAGGGCGGCGGCCTTCATCTTCTTCGGGGTCCGCTGCGAGTAGTCCCGCGGCGTCGGCCCGTGGACGGTGCCGCCGCCGGTGAACTGCGGTGCCCGGGTCGAGCCCTGGCGGGCGCGGCCGGTGCCCTTCTGGCGGTACGGCTTCTTGCCGCCGCCGCGGGTCTCGCCGCGCGTCTTCGTGTCGTGCGTGCCCTGGCGGGCCGCCGCGAGCTGCGCGGTGACCACCTGGTGCATCAGCGCGGTGTTCGCGGGGGCGTCGAAGAGCTCACCGGGGAGCTCCGCGGTGCCGTCGGTGTCGCCGGTCGGCGTGTGCACCGGGACGGTGCGGGTCTCGCCCGCGCCCGCGGCGATGTGCGCCTCGAGGCGCGCGACGCGGCGGGCCTCGCCGGCGGTGAACGACGGACGCCGGGCCTCCCGGACGTCCGCGTCACCCGACGCGGTCGCGGTCTGGGACGAGGTCACTGCTGGTCACCGCCCTTCGGGTGGACCTTGGCCGCGGAGGTGACGAGGACCAGGCCGCCGCGCGGGCCGGGGAGGGCACCGCGGATCAGCAGCAGGCCCGCGTCGGCGTCCACGCCGTGCACGGTCAGGTTCTGCGTGGTGGTCTTCACGTGGCCCATGCGGCCGGCCATCTTCATGCCCTTGAAGACACGCGACGGGGTGGCGCAGCCGCCGATGGAGCCCGGCGAGCGGTGCTTGCGCTGCGTGCCGTGGCTCGCGCCCAGACCGTGGAAACCGTGGCGCTTCATGACGCCGGCGGTGCCCTTGCCCTTGGTGGTGCCCGAGACGTCGACGACGGCGCCCGCACCGAACACCTCGGCGGTGACCTCCTGGCCGACCTCGTAGGACGAGGCGTCCGAGGTGCGGAGCTCGACGAGGTGGCGGCGCGGCGTGATGCCGGCCTTGGTGAAGTGCCCGGTCTCAGGCTTGTTCACCTTGCGGGGGTCCACGGCGCCGAACGCGAGCTGGACCGCGTTGTAGCCGTCGGTGGAGGGGGTCCGCACCTGCGTCACGACGCAGGGGCCCGCCTTGACCACCGTCACGGGGACGATGCGGTTCGCCTCGTCGAACACCTGGGTCATCCCGACCTTGGTGCCGAGGACCCCGTTCATCTGCCTCTCGCTGGAGGTTGACGACATCTCCGACCTCACTGGATGTTGACGTCGACGCTCGCCGGCAGGTCGATGCGCATGAGCGCGTCCACCGTCTTCGGCGTCGGGTCGACGATGTCGATCAGTCGCTTGTGGGTGCGCATCTCGAAGTGCTCCCGCGAGTCCTTGTACTTGTGCGGCGAGCGGATGACGCAGTAGATGTTCTTCTCCGTGGGCAGCGGCACCGGGCCGACCACCGAGGCACCGGTACGCGTCACGGTCTCCACGATCTTGCGGGCCGACGCGTCGATCGCCTCGTGGTCATAGGCCTTCAGCCTGATGCGGATCTTCTGTCCCGCCATGGTGGCTTGCCGTTCCTCTTCTCGGTGCTCGGCCGGTTCTGCTCCCGCACGCCGGAGGCGGTCCACCCGGGTCCCGCGGACCTCTCCGGTCCACGCGGTCGGGTGTGTCGTCCCCGTCGCGCGAGTGCGCCCCGGACGCTGGTCGCTCCGCGGCTGCAGGCCCTCACGGACCCTCGCTGTTCATGGTGTGTCCGTCCCGCCCCGACCCTGCGCCGGTCGGCGGCACGGTGGGCACCCACGAGGGGTGCCCGGTCCCGCTCCGAGCGGTGCCGCGACGGTGTGTCCCTCAGGACTCCCGTCACGGACCCCGCTCACGCCGGGGCGGTCGGCTCGATACCGATTGAGCCGACCGCCCGGGCAAGCAACCTGACCAGTGTCGCACGCGCGCCGTGGCGCGCCGACACCGGGGGTGGGAGGTGGTGCTACTTGTTGATCTTCGTGACCTGGCCCGCGCCCACGGTCCGGCCACCCTCACGGATGGCGAACTGGAGGCCCTCCTCCATGGCGATGGGCTGGATCAGCTGGACCGACATCTCGGTGTTGTCGCCCGGCATGACCATCTCGGTGCCCTCCGGCAGCGTCACGACGCCGGTGACGTCGGTCGTCCGGAAGTAGAACTGCGGGCGGTAGTTGTTGAAGAACGGCGTGTGCCGACCGCCCTCGTCCTTGCCGAGGATGTAGACCTGGCCCTCGAACTCCGTGTGCGGGGTGATCGACCCGGTCTTGCAGACGACCATGCCGCGCTCGACGTCCTCGCGCTTGATGCCGCGGAGCAGCAGACCGACGTTGTCGCCGGCGCGCCCCTCGTCGAGCAGCTTGCGGAACATCTCGATGCCCGTGGTGGTGGTCTTCATCGACTTCGCGCGGATGCCGACGATCTCCACCTCCTCGTTCACCTTGACGATGCCGCGCTCCACACGACCGGTCACGACGGTGCCGCGGCCGGTGATCGTGAAGACGTCCTCGACGGGCATGAGGAACGGCTTGTCGGTGTCGCGCTCCGGCGAGGGGATCGCGTCGTCGACGGCGTCCATGAGGCTGATGATGGCCTCGCCCCACTCGGCGTCGCCCTCGAGCGCCTTGAGCGCCGAGACGCGGACCACGGGGAGGTCGTCGCCGGGGTACTCCTGGGCCGAGAGGAGCTCACGGACCTCCATCTCGACGAGCTCCATGATCTCCTCGTCGTCGACCATGTCGGCCTTGTTCAGCGCGACGACGATGTAGGGCACGCCGACCTGCTTGGCGAGCAGCACGTGCTCACGGGTCTGCGGCATGGGGCCGTCGGTCGCGGCCACGACCAGGATGGCGCCGTCCATCTGGGCGGCACCGGTGATCATGTTCTTCACGTAGTCGGCGTGCCCGGGGCAGTCGACGTGCGCGTAGTGCCGCTTCTCGGTCTGGTACTCGACGTGCGCGATCGAGATCGTGATGCCGCGCTGGCGCTCTTCCGGCGCCTTGTCGATCATGTCGAACGCCGACGCCTGGTTGAGGGTCGGGTACTTGTCGTGCAGCACCTTGGTGATGGCCGCGGTCAGCGTCGTCTTCCCGTGGTCGATGTGACCGATGGTGCCGATGTTGACGTGCGGCTTGGTCCGCTCGAACTTGGCCTTCGCCACTTCTCTCGTCCTCCTGGACTTCTGGGTCGTGCGTCGTCGGGTGGTGCGGTCCTCTGGGTGGGCGTGACGCCGGGCGGAGGACCCGAGGTGACCTCACGAGGCTAACGGGGACTTTTCCCCGGCCTCACCGCGGCCCGTCGTCCCGTCGTCGGGACTCGGGGCCGCGGCGGTCGGTCACTCGCCGGTCGCCTTGGCGATGATCTCCTTGGCCACGCTGGCCGGGACCTCGCCGTACGAGTCGAACTGCATGGAGTAGTTCGCCCGCCCCTGGGTCTTCGACCGCAGGTCACCGACGTAGCCGAACATCTCCGAGAGCGGCACCAGCGCCTTGACGATGCGGTTGCCGCTGCGCTCCTCCATGGCCTGGATGTGGCCACGGCGGGAGTTCAGGTCGCCGATGACGTCGCCCATGTAGTCCTCGGGCGTGTTCACCTCGACCGCCATGAGGGGCTCGAGAATGGCGGGGTCCGCCTTGCGGGCCGCCTCCTTGAGCGCCATCGAGCCGGCGACCTTGAACGCCATCTCCGACGAGTCGACCTCGTGGTACTGACCGTCGAGCAGCGTCAGGCGCAGGCCCGTCATCGGGTAGCCGGCCAGCACGCCGTACTGCATGGCGTCCTGGGCACCGGCGTCGACCGACGGGATGTACTCGCGGGGCACGCGACCGCCGGTGACCTTGTTGACGAACTCGTAGAGCGCGCCCTCTTCGTTCTTCTCCATCGGCTCGAGCTTGATGATCACTCGCGCGAACTGCCCGGAGCCACCGGTCTGCTTCTTGTGCGTGTACTCGTACTTGTCGACCGGCCGGCGGATGGTCTCGCGGTACGCGACCTGCGGCTTGCCGATGTTGGCCTCGACCTTGAAGTCGGACTTCATCCGGTTGACCAGCACCTCGAGGTGCAGCTCGCCCATGCCCGAGATGATCGTCTGGCCGGTCTCGTCGTCCTGGGCGACCTGGAAGGTCGGGTCCTCCTCGGCGAGACGCTGGATGGCCGTCGAGAGCTTCTCCTGGTCGGCCTTCGACTTCGGCTCCACGGCCACCGAGATGACCGGGGTCGGGAAGGTCATCGACTCGAGGACGACCGGGTTCTGCGGGTCGCAGAGCGTGTCGCCCGTCGTCGTGTCCTTCAGACCCACGAAGGCGTAGATGTGCCCGGCCATGGCGTCGTCGACCGGGTTCTCCTTGTTGGAGTGCATCTGGAAGAGCTTCCCGATGCGCTCCTTGCGGTCCTTCGTGGAGTTGATGATCTGCGCGCCCTGGTTGACCTTGCCCGAGTACACCCGGACGTAGGTCAGCTTCCCGTAGAACGGGTGCGAGACGACCTTGAACGCGAGGGCCGAGAACGGCTCCCGGTCGTCGCGTGCCGGACCACCGGGGTCTCGCCGTCGAGCAGCGTGCCCTCGACCGGCTTCACGTCGGTCGGCGCGGGCAGGTAGGCGATGACGGCGTCGAGCATGGGCTGGACGCCCTTGTTCTTGAACGCCGTGCCGCAGATGACCGGGTAGTACTCGCCGGCGAGGGTCACGGCACGGATGCCGTGCTCGATCTCCTCGACCGTGAGCTCCTCGCCCGCGAAGTAGCGCTCCATGAGCGCGTCGTCGTTCTCGGCGATGGACTCGATGAGCGCCTCGCGGTACTCCGCGACCTCGTCCATGCGGTCCGCCGGGATCTCCTCGATGGCGTAGTCCTCGCCCTTGGAGACCTCGCCGCGCCAGGTGAGCGCACGCATCCGGACGAGGTCGATGACCCCGTAGAACTCGTGCTCGGAGCCCAGCGGCAGCTGCAGGACCAGCGGCTTCGCGTTCAGCCGCTCCTGGATGGTCCGCACGGTGAAGTAGAAGTCCGCGCCGAGCTTGTCCATCTTGTTGACGAAGCAGATGCGCGGGACGTTGTAGGTGTCGGCCTGGCGCCACACCGTCTCCGACTGGGGCTCGACACCCTCCTTGCCGTCGAACACGGCGACGGCGCCGTCGAGCACGCGCAGCGAGCGCTCCACCTCGACGGTGAAGTCGACGTGCCCGGGGGTGTCGATGATGTTGATCTGGTGGTCTTTCCAGAAGGTCGTCGTCGCGGCGGACGTGATCGTGATGCCGCGCTTCTGCTCCTCCTCCATCCAGTCCATCGTGGCCGCGCCGTCGTGGACCTCACCGATCTTGTAGTTGATGCCGGTGTAGTACAGGACGCGCTCGGTCGTGGTGGTCTTGCCCGCGTCGATGTGGGCCATGATCCCGATGTTGCGGACCTTGCCCAGGTCGGTCAGCACGTCGCGTGCCACGAGGGTCCTCTTCCTTCTCGGTTCGTCGCCGCGGGTCCCGCGACGGATGTTCTCCCGCCCGCCCGCCCGCACCCGGTGGTTCGCACCGGGAGGGGCCGGAGGGCCGGGCCCGCTACCAGCGGTAGTGGGCGAAGGCCTTGTTCGACTCGGCCATCTTGTGGGTGTCCTCGCGGCGCTTGACGGCCGCACCCAGACCGTTCGAGGCGTCGAGCAGCTCGTTGGTGAGCCGCTCGACCATCGTCTTCTCACGACGCGCCCGCGAGTAGCTGATGAGCCAGCGCAGCCCGAGCGTGGTCGAGCGGCCGGCGCGCACCTCGATCGGCACCTGGTAGGTCGCGCCACCGACACGGCGGCTGCGGACCTCGAGGGCCGGCTTCACGTTGTCCAGCGCACGCTTGAGCGTGACGACGGGGTCGGCGCCGTTGCGCTCCCGGCAGCCCTCCATCGCGCCGTAGACGATGCGCTCGGCCAGCGAGCGCTTGCCGTCGACGAGCACCTTGTTCACCAGCTGCGTCACCAGGGGCGACCCGTAGACCGGGTCGGCGACGAGCGGACGCTTCGGAGCGGGTCCCTTGCGCGGCATGTCAGGCCTTGTCCTTCTTCGTCCCGTAGCGGCTGCGGGCCTGCTTGCGGTTCTTGACCGCCTGCGTGTCCAGCGCACCGCGGATGATCTTGTAACGCACGCCCGGCAGGTCCTTCACGCGGCCACCGCGCACGAGCACGATCGAGTGCTCCTGCAGGTTGTGGCCCTCGCCCGGGATGTACGCGGTCACCTCGATCTGGTTCGAGAGGCGGACGCGCGCGACCTTGCGGAGCGCGGAGTTCGGCTTCTTCGGGGTGGTCGTGTAGACGCGCGTGCACACGCCGCGCCGCTGCGGGCTCCCCTTCAGGGCCGCGGTCTTGGTCTTCTCGACCTTGTCCTCGCGGCCCCGGCGGACCAACTGCTGAATGGTGGGCATTCGTCCCTCTGGCTCGTGTCCTGCTCGTTCTGTCGCTACGTCTGTCGGTGTCGTCCGCACCGCACGGACTCCGGTCCGTGGGTCGCGGGGTCGGGCGTGTCGTCTCTGTCCAGGACCGGGCCCCGCTGACCGACACCGCCGACGCTTCCCGTCACCACTGCGTCGCCCCGCGGGGGCGCAGCGCAGCGGCCCGATCGCGTCGGGCACCGGGTACGACGATACCCGGCGCGTACGCGCGGGTTCGCAGGTGGGTCCGGAGCCGGCCGTTGAGGCACCTCTCGACGGACCCTGCGCGCCCTCGAAGGCCCTCCCGGGGCCTCCATATCGGCGGCGGTGGTCACCACACCGTCGAACGGGCTGCCGCGAGCGTACACGAGCGGCGTCTACACCCCGCACAACGTCACCCGGGGGTCGCACATTCCTGCTCCGGGCCGGGCCGCGCCACCCGCCGTCGGGAGCCGCCCCGCCAGGGGCACACCACGCACGATCCGGGACCGTCCCGCATGCCTGGCGTGCTCCTCGTCGGGACCCGGCTCGAGCCCACCGCCGGGATCCCGTTCCGAGCGAGGGGCACCCTCGGTCGGGTAGACCGGCGAGGGGCGCCCCTCGCCAGGACGGCGGCCGGACGACGGTGCCGGTGAGGGGCGCCACCCGGCGGCTCTTCCGAGCGAGGGGCGCCCTCGGTCGGATCGACCCCGGACACGACGAACGCCCCCGCCCGGACGAGATCCGGACGGGGGCGTCGGTCGTGCTACGGCTCAGACGGTCAGCGGTACTGGCCGAAGTCGTAGTCGTCCAGCGGGACGGCGACACCGCTGCCGCTGCCGAACACGTCCGGCGAGTAGTACCCGTCGTCGTAGCTCGGCAGGGCGTACGCCGCGGCGCGCGCCTCCTCGGTCGGCTGCACCTGGATGTTCCGGTACCGGTTGATGCCGGTGCCGGCCGGGATCAGCTTCCCGATGATCACGTTCTCCTTCAGCCCCACGAGGCTGTCGGACTTCCCCTCGATCGCGGCGTTGGTCAGGATGCGCGTCGTCTCCTGGAACGACGCCGCCGACAGCCACGACTCGGTGGCCAGCGAGGCCTTCGTGATGCCCATGAGCACCGGACGCCCCGCCGCCGGGTCGCCGCCCTCGGCGACGACCTTGCGGTTCTGGCCCTCGAACTCGGCGCGGTCCACGACACCGCCGGGCAGGAACTCCGTCGCGCCCGAGTCGATGATCGTCACCCGGCGCAGCATCTGCCGGACGATGACCTCGATGTGCTTGTCGTGGATCGACACGCCCTGCGAGCGGTAGACCTTCTGGACCTGGTCGACGAGGTGCAGCTGCACCTCGCGGGGCCCCATGACCCGCAGGACCTCGTGCGGGTCGGCCGTGCCCTCGAGCAGCTGCTGGCCGACGTCGACGTGGTCGCCGTCCTGCAGCGGCCGCTCCGAGCCGTCGACGGTCAGCGTCGCGAGGCGCTGGCGCTTGGACAGCTTGTCGTAGACGACCTCCTCGCTCCCGTCGTCCGGGATGAGGGTGATCTTCCAGAACTTGTCGCCGTCCTCGAGCTGCACCCGGCCGTCGACGTCGGCGATCGGCGCCTTGCCCTTGGGGACGCGGGCCTCGAAGAGCTCCTGCACACGGGGCAGACCGGTCGTGATGTCCTCGCCGGCCACACCACCGGTGTGGAAGGTGCGCATCGTGAGCTGCGTGCCGGGCTCGCCGATCGACTGCGCGGCGACGATGCCGACCGCCTCGCCGACGTCGACGAGCTGGCCGGTCGCGAGCGAGCGGCCGTAGCACATCGCGCAGACGCCCTGGGCCGAGTCGCAGGTCAGGACGCTGCGGACGCGGACCTTGCCGATGCCGTGGGCGATCAGCGAGTCGATCGCCTGCTGCCCGATGTCCCCGCCCTTGCCGAGCACGACGTTGCCGTCGGCGTCGGTCACGTCGGAGGCCGCCGTGCGGGTGTAGACGCTGGTGTCGACGTGCACGTCGCGCATGAGCGACCCGTCGGGGCCCTCCTCCGCGATCGGCATCGGGATGCCGCGCTCGGTGCCGCAGTCGACCTCGCGGACGATGACGTCCTGCGAGACGTCGACCAGGCGCCGGGTGAGGTAGCCCGAGTCGGCGGTGCGCAGCGCGGTGTCGGCGAGACCCTTGCGCGTCCCGTGGGTCGAGATGAAGTACTCGACCACCGAGAAGCCCTCGCGGAAGTTGGACTTGATCGGCCGCGGGATGAACTCACCCTTCGGGTTCGCGACCAGGCCCTTCATGCCCGCGAGCTGGCGCACCTGGGTCATGTTGCCGGCCGCGCCGGACGCGACGATCCGGGAGATGGAGTTGTCGGCGGGGAAGTTGTCCTCCATCGCCTTCGCCACCTCCTCCGTGGCCTGGCCCCAGATGCGCACCATCTCGTCGTTGCGCTCCTGGAAGGAGAGCGCACCGCGCTGGTACCGCTTGTTGACCTGCTCCGCGCGGGTCTCGTACTCGTCGAGGATCTCCTGCTTACGCGGGGGCACGACGACGTCGTCGATGGCGATCGTGACGCCCGAGCGCGTGGCCCAGTGGAAGCCGGCGTCCTTCAGCCGGTCCAGCGTCATGGCGACCTCGGTCATCGAGTAGCGCTCGGCGAGGTCGTTGATGATCGCCGCCTGCCGCTTCTTGGGAAGCAGCTCGTTGATGAACGGGTAGTCCTCCGGCAGGAGCTCGTTGAAGAGCACCCGGCCCAGCGTGGTGTCCGCGAGCCACGGCGTCCCCGGCTCGTGGTCGTCGCCGACCATCCCCGGTCCCGGGACGACGTCGCCCGTGACGCGGATCCGGCACGGCGCCTGCAGGTGCAGTGACCCGAGGTCGTAGGCCATGATCGCCTCGGCCGGGGACGAGTACGCACGACCCTCGCCCGCGGTCGCCCTCACGACGGGTCGTGAGGTAGTACAGGCCGGTGACCATGTCCAGGCGCGGCATGGCCAGCGGCTTGCCCGACGCCGGCGAGAGGATGTTGTTCGCCGACAGCATCAGGATGCGGGCCTCGGCCTGGGCCTCGGCCGACAGCGGCAGGTGCACCGCCATCTGGTCACCGTCGAAGTCGGCGTTGAACGCCTCGCACACCAGCGGGTGGAGCTGGATGGCCTTGCCCTCGACCAGCTGGGGCTCGAAGGCCTGGATGCCGAGGCGGTGCAGCGTGGGCGCCCGGTTCAGCATCACCGGGTGCTCGTTGATGACCTCCTCGAGCACGTCCCAGACCTGGCCGCGCTGCCGCTCGACCATCCGCTTGGCGGACTTGATGTTCTGGGCGTGGTTGAGGTCGACCAGCCGCTTCATGACGAACGGCTTGAACAGCTCGAGCGCCATCTGCTTGGGCAGGCCGCACTGGTGCAGCTTGAGCTGCGGGCCGACGACGATGACCGAACGGCCGGAGTAGTCGACGCGCTTGCCGAGCAGGTTCTGGCGGAACCGGCCCTGCTTGCCCTTGAGCAGGTCGGACAGCGACTTGAGCGGGCGGTTGCCCGGCCCGGTCACCGGCCGGCCGCGGCGGCCGTTGTCGAACAGCGCGTCGACGGCCTCCTGCAGCATCCGCTTCTCGTTGTTGACGATGATCTCGGGCGCGCCGAGGTCGATCAGTCGCTTGAGGCGGTTGTTGCGGTTGATGACCCGGCGGTACAGGTCGTTGAGGTCCGAGGTCGCGAAGCGGCCACCGTCGAGCTGCACCATCGGGCGCAGGTCCGGCGGGATGACCGGGACGCAGTCGAGCACCATGCCGCCGGGGCGGTTGCCCGTCGCCTGGAACGCCGCGACGACCTTGAGCCGCTTGAGCGCGCGCAGCTTGCGCTGCCCCTTGCCCGACCGGATCGTCTCGCGGAGGTTGTCGGCCTCGGCGTCGATGTCGAAGGTCTGCAGCAGCTTCTGGATCGCCTCGGCACCCATGGCGCCGGTGAAGTAGTCCGCGTACCGGTCGTAGAGCTCCCGGTAGAGCGACTCGTCCTGGATGAGCTGCCCGCGGTCGAGCTTGACGAAGGTGTCCCACACCTCCTGGAGGCGGTCGAGCTCGCGCTGCGCGCGGTCGCGCAGCTGGCGCATCTCGCGCTCGCCGCCCTCCTTGACCTTGCGGCGCACGTCGGACTTCGCGCCCTCGGCCTCGAGCTCGGCGACGTCGGTCTCGAGCTTCTGTGCGCGGGCCTCGAGGTCGTTGTCGCGCTGGGTCTCCAGGCGCTTGCGCTCGCCGGCGATCTCGTTCTCGAGCGTCGACTGGTCGTTGTGCCGCTGCTCGGTGTTCACGTCCGTGATCACGTAGGCCGCGAAGTAGATGATCTTCTCGAGATCCTTCGGGGCCAGGTCGAGCAGGTAGCCCAGCCGCGACGGGACACCCTTGAAGTACCAGATGTGCGTGACGGGCGCGGCCAGCTCGATGTGGCCCATCCGCTCACGGCGCACCTTGGCGCGGGTCACCTCGACGCCGCAGCGCTCACAGATGATGCCCTTGAAGCGGACGCGCTTGTACTTGCCGCAGTAGCACTCCCAGTCCCGCGTCGGACCGAAGATCTTCTCGCAGAAGAGTCCGTCCTTCTCGGGCTTGAGGGTGCGGTAGTTGATGGTCTCGGGCTTCTTGACCTCGCCGTAGGACCACTGGCGGATGTCGTCGGCGGTGGCCAGACCGATCCGCAGCTCGTCGAAGAAGTTGACGTCGAGCAAAAGGTTCTCCCCTGGATGGGTGAGCTGTTTTCGTGAGGGTCCGCGATCCCCGCCCGGGCCGATCGGCCCGGGCGGGGAGCGAGCGTGCTAGTTGACGACGTCGTCGACGGAGGGCGACTCGTTGCGGGACAGGTTGATGCCGAGGTTCGCCGCGGCGCGCTCGAGGTCCTCGTCGTCGCCGTCGCGCATCTCGATGGCGGCGCCGTCCGAGGAGAGCACCTCCACGTTGAGGCACAGCGACTGGAGCTCCTTGAGCAGCACCTTGAACGACTCGGGGATGCCGGGCTCGGGGATGTTCTCCCCCTTGACGATCGCCTCGTAGACCTTGACGCGGCCGAGCACGTCGTCGGACTTGATCGTCAGCAGCTCCTGCAGCGTGTAGGCCGCGCCGTAGGCCTGCATCGCCCAGCACTCCATCTCACCGAAGCGCTGGCCGCCGAACTGCGCCTTCCCGCCCAGCGGCTGCTGGGTGATCATCGAGTACGGGCCGGTGGAACGGGCGTGGATCTTGTCGTCCACCAGGTGCAGCAGCTTGAGGATGTACATGTAGCCGACCGCGATGTGGTGCGGGTACGGCTCGCCGGTACGCCCGTCGAAGATCTGCGCCTTGCCGTCCGTCCCGACCAGCCGCACGCCGTCGCGGTTCGGCAGGGTGGACCCGAGCAGCCCCGTGATCTCGTTCTGCCGGGTGCCGTCGAACACCGGGGTGGCGGTGTTCGTGTCGGGCGCGACGTAGTGCATGTCGTCCGGGAGGTTGGTCGCCCACTCCTCGGTGTTCTCGGGGTCGATCTCCCAGCCGCTCTTCGCGATCCACCCGAGGTGGGTCTCGAGGACCTGGCCGATGTTCATCCGTCGCGGGACACCGTGGGTGTTGAGGACGATGTCGACCGGGGTCCCGTCGGCGAGGAACGGCATGTCCTCGACCGGCAGGATCTTGCCGATGACGCCCTTGTTGCCGTGGCGGCCGGCGAGCTTGTCGCCCTCGGAGATCTTGCGCTTCTGGGCCACGTAGACGCGGACCAGCTCGTTGACCCCGGGCGGCAGCTCGTCGTCGTCGTCGCGCGAGAACACGCGGATGCCGATGACCTTGCCGGTCTCGCCGTGCGGCACCTTCAGCGAGGTGTCGCGGACCTCCCGCGCCTTCTCGCCGAAGATCGCGCGGAGCAGGCGCTCCTCGGGGGTCAGCTCGGTCTCGCCCTTCGGCGTCACCTTGCCGACGAGGATGTCGCCGTCGGCCACCTCGGCACCGATGCGGATGATGCCGCGCTCGTCGAGGTCGGCGAGGACCTCCTCGGAGACGTTCGGGATGTCCCGGGTGATCTCCTCGGCACCGAGCTTGGTGTCGCGGGCGTCGATCTCGTGCTCCTCGATGTGGATCGAGGTCAGGACGTCGTCCTGCACGAGACGCTGCGAGAGGATGATCGCGTCCTCGTAGTTGTGGCCCTCCCACGGCATGATCGCCACGAGCAGGTTCTTCCCGAGGGCCATCTCGCCGTCCTCGGTGCACGGCCCGTCGGCGAGGACCTGGCGGGCCTCGACGCGGTCGCCCTCGGAGACGATCGGCTTCTGGTTGATGCAGGTGCCCTGGTTGGACCGCGTGAACTTGTGCAGCCGGTGCGTGGTGCGCTGGCCGTCGTCGTCCATGATCGTGATGTAGTCGGCGCAGAGCTCCTCGACCACACCCGGCCGGTCCGCGGCGATGACGTCGCCCGCGTCGACGGCTGCCCGCAGCTCCATCCCGGTGCCGACCAGCGGCGACTCGGAACGCAGCAGCGGCACCGACTGGCGCTGCATGTTCGCGCCCATGAGGGCGCGGTTGGCGTCGTCGTGCTCGAGGAACGGGATCATCGCCGTCGCGACCGACACCATCTGGCGCGGCGAGACGTCCATGTAGTCGACCCGCGTGGGGGCGATGAGGTCGACGTCGCCGCCCTTGCGGCGGACGAGGACGCGCTCCTCGCTGAAGTGGCCGTCCTCGTCGAGCGGCGCGTTGGCCTGCGCGACGACGAAGCGGTCCTCCTCGTCGGCGGTGAGGTAGTCGATCTGGTCGATGACCACACCCTCGACGACCTTGCGGTAGGGCGTCTCGATGAAGCCGAACGGGTTGACCCGCGCGAAGCTCGACAGCGACCCGATCAGGCCGATGTTCGGGCCCTCCGGGGTCTCGATCGGGCACATGCGGCCGTAGTGCGACGGGTGGACGTCGCGGACCTCCATGCCCGCGCGCTCACGAGACAGACCGCCCGGGCCCAGCGCGGAGAGCCGGCGCTTGTGCGTCAGGCCCGCGAGGGGGTTGGTCTGGTCCATGAACTGCGAGAGCTGCGAGGTGCCGAAGAACTCCTTGATCGCGGCCACGACCGGCCGGATGTTGATCAGGGTCTGCGGCGTGATCGCCTCGACGTCCTGCGTCGTCATGCGCTCGCGCACGACGCGCTCCATGCGGGAGAGACCCACCCGGATCTGGTTCTGGATGAGCTCGCCGACGGTGCGGAGCCGACGGTTGCCGAAGTGGTCGATGTCGTCGGTCTCGACCGGGATGTCACCCGCACCCGACGGCGCCGCCGCCTCGGTCTCCCCCGCGTGCAGGCGCACGAGGTAGGAGATCGTCTGGATGATGTCGTCCTCGGTCAGCGTGCCGGTCGACGGCTCGACGTCGAGGCCGAGCTTCTTGTTGACCTTGTACCGGCCGACCTTCGCGAGGTCGTAGCGCTTGTCCTTGAAGAACAGGTTCTCCAGCAGCGTCTGCGCGGACTCGCGCGTCGGCGGCTCGCCCGGGCGCAGCTTGCGGTAGATGTCGAGCAGGGCCTCGTCCTGGCCGGCCGTGGCGTCCTTCTCGAGGGTGGCGAGCAGCGTCTCGGAGAAGGAGAACTTCTCCTGGATCTGCTCGGTCGTCCAGCCCAGGGCCTTCAGCAGCACGGTGACCGGCTGGCGGCGCTTGCGGTCGATGCGCACACCGACGGTGTCGCGCTTGTCGACGTCGAACTCCAGCCACGCCCCGCGGCTGGGGATGATCTTGACGCTGAAGACGTCCTTGTCCGTCGTCTTGTCGACCGAACGGTCGAAGTACACGCCCGGCGAGCGCACGAGCTGCGACACGACGACGCGCTCGGTGCCGTTGATGATGAACGTGCCCTTGTCGGTCATCACGGGGAAGTCGCCCATGAAGACCGTCTGGGACTTGATCTCACCGGTGGTGTTGTTGGTGAACTCGGCGGTGACGAACAGCGGCGCCGAGTACGTCATGTCCTTGTCCTTGCACTCCTCGACCGAGGCCTTGACCTCGTCGAAGCGTGGGTCGGAGAAGGACAGGGACATCGAGCCGGAGAAGTCCTCGATCGGGGAGATCTCGGCCAGGACCTCCTCGAGACCGCCGACCGGGGCCTCGTCGCCTGCTTCCACGCGGCGCTCGAACCACTCCTCGCTGCCGACCAGCCACTCGAAGGACTTGGTCTGCAGGTCGAGGAGGTCCGGGACCTCCAGCGGCTGGTCGAGCTTGGCGAAGGAGACCCGGAGGGGAGCCCCGGGGAACGACGCGTGGTGGTTCGAGGACCTGGTGGCGCGGGTAACTGCCAAGATGCGTCCTTCCGGAACAACGCTGTCTGACGCTGTCAGTAGCTTCGTCCGCTCGAGACGCAGCGCAGTGCCCCGGGCGGCCGGATCGCGCGGCCCTGCACAGCACCCACATTCGTGTGGGGGTTGAGACACGTGAAGGCAGCGCGATCCGACAGTCTAGCCACGACCGCAGCAGGTGTCGAACGCCCCCCCTCGTGACACGCCGCCGGTGACCGGAACCTCGAGGGTTCCGTCTCGACCGGGGGGTCGGACGCGGGGTGCCGCGCTGGGGAACAGAGTGACCGGTGACCGGTTCGCAGTCAAGTCCGACGCGCACGTCTTCCGGGAGGACCGCCACCTCGCGCCGCAGGTCAGGGCACCGGGGCCGAAAACGGAGCAGCCCGGGTCGAGGTGTCCGCAGGACACTCGACCCGGGCTGTGGTGCCTCCGGGGCCCCTCACACGCGCGCCAGGCGTCACATGGGGTTCAGCGCGCTGATCTTCCACCGGCCGTCCTGGCGGACGACCTCGACGTTCAGCAGACCGGGCGCGTTGGTCGTCTGCTGGTTGGTGGTGCGCTCCGCGGTGAACTGCACGAGCGCCATGAGGGTGGCGTGGTCGGCGTCGAGCTGCTTGACGCCGATGTTGAGCACGCTCGCCGTCTGGCGCAGCTTCTGCTGCGTGGCCGGCCCGCGGATCGTCTGCTCGAACACCGAGAGGTACTGCGAGGTGAAGGCGCCGGTGGACTGCGTCTTCGCGGCGTTCACCGAGTCGTCGAGCTTGGTGAAGTCGTAGGAGAGGATCTGCTCGATCCCCTGGCGCGTCTGGCCGACGACCTCGGCCGTCCCGCCGACGTCGACCACGGCCTTGTTGGCCACCGGTCCCTGGGACCACGCCTCGCGGCCCTGCCAGAAGGCGAGGCCCGCGAGGACCAGGCACACGACGACGACGGCGCCCAGCACCGCCTGCAGGGTGCGGGGGTTCGCCCCGAGGCGCCGGAAGGGCGCCGCGGCACCGGCCAGGGCGCTCCCGAGCCGTCCGCCGCGCGGGGCGGGCTCGGTCGCCGGCGCCGGCCCCGCCGGGGCGCGGCCGGGCGCTCGAGCAGGGCGGTGCCCGCGCGGGCTCCGCCGTCGGCCCGCGCGGGGGCCGACGAGCCGGCGGCGCGCTGCGCGCCGCGCTTGGAGGACGGCGCCCGGCGCTCGGCCGGGGCGTCCGCGGGCGACCCGTCGGCCCGGTCGGCGTCGTCGGGCCGCGCGGCGGCCGGGGCGACCGACGCCTCGTCGGCCGGCGCCCGGTCGGCCGGCTCCGCCGTGGCGGTGCCGGCGACCGTCTCCGGCGCGGTGGGCTCGACGTCCTCGACGTCGCCGTCGTGCGGCGCGTGGGCGGACTCGGCGGTGACGCCGGGACGGCCCGGGGCGCGGAGGCCCGCGACCTTCGGGCGGCGACCGGCCGGGGCAGTGCTCGTGGTGCGGGTACGCGGTGGCACGTGAGTCCCCTTCCTCAGCTCTGGCCGGCGGTCGGTGCAGCCTTCGCGGCCTTCCAGCCGTCCGGGGTGCGCTGCATGTCGACCTGGAACAGCTGCTGCTTCTGGGTGGGCTGCTGGTTGGCGCTGGAGGCCGTGACGTTGATGGCGACGAGGGCCGAGGCGGTCCCCTTGTCGTCGTCGAACGCCGTGAGCGACGCGCCGGCGGGGGTGGCCACCACGGACGCCTGGGCCTTCTTGAGGCTGTCGGCGAACTGCTGGCGGACCTTGCCGTACTCGGTGAGCATCGGGTCGGTCAGCGAGGACTGTGCGGCCGCGAGGTCCTGGTCGATCGTCTGCGGATGGACCGTGTTGATGTTGATGACGATCTGCTCGGCGGCGTCGACCGCGACGTCACGATCCGCGGACTGGGTCGCCGTCGTGCCGTGGGTCCCGGCCCACCAGTAGAATCCCGGCCACGACGACGGCCGCGAAGGCCAGCACGGTCAGGACCGCGAGGACGGTGATCCTCGTCTTCTGGGACGGGGCCCGGAGGCTTCGCCGGCGCGTCGGGGTCGCGCCCGTCTCGGTGGCGGTGTCGGTGGGAGGCGTGATGGTCAACTCCTCGGGGTCGCCCCCGCGTCAGCGCTCAGCCCAGGCCTGGGATGACGATCGGCGGGGCACCACGTCTCGAGTTGGCGAGCACGTCCGCTGGGGAGGACGACACGCCGGAGAACGCAGTGGTCTGGTTCGCATTCTGCGATGAGGCTGCGGAGCTCGACGCAGCGGGGGAGGCCTGGGCTGTCGACGTCCCGCCCTGGACGGGCTGGCTGGGGTCGCCCGACGCGGCACGCGCCGGGTCGGGCAGGCTCTGCGGCCCGTAGGCCGTGTTCGGGTCCAGGAGCGAGCCGTAGGGCCGCTTGGCGCCGTTGGGGAGCGGAGCGTGCTGCGACCCGCGCGGGTCGATGGGGCCGCCCTGGTTGCACCACACGGTGGTGTTCATCGGGAAGAAGCCGTTCGGGCCACCGCCGCCGGGCGGGGGCGCGTCCGCGCGCTGCCAGGTCGTCTGCGGGTCCCCGTTGCCCGCCTGGTGGAGGTAGGCGCCGTTCTGGCAGTAGGGCGGGTCGTTGAGGTTCAGCACGAGGCCGAAGTGCACGCGGCCGTCCCCGGGGACCACCGACGGCGCCGCCGCCGAGAGACCCGGGTAGGTCACGAGGAACTGCTCGACCCCGGCGAGCCGGGGCTGGACGATCCGGACGGTCGTGAGCAGGTTGGCGAGGACCCGCGACAGGTCCGGGCCCGTCTCCCGGATGAGGCCCTCGAGCTGGGTGGCCGCCGGCGGCGCGGCGTTCACGAGCCGCCGCAGGTTCGGGTCGTCGGCCTTGAGCTGGGCGGTGAACAGATCCAGGCTCCGGCTGAACGACAGGATTTGTGGACCCAACTCGCTCTGCGTGGTCAGCACGACGCGGCTGGACTGCAGGAGTGCGGTGGTCTGCGGGAGCTGGCTGATCGCCGTGGAGACCAGCGTGTTCGAGCTGTCGAGCAGGCGCTGCAGGTCCGGCCCGGTCCGGTCGAACGACGTGTAGAGCTCGTTCACCGTGGTCTGCAGCTGCGGGATCGGCACGGACGTCGCGAGCTGGTTGACGTCCTTCAGCAGCGAGTCGACCGGCACGGGCGTGCGCACCCGGTCGGCGGGGATGACCGACCCGTCCTGCAGGTACGGCCCGCCGTCGCGGGGCGGCTCGAGGTCGACGTACTGCTCGCCGACCGCCGAGCGGTTCGCGATCACCGCGATCGCGGACGCGGGCACGTCGGGGCTGTCCTGCTCGATCTCCAGGTCGGTCTCGAGCCCGGTCGGCGTGAAGCGCATGTCGCCGACCTTGCCGATCTCCACGCCGCGGTAGCTCACCGAGGCCTTCGGGAAGATCCCGCCGGAATCGGTCATCTCCATCTTGACCACGTAGGGCCCGAGCCCGATCAGCGAGTCGGCCCCGACGTAGCGGAAGGCGATGTAGCCGATCCCGACGACCGACATGACCACGAACAGGATGAGGAGGTTCCGGATCTGCTTGGTCATGTCAGTTGCCGTTCCCCTGCTTCGGGCTGAGGCCGGGAATGGCCAGTGGCACCGCGGTGCTGCGCCTGACCTGGTTGGCCCCGGCCTGGGCCGCGGTCGTCCCGGCCGAGGACGTGAGCTGCTGGTTCTGCAGCAGCGCGAAGACCTGGTCCACCCCCGGCACGGTGTTGCCGCCGGTGATGAGGCCGAGGATGTCGCTCAGGTTGACCTGCAACGACACGTCGATGTTCGCGAAGTCGCCCTTGATGACGTTCAGCGAGTTGTCCGCGAACGGGATCGTCAGCAGGATCTGGAGCGAGCCGGGCAGCGCGTCACCCGCGGCGATGAGGTTGCCGAGGATCGGCTCGAGGCGCTGCAGGTCGGCCACGGTGTTCGCCTGGCTGCGGGCGATGACGTCGGTCGCCACCCCGCCGAGGCGCGCCAGCGACTGGAGGGTCGTGACGAGGAGCCCGCGCTGCTGGTTGAGCACGTCGAGCCCGGGCTGCAGGTTGTCGAGGATGTTCGCGATCTTGGCGCGCTGGGTGACGAGCGTCTGCGAGAGCCGGTCGACCGAGTCGAGGGCCCGGACGATGTCGCTGCGCTGCTGGTTCAGCGTCCCGACGAAGACGTTGAGGTTGTCGAGCAGTCCCCGCAGCTGGTCCTCGTTGCCGCTCAGCGCGGCGTTGAGCTCCCGGGAGATCGTCTGGACCTTCTCGACGCCGCCGCCGTTGAGCAGCAGCGAGAGGGCCCCGAGGACCTCCTCGACCTGGACGCCGACGTCGGTCCGGTCGAGCGGGATGACCGCGCCGTTCTGGAGCCTCCCCTGCGGCGGCGCCGTCGTCGGGTTGTCCAGCGAGACGAACTTCTCGCCGAGGAGGCTGGTCTGGCGCAGCTTGGCCATCGCATTGGCCGGCAGGACCACGTCCCCGTTGACCGACATCGTGACCTCGGCGGTCCAGCCGTCGGGGGCGAGGCGGACCTCGCGGACGACGCCGACGGGGACGTCGTTGGTCCGCACGCTCGCGTTGGGGACGAGGTCGACGACGTTGGAGAGCAGCGCCGTGACGTCGTAGGGGTGGTCGCCCAGCACCGCGCCGCCGGGCAGCGGCACCTCCTGAACGGACTGGTAGCCGCAGCCGGCCAGGCCGACGGCGGACACCAGGACCACGAGCAGCAGGCGCGAGAGCATCCGGAGCCGTCCCCCGCCGGCTCCCGTCGCCGGGTTCGTCATCGCCACGCTCCCCCTCATCGGGTCGTCAGCCCCTGCAGGAGGCCCTGGCCCGGCTGGGTCGGGGCGGCGGCCTGGTCGGCGGCCGTGGCCGTGGGCACCGCCGCGGTCGTCGCCGTTCTGAAGGACGTTGCCCACGGCGGCGGCGGCCGTCTGGTTGGTGCTGAGCAGCGCTGCGAGCTGCTGGTACGGGGCGAGCGCGGTCGTCAGCGACGCCGCGCCGGCCGGTGTCTGCGCGGCGCAGGTGGCGAGCCCCTCGGAGACCTGCGTCGGCAACTGGGCCGGCGAGAGGGCGCCGAGGACGCCGCCGAGCGCGTTGCCGCTCAGCAGGCCGCAGAGCAGCGTCTGCGGGTTGAGCGTCGGCAGGTTCAGCCCGGGCGCGAGCACCGGGCGGACGTCGAGCGTGCCGTACTTGGCGTTGTAGGAGTTCGTCAGGTTGCTCAGGGCGAGCGGCGCGACGTCGAAGGTCTCGGTGAGGGCCTTCTGCTGGCGCACCAGGATGTCGGTGATGCTCGCGAGCTTGGCGACGTCGGTGTGCAGGCCGTCCCGGTTGTCCCGGATGAAGGAGGCGACGTCCTCCAGCGCCGGGGGCAGCGTCTGCAGGACGCCGGAGAGGGTGCCGCGCTCGCTGGCGAGGAAGCCGGAGAAGTCGGCGAGCTGGTTGTTCAGCAGCCGCACCTGGCCGTCGTCGTTGGCCAGCGTGTTGGTGAACTGACCGAGGTTGTCGACCGTGGCGAACAGGTTCTCCCGGTTGTCCGAGAGGGTCCCGACGGCGCCCGCCAGCTCGGTGATCGTCTGCTTGATCGCCTCGCCGTTGCCGCCGAGGGTGTTCGCCGAGGACGTCAGCAGCCGGTTGAGGGCCCCGGTCTTGTCGGCGCCGTTCGGGCCCAGCGCGGTGGCGATCGTGTCGAGGCTCTTGTAGACGCGGTCGAGCTCGACCGGCACTGCCGTGCGCTCCAGGGGGATGACCGCGCCGTCGCTCATCATCGGCCCGCCGGTGTAGTTCGGGCCGAGCTGGACGTAACGGTCGGAGACCAGGGTCGGGGCGACGATGACGGCCCTCGCCGCCGCCGAGATCGGCACCTCGTTGTCGACCTTGAGCGTCACACGCACGACGTTGCCCTGCGGGACGATCTCCTCCACCGTGCCCACCGGGACGCCACTCACGTCGACGGTGTTCTTCGTGTAGAGGCCGACCACGCTGGAGAAGTAGGCGGTGATCTCCCGGGAGCTGCCGCGCTGCAGGGCGTACCAGAGCCCGGCGGTGGCCAGGAGGGCCACGATCAGGACGACGGCCAGCGTGCGGGCGAGGCTGTCGAAGAGGTTCGAGACACGCGTCGTCACCGGTTACCCCCCTCCCTGGGTCTGGGGCTGCTGGGTCTGCGGCGCGGCCGGGGCCGCCGCGGCGGCCGGGGTCTGGCCGATCGCGGCCGGGTTGATCAGCGGGACACCGCCGGGGAACAGCGTGTTGAGGTTGATCCCCGCGGCCTGGCCGGCCTGGAGCAGCGGCTGGCCGAGGCTGGTGACCGCGTTGTTGACCAGGGCCGCGTTCGGCGTGAGCGTCGAGAGCAGCGACTGCGCGAACGCCAGCTGGTTCGCGGAATCGTTCGGGACGCACCGCGGGTCGATCGGTGGATCGAGGTTGCAGATGTAGGCGTCGAACCAGCGCCCGTTGCCGACGACGTTGGCGAACACCCGCACGAACGGCGCGAAGAGGCGGATGCCGTTCTCGAGGTTGGCCGAGTTGGTCTGCAGCGTGGTGAGGACACCGTTGAGCTTGTCCAGCGTCGGGCCGAGCGTCGCCCGGTTGTCGGCGACGAGCCCGCGCAGCTGCTGGGAGAGCGCGATCGTGCCGTTGAGCAGGTCGTCGATCGCGGCCTTGCGGCTGCGCAGCTCGCCCAGCAGCAGGTTCCCGTTCTTGATGAGCGCGTCGATGTCACCGTCCCGGGCCGCCAGTACCTGGGTGGTGGCCCGGGTGTTGGCGAGCAGGTGCGCGAGCTCGGCGTCCCGCGAGGAGATCGTCCGGGACAGTCGCGACAGCCCGTCGAGCGCGGGGCGGATCGGCCCGGCGGAGGCGTCCAACGTCTGCGAGAGCGTGTTGAGGCTCTCGCCGAGCTGGTCGGTGTTGAGGCCCTCGACGGTCGTCGTGAGCTGCGAGAACGCGTCGATGACGTCGAACGGCGCGGTGGTGCGGGTCCGCGGGATCGGCGAGTCCGAGCTCAACGGCTGGTTGCCGGCCGGCTGGAGGTTGACGTACTTCTGCCCCAGCAGCGTCTTGATCTCGATCGAGGCCCGCGTCTGGTCGCCCAGCCACGTGTCCGGGGCCTTGAAGGAGACCACGACGTCGTTCCCGTCGAGGTCGACGGAGGTGACCGTCCCGACCCGGACGCCCGCGACGCGGACGTCGTCGTCGGGCTGGAGGCCCGCCGCCTCGCCGAACTTCGCGGTGTAGGTGGCCCCCTGCCCGATGAGGGGCAGGTCGCGGATGTTCAGCGATGCGAGCACGAGCAGCACCAGCACGATGATGCTCACCGCACCGATGACGATGGGGTTCCGTTTCCGGAACGGCTTCAGCCTCCGCATCGGTACCCCGCTCCCAGGGCCGCCGGCGGCAGCGAGAGGCTGATCGGTTGGAGGGGCAGAGGCGCCAGGTTCACGGTCACGCCCGCCGAGCACAGGTAGAAGTTGAACCAGGACCCGTAGCTGCCGGCGCGGCCGAAGTCGTTGGCCTTTTGCGGGATGTTCCGCAGGGCGTTCTCCACGAGGCCTCGGTTGCGGTTGAGGATGTCCGACTCCTGGCCGAGCTTGACGATGTCGTCGGCCAGCGGCGGCCGGGCCTGCTGCAGCAGGCCGGCGGTGGCGTTGGTGAGGTTCGCGATCGGCTGCAGCGTGGAACCGATCGCGACCCGGTCCTGCGCCAGCCCGGTGACCAGTTGCTGGAGTGACACGAGCAGGCCCGAGAGCTTGTCGTCCCGGGCGTTCACGGTGTCGAGCGTCAGGTTCAGGTTGTTGATCACGTCGCCGATCACGGCGTCGCGGTCGGCGATCGTCGACGTCAGCGACGCGGTCTGCGCGAGGAGCTGGTTGACGTTCCCGCCCTCGCCCTGGAGCACCTGGATGATCTCGAACGACAGCTTGTTGACGTCGTCGGGGTTCAGCGCCTGGAACAGCGGCTTGAACCCGTTGAACACCGTGGTGAGGTTCAGCGGCGGCTGGGTCTGCGTCACCGGGATCGTCGCCCCCGGCTGCAGGTACTGGTTCATCGGTCCGTTGCCGCGCTGGATGTCGAGGTACCGCTGCCCGACGAGGTTCTGGTACTTGATCGCGAACAGCGCCCCGACGGGGAGCTTCCGCGTGTCCTCGACGCTGAACTCGACCTGGGCGACCGACCGGTCGACGACCTGGACGTCCTCGACCGCCCCGACGCGGACCCCCGCGATCCGGACGTCGCTGCCCGAGATCAGCCCTGACGCGTCGGTGAAGTCCGCCTTGTAGGTCTCGGTCGAGCCGAAGAACTGGTTCTGGATGGTGGTGAGCAGCAGGATCACCGACAGGATCGTCACGAGGGCGAAGATGCCCAGCTTGATCAGCGGTGCGAGGACGCCCCTCACGAGAGCTCCACCGTCGTGCCGCGCATGGTCGCGGCGCTCAGGTAGGGCGCGAACGCGGGGACCTGCCCGGGCGGCAGGCCCATCTGCATCCCGGTCAGCGTGGTCACGAGCTGGCGCTCCTCGGGCGAGTTCGGGGTGTTGGGCAGGCCGATGTTCGCGGCGTCGATCTTCGCTGCGCCCTGACCCTGGGTGGTGGTCCCCGCGGTCGAGGTCCCCGAGCCCGCCGTCGCGGTGCCGGATCCCGCGGTCGCGGTCCCCGAGCCCGCCGTCGCCGGACCGGCGCCCGTGCCTGCGGCACCGGCCGTCGCCGGCGAGGCGAGGGCGGCCGGGGCTCCCCCGGGAAGGGTGCCCTGCAGCGGCCCCGCCGCCGGCGGCGGCGCGAAGGACCCGTCCGCGAACGGTCCCTCCGGCGGGTACTGCGGCGCCCGGCCGTTGAGGATGTAGCAGCGCGGGCCGCGCTTGTCCGCGTACGCCGGGGAGTCGCTGGGCCGATAGGGACCCCGGTTCTGGACGATCTGCGCCGCGATCTGGATCCCCGTGTCGGGGTGGAGGACCTGGTTGATCTTGGGCGTCAGGTCCGTGAGCTGCTGGAACAGGCAGGGGAACTCGGGGCTGTAGCGCGCCAGGAGGTCCAGGACCGGCAGCGAGGTCGCGGCCAGGTTGATGATGTTGTCGCGGTTCGCGAGGAGGAAGTCGGTCGTCGTGTTCGACGCCGAGGTGACCGTGCGGAACGTCGACTCGAACGCCGCCCGCTGCTGGACGAGGGTCTGACTCGTGGTCACCAGGTTGTCGAGCGCGCCGATCAGGTCGGGGGTGGCCGCGTTGTAGATGTCGGCGGTCGGGGCCAGCCGGTTGATCACCGCGAGGAGGTCGGGCAGCGAGGGGTTGAGGCCCGTCAGGTACTGGTTGAGCTGCACGAGGGTGCCGCCCAGCTGCTGGCCGCGCCCGGACAGGGCCTGCGAGATCGCCCCGAGGGTGTCCGAGAGCTTCTGCGGCTGCACGGCGCTCAGCACCGGGAGCAGGTTGTTCAGCACCTGCTCGGTCTCGGTCGCGTTCTGCGACCGGTCCTCGCTGATGACGTCGCCGTCGGCCAGGGGCTTCGAGCGACGGGTTCGGCGGGAAGTCGAGCGAGATGTACCGCTCGCCGAAGAGCGTCTTCGGGATGAACATCGCGGTGACGTTGCTCGGGATCGAGGCGATCGCGTCGGGGTCGATCGCCATCTGGATCGTGGCCTTCTGGCCGTCGGACTCGACCGACTTGATCTCGCCGACGATGACGCCGTGCACCTTCACGTCGCCCTGCTTCGAGAGCTGGTTGCCGACGGTTGCGGTCTGCAGCGTGACCATGTCGACGGGCTTGAAGACCTTGTTGAAGTTCAGCAGGCACCCGGTGACGATCAGGATCATCACCAGGAGCAGCACGAGGCCGGAGAGGCGGCGCCGGGTGGGCGACAGCGGCGGACGGAGGTCCTTCGTGGGCGCGGTCATCCCGCGATCCGGATCGACGTCGTCGTGCCCCAGATCGCGAGCGTCAGCAGGTTGTCCAGGACCGTGAAGACGACGATCGAGTTCCGCACCGCGTTGCCGACCGCCACGCCCACGCCGGCGGGGCCGCCGCCGGCGTTGTAGCCGTAGTAGCAGTGGATCAGGATGATCGCGAAGGCGAAGATCAGGACCTTCGCGAACGAGTAGACGACGTCGTTCGGCGGCAGGAACAGGTTGAAGTAGTGGTCGTAGGTGCCCGACGACTGCGTGTAGAAGTTCGTGACGAGCAGCCGTGAGGCGAAGTACGACGCCACCAGGCCGATGACGTAGAGCGGGATGACGGCGATGAAGCCGGCGATCACCCGCGACGTCACGAGGAACGGCAGGGACGGCACCGCCATGACCTCGAGCGCGTCGATCTCCTCCGACACCCGCTGGGCGCCGAGCTGGGCGGTGAAGCCGGCGCCGACCGTCGCCGAGAGCGCCAGCGCACCGACCAGGGGCGCGACCTCGCGGGTGTTGAAGTACGCCGTGACGAAGCCGGCGAACGCCGAGGTGCCGATCTGGTTCAGGGCCGAGTAGCTCTGCAGGCCCACGACGGAGCCGGTGAAGAACGTCAGCGTCGCGACGATGACGACCGTGCCGCCGATGAGCGCGAGCGCGCCGGAGCCGAAGGCCACCTCGGTGAGCAGCCGGAGCACCTCGCGCTTGTAGCGGCGCAGGGTGCGGGGGATCCAGCCGATCGTCTTCGCGTAGAAGGCGGCCTGGTCGCCCATCGTGTCGAGCAGCCCGAGGGGTGCGTCGACGAGCGCCCGCGCGCTGCGGGTGATCACTGCCATGTGGTGTCTCCGGCCCTGTGGGGAGCGAACAGCGTCGGAAGCAGGTTCATCGCTAGAACTTGCTCGGGGGAACGAGGTTCAGGTAGACCGCCGACACGATCACGTTGATCGCGAACAGCAGGATGAACGTGATGACCACGGCCTGGTTGACCGCGTCCCCCACGCCCTTCGGGCCGCCCGAGGGGTTCAACCCCCGGTAGGCCGCGACGACGCCGGCCGCGAGGCCGAACAGCACCGCCTTGATGAAGCCCACGACGAGGTCCGTGGGCTTGGACAGGGCGGAGAAGCCCTGCACGTACGCCCCGGGGGTGACCCCCTGGAGCACGACGTTGAAGTAGTAGCCGCCCGCGACGCCGACGATCGACACGAGGCCGAACAGCAGCGCCGAGACGAGCATCGCCGCGAGGACGCGGGGGACGACGAGGCGCTGGATCGGGTTGATGCCCAGCACCTCCATCGCGTCGATCTCCTCACGGATGGTCCGGGCGCCGAGGTCCGCACAGATCGCGGAGCCGCCGGCGCCGGCCACCAGGAGGGCGCAGATGACGGGAGCGGCCTGCTGGATGACCGCCAGCGTGCTCGCCGCGCCCGAGAACGACTGGGCGCCGAACTGCCGGATCAGCGACCCGAGCTGCAGCGAGATCACCGAGCCGAACGAGATCGAGACCAGCGCCGACGGGAGGATGCACACCCGCGAGACGAACCAGCACTGCTCGATGAACTCCTTGGTCTGGAACGGCGGCTGGAAGATGCCGACGAAGATGTCCAGACCGAGTGCGAAGAGCTTGCCCGTCGCGCTCAGCGCGCCGGCGCCCGGGAAGCGTCCGGCGGCGATGCGTGACGTCACGAGCCGCTCCGGCGGAAGAGGCGGCGCAGGCCGCCCTCGTCGCGCTGCGAGCCGGACGAGGACGACGTTCCGCCCCGGGCGCCGGAGCCGTTCGCGTCGGGGCCGTTCGATCCGGACCCGTTCGAGCTCGCCCAGCCGCCGCGCTCGTCACCGCGGGAGGAGCGCTCGCCCTGCGACTGCTCGGACGACCCGCGGTCGCCCTCGCCGGCCACCGGGATCTGCTCGGTGGTCGGGTCGTCGTGGTCCTGGTCCTGGTCCTGCTCGGGCCGCTGGTGGACCTCGGTGTCCTGGTCGGACGTGTCCTGGTCCTCGGAGTCGCCGTCGGAGTCGGAGTCGCTGCCGGAGGCGCCGGTCTTGTCCTCGTCGGACTTGGTGTGCTCCCCGGCCTGCGGGAGCACCACCGTGCCCCCGGCGTACTCGTCGACCGGGACCCCGACCAGCGGCTCGTCGGACTCCGGCGGGTCCGGCGGCGCCCGGCGGGCCTCGGCGTCGGCGTTCGGGTCCCCGCTGCCGGCCTTGTCGCCCTCGCCCTCGCCCTCGCCGGCCGGGGAGCCCTCCACCATCGACTCCGAGGAGGACTCCTGCATCGCCTGGTACCCGAACGGGTCGGCGTCCTCGGGCGGGTTCTCCCGGGTGATCTCGATCAGCTCGGTGCGGTCCTGGTCCTTGGAGATGCCATAACGCTGCATGTCCTCCTCGGTCAACGACTCCAGGATCGCGGTCTGCGCCTTCTCCGGCAGCGTGTGCAGAATCTGCATCACCCGGTCCTTGCGCCGCTGGGTGGCCTTGCGCTCCCCCAGCCCCTCGGTCGGCATCAACTGCGGGTCGATGAACGACTCCTCGGACTCCGCCGACCCGCCCTGCTTCTTCAGCTCCTCCATCTCGGCCTCCATCTGGGCCGAGTCCTTCTCCTCCGACATCCCGATCGGCCCCACCCGCCGACCCTGCAGGAACTGCTGCACCACCGGCTCCTCACTGGTGAGCAGCACCTCGCGGGGGCCGAACATCACCAGGTTGCGGCGGAACAACATCCCGATGTTGTCCGGCAGCGACCGCGCCGTCCCCAGGTGGTGGGTCACGATCAGGATCGTGGCGTCGAGCTGGGTGTTCAGGTCCACGATCAACTGGTTCAGATACGCCGTGCGCACCGGGTCCAGCCCGGAGTCCGGCTCGTCGACCAGGATGATCTCCGGGTCGAGCACCAGCGCCCGCGCCAGCCCGGCGCGCTTCTTCATCCCCCCCGAGATCTCCCCGGGCAGCTTGTCCTCCGCCCCACCCAGCCCGACCAGGTCGAGCTTCTCCATGACGATGTCCTTGATCTCGGACTCGCCCTTCTTGGTGTGCTCACGCAGCGGGAACGCGATGTTGTCGAAGATGTTCATCGACCCGAACAGCGCACCGTCCTGGAACAGCACCCCGAACAACTTGCGGATCTCGTAGAGCTTGGACTCCGAGCACCGCACCAGGTCGGTGTCGTGGATGAAGATCGACCCCTTCTCGGGCTTGAGCAACCCGATGATCGACTTCAGCAGCACCGACTTCCCGGTCCCCGACGGGCCCAGCAGCACGCTGACCTCACCGGCCGGAAGGGTCAACGTCACGTCGGACCAGATGTTCGAACTCCCGAACGACTTCGAGAGATTCTTGATCCCGACCTCGACGCCACCCATCGATGTTTCCTCCCGGCCTGGTGTCCGACCCGTCGCGACGAGCCGGCAGTAGCAGGCTCCGCGCTGTGCGCCGTGGAACGACGCGGTCCCCCGACGAGTCGGGCATCACATCGACAACGACGAGCGCGGTGGGAGGTTACTGGACAGGTAACACCGGTCACCCGGGGAGGTCTGTTGGGTACGTCCGTCGGTATCGACCCTGGGCGAACGGATTACCAGTGCCGCCTTTTCGCTGGTCCGAACGGGCCTAGAAACGACGACGGGGCGGGGTCCCGGTGGGACCCCGCCCCGTCGTGGCGGTCGAACAGCCCGCGCCGTGCCCGGCGCGGGTCGAGGCGGATCAGGTCAGGCTGACCTTGGCTCCGGCCTCCTCGAGCTTCGCCTTGGCGGCCTCGGCGGCCTCCTTGGTGGCGCCCTCGACGATCGGCTTCGGGGCACTCTCGACGAGCTCCTTGGCCTCCTTGAGGCCCAGGCCCGAGACGACCTCGCGGACGACCTTGATGACCTGGATCTTCTTGTCGCCGGCGGCCTCGAGGACGACGTTGAACTCGTCCTTCTCCTCCTCGACCGGCGCGGCGCCGCCGCCGGCGGCGGGGGCGGCCGCGGCCGCGACCGGGGCCGCGGCGGTGACCTCGAAGGTGTCCTCGAACTTCTTCACGAACTCCGAGAGCTCGAGCAGCGTCATGTCCTTGAAGGCATCGAGCAGCTCGTCGGTGGACAGCTTCGCCATGGTGAGGCGTTCCTTCCTAGAAACGGGATCAGGTGGGGTGGTTCAGGGCTCAGGACTCGGCCGCGGCATCGGCCGACTCGACCGCTTCCACGGCCTCCTCGGTGCTCCCGGTGCTCTCGGCGGCCCGCTTGTCCTGCAGGGCCTGCGCGAGGCGGGCGATCTGCGAGGCCGGGGCGGCGAACAGGCCCGCGGCCTTGGCGAGGTTGCCCTTCATCGCGCCGGCGAGCTTCGCCAGCAGGACCTCGCGCGAGTCGAGATCGGCCAGCTGGTCGATCTCCGCGGCGGAGAGGGCGCGCCCCTCCATGTAGCCGCCCTTGACCACGAGCGCCTTGTTGTCCTTGCTGAACTCGCGCAGCGCCTTGGCGGCGTCGACGGGCTCCCCGGACACGAAGGCGATCGCCGTCGGCCCGACGAGCAGGTCGTCGAGGCCCTCCACGCCCGCGTCGGCGGCAGCCCGCTTGACCAGCGTGTTCTTGGCGACGGTGTAGTTGACGTCGTTGCCCAGCGAGCGCCGCAGCTTCGTGATCTGCGACATCGTCAGGCCTCGGTACTCGGTGACGACCATGGCCGAGGCGTCGCGGAACTCCGCGGCGATCTCGGCGACGGCGGCCACCTTCTCGGCGGCCGGTGCACGTTCGGCCATCCGCGCCTCCTTTCCTGCATCGAGCGTGGGTGGACCGAGGTCGACCGATCACGCCGGGGCCCGGAGACGGGAGAAGCCCCGTGCGCAGTCGCACGGGGCTTCGCGGGGCGGCGGGCCCGTGGGCCCGCACGCATCGCTGCCTCGTCCTCCTGCGCGGGACGCCCCCGTCGAGGGGCCTTCGTCCTCCCGACATCCGGGAGGAGACCAGCGGTCTCGGGTGGAACTCGGTGACGATGCCGGCGGAACGCGCCCGCCGGTGGTGTCCATTCCAGGATACGGGACGGCCCGGGCCACCCCGACGAGCGGGGTGGCCCGGGCCGGTCGTGCGTGCCGCGGACGACCTCAGGCGTTGTCGGCCGCGGTGAGGTTCCGCGTCCGGCTCGGGTCCACGGGGATGCCGGGGCCCACCGTGGTCGTCACGGTGATCTTCTTGACGTAGCGGCCCTTGGCCGCGGACGGCTTCGCGCGGAGGATCTCGTCGAGCGCCGCTCCGTAGTTCTCGACGAGCTTCTCGGCGTCGAAGCTGGCCTTGCCGATGACGAGGTGCAGGTTCGCCTGCTTGTCGACGCGGAAGTTGACCTTCCCGCCCTTGATGTCGGAGACGGCACGGGCCACGTCCGGGGTGACCGTGCCGGTCTTCGGGTTGGGCATGAGGCCGCGCGGGCCGAGGATGCGGGCGACCCGGCCGACCTTGGCCATCTGGTCGGGCGCGGCGACGGCGGCGTCGAACTCGAGCCAGCCACCCTGGATGCGCTCGATGAGGTCGTCCGACCCGACGACGTCGGCGCCGGCGTTCTCGGCCTCGGTGGCCTTGTCACCGGTCGCGAAGACGATCACGCGGGCCGTCTTGCCGGTGCCGTGGGGCAGGTTGATCGTGCCGCGGACCATCTGGTCGGCCTTGCGGGGGTCGACCCCGAGCCGCATGGCGACCTCGACGGTCGCGTCCATCTTCGTCGACGCCGTCTTCTTGGCGAGCTCGACGGCCTCGAGCGGCGCGTACAGCCGCTCCTCGTCGATCAGTTCGGCGGCCTGGCGATAGGCCTTGCTGCGCTTCATGTGCTGTCCTTCGATGCTTTGCGGATCAGGTGTGGTGACGGGCGGCGCTCGCCCTCCCACGGGTCCCGGTGAGGGGTCCTCAGCCGGAGACGGTCAGGCCCATCGACCGGGCGGTCCCGGCGATGATCTTGGCGGCCTGGTCGATGTCGTTCGCGTTGAGGTCGGCCATCTTGGTCTGCGCGATCTCGCGGACCTGGGCGTCGGTCACCGAGCCGACCTTCTTGGTGTGCGGCGTCGCGCTGCCCGACTGGATGCCGGCCGCGGCCAGCAGCAGCTTGGCCGCCGGCGGCGTCTTCAGCGCGAAGTCGAAGGAGCGGTCCTCGTAGATCGAGATCTCGACCGGCACGACCTGACCACGCTGCGCCTCGGTGGCCGCGTTGTAGGCCTTGCAGAACTCCATGATGTTGACGCCGTGCTGGCCCAGCGCGGGGCCGACGGGCGGCGCGGGCGTCGCCGCGCCGGCCTTGATCTGCAGCTTGACGACCGCGGACAGTCGCCTCTTCTTCGGGGGCATCCCTACAGCTTCCTCACGTTCTTCTCGGAGCACCGGGCGCGTCCGGACCGCGGACCGGCGTCGTCCCCGGCGCCCTCGCTCGAGGACAGCGCCGGGGGACGTTGTGGTGTTCCCGCTAGATCTTCGAGACCTGGTTGAACCCGAGCTCGACCGGCGTCTCGCGGCCGAAGATGGAGACCAGGACCTTGACCTTCTGGGCGTCGACGTTGACCTCGGAGATGCTCGCCGGGAGGGTCGCGAACGGCCCGTCCATGACGGTGACCGACTCGCCGACCTCGAAGTCGACCTCGACCGCCGACGGGGCGCCGCGCCCGGTGTCCGCGGCCGCGGCCGCGCCGTCGCCGCCCTTGGCCTTCTTCGGCGTCTCCTGCCGCGGGAGCAGGAACTTCGTGACCTCGTCGAGGGTCAGCGGCGAGGGGCGCGACGTCGCGCCGACGAACCCGGTGACGCCGGGGGTGTTGCGCACCGCGCTCCACGAGGCGTCGTTGAGGTCCATCCGCACGAGGATGTAGCCGGGCAGCACCTTGCGCTGGACCTGCTTGCGCTGCCCGTTCTTGATCTCGGTGACCTCCTCGGTGGGCACCTCGACCTGGAAGATGAAGTCCTCGACGTCGAGCGTCTGCACGCGCGTCTCGAGGTTGGTCTTCACCTTGTTCTCGTAGCCGGCGTAGGAGTGCACGACGTACCAGTCGCCGGGGGCGAGGCGCAGGGACTCCTTCAGCGCCGCGACCGGGTCCTCGGGCTCGTCGTCCTCCTCGGCGACGGGCTCCGTCGGCGACGGGCTCCTCGGCCGCGGCGCCCGCGGCGCCGACCGCGGTCTCGTCGGCGTCGCCGACGGCCTGGTCGGGCAGCTCGGAGGGCTCGTCCCCCGTGGGCACGCCGAGCGCCTCGCGCGCCGCCTCGAGGTCGGCCTCGGGGTCGTGCGCCGCGGCCTCGTCGTCGGCGTCGTCGCCCGCGTCCTCGCGCGCCTGCGCGGCGGCCCGGGCCACCTGCGCGTCGTCGAGGGTGGCCGGGGCCTCCTCGGTGCTCAGGTCCGAGCCCTCGCGCACCATCACGCCGCGCGTGCGGGACTCGGCGACGAGCTCGGGCTCGGGCTCGTGCTCGCCAACTTCTCCGGAGGTCACTTCTCGTCTCACTTCCTTCGGGTGCGCGGCCCTCCCGCGCGGTGGTGCCGGCCGTCGTGCCCCGCCGGGGCGGAGATCAGCCGAACAGGGCGAAGGTGAGCTTCTGGAACCCGATGTCCAGCAGCCCGACCAGCGTGACCATGAACGCGACGAACACCAGGACGACCACCGTGTAGACGACGATCTGGCGCCGCGTCGGCCAGTGGACCTTGCGCAGCTCCGCGACGACCTCGCGCAGGAACCGCCGCAGCCGGGCGATCACCGAGCCGTCCGACGACCCCGGGCGCGCGGCGTCGCGCGACGGCGTGGGGGCGCCCTTGTCCCCGCGTGCCACGACCCGGGTGGTGCCCCCGGCCTCGTCCCCGTCGGCCGCCCCGCGGCGTCGTCGTCCGGCCGCGGTGACGGGACGGGACCCGGCGTCGTCGGGTCGCCCGGCGCCGTCGGCACCGGGGCGCCGCCGCCCGCCCGTGTCCTCGCTCACTCGTTCCGTCCTCACCCCGGCGGCCCGATCGGGCCGGACCACCGTGTCCGTCGTGTCCGCGCCGCGGCCCGGAATGCAGGGGCGACAGGACTTGAACCTGCAACCTGCGGTTTTGGAGACCGCTGCTCTGCCAATTGAGCTACGCCCCTGTGGCGACCCGTCGGGAGCCGCCGGACACCGGGACCTGCCGCCGGGCGCGCGAGCACCGCAGCGCACGCACGCCGAGACCGAGGACCCGTCGTCCCGTGGGTCGATCCTACGGCACCCCCCGCACCGGCCCGCGCCCCGGCCTCCGCGCGCGCACGGACGACGGAATCGCCTCGCGGGCCGGGCCGGGGCGTCTGCGAGAATCCCGGACCATGACCGCAGTCACGTCCTCCGGCCCGTCCTCGACCTCCGGGGACCTCGCTCCTGCCGCCACCGACCGCCGCATCTCCGCGCGCATCGGGGGCATCGCGGAGTCGGCGACGCTGGCGGTGGACGCGAAGGCGAAGGCCCTCAAGGCGGCCGGGCGCCCGGTCATCGGGTTCGGCGCGGGCGAGCCGGACTTCCCGACGCCGCAGCCGGTCGTCGACGCCGCCGTCGCCGCGTGCGGCGACCCCAAGAACCACCGCTACTCCCCCGCCGGCGGGCTCCCCGAGCTCCGCGAGGCCGTCGCCGCCAAGACGCGGCGCGACTCCGGCTGGGAGGTCAAGCCCTCCCAGGTGCTCATCACCAACGGCGGCAAGCAGGCCGTGTTCGAGGCGTTCGCGACGATCGTCGACCCGGGCGACGAGGTGCTGCTGCCCGGCGCCGTTCTGGACCACCTACCCCGAGGCCGCCCGCATGGCCGGGGGCGACCCGGTGCAGGTCGACACGGACGCCTCCACCGGCTTCCTGCCGACCGTCGAGGCCCTCGAGGCCGCACGGACCCCGCGCACCAAGGTGCTGCTGTGGTGCTCGCCGTCGAACCCCACCGGCGCGGTCGCGCCGCGGGAGCTGGTCGAGGCCATCGGGCGCTGGGCCGCCGAGCACCGCATCTGGGTGATCGCCGACGAGATCTACGAGCACCTGGTCTACGACGGCGCGGAGCACGTCTCGATGCCGGTCGCGGTCCCCGAGATGGCCGACCGCTGCATCGTCGTCAACGGCGTCGCCAAGACCTACGCCATGACCGGGTGGCGCGTGGGCTGGCTGATCGGCCCGGACGACGTGGTCAAGGCCGCCGCGAACATGCAGTCCCACCTCACCTCCAACGTCTGCAACGTCGCGCAGCGCGCCGCGCTCGAGGCGGTGTCCGGGTCGCTGGACGCGGTCGCGGAGATGCGCGCGGCGTTCGACCGCCGCCGGCGCACGATCGTCGAGATGCTCTCCGCGATCGACGGCGTCGAGTGCCCGACGCCGCGCGGCGCCTTCTACGCCTACGCCGACGTGCGGGGGCTGCTCGGGCGCGAGCTGCGCGGCGCGCGACCGCAGACCTCGGTCGACCTGGCGGCGGCGATCCTCGAGCACGCCGAGGTCGCGGTCGTGCCGGGCGAGGCCTTCGGGACGCCCGGGTACTTCCGGCTGTCCTACGCCCTGGGCGACGACGACCTGCGGACCGGGGTCGGCCGGATGGCCGACCTGCTGGCCGAGATGTCCTGACGGGGCACGACGGCGGCCGGGGCGAGCCGGCCGCCGCGCGCAGGTACGGGTCGGCGGGGACGAGGGGGAGACGTGGGCGTTCGGTCGGTGCTGTCCTGCCTGGTCACGGCGGCCGTGCTGCTCGGCGGGGCCGGGGTGGCCTCGGCGGCGCCCACGGGCGGGGGCACCTCTCCGTACGTGGCGCTGGGCGACTCCTACACCGCCTCCCCGCTGACCGGGACCAACGCCGGGCCGCCCCCGGGGTGCTTCCGGTCGGTGAACAACTACCCGCACCTGACCGCGACGGCGTTCGGCGCGCAGCTCACCGACGTCAGCTGCTCGGGGGCGACCACCACGGAGTTCGGCACCGCGCAGACGACCGACTCCGGGGTCAACCCGCCGCAGTACTCGGCGCTCGCGAAGACGCACGAAGCTGGTCACGATCGGGATCGGCGGCAACGACATCGGGTTCTCCGAGATCGTGCGGACCTGCCTGTCGGCGACGCCGTTCGGGTCGCCCTGCAGGGACCACTACACCGCCGGCGGCACGGACGAGCTCCGAGCGCGGATCAACGCCCTCGGCGGCAAGCTCGCCACGGTGCTGAAGGAGGTCCACCGCCGCTCCCCGGACGCCCGGGTGGCGCTGGTCGGCTACCCGTCGGTGCTGCCCGCCTCGGGCCCGGGCTGCTACCCGGCGGTCCCGATCACGCCGGGCGACGTCGACTACCTGCGCGGGGTGCTCACCGACCTGAACAGCCGCATCCAGCGCAGCGCGGACGCCGGGTCGGCCACCTACGTCGACACCGCCACCTCGACGGTCGGCCACGACGTCTGCCAGGCGCCCGGCACGAAGTGGATCGAGGGGCTGATCCCGACGGCGCCGGCGTTCCCGGTGCACCCGAACGCCCTGGGCTCGGCCGCGCTGTCCCGGGCGGTCGTCGCGGCGCTGGGCGGCTCGGCCACGGCGAGCTGACGCCCCACGCACGAGGGGACCCTCGTCGATAGAGCGGCCGGATCGTCGCGGGGGCACCGCAGCCGCGCTAGCGCAGGACCGCGATCGCCTTGCCGAGGACGGCCTTGCCGTCGGGGCCGGTGGCCGTCACGGCGAGGGTGACCGTCGCCGTCGTCGTCGACGGACTTCACCGTCGCGCCGAGCTCCAGCGACGAGCCCTCGTCGTCGTCCGGCACCACGACGGGGCGGGTGAAGCGGGTGGAGAAGGAGCGCACGGCAGCGGGGTCACCGGCCCACTCGGCGACGTACTGCGCGGCGAGGGCCATCGTCAGCATCCCGTGCGCGATGACGCCGGGCAGCCCCACGGCGACGCGCGGTGCGCTCGTTCCAGTGGATGGGGTTGAGGTCCCCGGAGGCGCCGGCGTAGCGGACGAGGCCGGCGCGGGTGATCGGCACGGTGCGGCCGGGCAGCTCGTCGCCCGACCGCGACCGGGGGCAGCCCGCTCACGCCGGTTCCCCGGCGCGCCCGACGAGGGTCGCCCGGCTGACCAGCACGGTCGTCCCGTCGGGGTCGGTGACGTCGCAGCGGAAGGTGACGACGTCGTTGCCGGCGAGCTCGCGGATCTCGTCCACGGTCACCACCGTGGTCAGGACGTCGCCGGCCACGACCGGCCGGTGCAGCTCGAACGACTGGTCGCGGTGCAGCACGCGCGAGAAGTCCAGGCCCAGGGCCGGGTCGTCGACGACCTCCCGGGTGGCGTCCCACGTGAACACCACCGGGAAGGTCGGCGGGGCGACGACGTCGGCGTGCCCGGCCGCCTGCGCGGCGTCCGGGTCGGTGTGCACCGGGTCGGTGGCCCCCACCGCGCGCGCGAACTCCCGGACCTTCTCCCGGCCGACCGCATACGAGCGCGGGGCCCAGCTGCGTCCGACGAACGAGGCGTCCAGCGGCACGACGGCGTGTGCTCCGGGGCTCAGCGGGTCTCGCGGTGGCCGCGGTGGCAGCCGCAGTTGGGGCAGAACTTCTTCAGGGTGAGCCGGTCGGGGTCGTTGCGCCGGTTCTTCCTGGTGATGTAGTTGCGGTTCTTGCACTCCTCGCACGCGAGCGTGATCTTGGGGCGCACATCGGTCGCGGCCATGGGAGTGTCCTCTCGACTTCGTCCTGCTGTTCGGTAGCGGTGGCCGGACTTGAACCGGCGACACAGCGATTATGAGCCGCTTGCTCTGCCAGCTGAGCTACACCGCCACGGTGCCCGCCGCGGAGCCGGATTCCGTCCGACCCCCGACGCACGACGAAACCGGCGGGCGAGCCGCCGGTTCCCTCTCACCGAGCCCCTTTACGGAATCGAACCGTAGACCTTCTCCTTACCATGGAGACGCTCTGCCGACTGAGCTAAAGGGGCCAGTCCTCCCGCTGGTCAGGCGGCTCCGGAAGTCTCCGGCGTCGTCCCCGCGGGCGGCACCCAGCGTACAGCCCCCTCGACGGCGCCGGGCGTGGCACCCCCCTGCGCCGCGAGGTACTCCAGCCACTGGTCGAGGTGGCCCGCGGAGAGCGGACGGGACACCAGATAGCCCTGCGCGACGTCGCAGCCCATCTCCGCGAGCGCGGCGCGGACCTCCCCGTCCTCGACGCCCTCGGCCACGACGGTCAGCCCCAGGGTGTGGCCCATCTCGACGATCGCGCGCACGACGGCCGCGTCCCCGGTCTCGGTGCCCATGCCCAGCACGAAGCTCTTGTCGATCTTGACCTGGTCGACGGGCAGGCGGCGCAGGTGGGCGAGCGAGGACTGGCCGGTGCCGAAGTCGTCGACGGCGAGCCGGCACCCCATGGCGTGCAGGCGGCGCAGGGCCGGCAGCGCGTACTCGCGCTCGGCGGACACCCCGCTCTCGGTGACCTCGAGCGTCAGCAGCTCGGCGGGCACCTCGTGCCGGGCGAGGGCGTCGGCCACCAGCGCCGGGAAGGAGTCGTCGAGCGACCGGACGGACAGGTTCACCGCCACGGTGAGCCGCAGGCCGCGGTCGAGCCAGCCCCGGGCCGCGGCGAGGGCCTCGTCGAGGACGAAGACGGTGAGGCCGGCGATCTGGCCGGTCGCCTCCAGCACGGGCACGAACTCGTCGGGCAGCAGCGCCCCGAGCTCGGGGTGCTCCCAGCGGGCGAGCGCCTCCACCCCGAGGACCGTGCGCGCCGCCAGCGAGACGGTGGGCTGGTAGTGGACGCGCAGGCTCCCGTCGGCGACGGCGGGGCCGAAGCCGCGGATCAGGGCGAGCCGGCGGTCGGCCCGCTCGCCCATGCTCGGCGAGTAGCACCGCACCGGATCGCCCCCGAGCCGCGCGGCCGCGAGGGCGACGTCGGCCCGGGACAGCAGCCGCGAGGCCCGCACGGCCCCGTCCTGCTCCCCGGCGAGGCTCTGGGCGCCGATGGCGGCGACGCCGAGCAGCACGGGCGCCTCGAACGGGATCCCCTCGACGACGACGGGCCGGACCAGCTGCTCGCGCATCGCCACCGCGGCGTCGTGGGCGGCCGGGCCGTCGACCCCGGGGACGACGACCGCGTACGTGTCGCCCTCGAGCCGCGCGGTCAGCCGCTCCCCGGGCGCCACCCCGTCGTCCCGCGCCGACCGTCTCGAGGCGGCGGGCCGCGAGGGCCACGAACTCCTCGCCCCGCGCGTGCCCGAGGGTGTCGTTGACCTGGTCGAGCAGCCCGAAGGAGATGATCGCGACCGCGCCCGTGCCCTCGTGGACGCGGTCCGCCGCGGCCTGCAGGAAGCCCGGCCGGTTGAGCAGGCCCGTGAGCGGGTCGCGGTGGGCGTCGCGGCGCAGGCGTGCCTCCAGGCGGCTGTTCTCCACCTCGGCCCCCACCTGCCGGGCGATCGTCGCCAGCAGGGTCAGCTCGCCGCGCACCGCCGAGCGCGACGGGGCGCGCCAGCGCCTGGTGCCGGCGCGGGCGGGGTCGTGCACCTCGAGCACGCCGCGACGGACACCCGCCGGGTCGGGGGTCCCGTCGCCCTCGGCGTCCTCCGGGGCGATCGGCGCGACGAGGACCTCGCCGGCCCCCCGGACGTCCATCCAGCGCCGGACGGCCTCGGGCACCGTGCGCCGGTGCCACCGGGCGGCTCCGGGCCCGAACCGGAACGCCTCGGACGGCGGGACCAGGTCGACGAGCCGCACCGCGTCGGGCAGCGGCTCCCCGGCCTGTTCCACGAGCGGCCCGACGGCGAGCACGACCCGTCGCGCGCCGAACCGCGCCCGGACCGCCTCGGCGACCTCCCGGGCCGCGGACCGGCCGTCGTCGTGGCGGCGGGCGGGAGCGCGGGCGGCGATGGAGCGGCCGACGAGGCCGAGAGCGCGCAGGTCCCGGGAGCGGCGCGCGCGGGCGGCGCGCACGAGCGGGACGGCCACGACCCCGAGGCCCACCACGACCGCGACCGCGGCGAGGACGCCGGCGATCGCGCTCACGGCGCGGTGGCGGGCACCGCGCCCCACCGACCGTGCATCGACGCCTCCCCAGAGCCTCGCCCCGACCCAGCCGAGGACGACCCGATCGTGTACCCGCTCACTCTACGCAAGAATCCTGATGACGACAGGCGGTCTTGCGTCACCCGGACGGGGCAACAAGCCGATTGAGACAGAGTCGACGACCGCGTCCGGTGACTGAGCGTCCGATCCGTCGAGACGGTCACCGGCGTCCGGACCTGCGCGCTGCGCCTCCCGCGCGGCCCGGCGGGCCGGGGCCCCGGATGGGATCGTCGACGGCGTCACCGACCGGCCCCGTGGACCGGGGCCGGCGCACGGAGGAGGAACGCATGTCCCTGGACCCGGCACCCGGGCGGGCCCCCACGGCCGGCATCGTCGCCACCGGCAGCGAGCTGCTCGCCGGCCGGGTGCACGACGCCAACGGGCCCTGGATCGCCGAGCGCCTCGGGGAGCTCGGGATCGACGTCGCGCACATCCTGCTGGTCGGGGACCGGCCCGACGACATGGCGTCCGCCCTGCGCCACCTCGCCGGCGCGGGGGTCGACCTCGTGGTGACCAGCGGCGGTCTCGGCCCGACCGCCGACGACCTCACCGCCGCCGTCGTCGCGGACGTCACCGGCCGGCCGCTCGAGCTCGACGAGCACATGGAGAAGGTCGTCGGCGACATCATCTCCCGGTTCGCCGACCGCCTCCGCTGGGACGCCGACGCCCTCGCCGAGGCCAACCGCAAGCAGGCGATGGTCCCCCGCGGGGCCACCCCGATCCAGCCGGTCGGCACCGCCCCCGGGCTGGCGGTCCCGCCCGGTGAGGGGCCGGACGGCTACGCGCCCACGGTGCTGGTGCTGCCCGGCCCGCCGCGCGAGGTCCGGGGCATGTGGGACGACGCCCTGACCGCCGCGCCGATGCGCGCCCTGCTGGAGCGCGCCGCCCCCTTCGACGAGACCCACCTGCGGCTCTTCGGCGTCCCGGAGTCCGAGATCGCCGCGACGCTGCGCGCCGTCGGCGAGCACACCGACCTCGCGCCGCTGGAGATCGTGACGTGCCTGCGCGACTTCACCCTCGAGGTCGACCTGCGGCGCCGGCCCGGCGACGAGGCGGCGCGGGCCGCGCACGACGCCGTCGTCGCCGAGATCGAGGCGCGCCACGGGCGCGCCGTCTTCTCCCGCACCGGCGAGACGATCGACGACCTGGTCTTCCGGCTGCTGGAGGGCCGGACGATCGCGACCGCCGAGTCGTGCACCGGCGGCCTGCTCGCCGGGCGGCTCACCGCCCCCGCAGGCGCCTCCGCGCACGTGCAGGGCGGCATCGTCTCCTACGCGAACGAGGCCAAGGAGCACCTGCTCGGCGTGCCCCACGACCTGATCGAGGCGCACGGGGCGGTGTCCCCCGAGGTGGCCCACGCCATGGCCGGCGGCGCGCTCGAGCGGCTCGGGGTGGACGTCGCGGTCGCGATCAGCGGCGTCGCGGGTCCGGGCGGGGGCACGGCGGAGAAGCCGGTCGGGTACGTCTGCTTCTCGGTGCGGACCGCCGACGGGCGCGAGGTCGCCCGCGACCCGGTGCTGCCCGGCGACCGCGGCGACGTCCGGGAGCGCTCGGTCGTCCTGGCGATGCACCTGGTGCGGCGGATCCTCACCGAGGGGTGAGCCGGGTCAGGCGGTCAGGCCGCGGAAGAAGCGGATGATCTGGTTGATGGCGTCGCCGATCGCCGCGATGATCGTGCGGACGGTGGCGGCCGCGGCGTCCGGCTGGCTGATCACGAAGTACAGGATGATCGCCACGACCACGAGGATGATCAGGAGGCGCAGGCGCGAGTTCATCGTGTCCTTCCCGCGGCCGACGCCGGACGCGCAGCGACCGTAACGCGACGATCACGCTCGCGAGGCCAGTTCGGACCGTGTCGCGGACGTGATCGACGTCCCCGTCCGGCGCAGCGCCCCCGGACGGGCAGGATGTGGACCATGACCGGCGAACGCATGACCGGGTTCACCCGCGGAGCCCTCCGCTTCGACGTCGTCGACGGGGGCCCCGCCGACGCCGACGACACCGTGCTGCTCCTGCACGGCTTCCCGCAGACCTCGGCGAGCTGGGCGCCGGTCGCCGAGCGCCTGCACGCCGCCGGCCTGCGCACCCTCGCGCCCGACCAGCGCGGCTACTCCCCCGGCGCCCGCCCGAGCGGGCGGGCCGCGTACCGCGTCGAGCACCTCGTCGACGACGCCGCGGCCCTGGTGACCTCGTCCGGCGCCGGATCGGTGCACGTCGTCGGGCACGACTGGGGCGCGGTCGTGGCCTGGGCGCTCGCGGCGCACCGCCCGGAGCTCGTCCGTTCCGTCACCGGCGTCTCGGTGCCCCACCCCGCGGCCTTCCTGCGCGGGATGGTCCACGGCCCGCAGCTCCTGCACTCCTGGTACATGGGCGTGTTCCAGCTGCCGTGGCTGGCGGAGGCACTGCTCGACGACGAGGCCCGGCTGGCCGCGGTGCTGCGCCGCGCCGGCGCGGGCGCCGAGGCCGCCCGGCGCGACGCCGCCGCGCTCGCCGGCGCCGTCACCGGCCCGGTGAACTGGTACCGCGCGCTGCCGCTCGCGGCGCCCGGCTTCACCCGCCGCCCGGTCCAGCGCCGGTCACTCATGGTGTGGAGCGACGGCGACCGCTTCGTCACCCGCGCGGCCGTCGACCAGAACCCGCGCTTCGTCCTGGCCCCGTACCGGCTCGAGGTACTTCCCGGCGTCAGCCACTGGATCCCGGACGAGGCCCCGGATCGGCTGGCCGAGCTCATCCGCGCCCACGTCGGGGTCTAGGCGGGTTCCTGCGCGGTCGGGCGCTGCCCCGGTCGTCGTGTCCGGAGGCGGAACGTACCGTAGGTTACGGTCGCCATCCGGATCTCGTCGCGGCGGTCCGGACCCGCTCCGTCCCGGAGGGACCACCTGCCCATGGCTCGCTCGGCCACTCCCGAGACCTTCTTCGCCGCCGCGATGCGCCTGCTCGCGGGTCCGGGCCTGCCCACGCTGCGCATCGGCCGGCTGTGCCGCGAGGTCGGGGTCACCAGCGGGAGCTTCTACCACCACTTCGGCAGCTGGGACGGCTTCGTCGCCGCGCTGCTCGAGCACTGGGCCGCCGAGGAGGTCGACCGCCCGCTCGAGCTGGTGCGCCGGGCGGAGGTCCAGGACCCGGGCGAGCGCGTCACGCTGCTCAAGGGCCTGGCCCTGACGATCCCGCACGACGCCGAGACCGCGATCCGGCGCTGGGCGGGCAGCGACGCGGCGGTGGCCGCGGCCCAGCAGCGCGTGGACGACGGCCGCCGGGCCGCCGTCCGGGAGGTCATCGCCCCGCTCATCGACGACGAGACGCTGACCGCGACCCTCGCCGAGGTCGGCCTGAGCCTGCTCGTCGGGCACCAGCAGCTCCACCACGCGGGTCCGCCGGTGGACCTCGCGGCGCAGCTCGACCTGTTCGAGGTGCTCGTCCGCCACCACGCGCGATGGCCGGCGGACCAGCTGGCTACCGGTTCAACCGGATCGGCATCGACTTCACGGCGTTGACGAAGTTGCTGGTCAGGCGCGCGGGCTCGCCGACCTCGAAGTCGGGGGCCGCGGTGAGGAGGCGCCGCCAGATCTCGCGCAGCTGGGTGCGGGCGAGCATGTTCCCCATGCAGAAGTGCGGCCCGCCGCCGCCGAAGCCCTGGTGCGGGTTGGGGTCGCGGGTGACGTCGAACCGGAGCGGATCGTCGAAGACGGCGGCGTCGCGGTTGCCGGACTCGTAGAACATCACGACCTTGTCCCCGGCCGCGATCCGCTGCCCGCGCAGCTCGGTGTCCTCGGTCGCCGTGCGGCGGAAGGTCAGCACCGGGCTCGCCCAGCGCACCATCTCCTCGACCGCCGTGCCCAGGCGCCCGTCGAGGTCGTCGAGCAGCCGACGGCGCTCGTCGCGGAACTGCGTGAGGGCCAGCGCGCCGTGCGCGATCGTGTTCCGCGTGGTGTCGTTGCCCGCGACGGAGAGCAGGACGAAGAACGCGCCGATCTCCTCGTCGGTCAGCGACTGGCCGTCGACCTCGGCCTGCACGAGGTTGGTCATGAGGTCGTCGCGCGGGGCGCGGCGGCGCTCGTCGGCGCACGCCAGGCCCGGGCCGAGGAGCGCCATGAGGGCCTGCCCCATGAGCTGGAGCGGGTCGTCGACGCCGTGCCGCGCGCGGACCTCCGGGTCGTTGGCGCTCACCAGCAGGTCCGCCGCCTCGGCCAGCGCGTCCTGCTGGTCCTCCGGCAGCCCCATCATGTCGTAGATCATCGCCATCGGGAGCCGTCGGCAGACGAGCTGGACGAAGTCGCCGTCGCCGTGCTCGAGGAGCTCCGCGACGATGCGCTCGGCGCGCTGGGCGATCCGGTCCTCGAGCCGGCGGACCTGTTTCGGGGTGAAGGCCGCGCCGACGAGCTTGCGCAGCTGGCCGTGCCGCGGGGCGTCCATCGCGAGGAAGGACTGGCTCGCCTCCAGCAGCTCCGGGGGCGCGTCCTGGAACTGCACGCCGTGCCCGGAGCAGAACGTCTTCGGGCTCTTGGAGACGTGGGCGATGTCCTGGTGCGTGACGAGCGCCCAGAACCCGCCCTCGCCCTCGGCGCCCATGACCCCCTCGGCGGGCGGGTGCCAGGACACCGGGCGCTCGGCGCGCAGCTCGGCGAACGAGGGCTCGCGCTCCTCGGTGGAGCGGGACCAGAAGTCGAGCGTCGAGAGGTCGACCGGGTCGTGGTCGGGCCCGTCGCCGGTCGCGGCGTCCGCGGTCGTGGTCATTTCCGGTCGTCTCCCGGGCTCGCGGCGTGGGGTCAGTCCTGCAGCGACAGGGCCTCGGTGGGGCAGGCCTCGCACGCCTGGCGCATGTCGTCCTCGCGTCCCGGCGGCACCTCGGAGAGGTGCAGGGTCAGCGACCCGTCGTCCTCCACCTCGAAGACGTCCGGCGCGATCGACTCGCACATCCCGAGCCCGCTGCACCTGTCGTAGTCCACGGCGATCCGCATGGTCCGCAGCTCCTCCTCGGTCGACGACGACGCCCGGACCATAACGTGGAACATGCTATGGGCGCGAGCACCGCGTTCGAGGCGCGTACCCGAGCGCGACGTGGAGCAGGCTGTGGGGTCGGTGCGCCCGGTACCTTCTCGGGAAGGAACTGGAGGAGGTGGGCGCCGTGACCGACCTCGCGCGGGTGTTCTCCGACCTCGTGCGGTTCGAGACGAGGCTCTACAACACGCTCAACGACCGGCTCCGCGCCGAGCACGGCATCACGACGGGCCAGTTCGAGTTCCTCGCGCTGATCGCGCGCCTCGACGGGTGCCGCGTCCAGGACCTGGCGTCCGAGCTCGCGATCACGACCGGCGCCGTCAGCAAGGGCGTCGACCGCCTCGAGGCCGTCGGCCGGGTGCGGCGCGTCCCGCACCCGGCCAACCGGCGCTCGTCCGTCCTGACCCTCACCGACGCGGGCCGGGCCCTCCTCGACGCCGCGACCCCGACGGTCGACGCGGTGCTCCGGGCCCGCCTCGCGGCCCCCCTCACGGCGCCCGTGCTGGAGACGCTGGGTCCGGCGCTGGCGCAGCTCCGCGGGGCGATCGAGGACGCGGGCCTCGGGACGCCGGCGGGATGACCGCGGGGGCCGGAGGAACAACCGGTCCCGCTCCTGAGCGGCTCCCCAGCGCCAGGAGCGGGACCGGTTCCCGCGCGGTCGCGATGACGAACCCCGAGCCGTCCGCGACCTGCTGACCAGGGGCTGCCCGAGCCCTGATCTGCGGAAACACCCCGGCGACCGATTGATCGGTTCAGCGGTGTCCCGCCGCGGGTGCTGCGGACCGCGCGGTCATCGGTGGCACGGCGGCCGGCGCAGCGACGCGCCTCAGCCCTCGTCGGACCCGACGTACCGCGCCCGGAGGTCCTTCTTGAGGATCTTCCCCGACGCGTTGCGGGGCAGCTCGTCCACCACGTCGACCGACCGCGGCCGCTTGAACCCCGCGATGCGCTCCTTGGTCCACTCCATGAGCTCGTCGGGGTCGATCGACTCGCCCTCGGCGGCGACGACGACCGCCTTCACCGTCTCGCCCCACCTGTCGTCCGGGACCCCGATCACGGCGACGTCCGCGACCGCCGGGTGCTGGGCGACGACGTTCTCGACCTCGATCGGATAGACGTTCTCCGCGCCCGTGACGATCATGTCCTTGATGCGGTCGGTCAGGAACAGGTAGCCCTCGCCGTCGAGGTAGCCGCCGTCGCCGGTGCGGAACCAGCCGTCGGCGGTGATCGACTTCTCGGTCTCCTCGGGCCGCTGCCAGTAGCCCGACGTCACCTGCGAGGACCGGATCCAGACCTCGCCGACCTGGTCCGCCGGGAGCTCCTCGTCGTTCGCCGGGTCGACGATCTTGAGCTCCACCCACGGGTACGCCCGGCCCGCGGAGCGCATCAGGTGGGCGCGGGGGCCGTCGGGGTCGTGGTCCTCGGGGTCGAGCTGGGTGATGGCCCCCGTCGTCTCCGTCGAGCCGTAGACCTGGAACAGCGGCGCCCGGAACGTCGAGAGCACCTTGTTCAGCACCGGCCCGGTGATCGGGGAGGCGCCGTACGCCACCGCGCGCAGCCTCGACCAGTCGCGCTCGGCCGCTCCCGGTACCTGGCAGAGGAACTGCAGCACGGCCGGGACGAGGAAGGCGTTGGTGATCCCCTCGCGCTCCATGGTGTCGAGCAGCTGGTCGGGCACGATGTCGGCGACGAGGACCACGCGGGCCCCGAACGACAGGCAGACCAGCCCGAAGCCCGACCCGCCGATGTGGAACAGCGGCATCGCGACCATGCCGACCGACTCGTCGTCGAACCCCCAGTGCCCGCCGACGGAGAGCAGCCCCCCGAAGTTGCGGTGCGAGAGCAGCACGCCCTTGGCCCGCCCGGTGGTGCCGGAGGTGTAGAGCTGCAGGACGGTGTCCTCGTCGTCCGCGTCGGGGTCGGGCTCGGTCCGGTCGGTCAGCCCGTCGACCCACCCCTCGTAGTCCTCGCCGACGACGAGCACCCGCCGCCCGTCGCGGGCGAGCTTCTCGCGCAGCCCGGCGAAGTCCGGGCCGAGGACGACGAGGCCGGCCTCGGAGTCGTCGCTCAGCTCGATGAGCTCGTCCGGGGTGAGCCGGAAGTTCAGCGGCGCGACGCCGGCGCGGACGGTCGCGGCGGCGAAGAGCAGTTCGAAGAACTCGACCGCGTTCTTGCCGAGCCACACCACCCGGCCGCCCGCGCCGATCCCGAGCTCGGCGAGCCCGGTGGCGATCCGCGCCGTCCGGTCCTCGAGCTCGGCGTAGGTGACCGACCGGTCGCCGCCGGTCAGCGCGGTGACGTCGCCGCGGTCGCGGGCATGGTCACGGACGATGTCGGTCAGCCGGAACGGGGCCACGGCACCTCCAGGGCAGGGACGGATCGGGCTCGGGTGACCGCGGACACACCGCGCCGCGGAACCGTAGCCGGGGCGGCGCAGGCGACGGAAGAGTCAGGGTTGACCGTTACGGGTCGGTACAGGGACGCTGGCGGCGCAGGAGCACGTCCGGACGGGAGGAGCCCCGGGTGGAGCGAACGATCTTCAACGACGAACACCACGCCTTCCGCGAGATGGTGCGGGACTTCCTCGAGAAGGAGGTGGCGCCGTACCACGCGGACTGGGAGGCCCAGGGCCACGTCAGCCGCGACGTCTGGCTCTCGGCGGGCAAGACCGGCCTGCTCGGCCTCGACGTCGAGGAGCGCTTCGGCGGTGGCGGGTCCGACGACCTGACCTTCCTCTGGATCCTCTCCGAGGAGATCTCGCGGGGCGGCTTCTCCGGGCTCGGCTTCCCGCTGGCGAACGACGTCGTCACGCCCTACCTGACCGAGCTCACCACCGAGGAGCAGAAGGAGCGCTGGCTCCCCCGCTTCTGCTCGGGCGAGATGATCACGGCGATCGCGATGACGGAGCCCGGCACCGGCTCCGACCTGCAGGGCATCCAGACGAAGGCCGTCCGCGACGGCGACGAGTGGGTCATCAACGGCGCCAAGACCTTCATCACCAACGGCATCATGAGCGACCTCGTGATCGTGGTGTGCAAGACCGACCCCGACGCCGGGTCGCACGGCTTCTCGCTGATCGCCGTGGAGCGGGACACGCCGGGCTTCGAGCGCGGCCGGCACCTCGACAAGATCGGCATGACCGCCCAGGACACCGCCGAGCTGTCGTTCACCGACTGCCGCGTGCCCGCGTCGAACCTCCTCGGCGAGGAGGGGCAGGGCTTCATCCACCTCATGCAGAACCTGCCCCGGGAGCGGATGTCGATCGCGATCGCGTCGACGGCCGGCGCGGAGAAGGTCCTCGAGGACACGATCACCTACGTCAAGGACCGCAAGGCCTTCGGCCGGCCGATCGCCGCGCTGCAGAACACCCGGTTCACGGTCGCGGAGATGACGACGAAGCTCGCCGTCACGCGCGCGTTCGTCGACCGCTGCATCGTCGAGCTGAACGAGCGCAAGCTCGGGCCGGCCGACGCGTCGATGGCGAAGTACTGGGCGACCGAGACCGCCAAGCAGGTCATCGACCAGTGCCTCCAGCTGCACGGCGGCTACGGCTACATGCGCGAGTACCCGGTCGCGAAGGCGTTCCTGGACAACCGCGTGCAGACGATCTACGGCGGGACCACCGAGATCATGAAGGAGATCATCGGACGGGTCGCGCTGGCGTGAGCGGTCAGGCCTGACCGCCACTGTTCCGAGCGACGGCGCCCCTCGGTCGATCTATTCGACCGAGGGTGCCCCTCGCTCAGTTCGCCGGGGCCCACCCCGGGTCGCGGCCGGAGAGCGCGACGAGGCGGTCCAGCGCCGGCGCGTCGTCGGCGACGGGGACCCGCGGGGCGAACGGCTTCCCCTCGCCCTGGTAGTCCTCGGTGAGCATCATCGGCGCGAACGCCAGCGAGGCCTCGAGCCCCTCGGCCGGCGGCGACCAGGGCTGCCCGGTGGCGACCGCGAGGTCCCAGCCGTGGACCTGGTACTCCCAGAGGATCATCGACAGCGCCATCTCGCCGGGCATCGACGCCTCCCCGAGCGCGAGGGGGCGCGACCCGGCGCCGGCCGCGAGCGCGGCGTCGAGGGTCGCCGCCGCCGCGCGGATGGCCGCCGCCGCGTCGTCGGGCGCGCGGTAGTCGGTGAGGTCGGCGCGCGGGGCCCGGCCGTCGGGGTCCGCGTAGCCGGCGCTGAAGGTCTCGAGCCAGCCGACGACGTGCTCGAGCAGCGCCGCGACGTCGAACTGCGTGCACGGCGTCGGGGCGGACCGCCGGTCGTCGTCGATCCCGTCGGCGACGCCGGCGAGGTCGGTCAGGACGGTGTGCAGCTGCTGGCGGGTGTCCGCCACGGTGGATGCTCCGGTCATGGTCCGAGAGCCTGCCGCGTCCGCGACGCCGGGGATTGAACTTTCGCGACGCCTCCTAGGCTGGGCGGCGTGACCGGGCCCGCCCCCGTCGAGCGAGACAGCCGGGGCATCCTCGACCCCTGGCTGCTCCGGCAGCGGGTCGCCTTCGCCCGCTACCCGCCGACGCCGGCGCTCGACGGGCTCGTCGACCGCTTCTGGGCCGTGCGGTGGGACCTGCCGGACGGGACCGCGCACCGACAGGAGGTCCTCACCCACCCCTCGGTCAACCTCAGCGTCGGCACCCCGGACGCCCGCACCGGCCGCAGCGCCCCCGAGGCCCGGGTGACCGGGGTCGCGACCGACCTCGTCGACCGGGAGCTCGCGGGACGGGGCTGGACGGTCGCGGCGATGACGACCGTCGGCGGCTTCGGGGCGTTCGTCGACGAGCCGGTGTCGTCGCTGGTCGGGCTGACCGTCGACGCCGACGTCGTCCCCGGGCTCGACGGCGCCGCGCTGGTCGCCGAGGTCGTCGCGGCGGCGGCGACGACCCCGGGCGACCCCGACGACGCCGGGCGCGAGCCGGCCCGCGTCGCCGTCCTCGCCCGGGCCCTCGAGGGGCTCGTCGAGGCCGCCGACCCCGGAGCGGGTCGCCCGGGCGCGCGAGGTCGCGGCCGTCGCGCGCGTCGCCGAGACCGACCGCGGCGTCCGGCGCCTCGACGACCTGGCCACGCGGGCCGGCGTCACACCCCGGGCGCTGCAGCGCCTCTTCGCCCGCCACGCCGGGGTGTCGCCGACCTGGGTGCTGCGCCGCTACCGCCTGCTCGAGGCCGCGGAGGCCGTGCGGGAGGGCGAGCGGGTCGTGTGGTCCGACGTGGCGAGCGCGCTGGGGTACGCCGACCAGGCCCACCTCGTCCGCGAGTTCCGCGCCGCGCTCGGCCGGACGCCGGAGGCCTACGCGAAGGCGCTGCGCGCCCCGTGAACGGATGTGGTCGCCCCGACGACCACACCCGTCACACGTCCAGCAGCGCCCTGGTGATCTGCTTCCACTGCTCGACGTGGGGGTCGGTGGCCGCGTCGCGCGGGTCGAACCCGTAGGTCAGCGCGACGCCGCGCATGCTGGTCAGCAGCACCTCGCGCACCGTCGGGTACATCGGCCGGTCGGTGTAGGCCTCGAACACCGCGTCGAGGGTCTGGCGGATCGCCGCCCCGAGCCGGCGCTCGGCGGGCAGCAGCGCCGCGGCGAGGGCGGCGTCCGTGCGCGCGGCCGTCCAGAGCTCGACCGAGGCCCAGAAGTAGGGCTGCTGGAACGTCGTCCACATCTCCTCGACGACCCGGTCGATCCGCTCCACGGGGTCGCTCGGCAGTTCGGCGGCGGCGAGCCCGTCGGAGGCGAAGCGGGTCGCCGCGAGGTGCTGCGCGGCGGCGACGAGCAGCGTCTCCTTCGAGGGGAAGTGGTGCAGCAGCCGGCCGCGGGAGACCCCGGCGCGGGCCTGGATCGTCAGCGTCGTCGTCCCGGCGTAGCCCGACTCGACGAGGCAGGCGACGGCGGCGTCGAGGATGCGCAGGCGGCTGTCGGAGGTGCGCTGCTCGCGGGACCGCCGGGGACCGGTCGTCCGCCGCGCGCGGTCGGGGGCGGCGTCCGGCGACGCGTCGAGGAGGGGCTCCGGCTCCCCGGCCCGGCCTGCGGTCATGCGCCACCTCCCTGCTCGGCCGTCCGGCGCGCAACGGTTCCCGATCGTGGCGGACCCGACGCGAACGGTCAACGCTGACCGTCCCCGCGCGCCGGGCCCGGCCGCACCGATCACGCCGTCGGCGCCCGCGGCTTCCACCGTCGACCTACTCGTCGGTAACGTCAGGGGCCGGACCCCCCGGCGACCGTTGACAGCTGCCAGAAACAGTCCATCATGACTGTCAGGAGCGCCGGGTCGCCGCCCCGCTCGAGTCGTCTGGAAGGGACTCCCACCCGTGACCGAGGCATACATCTACGACGCCATCCGCACCCCGCGCGGCCGCGGCAAGCCGACCGGGTCGCTGCACTCGGTCAAGCCGGTGTCGCTGGTCGTCGGACTGCTCGACGAGCTCCGCACGCGGAACCCGGAGCTCAACCCGGAGCAGGTCGAGGACGTCGTCCTCGGCTGCGTCTCCCCGATCGGCGACCAGGGCGGCGACATCGCCAAGACCGCCACCATCGCCGCGGGCTACCCCGACACCACCGGCGGCGTGCAGCTCAACCGCTTCTGCGCCTCCGGCCTCGAGGCCGTGAACCAGGCCGGCCAGCGCGTCGCCTCCGGCTGGGAGGACATGATCATCGGCGGTGGCGTCGAGTCGATGTCCCGCGTGCCGATGGCCTCCGACGGCGGGCCCTGGGCCATGGACCCGGAGACCAACTTCACGACCGGCTTCGCCCCGCAGGGCATCGGCGCCGACCTCATCGCCACGATCGAGGGCTTCTCCCGCGAGGACGTCGACGCGTACGCGCTGGAGTCGCAGACCCGCGCCGCGAAGTCGTGGGCCGACGGCGCCTTCGACCGCTCGATCGTCCCGGTGGTCGACCGCAACGGGCTGACGATCCTCGACCACGACGAGCACATGCGCGAGACCACGCTGGAGGGCCTGTCCGGCCTCAAGCCGTCGTTCGCCGGCATCGGCGAGATGGGCGGCTTCGACGCCGTGGCGCTCCAGAAGTACCACTGGATCGAGAAGATCGACCACGTCCACCACGGCGGCAACTCCTCGGGCATCGTCGACGGCGCCGCCCTCGTGCTGCTCGGCAGCGAGGAGGCCGGCAAGCGCAACGGCCTCACCCCCCGCGCCCGCATCGTCGCCACCGCCGTCTCCGGCGCCGACCCGACGATCATGCTGACCGGCCCGACGCCCGCCTGCCACAAGGTGCTGGCCAAGGCCGGCATGACGGTCGACGACATCGACCTGCTGGAGATCAACGAGGCGTTCGCCGCCGTGCCGATGAAGCTCATGCGCGACCTGGGCTTCCCGCACGAGCGCACCAACGTCATGGGCGGCGCCATCGCGCTGGGCCACCCGCTGGGGGCCACCGGCGCGATGCTCGTCGGGACCATGGTCGACGAGCTCGAGCGCCGCGACCTGCGCCGCGCCATCGTCACGCTGTGCATCGGCGGCGGCATGGGCGTCGCCACCATCATCGAGCGCGTGTGAATCCCCCGGAACCACTGCAGGAAGGACGAGTAGTTGAGCGACAACATGTTCCGGTGGGAGTCCGACGGCGACGGCATCGTCACGCTGACGATGGACGACCCGGACGCCTCGGCCAACACCATGAACGCCCGGTTCGGCACCGACTTCGAGGCCACCCTCGACCGGCTCGAATCCGAGAAGGACTCGATCTCCGGCGTCGTGCTGACCAGCGCGAAGAAGACCTTCTTCGCCGGCGGCAACCTCGAGGACCTGCGCAACTACGGCGCGTCCGAGGCCCAGAAGGTCTACGACAACTCCCAGGGCGATCAAGGCCGCTGCTGCGCCGCCTCGAGACCCTCGGGCAAGCCGGTCGTCGCCGCGATCAACGGCGCCGCGCTCGGCGGCGGCCTCGAGATCGCGCTGGCCTGCCACCACCGCATCGCCCTCGACGCCAAGGGCTCGAAGATCGGCCTGCCCGAGGTCACCCTCGGCCTGCTGCCCGGCGGCGGCGGCGTGGTCCGCACGGTGCGCCTGCTCGGCATCGCCGACGCGCTCCTGCAGGTCCTGCTCCAGGGCCAGCAGCGCAACCCGGCGGCGGCCAAGGAGGCCGGCCTCGTCGACGAGGTGGTCGACACCGCCGAGGACGCTGATCAGCACGGCCAAGGACTGGGTGAAGGCCAACCCCGAGGCCGCCCAGCCCTGGGACGTCAAGGGCTACAAGATCCCGGGCGGCACCCCGTCGGTGCCGAAGTTCGCCCAGAACCTCCCGGCGTTCCCCGCCAACCTGCGCAAGCAGCTGAAGAACGCCCCGATGCCGGCGCCGTACAACATCATGTGCGCCGCGGTCGAGGGCTCGCAGGTCGACATCGACAACGCCGCGAAGATCGAGTCGCGCTACTTCGCCGACCTCGTCGTCGGCCAGGTCTCGACGAACATGATCAACGCGTTCTTCTTCGACCTGCAGAAGATCAACAAGGGTGGCTCGCGCCCCGACGGGTACGAGAAGCACACCGCGCAGAAGGTCGTCGTGCTCGGCGCCGGGATGATGGGCGCGGGCATCGCGTACACGTGCGCCATGGCGGGCCTCGAGGTCGTCCTCAAGGACGTCGCGCAGGAGAACGCCGACAAGGGCAAGGACTACTCGAAGAAGATCCTCGACAAGGCCGTCTCGCGGGGGAAGTCGACCCAGGAGAAGGCCGACCAGGTCCTCGCCCGGATCACCCCCACCGCCGACCCGGCCGACGCGCAGGGCGCCGACCTCGTCATCGAGGCCGTCTTCGAGAGCCCCGACCTCAAGAAGCAGGTCTTCGCGGAGATCTACCCGTACCTGACGCCCGACGCGGTGCTGGGCTCGAACACCTCGACGCTGCCGATCACCGACCTGGCGACCGGGGTCGAGCGACCCGAGGACTTCGTCGGCCTGCACTTCTTCTCGCCGGTCGACAAGATGCCGCTGCTGGAGATCATCACCGGCGAGAAGACGTCCGACGCCACGCTGGCGAAGGCCGTCGACATCGCGCTGCAGATCAGGAAGACCCCGATCGTCGTCTCCGACTCCCGCGGGTTCTTCACCAGCCGCGTCATCGGCACGTTCATCAACGAGGCCGTGGCGATGCTCGGCGAGGGCGCCGCGCCGTCGTCGATCGAGCAGGCCGGGTCGCAGGCGGGCTACCCCGCGCCGCCGCTGCAGCTGATGGACGAGCTGACCCTGACGCTGCCGCAGCACATCCGCGAGGAGACCCGCAAGGGCGTCGAGGCGGCCGGCGGCACCTGGGTGAGCCACCCCTCCGAGGCGATCATCGACCGGATGGTCGAGCTCGGCCGCAAGGGCCGCTCCTCGGGCGCCGGGTTCTACGAGTACGACGCCGAGGGCAAGCGGACCCGCCTCTGGCCGGGCCTGTCCGAGGAGTTCGGCGCCGCCACCGGCGACCTGCCGTTCGAGGACATGCAGGAGCGGATGCTCTTCGCCGAGGCCCTCGAGACCGTGAAGTGCTTCGACGAGGGCGTGCTGCACACCATCGCCGACGCGAACATCGGCTCGATCATGGGCATCGGGTTCCCGCCGTGGACCGGCGGCGTGGCGCAGTACGTCGACGGCTACCCGGGCGGCCTGCCCGGCTTCGTCGAGCGCGCCCGCATCCTCGCGAAGGCCTACGGCGACCGCTTCGCCCCGCCGGCGTCGCTGGTCGCGAAGGCCGAGAAGGGGCAGAACCTGCGCGACTCGCTCTGAGTCGTCGGCTCCACCCCGGAGGACGAACGGTCCGCCTGTCACCTTCTTCGGTGACGAGCGGGCCGTTCGTGCTTTCCGGGGCCGGCAGCACTACCGGTCAGACCTGACCGTCTCTAGGGTTCACGACGACGGTCACGAGGACGAGGAGCGAGCGCATGGGCGTGCTGGACGGCGTCAAGGTGGTCGAGGTGGCCGGCATCGGTCCCGGCCCGTTCGCGGCGATGGTGCTCGCCGACCTCGGCGCCGACGTGCTGCGGGTCGACCGGACCGCCGGCGGGGGCCTGCAGCTCGGCGACCCGGCCAAGGACGTCCTCGCCCGCAGCCGCCGCTCGGTCGCGCTCGACCTCAAGCAGCCCGAGGCGCTCGAGGTCCTGCTCGACCTCGTCGCCGAGGCCGACGTCCTGCTCGAGGGCTTCCGGCCCGGGGTCGCCGAGCGGCTGGGCTTCGGCCCGGACGTCTGCCACGAGCGCAACCCGCGCCTGGTCTACGGGCGGATGACCGGCTGGGGCCAGGACGGCCCGCAGTCCCAGCGCGCCGGGCACGACCTCACCTACCTGGCCACGGCCGGCGTCGTCGGGCACGTCGAGGGACCCGACGGCGGCCCCGGCATCCCGTTGAACCTCGTCGGCGACTTCGGCGGCGGCGGCATGCTGCTCGTCGTCGGGGTCCTCGGGGCCCTGGTGGAGCGGGCGACGTCGGGCCGGGGGCAGACCGTGGACGCCGCCATCGTCGACGGCGGCGCGCTGCAGATGGCGATGATGTACGGGATGCGCGCGCAGGGCCTGTGGCCCGGCGGCCGCGGACGGAACCTGCTCGACGGCGGGGCCCCGTTCTACGAGACCTACCGCTGCGCCGACGGGAGGTACGTCGCCGTCGGGGCCATCGAGCCGCAGTTCTACGCCGCGCTCATGACCGGGCTGGGGCTCGACGGCGAGGACATCGCCGCGAACCAGTGGGACCTGGCGCGCTGGGGGGAGTTCACCGCCCGGCTCGCCGAGGTCTTCGCGACCCGCACCCGCGACGAGTGGGCCGCCGACCTCGAGCCGACCGAGGCCTGCGTCGCCGCGGTGCTCGAGATGGAGGAGGCCGCCGAGCACCCCCACATCGCCGCCCGCGGGACGATCACCGAGGCGTTCGGCGTCCGCCAGCCGGCGCCCGCGCCGCGCTTCGACCGCACCCCGAGCGCGGCCCCGACGCCGCCCGCGACGCCCGGGACAGCACACCCTCGAGGCCCTCACCGACTGGGGCCTCGACGCCGACCGCGTCGAGAAGCTCCGCGCGGCGGGCGTCGTCCGCCAGGCCTGACCCGCGGCGGCCCGGCGCACCCGGGCGGCGGATGGCACGATCACCGCGTCCGGGAGGACGACGCCGGCGAGGGGGTCACGTGATCAGTCCGAGGACGCTCGCACGGGCGCTGGTCAACGTCCGCGACCGCGTGCTCGAGGGGCCCATCGCGGACCTGCGCCGGATGCCCCGCGTCGCGATCGACACCGGCCCCGGGGACCCCGACGACGCGTGGTCGGTCGGGCGCGCCCACGGCCTGGCCCGCGCCGGCCAGGTGAGCACCTACCGGTACGCGGTGCACCCCGCGGCCCGGCTGCGCGGCGCGCCCGTCCTGCTGGTCTCGCCGCTCGGGGCCTGCGGGGTCGCGTTCGACCTGCGGCGCGGCTGCAGCCTCGTCGAGCACCTCGTCGGCGAGGGCCGGCACGTCCACCAGGTCGACGACGAGGACGTCGTCGGGCACGACGCCCCGACCCCCGGGTCCCCGGCGGACCTCGCCCGCTGGGTGGACGACATCCTCCCGCACGTCGTGCGCCTCGTGTCGGCCCACCACGACGGCGCCCCGGTGCACGTCGTGGGGTGGTCGCTCGGCGGGCTCGCGTGCCTGCTCGCCGCCGCCGACGACCCCGGCCTCCCGATCGCCTCGATCACCGCGCTCGCGACGCCGTTCTCGCTCGACGCCGTCCCCGAGCACGTCCCGTCGCGCCCGCTCGCGGTCGCGGCGGGCGGCCCGGTGCTCGCCACCGTGCAGACCCTGCTCGACCTGATCCCGACGATGCCGCCGATCCCGGAGTTCCTCTCCGTCGGGTCGGTGGGGGCCTTCCTCACCACGCCGCTGACCGTCGTCTCCCACCTCGCCGACCGCGACTTCCTCGCCCAGCTCGAGGCGGTCGACGACCTGCGCGCCCTCGTCGGCGCGCAGGCCGAACTGGTGGGGGCGTCCTTCCACGCGATGGTCGGGCCGGGCGAGCTCGAGCGCGGGCTGGTGTCGGTCGGGGGCCGCCGGGTGGACCTCGGGAGCCTCGACCGCTCGGTGCTGCTGGTGGCCGGGGAGGACGACGTCGTCGTGCCGCCCCGGGCGGTCCGGGCCGGCTCGACGGTGCTCTCGGCGGCGGACACGTCGCTCATGACGGCGCCCGGCGGCCACCTCGGGGTGCTGTGCGGGCGGGCGTCCCGCGACCGTCTCTGGCCCGCCCTGTGCGCCTTCCTCGACCGGCACGACCCCCCGGCGGAGATCGAGCCGGACCGGCGCACGTCGCGGCGGCCCAGCCGGGCGGTGCGCCGTCCCCTGCCCGCGGCGCACCCCGCGCCGGCCGCCGCGTCGTCCGAGGACCCGGTCGACGGGCCTCCCCACGAGGCTCCCGACGACCCGGACGACGGGCCCGCGGCGTCGGACGCGCCGTCCGTCCCGGGCCGCCCGGCCGGGCGGCGGTCGCGGCCGGCGCCCAAGCCGGCCACCCGCACCCGCGGCCGTGAGGGCTGACCCGGGCCACCGGGGCACGACCGCGGGGTCGTCTACGCTCCCCCGCGTGGTTTCCCTGCGCGAGGCGCGCCGCGACAAGGGATGGTCACAGACGGCCGCGGTCGCGCGGCTGCGCGAGCTGGCGGAGGCCGGCCGCGTCGAGGTGGCCTCGGCGGCGAGCCTGAAGACCCAGCTCTCCCGCTGGGAGAACGGCACCGTCCCGGAGGAGCCCTACCGGACGTTGCTGGCCGAGCTGTACGAGCGCGAGCTCGGCGAGCTCGGCATCGACGTGACCCCGCACTGGGAGCGCAGCCACGAGATCCCCGACCTGCTCGCGGAGATCCGCGACGAGCTGCGGACGATCAGCGGGCTGCTGCGCGAGCAGCGCCGCGGCTGAGCCGACGGCTCCGGGTACGACGACCCCCGGGCACGACGACGGCCCGCCAGGACCGGGTCCGGGGTCCGGCGGGCCGACGTGCTCAGGGGGTGCTTCAGCTCGCGGAGCGGCGACGCTCGACGGAGTGCAGCGGGGGGTAATCGGCGCGGTCGTCGGAGGCGAGCACGAGGCTCAGCGCTCCGAGCGAGACGGTTCCGAGGGCGATGACGGCCTCCGCGGTGAGATCGAGGACGTCGGCGAGCGGGCGCAGGGGTGCAGTGAGCACGGTCACGACCTGGGTGCCTCCTGACGAGTGAAGAGGGACCGGCGGACGGACGCCGTCCGCCACGGGCTCCCCCATCCTGTCGGACAGGTGGGTGGCTGCCCAGCCCGTTCGAGTCGAGTTCACACCCTTGTCTCACTACTCGGCGGTGAGGGGTCCCCGGACTGCGACGAACGGCTGACGACGCCGCCCCGGAGGCAGGAGTCCGCCGCCGCACGGCGCGGAGGTGTCCGACGTTCGTACAGTCGTGCCGTGCGCTTCCGTCAACTCGGTTCCAGTGACCTCCAGGTCTCCGAGATCTCGCTCGGCTCCTGGCTGACCTACTCCGGCGGCGTGGAGGCCGACGCGACCGCCGCCTGCACCCGGGCCGCCTTCGACGCCGGGATCACCTTCTTCGACACCGCCAACGTCTACGGCCGGGGCGCGGCCGAGACGGCCTGGGGCGAGATCCTCGCCGACTACCCGCGCGAGGAGTACGTGCTCGCGACGAAGGTGTACTTCCCGATGTCGGAGACCGACCGCGGGCTGTCCCCCGAGCAGATCGCGAAGCAGATCGACGCCTCGCTGCAGCGCCTGCGCACCGACCACGTCGACCTCTACCAGTGCCACCGCTTCGACTCGCGGACGCCGATCGAGGACACGATGGAGGCCCTCGCCGAGGTCGTGCGCGCCGGGAAGGCCCGCTACCTCGGGTTCAGCGAGTGGAGCCCGGACCAGATCCGCGCGGGCCTGGAGGCGGCGCCGTCGGACGTCACGTTCGTCTCCTCCCAGCCGCAGTACTCGATGCTGTGGCGGGTGCCCGAGGGCGAGGTGTTCGACGTGACCCGCGAGCACGACATCTCTCACGTCGTCTGGTCGCCGCTCGCCGAGGGTGTGCTCACCGGCAAGTACCTGCCCGGCGAGCCGGTGCCCGTCGACTCGCGCGCGGCGAGCGACGAGATGAACGGCTTCATCAAGCAGAAGCTCACCGACGCCACCCTCGAGGCCGTGCAGCGGCTGCGCCCGGTCGCCGAGGGCGCGGGACTGTCGATGGCCGAACTGGCCCTCGCCTGGGTGCTGCGGCGCCCGGAGCTCGCGTCGGCCATCGTCGGGGCCTCGCGTCCGGAGCAGGTGCACGCGAACGCGAAGGCCGCCGGGATCGAGCTGACGCCGGACACGCTGACGGCGATCGACGAGGCCCTCGGCGACGTGCCGGTGACCGGTTTCCGGCTCGCCCCGGGCGCTTCGGAGGACATCGCGCACCGGTCGTAGGGCCCGTGTCGGAAAAGTCCCGTCGCCGACACCCAGTGTCAGCAACGGGACTTTTCTGACATCCCCTACCGCGGCATCCGCCGCCACACCGCCGCCGGGAGCGCCCGCATCACGACCGCGAGCAGCCGCAGCGACGACGGCACCCAGACGACGTCCCGGCGGCGGGCCAGACCCACGGCGACGGCGTCGGCCACCTGCTCGGGCGTCGACGACAGCGGGGCGGGCGACAGGCCGCTCGCCGCGGTCATCCGCCCGATGACGAACCCCGGGCGCACCAGGGTCAGGTGCACGCCCGACCCGCGCAGCGCGTCGGCGAGGCCGGTCGAGAACCCGTCCAGGCCGGCCTTCGCCGACCCGTAGACGTAGTTGGCGCGCCGCACCCGCCAGCCGGCGACGGAGGAGAACACGACGATCTCCCCGCGGCCGCGCTCGCGCATGCGGGCCGCGACGCGGGTGAGGACGCCGACCTGCGCGGCGTAGTCGGTGTGCACGACGGCGAGCGCGTGCTCGGCGTCCACCTCCGCCCGCCCCTGGTCGCCGAGCACCCCGAACGCGACGACGACGGTGTCCGGCGCCCCGTGCTCCCGCTCCACGGCGTCGAGCACGCCCGCGTGCGCCCGGACGTCGTCGGCGTCGAACTCCACCGTCGCGACCCGCGCGTCCCCGGCGGCGGCGACGGACCGGGTCTCGTCGGCGAGGTCGTGGCAGCGGCGGGCTGCGAGCACGACGGTGGACGCGCGCCCGTCGGCCACGAGCCGCCGGGCGAGGGCGACGCCGATCTCGCTGCGGCCGCCGAGGACGAGGACGGTGCCGGACACGCCCGGCAGCCTCGCAGCCGTGGCAGCGGGGACGCGCGGCAGGGCACTAGCGTGAGGACCCTGCGGGCGGCTCCCCCGTCGCCCGGGACCCGAGGGGGCCGGGGTGAAGATCGTGACGGCGATCGTGCGCCCGCACGCGCTCGACTCGGTGCGTCAGGCGCTCGAGCGGCACGCGGTGCTCGGGATGACGATCACCGAGGTCGGGCTCTGCGGCGCGGGCCACGTCGAGATCCACAAGGGCGCCCGCATCGAGGTCGACGTCGTGCCGCGCCTGCGGGTCGAGACCGTCGTCGACGACGAGGTCGTCGAGCGGCTGCTGGACCAGCTGGAGTGCAACCTCGCCGGCGCGGACGGCCAGCTCTGGGTCCGTCCCGTCGACGTGGTCCTGCGGGTCCGCACGGGGGAGATGGGCAGCGACGCGATCTGAGCCGGCCCGGGGGTCCCGGGGACGCTGGGGGGTTGCGTCCCCGGGACCGGTCCGATCGCGGGGGGCACGACCGACCATGACGGAGGTTACGCCCCGGACCGCGGGCTCCGGACCAGGCATCACCCGATCGAACACGATTGCCGGGCAGCTCGGTGCGCCAGACGGTCGTTTGGTGGGTGCGGACGGGCCCGAGGACGACGACGACCCGCCGTCCGGGAGGACGACGGGTCGTGGTGTGGCGGGTGAAGGATTCGAACCTTCGAAGCTTTCGCGACGGATTTACAGTCCGCTCCCATTGGCCGCTCGGGCAACCCGCCGGGGTGCCGCCTCACCGGACGGCGACGAAGACACTACAAGCCGAGGTCCGGGCGGTGGGCACCCGGGGGTGGGTGTAGACCGGACGCGGCGGACACCGCCGTCCACGTCCAGTCCAGGAGGAGACCCGTGGCCAACCCGTCGTTCGACGTCGTCTCGAAGGTCGACCGCCAGGAGGTCGACAACGCCCTCAACCAGGCCGCCAAGGAGCTCACGCAGCGCTTCGACTTCCGCGGGACGGGCGCGTCGGTGACCTGGGCCGGCGAGGAGGCGATCACGGTCGCGGCCGAGACCGAGGAGCGGTGCACCGCGGCCATCGACGTCTTCAAGGAGAAGCTGATCAAGCGCAGCATCTCGCTCAAGGCGTTCGAGATCGGCGAGCCCGCCGTGTCCGGCAAGACCTACCGGGTGACCGGGACGCTGGTGCAGGGCATCTCCAAGGAGAAGGGCAAGGAGATCTCCAAGCTGATCCGCGACGAGGGCCCGAAGGGCATCCAGGCGCAGATCCAGGACGACCAGCTCCGCGTCACCGGCAAGAAGAAGGACGACCTGCAGGACGTGATCTCCCTGCTCAAGGGCCACGACTTCGGGATCGCGCTGCAGTTCACGAACTACCGCTGACGGTCCGCGGGGCGCCGTGTCACGAGCCGGGGTGGACCCCCGGCCGCAGGCCGTGGTCCGCGGCGATGCGCCCGAGGAGCTCGCGGAGCCGCGCGCGGTCGTCGTCGTCGAGCGAGCGGCACAGCGCGTCCTCGTGGTCCGCGGCCGCGACGACGAGCTCGCGCATCCGTGCGCGCCCGACGTCGGTGAGGTGCACGGCACGCTGGCGCCGGTCGGTGGGGTGGGCGCGCCGCTCGACGACCCCGTCCGCTCGAGCTCGTCGATGAGCACGACGAGGCGGCTCGGGCCCAGTTCGAGGTGCTCGGCCAGCGCCTGCTGGCTCTGCCCGGGCTCGCGCGCGATGGCGCGCAGCAGGGCGCTCTGGGGCAGCGTCAGGCCCATCGCGGCCAGCCGCTCCCCGAACAACCGGGAGCCCAGGGCACCGACCTGGGCGTCCAGGAAGCCCGTCCCGGTCGGTCGACGTACCGGCGCCCGCTCGACGTCCTCCACGCGCAGGACTCTACTGTGGCCACATCATTCATGGTATGAATGACTCACGATATGAACGATTCGAGGAGTCGGCGATGCGCGCGAAGACGGTGTTGGTGGCGGGACTGGCGACGGCGGCGGTCGGCACGCTGCTCGAGTACGTGACCGGGGTCCCGGGCTTCCCGACGGTGCCGCCGGGTCCGATCATCCTGGGGGTCGCGGCGGTCGTCGTGGCCGTGGTGGCGTGGCGGTGGATCGCAGCCTCGGACTGCTCGTGGCGGCCTTCGTCGCGGTCGGCGCGATCGCCTCGGGGACGACCGCGGGGCTGCTCGCCACCCGCAGGTGCCCGGCCAGTTCGTCGCCGCCCTGGTGCAGGTCCTCGGCCTCGTGGTGGCCGTCGTCGGTGGCGTGGTCGCGCTCGTCGCGGCGCCCGTCCCGGCGCGACCGTGACGATGCCGCTCGGGGACCCGGCCGCCACCTGGCGGGAGGCGTCCACGGTGGAACGGGGCTGCTACGTCCTCGCTGCGGTGCTGACCGTCAGCGGGGTCGTGCACGCCGCGATCCTGCTGGCGACCGGCGGGTCGTGGGACGGGCCCGTTGTCCTTCCGCAAGCCCGCGTCGTTCGGGGTGTCGTTCGGGCTGACCTGGCGACGATCACGTGGGTGCTGGGCCTGCTCCCCCGCCGCCGGGCCCGCGGCATCCTGGTCCCCTTCGCCGTGGCGTGCATCGACGAGGTCGTCGTGATCACGGTGCAGGCGTGGCGGGGGCTGCACCTCGCACTTCGGGGTGACGGGCCCCGGCGCGGGCCTGGTCGTCGGGCGCGGCCGCGGGCGGAGCGGTCGTCATCGTGCGTGACGATGACCGCGGCAACGGTCCTCGTGCGGCGTCCCCTGCCCGACGTGGCGCCCGAGCATGCGCCTGGCGCTGCGGGCCGGGTTCGCGAGCCTGCTGGTGGCGCTCGCCCTCGGGGTGTACATGCTCGTCCGCGGAGTGGTCATCTCCCGGGGCGACCCGTCGGGGGCGGGGACGGCCGCGCGTTCGCCTTCTCCGCGGGGATCAAGCCCGGGCACGCGGCGACGATGCACGGGGTCCTGGTGCTGCCCGTGCTGGCCTGGCTGCTGGCGTACGGACCGGCCGGAACGGTTCCGGCTCGCCGTGGTGCGCCTGGCAGTCGGGCGGGTACGGACTCCTCGCGGGGGTGGTCGTGGTGGAGGTCCTCGTCGGGATCGATCCGCTCGCCGGGACCTCGGTCGCGGGCACGGGCGGCTCGGCGGCCCTCGGGGTCGTCGTGCTGGCGGTGGCCGTCGGGTCCGACCGTGGGAGTCGCAGTCGCGCCGGTCACTGACCGGGCGACGGCACCCGAGGACGAGGCGGCGCGGGGCCGGGTCGCGGTCGAGCTCGGCGACGGCGCGCGACCACAGGTCGCCCACGTCGATCCCGAGGCGCTCGAGGGCGGCCACCGCTGCGCAGTCCGGGTCGCCCAGCAGGGCCACGAGCAGGTGGTCCGCCCCGACCTCCCCGGCGCCGCACCGGTCGGCCAGCCGACGGGCCGAGCAGAGGACGGCGGTCGCCGCGCCGGCCGATCCCCGCTCGCGATCGCGACGGCGGACGCGCGGCGCCGGGAGCAGCGCCCGCACGTCGTCCGGGTCGACCCCGGCGAGGACCCGGCCCCGGGTCGCCCGCTCCTCGCGGACGAGCCCGAGCAGCAGGTGCTCCGTGCCGAGCGCCGGGGCCGCCGAGGCGGTCGCCTCGTCCCGGGCGTGGGCGAGCGCGCGGCCGCAGCGGTCGGGCCGACGAGGAGGCAGGCACATGCGGGCAGCGTCGCCCGGCCCGCGCCCCGCCACCTCGGGGACGACCCCCGAGGTTCCTCCGGGTCGCCGTCCCCCGTCCGCATGACGGCGTGTACCTCTTACCGGTAGTAGCCCATACATCCGGTAGGTGTTACCTTCCGTCGCACGTACAGCGACGGAGGTGGACGAGTGGGTGCTCGGCAGCATCAGGACTACGGGTTCTTCGGTCCCGGGTCGGTGACCTGGCGGGTGTGGGGCTATCCGACGTCGATCGTGCTCGGGTTCCTCCGCGCCGTCGTCATCGAGGAGCTCGACCCGCACCTCGTCGCCTCGGTCGACCAGTCCGGGCAGGTCAAGCTCCGCCCGAAGCTGCGCTACGACCGCACGATGCAGTACTTCGCGACGATCAAGTTCGGCGACGCGGAGTCCGTGCTGCGGGCCTCGGACACCCTCATGAAGATCCACTCTCGGGCCGTCGGGCGCGACCCCGTCACCGGCGGGCTCTACGACGCCAACGACCCGGCGTCCCAGCTGTGGATCCACCTCACCGCCTGGCACTCCATCCTCTACACCTACGAGATCTTCGGCCCGGGGAAGCTCACCGAGGCCGAGGAGACGCAGTACTGGGAGGAGTGCGCGCGGGCCGCCGAGTTCCAGACCATCGACCCGGCCGACGTCCCCCGCAGCCGGGAGGGCATCCGCGCCTACTTCGCGGCGTACCGCCCGCGGCTGGTCGGCTCCGAGGTCGCGCAGGACATGATGGACTTCCTGCTCGACGCGAACACGATCGTCCTGCCCGAGCGCATGCCGGCCGTGGCGCGGGTGCTGTTCAACGCCGTCGCGCGCCGCGCCGTCATCGCCACCCTGCCGCGGTGGATGCGCAAGCTCGGCGCCACGACGCAGTCCGGCCTCACCGACCGCGTCGCCATCGCGATCACGCGCCCCGTCGTCCGGGCCGTCGCCGCCAGCACCTGGCTGCAGGTGTGGGCGCTGCGCCTGGCGAGCCCGCGCACCGCGCCGATCCTCGAGCCCGTGCTGCGGGGCGTCCCGCCGGTGCGCCCGGTGCTCCGGGAGCCCGCCGAGGCCCGGGCGCAGTACGGCGTCACCGACCCGCGGGAGCAGTACGCCGCGATCCTGGCCGACCGCGCGCGGGCGGCGGGTCCGAAGCCGTACCCGAAGCACCACCGCGAAGAGCTCGTGCCCTTCCCCGCCTGACGTCGGTGGTTCCCCGGGTCCGCTCCGCCCGGGGACCCCACGACGACAGGGCCGCTGCTCAGGCGCGACGGCGGCGGCGTCCGCCGACGAACTGGTGGGCACCGGCCGCGCCGGCCACCGCCGCCGTGCCGAGCAGGCCGTACCAGAGGGCGTCGTCGCCCCCGGTCGAGCCGTCACCGGCCGCGACGCCGCCGACCGGCACGTCCGAGGCGGTGGTGTCGACCGGCGCGGTGGTGTCGGCCGCGTCGGAGGACGAGCCGCTCGAGGTGTCTCGCCGCTGTTCGACACCGGCTGGACCGCGGTGGCCGTCGAGCCGTAGTCGTAGGACTCGCAGGCCGTGCCGTCGTGGTCGGCGTCGAGCCGGTTCGGGTCGGAGTGGTCGCGGTCGAGCACAGCGCTGGGCCTGGGCCTGCGAGGTGAAGTCGCGGCAGTCGAGGTCGGTGATCGCCGACCGGGTGGCGTGGGTCGAGGACGACGACGCCGTGCCGACGTGCGTCGTGCCGTGTGCTGCGGTGGTCGGGGCCGGCGGGCGTCGACGGCGGGGTGACCGGCTCCGCCGTGGACCGCGGAGCCGCGGTGGGGGAGGGACTCGCAGGCGATGCCGTCGTGGTCGCCGTCGAGGTTGCCGTGGCCGCCCGCACGCAGCGCCGCCTGCGCGTCCTCCTGGTAGGTGTACGACCCGCAGGTCGTGTGGACGCTCGGCGCCGCGGACGCCATCCCGACGAGCGGGCCGGCCCCGAGGCCCAGCACGGCGGCGCCCGAGAGCACCACCCGCCCGGCGAGGGCGGGACGGACCGGACGGACGCGACGGTGAGCAGGCACGGATCTCCCCCGAGAGATGTGGCGTGGACACGAGCGGCACCGCGAGCCGGCGCCGTGGTGGCTGCCGGGGGCCGTCGTGCCCGGGATGTCGCCGGGGGCCGCCGCATCGTTATCGACCCGGCGCGCGACCACACGAACGGGCGAGGCGGCCCGCGTCGGGGGCACGGGCGCCGCACCCGGGGGCCGGACGTCCGCCGTCTACAGTCGCCGGCGGCGGCCCCGTCGCGCGGACGGGCGCCACACGGAGGTAGCGGTGACGACGGGAGCCGGATCGTGAAGGGGATCGTGCTGGCGGGGGGCAGCGGGACCCGGCTGCACCCGGTGACCCGGGCGGTCTCCAAGCAGCTGCTGCCCGTCTACGACAAGCCGATGATCTACTACCCGATCTCGGTGCTCATGATCGCCGGGATCCGCGACATCCTGATCATCTCCACCCCGGTCGACCTGCCGGCCTTCCGGCGCCTGCTCGGCGACGGCCACGAACTGGGCCTGAACTTCAGCTACGCCGAACAGGCCGAGCCCAACGGCCTGGCCGAGGCCTTCCTCATCGGCGCCGAGCACATCGGCGACGACGCCGCCGCCCTCGTCCTGGGCGACAACATCTTCCACGGCCAGGGCTTCTCCACGATGCTCCAGCGCGCCGTCGCCGAGGTGGAGTCCGACAAGGGCGCCACCATGTTCGGCTACCCCGTCGGCGACCCCGAGCGCTACGGCGTCGGCGAGGCCGACGAGCACGGGCGACTGATCTCCATCGAGGAGAAGCCGGCGCAGCCGCGCAGCAACCGCGCCATCACCGGGCTCTACCTCTACGACAACGACGTCGTCGACATCGCCCGCGGCCTCGAGCCCTCGCCCCGCGGCGAGCTCGAGATCACCGACCTCAACCTGGTCTACATGCACCGCGGCGACGCCCGGCTGATGGACCTGGGCCGCGGCTTCGCCTGGCTCGACACCGGCACCCACGACTCGATGCTCGAGGCCGGCCAGTACGTCGCCGTGCTCGAGCACCGCCAGGGCGTCCGGATCGCCTGCCTCGAGGAGATCGCCCTGCGCGAGGGGTGGATCAGCCCCGACGACACGCTGCGCCTCGGCGCCGCCCAGGCCAAGTCCCGCTACGGCGAGTACGTGATGGACGTCGCCCGCCGGGCCGGCGCCACGGGCTGACGCGGTTGCCCCGGCCCCGGACCGGCAAGTCCCGGGGCATGGACATCCCCGACCGCGTCGTCGTGATCACCGGCGCCTCGTCCGGCATCGGCGAGGCGACCGCCCGGCTGGCCCACTCCCGGGGCGCGCACGTCGTCCTCGCCGCCCGCCGCGAGGACCGGCTGGCCACCCTGGAGAAGGAGCTCGAGGGATCGCTCGCCGTCACCGCCGACGTGACCCGCGCCGAGGACCGCCGGCGGATCGTCGACGCCGCGCTCGAGCGCTTCGGTCGGGTCGACGTGCTGGTCAACAACGCCGGGCGTGGCCTGCACCTGCCGCTGGCGGAGGTCGACCCGGAGGACTACGCCGCCATCCTCGACCTGAACGTCGGCGCCGCGCTGGCGATGATGCAGGCCGTCGTGCCCCCGATGCGCGGGCGCGGCGAGGGCGCGATCGTCAACATCAGCTCCGGCACGAGCCGCCGCGCCATCCCCGGCCTCGGCGCCTACGCCGCGACGAAGTCCGCGCTGAACATGCTGTCCTCGGTCGCGCGGATCGAGTTCGCCGACGCCGGCATCGTCGTCTCGACCGTCCTGCCGACCTACACGGGTCGGAGTTCCACGACAAGCTGCAGGCCGGCGCGGGGCGGTCGGCGGAGCGCCCGGGGGCGGCGACACCGCCGGGCACGTCGCCGAGGAGATCCTCCGCGCCGTCGAGACCGGGGCCGAGGAGATCGACCTGCCGCGGGGTGACGGTGCCGGCCCTGCTCCCCTCCGGCCCGGTGCGGTGCGACACCCTCCTCACGCCCCAGGAGTTCCCTGGCGGCGCTCCTGCCCGACGTGGCCCGTGAGCGGTGCGGCAGCGACCGTGCGCTGCGCGCGCGGTTGGTGCTCGCCCGGGCTCGTGCCGGTCGTGCTCCGTCGGGCCTGCGGGCCCAGGCCGTCGCGGGGGCGGGAACGACCCGGTGCGTCGGTGCCGCCGCCGGCCGGCGCCGGAGCGGTGGGTCAGTGATGACCGACGCTCGTCCTGATCGGCGGCACCTCGAAGCCGCTGGCGGTCCGGCTCGCGGCGGTGATGCGGCACGCGTCCGGTCGGTCGGGCCCCGGCCGTTGCGCTTGACGGGCCCGCGGCAGCCCGCCCGTCGGCCGCTCCGGTGGCCACGTCGGCCACTCGGCTTCGCAGGTCTCCTCGCTGTGGCGCTCGGTCTGCTGACGTCGGCGACCAGCTCCCCACCTGCGCAGGGGGTGCCTCGACGTGCTCGGTCACCGCGTCCTGCATCGACTGCTCCTCTGCTCGGGCCGGACGGACGCGACACCGTCCCACGGCGCGACGATGGGCTCATGCTGAGCACCGACGACGTCCTCGCCATCCCGCCCTGCTCGCCGACCCGGGACGTCGTCGCCGCCCACGCCTGGACCGGCGCCCGAGGTCCTCGCCGCCGGTCTCGTCGTCGAGCGCGGCGGCGGCCGCCCCGACTGCACGTCATCGCGACGTCGTCGCCCACCTCGGGGCCGCAACATGTACGCCCACGTCACGGCGACACCGCGCTCACCGGGGCCGACGACGGGACGGTGCGCGGCGCCAGCAGTTCCTCGGCTTCCCCACCGCGAGGGCCCACACGGCGGCCGGCGACTCGCGTGGGCGGGGTTCGCGCGTCCGCTGACGGTGGCGGCTGGCGGCGTCGGCACGCGGGGCGTCCGCGGCGGCCGTCGCGGTTCGTCGCGCTCCTCGCGTGGTTCACGGTCCAGTGCCACGAGCGCACCTGGTCCGGGCTCTCCGCGCCACCTTCCTCGCCATGGGCGTGTGGCCGGTGGTGCTGGCCGTCGAGGCTGCTCGAGCGCGGGGACGCGCCGTCGACTCCCGGCCCGCGGCGACGGACCTAGGGTCCCGTCGGTGACGTTCCTCGGCATCGACATCGGGACCTCGTCGTCGAAGGGTGTGCTCGTCGAGCACGACGGCACCGTCGTCGCCCGCGCCGACGTCGAGCACGCGACGTCCGTCCCCGCATCCCGGGTGGGTCGAGCACGACGCCGAGGCGGTCTGGTGGTCCGACTTCCTCGCCCTCACCCGGGAGCTGCTCGACGGGCGGGACCAGCCGGACGCGGTCGGGGTCTCCGGGATCGGGCCGGTGCTGCTGCCCGCCGACGGCGACGGGCGGCCGCTGCGCCCGGCGATCCTCTACGGCGTCGACACCCGGGCGACCGCGGAGATCGCCGAACTGACCGACGAGCTCGGCGCCGAGGAGATCCTGCGCCGGGCCGGGACCCCGCTGTCGAGCCAGGCCGTCGGGCCGAAGTGGCGGTGGCTCGCCCGGCACGAGCCCGAGGTGTACGACGCGACCCGGCTCTTCCTCATGGCGAGCTCGTTCCTCGTGCACCGCCTCACCGGCGAGTACGTCCTGGACCACCACTCCGCGAGCCAGTGCGACCCGATGTACGACCTCGACGCCGCCGACTGGGCCCGCGACTGGGCCGAGGTCGTCGCGCCCGGCCTCGCGCTGCCGCGCCTCGCGTGGCCGACCGAGATCGCGGGCACGGTGACGGCGGAGGCCGCCGCCGCGACCGGGCTCCGGGCCGGCACCCCCGTCACCGCCGGCACGATCGACGCCTGGGCGGAGTCGGTGAGCGCGGGCGTCCGCGATCCGGGCGACACGATGGTCATGTACGGCACGACGATGTTCCTGGTGCAGGTCACGGACGCGCCGGCGCGGCACCGGAACCTGTGGGCGACCCGCGGGGTCTCCCCCGGCTCGTTCACCACCGCCGCCGGGATGGCCACCTCCGGCGCGATCACCGCCTGGCTGCGCGACCTCACCGGGCGCGGCTACGAGGAGCTCGTCGAGGCGGCCGCGGACGTCCCCGCGGGGAGCCGCGGGCTCCTGCTCCTGCCCTACTTCGCCGGGGAGCGGACCCCGGTGTTCGACCCGGACGCACGCGGCGTCGTCATCGGCCTCACCACGGCCCACGGGCGCGCCGAGCTCTACCGCGCGGCCCTCGAGGGCATCGCGCACGGCGTCCGGCACAACCTGGAGGCCTTCGCCGACGCGGGCGGGCCGGCCTCGCCCCGGCTGGTCGCGGTCGGCGGCGGCACCCGCGGCGGGCTCTGGACGCGGATCGTCAGCGACGTCACCGGCCTGCCCCAGGACGTCCCGGCCGACACGACCGGCGCCGCGCTCGGCGACGCCTTCCTCGCCGCCGCCGCGGTCGGGGCGGCCGACGACGTCCGGGCGTGGAACCCGGTCGTCGACACCGTGGCGCCCGACCCCGGGGCGCGGGCCCTGCACGACGAGTTCCACCGGCACTACCGCGGCCTGTACACCGCCACCGCCGACACCGCGCACTTCCTCGCCGATGCCCAGCGCCGAGCGGACCGCGGTCACCGACGGGTGAGGAACCGCGCCGGGACCTCGTCGGCGAGCCAGGTGTCCTCGTTGCCGTGACGGAAGACGACCCCGGACGCCGCCGCGGCCGGGGCGTCCACGACGAACACGACCGGCCGCCCGCCGTGGCGTGCCCCGACGCGGCGCGCGGTCTCCTCGTCCGCGGACAGGTGCACGAACTGCCGGCCCATCGGGCGCAGGCCCTCCTGCGCGATCACGTCCGCCGTCCCGGGACCCGTGCCGTGGAAGAGCACGGGCGGCGGGTCCCCCACCGGCAGGTCGACGCGGCCCTCGACCGAGTGCCCGTAGCGGGCGCGGATCCGGTCGCCGTCGAGCTCGTAGCGCTGCTTGCTGCCGTGGCGGACGACGTCCTCGACGTCGGCGCGCGTCACCGGGCTCCCGGGCGCGCTCAGGCCGCGGACCAGGGCCGCCACCGAGGTCCATCCCTCGGCGTCGAGCTCGAGACCGAGCCGGGCGGGATCGTGGCGCAGGGCCCGCGACATGCGCTTGGACAGCCGGACGCGGTCGGTCACCGTCGCATCTCCATGAGCCGCTCCCAGACGTCGTCGGGCACCGGTGCGCCGGTGCGCACGAAGGAGGCCCGCAGCGCGGACCACCGTGCCGTCACCGGGTCGGCGCGCAGGTCCGCGATCGGCACCGGACGCTCCAGGCGCTCGACGACCTCGGCCTCGCAGTTCCAGGGCCGCGGACCCGGCTCGTACGCCGGCTCCGACGTCACCCGCAGCAGGTAGGCGAGGTCCTTCGCCCGCTGGGAGCGGTAGAGGACGGCGAGGTCGCCGGGTCGGGTGTCGCGGTGGCAGGCCCAGCGCATCGCGGGCGCGCCCGGCGTCAGCTTCGCGTGCTCGCGCCCGGCGTCGTCCAGATAGCAGTCCGGACCGACGACCCACACCCAGTGCCCGCCCACGTCGTGGAGCCTGTCACGGGCGGCGGGCGCATCATCCGGCGCGGCCGGGTGCCTCCGTGGTGAGGTGGCGGCGCCGGGCGGCGTCGAGCAGTCGGCGGTCGTAGGTGACGAACGCGGACAGTTCGCCGCCGGAGCACGACCTCGGCCGTCGCGAGGTGGATCGCGTCGAGGGCGCGCAGGGCGGGATCCGGGTACGCCGCGGCCGTCGCCCGCACCGTCGCGTCGATCTCGCAGCGGTAGAGCCGGGCGAGCAGCGCCGGGACGGCGCTCAGCAGATCGGGTCCGGTCCGTCGCAGGGCCCGGCCCAGCTCGACCTCGGCCAGCACGGAGGTCACCCACGGCTGAGCGACGCGTTCGGAGAGCCAGTCGACGAGCGCGTCCGACTCCGGCTCCCGGCGCACCAGCTTCACCAGCGCGGCGGTGTCGAGGTAGAGCACCTACGCGCGCTCCTCGTCGCGGAGCGCCTCGAGCAGCGCGCCGGCCTCCTGCTCCGTGCGGACGGGGCCGGTGGGACGCGGCGGCGGCCCGACCAGCGACGGCGGCAGGACCTTCCCGAGGTGACGAGCTCGCTGAGCCCGGCCGGGACCGCCGGGACGAGGTGGGCGACCGGCCGCCCGCGCTCGGTCACCGTGAGGTGCTCCCCCGCCTTCACGCGCGCGAGGACGCCGGAGGTGTCCTGGTTGAGCGCACGGACGGGGACCTCGGCCACGGCCCCAGCGTACTACGCCCGTACTACAGCCGCGGACGCGCGCCGACACACCTCCCTGACGCTGGTCAGGGCAGGCGCTCGACGACCGGCGCCAGGTCGAACGGCACGTGCGGCTCCGCCTGGTACCAGTAGGCGACCGAGGACCAGTCGTCGCTGCGACGGTTGGCGTGCCCGTGCTCGATGGTCACGCGGATCGAGCGCTCGAACACCACCGGGTCCTCGACGTGGAAGCGGTACAGCGAGACCGGCGCGCGCCAGTTCCGCCCGCCCGGCAGCGTCACCCCGTGGTACGGCGCGGAGTGGCTCTGCGTCGGGCACCAGGCGGTGTTGACGTAGTCCTCGGTGCCGGTGCCGTGCAGCGTCGGGGGCCAGCACGTCCCCGTCGATGAAGATCATGTCGTCGCCCTCGCCGTACCAGTTCCAGCGCCGCGTGCGGCGCCGGTTGACGACGTTGAGCACGCACCCGACGTAGTGGCCGTGCCCCTGCGCCTCGAGGATCGTGTAGTTGTCGTCGCCGGTCAGGTTCACCCCGCCGAACTGGTAGTGCGCGTTGGACCGCCCCGGCCGCACCCCGCGGGTCCGCTCCCGGCGCCACTGGGCGTGGAACCGCCCGAGGTCGTCGCCCACCTCGTCGAGCTCCTCGAGGTCGACGTAGAAGTAGGCCCAGACCTCCTCGGGGGCCTCGTTGACGAGCTCGATCCGCGCGCCGTCCCCGAACGGCATCGCGAACCAGCAGTTGAGCGCCTTGCCGTCCTGCGGGCTCATCTGCAGCGGGGCGGAGACGAAGTTCGTGGTCCGGCCGTGCCCGACGCCGAAGAAGTCGCCGAGCGGGACGGCCACGCTCGGGTGCTCCTCGCCGTCCCACCACATGCGCAGGACGAGGCGGCGCAGCAGGTCGGCGCGCCGCCCGCGGGGGTTGCGCAGCGAGCGCGGCGTCGCGACGGTCATCCAGAGGTGGGTGACGACGCCGGCACCGGTCACGTCGAGCAGGGTCGCGGCCTGCCCCGGGCCGAGGTGGAACCGGTCGTCGTTGCCGCCGGTGCGGTCCCAGCTGGAGCTGCGCCGACGGCGGGTGCGGCGTAGCCGGGGCAGGTCGCGCAGGCTCGAGCCGTGGGCGCCGTAGTCGACGGTCATGCCCCGGGACTTCCCCGCCCGCGCCGATCGACGGCGCGCCGCCGGAAAAAGACGGAACCGATCGCTCGCCGCGGACCTCCAAGCCCCCGACGGAGGCACGAGGGCCACACCGCGGAGGACCGATGACGAAGACCCGGAAGACCCGACGGACGCGGCGCGCTCCCGTCTCCGGGCGCCGCGCACCGATGCGCGCGCCGGGGACGCTGACCGTGCAGCTGCTGCCCCACCTGCTGGCCGCCGAGGCGCTGCCCCGGGCCCGCGTCGGCGACGTGCTGGAGGTCGTCCCCGCGATCTACGCCGGCGTGCTGCACGACGCCGGGCCGTTCCACGGCGCGCCGCCCCCGGCCCACTGGTCGGTGGACGAGTACGGGTGCCTCGATGCCCGCGGCAGCGTCACCGCGGTCGCGCTCGACCCGGCGGCCGGGTGCTCGTGCCGGATCGACGTCCTGGACGCGGCCGGGTGGCTCGTCCCGGTGAACTGGGCGGCCACGGAGCCGCCCGAGGGGGACGGCCCGCTGCACGTCGAGGGCTCGCTGTACCTCGACCCGATGCTCGAGCCCGGGTCGGCGCACGGCGAGGCCGTCGCGCTCTGCCGGCGGCGCTTCCGGGTCGCCGCGCTGCGGCGCTACCGACGCACCGCGCAGCGCCCGCTCGGACCGGTGCCGCTGGACCGGTTCCCGGCCCCGGCCGAGGTGTCGGAGGACGCCGTCTACGTCGCCGACCTGGCCGTCGAGCCGGACGACCGGCCCGCGGCGCACGTCGACGCCGGTGGTCTCGGCGACCGGAGCGCGTCGTGACCGCCGGGGCGTGCACGCACCCCGCCTGGACCACGAGGACGCAGGCCCGCATCCGGGAGGTGACGACGGTGCAGCTCCAGCCGCAGCACCTGCGCGCCGGTCGCCTCCCGGTGGTCGCGGTCGGGGAGCGCCTCGAGGTGGCGCCGGTCCTCTACCTCAGCGAGGTGGACGACCCGCGGTGCCGCCCGGGCACCGCCTGGGAGGCGGGGCCCTTCGGCATCGTGGGTGCCTGCGGCGTGATCGGTGAGCCGCGGGTCTTCCGGACCGACGGCGGCGCGGTCGGGGTGGAGATCCTGGAGGTCGGGGACCGTCGGGTCGTCATCAACGGGGCCGGGCTCGAGGAGGACGAACCCCTCGAGCCCGGACGCCGGGTGTTCGTGGAGGGCTCGTTCTACCTCGACGTCGACCTGGTCGGGGTCGACGCGTCGCTGGCGATCCCGATGCGCGGGACATACCGGCTGGCCGCGGTCCGCCGCCACCGGCCCGGGCCGCCCGGCCGACCGCCCACGAGCGAGCGCCTGACCCGGATCCCGGCCCCGGAGGACGTCGACCCCGCGGTGTTCCTCCACGTCGCGGACCTCGTCGGGCCGGTCCGGGCTCAGCCGTGACGCGCCATCGCCTGCAGCCGCGCGATCCGGTCCTCGATCGGCGGGTGGGTGGAGAAGAGCTTCGACATGCCCTCGCCCGGCCGGAACGGGTTCGCGATCATCAGGTGCGACTGCGAGACGAGCGCGGGCTCCGGGGGCAGCGGCGCGAGCTGGGTGCCGTACTGCAGCTTGTGCAGCGCGGAGGCGAGGGCCAGCGGGTCGTGCGTGAGGTCGGCGCCGCTGGCGTCGGCCTGGTACTCGCGGGTGCGGCTCACCGCCATCTGCACGATCCCGGCGGCCACCGGGCCGACGAGGGCCAGCAGCACCGTGGCCAGGAAGTTCCGGTTGCCGCCGAAGAGCTGCGCCCCGAGCACGACGAAGGTCACGACGCTGGACAGCGCGCCGGCCACCGAGGAGATGAGGATGTCGCGGTTGTAGACGTGGGAGAGCTCGTGGCCGAGCACGCCGCGCAGCTCCCGCTCGTCGAGCAGCCGCAGGATCCCGGTGGTCGCGCACACCGCCGCGTGGCGCGGGCTGCGGCCGGTCGCGAAGGCGTTGGGCGCCTCGGTCGGGCTGACGTAGAGCCGGGGCATCGGCTGGTGCGCCGCGGAGGCCAGCTCCCGCACGATCCGGTACATGCCGGGCTGCTCGGCCTCGGTGACGGGCACCGCGTGCATCGCCCGCAGCGCGATCCGGTCGGAGAAGAAGTACGAGTAGCCGTTGACCCCGACCGCGACGAGCAGCGCGATCAGCAGGCCACCGCGCCCGAAGAGCGATCCGATGACGAGGATGAACGCGCTCAGCCCCCCGAGGAGGAGGGCGGTCTTCAGCCCGTTGCGCACCGTGCTTCCCTTCGACGTGGAGCCGGTGGACCACCGCCGGCTCGCCCACCCGGTCCAACGCGCGGGGCGGGTCCCGGAGTTCCGGGCCCGTCAGGCGCGGGCGTCGCGGATCCGGTCGGCCGGCACCCCGAGCGCCTCGAGGTCCTCCGGGCGGCTGTGGCGCAGGAAGTGCTCGAGGCCGACGTGGACGAACAGCGCCCGCGCGGTCGCCGCCACCGGCCCGTCCTCGGCGTCGAGGTGGGCCTCGCCGCTGACGAAGTACTTGCGGCCGAGCCACGCCGTCGAGGCGGGCGCGCAGCCAGAGCGTCGTCCCCACGGGGACGGGCCGGCGGAAGTCGGTCTCCAGCCGCGCGGTGACGCAGGCGCGCGTGACGAGCGGGGGCACCGAGCCCAGGCGACTCGTCGAACGCGGTGGTGAGCAGCCCGCCGTGCAGCAGACCGGGCCCGCCCTGCATGACCTCGGTGACGAGCATCCGGCTGCGCACCGCGACGCCGTGGCCGGGCTCGCCGCCCTCGCCGCGGTCGTCGTCGATCCACGACTCGATGCCGCAGACTCCCGGGGACGTCGGCGCACCCGCGGCAGGTCGGGCTGTGCGGCCGGGACCCGCTCCCCGACCCCGGGCGCCTTGGGGTGGCGGGGCGGGATCGTCGCGTCCTCGGGGACCTCGAGGGAGCGGGGACGGGCCTGGGTCATGTGCGCACGCTAACCGGCTTGGGCACGATGTCCGACGTGGCAGACAGCACTGACGACCCCGCCGTCCTCGTCGAGCACCTCACCCCGGACGACCCGGCGGAGGGCAGCGGCGTCACCGCGCTGCTGACCCTGCGGGATCCGCGGCGGCGCAACGCGATGTCGCGCGCGCTCTCCGACCGCCTCGTCGAGGCCCTCGACGCCGTCGTCGCCGACGAGACGGTGCACGCCGTCGTCGTCACCGGCGCCGCCGACCGCGGGCCGGCGTTCTGCGCCGGGGGCGACCTCGACGAGCTCGCCGCCATCGGGGAGTCCGGCGGGACGAGCGGCGAGCAGGACATCAAGGCGGTCTACGCGGGCTTCCTGGCGCTCGCGGCCTGTCCGCTGCCGACCATCGCCGCCGTCGACGGGCCCGCCGTCGGCGCGGGGATCAACGTCGCGCTCGCGGCCGACATCCGGCTGGCCGGGGACACCGCACGGTTCGAGCCCGGCTTCCTGCGGCTGGGCCTGCACCCCGGCGGGGGCATGACGTGGATGACGCAGCGGCTGGTCGGGTCGCAGACGACGCTCGCGATGCTGCTCGCCGGCGAGGGCCTGGACGCCGCGGGCGCCGTCGCGTGCGGGCTGGCCCTGCGGCGGGTGCCGGGCGAGATGCCCGAGCCGCCGGCGGACGCCGACGGCACGGCGACGCGCTCCCCCGTGGTCCTCGAGGCGCTGCGGATGGCGGGGCACTCCGCGCGGGCCCCGCGGGACCTCGTCGTCGCCACCAAGGCCAGCGTCCGGGCCACGGGCGACCTCTCCGACCACGGCGCGGCGGTCGACGTCGAGGTCGGACCGCAGCTGACGTCCCTGCACTCGCCCGCCTTCCGGGCCGGGCTCGAGCGGGTGCGCCGCCGGCGCTGAGGCCCGCCGCGGGGCTTGTTCGGTCAAGTGTGTTGTGACCCGCGGCGGGTGGGGACCACCGCCGATCACCACGCGGTTAACGTGGGATGTTGGTGGGGTCGCCCGACGCCGGACCCAGGCGGATCGGCTGCGAGGACGACACGCGCTGCGCGTGAGGCCCGGGCGGGCGCCCGGGATCCTGGAAGGGGTTGGGTCGCTCGATGAGCACGGACACCGAGGTCGGGGCGGAGCTCCCGGACCACCTGGTGGCACACGGCGAGATCCGGCAGACCGAGGTCAAGCAGACGCACCGCGTCGTCATCCGGTTCGCCGGGGACTCCGGCGACGGGATGCAGCTGACCGGTGACCGGTTCACCTCCGAGGCCGCGGCCTTCGGCAACGACCTCGCGACGCTGCCCAACTTCCCCGCCGAGGAATCCGCGCCCCTGCCGGGACGCTGCCCGGCGTCTCGAGCTTCCAGCTGCACTTCGCCGACTACGACATCCTGACCCCGGGCGACCGGCCCGACGTCCTCGTCGCGATGAACCCGGCGGCGCTGAAGTCGAACCTGAAGGACCTGCCCCACGGCGGGGTCCTCATCGTCAACACCGACGAGTTCACCAAGCGGAACCTGGCCAAGGTCGGATACGACTCGAACCCGCTCGAGGACGACTCGCTCGCGCCGTACCAGGTCCACGAGGTCGCGATGGCGGCGCTGACCCGGACCGCGCTCGAGCCGACCGGCATGAGCAAGAAGGACGCCGAGCGCGCGAAGAACATGTTCGCGCTCGGGCTGCTGTCCTGGATGTACCACCGCGGCACCGAGGGCACCGAGGCGTTCCTGCGCGAGAAGTTCGCCAAGAAGCCCGAGCTGGCCGAGGCGAACATCCTGGCCTTCCGCACCGGCTGGAACTACGGCGAGACCACCGAGTCGTTCGCGGTCACCTACGAGGTCGCCCCGGCCGCGCTGCCCACGGGCACCTACCGCCAGATCACCGGGAACCTGGCGCTGGCCTACGGCATCGTCGCCGCCGGGCAGCTCTCGAAGCTCCCGGTGTTCCTGGGCACCTACCCGATCACCCCGGCCTCCGACGTGCTGCACGAGCTGTCCAAGCACAAGGGCATGGGCGTGACCACGTTCCAGGCCGAGGACGAGATCGCGGGCGTCGGCGCGGCGCTGGGCGCCTCGTTCGGCGGCGCGCTCGGCGTCACCTCGACCTCCGGGCCCGGGGTGGCGCTGAAGTCGGAGACGATCGGCCTCGCGGTGGCCCTCGAGCTGCCGCTGCTGATCCTCGACGTGCAGCGCGGCGGGCCCTCGACCGGACTGCCGACCAAGACCGAGCAGGCCGACCTGCTGCAGGCGATGTACGGACGCAACGGCGAGGCCCCGGTCCCGATCATCGCGCCGGCCTCGCCGAGCGAGTGCTTCGAGGCCGCGATCCAGGCGGCCCGGATCGCGCTGACCTACCGCACGCCGGTGTTCGTCCTGTCCGACGGCTCGATCGCCAACGGCTCCGAGCCGTGGAACGTGCCCGACGTCGCCGACCTGCCGGACCTGTCGGTCGAGTTCGCGACCGAGCCGAACGCGCCGGACGGGTCCGGCGAGTTCTGGCCCTACCTGCGCGACGACGACACCCTCGCCCGCCCGTGGGCGGTGCCGGGCACCCCGGGCCTGGAGCACCGCATCGGCGGGCTGGAGAAGGCCGACGGGCGGGGCTCGATCTCCTACGACCCCGACAACCACGACCGCATGGTGCGGCTGCGCCAGGCGAAGATCGACGGCATCGAGGTGCCGGACATCACCGTGGACGACCCGGACGGCGACGCCGAGGTCCTCGTGCTCGGCTGGGGCTCGACGTTCGGCCCGATCGGCGCGGCCTGCCGCCGCGTGCGGGCCTCGGGGCTGTCCGTCGCCCAGGCGCACCTGCGCAACCTCAACCCGCTGCCCGACAACCTCGGCGAGGTCCTCGGGCGCTACCGCCGCGTCGTCGTGCCGGAGATGAACCTCGGGCAGCTGGCGATGATGCTGCGTGCGCGCTACCTGGTGGACGCGCGCTCCTACACGAAGGTGGCCGGCCTCCCGTTCGGGGCCGAAGAGCTCGCCGGCGTCCTCACCGACGCCGTGAAGGGGGACCTGCCCGCATGACGACCATCGACCTGCCGCTGAGTGACTCGTCCGGCTCGAAGCGGGGCGGCCTGGACCTCGTCCCGACCACCGACGAGCCGCAGAAGGCCAAGGACTTCACCTCCGACCAGGAGGTGCGCTGGTGCCCCGGCTGCGGCGACTACGCCGTGCTCGCGTCGGTGCGCTCGTTCCTGCCCGAGCTCGGGCTGCGGCGCGAGAACATCGTGTTCGTCTCGGGCATCGGGTGCTCCTCGCGGTTCCCGTACTACCTCGACACCTACGGGATGCACTCGATCCACGGCCGCGCGCCGGCGATCGCGACCGGGCTGGCGGTGACGCGTCCCGATCTCTCGGTCTGGGTGGTCACCGGCGACGGCGACGCGCTCTCGATCGGCGGCAACCACCTGATCCACGCGCTGCGCCGCAACATGAACATCACGATCCTGCTGTTCAACAACCGGATCTACGGGCTGACCAAGGGCCAGTACTCGCCGACCTCCGAGGTCGGCAAGGTCACCAAGTCCACGCCCATGGGCTCGATCGACGCCCCGTTCAACCCGGTCTCGCTCGCGCTGGGCGCCGAGGCGACCTTCGTCGGGCGCGCGCTGGACTCCGACCGCAAGGGCCTCACCGAGGTGCTGCGCCGGGCCGCCGCGCACCGCGGCGCCTCCCTGGTCGAGATCTTCCAGGACTGCCCGATCTTCAACGACGGCTCGTTCGACGTCCTGCGCAAGGGCGACGACGTCTCGCAGCGCCTCATCGCGCTGACCGACGGCGAGCCGATCCGGTTCGGCAACGACGGCGAGTACGGCGTCGTGCGCTCGGGCTCCGGCGGGCTCGAGGTGCGCCGGGTCGACGAGGTCGGCGAGGACGCGCTCGTCGTCCACCGCGAGGACGAGCAGGACCCGACGCAGGCGTTCGGGCTCTCCCGGCTCTCCGACCAGGACCTCACCCACACCGTCACGGGCATCTTCCGCGACGTGGACCGCCCGACCTACGACGACGGCGCCCGCGCCCAGGTCGACCGCGGCCACCGAGCAGGCCGAGCAGCGCGGCGACGACCTGCAGGCCCTGCTGCGCGGCAAGGACACCTGGGCGGTCATGCCGACGCCCGAGCAGGAGGCCTGAGGAGCGCCAGGGCCACCTCGCGGCCGACCTCCACGGCGTCGCGCAGCCGCGCCTCGTCGGTCTCGAGCTGACCGACTGACCGGGTGCCCGACGGCGGGCGCAGCGCGTGCACGACGTCGGCGTAGCGGCCCGTGAGGTCGTCCTCGTCGGCGAGCTGCCGCTCGTGGCGGGTGCGCCACGCCGCCGCCGCGCCCGGGGCGGTGCGCTGGAGCAGGGCGCGCGCGAGCAGGTCGCCGGAGCGCCACGGCGGGGAGACGGGGTCGTCGGCCCGCCGGGTCCGCAGCAGCAGCACGTGCGTCGCGCCCTGGGCGAGCGGCGTGCGGAACGGCAGCGTCTCGGCGAGGGCGGCGTCGAGGTAGCGCCGTCCGGCCAGCTCGACCGGTGGCCCGCCGAGGATCGGGAGGTGGGTCGAGGCGCGGAGGGCGTCGCGCAGCGACCCGTCGTCGTGCACGAGGTCGGACAGGTCCACCGACGCCCCGGTGTCCGCGTCGGTGGCCATCGGGTGCAGCGGGGTGTCGGCCGAGCGCACGGCCGCCCAGTCCATCGGGACGACGCGGCGGTAGAGGTCGTCGACGACCCAGCGCATGTCGACCAGGGGCCGGCCGAGCGCGAGGCGCGGGATGCCGGTCACGCGGTGCATCACGCCCGGCCGGTACCAGGCGGGGATGCCGCGCCCGGTCGCGCCGGACACGAACCACGCCCCGTTGATCGTGCCCGCGCTCGCCCCGTAGACCGCGTCGAACGCCGCCGACAGCCCCGCCTCGGCGAGCCCGAGCACCATGCCGCCGGACAGCGTCGCCCGGGAGCCGCCGCCCTCGACGGCCAGCGCGACGCGGTAGGGGTCGTCGCGGTCGCCGCGCTCGCGGCGGGCGCGGAGGATCTCGACGACGGGGTGCACACCCGGACGTTCGCAGCCTCGGCCTCCCGCTGGGTCGTCGACCGCCTCGACCAGGGGCACACCGGGCAGCCCGACGGCGCGCCGGAGCTGCGCGGTGTGCTCCTCGTCGGGGAGGGCCGCGGCCGCGCGTCGATCACGGGCACAGCAGGCAGCCCTCGGGCGCCCCGATCCTGCGCGGCGTGCCCCTCGCCGCGGGACAGCCGCCGGCGAGGTGTGCCCCGTCAGACAGGCAACTCCGGTGCGCCGCACGCCGTCGCCGTGGTGGGGTCGAGGTGTGGCCGACGAAGGCGATGACCGACCCGGCGCGGCCGACCCGACGGCCCGGCCACCCCGCTCGGGGCTGATCGCCGCCCTCGGCGCCTACACGTTCTGGGGGACCTTCCCCGCGTTCTGGCCGCTCCTCGAGCCGGCGGGCTCGGTGGAGATCCTGGCGCACCGCATCGCGTGGACCCTCGTCGCGATGCTGGTCCTGCTCACGCTGATGCGGGGCTGGTCGCAGCTGCGGGGGCAGTCGTGGCGGACCTGGGTGACGATCACCGCGGCGTCGGCGCTCATCACCGTGAACTGGGGCGTCTACATCTGGGGCGTGACCCACGGGCGGGTCGTGGAGAGCGCCCTGGGCTACTACATGAACCCGCTGGTCTCGGTGGTGCTGGCCGTCCTCGTCCTGGGCGAGCGGCTGCGCCCGGTGCAGTGGGTGGCGGTCGGGATCGCGACGGCGGCGGTCGCGGTGCTGTGGGTCGGGACCGGCGCACTGCCGTGGATCGCCCTCGTCCTGGCCTGCAGCTTCGGCTTCTACGGGCTGCTCAAGAAGCGGGTGCCGCTCGCGCCGGTCGCCGGGCTGACCGCCGAGGGGTTCCTGCTCGGCCCGGTCGCCATCGGCTACCTGGTGTGGCTCCAGGCGGTCGGCACCGGCACCTTCGGGCACGGCACCGTCCACACCCTGCTGCTCATCTCCGCGGGACCGGTCACCGCCGTCCCGCTGCTGCTCTTCGCGGTGGGCGCCCGGCGGCTGCCGCTCGCCACGCTCGGCCTGCTGCAGTACGTCAACCCGACGCTGCAGTTCGCCTGGGGCGTGCTGGTCGACCACGAGCCGATGCCGCCCGCGCGGTGGATCGGCTTCGTGCTCGTGTGGCTCGCCCTCGCGGTCTTCGCCGTCGACGGGTGGCGGGCGCACCGCCGGGAGGCCCGGACGTCGAAGTCGATCTCCGGACGTCCAGTGTCGAGACAGGGGAGCACGCCGACAGGGAGACTTTCCTGACGTCGGGGTCAGCCCACCCGCTCCACCGTGTAGGCCAGCAGCGCGGAGAGCGCGTCGCGCGCGGCCCCGGCGGGCAGCCCGGCGAGCTCGGCGCGGGCGGCGTCGGCCTGGGCGTCGAGGGCCGCCCGGGCCCGGGCCAGCCCCTCCGAGGCGCGGAGGACCTCCAGCGCCTCGGCGATCACCGCGTCGTCGGTGATCTCCTTCTCGGCCGACGCCGAGGGCGCGCAGCCGCGCCGCGTCGGGACCGTCGTCGGCGAGGGCGTAGAGGACCGGGAGCGTCGCGACCCCCTCGCGCAGGTCCGTCCCCGGGGTCTTGCCGGAGTCCCCCGACGGCGAGGCGATGTCGATGATGTCGTCCGAGACCTGGAACGCGGTGCCGATGATCTCCCCGAACCGGCGCAGGGCCTCGACGTGCGCCGGGTCGGCCCCGGAGAACATCGCCCCGAAGCGGCCCGCGGTGGCGATCAGCGACCCGGTCTTCTCCGCGACGACCGCCATGTAGTGCTGGATCGGGTCGTCGCCGCGCGGCCCGCGGGTCTCGCGCATCTGCCCGGTGACGAGCTCGGCGAAGGTCTCGGCGATGATCCGCACCGCCTCCGGGCCGAGCTGCGAGACCAGGCGCGAGGCGTGCGCGAACAGGTAGTCCCCGTGAGGATCGCGACGGTGTTGTCCCAGCGCGCGTTGGCGCTCTGGGCCCCGCGCCGGAGCACGGCCTCGTCCATGACGTCGTCGTGGTAGAGCGTCGCGAGGTGCACCAGCTCCACGGAGGTGGCGGCGACGACGACGTCCTCGCTCGTGCCCCCCGCGCACTGGGCCGCGAGCAGGGTCAGCAACGGCCGGAACCGCTTCCCGCCCGCCTCGATGAGGTGCAGCGAGGTGTCCGCGACGAAGCGGTAGTCGCTGTGGACCTCCTGGCGCAGCAGCGTTTCGACGCGGTCCAGGCCCGCGGTGACCTCGGCGGCGAGTCCCTCGTCGCCGATCGGGAGGCCGGCGACCTGGGTCGCGGCCGTGGGTGAGGAGCCGGCCGGTGTGGAGCTCTGCACGATCACATCATCAACCTTGCCGACGCTTCGGACCTGTCGGGTCGGCCACTCAGCCGAGGAACCGGGCGGCGGCCGCCCAGTCCAGGGCCGCCGTCGGCACCACCCCGAGCAGGAGGGTGACGAGGACGCCGAGCGTGATCGACACCGTGGTCAGCGGTCCGGGCAGGCTCACCGACGGGCCGTCGGGCGCGGGCTCGGAGAAGTACATGAGCACGATGACGCGCAGGTAGAAGAACGCGGCGATCGCGCTGCAGACCAGGCCGACGATGACCAGCGGCGCCTCGCCGTCGCCCAGGCCGGCCGAGAACACCGCGAACTTGGCGGTGAACCCGCTGGTCAGCGGCACCCCGGCGAGGGCGAGCAGGCAGAACGACAGGGCGGCGGCCACCACCGGGGAGCGGGTGCCCAGCCCGGCGTAGGCGCTGAGGTGCGTGGCCTCGCCCTCGCCGGTGCGCACCAGCGAGACCAGCCCGAGGATCGCGATCGTCGTGAACCCGTAGGCCAGCAGGTAGAACAGCGTCCCGGACAGGCCGGCCGGGGTGATCGCCAGGCAGCCGATGAGCAGGAACCCGGCGTGGGCCACCGAGGAGTAGGCCACCATCCGCTTGAGGTCGGTCTGCGTGAGCCCGAGCACGGTCCCGATGACCATCGACGCGATCGCGACGGCCCAGAGCACGCCGCGCCACTCCGCCGTCGTGGTCCCGAAGGCCACGAAGAACACCCGCAGGATGGCCCCGAACGCCGCGACCTTCGTGCAGGCCGCCATGAACGCGGTCACCGGGGTCGGGGCGCCCTGGTAGACGTCCGGGGTCCAGGTGTGGAACGGGCCGACGGAGGCCTTGAACATCAGCCCGACGACGAGCAGGGCGAGGCCGCCGAACAGCAGCGTGTCCGAGCGCAGCCCGCCGGCGGCCGCGGCCGCGATGTCGGAGAGGCGCACCGAGCCGGCGTAGCCGTAGAGCAGGGCCACGCCGTAGAGGAAGAACGCCGAGGCGAACGCGCCGAGCAGGAAGTACTTGACCGCCGACTCCTGGGAGAGCACCCGGCGGCGGCGCGCCAGCCCGCAGAGCAGGTAGAGCGGCAGGCTGAGCACCTCGAGGGCGACGAACATCGTCAGCAGGTCGTTCGCCGCGCAGAACGCGAGCATCCCGCCGAGCGCGAAGAGCACGAACGGGAAGACCTCGGTGTGCATCTCCGGCGGCGGCGTCCGGCCGCCGCGGCCCGACCGGCCGGCCGGGACGGCGCCGGTCCCGTCGCCGGAGCCGCCGGCCGCCCACGGTGACCGAGGCCCGCTCCCGGGCCCGGTCCTGCGCCTCGGCGAGCGCCTCGGGGTCGGCGACGAAGGCGCCGCCGGCCTCGACGGAGCGGTCGGCGATCATCAGCAGCGAGGGGATCGCGAGGGCGAGCAGCGTGCCCCAGAGGAAGAGGCTCGGGCCGTCGACCGACAGCGACCCGGCGAGCACGATCGTCGCGGGCGTCCCGCTCACGGCCCGCACGATCACCAGGACGAGCGCGACGACGATCGCCGCGAGGCACAGCACGAGCTGCGCCCCGGCCCGGCGGGCGAGCGGGACGAAGGCCTCGAGGAGCACCGACAGGCACGCCGCGCCCAGGATGACGAACAGCGGGGCCAGCGCGCCGTAGTCGACGCCGAGCGCGGCGGAGAGGGATCCGCTGCCCTGGAGGGGGAGCATCGTGGTCATCGGGCGACTCCGTTCGGGCCCACCGGGTCGGCGACGCCGACCTCGCTCATGGTGGCGGAGACCGCCGGGTTGATGATGTTCAGCACGGGCTGCGGGAAGAACCCGAGCAGGAAGATCAGCAGGACCAGGGGCGCGAGCACCCCGATCTCCCGGCCGGTCAGGTCGCCGAAGCGGGCGCGGCCGCGGGCGGTCGCGTCGTCCTCGAGCATGTCGCGCAGCCCGCCGTCGGCCGGCTCCACGTCGCTGCGGCCACCGCCGCGACAGCGCCGCGGCCGACGCGGCCCCCGGCCCGCCGCCGAGCACGGCCTCGCCGCGCAGCGGGCCGGTCATGGTGCGCTGGAAGACCCAGAGGACGTAGAGCGCCGCGAAGATGATCCCGACGGTCGCGATCACCGTGTAGACCGGTTCGCGCGGGAAGGCGCCGATCAGCACGAGGAACTCCGAGACGAACGAGTTCGTGCCCGGCAGCGACAGCGTCGTCAGGCCGGCGACGAGGAACAGCCCGGAGAGCACCGGGGCGATGCGCCCGACGCCGCCGTAGTCGGCGATCCGGGAGGACCCGCCGCGCGCGGCGAGCATGCCGACGACGAGGAAGAGCATCGCCGTCGAGATGCCGTGGTTGACCATGTAGAGCGCGGACCCGGCGACGGCCTGCTGGGAGAACGCGAAGATCCCCAGCCCGATGAACCCGAAGTGGGCGATCGAGGTGTAGGAGACGAAGCGCTTCATGTCGGTCTGCATCGCGGCCAGCAGCGCCCCGTAGATCACCCCGATGACCGAGAGCACCAGCACCAGCGGCGCGAGGGACTGCGAGGCCAGCGGGAACAGCGGCAGGCAGTAGCGCAGGAACCCGAAGACGCCGACCTTGTCCAGGACGCCGACGAGGATGACGCCGCCGCCGATCGGCGCCTCGGCACCGGCGTCGGGCAGCCAGGTGTGCAGCGGCACCAGCGGCGCCTTGATCGCGAACGCGGCGAAGAAGCCGAGGAAGAGCGGGACCTGGACCGAGAGCGGCAGCTGCGCGGCGAGGCGCTGCAGGGTCGCCCAGTCGAAGCTGGCCTGCCCGAGCCGGGTGCCGCTCGCCACGTAGATGCCGATGATCGACCCGAGCATCAGCAGGCCGCCGAGGAACGAGTACAGGAAGAACTTGACCGCGGCGTACTGCCGCCGGGCCCCGCCGAAGCGCCCGACGATGAAGTACATCGGGACGAGCATGACCTCGAAGAGGACGTAGAACAGGAAGACGTCGGTCGCGGCGAACAGGGCGACCAGCACCCCCTGCAGCGCGAGCATCAGCGCGACGAAGCCGCCCGCGCCGCGCCCGTCGGGGAACCGGTCGGCGGAGCGGGTGAACGAGGTGTACGCGATCACCAGCGGCACCAGCACCGCGAGCAGCGCGATCATGACCAGCGCGATGCCGTCGACGCCGAGGGAGAACCGCGTGCCGAACGCGGGGATCCAGGCGACCGACAGCTCGCCCTGGAAGCGGGTCGGCGCGGACGGGACGAACATCGCCCACACCACCGCGACGAGGACCAGCTCGACGATCGAGACGGCGAAGCCGATCGTCTTCGCGGCCGCGTCGCCGCTCGACGGTCCGGCGCCGGCCCCGACGCGGGTCCGGACGAGGGTGCCGCACACCGCCGCCCCGACGAGGGGCAGCAGGACGAGGACCAGGAGGAGGGCACTCACGGGATCGTCACCGCCAGCAGCGCCGCGACCAGCACGAGCGAGCCTCCCAGCATCGTCAGCGCGTACGAGCGCACGAATCCGGTCTGCGTGCGCCGGGCCCGGCCCGACGCGCCGCCGAGCAGGGCGGCGGTGCCGTTGACGGCCCCGTCGACCCCGCGGTTGTCGAGGTAGACCAGCGCCCGGGAGAGCCAGAGGCCGGGGCGGGCGACGAGGCCCTCGTTGATCGTGTTCGCGTAGAGGTCCGCGCGGGCGGCCCGGACCGGCCACGAGACCCGGGCGGGACGCTCCACCGGCACCGGCCGGCGGCCGACCGTCAGGTACGCGGTCCCGGCGCCGAGGAGCATCAGCACCGAGGCGATGCCGGGCACGAGTCCCGTCGGGATCACGGTGTCGGAGACCTCGCCGGACCGGGCCGATCGCCGGCTCGAGCCAGCCCCCGAGGCGCTCCCCGATGACGAGGAACGCGCCGGCGCCGACCGAGCCGACGGCCAGCAGGATCATCGGCACCGTCATCGAGGCGGGCGACTCGTGCGGGTGGTAGCCGTGCTCGTGGCCGGCCGCCGGGGCCTGCGGCGGCGCCTCGGACTCGACCGCCGGGTCCCAGGGGGCCGAGCGCGGGCGTCAGCTCCCGCCAGCGCTCCGCGCCGAAGAACGTCATGAGCATCAGGCGCGTCATGTAGAAGGCCGTGAGGCCGGCGGCGAGCAGCGCCGCGCCGCCGAGCAGCCAGCCGCGGGTGCAGCGACCCCCCGAGCGACGCCTCGATGATGGCGTCCTTCGAGTAGAAGCCGGACAGGAACGGGAAGCCGATCAGCGCCAGGTAGCCGAGGGTGAACGTCGCGAACGTGACCGGCAGGTGGCGCCAGAGCCCGCCGAAGCGGCGCATGTCGGTCTCGTCGGCCATCCCGTGCATCACCGACCCGGCCCCGAGGAAGAGCCCGGCCTTGAAGAAGCCGTGGGCGAGCAGGTGCGCGAGGCCGGCCGCGTAGCCGATCGGGCCCAGCCCGACGGCCAGCATCATGTAGCCGATCTGGCTGACCGTGGAGTAGGCGAGGACCTTCTTGATGTCGTCGTAGGCGCAGCCGACGATCGCGCCGATCAGCAGCGTCACCGCCCCGACGATCGTCACGACGAGCTGGCCGGCCGGGGCGAGGTCGTAGAGCGGGTGGGTCCGCGCGACGAGGTAGACCCCGGCGGTGACCATCGTGGCCGCGTGGATGAGCGCCGACACCGGGGTCGGGCCCTCCATGGCGTCCGGGAGCCAGGCCTGCAGCGGGAACTGGCCGGACTTGCCGCACGCGCCGAGCAGGAGCAGCAGCGTCACCGCGGTGATCGTCCCCGGTCGACATCTCCGCGGCGCGGGCGAACACCTCGGTGTACTGCGTGGTCCCGAGCTGCTCGAACAGGACGAAGATCGCGAGCGCCAGGCCGACGTCGCCGACCCGGTTCATCAGGAACGCCTTCTTCGCCGCGCTCGCCGCCAGCGGGCGCACGACGTAGAAGCCGATGAGCAGGTACGACGCCAGGCCCACGCCCTCCCAGCCCAGGTAGAGGGTGAGGAAGCCGTTGCCGAGGACGAGCACGAGCATCGACGCGACGAACAGGTTGAGCATCGCGAAGAACTTGCGCCGGTGCGGGTCGTGGCTCATGTAGCCCACGGAGTAGATGTGGATCAGCGAGCCGACGCCGGTGATCAGCAGGACGAACGTCAGCGACAGCGGGTCGACGCGCAGCCCGAACTCCACCGAGAGCGATCCGGAGCCGAACCACTCGTAGAGCGGCAGGTCGCGGACGCGCTCCTCGCCGGGCAGCGCGAGCGCCTGCACGAACAGCACCGCGCCGTAGACGAAGGACAGCACGACGCGTCGCGACCCCGACGACGTGGCCGAACCGGTCGGTGCGGCGTCCCGCCGAGGAAGAGCACGAGCGCGCCGAGGGCGGGCAGGGCCACGAGGACCCAGGCCGCGCCCGCGGCACCCGTCGCGGGACCGACGGGTGGCAGGGGGTCCGCCGCCAGGAGGGCGAGCATCGGGGAGCTCCGTCTCAGTACTTGAGGAGGTTCGCGTCGTCGACCGAGGCGGTCCGGCGCGCGCGGAAGATGGACATGATGATCGAGAGGCCGACGACGACCTCCGCGGCGGCGACGACCATGACGAAGAACGCCATGACCTGGCCGTCGAGCGAGCCGTTGATGCGCGCGAAGGTGACCAGCGAGAGGTTCACCGCGTTGAGCATCAGCTCGATGCACATGAACACGACGATCGCGTTGCGCCGCACGAGCACCCCGACGGTGCCGATGGCGAACAGGAGCGCGGACAGCAGCAGGTAGTTCGTGGGGCTCACGCCTGGCTCCCCTGGATCTCGCCGCGCTCGCGCCGGTCGTGGTGCGGTTCGTGGTCGCGCGCGTGCTGGTCGTGCTCGTCGCCCGCGTGCGCGAGCTCGGTGGCGTGGCCCAGCCGCTCGCGGGCGGTCGCCTCGATGATCGCGGAGAGCGACTCCGGCGCGACCGACCCGTCGGGCAGCAGCGCCGGGGTGGCCACCGAGTCCCCGGTGGCGAACACGCCGGGTCCCGAGCGCGACCCGAACTTCTCGTACGGCCCCTGCAGCCGCTCGGTGACCCGCTCCCGCTGCGTGATCACCTTGGCCTTCGCGCGGCCGGCGAAGGTGTAGACCATCGCGCCGAGCGCGCCGGTGATGATCAGGGCCGAGGTCAGCTCGAACGCGAGCAGGTAGCGCTGGTAGATCAGCAGGCCGAGGTTCCCGACGTTGGAGCCGGGCGCCGGGCCGACGGTCAGCGGCACGACGACCGAGTTCGCCACCGCACCGAGCAGCAGCGCCGCGAAGCCGATCCCGAGGATCGCGGCCGCGACCCGCTGCCCGCGCAGCACCTCGACGACGGAGTCGGACGCGTCGCGGCCGACCATCATCAGCACGAAGACGAACAGCATCATGATCGCGCCGGTGTAGACGATGATCTGGGTGAACCCGAGGAACGGCGCGGACTGGACCATGTAGAGCCCGCCGAGCGAGAGCATCGTCAGCACGAGCCAGAGCGCGGAGTGGACGGCGTTGCGGGAGAACACCATGCCGAGCCCGCCGGCCAGCGCGACCGGGCCGAGGATCCAGAAGGCGACGGCCTCGCCGATCGAGGTGGTCATGACAGGCCCTCCCCCGTCGCTCCGCTCGCCCCAGGAGTGCCCCTCTTCGCCGAGCGGACCCTTCCCGACGAGCGCCGCGCCCGGCTCGACGTTCGCGCCCGCGCGGTTGTCGGTGTCCAGGTCGGTCTCGCCGGCCGGGTCCTGGCCCTTGCGGGCCAGCTCCGGTCCCTGCACGTAGTAGTCCTGCTCGTTGTCCCCGAGGCGCATCGGGTGCGGGGGCTGCTCCATGCCCGGCAGCAGCGGGGCCAGGAGCATGTCCTTGGTGTAGATCAGGTCCTGGCGGTTGTCGTCGGCGAGCTCGTACTCGTTCGTCATCGTCAGCGACCGCGTCGGGCACGCCTCGATGCAGAGCCCGCAGCCGATGCAGCGCAGGTAGTTGATCTGGTAGATCGCGCCGTAGCGCTCGCCCGGCGAGAAGCGGGCCTCCGGGGTGTTGTCGCCGCCCTCGACGTAGATCGCGTCGGCGGGGCAGGCCCAGGCGCACAGCTCGCAGCCGACGCACTTCTCGAGGCCGTCCGGGTGCCGGTTGAGCTGGTGGCGGCCGTGGTAGCGCGGCGCCGTCACCTTCTTGACCAGCGGGTACTCCTCGGTGACGACCTTCTTGAACATCGTCGAGAAGGTCACGCCGAAGCCCGCGATGCCGTCGAACATGCCCATCAGGCGTCTCCCTCGGCCTCGGAGCCACTGCCCACGGCGGCGGTCTCCTTCGGGGGTGGTGCCACCGCGCGCCGTCGCCGGGGCGGCGACGGCGGGACGGTGAGGTCCAGCGGCGGCACGGGGTAGTCGGACACGATCGTCGGCTCGGCCGGCGCCTCGTCGTCGTCGGGACGGCGGTCGGGCAGCAGGAACGCGACGGCGACCGCGACCACCAGCACCACCGCGCCGATCAGCAGCACGACCGGGGCGGACACCGTGCCGTACTGGACGCGCAGCACCCGCAGCGCGGAGACGGCGACGACCCACACCAGGCTGACCGGGATGAGGATCTTCCATCCCAGCCGCATGAACTGGTCGTAGCGCTGGCGGGGGAGCGTCCCGCGCAGCCAGATGTAGACGAAGAGGAACACGAACATCTTCGAGATGAACCAGACGACCGGCAACCAGCCCTCGTTCGCCCCGGCCCACAGCGAGAGCGGCCACGGGGCGCGCCAGCCGCCGAGGAAGAGCGTCGTCGCGACGGCGGAGAGGGTGACCATGTTGACGTACTCGGCGAGGAAGAAGAGCGCGAACTTCAGCGACGAGTACTCGGTGTGGAACCCGCCGACCAGCTCGGACTCGGCCTCGGCGAGGTCGAACGGGGCGCGGTTGGTCTCGCCGACCATCGAGATCGCGAACACCACGAAGCTCACCGGCAGCAGCCAGATGTACCAGCCGCTCTGCTGCGCGGCGACGATGTCCGCGGTCGAGAGCGACCCGGCGTAGAGCACGACGCCGATGATCGACAGACCCAGGGCCAGCTCGTAGGAGATGACCTGCGCGGTCGAGCGGAGCGCGCCGAGCAGCGGGTACGGCGAGCCGGACGCCCAGCCCGAGAGCACGATCCCGTAGACGCCGACCGAGGAGCAGGCCAGGACGACGAGGATGCCCACCGGCAGGTCCGCGACCTGCAGGGCGGTGTGGTGACCGAAGATCGAGACCTCGGGGCCCAGCGGGATCACCGCGAACGCGACGAACGCGGGGATGGTCGAGATGATCGGGGCGATGAAGTAGATCGGGAAGTCCGCCAGCGTCGGGCGGATGTCCTCCTTGAACGCGAGCTTGAGCCCGTCGGCGAGGGACTGGAGCAGGCCGAACGGGCCGTTCCAGTTCGGCCCCGGGACGCTGCTGCATCCGGCCGACCACGCGCCGCTCGAGCCAGATCATGAAGAGCGTCATGACCAGGAGCAGGCCGAAGACCACGACGACCTTGATGATCGTCAGCCAGAGCGGGTCGCCGGCGAGCAGCGCCTGGGTGTAGCCCGGCGTGCCGGGCGGGGGGAGCGGGTTCACAGCGCGTCTCCCGACTCGGTGGTGGCGACGGCGGCCGCGGGTGCCCCCACCCGGACCGGGCCACCGTGGTGGAGGCCGAGCCCGGCGAGGGTCGTGACCCCGCCCGGGCCGGGCACGTGGGAGGGCGCCCAGACGACGTCCTCGGGCAGGTCGGCGAGCTCGACGACGAGGTCGAGCCCGCCGGTCGCGACGTCGTGCGCCGGCTGCAGGCGGGCCGGCTCGCCGGCGACGAGGCCGAGGCGCTCCGCGGTCGCGGCGGCCACCCGCAGCCGGGCCGGCCGGGCGGTGCCGGGCAGGTCGGGCTCCTCGGCCAGCAGCGCGCCGCCGTCGAGCAGCTGGCGCCAGGTGGCGAGCCGGAGCGGGGCGTCCTCGCGGGTGACCGGCGCCGTTCTGTCGCTGAACGCCAGGAACGTGCCGTTGCTGCCGTCAGGGCCGGCGTGCCCGCCCGGCCGCGTGGCGGGCGTCGACGGCGTGACCGCGACCGTCCCCAGCTCGGCGAGCTCGGCGGCCGCCGCGGCCGGGGTCTGGGTGAACAGGTCGACGTCCATCTCGACGGCGAGCGAGTCGAGCACCCGGCAGTCGGGCAGCGTGACCGCCGCCGTCCCGCCGACGCGCCCGGAGCCGCCCTGGCCGGGGTCGATGGTCGTCGCGAACGGCCGGTCGCGGCCCTCCCAGTTGCGGTAGGTGCCGGCGCGGTTGACCGCGGGCGCCACGGGGAGGACGACGTCGGCGTAGCCGCTGACCTCCGAGAGCACCTGCTCCAGCGAGATCACGACGTCGGCCTCGGCGAGCGCCGCGCGGGCCAGCGCCGGGTCGGGCAGGTCGTCGACCTGCAGGCCGCCGACGACGAGGCCCGCCAGCTCGCCCGCCGCGGCGGCGCGCAGCATGGCGGTGAGGTCGCGGCCCGGGCTCCCGGGCAGGCTCGGCACGCCCCAGACCGCGGCGACGGCCTCCCGCGCGCCGGCGTCGTCGACCCGGCGCGCGCCGGGCAGCAGCGTCGGGAGCGCTCCGGCGTCCACGCCGCCCCGCTCCCCCGCGCGCCGCGGCACCCAGGCGATGCGGGCCCCCGTCCGGGACCCGAGGGCGTCGACGGCGGTCAGCAGCCCCGGCACCTCCGCGGCCCGCTCCCCCACGAGGACGACCGCGCCGGGCTCGGCCAGCGCCGCCGCGACGTCGTCGGGCAGCGCGTCGAGCGCGGCGGCCTCGTCGCCGGGGGCGACCCGGACCAGGTGCCCACCGGTCTTCACGACGGCGGGGGTGGAGAACGCCCCGACGTGCACCACGCGGGTGCCGTGGCGGGCGGCCTTGCGCAGCCGCAGGAAGACGATCGGCGACTCCTCCTCGGGCTCGAACGCCACGCACAGCACGGTGCGGGCGGCCTCGAGGTGGGCGTAGGAGACGTGGGCCGGGGCGACGCCCGCGACGTGGCCCGCGAGGAAGTCGAGCTCCTCGTCGGAGTGCACGCGGGCGCGCTGGTCGACGTCGTTGGTGTGCAGCGCCAGGCGCGCGAACTTGCCGTAGGCGTAGGCGTCCTCGACGGTCAGCCGGCCGCCGGGCAGCACCCCGACGCCCTGCTTCGGGTCGCCCACTGCCTCCTCTCCCTCCTGGCATCGCCACCGCTCCCGCCCACGAGCACGCGTGCGGGTCCGCGCCCGTCGCGGGCGGCCAGGAGCAGCTCGGCGGCGCGCTCGAGCGCCTCGATCCACGACACCGGGGCGAGCTCGCCGTCGTCGCCGCGCACCATCGGCGTCAGCACCCGCTCCGGCGAGGTCGGGTAGCGGAAGCCGAAGCGGCCCTTGTCGCAGAGCCACTCCTCGTTGACGTCGGGGTCCTCGCCGGCGAGCACGCGGGTCACGCCGCCGCGGCGCCAGTCCCGGCGGGTGGTGCAGCCCGAGGCGCAGTGCTCGCACTGCCCCGGCGTGGAGACCAGGTCGAAGGGCCGGCTGCGGAACCGGTAGGAGGCCGAGGTGAGCGCGCCGACCGGGCAGATCTGGATGGTGTTGCCGGAGAAGTAGGACTGGAAGTCCTCGCCCTCGCCCCAGGCGGTCTCCTCGGTCCCGATCTGCTGGTGGGCGCCGCGCTCGAGCAGCTCGATGAAGTCGTCGCCCGCGATCTGCTCGGAGAACCGCGTGCAGCGCTGGCAGAGCACGCAGCGCTCGCGGTCGAGCAGCACCTCGTCGGAGATCGGCAGCGGCTTCGCGAACGTCCGCTTCTGTTCGACGAACCGCGACTCCGCCCGCCCCGAGGACATCGCCTGGTTCTGCAGCGGGCACTCGCCGCCCTTGTCGCAGACCGGGCAGTCGAGCGGGTGGTTGATCAGCAGCAGCTCCATCACGCCCTGCTGCGCCTTGTCGGCGACCGGCGAGGTGTGCTGGGTCTTGACGACCATGCCGTCGGCGACGGTCATCGTGCAGCTGGCCTGCGGCTTCGGCATCGGCCGGCCGCCCATCTCCACCTCGACCAGGCACTGTCGGCAGGCGCCGGCCGGGTCGAGGAGCGGGTGGTCGCAGAACCGCGGGACGACGATGCCGAGACGCTCGCAGGTCCGGATGAGGAGCTCGCCCTTCGGCGCGTCGACGGTCATCCCGTCGATCGTCAGCCGGACGTGGCCCTCGGGGACCGGCGCCTCGTCCGTCGGCTTCTCGGGTGCCTGGGTCATGGTCAGTGCGCTCCGGCGAGAACTCGGTGGTCCGCAGTGGTCGCGGGCTGGGACCGGCAGAGGTCCAGGAACTCCTGCCGGAAGTACTTGATGCCGCTGGTGATCGGCGAGACGGCGCCGTCGCCGAGCGCGCAGAACGAGCGGCCGAGCACGTTGGAGCAGACGTCGAGCAGGGTGTCGATGTCGGCCTCGGTGCCGTGGCCCTCGGTCAGCCGCCGCAGGATGCCGGCGAGCCAGTAGCAGCCCTCGCGGCAGGGCGTGCACTTGCCGCAGGACTCGTGCTCGTAGAACTCGGTCCACTTCATGACCGCCCACGGGACCGAGACGGTCTCGTTGAAGATCATCAGCGCGGTGGTGCCGAGCATGGAGCCCGCCTCGACCGCGCCCTCGAAGTCCAGCGGGACGTCGAGGTGCTCGTCGGTGAACAGCGGCGTCGACGACCCGCCCGGCGTCCAGAACTTCAGCGGGATCCCGTCCTTCATCCCGCCGGCCATCTCCAGGAGCTGGCGCAACGTGGTGCCCAGCGGGGCCTCGTACTGGCCGGGGCGCTCGACGTGCCCGGACAGCGAGTAGATCTTCGGGCCGGGTGAGCGCTCGCGGCCCATCGTCCGGAACCAGTCCGTGCCGCCCGCGACGATCGACGGGACCGTCGCGATCGTCTCGACGTTGTTGACCACGGTGGGGGCCGCGTAGAGGCCCGCCGTCGCGGGGAACGGCGGCTTGAGGCGCGGCTGGCCGCGGCGGCCCTCGAGCGAGTCGAGCAGCGCCGTCTCCTCGCCGCAGATGTAGGCGCCCGCGCCGGCGTGCACGACGATGTCGAGGTCGAAGCCGCTGCCGTGGATGTCGCGGCCGAGGTGGCCCGCGTCGTAGGCCTCCTTGACCGCCCAGTGCAGCCGGCGGATGGCGTGGACGATCTCGCCGCGCACGTAGATGGCGCAGAAGTTCGCGCGGATCGCGTAGCTGGTGATGATGCAGCCCTCGATGAGGCTGTGCGGGTCGGCCATCATCAGCGGGGTGTCCTTGCAGGTCCCCGGCTCGCCCTCGTCGGCGTTGATGACGAGGTACTTCGGCTTGAACTGCGGGGCGTCCTTCGTGGCCGCCGTCGGCTCCTCGCCCGGCTTGGGCTGCGGGATGAAGGACCACTTCATGCCCGTCGGGAAGCCCGCGCCGCCGCGGCCGCGCAGTCCCGGAGTCCTTGACGAGGCCGACGAGGTCGGCGGGGGCGGTGGCGAACGCGGTGTCGAGCGCCTCGTAGCCGCCGAGCTCGGTGTAGTGGCGCAGCGTCCACGACTCGGGCAGCAGCCAGCGCCGCGTCAGCACCGGGGTGAGCGGGTCCGGGCGGTACTCCTCGGGCGCGTCGGTCGTCTCGGTCATGACGGGCCTCCCGGGAGGGTCGTGGACTCGGTCGTCCGGTCGGGCCCGGCCTCCGGCATCGGCGGCGCGGTCCAGCCGCGGTCCTCGGCGAGCTGCGCGCCGGCGAGGGTGGCCTCGTCCGCGCTGGGGCCGGCGTTGGCCGCCGCGCCGCCGAGCTCGGGCTCGTCGAAGAACCCCGCGAGCAGCAGCTCGACGCGGCGGAAGTCGGTCAGCGGGGCGCCGCGCGTGGGGTGGGGCTTCTCGCCGCGCCGCAGGGCGTCGACGATCTCGAGCGCGGAGTCGACGGTCTGGCGGTCGAAGAACTCGTAGTCGACGGTCAGCACCGGCGCGAGGTCGCAGGCCGCGAGGCACTCGGCGTGCTCGATCGTCAGCGAGCCGGGCTCCCCGGCGGTGCCGGAGGTCTCCTCGTGCCCGATGCCGCCGAGGCGCTCGCGCACCGCGGCGTAGATGTCGTCGCCGCCCAGCGCCGCGCACAGCGTGTTGGTGCAGACGCTGACCAGGTGCTCGCCGACCGGTTCGCGCTTGTACATCGTGTAGAAGGTCGCGACGGCCGAGACCTCGGCCGGGGTGATGTCGAGGACCTCGGCGCAGAACGCCACCCCGGCCCGGCCCGACGAAGCCCTCGACGTGCTGGACGAGGTGCAGCAGCGGGAGCAGCGCGGAGCGCGGGTGCGGGTAGCGGGCGACGATCGCCGCGGCCCGCTCGCGCTGGCCGTCGAAGACCGACAGGTCGACCTCGTTGACCGTGGAGGTCATCGGTCGCACCCCCCCATCACGGGATCGAGGCTGGCCAGGGCCGCGATGACGTCGGAGACCATCCCGCCCTCGCACATCGCGGGCGCGGCCTGGAGGTTGACGAAGCTGGGATCGCGCAGGTGCACGCGCAGCGGGCGGGTGCCGCCGTCGGAGACCAGGTGCGCGCCGAGCTCCCCGCGCGGGGACTCGATCGGCACGTAGGCCTGGCCCGGCGGGACCTTGAAGCCCTCGGTCACCAGCTTGAAGTGGTGGATCAGCGACTCCATCGACTGCCCCATGATCTTGCGGACGTGGTCGAGCGAGTTGCCCATGCCGTCCGCGCCGATCGACAGCTTGGCCGGCCACGCGATCTTGGCGTCCTCGACCATCACCGGGCCCGGCTCGAGCGCCTCGACGCACTGCCGGATGATCCGCAGCGACTGGTGCATCTCCTCGACGCGCAGCGTGTAGCGGGCGAACGAGTCGGCGGCGGTGTCCGTCGGGACCTCGAAGTCGTACTGCTCGTAGCCGAGGTACGGGTCGATCTTGCGGAGGTCCCACGCCAGGCCCGCGGAGCGCAGGATCGGGCCGGTGACGCCGAGCGAGAGGCAGCCGTCGAGGGGCAGGTAGCCGATCCCGACGAGGCGCTGCTGCCAGATGGCGTTGCCGGTGAGCAGCTGGTGGAAGCCGGGCAGGCGCGAGTCCATGACGTCGCAGAACTCGAGGATCCGCTTCTCGGCGCCCTCGGGGAGGTCCTGGACGACGCCGCCGGGGCGGATGAAGGCGTGGTTCATGCGCAGGCCGGTGAGGAACTCGAGCAGGTGCAGGACCTCCTCGCGCTCCCGGAAGCCGTTGGTCATGCCGGTGAGCGCGCCGAGCTCCATCCCGCCGGTCGCGAGCGCGACGAGGTGCGAGCCGATCCGGTTGATCTCCATGAGGAGCACCCGGGTGACCTGGGCCCGCGTCGGGACCTCGATGCCGAGCAGCCGCTCGATCGACATGCAGTAGGCGGTCTCGGTGAACAGCGGCGCGAGGTAGTCGCACCGGGTCACGAACGTGACGCCCTGGGTCCAGGTGCGGTACTCGCAGTTCTTCTCGATGCCGGTGTGCAGGTAGCCGATGACCAGGCGGCAGTCGGTCACCGTCTCGCCGGAGATCTCCAGGACGAGGCGCAGCACGCCGTGCGTGGAGGGGTGCTGCGGCCCCATGTTGATGACGATGCGCTCGTCGCCGGAGCTCTCGCCGAGCAGCTCGTCCCAGTCGCCGCCGGTGACCGTGTAGACGGTGCCCTCGGTGGTCTCGCGGGAGGAGGCGGCGTAGGGGTCGCTGGTGGGGACGTCGGTGCTCACGTGTAGGCCCTCCGCTGGTCGGGCGGCGGGATCTCGGCGCCCTTGTACTCGACCGGGATGCCGCCCAGCGGGTAGCTCTTGCGCTGCGGGTGGCCGTTCCAGTCGTCCGGCATGAGGATCCGGGTCAGGCTCGGGTGGCCGTCGTAGACGATGCCGAACATGTCCCAGGTCTCGCGCTCGTGCCAGTCCGCCGTCGGGTAGATCGACACGAGCGACGGGCAGTGCGCGTCCTCGAGGTCCAGGCAGACCTCGAGGCGCAGCCGCCGGCGGTAGGTCATCGACAGCAGCTGGACCACCGAGTGCAGCTGCTGCGGGATGCCCTCGCCGTAGTCGACGCCGGAGACCCCGGAGCAGAACTCGAAGCGCAGCGCGGGGTCGTCGCGCAGCGTGCGGGCCAGCGTCGGGAGGTGCTCGCGGGCGACGTACCAGGTCATCTCGCCGCGGTCGACGGTCACCTGCGCGACGGCGTCGTCGAAGCCCGCGGCGCCGCCCTCCTCCAGCGCGGCCGCGGTCTCGTCGACGACCTCGTCGAACCAGCCGCCGTAGGGGCGCTCGGCCGGGGCCGGCGCGTAGGCCGGCAGCCGCAGGCCGCCGAAGCCGGAGGTGTCGCCCGAGCCCGAGATGCCGAACATGCCCTCGCGGGCCCGGCCGGTGACCGTCGGCGCGTGCGGGCGGTGCTGCTCGACCGGGGAGAACGCGACCGCGCCGCGCTCGGTGTGCTCGGAGGACCCGGCCGTGGCGCCGGTCGGGCCGCTCGCGCCCCCGGCCCCCGTCGGGGGGACGCCGGGCTGCTTCGAGGGGTCGGTGCCGTCGGCCATCTCAGGCATCCCGCCCGTACTTGACCGACGAGGGCAGCAGCTCGAGCTTCTCGCCCTGCGCGCGGCGCTCCGCGGCCAGCTCGGCCCGCACCGGGCCCAGCGGCTCGTGCTGGATCTTCTGGTGGAGCTTGAGGATCGCGTCGATGAGCATCTCCGGCCGCGGCGGGCAGCCCGGGAGGTACATGTCGACGGGGACGACGTGGTCGACGCCCTGGACCACCGCGTAGTTGTTGAACATCCCGCCGGACGACGCGCAGACCCCCATGGCGAGCACCCAGCGGGGCTCGGCCATCTGGTCGTAGATCTGGCGCAGGACCGGGGCCATCTTGTTGGTCACCCGGCCCGCGACGATCATCAGGTCGGCCTGGCGGGGGCTGGGGCGGAACACCTCCATGCCGAAGCGGCCGAGGTCGTAGCGCGGCGCCCCCGAGGTCATCATCTCGATCGCGCAGCAGGCGAGGCCGAACGTGGCCGGCCACAGCGAGGCCTTGCGCGTCCAGTTGACCAGCCCCTCGACGGTGGCCAACAGGATGCCGTTGGGCAGCTTCTCCTCGAGTCCCATGTCTCCTCGGACCTCCTAGGTCCAGTCCAGGCCGCCGCGCCGCCACACGTAGGCGTAGGCGAAGGCGACGGTCCCGATGAACAGCACGACCTCGACCAGACCGAACAGGCCGAGGGCGTCGATGTTGATGACGAACGGGTAGAGGAACACCATCTCGACGTCGAAGAGGATGAACATCATCGCCGTGAGGTAGTAGGCGACCGGCACGCGGCCGCCGCCGACGAGCGGCTGCGGCGACGGCTCGATGCCGCACTCGTAGGTGTCGAGCTTGGCGCGGTTGTAGCGCCGCGGGCCGACGTAGGGCGCGGCCGTGACCGAGAAGAGCGCGAACCCTCCCGCGAGGACGAACATGACGAGGAGGGGGACGTAGGCGGTCAGCCCCGCCGTTCCCGGGCCCTGCATCTCGAAGACTTCCTCCTGCACCGTCGTCGTGTGTGTGTCGTCGCTGGTCGTGGTGGGCCCTGGCCCCCGGAACCGGGAGGGACCGCGGTCGCCCACCACCGGCTTCGTGGTGGGCGCGGTCACGTGTCCAGACGGAGGTCGACCCTACGGAGCGCGGTGGTGCGCGCCCCGGATGAGGGTCGCCTTACCTGCGGTGTTCTCGTCGGCTCATGCGGCGCGGTCCTTCCCCGACGCGGCGCGGGTGGTGGGCCTGGCGTGCCGGGCGGGACGCCCGGTGGGCGGCGGCGCGTCCGAGAGCTGCGGGGTCAGCCGCAGCAGCAGCTCCAGGAGCCGGTCGGAGACGTCGCCGTCGCGGCGGTCGTGCAGGTTCGCGAGCAGCTTGAGCAGGAACCGCATGAGCGCCTGCCGGGGCAGTCCGTGGCGCGCGGTGTACTGCACGAGCCGCGGGTGGCGCAGCGCGTGGGCGAACCGGTTGCCCAGGCGGTAGTAGCTGGCGAGCTCCGCGCGGACGGCCGCCGGATAGCCCTCCAGCGCGCGCTCCCGCGCCGGCCCCGCCGGGCGCGCGCGGGCCTGGAGGACGGCCTGCGCGGCGAGGGCCGCCGACTGCATGGCGTACGCGATGCCCTCGCCGTTGAACGAGTTGACCATGCCGCCCGCGTCGCCGACGAGCAGCAGGCCGTCGGCGTAGACCGGGGTGCGGTTGAAGCCCATCGGCAGCGCGGCCCCGCCGATGTCGTTCACCGCGTTCGCCTCGGTCAGGCCCCACTGTTCGGGCAGCGTCTCGCACCAGGCGCGCAGCATGGTGCGGTAGTTCGCGCCCGAGGCGTTCGACTGGTCCAGGATGCCGAGCCCGACGTTGACCGTCCCGTCGCCCATCCCGAAGACCCACCCGTAGCCGGGCAGCAGCCGGTCCTCCGCCCCCGAGCGGTCCCAGAGTTCGAGGTGGGTCTCGAGGAAGTCGTCGTGGCTGCGCGGGCTGGCGTAGTAGCGGCGGACCGCGACGCCCAGCGGCCGGTCGTCGCGCTTGCCGATCCCGCGGGAGAGCGCGGTCCGCGCCCCGACGCCGTCGCAGGCCACGACGAGCGGCGCGGTGTAGGTGACCGGCTCGCGCTCCGGGCCCCGGCGCGCCTCGACGCCGACGACGCGGCCCGTGCGCTCGTCGGTCACGGCCCCGGACACCGCGACCCGCTCCTCGATCCGCGCGCCCGCCGCCCGGGCGTGGTCGGCGAGCATCTGGTCGAAGTCGCGACGCTGCCGGACGAGCCCGTACGGCGGGAAGCTCGTCAGCTCGGGCCAGGGCAGCTCGACCGAGAGTCCGCCGCCGAGCACCCGCAGACCCTTGTTGTGCAGCCAGCCGGCCTCCTCGCGGGTGTCGACGCCGAGGTCGATCAGCTGCTTGACCGCCCGCGGGGTCAGCCCGTCCCCGCACACCTTCTCGCGGGGGAACTCCGACTTCTCGAGCACGAGGACGTCGAGCCCGGCCCGCGCGAGGTAGGTGGCCGCCGTGGAGCCCGCCGGGCCGGCGCCGACGACGATGACGTCGGCGGAGCGGTCGTCGCCCCCGACGTCCTGCCGGGTGCGCTCGTGGTGGTGAGCGGACACCGTGGCTCCTTGTGAATTCGTTCACTAGCTCCGGGCGCGCCCAGTCTAGGCATGTTGCGTGCGACACGCTCGATGAATCTCGATTGCCAGGGTCCGGTTCGGGGAACCTCCTCGGGTCGGCCGCGCGGCCCGCCTCGCGACCAGGGGCACACGGCGCATCCCGACGGGGCTCGGAACCTGCCTGACGTACCCCTCACGAACGGCCCGGGTCGGCCGCGCGGCCCGGCGCGCGACCAGGGGCACACGGCGCACCCCGACGGGGCCCGGAACCTGCCTGACGTACCCCTCGCGGGAGGGCCCGCGGGCACGACCCTCAGCGGACGGCGGTGTGGAGCGCGACGATCCCGCCGGTGAGGTCCCGCCAGCTGACCGCGCTCCAGCCGGCCGCGGTGATGCGGCGGGCCATCGCGGGCTGGTCGGGCCACGCGCGGATGGACTCCGCGAGGTAGACGTAGGCGTCGGGGTTGGAGCTCACCGCCCGGGCCACCCGCGGCAGGGCCCGCATCAGGTAGTCGGTGTAGACGCGGCGGAACGGCCCCCAGGTCGGGGTGGAGAACTCGCAGATCGCGAGGGTCCCGCCGGGCCGGGTGACGCGGGCGAACTCGGCGAGCGCCGCGTCCGGGTCGACGACGTTGCGCAGCCCGAACGACATCACGACCGCGTCGACGGTGGCGTCGGGCAGCGGCAGGCGCATCGCGTCGGCGGCGAGGTAGGGCACCTCGTCGGCGTGGCGGGCGCGGCCGGTGCGCAGCATGCCGAGGGAGAAGTCGGCGGCGAGGCAGGTCGCGCCGGAGCGGGCCAGCTCCACCGTGGAGACGCCGGTCCCCGCGGCGATGTCGAGCACGACGTCCCCGCGCCCGACCGCCAGCGCGTCCCGGGTGGCGCGTCGCCACGCCCGGTCGCGCCCGAAGGAGAGCACGGTGTTGGTCAGGTCGTAGCGGGCGGCGACGCCGTCGAACATCCGCGCGACGGCGGAGGGATCGCGATCGAGCCCGGCGCGCGAGCCCGGGCCCACGCTCACCGCGAGGCCCCGACCGGTTCGCGCCGCGCGTCTTCGTCGTCCGGCGGGGAGCTGTCCGCGGTGGTCCCGCCGAGCGGCGTCGTCGGGTCGGGGGCCGGGTCGTCGCCGGCGCGACCGGCGCGGCGGCGCCGCGCCAGGTACCAGGTCAGCGGTCCGAGGACGACCCACAGGCCCGCGATGCCGAGCGCGACGGGGGCGAGCCCCTCGGTCCAGTTGCGGTCGGCCACGCGCACGAGCTCGGGCTTGCTCCGGTCGTACTCGACGAGGACGTAGTTGCCCGGCTGCAGGCCGCGCGGGTAGAGCACGCCGGTGTCCGGGCGTGAGCACGGCACCGTCGGAGGCGGTGTAGCGGATGAAGGTGTGCGCGGAGTCGGACCCGTCGAGCACCTCGCCGACGGCGACGCCGCGGTCGCCGGTGATGGCCGCGTCGTTGCGCGCGGCGCCGACCAGCACGAGCACCGCGAGGGTGCTGAGGACGAGCCCGAGCCCGAGGACGATCTCGGGGGCACGACGGGCCACGGGGGCCACCACCACCCAGGTGGCACGCCACGCCTGCCCGGTGCCGCGTCGCACGGCCCGGGCGCGCCCCGAGACGAGCGCGCGGAGATCCGTCACGAGCCTCCAGGGTAGTGAGATCCCGCGGCCGTCCCCCGTCCGAGCAGGGCCCGTGCGCCGGTCGGGTGACCCCGAGGGGCGAGCGGCCGACGATCGCACCCCTGCTCACGGGCACCTCACCACCGCCGCGCGCACGCCGCGTCGGGACCACCGTCCGCCGCCGGCCCGGGCCCGCCGCCGGGCCCCGCTCACTCCGGCGTCGGGCGCTCCGGGCGCTCGGCGAGGTCGTCGCGGTGCAGCAGGTCGGACCGGACCCCGCCGGTGCGGTACGCGAGCCGGCCGACCAGGTGGGCGGTCACCGGCGCGGTGATCAGCTGGAACGCCCCGACGAGCAGCAGCATCCACACGTCGGCGCTCGTGCGCAGCAGCAGCGCGGTGCCGAGCACGACGAGCACGAGGCCCGCGGTCTGGGGCTTGGTCGCCGCGTGCATGCGCGAGAGCACGTCGGGCAGGCGCAGCAGCCCGACGGCGGCGGCCAGCGCGAGCAGCGCCCCGAGCACGACGAGGACGGCCCCCGCGACGTCGAGCACCGCGCTCACAGCTCCTCCTCGTCGGTGGGGCCGCCCCGGCCCCGCCCGACGACGCGCGCCACGGTCGACGACCCGAGGAACCCGACGAGGCTGATCGCGACGACGACGGGCACGGTCGCCGGGTCGCGCGTCAGCGCCACGTGCGCCATCAGCCCGCACATGACCACCGCGACGATCGCGTCGAGGGACACCAGCCGGTCCAGCGCCGAGGGGCCCCGGAGGAAGCGCACGGTCACCACGAGCAGGGCCAGCCCCAGCAGGACGAGCGCGACGGTGAGCAGGACGGCGGCGGTGCTCACGCCTCGCTCCCGTCGGGGTCGTCGCGCGGGTCGGTGCCCACCCCGGCGCGGGCCGCGCGCTCGGGCTCGACGCGGACCCGGTGCACCCCCGCGGCCATCAGGTCCCGGACCAGCCGGTCGGCCTGCCGGCGGAAGCGCTCGATCGCCGCCGGGTCGTCCGCGCCGAGCACGTGCGCCCAGAGCGTCCGCTCCTCGGTGGCGGCCTCGACGACGACGCTGCCCGGCACCAGCGACAGGCACTCGACGAGCAGGGCCATGAGCAGCTCGGAGTCGTCGGGGACCGTCACGGCGACGATCGAGCTGCGCGGCGGCGGGCCGGGGCGCACCGAGAGCCACGCGACCTGCACGCTCGAGACGGCGAGGTCGCGGGCCACGTCGAGGGCCACGCGCAGCAGGCCCGACGGACGCAGCCCGCCGTCGGAGGACACCGCGGGCAGCGGGAACGCCAGTCCGATCGCGAGCGCCACGAGGACTCCGCCGAGCAGGTTCGCCCAGGAGAAGGTGCCCCAGAGCAGGACCCACACGACGGTCAGCCAGGCCACGCGCAGCAGCCGCGGCCGGCGCCACCACGCCCCGCGGCCGGTCACCGGGCCACCCGCGTGTCGACGGACTGGGAGAACACGGCGGACACGTAGGGCGTGCGGGCGGTGAGGTCGGCGCCCGCGGCGTCGGCGAGCGCGTAGAGCGGGCCCGCCACCACGGACAGGGCCACCCCCACCGCCACCAGGGCCACCGTCGCCCCCGTCATGAGCGCGGGCAGGGCGACCCGCGCGCGGCCGTCCGACCGCGCGGACGACGGGGCGCCCAGGAGCTCCCCGGAGTAGGCGGGCACGCCCCGCCCGTCGCGCGGCGGCCCGGCGCCGATGAGGGCGGGGTAGCGGCCGTCGTCGTCGCCGGCAGCGTCGTCGACCCCCGCCGGCAGCTGGTCGGCCGGGCGCCAGAACGCGAGCACCCACACCTTCGCCATGGCGTAGAGCGTGAGCAGGCTGGTGAGCACCGAGCCGCCGACGAGCAGCCAGGCCAGCACCGACCCGTCCGCCACACCCGCCTCGACGAGCCCCAGCTTGCCGACGAAGCCCGACAGCGGCGGGATGCCGCCGAGGTTCATCGCCGGGACGAAGTACAGGACCGCGAGCACCGGCGACGCGGCCGCGAGCCCGGCCAGCCGCGTCGTCGAGGTGGACCCGCCGACCCGCTCGATCAGCCCCGCGACGCAGAAGAGGGTCGCCTGCACGGTGATGTGGTGGACGACGTAGAAGATCGCCGCGCCCAGGCCCGCGGGGGTCGCCAGCGCCACCCCGAAGACCATGTAGCCGATGTGGGCGACCAGCGTGAACGAGAGCACCCGTTTCAGGTCCTCCTGCGCGATCGCACCGAGCGCCCCGATCACCATCGTCGCGAGCGCGGCGATCATCAGGACGTCGTCGACGACCGCGGAGTCTCCGAAGAGGAGCGTCTGCGTCCGGATGATCGAGTAGACGCCGACCTTGGTGAGCAGGCCGGCGAACACGGCGGTCACGGGCGCCGCCGCCGTCGGGTAGGAGTCCGGGAGCCAGGCCGAGAGCGGGAACACCGCGGCCTTGATGCCGAACGCGGTGAGCAGCACCAGGTGGATCGCGAGCTGCGTGCCCGGCGGGACCGCCGCCATGCGGACCGCGATCTGGGCGAGGTTCAGCGTGCCCACCGCCGCGTAGACCAGCGCGATCCCGATGAGGAAGACCAGCGAGGACAGCACGTTGACGACGACGTAGGTCAGCCCCGCCCGCACCCGGGCCCGCGTCCCGCCCAGGGTGAGCAGCACGTAGCTGGCCATGAGCAGGACCTCGAAGCCGACGTAGAGGTTGAACAGGTCGCCGGAGAGGAAGGCGTTCGCGACGCCGGCGGCCAGCACCAGGTAGGTCGGGTGGAAGATCGAGACGGGGGTGCGCGTGTCGTCGTCGCTGGTGCCCTGGCCGACGGCGTAGAGCAGCACCAGCAGCGTCACCGTCATCGACGTCAGGAGCATGACGGTCGAGAGCTGGTCGGCCACCAGCGTGATCCCCAGCGGCGCCGGCCACGACCCGACGGTGGCGACCCGGGGACCGTGCACCGCGCCGGCGAGGAGCACCGCCGAGATCGCCACGACGGCCGTCAGGACGCCGACCGAGACCGCGCGCTGCGCCGTCGGGCGGCCGGCGAGCACGAGCGCGGCCCCGGCGCCGAGCAGCGGCAGCAGGACCGGCAGCGGGAGCAGGCTCTCGACGAGGCCGGCGGCGGGGTTCACGCCTGCACCCCCGCCTGACCGTCGGCCACCCGGTCGTCGTCGGTGTCGGAGTTCTGCTCGCAGCCGGTGGTGTCGAGCTCGTCCTCGTCGACGTGCTCCCCGCTCGCCAGCCGGCGGCGCACCGACCGGTCCTCGGCGTCCTCGGTGACGTCGTCCTCGCGGTCGAGCGTCCACGACCGGTGGATCATCGCCAGGAGGAAGGCCGCGACGCCGAGGGTGATGACGATCGCGGTGAGGACGAGGGCCTGGACGAGCGCGTCGCTCATCGCGGCGTCCGGCACGCGCCCCACGAGCGCGGCCGCCCCGAACGGGCCACCCGCGGAGATCACCAGCAGGTTGGTGGCGTTGCCGAGCACGAGCACGCCGAGCAGTACGCGCGTGAGGCTGCGGTCGAGCAGCAGGTAGATCCCCGCGGTGTAGAGCAGCGCGATCAGCACGAGCAGCAGCCAGGAGATGGTCACGTCCGCGGCCTCCTCACCCGGTGGTCGCGGGGGTCGGTGCCGGGGCGGCCGGGCCGTCGCCCAGCCGGTCGAGCTCGGCGCCCAGGCTGCGCAGGATGTCCAGCACGAGCCCGACGACGATGAGGTAGACGCCGACGTCGAAGAGCAGCGAGGTCACGAGCTTGACGTGGCCGAGGACGGGGACGTCGAGCTCGAGCGCGGTGGTCTGCAGCACCTGGCCGCCGAGCAGGAGTCCGCCGAGACCGCTGACGCCCGCGCACAGCAGGCCCGCGCCGAGCAGGGCGCCCGCCTCGACCGGCGCCGCCTCGCCGAGCTCGTAGCGCCCGCCGGCCACGTACCGCATCACCAGGGCGAGCCCGGCGAGCAGGCCGCCGGCGAACCCGCCGCCCGGGGCGTTGTGCCCGGCGAACAGGAAGTACACCGAGACGACCATGATCGTCGGGAAGACGAGGCGGGTGACGATCTCGAGCAGCAGGGTCCGCTCGGTCAGCGCCGGTCCGGGCGAGCGCCGGCGGGCGAGGCGCTCCAGGGTCGGCCCGCGCAGCCAGGCCGACCCCTCGGGGGGCCCGGGGGCGACCGGGGCGCGGCCGCGGTGCCCGCGGCGGCCGCCGGGCGGGGTGCCGGTGCGGCGGTCGAGGAACACCAGGCTCGCGACGCCGGTCGCGGCGGCGAGGAGCACGGAGAGCTCGCCGATGGTGTCCCAGGCGCGGATGTCGACCAGCGTCACGTTGACCACGTTCTGCCCGCTGCCGAAGGCGTAGGCCTGCGACGGGAACGCCAGCGACACCGCGGGCAGCGTGCGGGCGCCGAGCGCGGTCGCCCCGAGCAGCGCGATGAGCACCCCGATGGGCGCGGCGATCGCGAGGCGGGCCAGCCGGCGGCGCGGCGAGTGGTGCTCGGTGATCACCGGCGGCAGGCGCCGCAGGACGAGCACGACCACGACGAGCGTCATGGTCTCGACGAGGGCCTGGGTCAGCGCGACGTCCGGCGCCCCGGCCAGCGCGAAGATGACCGCCATGGCGTAGCCGAGGCCGCCGACGAGCAGGACCGCGGAGAGGCGGCGGCGGGCGAGCGCGGCGGCCGCGGTGGCGACGACGGCGAGCGCCGCGGCGACCAGCTGTGCCGGGGAGTCCGCGACCCGGTCGAGCCGGATGCCGCCGAGCGCCCCGGTCGCCACGAGCGCGACGCCCGGGCCCGCGAGGAGCACGCCGAGGACGGTGCAGACGACGACGGCGAGCGACCCGCGCTGGGTCTGCGCGGTCACCCGCAGGGCCCCGGTCTCCAGCGCGTGGACCAGGGCGCGCCACGTGACCTCCGAGCGGATCGCGGCCAGCGGCCGCCGCGCCGCCACCGCCCGGGCCGCGACGCGGGGCAGCGCGGCGAGCAGGCCGAGGACGATCGCCAGCACCGAGAGGCCCAGGGCCAGGGCGTTGCCGGGCAGCAGCGAGAAGTCGAAGAGCACCGGGTAGCTCGGGGGCGAGGGCGTCGGCGTACCGGGTGAGCAGCGGGGCGAGCAGCGCGGCCGCCGGCCCGGCGACGAGGCAGGCCAGGCCGAGCAGGGCGGGCGGGCCGACGAACAGCGGCCCGGGCCGGATCCACTGCGTCGCGGCGCGCTCGGTGAAGGCGCCGGTGAACGCGCCGGCGACGAACCGGGCGCTGTAGGCGACGGTGAGCACCGATCCGAGGACGACGACGGCGAGGAGCGCGTCGTCCCAGGGGCCGTAGGAGTCGTGGAGGAACGCCTCGAACGCGCCCTCCTTCGTGACGAACCCGAGCAGCGGGGGGATGCCGGCCATCGACGCGGCGGCGAGCGTGCCCGCGACCGCGAGGACGGGGGCGCGTCGCCACAGGCCGGAGAGCTCCCGCAGGTCCCGGGTGCCGGCGCTGCGGTCGATGACGCCGACGGTGAGGAAGAGCGTCGACTTGAACAGCGCGTGCGCGACGACGAGGCCGATCGCCGCGAGCGCCCCGTCCCGCGTGCCGGCCCCGGCGAGCAGGAGCATGAAGCCGAGCTGGGAGACGGTCCCGTGCGCGAGCAGCAGCTTGAGGTCGTGCTGGCGGGCGGCGACCACGCCGCCCAGCAGCATCGTCAGGCCCGCCAGCACCGCGATCAGCGGCCGCCAGGCCCCGACGTCGGCGAACCCGGGCGCGAGGCGCAGCACCAGGTAGACGCCCGCCTTCACCATCGCCGCGGCGTGCAGGAAGGCGCTGACCGGGGTGGGCGCGGCCATCGCCGAGGGCAGCCAGAAGTGGAACGGCACGAGCGCGGACTTCGACAGCGCCCCCACCAGCACGCACACCACGCCGGCGCCGACCGCCGCGCCGTGCAGATGCGGGCCCGCCGCGACGATGCCCGAGAGCCGGTAGGTGCCCGCCGCCTCGGCGAGGATCACGAGCCCGACGAGCATCGTCAGCCCGCCCGCGGCGGTGACGAGGAGCGCCTGCATCGCCGCGGCGCGGCTCGCCCGCTTGTGGGCGTCGTGCCCGACGAGCAGGAACGAGAAGACCGTCGTGAGCTCCCAGCAGACGTAGAGCACGACGACGTCGTCGGCCCACACCAGCGCGAGCATCGCGCCGGCGAACGCGACGAGGACCCCGGCGAACCGTCCGAGCCCGGACGAGGAGGGGGTGAAGTAGCGGGCGCAGTAGAGGACGACGAGCGCGCCGACCCCGGTGACGAGCAGCGAGAGCGTGGCCGACAGCGCGTCGAGCCGGACGGCGACCTCGACGCCCAGGGTGGGGATCCAGGTGAAGCCCTCGTCGAGGGCGCCGCCGGCGAGCACGGTCGGCAGGTGGGCGAGGATCCAGACGAAGGCGGCGGCCGGGACGAGCGCGAGCAGGGCGAACGCCCGCCGGCCGAGGGCGCGGACGAGGGTGGGAGCGAGCAGGGCGGTCAGGGCGTGGACCCCGATCAGCACCAGCACGAACCGCTCCCTCGCTCACCCACCGTCGCCGACGATACCGATCGGGGTCGGACCGGCCGCGTCGTCCGACGCGCGGCCGAGGGCGTCGAGCGCGATCGCGCGCTGCCGGTCGGCGAGCCCGCGGCGGTCGGCGCGGTCGACGACGACCTCGACGACGCGGACCCCCGGCCGCCCGGTCGGGGCGAGCGCGGCCGCGAGCCCGCCCGCGGCGGGCGCGGTGTGCTCGACGTGGTGGGCGCGGCAGAGCGCGGCGAGGTCGGTGCCGTGCGGGGTGGCGAAGACCCGCTCGAAGGCGGCGGCGTGCGGGGCCGCGCCCTGCTCGAGGGTGGCGAAGACGCTGCCGCCGTCGTCGTTGGCGACCACGACCACGAGCTCCGGGCGGGGCTCGTCCACGCCGACGGCGAGGCCGCCCGCGTCGTGCAGGAAGGTCACGTCGCCGAGCAGCGCGTAGGCGGGGGCGCCGTGGGCGAGCGCGGCGCCGGTCGCGAACGAGACGGCCCCGTCGATGCCGGAGACCCCGCGCGCCGAGACGACGGTGAGGTCCGCGCGCGGGCGGGCGGCGAGGGCGACGTCGCGCACCGGGCTCGAGGACCCGACGACCAGGAGCGCCCCCGGCGGCAACGCCGCCACCACGGCGGCCGCGAGGGCCGGGCCGGTGCCGTCCTCGGCCGCGGCCTCGACCGCGTCGGCCACCCGCGCGTCCGCGGCCGCCATCCGCGCGCCGTAGGCCTCGTCCACCCCCCACGCCGGGGGCGGCGGCAGCGCGCCGACCGCCACCGCGGTCCCGGCGACGTCGGTCCACCCGGGCCGGGCCGCGCCCTCGGTGGACGCGGCCGGCACGACCACCACCTCCACCCGGGGATCGGCCAGCAGCCGCGAGACCGGGCGGTGCAGCGTCGGGCGGCCGAGGACGACGACCCGCTCGGGCAGCAGGTCGGGCGCGGCCCCGGCGAGCGCGGCGTCGAGCAGCCGCGCCCCGGCCCGCAGCCCGCGGCCCCACAGCGGGGAGGTCGGTTCGGCGACGACGGGCACGCCCGCGGGCAGGCCGTCCGGGAGCGGCGGCGCCGTGGCCGGCGACGACGACGGTCCGGGCCGCGGCGGCGAGGTCGAGCGCACCCACCCGCGGGGTGTGCGCGGCGACGCGGGTCCACGGCCCGCCGTCGGGACGCCCGGCCGCCCACGCGGGCAGCCCGGCGTCGTCGGCGTCCTCGGGGACCAGCGGCTCGCGCAGCGGGACGTCGAGCTGGACCGGCCCCGGGTCGGTCGTCCCGGTGCCCGCGGCGCGGTCGAGGACGCGGCAGACCGCGGCCCGCCAGCCCACGGCGGCGCCCGCGCGCTCCTCGGCGAGCGGCAGCACGACGCTCGCCCGCACCGCGCCGCCGAACAGGCCGGCCTGGTCGACGGTCTGGTTGGCGCCGGTCCCGACCAGCTCGAGCGGGCGGTCGGCGCTGACGACGACGAGCGGCACCCCCGCGTGGGAGGCCTCGAGCACCGCCGGGTGCAGGTTCGCGACCGCCGTGCCGGAGGTCACGACGACGGGCACCGGGCGTCCGCTGCGCAGGGCGAGCCCGACCGCGAGGAAGCCGGCCGAGCGCTCGTCGATGCGCATGTGCAGGCGCAGCCGCCCGGCGGCGTCGGCGGCGTGCACCGCGAGCAGCAGCGGCGCGTTGCGCGAGCCGGGGCACGCGACGACGTCGCGGACCCCGCCGCGGACCCACTCGTCCACGACCACGCGGGCCTGCACGGTCGACGGCGTCACGGCGCGCGAGCGTAGTGAGCGGGCGGCGTCCCGGCCGGGCGAACCGTGCCCGCCGCGGCCGTCGGTGCCGGGCCGGCCACCCACGGCGACGCGGGTCCGGCCAGGAGGCGCGCCGGTCGAGCGACGGTGGACCGGGTCGAGTGACCCCCGTGTGGTTGGTGAGGCGCGTGGGGACGCATCGCGCAGCGCCGGGCGGGGGTTGCTGCGTCCATGCCCACTCCGCGCCGGCGCCGGCCCGCGTCCACCCCGGTCGTGCTCTGGGTGCTCGCCGCGGCGACGGTGCTGCTGCTCGCCACCGGCGTCGCCGCCCTCGGCGCGCCGTCGACGCCGGGTCCCGAGGGCCCCGGGCACCGACGCCCAGCGCTGGGACCCCGACCTCGCCGGCAGCGCGGTGCGCGTGCAGGTCGCCGGGGGTGCCGCGCGGTTGGCGGCGCCCCGCGACGCCGATCGCTCGGGCAGCCTGCGCGGCGCGCGTCGCCAGGGCTTCCTCGACCTCGGCGCGCACACCTTCGCCCGCGCCGTCGACCGCCTCGACGTGCCCGTCGTCGCCGACCTGCCCCCCGGCACCTCGGCCGTCGCCTCGGTGCGCGGACGCGACGCCGCCGGGCGCTGGTCGGAGTGGGAGCCCGCCACCCCCGGGGCCCCCGCCCTCCTGCCGGTCCCGAGCCGGACGGTCGCCCTGCGCCTGGTCCTCGTCGCCCCGGGCACCGGCGACGGCCCGACGGTGCGGGCGGTGTCCGTGCGGGCCGACCGCGAGACCGGGGCCCAGCGCACGCTGCCCCCGCGCGCCTCGTACCGGGTGTTCGCCACCCGGGAGGGCCTCGTCGGGGGCACGACCGCGAACGGCCACGTCATCACCGAGAACGACCAGTTCGTCGCGCTGCCGTCCGGGCAGGCCCTCGACGGCGACGGCAAGGGCGACTACAGCGTGCGGCTGTGCACCGCGACCGGGCGGTGCGCCACCGTGCCCGTCTGGGACATCGGGCCGTGGAACACCGACGACGACTACTGGAACGCCCCGCCCGGCAAGAAGTTCGCCGACGTGCCGCAGGGCACCCCGGAGGCCCAGGCCGCCTACGCGAACCACTACCGCGGCGGCCAGGACGGCCTCGGGCGCTCGGTGAAGAACCCGGCCGGGATCGACGTGGCCGACGGCACCTTCCACGCGCTGGGGCTCGACGACAACGCCTACGTCACCGTCGACTACCTCTGGACCGGACGGGTCGGCGACGGCCCGGCCGACGTCCACCTCGGCACCGCCGACAGCCCGCAGGCCCCGGTCACGGTGCGCTCCACGCCGTCGACCGGGGGCACCGACCAGGGACTGGTCGCGAACGACGCCCAGGTCGACGTGCAGTGCCGCGTCGCCGGCGACGCCGTGACCGGCCGCCACGGCAGCAGCTCCGACTGGCTGCGCATCGACACCGACCGCTACGTGCCCGCCGCGTGGGTGGCGACGAGCACCCCGCCGCCCACCTGCGCAGCGGCGGGCGCGGCCACCGGTACTGGCTAGGCTTCCCGGACATGGCCACCGTCGCGGAATGGGTCGAGGGAGCGCGGCCCCGCACGCTCCCCAACGCGATCGCCCCGGTCGTCGCCGGCTCCGGCGCGGCGGCCTCGGCGGATCTCTTCCGGCCCGTACCCGCGGTCCTCGCCCTCGTCGTCGCGGTCGGGATGATCATCGGCGTCAACTTCGCCAACGACTACTCCGACGGCATCCGCGGGACCGACGACGACCGGGTCGGGCCGATGCGCCTCGTCGGCTCCCGGACCGCGACGCCGGAGGCCGTGCGCACCGCGGCGTTCGTGTCGCTGGGGATCGGGGCGCTGGCCGGGATCGCGCTGCTCGCGGTCAGCGGCGCCTGGTGGCTGCTGCTCGTCGGCGCGGTGTGCCTGGCCGGCGCGTGGTTCTACACCGGCGGCTCGAGCCCCTACGGCTACCGCGGGCTCGGCGAGATCGCGGTGTTCCTGTTCTTCGGGCCGGTCGCGGTGCTCGGCACCGAGTACACCCAGTCCGGCCGGGCGAGCGGGCTGGGCATCGGCGCAGCGGTCGGGGTGGGCCTGCTCTCGTGCGCGGTGCTCGTGGCGAACAACCTGCGCGACGTCCCGTCGGACACCGTCGCGGGGAAGCGGACGCTCGCGGTCATGCTCGGCGAGCGCGACACCCGGGTGCTCTACGCGGCGCTCGTCGTCATCCCCCTGGGCATGAGCCTGGTGCTGAGCCTGCGGGCGCCGTGGGCCCTGCTCGGGCTGATCGCGCTGGTGCTGATCGTGCCCGCCCTGCGCCGCGTCCTGGGCGGCGGCCGCGGGCCCGCGCTCATCCCGGTGCTGCGCGACACCGGGCTGGCCATGCTCGCTCTGGGCCGTCGGGACGGCGATCGGGTTGGCGATCGTGTAGGTGCGCTTCGCGCTCGTGAAGCACTTTCGGTGGTCATGAGCCGCGGAAAGTGCGCACGGGCGCGGAGCGCACCTATTCGCCGCGCAGCTCGGCCCGGAGCTTGTCCCGCTGGGCCCGGCGGCCGGCGGTGGCTACCTCGATCTCGCGGTTGAGCCGCGTGCGCAGCGGCCGGAAGAGGATCAGCGAGAGCGGCAGCGCCACGATGAGCGCGACGATCAGCGCGAGCAGCAGCGGCAGGCCGACGAGCACGAGGACACCGGTCAGGACCGCGACGAGCACCACGCGGGCGCCGACGTAGGCAGCGACGGCGAGGGCCAGGCCCCCGCGGCTCCCCGACGCGGCCGGGGGCGCGGCGGCGTCGGGTACCTCGGTGCCCGATGCCTCGGGATGCGACTCCTGGGGACGCGGCGCCTCGGTGCCGGGCTGACTCGGGGGTCGGCGTCGGGGTGTCGGCCGAGGACGGCGTCCCGGCCGACGGGGATCCAGCGGGTTCCACGACGTCCAGGGTAGGCGTTCGGACCGGAGGCCGGAGCGACCCGATCGTCCGTTTCCTGCCTTTGTGAACCTTTTACCTCCGCACTAGCGTTCGAGTACGTGAGGGGTCCGGTGTCACGATTCGCTCCAGTTCGTCTGCTCCGCCCGACGACCACCTCCGGCATCGGGCGACAGAACCCTGGGACGTCGGGCCACCGGCCCGAGGAGGTGGCGCATGACCGTCGCACCGGACGCGACCGAGCGACTCATGACCCCCGGTGAGGTCGCTGCGATGTTCCGCGTCGACCCGAAGACCGTCACGCGCTGGGCGGCCGCCGGACGCATCGGATCCATCCGCACGCCGGGCGGACACCGCCGCTTCCGCGAGTCCGAGGTCCGCACGCTGCTCGACGGACTGACCAGCGAGGCGCACAGCTGAACCCAGCACGACCCCGAGGACCCGGTCGCGGCACCGTCGCGGCCGGGTCCTCGTGCGTCCCGGGCCCGTTCGCCGTCACCGGGGGCCCACCCGGCGGTCCTCCGACGATCGTCCCCCGGACACGACGATCGCCGGGTAGCGTGGGCCGGGCGAGCAATCGGACGCCCGCGCGGGCGTCCGGAGGAGGTGCGAGACGTGGTGCTGTTCGTCGTCGCGGTGATGGTGCTGGTGGCCGTCGGAGTACTGCTCTGGAAGGCCGTCACCGCTCAGACGCTCGCCACGGGCACCGGCGCGCCGGAGGACGAGGCCCCCACCGGCCCCACCCGTGCGCCCGGCGCCGGCCGCGCCCGCCGTCCCCGCCCGATCGCCCCGGACGACGACCCGGAGTTCCTCCGCAGCCTCGACGAGCAGGTCCGGCGTGGACGCACCGACGAGGACCCGTCCACCGGCGCCTGACCCACGCTCTGGCGCCTCCGTGACAGATGCTCGGTGATCTTGCTCCGCAAGAGCGACCGAGACTCGTCGGGCGAGGGCTCCGCCCGTCATCGTTCACCCACCCTGCCGACCATCCGGTCGTCCCCGTGGGGACGGTTCGCCGTGACTCCCCGCGGTCGGACGGTGCCGGCGCGGGTGCTGATGGCTGACAGCGCACGTCAGGCTCTGGACGTCGTCGCTGGTGGGGCGCTCAGCGTCCGACGCCGACGCGGGACCCGGCACGGGGGAAGTCGTCGGCGACGACGGCCGCGAGCTCGAGCATCGCCGTCCGCGTGCGCGGCGCGAGCTTCTCGAGCTCGATCTCCGCGCCCTCGTCGAGGTGCGGGTCGAACGGCAGGCGCGCGACGGTGCGGCACCGGACCGCGAAGTGCGCGGCGACCCGGTCCAGGTCGACGCCGCCCGAGGAGCGCCGCACGTAGTTGATGACCGCGGTCGAGCGGGCCACGAGGTCGCCGTACCCGTGCGCGTCGAGCCAGTCGAGGGTGGCGGAAGCGCTGCGCGCCCCGTCGATCGAGGACGAGGAGACGACGACGAGCGAGTCGGCCACGTCCAGGACCCCGCGCATCGCGGAGTGCATCAGTCCGGTGCCGCAGTCGGTGAGCACGATGTTGTAGAAGTGCTCGAGGAGATCCACCGCCCGCCGGTAGTCGAGCTCGCTGAACGCCTCCGAGACCGCCGGGTCCTGCTCGCTGGCGAGGACCTCGAGCCGGGACGGGCCCTGCGAGGTGTAGGCCCGCACGTCGGAGTAGCGCCGGACGAGCGCGGCGTCGCGCAGCAGGTGGCGCACCGTCGCGGTGGTCTCCACCGGCACCTTCTCGGCCAGCGTCCCGCGGTCGGGGTTCGCGTCCACGGCCACGACCCGGTCGCCGCGCAGCGAGGCGAACGTCGCGCCGAGTGCCGCGGTCGTCGTCGTCTTCCCGACGCCGCCCTTGAGGCTCAGCATCGCGATCTTGTAGCAGCCCTGTAGCGGCTGGTTGACCCGCGCGACGAGGGCCCGCCGCGCGGCGTCGGCCTCGCTCTCGCCCGGGTTGACCGCCCCGCCGCTGGCGACGTACACCGCGCGGCGCCACCCGGTGCGCGGCACCGGCCTCGCGGGGCGCAGCAGCTGGGCCGAGGACAGGTCCGACAACGCGGGCGGCCCGGCCGGGGGCCCGATCGTCGCGAGCTCGGACGGCCCCGGGGAGGTCGCCGGGTCGTCCGACCCGGTGGGCTCGCCAGGGCTCTCGGTCCGTTTGCCCGATTCGCCCGACGACGGCCCGGACGGCTGGTGGGCGGCCGTGGCCCGGGGCGCGCGTTCGGCGGCGGGGGCGGACGGGTGCTGGCCCGACGGCTGCTGGCCCGACGGGTGCTGGCCCGACGGGTGCTGACCCTGCCCCCGGCGCGTGTCCCCGGAGCCGGGCCGGCGGACGTCGGCGCGGGCGGCGCTCTCGGTGTCGACGCGGCGGGTCGTCTCGGCGTCGAGGTCCTCCTCGCGCCGACGGGCCGGGCCTCCGCGGGCCGGGCCTCCCTCGGGCGACGTCGTTTCGGACGAGGACTCCGCGGCGGGGCCCGTCGCCACCTCCGACGCCGGGCGCTCGGTCGCGACACGCGACCCGTCGCCCGTCGTGCGCTCGCCCGACTCGTCGTCACGGGCCATGGTCGGCGCCCTCCCTCGTCACCGTCGCCGGGACGGCTGCGCGGCTCCGGGCGCCGACCGGCCGGACGACCGTAACCGTCCGGGACGATCAGGACGAGACGAACCGGCGATCTCCCGCCCGGGTCCACCTCCGGCCGTGATCAGCAGGCACCTGGCGGGCCGGTGGATCTCCGGGAACCCCTCCAGGTGCCCAGTGATCACGACCGGCGGACCGCCGCTCAGCCCACGCCCGCGTACGAGTGCAGCCCGGTGACGACGAGGTTGATGAAGAACAGGTTGAACACCATCACCGCGAAGCCGACGACGTTGACCGTGGCCGCCCGGCGGCCCCGCCACCCCGCCGTCGAGCGCGCGTGCAGGTATCCGGCGTAGACGACCCAGGCGATGAACGCGGTCGTCTCCTTGGGGTCCCAGCCCCAGTACCGGCCCCAGGCGGCCTCGGCCCAGATCGCGCCGGCGATGACGGCGAACGTCCAGATCGGGAAGGCGACGGCGGTCGCGCGGTAGGCGACGCGGTCGAGCACGGCGGACTCGGGCAGCCACGCGGTCCACGCCATGCGGCCGTTGGCGTCGTGCACGCTGCGCAGCAGGTAGAGCAGGCTGGCGACGCCGGCGACCAGCAGGATCCCGGACGAGATCACCGCCGCGGTCACGTGGATCGCGAGCCAGTAGGAGTGCAGCGCGGGCACCACGGGGGCGGTCTGCGTGTAGAGCACCGTGCCGCCGAGCATCATCAGCACGATCACCGGCAGGAGCACGAAGACGCCGATGCGGCGCAGCTCCGGGCGGCGGGACAGCACGACCAGCCAGGCCACGACGCCGACGAGGGTCACCGCCGCGACGAACTCGTACATGTTGCCCCACGGCGGGCGGTCCGGCCGCCACGCCGCGGACGACGAGCATCGCGAACTGCAGCGCGGCGCCGAGGACGGTCAGCGAGACGCCCATGCGCCCGAAGCGCTCGGAGGCCGGCCGCGGGGGGCGCCCGCGCGGCTCGTCGTCGGGGGTCGGCGCGTCGGCGACGGTCCCGCCCGCGCCGGTCCGCGCGGCCACCCCGGCCGGGACGGCCGCCGTGACCTCCTCGTGGGCCGGCTCGGGCCGGCGCAGCAGGCCGTGCTCGACGGCGTGCAGCAGCATCGCGAGGACGTAGACCGCGAGCGCCGAGTAGAACAGCACGTCGCCGAAGTCCCCCAGCGGGGCGTCGACGTTCATCCGGTACCTCCGTCGTCGTGCTGTGCCTGCTCGTCCCGGACCTCGTCCGGGTCCGCCGCCAGCAGATCACCGCGCAGCCGGTCGAACTCCTCGCCGTACCCGGCCTGGTCGGTGCGGGCGAGTCCGCCGAGCTCCACGCGCGAGCCCGTCGCCGGGCCCAATGTACGACCGTCTGTCGTAGACGGCGACCCCGGGGCGGGCGTCACCCGCACCCAGAAACGTCGTCGGGTGATCGTCAGCGAGAGCGTGATCCCGACGAGGAGGGCGATCGCCGCGACGAGCACCGCCCCCTGCGCCGGATCGTGGGAGACCTGCAGGTTCACCCACTCCTTGACGCTGTCGAAGCGGATCCGCGTGCCGTCGTCGAGGGTGATGGTCTGGCCGGGCACGAGGTTCTCCCGGGCCACCCGGACCAGCCGCCCCTGGTCGACCATCGACTGGTCGATCCCGTAGATCGACTGCCCCTGCCCGGAGTCGAGCCCGAGGTCGCCGCGGTAGACGTCGGCCGCGACCTCCGGGTTCGTCAGGGCCGGGTAGGTCGAGGTCACGATGCCCCCGCCGCTCGACGTCGGGGCGAACAGCCCGGTGATCGCGAGCTGGGTCGAGCGGCGCTCGGCGTCGGTCGTGGTGCCGGGGCGGTCGAACTTGGTCGCGCCCTGGGACAGGAAGGTCGTCTGGTCGACCGGCTCCCACTGGATGGCCTGGGTGCGGGACTGCCCGTCCGGGAAGGTCACGGTGAACTGCGGGGCGTAGCCGTGGCCGAGCAGGTAGACCCGCTCGCCGTCGAAGCGCAGCGGCTCGTTGACCTCGACGGTGGCCGGCGTGGGCGGCGCGCCGTCGGCGATCTGCGCCGCGTCGGAGTACCGGACGTCGGCGCTGAACGACTGCGCCTCGCCGTTGGGGAGGTACTGCGCGGCGAAGTGGTCGACGTCGACGCAGAACGGGTCCAGGTTCGTGCCGTCGACGCGGAGGCCGGGGCGGAAGGTGTCGTAGGCGAGGATCCCGGAGTTGCAGAACTCCGAGCCGTCGGCCATGACGATGACGTTGCCCTCGTAGCCGAAGAGCTTCCCGACGGCGATCCCGATGAGCAGCGCCAGCAGGCTCATGTGGAACACGAGGTTGCCGACCTCGCGCAGCGCGCCCTTCTCCGCGGAGACCGTGCGCACCCCGCCGGCTTCCTCGCGGACGTCGAGCTTCCAGCCCCGCAGCCGCTTCCGCGCGGCGCCCACGAACTCGTCGGGCGTGCGGGGGTCGCTGCCCGCGGCGTGGTGGGGGAGGCGGGAGAGGTTGCGCGGGACGGCGACGGTGCGCGCGCGCAGGCCTCGGAGCTGGTCCCAGGTCCGGGGGACGAGGCAGCCGACCAGCGAGATGAACAGCAGCAGGTAGACCGCGGAGAACCACGGCGTCGAGAAGACGTCGAAGACGCCGAGCTTGTCGAGGACCGGCGCGAGCGTCGGGTGGGCGGCGGTGTAGTCCTTCACCGCCTGCGGGCTCGGGCCGCGCTGCGGGATGAACGCCCCGGGCAGCGCGGCGAGGGCGAGCAGGAACAGCAGGATCAGCGCGGTCCGCATGCTCGTCAGCCCGCGCCAGGTGTTGCGGGCGAGCGCGAGGACGTCGCGGCCGTAGCGGCGCGGCGCGGACGGCGGCTCCGGGGACTCCGGCGGCGTGCTGAGGGTCTGGGTCATAAGCGGCGTGGAGTAGCCGGCGACGGGCTCCCGGAGCAGGGAGACGACCTCGCCCCACAGGCCGGTGGCCAGGGCGAGGCCGACGAGGACGAGCAGGACCCCGCCGGCGAGCTGGATGCCGCGGACGTGGGCGCGCAGCCACGCCTGGGCCCGGACCGCGCGCCCGGCGCCGAGCGCGATGAGCACGAACGGCACGCCGAGGCCCACGCAGTAGGCGAGCACGAGGACCCCGCCGCGCAGCGCCCCGGACCCCGCGCCGGTCCCGGAGGCCAGCGCGATGACCCCGGTGAGCGTGGGCCCGAGGCACGGCGTCCAGCCCAGACCGAAGGTGGCGCCGAGCAGCGGCGCCCCGGCCAGGCCCATGCGCGGCACCCAGTGCGGGCGGGTGTCGCGCTGCAGGGCGGGCACCAGGCCGAGGAAGACCAGGCCCATCGCGACGGTCACGACGCCGCCGAGCCGCTGCAGCAGCGCCTCGTTCGCGACGAGCGCGTCGGCGGCCCAGACGATCGCGCCCAGCCCGAGGACGAAGACGACGGTGAACCCGAGGACGAAGAGCGCCGCGGCGCCCGGCGAGCCGCCACCGCCCGCGTCCGGCCGGGGCCGGCGGAGCGGCGGTGGTGGTGTCGATGGCGGTGGCCGTGGACGTGCCCCCGACGACGGCCGCGCGGCGCTCGGCGTCCTGCGCGGCGACCTCCTCGACCGTGACCGCGGGCGCGGTGGCCCCGACCAGCCCGGCGAGGTAGGCCAGGTAGCCCGGCACGAGGGGGACGACGCACGGCGACGCGAAGCTCACGAGGCCCGCGACCAGGGACAGCCCGAGCGCGAGCAGCACGGGACCCGAGGTCACCGTCTGGGTCAGGTCCATGCGGACTCGCGAGGGCGGGCGTTCATCTCGCGTCCCAGCGTAGGACGGTCGCGTCCGCGGCGCGTGAGGGCGGCCGACTTCGTCCTACCGGATGTCGTAGGTGTCACCCCGTCCTCCGAATCCGACCGAGGGTGCCCCTCGCTCGATAGAACCGGCGAGGGGTACCCCTCGCCGGAACCCGTCGAGCGTGCGCCGTTCCGGCGACGGGCGCCCCTGGCCCGTCTATCCGACTGGAGGTGCCCCTCGCTCAACAGCGGCCCGGTCACCCCGACGACGGCGGGGGCGGCTCGGCGGCGATCCGGTCGACCACCGGCTGCAGGTCGCTCGCCAGGACCGCGGTGAGGAAGACCGCCGCCACCCGGTGCGCCCGGTCCAGCACGATCGTCGAGGGCACCGCGTTGCGCGGGTAGCCGGACAGCACGAGCAGCGAGCGGCCGGGCGGGTCGAAGATCGACGGGTAGGTGATCCCGCGGCTGCGGACGAAGTCGGCGGCGGCGTCGCGGTCGTCGCGCACGTCGACGCCGAGGAACGCCACCCCGCGCGGGGCCGACGCCGCCGCGACCTGCTCCAGCGCCGGGGCCTCCCCGCGGCACGGCCCGCACCACGAGCCCCAGATGTTGACGACGACGACCTGGCCCCGCGACTGCGTGCTCGAGAATCTGCTGGCCCGGCGGCGAGCAGGGAGTCCCCCGCGATCGGCGCGAGCGGCCGGCGCTGCGCCTCCGGGTAGGTGATCTGCGTCTGCCCGCCCGGCGCGACGAACTGGAACCCGCCGTCGTCGCCGGAGCCCGAGGAGCACCCGGCGAGCAGGGCGAGCCCCACGACGGCGAGGGCGGCCAGCAGCCGTCTCATGCGCCCGTCGCCGCGGGGTCCGACGTCCCCGAGGGCTCGGTGTAGGCGATGTCGACCAGCGACTCGTCGTCGAACAGCAGCGTCGTCACCGACCCGAGGGCGCACTGGCGGTGCGCCGGGTTGTGCCAGAGCCGCTCCCCGGCGAGGAAGCGGCGCAGCGTCCAGATCGGGAGCTGGTGGGACACGCAGACCGCCTCGTGCCCGGCCGCGGCCGCCCGGGCGCGGTGCGCCGCGCCCAGCATGCGGTGGGCGATCTCGAGGTACGGCTCGCCCCACGACGGCCGGAACGGGTTGCGCAGCAGCGGCCAGAACTCCGGGCGGCGCAGCGCCCCGTCGCCGACCCCGACGTGCTGGCCCTCGAACCCGTTGGCCGCCTCGATGAGCCGGTCCTCGGTGACGGGCTCGACGCCGAGCTTCTCCGCGATCGGCGCCGCGGTCTCCTGCGCGCGCTGCATCGGCGAGACGAGCAGCGCGGTCACGTCGGCCGAGGAGAGGTGCTCGGCGACCCGCCGCGCCTGCGCCCGGCCGGTCTCGGAGAGCCCGAAGCCGGGCAGGCGCCCGTAGAGGATGTGATCGGGGTTGTGGACCTCGCCGTGGCGGACGAGGTGGACCGCGGTGCGCACCGGACCGGTCCCGCCGGCCGTCACGCCTGCTCCGGCGCGGTCGCGGCGGCCGCGGCCGCCGCGGCGGCCGGCAGGGCGTCGGCGATGACGCCGAACGCGTCGTCGTCGAGCGCCGCCGAGATGAAGCACGCCTCGAACACGCTCGGCGGGTAGTACACGCCGCGGTCGAGCAGGGCGTGGAAGAACGGCGGGAAGCGCCAGGTCTCCGCCGCCTTCATGTCCTCGTAGTTCCGCCCGGTGCCGGAGGCGAACCGGACCGAGACGAGCGAGCCGGCGCGCTGGATCGTGTGCTCGACGCCGGCGCCGGACAACGCGTCGTGCAGGAGGCCGTGCAGCCGGTCCGCGCCCGCGTCGAGGGCGGCGTAGACGTCGTCGGTCGCGTGCTGCAGCGTCGTCAGGCCCGCGGCGACCGCGACGGGGTTCCCGGCCAGCGTGCCCGCCTGGTACACCGGGCCGGCCGGCGCGAGGTGGCCCATGATCTCGGCGCTGCCGCCGAACGCGGCCGCGGGCAGGCCGCCGGACATGACCTTGCCGAAGCAGTACAGGTCGCCCGCGACGCCCTCGAGGCCGTACCAGCCCGAGGCCGAGACGCGGAACCCCGTCATCACCTCGTCGATCACCAGCAGCGCGCCGTGGGCCGCGCACAGCCGCTTGAGCCCGGCGTTGAACCCGTCGTCGGGGGCGACCGCGCCCATGTTCCCCGCCGCGGCCTCGGTGATCACGCACGCGATGTCCGGGCCGCGCTCGGCGAAGACGGCGGCGACGGCGTCGAGGTCGTTGTAGGGCAGCACGACGGTGTCGGTCGCCTGCGCGCCGGTGACGCCGGGGCTCGACGGGAGGCCGAACGTCGCGACGCCGCTGCCCGCCTCGGCGAGCAGCGCGTCGACGTGGCCGTGGTAGCAGCCGGCGAACTTCACGACGACGCTGCGGCCGGTGTAGCCGCGCGCGAGCCGGATGGCGCTCATGGTGGCCTCGGTGCCGGAGTTCACCAGGCGCACCTGCTCGACGGGCTCCACCCGCCGGATGATCTCCTCGGCGAGCGCGACCTCGCCCTCGGTCGGGGTGCCGAAGCTCAGCCCGCGGGTGGCGGCGTCGCGCACGGCCTCGACGACGGCGGGGTGCGCGTGCCCGAGGATCATCGGGCCCCAGGAGCTGACGAGGTCGACGTAGCGGTTGCCGTCGGCGTCGGTGAGCCAGGCGCCCTGCGCGGAGGCCATGAACCGCGGGGTCCCGCCGACCGACCGGAAGGCCCGCACCGGGGAGTTGACCCCGCCGGGGACGACCGCCTCGGCGCGCGCGAAGAGCTCAGCCGAGCGGGTGACCGGCCCGGCTGCCGTCGTGGGAGCGCTGCTCACCGGTCCAGTCTCCCAGGCGCGGGAGTGTGACGGCCGTCCGAGCCTCGCCGACGGCCGACGCGGTGCGGCCGTTCCCACGCCGGGCTGACGCGTGTAACGAGCACCGACCACGCAGCGCTACCACCTCCGTCACCGTCGACGAGGGGGAGCAGAACATGGGCCACGAGAGCCGGCCGGCGCGGAACGACGACGTCGCAGGGGCACGGGTCGGCGGAGGTCGATGGGCACGGCTGGCCTCGGGTGTGGCCGGCCTGGCCCTGCTGGCCGGTGTCGCTGCGTGCAGCCCCTCGGCGACCGACGCCGGCTACAGCTCCTCGAGCTACGGGTCGTCGACCGACGGCTCCTCGACCTACGGCTCGTCCACCTACGGCTCGTCGACGACCGGGGCCTCGACGTCCGGGCTCCTCGACCTACGGCTCCTCGACGGACGGAGCGTCCGGGTACGACTCGTCCAGCTCGTCCGCCTCCGGGTCGTCCGGGTCGTCGAGCGGCGGCTCGTACGGAGGCTCCTACACGAACTCGGACGGCCAGCAGGTCGAGCGCCCGGACTCGAACAGCTCCGGCGCGACCGCCGTCTGCAAGGACGGGACCGACAGCCACTCCAAGCACAAGTCGGGGACCTGCTCGGGCCACGGCGGCGTGCGCGAGTGGCTCTGAGCGCGAGCGGTCACGACCGCCCGCGAGTGTCGAGCGAACTCGTACACCCTCCGCGAAACCGGGTCCCGACGACCCGGTTCTCCGGCACCGTCGGCGGGTGGAGAGGTGCGCGTGACGCGGTCAGCCGGTTCCGGCCCGCGTGCGCCAGCGGACGACGACGTCGATCGCGCACAGCACCGCCGCGGTCACCAGCACGACACCGGACGCCACCCACGCGCCGAGCACCCGCGTGAGCGGCACCGGGGAGACCAGCAGCCCGCCGGTCGACGGGGCGGTGTCCACCCCGTGGGCGACGCACAGCAGCCCGACGACGAGCAGCGCCACGGCGACCACCCCGGTCACCACCGCGCGGCGGGTCACGCGCCCTCCGGCGAGGGCGACGGGGCCGGGGCCCGCTCGGTGAGCAGCGTCGCCAGCGCGGCGTGCAGCCCGTCGGCGTCGCGCGCCCAGGCCGCGCGGCGGACCCCGTCGTCGAGGGTCACGACGACGACGCCGACGTGGCGCGGCACCGTCGGGTGCTCGCCGAGGGGCCGGAGGCCGTAGCGGCCGCTGCCGTCGACGGGGCGCACCCCGACGATGCGGGCGGTCGGCACCGACTCGTCGCCCTGCACGAGCAGGTCGTGGGTGAGCCGGACCCGGAGGAACCGGCGGCGGGCCCGGACGATGAGGGCGATCGGCAGGAACAGCACCAGCCCGATCACGAGCCAGGCGAGCGGGTTCGCGCCGCCGGGCGCCATCCGGTCGAGCAGCAGGCCCGCGAGCGCGAGCACCGGCCCGATCAGCACCGGCCACCACGGCGCGCCGGCCTCCGCGAACAGCACCGGGCCCGCGTCGGGACCCTCGCTCGCCCGGCTCATCGCGGCGCGAAGAACGCGCGGGCCGCGGGCAGGTGCAGCAGGAGCGCGGCCGCGGCGAACGCCACGAAGTAGACCCCGCCGACCCCGAGGAACGTCAGCTGCACCAGCCCGGCGACGGCGAGGACGATCCCGATCGCGGTCAGCGCCGCGCGGGCCGGGCGGGACCCGGCGCGCAGGGCCCGCGTCGCGACCAGCGTGCCGACGCCGACGACGGCCAGGACGATCGCCGTGAGCACGAGCGAGCCGACCCCGGTCGTCGGGTCGGCGATCCCGACCGCCGAGGCGACCGCGAACAGCACGGCCGTGACGAGGAGCAGGACGCCGAGCACCGCCCAGAGGACGACCGCGACGGTCACCACCGGGGGACGGCCGGGCTCCTCCCGGGGCGGGGTCACCTCGCGCACGGGCTCGCTCATGCCCGGTCCAACGATCGCGGCGCCGCGCCGGTCATCGGTCGAGCCGGCCGGCGAGCTCGGTGGCCCAGTAGGTGAGCACGATGTCCGCGCCCGCCCGCCGGATCCCGGTGACCGTCTCGAGGATGGTGCGCTCGCGGTCGATCCAGCCCCGCTCGGCGGCGGCGGAGATCATCGCGTACTCCCCGGAGACCTGGTAGGCCGCGACCGGGACCTCGGAGACCTCGGCGACCGAGCGCAGCACGTCCAGGTAGGCCATCGCGGGCTTCACCATGACGATGTCCGCGCCCTCGGCGAGGTCCAGCGCGGTCTCGCGCAGCGCCTCGCGGGCGTTGGCCGGGTCCTGCTGGTAGGTGCGGCGGTCGCCGGTGAGCTGGGAGTCGACGGCCTCGCGGAAGGGGCCGTAGAACGCGCTCGCGTACTTCGCGGAGTAGGCGAGGATCGCGGTGTCGGCGTGCCCGGCGGCGTCGAGGGCCTCCCGGATGCGCCCGACCTGCCCGTCCATCATCCCGCTGGGGGCGACGACGTGGGCCCCGGCCTCGGCCTGCGCGACCGCCATGTCGGCGTACACCTCGAGGGTCGCGTCGTTGTCGACCGACCCGTCGGGCGCCAGGACGCCGCAGTGGCCGTGGTCGGTGAACTCGTCGAGGCAGGTGTCGGCCATGACCGGCAGCGCGTCGCCGACCTCGGCGCGGACCTCGCGGAGCCCGACGTTGAGGATGCCGTCGGGGTCGACGGCGCCGGAGCCGGTCGCGTCGTGGTGCGCGGGGACGCCGAACAGCATGATCCCGCCGAGCCCGGCCGCGGCGGCCTCCGCGGCCGCCTTGCGCAGGGTCTCGCGGGTGTGCTGCACGACGCCGGGCATCGACGAGATCGGCTTCGGCGCGTCGAGGCCCTCGGCGACGAACACGGGCAGCACCAGGTGGCGCGGCCGGACGTCGGTCTCGGCGACGAGCCGGCGCAGCGCGGGGGTGGTGCGCAGCCGGCGGGGTCGGTCGGTGGGGAACATGTCGGGTCCTCCGAGGTGGCCTGCGGCCCCGTGAGCACTAGATGCGGCCATCGCCGCATCTAGTGCTCACATGCCGGAGGCACCTAGCGCTTGCGCGCCTTCGTCTTCCGGGGCGGGGGCAGCGCACCCTCGGCGCGCAGCTTGTTCGCGTGCGCGGCCAGGGCCTCGACCAGGGCCGGGACCTCGGCGACGTCGGGCTTGACGTCCACGCGCAGGCCGAACTCGACCGCGGTCTCCGCGGTCTTCGGCCCGATGCACGCCACGATCGTGCGGGCGTGCGGCTTGCCGGCGATGCCCACGAGGTTGCGGACCGTGGACGACGAGGTGAAGCACACCGCGTCGAAGCCGCCGGTCTTGATCGCCTCGCGGGTCGGGGCGGGCGGCGGCGCGGCGCGCACCGTGCGGTACGCGGTGACGTCGTCGATCTCCCAGCCGCGCGACTGCAGGCCCTCCGCGAGGGTCTCGGTGGCGATGTCCGCGCGCGGGAGGAGCACCCGGTCGACCGGGTCGAGCACGTCGTCGTGCGGCGGGAAGACCTCGAGCAGGCCCTCGGAGGACTGCTCGGTCTGCTCGTCCGGCACCAGCTCGGGGTGCACCCCGAACGCGCGCACCGTCGAGGCGGTGGCCTCGCCGACGCAGGCGATCTTCACGCCGGCGAACGCGCGGGCGTCCAGGCCGAACTCCTGGAACTTCTCCCACACCGCGCGCACCGCGTTCTGCGAGGTGAACACCACCCACTGGTAGCGCCCGTCGACCAGGCCCTTGACCGCGCGCTCCATCTGCGCGGGCGAGCGGGGCGGCTCGACGGCGATCGTCGGGACCTCCTCGGGCACCGCGCCGTGCACGCGCAGCCGGTCCGACATCGCGCCCGCCTGGTCCTTCGTGCGGGGCACCAGCACGCGCCAGCCGTAGAGCGCGCGGGACTCCCACCACGACAGTGCGGCGCGGTCGCCCGCGGCCTCCCCGACGGTGACCGTGAGCGGCCCCTCGAGGTCGGCGCCGTCGGTGGCGAGCTTGTCGACGGTGGAGGTGACCGTCTTCTGCTTCGACTCGGTGCCCTGCGAGGTGATCAGGGCCGGCGTCTCGGGCTTCCACCCGTTCTCCACCAGCGACGACGACGCCCACGCGAGGTCGGTGAGCGACGCGGTGAGCACGAGCGGGCCGGGGGCGACGGCGAGCGTGGTCCAGTCGAGCCCGCCGCGGACGTCGACGGCGGTGTACGCCGAGCCCAGCGCGACCCCGGCGTAGGCCGGGACGGCGGTGCTCGCCGGCATGCCCGGCACGACGTCGAACGGCAGCCCGGCGGCGGCCACGGCGCGGACCTCGGTGATCACGTCGCCGCGGGTCAGCGGGTCGCCCACCACCAGGCGGACGACGGAGGCGCCGTCCCGGGCCTGCGCGGCGAGGTGCTCGGCGAGCGCGGTGGAGTCGTCGGGCAGCGCCTCGGCGACCTCGGCCCCGCCCGCGAGCGACCCGTCGGCCGGGGAGCCGTCGGGGTCGGGCAGCGGGGAGACCTCGGCGTCGCCGCCGGGGTGGCGCACGGTGACCGGCCGGGGCGCGTCCGCGAGCAGCGCGAGGACGTCGTCCGGCACGCCCGGGTCCGCGACGACGTAGGTCGCGGAGGCCAGCGCCTCGCGGGCCCGCACGGTCAGCAGCCCGGGGTCGCCGGGGCCGCTGCCGACGAAGGCGACCCGTCCGGCGGTGGTGGAGGGGGGTGCGGTCATCTGTTGTCTCGTCCCATCGTCATCTCCCTGCGACGGTCGCGGCCGTCAGCCACCGAGCCCGGTGGCCGTCGGCTCCGCGCCGTCGGCGAGCAGCTCGGCGGCCAGCGACCGGCCGATCTGCTCCGCATCCTTCGTCTCTCCGGTGGCCGAGTTGCGCACGAGCGCTCCCTCGGCCGTCGTCGCGAACGCCCGCAACGACAATCGCTCCACGATGCGCCCGTCGTCGTCCAGATCCTCGACGAGATCGGCCAGGGCACCGATGGCTGCGCTGCACGGCGATCCGAGCTCCTGCAGCACCGCCCGTTCGGCGGTCACGGCCGCGGACGTCGCTTCGTCGTGCAGCGACGACCGCAGGAAGGTCTCGAGGTCGGTGTCGGCGACGCGGCACTCCACGGCGAGCGCGCCCTGTCCGGGGGCGGGCAGCATCTGCAGCGGGTCGAGGACCTCGGTGGCCTCCCCCGCGCGGCCGATCCGGGCGAGCCCGGCCCGCGCGAGGACCACGCCGTCCACCTCGCCGTCGGTGACCTTGCGGATCCGCGTCTCGACGTTGCCGCGGATCCCGACGACCTCGAGCCCGAGCCCCAGCGCGTGCAGCTGCGCGCTGCGCCGCGGCGAGCCGGTGCCGATCACCGAGCCGGGCGGGAGCTCGCCGAGCACCATCTGGTCCCGGGCCACGAGCACGTCCCGGGGGTCGGCCCGCTCGGGCACCGCCGCGAGCACGACGCCGGGCAGCCCCGCCGTCGGGAGGTCCTTGTAGGAGTGGACCGCGACGTCGATCCGGTCCGCCAGCAGCGCCTCGCGCAGCGCCGAGGTGAAGACCCCGATGCCGGCCTGGGCGATCGGCGTGTTCGCCGCCTGCGACCGGTCGCCCAGCGTCGAGATCTCGACGATCTCCACCTCGGCGCCCCGCGCGGTGAGCGCGTCGGCGACGAGCCGGGTCTGGGTCTTCGCGAGCAGGCTCGCGCGGGTACCGATCCGGATCGTGCCGGTCGTGGTCGGGGCGGTCACCGGGTGCCTCCCGGCCCGCGGGGCGCGGGGGCGGCGAGCGCCTGGTCGACCTCGTCGGCCTCGAGCCACGCCGACTCCGCGGCGGACACGTTCTCCGCGGTGATCGCGGAGCCGCCGGGGACCGAGGTGACCGCGGCGGGCGCCTGCGGGTCGAGCTCGAACAGTTCGCGCAGCGCCTCGGCGTAGGTGTCGCCGCCGGGCGACTGGGCCAGGCGCTTCACCTGCACGGTCGGCGTGTGCAGCAGCTTGTCCACGACGCGGCGCACGGTGCGCGCGACCTCGCCGCGCACGTCGGCCTCCAGCCCGGGCAGCCGGCCGTCGAGGCGCAGCAGCTCGGCGTCGACCACCTCGGCGGCGCGGCGGCGCAGCGCGGTGACCGTGGGGGTGACCTCCGCGGAGCGCTGCGCGGCCAGGTAGGCGCGGACCTCCTCGGCGACCAGCGTGCGGGTGGCCTCGACGGCCTGGCCCGCGCCGGTCCCCGCGAGCCGCTCCCCGAGGGTGGTCAGGTCGACCAGCGTCACCCCGGCGAGGGCGCCGACGTCGGGGTCGACGTCGCGCGGCAGGCCGAGGTCGCAGACGACGAGCGGGCGCGACGACGGCCGCGCGGCCAGCCCGTGGCGGACGGTGTCGAGGTGCACGACGAGGCCGACGGCGCCGGTGCACACGACGACGAGGTCGGTGGTGGCCAGCTCGGCGCCGATCGCGTCCAGCCCGACGACGCGGGCGGGGGTGCCCTCGGCGGCCACGAGCCCGGCGAGGTGCGCCGCGCGCTCCGGCGTGCGGTTGGCCACGGCGATCTCGCCGACGCCCCGGCGGCGCAGCGCGGCGGCGGCGAGCCCGCCCATGGAGCCGGCGCCGACGACGAGGGCCCGGCGCCCGACGAGGTCGCCGAGCGCGGCCGCCGCGTCGTCGAGCGCCTCGGTGACGACGGACGCGCCCGCGGCGTCGATCCCGGTCTCGGTCTGGGCCCGCTTGCCGACCCGCAGCGCCTGCTGCGCGACCTCGTGCAACACGGTCCCGACGGTCCCGAGCTCGCGGGCCGTGGAGTAGGCGGCGCGCAGCTGGCCGAGGATCTGGGCCTCGCCGACCACCATGGAGTCCAGCCCGGCCGCCACGGAGAACAGGTGCTCGACCGCGGACCCGGCGTAGTGGACGTAGAGGTGGTCGGTGAGGTCGGAGACGTCGGCCCCGGCGTGGCGGGCGAGGACCCCGGAGACCTCGGTGAGGCCGCCGTGGAACGTCTCCACCACCGCGTAGATCTCGATGCGGTTGCACGTCGAGAGGACCACGGCCTCGGAGACGTACTCCCCCGCGATCAGCTCGTCGAGGACCTTGGCCGTGTCCTCGCCGGAGATCGTGACGCGCTCCAGCACCGACACCGGTGCCGTGCGGTGCGACACACCCACGAGCAGCAGACTCATCCGAACACCTTCTCCGTCTCGCTCGCTCCGTCGCACCCGCGGGAGACGTGGAACGCCAGGATCTGCATCTCCACCGCCAGGTCGACCTTGCGCACCTCGACGCCGTCCGGCACCGAGAGCACGGTCGGCGCGAAGTTGAGGATGCTGCGGACCCCGGCGCCGACCAGCGCGTCGCAGACCTTCTGTGCCGCCACCGCCGGTGTCGCCACCACTCCGATGGTCACCCCGCGGCGGGGGCACACGTGTGGGATCTCGGCCACGTCCAGCACCTCCACCCCACCGATCGCGGTGCCGACCAGGGCCGGGTCGACGTCGAACAGCGCCGTGACCCCGAAGCCCCGCGCGGCGAACCCGCCGTAGCCGGCGAGCGCGTGACCGAGGTTGCCCACTCCGACGAGCGCGACCGCGTGCGATCGCGTGAGCCCGAGCACGGACTCGACCTGCGCGGTGAGCCGGGAGACGTCGTAGCCGACGCCGCGGACCCCGGAGGAGCCGATGTGGGAGAGGTCCTTGCGCAGCTTCGCCGCGTTCACCCCCGCGGCCGCCGCGAGCACGTCGCTGGAGACGGTGCGGACGCCCTGGGCGAGCATCTCGGTGAGGACCCGCAGGTAGACGGCGAGCCGCGCGACGGTCGCCTCGGGCACGCGTCCGGGACGGCGGGCGGGAGCGGTGGTGGCGGGTCCGGGGGTGGAGGCGGCCTCCGGGGTCGCGGGCGACCCGGCCGTCACGGGGCGTGGGACACCCCCGTCCACCGTCACGCCGGGAGCCTCCTCGTCCGCCTGCTCGGTCCCTGGACTACCGGCCGAGGGTACCGCTCGTGAACACACGCACAAAGTCGCTGGTCACGGCGGCGATCGATCCAGTGTGCCAGCCCCCGGACCCGCCGGGCACGCCAGGTCAGACGGTGAGGGCGTCCGGGCCCAGCGCCGCCCCCGCCGGTCCCGGGGTCACCCCGGTCGGGCGCCCGAGCAGGAAGGCGGCGGTGGCGCCGTGCATCGCGGCCACCGGCGCGAGCGTCGCGGCGAGCGCCGCCGCCCCGGTGTCGGTGAACTCCCCGGCCCGCGCGAGGACGGTGGCGCCCACCGAGGCCTCGACGTCCACGGCGACCGCGAGCAGGTCGGTGGGGGCGGCGGCGCGCCCGAGCGTGGCGCGCCGCTCGGTCTCCACCGTCAGCGGGGTGCCGGTGACCGCGGGGCGCCCGGCCGCGGTGAGCAGCGCGTTCCACGCCGCCGCGTGCTCGGTGTGCTGGGCCCCGGCCCCGGAGAGGAAGGCGGTGACGACGCCGGGCACCTGCCCGAGGCGCCCGTCGGTCGCCGCGAGGACGGCCCCGGAGTAGAGGCTGGCCGCGAGCGCGGAGAGCGCCGCGCACAGCGCGATCCCCCGCTGGTCCCCGACGTAGGCGGGGCGCGGCGCGGTCGTCGTGGTGCTCGGGGGCGGCGGCGGCCGACGGCGCGGCGGGCCCGGCCGGCGGGGCGTCGGAGCAGGCGGCGAGCGCGCCGGCGCCGAGCAGCCCGGCGACGGCGCCGCCGAGCACCAGGCGGCGGGAGGGCCGGCCCGTCGCGGCGGTCACCCGGAGCCCTCCTCGGGCGGGGACGCCTTCGCCGTGGGGAAGCGGGTGTCGGGGAACCCGACGGTCCCGACGGCGGGGGGCAGGGCGGTGAGGTCGGGCGGCGCGACGACGAGGTCGGACCGGCCGGAGGAGAGCAGGGAGTTGACGAGGAGCAGGCTCGCCTTCCGCGCGGCGGCCGCCGCGCCCAGGCGCAGCGCGGTCGCCCGCAGCGCCGGGGTGGAGAGGCCCGCGGCGTCGGCGACGAGGGTCTGCGCGAGGACGTCCTCGAGGGTCAGCGCCAGCCCGACCACGTCCGCGGCGGTGCGCACCGTCGGGAGCGCCTGGGCGACCACGGAGCCGTAGGCCGGGTCGGGGCCGGCCTGTGCGCGGCCGCCGGCGCCGGTGGTGGCCGAGGTCAGCGCGTCGCGGGCGTCGCCGAGCTGGGTCACCGCGGCGGAGATGAGGTCGCGGACCACGGGGTTGGCGCGGTCGCCCCCGCCCGCGGACAGCCCGGCCAGCGAGCGGTAGGTCGACTGCGCCAGCACGACGAGCGAGGTGGCGGTGCGCAGCGCGGCGACGTCCCCGGCGCCGGCCTGGGTGCCGACGGCCCGGACGGTGGGCGCGGGCAGCGTCACGCGGCGAGCGCCGTCCGCAGGGCGCCGGGGTCGACGCGCCAGGACGCGTGCTCCTCGCCGTCGACGAGCGTGACGGGGATGCGGTCGCCGAACTCGCCGCGCAGCTCGGCGTCGGCGGTGTCGATGTCGACCCGCTCCCAGCCCACCCCCGCGTCGGCGCACACCTGCCGGACGACGTCCTCCATGCGGTCGCACGTGGTGCACTGCGCACGAACCAGAACCGTCACCCGGACAGGGAGTCCTGTCCCGTCGACCACCTCGGACACGCGGGGAACCGTCCTCTCTCGACGTCCGTCGGACGGGGAGTCTGGCAGATCCTCCACGACCGCCGACGGTGCGGTCACGACCTCTCACCGCAGGTCAAGTGCATGTCAACGAGCCTGGTCCAGGTGGGTGGCGCTCCGGTGACGAGGGCCTCGGAGCCGCACGTATGCTCCGTCCCCAGCGTGCTCCCCGATCGCTCGAACGGCCCCGGGTCGGCGCGCGCCGCAAGCGAAGCGAGTGGTCGTCCAGCGAGGGAGAACGCTTTGTCCGCTGTCGTCGGCACCGGTGTCCGCGTGGCGCCGGTCCTCCTCGACGGCGCCGTGGCCGCAGCCACGGTCGACGGGGCGCGATGACGGTCGGCACCGGCGGGGCGCCGGAGCCGGGGCGCGACGGGCGCGACCGGTCCGGTCGGACCGCGTCCATGACCGACGCCCCGGTGTCGGAGCGCCGCGCCCCCGGACCGCCCGAGCAGGGGTACGGCCCGCCCTACCCCGAGCAGCGCGGTCCCGACGCGGGCCGCCCGCCCGTGGGCCCGCGGCCCGTCGACCACCCCTCGCACCCCGACCTGCCGCGGGTGCAGGGCCGCCGCCCGGCGCCGCCCGCCCCGCCGCGTCCGGCGGGTCCGATCCCGCCGCCCGGCCCCCCGGCTCCGGGCCCCCCGGTCCCCGGCCCCCCGCCGCCCGGTCACCCCACCGTCGGCGCGCCGACCGGCCCGGTCCCGACCCTCGGCGGCGTGCACCCGCCGACGACCCCGATCGAGGCACCCCGGGTCGCCGACGCGGCTCTCCCGGCCGTCGAGGAGCGGGGCGAGGACGACGCCGCCGAGCTCGACCCCGCCGACCTGCAGGGCGCCGGCCTCGAGGAGGCCGACGAGCAGGTCGCGGACGGCTGGGCGCTGGTCCGCGCCACGCAGGACGGCAACGTCGACGCCTTCGGCCAGCTCTTCGACCGCTACCACGACGTCGTCTTCCGGTTCGTCTTCTACCGGCTCGGCGACCGCGGGGTGGCCGAGGACCTCACCCAGGAGACCTTCGTCCGGGCGTTCCGGCGGATCTCCTCGGTCAGCTACCAGGGCCGCGACATCGGCGCCTGGTTCGTGACGATCGCCCGCAACCTGGTGCTGGACCACGTGAAGTCCAGCCGGTACCGGCTCGAGCAGGCCACCCCGGAGATCACCGACGTGGCCCCCGACCAGCACCGGCCCGGTCCGGAGAGCGAGGTCATCGCGGGGGCGACGTACGAGGAGCTCCTGCGCTGCGTGGCCAAGCTCGGCGAGGACCAGCAGGAATGCATCACTCTTCGGTTCCTCCAGGGACTCTCCGTGTCCGAGACTGCCCACATCATGGGGCGGAACGAGGGCGCGGTGAAGGCACTGCAGCACCGTGCGGTACGACGTCTCGCTCAACTGCTGCCCGAGGGTTTGCGGTGAGTGACAGCGATGTAGTTCGGCTCGTCGCCAAGTACCACGTAACCGGGCGCCCCTCCGGTCGTTTCTGCGTACGACGAGGACGGTTCGTGCCGGACGGCACGAGCGCACGATGAGGACGGACGACATGTCGAGCGGTCGCGACGGGGCAGACGAGCGGTTCGCCGCTGCCTGGGACGAGCGGATGCGCGGGAGCGCACCCGGCCGTCGTGCGCACCCCGGCGCGTCCGGAGCCCCGTTCGGCGATCATGACCGGACCGGTGACGGCGACCTCGAGGACGACCTCCGCATCGCCGACCTGCTCAGCCGGGCGGGTCGCGCCACCCCCGGCCCGGACCCCGAGGCCTCCCGGCGGATGCGCGCGAGCCTCATGGCCGCGATCGCCGAGGACTCCCCGCAGACCCCCGTCACCCGCCGCACCGAGCGCGTGGAGCACGGCCCCGCCGCCCACGGCCGCCGGCGTGCGGACCGCCGCGGCGGTGCCCGACCGGGTGACGGCCGCCCCGGGAGCTCCGCCGCGACCGGTGGCCCGAGCCGCAGTGCCCGCCGCGGCTCCGTCGCGCGCCGCCTGCTCTCCACGAGCGTCGCCGGGATGGCCGCCGTGCTCGCGCTGGGCGCCCTCACCGTGCTGCTGTCCCGCGGCGCGCTGCCCGGCGACATGCTCTACGGGATGAAGCGGGCCTCGGAGTCCACCGAGATCGGGCTGACCTCCGGCCAGGAGGCCAAGGCCCGCAAGCACCTCGACGTCGCGGCGCTGCGCCTCGACGAGATCCAGCAGCTGCTGTCGCGCGACGCGACGACCGCGTCCGGCGCCCGGCCCATGGCCTCCGGCGCCGACGAGGCCGACGGCGCGCTCGTCGCCGACAACCTGCGGGCCTTCGACGACCAGGCCCGCACCGGCGCCCGGATGCTCCTCCCGCTGGTCAACCAGCCCGCCGGCCCGCCGCCCGGGCTGCTCTCGCAGTGGGCGGGCCAGCAGCAGCAGACCCTCGACGGGTTCTCCGCCTCGCTGCCCCCGGCGGGTCGCGAGCAGGCCCAGTCGTCCCAGAAGCTGATCGCCCAGCTGCGTGACCGCGCCACCGCCTTCGAGAAGTCGTCCTCGCCGTGCAGCGGCTCGGGCTCCGACGACCTGGGCCCGCTGCCGTCGGCCACCTGCTCGGCCGCGACCCAGGAGAAGGCCCCGAGCGTCGCGGTGCCGCAGACCTCGGCGCCCGCGACGAGGACCTCCGCGCCCTCGACCCGGCACTCCACCTCGTCGGAGACGACGACCACGACGACGACGGACGAGGCCACGACGAGCCGGTCCAGCGGCGACCCGGACGCCAAGCCGCTGCTCCCGCTGCCGCTCCCGGCCACGACGTCGGCCCCGCCGATCAACGTGCCGGTGCCCGTGCCCGGCCTGCCCAAGGTGCAGCTGCCGCCGCTGCTCCCCGGCCTGCCCGGCCTCTCGCTCGGCTGATCGCGCCGCGACCCGACGGGGTCGGACGGCACCACTAAGGTGGTCGGCGAGATCGTGCCCGGACGGGACGGTCCCCGCGTCGGTCGAGGAGGAGTCGGGCGGTGGTTGGACGGCGCGACCGGCGCGACCGGCGGGAGGCCGCGGATCGCGAGGCCGCCCAGCGGGCCGGTGAGGCCTCCGCCGCCGCGGCGACGGCGCTGGAGACCGACCTGACGGACGCCGAGGGCGCCGTCGGCGGGACCGCCGCCCGGGACGCGGGCGCGGCGGCCGCGGCCGCTGCCGAGACCGCCGGGCCGACGCTGCCCAGCGTGCCGCCGGACCTCACGGCGGCCGCGTTCTTCGACGTCGACAACACGATGATGATGGGCGCGTCGATCTTCCACTTCGCCCGTGGCCTCGCCGCCCGGAACTTCTTCTCCGGGGCCGACCTGCGCGGCTTCGTGTGGCAGCAGGTGAAGTTCCGCCTCGGCGGCGAGGGGTCGCCCGAGGACGTGCAGGCCCACCGCGAGGCGGCCCTGTCGTTCGTCGCCGGCCGCGAGGTCTCCGAGCTCGTCGAGCTCGGGGAGGAGATCTACGACGAGCTGATGGCCGACCGCATCTGGGAGGGCACCCGCGCGCTCGCCCAGATGCACCTCGACGCCGGGCAGCGCGTCTGGCTGGTCACCGCGACGCCGCTCGAGCTCGCCGCGATCATCGCCCGCCGGCTCGGCCTGACCGGCGCGCTCGGCACCGTCGCCGAGCACCACGACGGGGTCTACACCGGCCGCCTGGTCGGCGAGCTGCTCCACGGCCCGGCCAAGGCCCACGCGGTGCGCGCGCTCGCCGCCCGGGAGGGCCTGGACCTGCGGCGCTGCTCGGCCTACTCGGACTCCATCAACGACGCCCCGATGCTCTCGGTGGTCGGCACCGCGGTCGCGGTCAACCCGGACGCCGAGCTCCGCGCGCTGGCCCGCCGCAACTCCTGGGAGATCCGCGACTTCCGGTCCGGGCGCAAGGTGGCCCGGATCGGGGTGCCGTCGGTGCTCGGGGCGGGCGCGGTGGCCGGGGCCGTCGCCGCCGGGGCGGCCTACCGGCGCCGCTCGTAGGTGCTGCTGCGCGACCGAGGCCTACCCCAGGAAGGCGTTGCGCCGGCCGGAGAGCAGCCGGTACAGCGTCTGCTGGATGTTCTCCCGCACCTGGTCGGTGAGGTTGAAGACCAGCATCGGGTCGTCGGCGGCGCCGGGCTCGAACTCGTCGGTCCGGATCGGCTCGCCGAACTCGATGTACCACTTCGAGGGCAGCGGGACGAGGCCGAGCGGGCCGAGCAGCGGCCACGTCGGGGTGATCGGGAAGTACGGCACGCCGAGCAGGCGGGCGATCGGCCCGAGGTCGCCGATCTTCGGGTAGATCTCCTCGGCGCCCACGATCGAGCACGGGATGATCGGCACCCCGGTGCGCAGCGCGGCCGAGACGAACCCGCCCCGGCCGAAGCGCTGCAGCTTGTAGCGGTCGGCGTACGCCTTCCCGATGCCCTTGAAGCCCTCCGGCCAGACCCCGACGAGCTCGCCGGCGCCCAGGAGCTTCTCGGCGTCGGGCGTGCACGCCAGCGTGTGGCCCGCCTTCCGGGCGACGGCCCCGACACCCGGCATCCCGAACACCAGGTCGGCGGCGAGCATGCGCAGGTTGCGCGGGGTCGGCAGGTCGTCGTGCGTGGCGACGACGGTCATCAGCGCGTCCAGCGGCAGCGTCCCGGAGTGGTTCGCGACGAGCAGCGCGCCGCCCTCGGCGGGCACGTTCTCCACCCCGATCGTCTCGACCCGGAACCACCGCTCGTAGAGCGGGCGCAGCGCGGGGAGGATGACGTTCTCGTTGAGGTCCGCGTCGAACCCGAACTCGTCGACGGGGTAGCGGCCGGCGAGCCGGCGCCGCAGGAACGCCGCCACCTCCGTGACCGCCGACTCGAGCTCCGAGGGCCGGGCGGGCACGAGCTCGGCGCCGGCCGCGTCGCGCCGCCGTCCACCCGGTACTCGTCCACGGTCCCGTCGTCCGCTCCGCCCGTGCCCGCACCGTCGGCCGGCGCGCCCGGGGCCCGCCCGGTGGTCAGGCCCCGGCGCCGCGGCGTCGGGCGTGGACGGGGACGTCCTCCCGCGCCTCGCAGCGGGATGACCTCGGCCTCGCCCATGTGCTCGTTCCTCCTGCCGGTCCGGTCGGACACCTCAGCGCACCGGGGTGAGCGCGGGCGGGGTCCTGGTCTCGATCTCGGGCGGGCGCGCGGGCGCCTCGGGCTCGGCCGCGCCGTGGCCGGGCAGCACGTGCGCCGCGCGCAGGGCGATCGACTCGGCGATCCCCACGTAGCGGTCGGTGTCGATCATCGGGCGCAGCGCGTTGCCGGCCACGAAGTCGTCGAACGCCTGCCCCGTCGTCCAGCGGGGCCGGAAGCCGAACTCGGTCTTCAGCTTCGTCGTGTCGACCACGCGGCCGTAGTTGAGCAGGCGCATCTGCTCGGGCGAGAAGTCGACGAGCCGCGCGCGCCGGGTGATGCGCCCGACCCAGGGCACCAGCGGCTCCGGGATCGGGAGCGTGACGCGCCCGGCGCGGCGCACCGCCTGCGAGAGCATGAGCACGCCGTCCGCGGCCACGTTGAACACCCCGGGCAGGTCGTGCGTCGTCGCGCGCTCGAGGACGGCGAGCGCGTCCTCGGTGTGCAGCAGCTGCACCCGCGCGTCGTAGCCGAGCACCACCGGCACGACGGGCAGCGAGAAGTAGTGCGCGAACGCGGTGTCCGCGCGCGGCCCGATCAGGTTGACGAACCGCAGCGTCGTCACCGGGATGTCGGGGCGGCGCCGCGAGAAGCTGCGGACGTAACCCTCGATCTCGACGGCGTCCTTCGCGTACCCGCCGGGCGGCAGCGCCTTCGGCTCGGTGGCCTCGGTGAACATCGCCGGGTCGCGCGGGCTCGCGCCGTACACGCTCGTCGTCGAGCGCACGACGAGGCGCCCGACGGTGTCCGACTTCTGGCACGCCGCGAGGAGCTGCATCGTCCCGATGACGTTCATCTCCATCATCATCGAGCGCCCGCCGGAGGCCGACGGGTGACCCGACAACGACGCGTGGACGACGGTGTCGACCTTCGCGGTGCTGATGACCTTGCCGATCAGCGGGTTGCGGATGTCGACCCGCACGAACTCCGCGCGGCCCATCCGCCGGCGCATGTCGCGCGAGGGCGGGGTCGTGTCCACGCCGAGGACCCGGTCGATCGACGGGTCCGACGCCAGGCGGGCCGCGAGGCCACCGCCGAGCTGACCGGCGACGCCGGTGACGAGGACGACGGACGGGGCCATGGCTCTCCCGGGGACCTACGGGCGGACGGATGTCTCGGTCGGACCCGCGGGATGCCTACGGCACCGGCCGGGACCTGGTCAGGCCCGGCCGGGGCCGCTCACTTGCCGAGCTTGCGACGCTGCACGCGGGTCTTGCGAAGCAGCTTACGGTGCTTCTTCTTCGACATCCGCTTGCGACGCTTCTTGATGACCGAGCCCATACGGGTTCCCTTTCGCGACGTTCTCGTGGAGAGCACCCGCAGGGCCTCCTCGGCCCGGGCGCAAGCGTCCACCGTACCGGTGACCCGGGCGAACGGCGCACGCCGCCCGGGCACACCGGTCGACGACGCCGGCCACGGCCGGCGTCGTCGTCGTGCCGGACTCAGCCGGCGTCGATGTACGAGCCCCGCAGGTACTCGTGCACCGCTTCCTCGGGCACCCGGAAGCTGCGGCCCACACGGACGGCCGGTAGCTCTCCGTTGTGCACCAGGCGGTACACCGTCATCTTCGAGACGCGCATCGTCGCGGCGACCTCGGCCACGGTCAGGAACTGCACCCGTGAGAGGTCGCCGTCTTCCCTCCGCCCTGCGGCGGCGTTCTGCGGCATGGTCGACCGCCTTCCGAGCACCCGTCGTGCCGCCGGTCTTCCCCTCCGGCGGTTCGACACGCACGTGCTGATCGGAGAGTAGCGAGACGGATGTGACGGATGAATCGCTCGACGTGATGGTGCGGTGGCCGTAGCACTCGGCGCGTCAAGCGCACACGCCGCACACCTGCCGCACCGGAAGATCACGACGAACGGTCGACGGCCCGGGCGAGCGGGACGAGCGGACATCAACCGCCGTAGGTCGACCCCAGCGCCCGCGACGCGTCCCGGCAGCTCTCGACGGCGTCCGCGAACGCGGCCCGCAGGCCGTGGGCCTCGAGGACCCGCAGCGCGGCGGCGGTCGTCCCGCCCGGGGAGGTCACCGCCTCGCGCAGCAGGCCGGGGTGGGCGGGCCCGTCGGTGTCGTCGGTGAGCAGCCCGCCGGCGCCGTCGACGGTGGCGGAGACCAGCTGCGTCGCGACCGGCCGGGGCAGTCCCAGGGCGACGCCCGCCTCGATCATCGCCTCGGCGACGAGGAAGAGGTAGGCCGGTCCGGAGCCGGAGAGCGCCGTCGCGGCGTCCTGCTGCGCCTCGGGCACGCGCACCGTCCGCCCGACCGCGCCCAGCAGGGTCTCGGTGGTCGCGAGGGCCCCCTCGTCGGCGTGGGTCCCGGCGGAGAGCACGCACATCGCCCGCCCGACGAGCATCGGGGTGTTGGGCATGACGCGGACGACGGGCGTGCGCGGCGGGAGCCGGCGCTCCAGGGCCGCGATCGGGATGCCGGCGGCGAGGGAGACGACGACGGGGCGGGTCTGCGGCAGCACGTCGCCGACCTCGCCGAGCACGGTCGCCACGTCCTGCGGCTTGACGGCGACGACGAGCACGTCGGCCCGGCGGGCGGCCTCGGCCGCCCCGAAGACCTCGAGGCCCAGCCGGGCGGCCACGTCGTCGGCCCGGGCGGCGTCGCGCTCGACGACGAGGAGGGTGGCCGGGTCGTGCCCGGCCGCCACCAGGCCGCCGAGCAGGGCCTCGCCGATCCGTCCGCCTCCGAGCACCGCCACCGTGGTCATGGCGGGGACCCTAGGGGGCGGCCGGACGTGGGGTGTCGCACCCGCCCACGCCGTTCCATGATCAGGAGCACACGAGCCAGCCCGGACCGCCCGCGGGCCTGCCCGACGTGCCCCTCGACGCCGGACGGCTCAGGCGCGCGATCGGGGCGACCGCGTCCCGAGGTGCAGGCGGGCGAACAGCAGCGACTCCGCGAGGGCGTCCAGCCGCTCGTTGCGGGTCCGCGCCCGCCGCGTCGAGATCTCGACGACGACCGTGCCCTCGTACCCCGTCGACGCGAGCCGGTGCAGCACGTCCGCGCAGGGCTGGGTGCCGCGGCCGGGGACGAGGTGCTCGTCGGTCGGCATCCCGGTGCCGTCGGCGAGGTGGAGGTGCACGAGCCCGTCACCCATGCGCTCGAGCAGCGCGAACGCGTCCTCGCCGGCGGTCGCGGTGTGCGAGAGGTCGAGGGTGTAGTTGCGGGCCCCGGGGACCGTCGGATCGTGCCCGGGGGTGTAGCTGGACACCTTCACCCGGCCCCGCCGCAGCGGGAACATGTTCTCCATGGCGATCCGCACGCCGTGGGCGCGCTCGAGCTCGTCGATCTGGCGGGGCAGCCCCACGGCGTAGCGGCGCTGCCAGCGGAAGGGCGGGTGCAGCACGACCGTCGGCGCCCCGAGCCCGGCGGCGAGCACGACGCTGCGCCGCAGCCGTTCGGCGGGGTCGGCGCCCCACACGCGCTGGGTGATCGCGAGGCAGGGCGCGTGCACGGCGAGGACCGGCATCCCGGTGCGCTCGGCGTTGCGGGCGACGGTCCGCAGGCGCTGCGACTCCGGCTCGTTCCACACCATGAGCTCGACGCCGTCGTAGCCGAGCTCCGCGGCGGAGTCGAACGCGGCCGACATCGGCTCCGGGTACACCGACGCGGTGGAGAGCGCCACGGGCGTGGGGCCGGGGTCGGTCGTTGCGACGGTCACGACGGGAAGGGTCATCGGGCGAGCAGGACGAACGCCGCCGGGGACACGGTGACGACCAGGCCGACGACGATCGCGAGCACCATCGTCTGCAGGTCGTCCGACCGCCGCATGGCGCGGACCCCGAACACCAGCCCGCCGGTCGCGGCGGCCGCGAGGACGAGCGCCACGACGGGCAGCGACTGCCACAGGTACGAGAACCCGATCCAGAGGACGGCGCCGAGCAGCGCGCCGACGACGAGCTGGCCCGCGATGACCGCCCACTCCTTCGCGGTGGTCCGCTCGGAGAGCTCGTCCTCGTCCTCGTCGTAATCGTCGTAGTCGTCGTCCAGGTCGGCGTCCGCGCCCAGGCCGGCGGGCCCGTCGACGCGGGTGTTCCGCGGCCCGGCGGTGTCGGGCCGGGCGAGGGACGACGCGGCCGTCGGCGGTCCGGCGTCGTCGGGGCGCGGCGTGGACCGGGTCGGCGCCGGTGCGGCGTTCGAGCGCGCGGCGGCCGACCGGGCCGCCGTCGCCTGCGTCGGGGCCGACGACGCGGCCGGCGCGGCCTGCGTGGGGGCCGCCGAGACCGCGGGATTGGCCTGGGTGGGCGCCGACGAGGAGGCGCCCTGCCCCGGCGACGACGTCGGCGGCTCCGGGGCGCGCGCGGGCGGCGCGGCGGGCACCGGCACGGGCGGTGCCCACCCGGGCGCCGACGCCGCACCGTTCGTCGGCGCGGCGCTGGTCGGCTGGGGGCCCGAGCCGGGCGGTGGACCCGCCGGGCGCGGGACCTGGGGCTGCGCGCCGGGCGCACCGTACCCCGCCGGAGCGCTCTGGTGCCCGTAGTGCTCGACGTAGGTGTCCCGGGACGGCGGGGCGGCGTAGGGGTCGTCGCCGTAGCCGTCGCGCCCCCGGCGGGAGCGGTCCAGGTCGCTGTAGCTGCTCGCGTAGGGCCCCGTGCCGTAGGACGCGGAGGACCCGTACGACGACGGCTCGTAGGCGGACGTGCCGTAGGAGCGGTACGAGGACGAGCCGTACGACGGCGGGTCGGCCGCGCGGTACCCGTCGTCGTACCCCCCGTAGGGCCCGGGGGTCCCCCTGGTCGGGCCCGTAGCCGTACCCGTCGGGGACGTGGGTGTCCGACCCGTAGCCGCCGTAGGAGCCGCTCCGGTAGGACGACGACGAGCCGTACGGGTCGCCGTACGCGTCGCGACCGTCACCGCCCCGGTCGGGCTCGCGGTCGTAGGCCCCGTAGGACACGCCGTACGCGTCCTCGGGCTCCGGGGCCGGTCCGGGACGCGACGGGGCCCGGGATTCGGCACCGTAGGCGGCGAGCAGCTCCGCCACGCTGCGCTGGGAGCCCCGACGGGGCGGGCCGGCCGTCATCCGTTCCACCGTGCCGTGGCGGGCGCCGGTCGTCCAGTCGCGGTGGGCCGGACGGTGGCGTACGTCCCGTCAGCGGCGAACGGGCCGTTGTCGAGCGGCACCTGGTCCAGTCGGCCGAGGATCACGCCTTCACGCAGCGCCCACGGGCACACCTCGACCTCCTCCAGTCCGAGGGCGTCCATCGCGGCGCGGGCGACGATCGCCCCGGCCACGAGCTGGTGGGCGCGCGAGGCGCTGACGCCCTCCAGCTCGGCGAGGTCGGTCGAGCTCATGCGGCTGATGAACGCCACCACCTGCCGCAGCCCGGCCGCGGTGAGCGGCCGGCGCACCCGCGGACCCGCGCTGCGCGGGGCCGCCCCGGTCAGCCGGGCCAGGGAGCGGAAGGTCTTCGACGTCACGATCGCACGGTCGGGCGGACCGCCGTCGAGCAGTGCGGCCGCCGCCGGGGCGACCGTGTCGTGCACGTACTCCGCGAGCTCGCGGGTCTCCTTGCGCTCGGGCGGGTCAGAGGCGAACCAGTCGCGGGTCAGCCGGCCGGCGCCGAGGGGCAGCGAGAGCGCGACGTCGGGTGCCTCGTCGCGCCCGACCGCCATCTCCAGCGAGCCACCGCCGATGTCCAGTGAGAGGAGCCGGCCCGCGGACCACCCGAACCAGCGGCGGACGGCGAGGAACGTCAGCGCGGCCTCGTCGGGCCCGGTGAGCACCTGCAGGTCGACGCCGGTCTCGTCGCGGACCCGCGCGAGGACGGCGTCGGAGTTGGTGGCGTCGCGCACCGCGGAGGTCGCGAAGGCGAGAAGGTCGTCACACGCCAGCGCCCGGGCCTCGCGGCGCGCCTCCGCGACCGCGGAGACCAGCGCGTCGGCGCCCTTGCGCTCGAGGACGCCCCCGCTGACGTGCTCGGCGAGGCGCAGCGCGGTCTTCGTCGAGGACTGCGCCGTCGGGTGCGCGCCGCGGTGGGCGTCGACCACCAGGAGATGGACGGTGTTCGACCCCACGTCGAGGACCCCGAGTCGCACGGTGACCAGCCTAGACGTCGCGTTCCGTCACCCGTCGGGGGCTCAGGAGTCGAGCTTGTAGCCCAGGCCGCGCACGGTCAGCAGGTGCCGCGGCTGGGACGGCTCGGGCTCGAGCTTGGCCCGCAGCCGCTTGATGTGGACGTCGAGGGTCTTGGTGTCGCCGACGTAGTCCGCGCCCCACACCCGGTCGATCAGCTGGGCGCGGGTGAGCACCCGCCCGACGTTGCGCATGAGGTACTCGAGCAGGTCGAACTCCTTGAGCGGCAGCGCGACCTCGACCGGGTCGGTGCCGTTGCCGCCCTCGACGGTGACGACGTGGCGCCCGACGTCCATGCGGACGGGGCCCGCCTCGAGCACCTGGCGGTCGCCGACGGGGGTCCCGGCCGACTCGCCGCCGTCGCCCTCCTGACCACGGCGCAGCACGGCGCGGACCCGGGCGATGAGCTCGCGGGCCGAGTAGGGCTTGGTGACGTAGTCGTCCGCGCCGAGCTCGAGCCCGACCACCTTGTCGATCTCCGCGTCGCGCGCGGTCACCATGATCACCGGGACCGAGGAGCGCTGGCGCAGCGCCTTGCACACGTCGGTGCCGCTCATCCCGGGCAGCATGAGGTCGAGCAGCACGATGTCGGCGCCGTGGCGCTCGAAGTCCTCGAGGGCGGCGGCGCCGGTGCCGGCGACGCTGGCCTCGAACCCCTCCTTGCGCAGGAGGTACGCGAGGGGGTCGGCGAAGGACTCCTCGTCCTCCACGATCAGCACACGGGTCATGGTCACCTCGGCTCGTCGGGCCCGACGCTCACGGCGGTCGGGGTGCGTGGGGGCGGAGACGACGCGGGGTCCGCGTGGTCACGGTGGGCCGGGCGGTACGGCACGCGGTGCGCGGCGTCCGCCCGGGCCGCGGCCGGCGCCCCCGACGTCGGGTCGTGGCCCTCCTCGTCCGGGTCGTCCGCGGGCTCGGGCAGGCGCAGCGTGAAGGTGGAGCCGACGCCGGGCTCGCTCCACACCCGGACGTCGCCGCCGTGGTTGGCGGCCACGTGCTTGACGATGGCCAGCCCGAGCCCGGTGCCGCCGGTGGCGCGCGACCGCGCCGGGTCGACCCGGAAGAAGCGCTCGAACACCCGCTCCTGGTGGTCGGGGGCGATGCCGATGCCCCGGTCGGTCACCGAGATCTCGATGCCGACGCTGCCGTCGGCCCCCCGGACCCGCCGACGTCGCACGGACACGGAGGAGCCGGCCGACGAATAGGCGACGGCGTTCTCGAGCAGGTTGGCCAGGGCGGTGACCAGCAGCGTCGAGCTCCCGGCCACCTCGAGCCCGGTCGGGGCGTCGAGGTTCAGGTCGGTGCCCGCGGTCTCGGCGGAGACGCGGACGCGGGCGACGGCCCGGGAGATCACGTCGTCGACGTCGACGGGGTCGAGCTCCGGGAGCGGCTCGGCCCCCTGCAGCCGGGAGAGCTCGATGAGCTCGGTGACGAGGGCCCCCATCCGGCGCGACTCGTGGAGGATCTTCGTCGCGAACCGGGTGACCTCCTCCGGGTCGTCGGCGTCGAGGACCGCCTCGGCGAGGACGCCCATCGCGCCGACCGGCGTCTTGAGCTCGTGGCCGACGTTGGCCACGAAGTCGCGCCGGACGGCCTCGAGGCGGACCGCGGCGGAGGTGTCGGAGGCCTCGACCACGACGAAGCCGTCCCCGAGCGGCCCGAGCCGCGCGATCACCGACTGCGGGGTCCGGCGCGCCGACGACGGCGGGGAGAGGTCGATCTCGGCGCTTCCGCCGGTCTCCGAGACCCGCGCCGCGGCCTCCGCCACGCGGTTCTCGGGCCGGGCGCCGACGACCGCGCCGAGCACCTCGGCGCGGTCGTTGGAAAGCACGACGTCACCGAAGCGGTTGATGACGGCGAGCCCGGCGTGCGAGCGGCGCACGATGCGGGCGAGGAGCTCGGCCACCGTCGGTCCGGTCGCGGCGACCACCGCGGCCCGCGCCCGGCGCTTCCAGCGGACGGCGGAGGCACCGACGACGATGCCCAGGACCGCCGCGACCACGGCGGCCAGGACGGTCACGTACGCCGGGACGGCCACGCCGCGATCGTATGGGTGTCACCGCGATTTCCACCCACGTCGGACCGCCGTTGGTGACCGGTCCAACCCCCGGTCGGGTGACTGTTGGCGACCCGTTCAGGTGGCGTTCACCGGCGCGAGCCGTCCCGGGGCCCTACCGGCCCTGGTTGGCCACCGCCGCGATCGCGTCCTGCGCCGCGTCCGGGTCGAGGTAGGTGCCCCCCGGGTTCGTCGGGGTCAGGTCGTCCCCGGACTCGGCGAGGTCGTAGCGCAGCGGGATGCCGGTCGGGATGTTCAGGCCGGAGATGGTCTCGTCGTCGATGCCGTCGAGGTGCTTGACGACGGCGCGCAGCGAGTTGCCGTGGGCGGCGACGAGCACGGTGCGGCCGGCGCGCAGGTCCGGCACCACGGCGTCCTGCCAGTACGGGAGCAGCCGCTCGAGGACGTCCTTGAGGCACTCGGTGCGGGGCAGGTCGTCGCCGAGGTCGGCGTAGCGCGAGGTCCCCGGTCTGGGCGTACTCGTCGTCGGGGTCGATGGGCGGCGGCGGGGTGTCGTACGAGCGGCGCCAGATCTGGAACTGCTCCTCGCCGTACTCCTGCATCGTCTGCTTCTTGTCCTTGCCCTGCAGGGCCCCGTAGTGCCGCTCGTTGAGCCGCCAGTCGCGGCGCACCGGGATCCAGTGCCGGTCGCAGGTGTCCAGCGCGATCTGCGCGGTGGCGATAGCGCGGCGCAGCAACGACGTGTGCAGGACGTCGGGCAGCAGCCCGGCCTCGGTCAGGAGCTCGCCGCCCCGGCGCGCCTCCTGCTCACCGGTGTCGGAGAGGGGCACGTCGACCCACCCGGTGAAGAGGTTCTTCTCGTTCCACTCGCTCTGGCCGTGCCGCAGCAGCACCAGCGTGCCCACAGTCATGGCGCGGAAGCCTGCCAGGTCGTGCCCCCGCCCGGGACCCTTCCGGGCGCCCGGCCGGGCGTGAGAAGCGACGGGCCCGGGTAGACGGCTCGAACGACGCGGCACACCGGGCGGGCCGGGCGATACTGCGCTCCACCCGGGCGGTGACCCGACCAGGACCCCCAGCACGAGGAGCAGCGATGAACGACGACGACATCACCACCTCCGGACACGGGCCCGCCGACGGCGGCGCCGACGGCGGCGCGGACGGCTCGGCCGGCCACGGCCCGGCCGACGGCGGCGCGTCCGGTGGCGGTTCCGACGGCGGTGCCGACGGGGGCGCGGGCCACGGCCCGGCCGACGGCGGGGCGTCGCGGCGGCGGTTCCGACGGCGGCGCTGACGGCGGCGCTGACGGCGGCGCTGACGGCGGCGCGCGACGGCGGTGCCGACGGGGGCGCGAGCCACGGCCCGGCCGACGGCGGCGCGTCCGGCGGCGGCTGCCGACGGCGGTGCCGACGGGGGCGCGGGCCACGGCCCGGCCGACGGCGGCGCGTCGCGGCGGCGGCTCCGACGGCGGCGCGGACGGCGGCGCCTGAGCGGGTGACGATTTCCGGACGTCGGGTGTCAGGCACGGGGCTTCTCTGACACCCGACGTCCGGGGAGCCCCGTTCACCCGATGGCCCCACCCGACCCCCGCACGCCGGAGAGACGACCAGCATGACCAGCACCGACCGTCCCTTCCTGCGCCGCGCCGTCGCGGGCGACCTCGACGCGTTCGCGCGGGAGGCGTGGGGTCGCCAGGCCGTGCTGTCCCGGCGTGACGACCTCGCCAAGGACCGCGGGACGGCCGACGAGCCCGGGTTCGGCGACCTCTTCTCCCTCGACGCCGTCGACGAACTGCTCGCCCACCGGGGCCTGCGCACCCCGTTCCTGCGCATCGCCAAGCAGGGCACCGTCGTCGACTCGAAGCACTTCACCGGCGACGGCGGGGTCGGCGCCGAGGTCGCCGACCAGCTGCGTGACGACCGCGTCGCGGCGCTCTTCGCCGACGGCCACACCGTCGTGCTCCAGGGCGTGCACCGCACCTGGGCGCCGGTCACCGACCTCGCGACCGGCCTCAACGCCGACCTCGGCCACCCGGTGCAGGTCAACGCCTACGTCACCCCGGCGTCGTCGACCGGGTTCTCCGCGCACTACGACGTCCACGACGTCTTCGTCCTCCAGATCGCGGGCACCAAGCGCTGGCACGTCCACGCGCCGGTGCACCACGACCCGCTGCGCACCCAGCCCTGGAACGACCACGCCGCCGCCGTCCGCGCCCGCGCCACCGAGGAGCCCCTCCTCGACGAGGTGCTGCACCCCGGCGACGCGCTGTACCTGCCGCGGGGATACCTGCACTCCGCGACCGCGCAGGGCGAGGTCTCCGCGCACCTGACCGTCGGCGTCCACGTCGTCACCCGCCACGCCCTGCTGGAGACCCTGCTCGCGGGCCTGGCCGACGACCCGGAGCTGCGCGGCTCCCTCCCGCTGGGCATCGACGTGTCCGACCCCGACGCGCTCGCCCCGCACCTCGAGGTGGTCGCCCGCCGCGCGGCCGAGCACTTCGCCGACCGTTCCCACGACGACGTCCGGGCGGCGCGCGCCGCCCGCCGGCTCCGTGGGCGGGTGTGGACGGGGAACCGGCCGGAGTCGCTGCGCCCGCTGCGCCAGGCCGCGGCGGTCCACGCCCTCGGACCGGACTCCGTGCTGCGCCTGCGCCACGGGCTGCGCCACCGCGTCGTGCCCCCGGCCGCCGACGGCGGGCCGCTGCGCCTCGAGCTGCCCGACCGGACGCTGGAGCTGCCGGCCGCCGCGGCGACCCCGCTCGCCGTGCTCCTCGACGGGCCCCCTGGTCCGTCTGGGCGACGTCGCCGAGGACGAGCCCGGCGACGCGGTCGTCGTCGCCCGGCGCCTGCTCACCGAGGGCGTGCTCGTGACGCCGGACTCGACGGGCGACGCGTCGGAGCCCGGAAGGTGGCGTTCCCGGCGACTCCCCGGGTACGACGGACACGTGACGGCCTCGGACTCCCTGACCCAGCCGGCCGAGGCGGCCGTCCCGTTCCGCTGCTCGGAGGCCGCCCGCGAGCGCGAGGACCCGCTCTTCGCCTCCGCGCCGCCCGCGCGCCGCTGGCTGCTCGTCGAGCACCCCGGGCCGTGGGGGGTCCAGGCCCTCGGCGGCGCCGGGTTCGCCGCCCCCGTCGTCGAGGCGGTCGACGCCTTCTGCCGGGCCCACGAGGCCCGCTTCCAGCTCATCCGCCGCTCCGCCGCGCGGGGCGTCCCGACCGAGGCCGGCGGCCGGTTCGCGGTCGTCGACTCCCGGCCGGGCCACGAATCGGTCCGGTGGGGCCGCGTCGACGCGCCCGAGGCGCTCCCGGAGGCCCTCGCCGACCTGGAGGCCTCGACCGAGCCCTCCGACGAGCCCGTCTACCTGGTCTGCGCGCACGGTCGCCACGACGCGTGCTGCGCGATGCGCGGCCGCCCCGTCGCGGCGGTGCTCGCCGCGACGCACCCCGAGCGGACCTGGGAGACGACGCACACCGGCGGCGACCGGTTCGCCGCGAACCTCGTCCTGCTGCCCCACGGCCTCGTCCTCGGGCGCGTCCCCGCGACGGAGGCCGTGGCCGTCGCCGAGCGCTACGCGGCGGGCGAGGTCGACCCCCACCTGGTACGCGGCCGGGCCGGGCTGGCCCCGCCGGTGCAGGGCGCGCAGCACCACGCCCGCCTCGCGCTCGGCGAGCACCGGGTGGCGGCGCTGGGCGCCCTGGACGCCCGGCAGGACGCCGCGGACCCGGCGCTGTGGACGGTGCGGCTGCGGGCCCCGGAGGGACCGGGGGAGCTCGAGGTCGTGGTGCGCGAGCGGTGGATCTCCTCGCCGACGCCGCTCACCTGCGGGGCGGGCCGTGCGGCGTCGATGCGGACCTACGACCTCGTCGCCCTCGACGGGCCCGGCATCGGCACCGCCGCCAGGTCCACCCGGCCGTAGCGGCCCGGGCCGCGGTCCCACGCGCGCATCAGCCGCCGGTGCAGCGGCCGCTCCACGAACCGGGTGAGCAGCCATCCCGCGAGCACCCCGGTGAGGATCATGGCTCCGGTCTGCAGGGTGGGCCCGACGCCGAGCTGCTGCAGCCGGCGCATGACGACGTAGCCGACGGTCTGGTGGGTGAGGAACACCCCGTAGGAGATGCCGGCCAGCCAGGTGACCAGTCGGCGGCCGACCGGCGGGATCCAGCGGTCCCAGTCGGGCCCGAGCGCCGCCGCCGTCATCGCGAGGACGCCGAGCGCGATGAGCCCGACCGCGATCCAGTCGGTGCTCCACCCCGCCGTCGGGTCGAGCACCGAGGTCTGCAGCGCGTGCTCGGCGATCGCCACGACCTCGATCGCCACGAAGTGCCCCCACCGCAGCCGGCCCGTGGACACCATCCACACCGCGACGCCGGCCACGAACAGGTGCCAGCGGAAGATGCCGAGGCCGTCGGCGAGCATCGCGTACGACGAGCCCGGCGCCCGCGTGGCGAGGTGGTGCCACTGCAGGGCCGGGACGATCAGCGCCGCCCACATCACCACGCGCAGCCCGAGGCCGCGCCCGAGCGGGCCGCGCCACATCACCGCGGCCAGGCAGAAGGCCATGAGCTGCAGCGGGATCGTCCAGTACGAGCCGTCGACGAAGCCCCAGCCCGGGTCCCAGTGCCAGAGCATCAGCAGGTTGGCGACCAGGTCGCGCTTGCCCGGCAGGTACCAGCCGCCGGGGGCGAGGTAGCGCAGGAAGAGCCAGGCGTTGACGGTCGCCACGAAGAACGGGGGCAGGAGACGGGCGATCTTCCCCCACCACCAGCGGGCGGTCCCGCCGCTCCGCGCTCCCCCGCGGCGCACCGTGGCGGCCACGAAGTACGCGGAGAGCACCAGGAGCAGGCTGGCCCCGACCTGGTGCGGGAAGACGAGGTTCTTCGGGATGATGTCGTGGTAGACGAGCGGCCCGATGAACGTCGAGTGGTAGAGGATCACCAGCAGCACGAACACGACCCGCAGCACGTCCCAGGACAGCTTCCGTCCCGAGCCGCCGGCGGTCCGGGCGACGCGCGCGACCGCGGGCGCGGGGGCCTCTGCCGGTCTCGCGAAGTCGGTCACCGCGGCGGACGTTATCAACGCACGGCGACCGTCAGCTCACGAGGCGTCGCGCTCCGCGCTCGACGGCCGGTCCGCGGCTGCGTCCGGGTGAGCGGTCCCGTTCGGCCGCTCGGGGGTCGACGACGCCGCCGTTCCCGAGGCGGGCGGGGAGGCCGGGGACCCGGTCGTCCGGGGCTCGCCCGTGGTGGCGGACGTGTGGGCGCGGTCGTCCTCCTGCAGCCCCCGCGTCTCGGCCTTCAGGATGCGCATCGACTGCCCCAGCCCGCGGGCCATGTCGGGCAGCTTCCGCGAGCCGAAGAGCAACAGCACCACGACGATCACGATCGCCCAGTGCACCGGGCTCAGTGATCCCATCGCGCACACACCTCGTTCCGGGCCTCGGTCGGGCCGGCGGCACGGCACCGCCGGGCGCCGAGGGTAGCCGCGTCACGGTGAGCGTACGGCGAAGAACCGGTGACGTGGCGGCAGCGGGCCGGGCAATCCGCCGGAAGTGTCTGCCGCGTGAGGTTTGGAGTGATACTCGTCTGGGCGACGTACGCCCTGCAGCGTTCCCCTGGCTTTCCTCCCGGAAGGGCACTCCCACCATGATCATCCTGACCATCCTCGGCTGGATCGTCTTCGGGCTCATCGTCGGCTTCATCGCCCGCGCGATCGTCCCCGGCAAGGACAACATCGGCATCCTCCCGACCATCGCCCTCGGCATCCTCGGCTCGGTCGTCGGCGGCCTCCTCGGCTCGCTGCTCTTCTCGCCGCACCAGCTGTCGTTCAAGAGCCCGGTCGGCTGGATCGGGTCGATCATCGTCGCGATCATCCTGCTCGTGGTCTACAACCAGATCACCGGCCGCAAGCGCGTCCGCCGCTGACCCGTCCGACCGGAGGGTCCCGCCGGGCGCCCGGAATCCGTGGGCGCCCGGCCCGGTTGTGCACGACCGTCCGCGACCGGGCCGGCCGGCCCGCGACACCGAACACCTGGAGGCGACGATGCCGAGCCGCGACGCGACCACGCACTGGGAAGGCGGGCTGCAGGACGGGAACGGGCACGTGACGCTGGACTCGTCCAACGCCGGACAGTTCGACGTCTCGTTCCCGACCCGCGCCGGGGATCCCGAGGGCCACACCAGCCCGGAGGAGCTCATCGCCGCCGCGCACTCCTCCTGCCTCGCGATGAACCTCTCGGGCGTGCTCGGCGGCGAGAACCTCACGGCGAGGTCGATCGACGTCAGCGCCGAGGTCACGCTCTCGCCCGCCAAGGGCGGCGGCTTCGAGATCAGCGGGATCGAGGTCACGCTGCGGGCCGCCGTCGACGGCGTCGACGAGGCCAGGTTCCAGGAGCTCGCGAAGACCGCCGAGCAGACCTGCCCCGTCTCCAAGGCGCTCGCCGGCACCACGATCACCCTGGACGCGGCGCTGGACTCCTGAGTCCCCGCCCGGCGAACGGCACCCTCGCTGCCCTGCGCGAGGGTGCCGTTCGCTCGTCCGCGGCCGGGCCGGTCAGGCGCCGACGAGGTCGAGCACCGCGCACGCGGCGTTGTCCGGGGCCCCCGCGGACCGCACCGCCGCCAGCACCGCCCCGACCGTCCGCGCCGCCGCCCCGCCCGCGTCGAGCAGCTCGGCCAGCACCGCGTCGTCGAGGACCCCGCTGACCCCGTCGGTGCACAGCAGGTAGCGGTCGCCGGCGCGGGCGGTCCGCAGGTGCACGTCGGGCTCGCCCGGTCCCGAGGGCGCGCACCAGCCGCGTGCGGTCCGGGTGCTCGGCCGCCTCCTCCACGGTGAGCCGGCCCTCGTCGACCAGCGAGCGGACCCACGTGTGGTCGTGCGTGAGCAGCGTCAGCACGCCCGCGCGCAGCAGGTAGGCCCGCGAGTCCCCGACGTGGGCCACCCCGACCCGCGCCCCGTCGCAGCACAGCGCCGTCGCCGTCGTCCCACTCGCGCCCGGGGCGTCCAGCGCCGCGGCCGCGTCCCCGAGCGCGCCGCGCACGACGTCGAGCGGCCCCTCACCCTCCGCCGCGGCCACCCGCGACACCACCGCCCGGCTCGCCGCCGCGCCGTCGGGACCGAACCCGTCGGCCACCGCCGCCCGCCCGCCGGCGACCACCACCGCGTCCTGCTGCTCGGCCCGCGCCCCGCGCTCCGCGTCGCCCGCGCCCGCCACCGTCACCTGCGCCGTCATCGGCTCCTCCTCGTCCGGTCGGTCCCGCCACCGGGCGAGGAGGTCGTGGACGAGCACCCGGCGGTCGGCCGTGTCGGCCTCCACCTGGCGCCACCACGCGGCGAGGTCGGCGGCGGCCGCCGCGGGCGGCAGGTCCCCGATCTCCCCGATCCGCGCGAGCGGCACCCCGACCCGCCGCAGCGCCGCGACCAGCCGCGCCCGCCCGAGCTGCGCCGCGTCGTAGGTGCGGTAGCCCGTCGCCGGGTCGACCGCCGCCGGGCGCAGCAGCCCGAGCTCGTCGTAGAGGCGCAACGCCTTCGGGGTCAGCCCCGCCGCGACTGCGAACCCGCCGATCGTCATCCGGTGCCCGCTCATCGGTCCCTCCTCGCTCCGGTCACGATGACGGTGCGGGCTCCCCCGAGGTCAAGGTCAATCCCCGCGCCCACGGCGTTCCCAGCCCCCACCCAGCGACCCGGCCGACCCTGGCGGCACCGACCGAGGAGGGACACGGCGTGGGGCTGATGTGGGTGGTGCTGGCGGCGGTGCTGTTCGGCGCGGGGTCGGTGGCGCAGGCGGCGGCGGTGACGGCGCTCGACGACGGGGCCGCGCTGCGGTGGACGGCGCTGCTGCGGCACCCGTGGTTCGTCGCGGGCACGGTCGCGGAGGGCGTCGGGGCGCTCTGCCACGTCGCGGCGCTGCAGTCGGTGTCGATGGCCGTCGCGCAGTGCGCGGTGAGCGCGAGCCTCGCGGTCACCGCGCTGACGGCCCGCGCCTGGTTCGGCACCCGGCTCGGGGCGCGGGGGATCGCGGCGGTCGGCGTGCTGTCGGTCGCGCTCGTGGGCCTCGCCGCCGTCGCCGGCCGGACCGGGAGCACCCCGGACACCGTCGGGCTCGAGATCGGGCTCGCGGTCGCCGCCGCGCTCATCGGGCTCGCGGGACTGGCGGGCGCGATCGGGCGGCGCGGCACGGTGCTCGCGGTGTGCTCCGGGCTCGGGTTCGCGGCGTGCTCGACCGCCGTCAAGCTCGTCGACCTCTCCCACCCGCTGGCCGCGCTCACCTCGGTGCCCGCCCTCGTCGCGGCGGTCACCGGCGCGCTCGGCTGCCTCTGGTGGACGTTCGCGCTGCGGCACACGACGGTGACGACGGCGACCGCGGTCGTCGTGGTCGCCGAGGTCGTGCCGCCCTCGCTGCTCGCGCCGCTGCTCGGCGACAGCGTCTCGTCGTGGTTCGCCCTCGTCGCCCCGATCGCCCTCGGGCTCGCCGCCGCGGCCTGCGTCGTGCTGGCCCGCAGCGGCGCCCGGCCTGCGCCCGCCGCCGTCGAGGAGGCGCCGCCGGTGCCCCTCCCGGCGTAGACTCGGACGTCGTCGACCCCAGGAGGCGCCATGGCCGGCATCGCCGGGAAGCGCACCGTCGTGGAGCCGGGCGAACCCGCGGGCGACCTCGCCGAGCGGCTCGGGCTGCACCGTCCCGAACAGCAGAAGGCGTTCCGCGCGACGCTGGAACGGGTCCGCGACGCCGAGCTGCGCGCCGAGTACGAGAGCGACGGCATCCGCCTGCGGTGATCCGCTGATCACTGTCGGGCCCCCGTGGTAGTGCTGTGCGGGTGAGCGACTGGCCCTTCCTCACCTGGTCGCCGGACGACGCGGCGGCCGCGGTGTACGACGTCACCGTCGACGGGGCCTGGGAGCAGCTCGCCGAGTTCTACGCCGGCGAGACCCCGTCGGCGCCGTTGGAGCGGATCGTCACGCTGGCCCGCGAGCACGGCGTCCGGTCGCTGGTCGTCGAGCAGCGCTACCTCGACCCGGACTGGCGCAGCGAGCACGCCGCCTTCCACGGCCGGCTGTTCCGGCGGCACCCGTCGGTGACCCACCGCTGGCACCTGTTCACCGACGACGTCGACCCCACCGACCTCACCCGGCTGGACCCGGCCGCCTACCGCGGCTACGCGGTGATGCGCCCGCTCCCCGCCACGCCGGTCGGCCGCACGATGATCACTCCGCCGCCGGGTCTCGACGGCGGCGTGCTCTGCGCGGCCACCGAACGGCTCTCGCTGTTCGGGACGCCGCTCGAGGTCCGGGCGATGCCGTTCCTCTCGCAGGACGCCGAGTACCTGCGGTGCGCCCACGCGACGCTGTGGATGGTGCTGCGCCACGCCCACCTCGCGCACGGGGTGCCCCGGCGGCTGACCGCCGCGGTGCACGACGCGGCGCTGGGCGGGGTGATCGTCGGGCGCCAGGTGCCCAGCGAGGGCCTGTCGGTGCAGCAGATGATGGCCGGCGCCACGGCGCTCGGCCTCTCCCCCGGCCTCGTGCACCTCCCGCCGACCCGCGCGGAGGACGACGACGCCGGGATGCTCACCCTCGGCGGGATCCTCTGCCGCTACGTCAACAGCCAGGCCCCGCCGATCGTCATCTCGCGGGCGCACGCGTGGGTGGTCGTCGGCTACCGGCGGGTCTCGCCGGAGTCGGGCTCCGGGGTCCGGCTGTGGCGCCACGACGACGCCCGCGGCCCGTACCTCGAGGTGGCCGACCCGTTCGACGAGGTCGACGACGCGCACCGTCCCTGGCAGGCGGCCATCCTGCCGCTGCTGCCCGAGGTCTACGTCACCGCGGAGCGCGCCGAGGCCGCGGGCGAGCACTGGTTCCGGGCCTACGTCGCGCAGGCCGACCCCGACGAACCGATCGCCACGGCCGACCTCACCTGGCGGACGTACGTGACGCGCTCCGACGAGTGGCTCGAGCGGCTGTCCTCCCGCGGGGTCGACGCCGAGCTGGCCCGGCTCTACCGGCTCACCCCCATGCCGGAGTACGTCTGGGTCGTCGAGGCGGTCGACCGGGCGGCGCGGGCGGCGGGCGGGCCCGACGTCGTGGGCGAGGCGATCCTGGACTCCACCGCCTCGACCCACCACGAGCCGCTGCTCTCCGGGCTGATCGCGCTGCACGGCGGCCGGCTCGCCCACCGGATCGGCCCGGACCACGGGCAGCGCCGGGAGATCCGGATCGACGCGCCGGGGCACTACGTCACGGGCCGCCGCGGCTGATCCGGTGTGTGACCTGTGCCACTGCTGCTGATGTCATGATGTGACATCGCTACTGTGATGTCACATCATGACATCAGCGCCCTGGGCTCACGTCCGGAGGCCGACGGTAGACGGAGAACCCGATGAACTATCTCGTGAAGGCGACGCCCACCGAGCGACTGCACGACCTCTCCGACGACGAGAGCGCGGAACTGATGGCCCGCGAGCGGGAGGTCGCGACGGACCTGATCACCGAGGGCACGATCACCTGGATGTGGCGACTGCCCGGCACCGAGACCAGCCTCGCGATCTGGAACGCGGAGAGCGCCGACGCCCTGGACGCACACCTGGAGACGTTGCCGGTCTTCCGCTACCACGACGTCGAGGTCACCGCCCTGGCCGCACATCCGGCGTTCCCGGCCCCGCTGCAAGCCGCGCCGGGGACCGGTGATCCGGGTGGGAGCCCGAGGACCGGCGCGGTCGTCACGAGCACTGGTCGGTGCGTTGCTCCTGGGCATCGGGGTCGGCCCGCTGTTCGTGGACTTCCTCCACGAGCCCACCGCCGGGCAGCACATCCACAACCCGAACTGGCCCCCGCACGCGAAGTTCCACGACGCGCAGTACATCGCGATGTCCCCGCTCGTCTCGGCGATCGGGCTCCGCATCCTGTTCCGGCGCCACGGCGACGCCCACGCGCAGCTCCGCGAGGCCGCGGCCCTGGCCTCGGTGGCGTGGCTGGGCATGTGGGGTGCCCTGCTCCTCCCCGGCACCGCGGCGACCGACCCGGAGTTCGAGGCCACCGAGCAGAGGGTGGCTGGGGCTGCCCTCGCAGTTGTTCCTGTCCCTCGTCGCGCTCGGCAGCCTGTCCGGCACGGTGGCGGTCGAGGCCGTCCGGGAACGACGGGGCCGGCCGGCGACGATCCCGGCGTGATGTCACGAGGTGTCGTCAGGCGGGTACGATGACGCGGTGCCTCGCTGGGAACACGGCAGTGCGGAGCGGCTGGAGGAGGCCGCGATGGAGCTGTTCGACGAGCAGGGTTTCGAGCGCACCAGCGTCGGCGAGATCGCGGAGCGCGCCCGGGTCACGACCCGGACGTTCTTCCGGTACTTCCCGGACAAGCGGGAAGTCCTGTTCGCCCGGGCGGACGACCTGCGCACGGCGCTCGTCGAGGGGATCCGCCGGGCGCCCGACGTCGAGGAGCCGCTCCGGGCGGTCGTGGGGGTCCTGGCGGGGTTCGACTGGGCCGGCCAGGAGCGGGAGGTCCAGCGTCGACGGAACGCGGTCATCGGGGCGAACCCGGAACTGCTCGAGCGCGACCTCAGCAAGCAGCACGACATCGCGGCCGCGTTCGCCGAGGTCCTGCGGGACCGGGGAGTCGACCCGGCAGACCGCGCGACTCGCGGCCCGTGTCGGTACCCAGGTGTTCCTCGTCGCCTACGAGGAATGGCTGACGGTGAGCGGCGACGCGGACCTGGCCGCGATCAGCGACGGACGTCGTGTCACGTCTCGGCTCGATCGCACCGGCGCCCGAGACGACGGCCCGCGGCCTGAGCGTCCGCTCGGCGACGCCCGGGGCTCAGGACCCGGGCGGGTTCTCCGCGACCGCCCGCGGGATGACCCCGGGCGAGATGTCGGACCCGGCGACCGGCCCGCCCGTCGTCGTCGGGGAGTCGTCCGTCGAGGGCGTCACGGGGCCGAGGGTGAGCGTGATCGTGTTGGTGCTCGTCCGGTCCCGGCTGCCGCCGGCCGAGGCCGAGCCCGAGAGCACGAACCACTTGGCGCCGACCTCGCCCTTGGCGTCGACGTGGCGGGTGACCTCGACCGAGAGCTCGATCTGCACCTCGCGCACCGCGAGCCCGGTGTTCTCCTCGCCGCTGGCGCGCTGGGCGGCGAGGAGGTCGTGGCGCAGGGCCGCCAGCACCTCGTCGAGACCCAGCCCGTCGTCGTCCTGCTCGTCCCCCGTGTCCGCCATGGCGCGCACGCTAACCGGCCGCCGGCCGCGGCCGGCGATCGTGCCGATACCGACGGCACCGCGTCAGCGTGACCATGGATCCGCGACCGCCGGAGCGCGCGGATCTGCGATCGCCGGCACCTCAGTGCCGGACCCCACGCGGCCGGCCGCGACAGCCGGGCGGGCACCGTCGTCGTCGCGTCTCCCCGCGCCGCGACCACCTGCGGCCCGGTGAGGAACAGCGTCCGCGCCAGCGCGGCCCCCCGGAGGTCGGCGCCCCGCAGGTCCGCGCCGAGCAGGTCGGCCCGCCCGAGGTCCACCCCGCGCAGGTCGGCCCCCATCAGCAGCGCGCCCCGCAGCGTCGTCCCCGACAGCGCCCGCCGCGCGGCCCGGCCGCTGCGCAGGTCCTGCCCGACGAGGTCCGCCCGCGCGTGGCCCCGTCCCGCCGACCCGCGCACCGCCTCGCTCACCCGGCCGAGCAGCTCCCCGACCTCGCCCCGCACCGCGGCCAGGTCGACCCCGCCGAGCGCGCCCTCGGCCAGGCGCGCCACCCGCGACGTCGCCTCCGCCACCTCGTCGCCCAGCGCGGGCGTGACCTCGGGCAGCGGCTCGGTCAGGTACCAGAGCATCTCGTGCAGCCCGCGGAGCACGCCGAAGGAGTCGAACGCCGCCCGCGCCGCCTCGGGTCCGTCGCGCCAGTCGGCGGTGACCCGCTGGCCGGCGCCGAAACAGTCGAAGGCCACGCACCCCGGGAACCCGCGATCGGTGAGCTCGGCGTGGATCCGGCACGGCGCGTCGGCACGCCCCGGCACCACCGGCAACAGGTTCGGGCACGGCGTCTCGGCGGGCTTGTCCAGCGCGAAGTCCGCCGAGCGGGCGAACGCCGGCGCGACGCAGCACAGCCCGGAGCACCGTCCGCAGTCCGCCACCAGCTCGGGCATCACCATCGCCGACGACGCTAGGCCCACCGGGCCGTCGTCGCCGACCCCGGACCGACCCGGGCCGGCGGGATCGTTGCGGCCAGGCCCGAGATGGTGGGCGGGGCCGCCGAGGTCATGGACGGGAACGCTAGGACCTGGACCCGGGTCCAGGGTCGAGCGCGGATCCGGACCAGCCCGGCAGGTGCCGCGCCAGGGCGGCCCAGCTGATGTCGTGCTCCCGCTCGGCCGCCACGGCCGCGGCGCCGCCCCGCAGCCCGAACAGCCGCTTGGAGATCAGCAGGTAGAGCACGACGGCCACGTTGACGACCATCCCGATGATCGTGCCGGGGCTGGTCGAGCTGGTGAGCTCGAGGATCTCGGGCACCAGGAGCAGCGTGGTCATGACGAAGGTCAGGTACTCGCCCCACCGGGTCGCCCGCCAGAGCCCGACGCCCTCGGTGGTCTCGAGGACGACGAGCACGAGCAGCCCGATCGCGACCAGCCACAGCGGCCCCGCCCCGCCGGCGAGCACGCTCTGCAGCTGCCCGATCGCCTGCCCGCCGAAGACCGTCTGCAGCGACGAGGCGTTCGCCATCAGGTCGTCGCGCAGCGAGGTCCGGTTGACCAGGACCGCGATCGCGCCGGCGAGCACGAGCAGCAGCACGAGCACGTTGAAGGCCCGGGTCAGGGCGATGAGCCGCAGGACGTAGCGGCTCTTGAGCGGGCGCCCACGGTCCGGGAGGGCGATCTCGTCGCGGGCGGCCGGGGTCGGCCGGGCCGGGTGCTCGGGGGCGGGGAGCATCGTCCAGGCGTCGCAGCGCAGGCAGCGGTGCAGGCGCCGGTCGCCGTCGACGTCCCGGACGACGAGCGCGTCGTCCCCGCCGACGGTGGCGGCGTCGGTCCCGACGAGGGCGTGGCCGTTCCAGGCGCACCCGAGCAGCTCGAAGCTCAGCCGCGGACGACGCCGCCGCGGGTCGGTTCCGGGCGGGTACTCGAAGGACGGATCTCCGGCGGACACCGGGGCGGCTACCCGATCTCCCGCCCGGCAAGGCCGGCTCAGCCGCCCCCGGCCTGTCCTCCCCGGCGGCGCTGGTCGAGGTCGTCGCGGACCCACGCCGCCACCTTCACCAGCTTGAGGTTGGTGTCCTGGGAGGACTTCACGAGCATCTGGAAGGCCTCGGAGTCCTCGACGCCGAAGCGCTCCATGAGGATGCCCTTGGCCTGGCCGATCACGTCCCGGCTGTCGATGGCGCGCTGCAGCTGGGCGGCGTTCTCGATGCCGTAGAGCAGCACGCCGGCCTGGAGACCGAAGAGCGCCGCCACCAGCTGGGACTCGGTGTCGAACGCCCTCGGCTCGGCCGAGTACAGGTTCAGCGCCGCCCGGAGACCCTGGCTCCCGGACGAGAGCTGCGTGGAGCACATCGACCGGTACCCGGCCTCGACCGCGGCCCGCGCGTACTGCGGCCACCGGTCGGCGTCCTCCCCGGCGAGGTCGTCCGCCAGGATGACGCCGCTGGCCGGCGGGTCCTCGGCCGCGGTGATGCACGGCCCCTCGTCGAGCCGGCTCTGCAGCTCGTCGAGCTCCCCGATGGCCTCGGCGGTGTGGTACCGCGAGTCGATCCGGGCGTCCTGGGTGACCGTGATCCCGCCGGCGTCCGCGCTGGGCACCGTCTCGACGGCCTTGGCCACGAGGTCGGCGAGCGTGACGTCGAGGTCGCGGAGACTGTTCCGGCTGCGCATGTCGTCGGCCGCGGAGCGCAGGGCGTGGAAGACGCGCTGCCGCTCGCCGGGCTCGATCGGGTCGCCGGCGATCGGCGACGGCTGGGCTGGCTCTGCTGGCACGGGGACCAGTATCCCGCTCGGTCGAGCCCGCCGGACCGATGCGTACCGACGGTCACCGAGCCGGGGGCGTCGGTGCCGGGATACCCTTCCGGGTGACGGCGTCGGAGGGGCGGTGGTCCGCAGTGGGGATGCTGGCCCGCGCGCTGTGGCCGGACACGTCGGCCTGGGCGGGGTTGCGGCTCCACCCCGCGGACATGGTCGCGTACGGGGTGATGGCGTCCGACGCTCCGCCGTCGCCCGCGACGCTCCGGGCCCGGCAGACCGTGCACCGGCTCGGGCTGGGCGGGATGATCCTGCGCGTCCGGTGGTCCTACCCCGATGCGCCGGCGTCCGCCGGGATGCCGCTGATGTGGTACTTCCTGCCCCCCGAGGCCGTCGCGCCGCTCACCGTCACCGAGTCCATCCCGGTCCCGCGGGTGCCCGGACAGCAGGACCGCATGGTGCGGGCGTGGGGCGATCTGCTGCGCATGGACAGCGCGCACGTGACGGTCGCCAGCGCCCACAGCGTCGTGCGCTGGCTGCACGTCCTGACCGGCGCCCGCGCGGTCCGCGAGGGAATGCTCGACCCGGAGCCGTGGATCCGGACGGCCGCGGAACGGCTGCCCCGGATCCTGGGACGCATCGGCGGAGCCCTGCGCGAGGGGGCGGCGACGCCGCTCGAGACCGCGGAGCTCCAGCGCGAGACGCGGGCCGAGCTGGACTACCTGGCGACCGCGGTCCGTAGCGCGATCCAGGAGGCCGGACGGATCGAGACCGTGCTGGCGCAGGCCGACCAGCGGATGCGGGCGGTCGAGGACGAGGCCACCGCGCCGGCCCGCGAGATCGCGACGGCCCGCCAGCAGCTCGCGATGGACGAGGCCCTGGACCGCGCCCGCAGCAACCGGTTCGGCCTGACGGAGGTCGCGCGCGGCCCGGCGCCGGCGCCACGCCTCGAGGGCGGCGCGTGGCCGTCGCGACCCCGGCCGCGGCACGGGACGAGCTGAACCGCCGGCCGTCGGCGGCGTCGAGCACTGTCGTCACCCAGAGTCATCACCGGGGTGCACGCGTCCCGCGGCCCCCTCGGTCGGGCTACCGTTCGTAGTAGCATCGAGCGCCCGAGGATCGATGTCGGTGCGGGACGTGACAACACACGCTCCGCGTCCCGCCGGTGCCATGACGTGACGGGAGCCGATGCGTGAGGGGCAGTCGTCGACGGGAGTGTGGAGTGGGCGGCCGATGACGGCCCGCGGGCGCAGCGGCATGGACGAGGACGAACTGCTCAGGGCCGTCGCCGGTCTCCGCAGCACGGCGGCGGGCCTGGTGATCGCCGACCCCTCGTACACGGACCTCCACGACTACGGGCGGCCCCTGGCCGACCTCGCCACGGCGGTGGAGTCGCTCGTCGGCGTCCTCAAGGAGCACGTGGACCGCGCCCTGCGCCAGCGGCTCGACCACAGCAACGACTACACCAGCCGTGAGCCCCAGAACCTCATGTCCGCCGGCCGCACGTTGGAACGGATGATGAGCACGTCCCGGGAGCTGCGGCAGCTCGGCGTCGAGTACCAACGTGACCTCGCGCCCGAGTCCCGCACCACGGCGCCGCCTCGGGGGGCGGCGCCCTCACGATCGGCCGGTGGGCCGAGTTGGAACGGGCGATGACCGACGAGTCGGTGGCCTCGCCCCACACCCCCCGGACGGAGCACGTGCGCCGTCCCCTGGACACGGTCCAGGCAACGATCGAGGAGTTCGGATCCGCATGAACAGCACTCTGTCCGGGATCTTCATCGGTGCCGGCATCGTCATCGTGCTCCTGCTCCTGCTGGCCGCCGCGCTGTTCGTCGGCCTCCGCCTGGGCCGTTCCCGGAACGCCTCGGAGGTCACGGGCCGCATCCCGACCCAGGACTTCCCGGCGGTGGCGGCGGCCCCCGCGCAGCGCAACGGCCACCGGGTCGAGCAGATCGCGGCTCCGACGTCGCACTACTCCGACGGCCAGGTGCCCTATCCCGACCTGGACAGCAAGTACCAGCTGGTCGGCCCGCCGACGGTCGGGAACTTCACGCTCAAGAACTGGCTCGTCCAGGTCTCCGGACGGGAGGGGATCTGGCGCGACGTGGTCGAGGAGTTCTACAGCCGCGCCGCCGGCCACCCCGTCGTGGGCCGCTACTTCGACGGCGTGAACATGGACCGGCTGAAGCGGCACTTCCTGCAGGCCCTGCTCATGGTCACCGACAAGGGCCTCACCGTCGGCACGGCACGGCGGATGTACGAGGCCCACCTGATGGTCAGCGACACGGGCGGCAACGCGATCACCGAAGAGGTGTACGACGCGGTGGTCGCCACGCTGGGCTCGGTCCTGGCGGAGCGGGGTGTGAGCCGGGAGCTCATCGGCCAGACCGTGGCCGTCCTCGACCCGCTGCGCGAGCTGCTCATCCAGGGCGACACCCAGACGGCCGGCGCCCGCTGACCCTGAGAGTTTCCTCTCCCCACGAGTCCCGCCACGCGGCGGCTACGATTCGTGACGTTTTGATGTCCCTCGAACGAGTGAAGGCGGTAATTTCGTGGCCGACGAGTCCACACAGGCCTACCCCGACATGTCGGCCGACACCGTGCTGGTGCCGGCTCCGACCGTGACGGTGGAGGGCGACGAGATCACCATCCGCAAGTGGATGGAGACCAATGACGCGCTCGACGCCGAGGCGCTCGTCGGGGATTTCTACGACCGGCTGACCAGTGACCCCGAGATCGAGGGGTACTTCGCCGGGATCGACATGGCACGCCAGCGGCGGCACTTCCTCGCCGCGGTTCTGCTGGTGACCGGCGCGGGGCTCACCGTCGGGACCGCGCGTGCGATGGAGCAGGTGCACCGCAACATCAAGCGCCCCGACGGGAGCGTGATCACCGGCGAGGTGCACGACAAGGTGATCGGCACCCTCGCCGGGGTGCTCTCGGAGTACGGGGTCCCGGACGCCGCCATCGGCCAGATCGCCGACGTCGTCGCCCCGCTGCGGCCCCTGATCATCGCGGCCTAGCCCGTGCGCCCGCGGCGGGCCCGCGCTCCGGTGATCGGAGCGCGGGCCCCCGCCGGGAAGGCCGTCGGCGGGCCGTCGGAGGACGATCTCGCTGGTCGAGGGGACCGACGCCCTACTTCGTGCAGGTCACCATCGCGTCCGCGCCGGTGGCCGAGTTCTGGGCGACCTGGACGCCGTCCTCGACGATGGTGCAGGTGATCGTGTCGGACCGGTTCGGGTGGTCGAGGTCCGGGTCGAGCGAGGCCGTCAGGGTCGGCCCCATGACGCCCGAGACCTGCGCGTTCGCGCTCCACGGCGATCGGGTGGCGGAGACGCTCGCCGAGGCCAGGTCGGCGTTCTGCGACTGGCTGTAGGTGGCCGTGATCTTGCTGCTCTTCGCGGTGCTGACCTCGTAGGTCACCTGGTGCACGGCCGCGGTCTGCTGCGCGACGTTCGCGACGGCGCTGGTGAACACGGCGGTGTAGAGGATGCACAGGAGCAGGGCGACGAGGCTGAGCACGATGCCCGCGATCGACGAGCCGCGGCCGTTCCGGGCGCGCCCGGACCTGACCAGCCCGACCACGGAGAGGACGAGGCCGATCGGCGCGAGGACCCAGGCCACGGTCCCGACGACCGGGATGAACGAGAGGACGGCGCCGATGACGCCGACGACCAGGCCGGCGGTCGCGATCCCGTTCGACTGCCGGGGCGGGACGGGCGAGGGCTGCACCGGGAGCGGGCTCGACGGGTGCGGCGTCGCGTACCGCGGCGGGTACTGCGGCGCACCGTGGCCGGCGGGAGGCGTGGCGCCCCGGACCGCGGTCGGCAGGCCGAGGATCGGACCCGTGAGGACCGAGTCGTCATCGGCGTCGCTGCGGTAGTGCCGCGGTCGGTCGATCTGCGTCATTCTCGAGCCCCCGGTTCTCGTGCGTTCGTCACGCCCATCTCGCGCCGGGGGAGCGCGTCGTTAGCGGACCGATCCAGAAGAGGCCGGGCCGTCACCCTCCCGGGCGACGAGGAGCGCGCCGGAGCACGACAGGCGGGGTCAGACCTCCGGACCGCTCACGATCACCGGGCCGTCGTCCTCGTCGTACAGCAGGATCGTCCGCGTGGGGGCCTCGTCCTTCCCGGACACGAGCTCGTCGACGATGAACCCCGCGGCGATGCCGAGCATCCACACGTCCTTCGCGATCGCCGTGCCCTGCTGGGTCGGCTTGAGGCTGCCGTCCTGCCGCATGCCGGGCGTGCGCAGGTAGAGGCCGAGGAGCCCCCCGGAGAACGCCGCGAGGGCGGCGCCCGCGACCAGCGTGGGCACGACGGGCAGCAGCAGCGCGGCGCCGATCACGATCTCGCTGGTCGACAGCACCTTCAGGAACTGGGTGGGCTCCATCTTCCCGAGGAAGGGGTAGGTGCCGCTGGCCATGCCGTGGACGGCCTGCGCGGTCTGCTCGTCGCCCCGGGACTTCTCCAGCCCGGAGTTGAGGATGAACGCCCCGGTGGCGAGACGGGCGGGGATGTGGCGGCCCTTGAGCGGGAGCTTCATGGTGTGGGCCCTCCAGAGATCATCTCGGTTGCGGCTTCAACGGTAGACCGTCGACGACGGCTCCGGGTCACCGTCGTCAGGCGTCGAGGGCGAGCGTGCCCGCGAACCCGAGCAGCACCACGCCGGTGGCGGCGTCGAGACTGCGGCGCACCCGCCGACGGGCGAGCCATCCCCGGACGCCGTGCAGCCCGGTGACCAGGACCGTGAGCCAGACCAGGCCCAGGACGGCGTGGGTGTACGCCAGGGCGAGCGCGTCGACGGCCGCGGAGCCGGGGTGCAGGAACTGGGGCAGCACCGAGAGGTAGAAGACCAGCACCTTCGGGTTGGTGATGTTCGACAGGAAGCCCTGGCGCAGCCGCACGAGCGGGCGGGTCCGTTCCTGCGACGTGGGTGCGCCACCCGGGACGACGTCCGGCCCTCGCCACGCCGAGCGCAGGGCGTGGACGGCCAGCCAGCACAGGTAGGCGACCCCCGCCCAGCGGATCGCGTCGAACAGCGGCTGGGACGCCAGGATCAGCGCTCCCACGCCGAGCGCGGCCGCGGTGCCCTGCACGACGTTGCTCGCCGTGATGCCGACGCCGGTCCAGAAGCCCGCCCGACGTCCACCGACGAGCGCGTTCTTCACCACGACCGCGAAGTCGGGCCCGGGTGCGATCGCCAGCAGCAGGGCGAACACGGCGAAGGTGCCGTACGTGGTCCAGGTCGTGTGCACGCCGTTCACGGTGACGTCCGCACCGGAGCGGAGCAACGACGTTCCCGTCACCCCGCCACGAGCCCTACGCGGAGGCCGGTGCCGGACTCAGCGACGGACCTTCTTCGGCTGGGCCTGGCGCTTGGCGAGGAGCATCTTGGCGAGGTAGATCGGGGTCGGCGGGGTCCAGCCGAGCTGCTGCCCCAGGGTCAGGTCGTCGCGGTTGGCCCAGTGCTCTGCGATCTTGCCGTCCTCCATGCGGAACCAGTGCGTCTGGGTGACCGCGAACTCGCGCCCGCGCGACGGAAAGACCATCTCGACCGAGGCGTCGTCGGCGTAGGCGGTGAACGGTCCGGTCTGCCGTCCACTCATGGTGGCGTGCACCGCGACGAGGTCCCCGTCCTGGACGGCGTCGTGCACCTCCCACCGGATGTCGGAGTAGGCCTCGCGCAGCCACTGCGCGGTGGCATGGAAGCCCTCGGGCCCTCCGGTGCGTGCAGCCGGCGGTTCGTCCACGGCCTCACGGTTGATGGCTCCGGGCGCGTAGACCTCGGCGAACTCGTCGGCGCCCCCGGTCGCCATCAGGTGCATCGACTTGACGCATACGGCCTTGTCGCCGGCGGCGTTCTCGGCTGCGGTCATCGCGACTCCCCCTCCTCGACCAGGACAGCGTGCACGCACCGTGGCCGGCGAGGAAGGTTCGTAGGGCCTCTCGCGCGACCACTTCCCCCTGTACTCGCACCATCGCGCTCCGCCACAGACCGCGGGGGCCTGACGGTCTCGCTCGTGGCGGTGCGGCGTCGCAGGTCAGAGGCTCGAAACTGCGGGTCAGAGCCCCTACGCGGGGGCCTGTTCGCGGGCGCGGAGGTCCTTGCGCAGGATCTTGCCGGACCCCGACTTCGGGATCTCGTCGATGAACTCCACGACCCGCACCTTCTTGTGCGGCGCGATCCGCTCGGCCACGAAGGACATGACGTCGTCCTCGGAGATCTCGGCGCCCTGCTGCTTGACCACGAACGCCTTCGGGATCTCCTCGCCGTCGGCGTCCTTGACCCCGATGACGGCCGCGTCCGCGATCGCGTCGTTGGTGAGCAGCAGCGCCTCGAGCTCGGCCGGCGGCACCTGGTAGCCCTTGTACTTGATGAGCTCCTTGACGCGGTCGACGATGTGGAAGATCCCCTCGTCGGTCGACCGTCGCGACGTCGCCGGTGTGCAGGAAGCCGTCCTCGTCCAGCGTCGAGGACGTCGCCTCGGGGTTGTTGAGGTACTCCCGCATCACGTTCGGCCCGCGCACCCACAGCTCGCCGCGGGAGCCCTCCTCGCCGGTCTCCGGGTCGACCAGCTTGCACTCGACGTTCGGCAGCGCGACGCCGATCGAGCCGAGGTCCATGTCGGGCCGGTCGTCGGGCATGCAGTGGCTGACCGGCGAGAGCTCGGTCATCCCGTAGCCCTGCAGCACCGTGCAGTTCAGCCGCTTGCCCATGGCGTGGCCGAGGTCGGCGTCCAGCGCCGCGGCGCCGGAGAAGACGATGTCGACGCAGTCGATGTCGTACTCCTCGACCATCGGGTGCTTCGCCAGCGCCACCGCGATCGGCGGGGCCACGTAGACCCGGTCGATCCGGTACTCCGAGATGATCCGCAGGAACTCCGCGAGGTCGAACTTCGGCATCGTCACGACGGCTGCCCGCGCGTGGATGCCCTGGTTCATCATGCAGGTCATGCCGTAGATGTGGAAGAACGGCAGGACGGCCAGGATCTTCGACGACGACGTCACGTGCGTCCCCATCGCCTGCACCTGCAGCAGGTTCGCGACGAGGTTGCGGTGGGTCAGGACGACGCCCTTGGCCCGCCCGGTGGTGCCCGAGGAGTAGGGCAGCGCCGCCACGTCGTCGCCGGTCACCGTGACCGACGGGCGCTCGGCCGTCGTCGTCAGCAGGTCGGCGAGGGCGTTCTCCGGCATCGGCGTCGACGCCTCGTCGCGGGCGTCGTCGAGCAGGACGACCTCGGTGACGGCGAGGCCCTCCTCGCGCAGCGCGGCGCGGGCGCGGTCGAGGAACGCCGAGATCGTGACGAGGACCTTCGCGCCGGAGTCGCGCAGCTGGAAGGCGAGCTCGTCGGGGGTGTAGAGCGCGTTGACCGTCGAGACGGCGACGCCGGCGGCCAGACCGCCGTGGAAGACCACCGGGTAGTACGGGCTGTTGGGCGCGAACACGGCGATGACGTCGCCCTTGCCCAGCCCGCGCTCACCGAGCGCCGCGGCGAAGCGGTCGACGCCGTGCGCGAGCTCGGCGAAGGTCATCTCCTGCCCGCTCGGCCCGTCGATCACGGCGACCGAGTCGGCGTGCTCCGAGAGGTCGGAGAACAGGAACTCGGGCAGCCCGACGTCGGGGATGTCGAGGTCGTCGAACGGGCTGCGCACGATCATGGACGGCACTCCTCGATGGGCCGGACGCCGCGCTGATCCGGCCACCAGCGCGGTGGATCAGGCCAACCTACCGGCCCGTACCCGCCCCGGCATGTGCTGCGCCGCGCGGAGCCCGTCCGCCGCGACGGAGCGCTCAGCCCTCGTCGGAACCGGACACCAGGTGCCGGAACGCCCGCAGGTTCGCGAGCGACTCCCCGCGCGACTCGCGCCAGGCCCACTCGCGGCGGATCGAGGACGCGAACCCCAGTTCGAGGAGCACGTTGAAGTCGCCGTCGGCGGCGTCGAGGACCTGCCCGAGCACGCGGTCGAGCTCGTCGTCGGTGACGGCGTGCAGCGCCACCCGCCCGACGAGGTGGATGTCGCCCATGTCGTCGAGCGTGTAGTGCACGCCGTAGAGGCGGGAGTTGCGCTGCAGGAGCCAGCGGTAGACGCCCTCGTGGTTCTCGTCGGGGCGCCGGCAGACGAAGGCCTCGACGAGCAGGGCGTGCGGGGTGAGCACCAGCCAGCAGTTGGTCTGCAGCTTCTTCGTGCCGGGCAGCGTCACGAAGAACGAGCCGTCGTCGCGGCGGTCGTAGGCCAGCTCGCGCTCGTCGAGGGCGGCGACGATCACGGTGGCGAGGTCGTCGAGGTCGCTCACACCGCCACCCCCTGCAGCGTCGCGCCGGCCCGCCGGGCGGCCGCGGCCTCCGCGTAGGTGGCCAGGAGCGCGTCGGCCGTGCGGTCCCAGGAGAACAGCGTGGCGTGCTCGACGGCGCCCGCCGCGAGCCGGCCCCGCAGCTCGCGGTCGAGCGCCGCGCGCTCGAGGGCGTCGGCCCACGACGACGGCGCGTGGTCGCCGACGAGCAGGCCGGAGCGGCCGTCCGCGACCGCGACCGGCAGACCCCCGACGGCGGCCGCGACCACCGGCGTGCCGCAGGCCTGGGCCTCCAGCGCGACGAGGCCGAACGACTCGGAGTGGCTGGGGACGGCGACGACGTCGGCGGCGCGGTAGACCTCGGCGAGTGCCGCGCCGGAGCGCGGCGCCAGGAAGCGCACGACGTCGGGGATGCCGAGGTCCGCGGCGAGCCCGGCGAGGGCGCGCGGGCGGTCCAGGCCCGAGCCGGACGGGCCGCCGACGACGAGGACCCGGAGCCGGGCCCGCAGCTCCGGGCGCCGGGCGATCATCTCGGCGGCCGCACGCAGCAGCACGTCGGGCGCCTTGAGCGGCTGGATGCGCCCGACGAAGGCGAGCACGACGTCGTCCGCCCCGATCCCGACGCCGGCCTCCCGGCCCAGCCGGGCGCGGGCGAGGTCCCGGTCGAGGCCCGGGGTGAAGGTCTCGAGGTCGACCCCGGGCGCGACGGTCCGTACGGCGTCCGGGTCGGCCCCGTACTGCGCGACGAGCGCCTCGGCCTCGGCCGGCGTCGAGGCGACCAGCCGGTCGGCCTCGGCCACCACCTGCTCCTCGCCGACCACGCGGGCCAGCGGCTCGGCCCGGTCGCCGTCGGCGAGCGAGGCGTTCTTCACCTTGGCCAGCGTGTGCGCGGTGTGCACGAGCGGGACGCCCCAGCGGTCGCGCACCAGCCACCCGACCTGACCGGAGAGCCAGTAGTGGCTGTGCACGACGTCGAACCAGCCGGGCTCCTGCGCGGCCTCGTCGCGCAGCACCCCGGCCGTGAAGGCGCACAGCTGGCTGGGGAGGTCCTCCTTGCCGAGGCCGCCGAAGGGGCCGGCGACGACGTGGTGGACGAGGACCCCCGGCGCGAGCTCGGCGACCGGGGGCAGGTCCGACGACGTCTGGCGCGTGAAGATCTCGACCTCGACGCCGCGGCGCGCCATCTCCAGGGCGGTCTGCACGACGTAGACGTTCATCCCGCCCGCGTCGCCGGTGCCCGGCTGTGCGAGCGGGGAGGTGTGCACCGAGAGCACCGCGACCCGGCGCGGGGCGCGGCGCACCGCCGAGAGCGGGTGGGGCCGCAGCGACGACCCGGGGGATCCGCCCGGGTCCGGCCGGCCCCTGCCCGCGTGCGGTGGGTGCGCCGTCCGTCGCCGTCCTCGCCGCCGGAATCACGATCGTCAGCTTAGGCATCCGACGACGGCGCGTCCGCCCGGAGCGGCCTCTAGGGTGGCGAGCCGTGACCTCACCCACCCCCGCCTCCGACCGGCCGGTCGCGGTCGTCACGGGAGCCAGCTCCGGGATCGGCGCCGCCACCGCGCGGGCCCTCGCCGCGGACGGCTGGCACCCCGTGCTCGGTGCCCGCCGCCTCGACCGCCTCCGTGAGCTCGCCGACGAGACCGACGGCACCGCCCTGCCCCTCGACGTCACCGACGCGGCCTCCGTCGAGTCCTTCGCGCAGCGGGTGCGCGACCTCGGCAACGTCCGCGCCCTGGTCAACAACGCCGGCGGCGCGAAGGGCACCGAGACGGTCATGGAGGCCGACGAGGACGACTGGCGCTGGATGTGGGAGTCCAACGTCCTCGGCACGATGCGGGTGACCAAGGCGCTGCTGCCCTCGCTGATCGCCTCCGGCGACGGGCACGTCGTCACGATCACCTCGATCGCCGGCCTGGAGACCTACGACGGCGGGTCGGGGTACACCGCCGCGAAGCACGCCGAGGGCGCGCTGCACCGCACGCTGCGCGGGGAGCTGCTCGGCCAGCCGGTGCGGGTCACCGAGATCGCGCCGGGCGCCGTCGAGACCGAGTTCTCGCTGGTGCGCTTCGGCGGCGACGCCGAGCGCGCCGACAAGGTCTACGCGGGGATCACGCCGCTGACGGCCGAGGACGTGGCCGCCACGGTCGCGTTCGTCATGAGCCGCCCGAGCCACGTCAACATCGACACCGTCGTGATGAAGCCGCGGGACCAGGCGAGCGGGATGCGGTTCTTCCGGCGGCAGTAGGTGCGCTTCGCGCTCGTGAGCACCAAATGCGGCTATGCCCGCATTGAGTGCTCACAGGGCCGGAGGCCACCTACAGCGCCGACTGCCCCACCCACGTCGACCACGGGACCGTCCAGTCGTAGACGTCCCCGTCGCGCGCGGAGAGCTGGATCGGGGTGCCGGTGACCTCGACGGGGTCGCCGTACATCGCGGTGTCGTAGTACGCCTTCGCGTCGTCGATCGAGAGGTTGACGCAGCCGTGCGTGACGTTGCTCGAGCCCTGCGCGGCGGCCGACTTGGGGTTGGCGTGGATGAACTCGCCGTTGTTGCTCATCCGCACGGCCCACTGCTCGACGGCGTCGTAGTCGTACTGGCGGCTGACCATCCGCTTGTCGGTGAACTTCTCGGTGACGACGTGGATGCCCGAGCGCGTCGTGCGGTTCGGGTCGGCGTCGACGCCGTAGGACGCGGGCAGGTCCATCACCTGCTTCCCGTCGCGGACCACGATCATCCGGAAGCTGTTCACGTCGGCCTTGACGATCTGGGAGCGCCCGATCGTGAAGTGCGAGCTGACGTCCTCCCGTCCGAAGGCGCCGCCGCCGAGGTCGACCCCGAGGAGCTTCGCGGTCACGGTCACCGCCGTGCCCGAAGCCCAGTACTCCTTCGGGCGCCAGTGCACCCGCGACCCGCCGTCCTGGTCGGGGAGCCACGCCCAGGAGCCCTCGGTGGGCGTCGAGGTCTGCACCGCGAGCGCCCGCTGCGCGGCGGCCCGGTCAGGGACGTGGCCGTCGAACTGGATCTCGATCGGCGCGGCGACCCCGACGGTGCGGCCATCGCCGATGTTGAGGGTGGCCTCGACCTGCTGGCGGGGCGCGACGGTGCGCAGCGTCCCCGCGAGCGGGCTGGAGCGCCCGTCGGTCGCGGTCGCGGTGCCGCTCCAGATGTAGGTGGTGGCGTAGGCCAGCGGCGCCGACGCGGTCCAGCGCTTTCCGTCGGGCGAGACCGCGCCCGGCAGCGGCGCGCCCCCGGCGGGCGTCAGGGCCACTCCCGCGAGCCGGCCGTCGGGCACGGAGACCGAGACAGGCGTCGTCGGGGTCACGTCGGTGGCGTTCGCGGTGGGCGCGTAGACGACGGGCACCGGCGCCGCCGGCGTGTCGCCCGCGCCCGACCCGCCGCCCGAGCAGGCCGAGACCAGGGCCAGCACCGCGACGACGGCCAGCAGCACCCGCCCAGCCGACTTCTCCGTCGTCCTCACCCGTCCCCGCTCGCCCGATCCACGTCCCCCGGATGACACAACGACGCCTCGCCGAACCGCGTCATTGACGGGTTGCCCACACCGGGGCAGTCCCCACCGGCAGCCGGCTCAGTCCAGCGCGCACCCGACGAGCACGGGCTCCGGCACGAGGCGTACGCCGAAGGCGTCCTCGACGTGATCGCGCACGTCGCGGGCGAGCGCCAGCAGCTCCGCCGTCGTGCCGCCCCCGCGGTGGGTCAGCGCGAGCGTGTGGCGGGTGGAGACGCGGACGGCGGCGTCGGGGCCGGGGTGTCCGCGCGGGACGCCGGCCCGCTCGATGAGCGCGGCGGCGGAGAGCTTCACGCGCCCGTCGGGGGTCGGCCACGCCGTCACGGGGCGTTGGCCGGCGGCGGCGGCACGGCGCGCGACCTCGTCGGCGACGTCGGGGGCCACGAGCGGGTTGGTGAAGAACGAGCCGGCGCTCCACGTGTCGTGGTCGGCCTCGTCGAGGACCATCCCCTTGCCGCGGCGCAGGTCGAGGACGGCCTGCCGTACGGGGGCCAGCGGGGCGCGGGTGCCCGGCTCCACCCCGAGGGTTCGGGCGAGCTCGGCGTAGCGGATCGGGGCGGAGAGGCCGTCGGTGCTCAGCCGGAACCGGACGGCGAGGACGACCTCGCGGGCTCCGCCACCTTCTCCCGTCGCTCCGCTCGCCGAACCCTGCTTGAGCCGACTGGTCCGGTAGTCCAGTCCGAGCTCCGCCGCCGGGCTCGGTGACGACGTCGCCGGTGGAGCGGTCGTACAGGGTCACGTCGACGAGCAGGTCGGCGACCTCGACGCCGTAGGCCCCGACGTTCTGCACCGGCGTCGCCCCGGCGCAGCCCGGGATGCCGGACAGGCACTCCAGCCCGCCGAGGCCCTCGTCGACGGTCGCGGCGACCAGCTCGTCCCAGTCCTGCCCGGCCTCGACGCACAGGAGCGCCTCGCCGTCGTGCCGCTCGACGGTGTGCCCCCGGGACTCCAGGTGGACCACCGTCCCGTCGAACCCGTCGTCGCCGACCACGAGGTTCGACCCGCCGCCCACGACGAGGAGGTGCTCGCCGGCCGCGTCCGCCTCCCGGACGGCCGCGACGATCTCCTCGGCGCTCCCCGCGCGCACGAGCCGGCGGGCCGGTCCGCCGAGGCGCAGCGTGGTGAGCGCGGCGAGCGGGGTCGCGGGCGCCGACGTGGTCGGGGTGGACACGTTCCCGACGGTAGCCTCCTGCCTCGTGGCCCAGACGATCTCCCACCGCGCCGGGTGGGATGCCGACGCCGAGTCCGTGTACCGCGTGCTGGTCGACGGCGACTACCTGCAGGCACGGCTCGCCGAGCTCGGGGGCAAGGACCCCGCCCTCGTCGAGCGGTCCGTCGACGACTCCGGGGCGCGCATCGCGCTGCGGCACTCCGTCGCGGTCGAGTTCCTGCCGGGGGTGATCAAGCGGTTCACCGGCGGCGACCTGGTCCTCGACCGCGTCGAGACCTGGACCCCCGAGGACGGCGGCTACCGCGGCACCTTCGAGGTGACCGTGCGCGGCCTGCCCGGCAAGCTCACCGGCCGCCAGTCCCTGCACGACGTCGAGGGCGGGTCGCAGAGCTCGGTGGAGGGCAGCGCCGAGGTCCCGGTGCCGTTCGTCGCCGGCAAGATCGAGTCGATCGTCAACGAGCAGGTCGGCGGTCTTCTCGACGCCGAGGACGAGTTCACCCGCCGCTGGATGGCCGAGCACTGATGTCAGAAAAGTCCCGTTAGGCCCCCGCGTGCGGGACGCGCTCGGCCGGGATCGCGCCGAGCCGGCCCTTCGAGAAGTCGGAGAACGCCTCCATGACCTCCTCGCGGGTGTTCATCACGAACGGCCCGCCCCACGCGACCGGCTCACGCAGCGGACGCCCGCCGAGCAGCACCACCTCGAGCGTCGGGTGCCGCCCGTCCTGGCCCGCCGCGGCCGCCACGCGCACCGACTCGCCCGGCCCGAAGACCACCAGCTGCCCCGTTGACACCGGGCGGCGCTCCGCCCCCGCGTAGCCGTCGCCGGAGAGCACGTAGGCGAGTGCGTTCTGCTCGCGGTCCCACGGCACGTGGAGCATCGCGCCCGGCTCGACCGAGGCGTGGGCCATCGTCATCGGCGTGTAGGTCGAACCGGGCCCGGGGTGTCCGTCCACCGAGCCGGCGATCACGCGGACCAGCGCACCGGCGTCCGGTGAGGTGACCAGCGAGGCCTGGCCGGACCGCAGGTCCTGGTAACGCGGCTGCACCCACTTCTGCGCCCGCGGCAGGTTCACCCACAGCTGCAGGCCGTGGAACAGCCCGCCGGACGCGACGAGGGCCTCCGGCGGCCGCTCGATGTGCAGCACGCCGCCGCCTGCGGTCATCCACTGCGTGTCGCCGTTGGTGATCAGTCCACCGCCGCCGTGGTTGTCGGCGTGCTCGAAGGTGCCGTCGATGATGTAGGTGACGGTCTCGAACCCGCGGTGCGGGTGCCACGACGTGCCCTTGGGCTCGCCCGGGGCGTACTCGACCTCGCCCATCTGGTCCATGTGAACGAAGGGGTCGAGATCGGCGAGGTCGACGCCGGCGAACGCGCGGCGCACCGGGAAGCCCTCGCCCTCGAACCCGCGGGGGGCGGTGGTCACGCGGCGCACGCCGCGCTCGGTGGCCCCGGTGTCCGCGCCGAGGTCCGCGAGGCGGGGCAGCACGGTCAGATCGGGGACGGTGACGGCGGGCATGCGGTTCTCCTCGCGGCGGTGGTTCAAGATTCAACCACAAGGAACACCACCGCTGCGAGCGCCATTCCGGCGTCCCCGCCGCCCTCAGCGGCCCAGCGACTCCGTCGCCTCCGCGCCGGGCAGCTGCCCGAGCACCGACCCCGGCACGACGAGCTTGCTGCCCCGGATCCCGCTGCCGACGACGACGGCGGCCGCCGCCAGCACGGCGGTGTCGACGAGCAGCGGCCACGAGGCGGGCAGCCCGAACGGCGTGATGCCGCCGTAGGCCATGCCCGTCAGCTCCACCGCGGCGTCCATCGGCGCGAACGAGGCCTTGCGGACGTCGAGGCGCTTGCGGACGACGCCGTTGACGTCGGCCCGGGTGGTCGCGAGGACCGCGCAGGCGGCGAAACGTTGCTCGCCCGACCGCGACCCGGCGACGACGACGCAGTTCGCCGACGCTTCGGGCGGCGAACCGTAGGCCTCGCAGAACGCGGCGGTGTCGGCGAGGTCGGGATCGATCGCGGCGACCGCGCAGGAGGCGGCGACGTCGTCGGGAAGAGCCGCGAGCGCGGCGGCGACCGGCTCGGCGAGCAGGTCCGGACGATCGAGGGCCGGCGCGAGCGCCAGCGTGCCGGCCGCGACGGCGAGGTCCGCAATCACCAGCGGCCGCCCTGCTGGACCTCGACCACCTTGGGGCGCACGTCGACGAGGTAGACCAGCACGGCGCAGAGTGCGACCAGCCAGAGGATGGCGAGGCTCGCCACCGGCCCGCCCACGGAGATCACCAGCAGCAGCGCGCCGACGCCGGTGATGCCGCACCACGCCGGCTTCGTCAGCTTGTCGACCGCGGTGAACGCATCTGCCCGCTGCAGCAGGGCGTGGATGAACGCGTACAGGCCGACCGGGATCGCGACGATCCAGATCAGCATCGACAGGTAGTAGTCGAGGTACTCGAACACCGGCACTTGCAGCAGCACAGGGCGAGGATACGTGCTGGTGGGACCGGTCGACCGCCGCCCGGCTCCAGCGACGACGACGGCCCCGTCCCCGGGGTGCGGGGACGGGGCCGTGGTCGGTGCGGCCGGGAGGGTCAGCTCTTGGCGCGCTTGTCGGCGGCGGGGGTGGCCGCGGACGTGGGGGCGTTCTTGGGGCCCTGCTTCTTGGGGGCGGTCCTGGCGGCGGCCTTGCGGGTGGCGCTGCGGGTCTCGCCGGCCACCTCGTCGCCGGCCTCCTTGACCTCGGCGGCGACCTCGTTGCCGGCCTCGGTCAGCGTCTCGGCGGCCTGCTCGGAGGCCTTCTGGGTGTAGCGCGCGGTGCGCTCCCCGACCGAGCGGGTCTGGCGGGTGACCCCGGCGAGCATGTTCTCGCCGCGGACCCGGAACTCCTCGACGGTGTCCTCGAGGCGGCTCTCGAGCTCGGTGGAGACCGAGTCGACGGTGGAGATGGCCTGCTTGACCTGGGGCTGGGCCCGGAGCTTGGAGTAGGCGCCGGTGCCGCGCTCGACCAGGCCCTCGTAGAGGTTGCGCACGGCGGCGAGGTAGGCGTCGGCGAGGCGGCGGAAGTCCTCGGCGGTCAGCTTGGAGCGCAGCTCCCCGATCTCCGAGGGGAGGTCCTCGACGCGGGCCTGGACCTCGGTGGCGCCGGCCTGCACGCGGGCGACGGCCTCCTGGGCACTCGCGACGGCGTAGTCGCCGAGGCCGAGCAGGGCCAGCGAGGGGGCGCGCAGCGGGTCGACGGCGTCGGCGACGGCCTTGGAGGCCTGGTCGCGGGCCTCGCGGACGTCGAACTTGGTGGGGAACGTGACGGGCATGCTGATCACTCCTGATTCGGTGACGAACGATTGCGGTCGGGCGGCGACCTCGTGGGGCGCTCCGCCCGGGGGCACCGGATGCGGTGTCGGCGGCTGCGGGACATCGGCCTCGGTGCCGTCTGGCCTCCACGTTAACACCGGTGCTAGCTGATGCAAGCAGGATGCTTGCGCAGATGGCGTGGCGTGTCGCACACCGTGGGCGCCCCCTCCGTACGCTGCGGCGATGCTCGGGAAAACATCCCGCGACGTGCCGCGCGGCCAGGCCGCCGCCGTCGCCGCGGTCGCCGTGGGCGGCGCGCTGGGGGCGCTGGCCCGCTGGGGCATCGGGCTCGCGTGGCCGACCCCGCACGGCGGCTTCCCGACGGCGACGCTGGTCATCAACGTGGTCGGCTGCCTGTTGATGGGCGTGCTCGTCGTGCACGTCGCCGAGGTCCGCGAGGCGCACCCCCTCGTGCGTCCGTTCCTCGGCGTCGGCGTCCTCGGCGGCTTCACCACGTTCTCGACGTTCGCGGTGGACGCCCAGCAACTGCTCGCCGGGGGCCGGCTCGGGGTGGCGCTGGGCTACCTCGCGGCGACGGTGCTCGGCTCGGTCGGCGCCGCGGCGCTCGGCCTGGCGCTGGCCCGCACGACCGCCCGGGGGGATCGCCGGTGACCGCGCTCTGGGTCGTCCTCGGCGCCGCCGTCGGCGCGCCGCTGCGCTACCTCACCGACCGCACGGTGCAGTCCGCGCACGGCACGTCGTTCCCGTGGGGCACCGTCACGGTCAACGTCGTCGCGTCCCTGGTCCTGGGGATCGTCGTCGGGAGCTCCGCCGGGTCGACGCTCACGGCCGCCGTCGGGACCGGGTTCTGCGGCGGGCTCTCGACCTGGTCGACGCTCGGCTACGAGACGGTGCGCCTGGCCGAGGCCGGGGAGCGGACCCACGCGGTGCTGGACGTCGTGGTCCAGACGTTCGCCGGGCTCGGCGCGGCGGCCCTGGGCCTCGCCGTCGGCGCTGCGCTGTGAGTCGGCGCGGGCGCGTCCCGGGCCCCCGCGAGAGCGTCCTACCGAGCACGCCGATAGGGGCACGTTCCTGGCGTCCGACGCCACAACGGCGCCGCTCACTCGTCCGCGGGCCGACCCCGCCGACGATCAGCCGACGACCAGCTCGCCGATCGTGTAGATGATCAGCCCGGCGAGCGCGCCGACGACGGTGCCGTTGATCCGGATGAACTGGAGGTCCCGGCCGACCTGCAGCTCGATCTTGCGGGAGGTCTCCGGGCCGTCCCAGCGCTTCACCGTGTCCGAGATCAGCGTGGTGATCTCCGCGGCGTAGCGCTTGATGACGTATGCCGCGGCGTCGACGATCCAGGAGTCGACCTTCTCGCGCAGCGCCTCGTCGAGCACCATGCGCTCGCCGAAGCGGGTGACGCCGTCGGTCACCCGGCGGCGCAGCTCGCTCGACGGGTCCTCGGCCGCGTCGAGGATCATCGCCTTGCCGGTCGCCCACGCCCGGCTGATGAGGCCCTGGACGTCGGGGTGCTCGAGGAGCTGCATCTTGATCGACTCGACGCGCTCGATGGTCTCCGGCTCGTGCTGCAGGTCACCCGCGAAGCTGGTGAGGAACCGGTCGATCGCCTTGCGCATCGGGTGGTCCGGGTCGGACTTCACCGCCCACGTGAACGAGAGGGCCTCGGCGTAGAGCCGGTCGCCGATCAGGCCCTCGACGAAGCGCGGCGACCAGCTCGGCGCCTGCTTGCTGACCAGGGTCATCACGGTGTCGTAGTTGACGCGCACCCAGTCGTAGATCCGGTCGCAGATCAGGTCCACGACCCGCCGGTGCGACCCGTCCTCGAGGATGCCCTCGAGGAGCTTGCCCATCGGCGGGCCCCACTGCTGGGCGACGACGCGGCGGGTGACGGCCTGGTCGATGACCGCCTGCACCTCGTCGTCGCGCAGGACCGCGACCGCGCCCCGGACGACGGTGGCCGCCTCGGCCGTGACCCGCTCGGCGTTCTCCCGCCGCGAGATCCACGCCCCGGTCCGGTTCGCGATCCGCGCCGAGCGAAGCTTCTCGCTGACCACGGGCACCGACAGGAAGTTCTCGCCGACGAAGTCCGACAGGCTCTCGCCGAGCTGGTCCTTCTTGCGCGGGATGATCGCGGTGTGCGGAATCTTGATCCCCAGCGGGTGGCGGAAGAGCGCGGTCACGGCGAACCAGTCGGCGAAGGCACCGACCATCCCCGCCTCGGCGGCGGCCCGCACGTACCCGGCGAACGCCGGCCCGCCGTGGCGCTCCCACGCGAGGAAGACGATCCACACGACGGCGGCCCCCACCAGGAACCCCGTCGCCACGACCTTCATCCGCACGAGGCGCGCACGCTTGCCCTCGTCGTCCGCGAGCCCGGTCAGCCCGCTCCCACCCGCCGGCGTCGGGACGGCGTCCTGCTCCGGTGCCACTGCGCTCACCCCACGAATTGTGCCCCCATCGTGTCAGCGACCGGACGGGGCGAACCGCGAGAGGCTGTGGTGCGAAGCGACCGACAGGGGTCCGGATCGCCCGCACCGTCGTGGACCCCTCCGAGCGTTACACAGACGACGACGCCCCGAGAGGTCGGCGACCTCGACGCGCGACGACGCGCCCATGACGCCCCGTGCGACCGACCGCGCCCGGCCGCACGGGGTTCCCGCGCCTCCCGGTCGCCGTGCTGCCCCACGGCGACCGGGGGGCGCCCTGTGGTGTCCGCGCCAAGGTGCCGAATGCTGGGGGGAGCGCACCGCGCGCTCCGGTGGTGCCGCGGCCGGTGGTCACCTGCCCGGAACGCACGAACGGCCCGTTCGTCACCGAAGAAGGTGACCAACGGACCGTTCGTGCCGACAGGGGCCGGGCCCGGGCCGATCAGCTCGTCTCGATGGTCGGCGAGTAGCGCTCCATCCAGGCGTTGAGCTGCAGGACGTTCTCCATCTGCGCGCGGTTGACCTCGAGGCTCGTGCCCGTCTCCGCCGGCGCGTCCACGGCCGAGCGGATGCGGTCGGCGTCCACGAGACGTCGGACCGGAGCGGCGGAGTCGGCGAGCAGGTCGGCCAGGTCGCCCCGCACCGCCTTCTCGTAGCCCGGGTCCTGCGTCGAGGGGTACGGGCTCTTCACGCGGTCGGCGATCGAGGCCGGGAGCACATCGCGGGTGGCCGCGCGCAGCAACGACTTCTCCCGGCCGTCGAAGGTCTTGAGCGCCCACGGGGTGTTGAAGACGTACTGCACGAGCCGGTGGTCGCAGAAGGGCACACGGACCTCGAGCCCACTGGCCATCGACATCCGGTCCTTGCGGTCGAGCAGGATCTGCACGAAGCGGGTGAGGTGCAGGTAACAGACCTCACGCATCCGCCGCTCCTGCGCCGAGACGCCGTCGACGTGCGGGACCTCGGCCAGCGCGTCGCGGTAGGACTGGTCGACGTAGCCCGGCAGGTCCAGCTCCTGGAGCAGACCCTGGTCGAAGAAGCTGCGCGAGAGGTCCAACGGCCCCGAGGTCCCCGCCATCCACGGGAAGGTGTCGGCGTTCACGGCGGCCTCGTCGTGGAACCAGCGGTAGCCGCCGAACACCTCGTCGGCCGACTCGCCCGACAGGGCCACCGTCGAGCGGCCCCGGATCGCCTTGAACAGCAGGTAGAGCGAGGTGTCCATGTCGCCGAGCGAGAGCGGCAGGTCCCGGGCCCGCAGCACCGCCGCGCGCGCATCGCGGTCCATGAGGTCGTCGTTGGAGAGCGTGATCGCCTCGTGGTCGGCCGCGACGTACTCGGCGAGCTCCCGGACGTAGGGCCCGTCGGGGGTGTCGCGCATCGGGTCGGCGGCGAAGGCGTCCTCGTAGCCGACGAAGTCGACGGAGAACGAGCGAACCGGCCCGGCGCCCCGGTCACGGAGCTGCTGGGCGGCCAGGGCGGTGATGGCCGACGAGTCCAGGCCGCCGGACAGCAGCGAGCACAGCGGGACGTCGGAGATCAGCTGCCGCGAGACGATGTCCTCGAGCAGCTCGCGGACGCGGGCGACGGTGGTGTCCTGGTCGTCGGTGTGCTCGATCGCCTCGAGCTGCCAGTAGCGCCGCACCGACAGTCCCTCGCGCCGCACCCGGACCAGCGAGCCGGGGCGAACCTCGTGCATCCCGCGATAGCCGCCGTGGCCGGGGGTCTTGACGTGGGAGAGCAGCTCGCGCAGCCCGTCCAGGTCGACGACGGCGTCGGCGCGCGGGTGGGCGAGGATCGCCTTGGGCTCGGAGCCGAACAGCACGCCGTCGGGCGTCGGGTAGTAGTAGAGCGGCTTGATGCCCATGCGGTCGCGGACGAGGAAGAGCTCGTCCGAGCGGACGTCCCAGAGGGCGAACGCGAACATGCCGTTGAGCCGGTCGACGACGTCCTCGCCCCACTCCAGCCAGCCGTGCAGGATGACCTCGGTGTCGGAGTCGGTGCGGAACCGGTGGCCCGCGCCGGCCAGCTCCTCGCGCAGCTCGGTGAAGTTGTAGACCTCGCCGGAGTAGACGATCGCGAGGCGCGTCTCGCCCGTGACCGGGTCGTCGAGCACCATCGGCTGGGTCCCGCCGGGCACGTCGATGATCGCGAGCCGGCGGTGCCCCAGCGCCGCGTGGCCGGTGGTCCAGAGGCCCTCGTCGTCCGGCCCGCGGCACGCCATCGTCTCGGTCATGGCCCGCGCGACCTCCCGGGCCGCGGGGTCGTCGTCGAAGTTCCCGCTGAAGTCGACCGTTCCTGCGATGCCACACATGGGCCGTGCCTCCTGTCGTCGTCGACAGGACAGGACTACCCCAGGTGTTTAGGCCATGTAACCAACTGTGACGCGCTGGTTACGCGCCGCCGAGGGGGAGGCGGATCTCGAACGTCGTCCCCGCCGCGGAGGAGTGCACACGGATGTCCCCGTGGTGCTTGCTGACGACGATCCGCCACGAGATGTCCAGCCCCAGGCCGGTGCCCTCGCCGACGTCCTTCGTCGTGAAGAACGGCTCGAAGATCCGCGGCCGGACCTCCTCGGGGATGCCGGGGCCGGTGTCGGAGATCTCGACGACGGCGGTGTCCGACTCGCGCCGGGTGCGCACCGTCAGGGTCCCCGAACCCCCCATGGCGCCGACGGCGTTGTCGACGATGTTCGTCCACACCTGGTTGAGCTCGGCGGGATAGCAGGGCACCAGCGGGAGCTCCGGGTCGAAGTCCTTGACCAGCTCGATCCCCTCGAGCTTGCGCGAGAGCATCGTCAGGGTCGACTTGACCAGCACCCGGAGGTCCGATGGCTGGTAGGGCGCGCGGTCGAGCTGCGAGTACTGGCGTGCGGCGTTGACCAGCGTGCCGATCCGCGCGGTCGCGTCGGTGATCTCGCCCATGAGCGTCTCGGTCTCGACGGCGTAGGCGATCCAGCGCACGGCCGCGCCGAGCGTGCCGTCGGGCACCGTGCGCTCGACCTTCGCCAGCCACTCGGCGTCGAGGCCGCCCGCGACGAGCACGGCGGCGAGGTCCCACGCGCCGTCGATCTCGCGGTCGGCGAGCCAGTCGCCGATCTCGTCCTCGGCGTCCGAGGTCTGCATCGCGGTGAGCTCGGGCGCGGTGGCGACGCCCAGCACCGCCTCCTCCTGCAGCTCGACCAGCTGCGACACGACGGCCCCGTCGAGCTTCCCCGACGCGAGCATCGCCAGCTTGTGCCGCATGCCCGCGACGCGGTCGCGCAGCGACTCGGTCGCGCGGATGGCGGCCGCCGCCGGGTTGTTGAGCTCGTGGGTCAGGCCCGCCGAGAGCGACCCGAGGGCGAGCAGGCGCTCCCGCTCCCCGATCGCGGTGGACGAGCGCTGCATCCCGATGAACAGGCCCGCCACCAAGTGCATCGCCATCGGGAACCACTCGCGCAGCTTCTCCGACCACTGCTCGGCCGGGAGGGCGAGGAACGTGGTGTCCGAGCAGGCGCGCAGGGTGTGCTTGTAGGTCTGCTCGACGCCGGGCACGAACGCCTCGGTCGACCCGCCGTAGGTCCCGGGCGTCGTGGAGCGGCCGATCTCGACCTCGTCGCCGCGGGAGGCGCGGATGAGGGAGATCTCGCCGCGGCAGAGGACCCAGAAGCAGCGCGCGGGATCGCCCTCGCGGCACACGTCCTCGCCGGCCACGACGTCGACGACGTCGGCGTGCTCGGCGATCCAGGCCAACTGGTCGTCGTCGAGGGACTCGAAGAGGAAGAGCCCCCGCAGGGCCGCGGGGTCGCGTTCCGGTCGTCCGGTCGTCGTCATCTACCTGTTCTCCAACCAGCGGTGCACCAGGCTCACCGCCATCGCGCCCTCGCCGACGGCGGAGGCCACGCGCTTCACCGACCCGCCCCGGACGTCGCCGACGGCGAACACCCCGGGCACGGAGGTCTCCAGGTGGAACGGATCCCTGGCCAGATCCCATCCCGACGGGGCTTCCCATCCCGACGGGCCCCGGGATTCCGGCGCCGGCGGCAGATCCGGCCCCGAGAGGACGAATCCGTGGTCGTCGCGGGCGACGACGCCGTCCAGCCAGTCGGTCCGCGGCTCGGCGCCGATGAAGACGAAGAGCCAGTGCGCGTCGACGACCTGCTCGTCGCCCGTGTTCCTGTCACGCAACGTCAGCTTCTCGAGGTGCTCGTCGCCCGAGGCGCCGACGACCTCGGTGCAGGTCCGGACCTCGATGTGCTCGACGGCCTCGATCTGCTCGATGAGGTACTGCGACATCGAGGCCTGCAGCGACGGGCCGCGCACCAGCATCACGACGCGCTGGGCGTAGCGGGAGAAGTTCATCGCCGCCTGGCCCGCGGAGTTCGCGCCGCCGACGACGTACACCGTTTCGCCCGTGCACGAGGGCGCCTCGGTGGTCGCGGCGCCGTAGTAGACGCCGAGCCCGGCCAGCTCGGCGAGCCCGGGGACCTCGAGGGTGCGGTAGGAGACGCCGGTCGCGAGCACGACGGCGTGCGCGGCGATCTCGCTGCCGTCGTCGAAGGTCAGCATCCGCACCCCGCCCCGCGACGCGAGCCCGGTGACGGTCCGCGTCGTGAGGATCTCGACGCCGAACTTCACGGCCTGCCGCCGGGCGCGGTCGGTGAGCTGGGCGCCCGAGACGCCGTCCGGGAACCCCAGGTAGTTCTCGATGCGGCTCGACGTGCCCGCCTGCCCGCCGGTGGCCACCGACTCGACGAGCACGGTGCGCAGGCCCTCCGAGCCGCCGTACACCGCGGCGCCGAGCCCGCCCGGGCCGCCGCCGACCACCGCGAGGTCGTAGAGCTCCTCGACGGCGTGCGTCGCCAGCCCGGCCTCCTGGGCGACCTCGGCGTCGGTCGGGTCCACCAGCGCCCGGCCCTCGCCGGTCACGACGACGGGCAGCCGCGCCCCGTCGAGGCCCGCGGCCGCGAGCAGGCGGTGACCCTCCGGGTCGTCGGCGAGGTGGAAGCGGAAGGGCACCTGGTTGCGGGCCAGGAGGTCGCGCAGCTCGTAGGAGCGCGCCGACCAGCGGTGGCCGACGACGCGGGTCTCGGTCGCGGGCCGGTCGGGCGCACGTCGCCACGCCTCGAGGAGCTGGTCGACGACGGGGTAGAGCTTCTCCTCCGGCGGGTCCCAGGGCTTGAGCAGGTAGTGGTCGAGGTCGACGACGTTGATCGCGGTGATGGCGGCCTCGGTGTCGGCGTACGCCGTGAGCAGCACGCGCCGGGCCCGCGGGAAGATGTCCATGGCCTGCTCGAGGAACTCGACGCCGGTCATCCGCGGCATCCGCTGGTCGGCGAGGATCACCGCGACCTGCTCGCCCCGGAGCGCGATCTCGCGCAGGGCCTCCAGCGCCGCCTCGCCCGAGTCGGCCCGGACGATGCGGTGGAACTCGCCGTACTCGCGTCGCAGATCGCGGGCGACGGCCCGGGAGACCCCGGGATCGTCGTCCACCGTGAGGATCACCGGTCGGGGCACGCTCCCAGCCTAAGGGCGCCCGCCAGAGGCGTCGTCGAGCTCGCGGGGCGGCCTGCACGGAACGGACCCGGCGGCCGTCCCCGGCGCCCTACGCTCGCCGCCGTGACCGGGGGCGCGCGGGCGGCGGGGGTGCTGCTCGGGGTCGTGCTCGCCGTGCTCACCGCGGCCCCGGCGACGGCCGCGGCGCCCGTCCCACCGCCCCCGGACGCGGCGCTGCTCGCGGGATTGGACCCGGCGCCCTCGCCGCTGCCCGGCGCCACCCAGCGGGTGGCCTGCGTGTCCCCGCTCGGCGGCGGCGCGGACGCGGCGGCCGCGAAGCCGTGGGCCCAGGACCGGCTGCGGATCAGCGACGCGTGGCGCTGGGGCCGGGGCGCCGGCCAGACGGTCGCCGTCGTCGACACCGGCGTCGCGCCCCACTCGCGCCTGGCCGGGCGGCTCCTCGACGGCGGGGACTTCGTGGGCCCCGGCTCGGCCGGGACCGCCGACTGCGACGGCCACGGCACGCTGGTCGCGGGCATCGTGGCCGCCGCCCCGGACCCGTCGTCGGGACCCTCCGGCTTCGTCGGCGTCGCCCCGGAGGCGCGGATCGTCGCGATCCGCCAGAGCAGCGCCACGGTCGGCGTCCCGGGGCGCGATCGGCCGGGCGCGGGCGACGTCGTCACTCTCGCGCGGGCCGTGCTCCGCGCGGTGGACCTCGGCGCGACCGTCGTGAACATCTCCGAGGCCGCGTGCCTGCCGGTCGCGGTGGCACCGCGGGTGCTGGCGCCACTGCGGGCCGCGGTGCGGTCCGCGGTCGACCGGGACGTCGTCGTGGTCGCGGCGGCCGGGAACGCCGGGTCCGGCGCGTGCGTGCAGACCGACCCGGCCGGTACCGAGGAGGGGCAGGTCGTCGCGCCCGCCTGGTTCGGCGACGACGTGCTCTCGGTCGGCTACGTCGGGCAGGACGGCCGGCCCTCCCCGCGGACCGTGCGGGGCCCGTGGGTGTCGGTCGCCGCGCCGGGCACCGACGTGGTGTCGCTCGCGTCGACCGGTGGCGGGCTCGTGGACCGGGTCGCGGGTGGCGGCACGGACGACCCGGCGGGGGCGCCGATCGAGGGGTCCAGCTTCGCCGCCCCCTACGTGGCGGGTGTCGCGGCCCTGGTCCGCGCCCGCTTCCCGGCGCTGTCCGCGCGCCAGGTCACCGCGCGGATCGTCGCCACGGCGACCGGCGGGGCGGCGGCGCACGACGACGCCGTCGGGGCCGGGATCGTCGACCCGGTCGCGGCGCTGTCCGCGCCGCTCGGGGGGCCGCCGGCGGTCCCGACGGCGGGGGTGGGGGACACCGCAGCGGGTCGGGTCGACCTGGCGGGGGGCGGCGATACGCACTCCGGGGCGCGCGCGGTCGCGCTGATCGGGACCGCCGGGGCCGTCGGCGTCGGCGGAATCGTCGCCGGTGCGGCCGTGCTCGCGCGCCGGACCCGCCGACCGCCGTGAGGTGCGCTTCACGCTCGTGAGCTCGGGGCCATGACGCCGGGAAGTGCTCACCCTCGCGCCGCGCACCTACGATGCCGCAGTGACGAGGACGCCCCGGTTCGGCTGGCTCTCCCCCGCGATCGGCAACCGCTGGAGCGGCCACCGGCCGATCGTGGTCGACCAGGACACGGGGATCCTGCCGACGGCCCTGCCCCACTTCGACTCGCTGTGGCTGGCCGACCACTTCTACGGCATGGACGTCCTGACCGACCCGTTCATGGAGGCCTGGACGACGCTGACCTGGCTCGCCGCCCGGCACGAGCGCGTCGAGCTCTGCCACCACGTCCTCGGGGTCGGCTACCGGCACCCGCCGCTGCTCGCGAAGATGGCCGCGACCCTGCAGCACCTCTGCGGTGGGCGGTTCGTCCTCGGGATCGGCGCGGGCTGGCGCGCCGAGGAGTACGCGGCCTACGGCTACGACTTCCCGAAGCCGTCGGTGCGCTTCGCGCAGCTCGAGGAGACCGTGACCATCTGCCGGCGGATGTGGACCGAGGACTCGCCGTCGTTCGAGGGCCGGTACTTCCGCATCGAGGGCGCTGCCGCGCCGCCCCTGCCGGACCCACCGCCGCGAATCTGCATCGGGGCTGCGGGGGAGAAGATCGGGCTGCCGATGGTGGGCCGGCTCGCCGACGCCTGGAACGCCCCACCGAGCATCGGGGAGGACTGGACGCGGCGGCGCGACATCGTCCGGCGCGCGGCGGAGGACGCCGGACGCGACCCGGACGCGATCGAGGTGTCGGTGACCCTCGAGCGGGCCCTGCCCGAGTCCGACGACGACTCCGCCCGCCTCGTCGAGGAGCTGTCCGCCCGGCACGACGCGGGCGCCGACCACTTCGTCATGGACTTCGGCAACCCGGACTCGACCGAGCCCGTCCTGCGCTTCGCCGAGCAGGTCATCGCCCCGCTGAAGCGCTGACGCGTGACGATGCGGGTCACCCGGCGGGAGCAGGGTCGACGATGTGCATCACCTGGCCGTGACGGGTGGAGCGCCGTCTACGATGGCCGGTGCCATGAGCACCGTCTTCGTCGTCACCGGCGCCTCTTCGGGGGTGGGCCGCGGGCTCGCGCAGTTCCTGGCGCGTCACGGGGTGGCCGTCGTCGGGCTCGACCGCCGGGACCCGCCGGACCGCGAGATCGCGCACGTGCGCTGCGACCTCACCGAGCCGCGCTCGATCGACGCGGCTGTCGACCGGCTCGACGATCGGGTGGACGCCCTCGCCAACGTCGCCGGCCTGCCCGGCACGTCGCCCGCCGACCAGGTGCTCGCCGCGAACTTCCTCGGCATGCGCCACCTCACCGAGCGGCTCCTCCCCCGCATCCAGCGCGGCGGCTCGGTGGTCAACGTGTCCTCCTCGGAGGGCCGGCACTGGGTGGCCCATCTCGCCGAGCTCCGGCCACTGCTCGCCACGACCTCGTTCGACGACGGCCTGCGCTGGTGGCGCGAGCACCGCCCCGAGCGCTCCGTGTACGACATCTCGAAGGAGGCCGTGCTCGCGTACACGACGGCCTCCTCGACGCTGACCTGGCCGGACGGGGTGCGGATGAACGCCGTCGCCCCGGGGCCGGTGCGCACCCCGCAGCTGCCCGACGTCGAGCGCGCCTCCGACCCGCGCCGGCTCGCCCGCCAGCGTTCCGCCGCGGGCCGCGATGCCGAGGCCGACGAGATCGCCGCGGTGGTCGCGTTCCTCATGTCGAACGAGAGCCGCTGGATCAACGGCCAGACCCTGGCCGCCGACGGCGGCGTCTCGGCGGCCACGACGTGGGCGGCCCTGCAGACCCGGTAGGTGCCCCGATCGACCGTCACCCGCCCGGGTCCGGCGCGTTTGACACCGCGAGGTCGGATCGACGGGATCGGGGTGCCCATGCGCGGAGTCCGTGGACGACGGAGGCAGCGGCTCGCGGTGGTGCTCGCCGGGGCCGCGGCGCTGACGGCGGCCACCTTCGGGTCGGCGTGGGCCGACCCGGCGCCGGTGCCCTCGCCAGCACCGGCCGTCGCGGTCCCCGCACCCGCGCCGTCGGCCGGCCCCGACCTCGGGGCGGCCGTGGCCGGCGGCCTGCACCCCGGGGTGCAGATGCGCACCGTCGGCGCCCAGTGCACCGCGAACTTCGTCTACACCGGCGGCGGGCACACCTACCTCGGCCAGGCCGCGCACTGCTCGGGCACGGGGTCGGCGAACGAGACGAACGGCTGCACGGCGGCGTCGTTGCCGCTCGGGACGCCCGTCGAGATCAGCGGCGCCTCGAAGCCCGGCCGGATGGTCTACAACTCGTGGCTCGCGATGCAGAAGGCCCACGAGTCCGACCCCGACGCGTGCGCGTACAACGACCTCGCGCTCGTCGAGATCGACCCTGCGGACGCCGCGGGGCTGAGCCCGGCGGTGCCCTTCTTCGGCGGCCCGGTCGGGGTCGACACCGACGGCACGGCGCCCGGCGAGCGTGTCGCGAGCTACGGCAACTCCGAGCTGCGCGGCGGCGTACCCGTGCTGAGCCCCAAGATCGGCACCAGCCTCGGCGACCAGGGGCACGGGTGGACCCACCTCGTGGCCACCCTGACTCCCGGGATCCCGGGCGACTCGGGCAGCGGCTTCCTCTCGGTCGACGGCCGGGCCCTCGGCGTCCTCTCGACGCTGGACTCCTCGCCCGTTCCCGGCACGAACGGCGTCGGGGACCTCGCCCGGATGCTCGCCTACGCCCGCGGGCACGGCGCGCCGGGCGACCTCGCCGTCGTCACCGGCGGCCCGTTCCGCAGTGTCGGCCTGGTCTGACGCCGACCGCGCGTACTGCTCCGACCACACGCTGCAACCTGCTCCGCGCGGGAGTAACGCGCGCCCCCGTTCGCAACGACTGCTCCGGATACAGGGGGTTCTTCCGGAGGGGGACGCATGAACGGGACGGCGCGCGCGGGGAGCACGGATCGGGACGGTCGGCCGACGACGGCGGTGGGCCGCCGTCGCGGCGCTCGCGGTCCTCGCCGTCGTCATGTCGTCCATCCAGGTCCTGACCGCCCCGCAGGCCCGGGCCGCCGACCTCACCGCCGACACGATCCGCAAGGACCTCACGTTCGCCGACGCGCGCCTCGCCGCCACGGCGGGCCGGCTCGCGACGAACGTCTACCCCGTCCGCACCGGCACCAACGGCGTGTGGACCACCGCCGGCGCCACGGACTGGACCAGCGGCTTCTTCCCCGGGGCGATGTGGCAGGAGTACGCCCGGACGCAGGACCCGGTCTGGAAGCAGCGCGCCGAGGCCTGGCAGGCCGGCGTCGAGGTGAACAAGACCGACGATTCCAGCCACGACGTCGGGTTCCAGATCTTCGACAGCTTCGGCAAGGACGCCACGATCACCGGCGACGCGAACGCCAAGGCCGTCACGCTCACCGCCGCCAAGACGCTCGCGACCCGCTACAACCCGACCGTCGGCGCCATCCGCTCCTGGGACGCCCGCACCGACACCACCAAGTACCAGGTGATCATGGACAACATGATGAACCTGGAACTGCTGTTCTGGGCATCGCAGAACGGTGGCGACCCGACGTGGGCGACCATGGCCGCCACCCACGCGAAGACGACGGCCCGGGACTTCTTCCGTCCCGACGGCGGCAGCTGGCACGTCGTCAACTACGACCAGAAGACCGGCAAGGTCCTCTCGAAATACACCTCCCAGGGCTACAGCAACGACTCGACGTGGTCGCGCGGCGAGGCGTGGGCCGTCCACGGCTTCACCATGAGCTACCGGTTCACCCACGACGCGACGTTCCTGACGACCGCGCAGAACTCCGCCGACTACTTCCTCTCCCACCTGCCCGCGGACAAGGTCCCGTACTGGGACTTCTCGCTGCCCTCGACGGCCGGGCAGCCGCGGGACACCTCGGCGGCGGCGATCGCCGCGTCGGGGATGGTCGAGCTCGCCTCGTTCACGACCGACGCCACCCGCAAGGCCCGCTACCTCGACGGTGCCCGCGACATCCTCGCCGCGCTCTCGAGCCCCGCCTACCTCGCCGACGGCACCACGAACCAGGCGGTGCTGCTGCACGGCACCCAGAACAAGCCCGCGGGGTCCTACGACACCGGGATCATGTTCGGCGACTACTACTTCATCGAGGCGCTGCAGCGCTACGCCGCCGCGACCGGCGTGGACACGGGCACGACCACCCCGCCGACCACCACGACCACTCCGCCGACCGACCACGACCACGCCCCCGACGACGACGGTGCCGCCCACCACCACCGTGCCGCCCACGACGACCGTCCCCCCGACCACGACGACGACCACCCCGCCGGCCACCGACCCGGTGACGGCCTACTACCAGCAGCTCGGCGGGACGTCGTCGTACCTCGGGGCGCCGAAGGCCGCGGTCCACGACGTCACCGGCGGTCGGGCCCAGGACTACGCGAACGGCTCGATCTACTGGTCGTCGGCCACCGGCGCGCACGCCGTCCGCGGCGCGATCAACACCCGCTACGTGGCCCTCGGCGGCCCGGCCGGGACGCTGAAGTTCCCGACCAGCGACGAGTTCGTCACCGGTGACGGCAATGGTCGCGGCACCAACTTCTCCGTCGCGGGCGGCGGCGGGCTCTACTGGAACCCGTCGACGAACGCGGTGTACGGCCTGCTCGGCCCGCTGCGCGACAAGTGGCTCGCGGTGGGCGAGACGAAGGGCGTGCTCGGCTACCCGACCCGCGACATCACCGCCACGGCCGACGGCGCCGGCCGGTACGCCACCTTCACCGGCAACGGGTCGATCTACTGGTCGACGGCGACGGGGGCCCACACGATCTTCGGCGCGATCCGCACGAAGTGGACGTCCCTCGGCGCGGAGCGGTCGTCGCTGGGCTACCCGACCACCGACGAGTACGCGGTGACCGGCGGGAAGCGCAACGACTTCACCCGGGGCACGATCACCTGGCTCTCCGCCTCGAACACCACGCAGGTGGTCCAGCGCTGAGGGTCCGCGGCTAGGACGGCCGCCGCAGCTGCCTCACCCGCGCGGCCTCGCGGGTGAGGTGGTCGCGCTCCGGCACGCTGGTCGCGAGGCGGGAGGCCTGCGCGTACAGATCGGCGGCCTGCTCGACGTCGCCGGCGCGTTCGTGCAGGTGCGCCCTCACCGCGACGTACCGGGGCAGGCCCGGGTCCACGTCGGCCAGCGCGGCCAGGCCGGCCTGCGGGCCGTCGGCCTCGCCGACGGCCACGGCCCGGTTGAGCCGGACGACCGGGCTGTCGGTGAGCCGCAGCAGCTCGTCGTACCACTCCACGATCTGCACCCAGTCGGTCTCGGCGGCGCTGCGGGCGTCCGCGTGCAGGGCGGCGATCGATGCCTGCGCCTGGTACTCGCCCAGCCGGTCGCGAGCCAGCGCGGACTGCAGGATCGCCACCCCCTCGGCGATCAGGTCGGTGTCCCAGCGTGAGCGGTCCTGCTCGCCGAGGGGCACGAGGCGGCCCCCCGGGCCGGTGCGGGACGCCCGGCGCGCGTGGTGGAGCAGCATCAGGGCGAGGAGCCCGGCGACCTCGGGGTCGTCGGTCAGCGCGGCGAGGTGGCGGCCCAGGCGGATCGCCTCCGCCGCGAGGTCGACGTCCCCGCCGTAGCCCTCGTTGAACACCAGGTAGAGCACCCGCAGCACCGTCGCGAGGTCGCCGGGCTGGTCCAGCGGCAGCCCCGCGATCCGGCGCTTCGCCCGGCTGATCCGCTGCGCCATCGTCGCCTCGGGGACGAGGTGGGCCGCCGCGATCTGTCGCGTGGTCAGTCCGCCGACCGCGCGCAGGGTCAGGGCGACGGCCGAGGCCGGCGGAAGGGACGGGTGCGCGCAGAGGAACCAGAGGCGCAGCGTGTCGTCGGTGGCGGGTGCCGGGCCCGGCGGCGGCTCGGCGTCCACCCCCGCCTCCCGGCCCCGCCGCGACGACTCGGCCCGGGTCGCGTCGAGGAACCGGCGCCAGGCCGCCGCGACCAGCCACCCCTTCGGGTCGCGCGGCGGGTCGTCCGGCCAGGACGCGAGCGCCGCGATCAGCGCCTCCTGCACGGCGTCCTCGGCCAACGCGAAATCGGCTCCGCGCCGGACGAGGACGCCGATCACCGCGGGCACGAGCTCCCGCAGCAGCGTCCCGTCGTCGAGCGAACTGCTCACTCGGCGGACCCGGGCACGTCGGTGAGGAACGGACGGACCTCGAGCCACTCGTGGATCGGCTCGCCGCCCGGGCCGGGCGCGGCGGAGAGCTCCCCGGCGAGCTCGACCGCGCGCTCCCAGGAGTCGACGTCGACGATCATCCAGCCGGCGATGAGGTCCTTGGTCTCGGCGAACGGACCGTCGGTGACCGGTGGACGCCCCTCGCCGTCGAACCGGACGAACGCGCCCGCGGACGCCAGCGCCTGGGCGTCGACGAACTCCCCGTTCTCCCGGAGGCGGTCCGCGAAGTCGTTCATGTACTGCATGTGCGCGTCGACCTCCTCCGGCGTCCACCGGTCGATCGACCCGTAGTCGACGACCGGGGTCGGGCCGCCGCGGTAGTGCTTGAGGATCAGGTGCTTCATGGCCGTTCTCCCTCGTCGGTGGCGGCCATGGTGGCCGCTCGTACCCCGGGGACGGAGCCGGCACGACGTTCTCGACACGCTCACGAAGAGACTTCGGGCGGAGGGTGAGGGCGGC
>CAVQUY010000013.1:0-11597 GCA_963716955.1 uncultured Actinomycetota bacterium
ACGTCCCGGATGTCCGGAGTATGGGACAGCGCCGTCACGGCGTCAGCCGGTTCTCGCACCCACCGGAATCTCGGCCCGGTCGGCCCGGTGCCCGAGCCGTCGCGAGGCGGCGGCGGCGGCCATCCGCACGGCCGGGATGAACGGCGGCAGTGCCGCCGACGACGGGACCACGACGGCGAGCGCGGCCACCACCCGGTCCGCCGCGTCGATCACGGGCGCGGCCACCGACGCGGCCCCCTCGGTCATCTCCTCGCGGGAGAGGCAGTACCCGGTCCGGCGGACGACGCCGAGGGCCTCGCGCAGCGCGGCGGGATCGGTGATCGTGCCGGGCGCCAACCGCGGCAGCCCCCGGGCGAGCACCTCGTCGACCAGCGCGGCCGGGGCGTGGGCGAGGAGGACCTTCCCGGGGCCGCTCGCGTGCAGCGGCATGTCCCGGCCCACCCGGGAGCGCACCGTGAACTCGTCGTCGTGCCCGGCCAGCCGTTCGACGAACAGCGCCCGGTGCCCGTCGAGGACGACCAGGTGCACGACGTGGCCGGTCGCCGCGGCGAGGTCCTGCATCGGCGGGAGCGCGGCCTCGCGCAGGTTCCGCGCGGACGGCGCGAGGGCACCCACCCGCCACAGCCGCATCCCGATCCGGTAGCGCCCGCGCCCGATCCGCTCCAGGGCCCCCCAGGCCACGAGCTCGGCGACGATGCGGTGCGCCGTGGCCGGGGGCAACGAGGTCGCGGCCACGATGTCGGCGAGGGCGAGCTCGGGGGAGGCGTCGGAGAACGCGGCGAGCACGCCGAGTGCACGGCCCAACACAGAGCGCGGCGAATGCTCCGCGACCGGTTCTGTGGTGTGGGTCATCGGTGGGGATGCCCCTGCGGCGATCTCGCCACACCCGGCGAGTCGCGGTGACTCCGGGCGGACGGGCCTCCTAGCCTGGCCGGACGACGAGGATCGTGCGTGTCGCCCCGCGGTGGTCGGGCCCCGTGGGGACGGGAGGGAGGCTCGGGATGTCGGCAGGGCTGTTCGACGCCGAGTCCCTCCACATGGGTCCCCCCGACCCGGCCCGGTCCGAGTCGTCGGGCGGGGCCGCCCCGGCCGACGCGGCGGAGCCCGTCGCGCGGCCGCGTCGCGAGGTCCCGGAGCCGACCCCGCTGGACACCCACGGCCCGGCGACGGTCCTCGCGATGTGCAACCAGAAGGGGGGGGTCGGGAAGACGACCTCGACGATCAACCTCGGCGCGGCCCTCGCGGAGTACGGCCGGCGGGTGCTCCTCGTCGACTTCGACCCCCAGGGAGCGCTGTCGGTGGGGCTCGGCGTCCAGCCGCACGAGCTCGACACCACGATCTACAACCTGATCATGGAGCGGCGGGTCCGGATCGACGACGTCATCCGTCCGACGACCGTCGAGGGTCTGGACCTGCTGCCCTCCAACATCGACCTCTCCGCCGCCGAGGTGCAGCTGGTCACGGAGGTGGGGCGCGAGCAGACCCTCGGGCGCACCCTCGCCCCGGCGCTCGAGGACTACGACTACGTGCTCGTCGACTGCCAGCCCTCGCTCGGGCTGCTCACCGTCAACGCGCTGGCCTGCGCGGACGGGGTGCTGATCCCGCTGGAGTGCGAGTACTTCTCGCTGCGCGGGGTGGCCCTGCTCATGGACACGATCGAGAAGGTGCAGGACCGGCTGAACCCCAAGCTGGAGATCACCGGCATCCTGGCCACCATGTACGACCCGCGCACCCTGCACACCCGCGAGGTGATGGCCCGCGTCGTGGAGGCCTTCGGCGAGCTGGTCTTCGACACCGTCATCAACCGCACCGTCCGCTTCCCGGAGACCACCGTCGCCGGGGAGCCGATCACCCGGTGGGCGTCGAAGTCGGCGGGCGCGGAGGCCTACCGCGCCCTGGCCCGCGAGGTCCTCTCCCGGTGACCGCGGTGACGACGGCGCCCGAGGCCCCGGAACGGGCCGGCTTCCAGGTCACCCTGGAGAACTTCACCGGGCCGTTCGACCTGCTGCTGGCGCTCATCGGGCGCCACGAGCTCGACGTCACCGAGGTCGCGCTGCACCGGGTGACCGACGACTTCATCGCCTACACCGCCGCCCTCGGCGGAGCGGCCGACCTCGAGGAGACGACCGGCTTCCTCGTCGTCGCCGCGACGCTGCTCGACCTCAAGGCCGCCCGCCTGCTCCCCGCCGCGGACGTCGAGGACGAGGAGGACCTCGCCCTGCTCGAGGCCCGCGACGTGCTCTTCGCCCGGCTGCTGCAGTACCGGGCCTACCAGCAGGTCGCGGCGCTCTTCCGGGAGCTCGAGGGCGCGGCGCGACGACGCTGGCCGCGGGCGGTCTCGCTGCCCCCGGAGCTGGCCGCGCTGCTGCCGCCGGTCGAGCTCGGCGTCGACGCCGCCGGGTTCGCCGAGGTCGCCGCCGCGGTGTTCCGGCCCGCGCCGCCGCCGATGGTCGGGCTGGACCACCTGCACGCGCCGTCGGTCTCGGTGCCCGAGCAGGTGGAGATCATGACCGGGCGGCTGCGCGCGGCCGGGCGGCTGACGTTCGCCGAGCTCTGCGCGGACGCGACGCACGGGGTCGAGGTCGTCGGGCGCTTCCTCGGCGTGCTGGAGATGTACCGCTCGCGCCAGGTCGCGCTCGACCAGGACGAGGCGTTCGCCGAGCTCGCCGTCCGCTGGGCGCCGGGTGACGACGACGGCGGGAGCGCGGCGCTCGACCCGGAGCGGTCGTGAGCTCGGCCGGCCGGGACGAGCCCGGAGGACCTCCCGGCGCTGGGCGACGACGCCGAGCTGGACGCCGCGATCGAGGCCGTGCTGATGGTCGTCGACGCCCCGGTGCCCGCGGGGCAGCTGGCGGAGGTGCTGGAGCAGCCGGTCGCGCGGGTGGGCACCGCCCTCGAGCGGCTCGCGGCGTCGTACGCGGCGCGCGGCTTCGAGCTGCGGGTCACCGACGAGGGCTGGCGGTACGCCTCGCGGGCCCGGTTCGCCCCCTACGTCGAGCGGTTCGTGCTCGACGGGCAGCGCTCGCGGCTCACGCGGGCGGCGCTGGAGACCCTCGCCGTCGTCGCCTACCGGCAGCCGGTGACCCGCTCGCGGGTGGCCGCGGTGCGCGGGGTCAACGTCGACGGCGTCATGCGCACGCTCACCGCGCGGGGCCTGATCGTCGAGGCGGGCCTGGACGCGTCCACGGGCGGCACCCTGTACCGGACCACCGAGCTGTTCCTGGAGCGCCTGGGCCTCGCCTCGCTCGACGACCTGCCGCCGATCGCCCCGCTGCTCCCCGAGGTGGACGACATCGACGAGCTGTGACCGGCCGCGGTCACCCGTCGCGGCGCCGCCCGCCACCCCACGCCGCCGGGACCGCGACGAGCGCGGCGGCGACCACCAGCGCGCCGCCGAGGGCGAGGGCGGGCCGGGCGTCGTCGCCGTCCACCACCAGGGCCACGCTCACCGGCCCCACGGCCTGGCCCAGCGCGTAGAGGGCGGAGAACACCGCGACGACGGGCCCGGCGCCCCGGCCCGCGAGCGCCCGGGCCAGCGGCAGGGTCAGCATGACGATCGCGACGAACGTGCCGCCGAAGACGACGGCGGAGACGACGACGGCGGCCGGCGACGCCACCAGCGCCGGCAGCGCCAGCCCGACGGCCTGCACCCCGAGGGCGGCGAGGAGGGCCGGACCCCGGCCGCAGCGGGCGCCGATCCGCGCCCACACGACGCACGAGGGCACCCCGGCGAGCCCGGCGATCGTCCAGCTGCCCGCCGCGACCCACGCGGGCCCGATCCGGGTGGCGACGTCGACGAGGAACGTGCCGGTGATGATGTAGCCCGCGCCCTCGAGGAAGTACGAGACGCCGAGCGCCACCAGGAGCGCCACCCGGGGCGGGGGACCGGCACCCTCGCCGTGGTCGTGCGGATCGACGGGCAGCCGCGCCAGCCGCAGCGCGGGGACGGCGAGCGCGAGCGCGAGGACCGCGGCGAGGTACCAGGTGGCGGTCCAGCCGCCGATCGCCGCGGCGACCGGGGTCACCGCGCCGGAGAGGGCGATCCCGGCGCCGACCCCGCCGAAGACCCAGCCGGCGAGGTCGTCGCGGCCGTGGCGGCGCAGCAGCGTCAGGACCAGGTCGGCGGCCGTGACGAAGGCGAAGGCGCTCGCGACCCCGGAGACGAACCGGGCGCCCGACCACACCGCGGACGACGTGGTCAGCGGCATGGCGGCGAGCGTCGCGACGGTCAGGACCAGCCCCGCCGTCAGGATCCGCGCCGCGGTGGCGACGGACGACCGGCGCGGCGGCCAGGACGCAGCCCACGAGGTAGCCGAGGTAGTTCACCGAGGCGAGCAGGCCGGCGTGCGCGGTCGACAGGCCGACCTCGGCGCCCATCACGGGGATGATCGGGGTGAACACGAACCGCCCGACGCCCATCGCCGCGGCGAGCGCGGCGGCCCCGGCGGCGACCGCGAGCCGCAGGTGCGGCCGGGCGGCGACGGTCGGCGTCGACACGACCCGGGAGCCTAGTGCCCGAGACCCACTACGCTGGACCCCTGTGACCGAGGGTGAGCAGGGAATCCGCCTGCAGAAGGTCCTCTCCGAGGCCGGCGTGGCCTCGCGGAGGCAGGCAGAGATCCTGATGCGCCAGGGCCGGGTCGAGGTCGACGGCGAGGTCGTCAAGGAGATGGGCCGGCGCGTCGACCCGGACTCCAGCGTCATCCACGTCGACGGCAGCCGGGTCCTGACCGACACCGAGACCGTCCACCTCGCGCTGAACAAGCCCGAGGGGATGCTCTCGACGATGTGGGACGAGCACGGGCGCCGCTGCGTCGGCGACGTCGTGCTGGAGAAGGCGTCGAGCACGAAGGGCCTGTTCCACGTCGGGCGCCTCGACGCCGCGACCGAGGGGCTGCTGCTGCTCACGAACGACGGCGAGCTGGCCAACCGGCTCATGCACCCGTCGTACGAGATCCCGAAGACCTACCTCGCGGAGATCCGCACCCCGGTCGCGAAGGACCTCGGGCAGCGGCTGCGCGCCGGGGTGGAGCTCGACGACGGCCCGGCGGCCGTCGACAGCTTCCGGGTGATCGACCGGTCCGGCTCGCGGGTCATGGTCGAGGTGGTCCTGCACGAGGGCCGCAACCGCATCGTCCGGCGCATCTTCGAGGCGATCGACAAGCCGGTGGAACGCCTGGTCCGCACCGCCGTCGGCGACGTGCACCTGGGCAACCAGCGGGCCGGCACCCTGCGCAAGCTGGGCCGTGACGAGGTGGGGTCGCTGTACAAGGCGGTGGGGCTGTAGGTGCCCTCCGGGCCCGTGAGCACCAAGTGTCGTCATAGCCGCACTTACTGCTCACGTGCCTTCGGCACCCAGCTGGCACAATGGACTTCCGGCAGGGTGTCGAGAACGCTGGGAGGCGTGCCGTGGACCGGCCGGAGATGGTGCTCCAGGGGATCGTGGCGGTCGACGGACCCTCGGGCACCGGCAAGTCCACCACCGCGCGCGGCATCGCCCTGCGCCTGGGCGCCCGCTACCTCGACACCGGCGCCATGTACCGCGCCGCCACCCTCGCCGTCATGCGCGCGGGGGTCCCGCTCGACGCCGCCCGCACGGACGCCGACGGGAACGACGAGGCCGTCGCGGTCGCCGTCGACGCGGACCTCGTGATGTCCACCGACCCCGCCGAGCCCCGGGTGCTGCTCGGCGGCGAGGACGTCGGCGCCGAGATCCGCGGCCTCGAGGTCACGCGCGCCGTCTCCGCGGTCTCCGCCCTGACCGCGGTGCGCGAGCACCTGGTGGCCGAGCAGCGGCGCATCGTCGCCGAGACCGTCGCCGACGGTGCCGGGATCGTCGTCGAGGGCCGGGACATCGGCACCGTCGTCGTCCCGGACGCCCCCCTGAAGATCTACCTGATCGCCTCGGACCACGTCCGCGCCGACCGCCGCACCGCCGAGGACACCTCGGCCGGCCGCACGGCGGACGCCGCCTCGACCGGCGCCGACCTCGCCCGCCGTGACCGCCTCGACTCCTCGCGCACCTCGTCGCCGCTGCGCGCCGCGTCCGACGCCGTCGAGGTGGACACGTCGCTGCTCGACGTCGACGCCGTGCTGGACCGTCTCGAGGACCTGGCCGCCGAGCGCGGCATGCTCACCCCGGCGCTGGCCCAGGTCGGCGGCGGGGTCCCGAACGGAGGATGAACGTGATCCGGGCGAGCGAAGCGACGGGGGAGAAGTGACGCAGGAACTCCCCGCCGAGATCGGCGCGGGGGCGGTGCTGGACGACGCCGGTCTCGACGCCGGGGGACGGCCGGCCCAGCCGGTGCTCGCCGTCGTCGGCCGGCCGAACGTCGGCAAGTCGACGCTGGTCAACCGGATCCTCGGCCGCCGCGAGGCGGTCGTGCAGGACGTGCCCGGCGTGACCCGCGACCGCGTCGCCTACGACGCGCTCTGGAACGGCCGGCGGTTCACGCTGCTGGACACCGGCGGCTGGGTCCCGGACGCCAAGGGCATGCAGGCCGCGATCTCCGCCCAGGCCGAGACCGCGATGCGGACCGCGGACGCGATCCTGCTGGTCGTCGACGGCCAGGTCGGCGCGACGACCGTCGACGAGGCCGCCGCCCGCGTGCTGCGCCGCTCCGACCGGCCGGTGCTGCTGGCGGCGACGAAGGTCGACGACGCGCGCGGCCTCGACGAGCTCCCCGCGCTGTGGCGCCTCGGGCTCGGCGAGCCGCACCCGGTGTCGGGCCTGCACGGCCGCGGCTCGGGCGACCTGCTCGACGCCGTGCTCGACGTGCTGCCCACCTCGCCCCGCGACGACGTCGACCTCGAGGGCGGGCCGCGCCGCGTGGCGCTCGTCGGGAAGCCGAACGTGGGCAAGTCCAGCCTGCTCAACCAGCTGACCGGCGAGAACCGCTCGGTCGTCGACGCGACGGCGGGCACGACGACGGACCCGGTCGACTCGCTCGTCGAGATCGACGGCCAGACGTGGCAGCTCGTCGACACCGCGGGCCTGCGCCGCAAGGTCAACCAGGCCTCCGGCATGGAGTACTACGCGTCGCTTGCGGACCAAGGCGGCGATCGAGGCGGCCGAGGTGACGGTGCTGCTGCTCGACGCCTCCGAGCCGATCGCCGAGCAGGACCTGCGGGTGGCCTCGCAGGTCGTCGAGGCCGGCCGCGCGCTGGTGCTCGCGATGAACAAGTGGGACCTCGTCGACGAGGACCGCCGGACCGCGATGAAGCGCGAGCTGGAGCGGGCCCTGGTGCGGTTCCCGTGGGTCGAGCGGGTCAACATCTCGGCGAGGACCGGCCGCGCGGTGCAGAAGCTCGCCCCGGCGATGCGGACCGCGCTGGAGAACTGGGACCGCCGGGTGCCGACCGGGCAGCTCAACCAGTGGCTCGCCGACGTCGTCGCCGCCACCCCGCCCCCGGTGCGCGGCGGGAAGCAGCCGAAGATCCTCTACGCGACGCAGGCGCAGAACCGGCCGCCGACGTTCGTGCTGTTCACGTCTGGGTTCCTCGAGGCCGGCTACCGCCGGTTCCTGGAGCGCAAGCTGCGCGAGACGTTCCCGCTGACCGGCACCCCGGTGCAGATCAACGTGCGGGTGCGGGAGAAGCGGGCGCGCAAGCACTAGCCGACGGCGTCGGACTCCGTGACGCTGCCGTCCGGGTGCGCGGCGATCGAGTACCAGGAGCCGTCGGCGCGGCGGAACGACTGGGTGAACGTGCCGTCGGGGTCCCGGTGGACGCGCTCGGTGGCGCCGGAGCCGTCGTCCGCGACGTAGTCGTAGGACCCGTCGGCGTGGTTGGTCGTGATCGAGTGCGAGCCGTCCGCGGTGCCGAAGCCGTCGGTCGTCGTCCCGCACCCGTCGTCGGTGGTGAGGGTCCAGCTGCCGTCGGGCGCGGTGTCGCGGCTCGTGGCGCTGCCGTCGGCGCCGGTGTGGCGCTCGATGACGTGCCCGTCGGCGGTCTCGGTGATCGAGGTGACGGACTCGCCGGGCCGGGCGAGCAGGACGTCCCGACGTCGGTGCTGCTCCACCGCCCACCCCCGGCCCCGTCGTCGCGACGGGGACATCGTGGATCTCCGGGGCGGCGGGGTCTGCCGTAGCGCGCTACTGCATCTCGGGCGAGCGGTCACGCAGCCGCGGCGGGACGAGCGCGTCGATCAGGGCCGCGCGGTCGTTCAGCCCGAGCCGGGTGCAGGCCCGGTAGATGTGGCTCTCGACGGTGCGCACCGAGACGTGCAGCGCGTCGGCGATCTGGCGGTTGGTCAGCCCGCGGGCGGCCTGGTGGATCACCTCGCGCTCCCGGTCGCTGACGCGCAGCGGCGAGACCGACGCGACCAGCGCCGGCGTCGCGGCGTTCTCGCACCGTTCCGCGAGGTCGGCGGCCCGGGCGGCCGCATCCGTCGCGTCGGCGGGGCGCCCGGCCTCGCGGGCGATCACCGCGGCCTGCGCCGCGGCCTCCGCCGCGAACATCACCAGCTCGGCCTCCTCGAGCTGGTGCGACGCCGCGAGCAGGCCGTCCACGTCGCGGCGGGAGAGCGCGACGGCGTGGGCGTGCGCGGCGGGGGCCCGCCGGCCGTCGACGATGCGGGCGAGCTCGGCGAGCCGGGCCGGCTGCGTGCGGTCCCCGAAGGACACCGCCGTGTGCCGGGCGACCACCTCCACCGCGAACTGGCCGCTCGCCCGGGCCTGGGCCGCCGCGCCGTTCGCCCGGGCCGTCGCCTCGGCCAGCCGGCCGTCCGCGGCGCAGAGCAGGGCGCGGGCGAGCTCGAGCTCCGGGTCGGCCATCAGCACGCCGGGGTGGGCGGCCTCGTCGGCCCGCGCCAGCGCCGCCCGGGCACCGTCGCCGTCGCCCAGCACGGCGAGCCCCTCGGCGACGATGGTGTGCAGCATCTTCGTCCAGCCGCCGCCCAGCCCGGGGAAGTACGGGAGGATGCTCTCCATGTGCCGGACCGCGGTCGCGGGCCGCCCGGTCTCCAGCGCGATCCGGCCCTCGTAGAGGGCGGCGAACGGGGCGGCGAACGGCCCGGGCTGGTCACGGAGCCAGGCCACCCGCGCGCGGGCGCGGTCGAAGTCGGCGCACAGCGTCGCGTCGAGCACCTCGGCGTACCCGAGGTTCATCTGGAAGGTGGCGGCGTCCGCGACGTGGCGGGCGACCTCGATCCCCCGGGCGACGACGGGGGCGAGGGGCTCGCCCACGCCGCTGAGCGCCCGGCCCATCCCCTCGGCGTAGGACCCCCAGATCAGCGCGAGGGCCGGCGTGTCGGGGACCGACATCGCCTCCGCCGCGGCCCGGCGGCCCTCCTCGAGACGGTTCTCCGCCATGGCCTGGCTCGCGCGGGCGGCGGTGAGGACCGCGCAGGCCGGGACGGACGTCGTGCCGGCCTCGGCCCGGTCGAGGACCGCGCGCCCGTCGTCGGGACGCCCGAGCACGAAGTGCAGGAGGAAGAAGCGCGTGGCCGCCGCGAGGGCGCGCTGGTCGTCGTCGGTCGCGGCCGCCGTGGCGCGGGCCAGCTCCGCCTCGGCGTCGTCGGGGCGCATCAGCCACGTCAGGATCTGGGCCAGGCCGATGTGCGCCGGGAAGCCGGCCCCGGCGTCGCGGGCCGCGCGGAACAGGCGTTCGGCCAGCTCGACGTCGGTCAGGGACGCCGCCTGCGACGCGGCCGTCAGGAGCATCGCCGCGTCGGGCTCGGTGTCGCCGCCGAGGGCGAGCACGGCCCGCCGCAGCTCGTCGCCGGACCGGCGCCCGCCGGTGGCCCCCAGCGCCTCCGAGAGCTCGCCGCGCAGCCGCCGGGCCCGCACCGGGCTCAGCCGCGCGCGCAGCACCTCGCCGTAGAGGGGGTGCGCGAGCCGCAGCTCGCTGCGCGCGCCGTCCTGGCTCATCGTGATCAGGGAGCGCTCCGCCAGCTCCTCGATGGCCTCGGCGGTGACGAACCGCGCGAGCAGCGACAGCCCGAGCGGCTCGCCCAGCGCGAGGAGCTCCAGCGCCCGCCGCTCGTCGTCGGAGAGCCGTCCGAGACGCGAGGCCACGAGCTCGTCGAGGGCGGGGGAGATGGTCGGGTGCCGGTCGAGCCGCCAGGTCCCGACGTCGTGCACGAGCCGACCGGCGGCCCGCTCGGACTCCACGAGGTGGCGCAGCCACAGCACGTTCCCGCCGCTGCTCGCGTACAGCCGGTGCTCGGTGGCGGCCTCGACCGGCCCGCCGAGGGCAGCGCGCACGAGCGCGTGGGTCTGGTGCTCGTCGAGCGGTGCGAGCTCGACGCGCTCGGCGAGGTCGTCCTTCCAGAGCGCGGTGACGGCGTCGGGTGCGGGCTCCCCGGTCCGGACGGTGACGACCAGCCGGACCGCACGCCGCAGGGCCAGGTGGTGCAGGACGGTGGCCGACACCCCGTCGAGCAGGTGGGCGTCGTCGACCCCGAGCACGAAGGACGCCCCGCGGGCCTCGAGGGCCTCGGTCGCCCGCTGGATCGCCGAGACGTCGGGCGGGGCCGATCCGGCGACGTCCAGCCACGGGGCGAAGGCCCCCAGCGGGACCTCGCGGGCGGACTCCGTCGCCACGGCGAACGCGGACCCCGCGCTGCCGGTCGTGCGGGCGACGAGCTCGCGCGCGAGCCGGCTCTTCCCGACGCCCGCCGGTCCCGCGATCACGACGGCGCCCTGGCGGACGAGGGCCCGCGTGACCACGGACAGTTCCGCATCCCGACCCGAGAACGGCCAGGTTCCGGCCGAAAAGGTCATTGCGGGCCTCCGCTTCGGGTAACGGACGGCCGTAGTCTTCCTCACCCGGGTGACGGGTCAATCCCCGGGAGCTGCCGTGACCCCGCGGTGACCGCCTCCGACGGTCCCGGGAACCCCGCCCGGCGGGGCGATCGACGACGCCGGGCCCGGGAACCGGGAGACTGTGGGGAAGATGTGTCCCGCACCACCGGAGGACCGCATGCACGACTTCTTCCCCGCGACCGCCGCGGCGGCCCGCGTCGTCGCCCTGGTGACCGACGAGCACCTCGACCTGCCGACCCCGTGCGAGGCCTGGCCGGTCCGCTCGCTGCTCGAGCACATGGCGGGGTTCACGGCGGCGTTCGCGGCGATCGCGCGCCAGCAGGAGGTGACGGGGGAGCCGCCGGCGTCGGGCCTGCCGGAGGGCTGGCGCGAGCTGCTCGCGGCCGCGTTCGACGACCTCTCGAACGCCTGGGGCAAGCCCGAGGCCTGGGAGGGCGAGGACGAGGCCGGCGGTGTGGCGATGCCGCGGGCAGCGCTCGGTGTGGTCGCGCTCGACGAGGTGGTGCTGCACGGCTGGGACCTCGCGACCGCGATCAAGGTGCCGTTCGCGGTCGCGTCCAGCGACGTCGAGGTCTGCATGCCGTTCGTCGAGCAGTTCTCCGGCATGGCCGGCGGACCCTTCGGCGCCCCGCTCCCGGGGGCCCAGGAGGCCACCGGGGTGAACCGCCTGCTCCTGCTCTCCGGCCGCGACCCGGCGATCGGGTGGGAGGGCGGCGTCGGGTAACCTGGTGCGCGCTGCAGCGGTCGGGCAGCGGTTCGGGACGTGGCGCAGCTTGGTAGCGCACTTGACTGGGGGTCAAGGGGTCGCAGGTTCGAATCCTGTCGTCCCGA
>CAVQUY010000014.1:0-89711 GCA_963716955.1 uncultured Actinomycetota bacterium
CCGGTGGTCCTCGACCGGCCCGGGGGCGCCCTTGTAGTGGGTGATCCCGTCGGAGCCCAGGACGTGGTACTCCACGGGCCGTCCGCGGGCTGCGCCGTCGAGCTCTGCGTCGCGGCTCGCGTGCACGTCCTGCGGCGGGAGCGGGCGCTGGTTCCCCAGGTCGAACCCGGACACGGTCGTGCGGTCCTCGGAGAGGGCGAGCACGGTCCGGGCGCCGTCGTCGGTGGCGAGGTAGTCGGGTCCGGGGCCGAGGGGCAGCGTGCCCGGGCCGCAGGTCGGTGGCGTCCAGCACGAGGACCCGGCCCTCGTCCGGCTGGGCCACGACGGCCTTCGACGGGTCGTCGGGGTCGTCCACGATGTCCTCCCCGAGCTGGCCGAGGGGCGCCGACACGGTGCTGCTCGCGGGCCGGCCCCCCCCCGCGGGGTCGACCCGGGCGACCCGGCCGTCGTCGGTGAGGGCGAGCAGGTGCGCGTGCGTCCCCGCGGACCAGACCGGTTCGTGCAGCGCCGCGCCCGCGTGCGCCACGACCACGGCGGGTCCCGGCCCCTGGCCGCCCTGCTCGTCGAACAGCCGGCCAGGAGCACGGGCAGGACCGCCAATCGGCTACCGCGAGGGCGCCCGTGCGGCGTCGCCTCACGACACCCCCGCGACGGAGGCGCGGGACCGGTCCCGGACCGGACGCACCGCTCCCGGCCGTCGGGCCGGAGGGGCGCCGCGCGAGGTCCTGCTCGGGGTGGTCCGCCGCGGGACGCCGGCGGCACACCGCGGCCGCGAGCACCTCGGCGAGGTGCACCGGGGTGCGGTCCACGTCGGACTGCTCGATCTGGGTCCGGCAGCTGTACCCGTCGGCGATGACGAGGGTGCCCGGGTCGGTGTCACGCAGCGCGGGGAGGAGCTTGTCCTCCGCGCACGCCATCGAACGTCGTAGTGCCCGTCCTCGAAGCCGAAGTTGCCGGCCAGGCCGCAGCACCCGGCGTCGAGCACCTCGAGGTCGACGCCCGCGGCGGCGGCCACCGTGCGGTCGGCGTCGGTGCCGAGCACGGCGTGCTGGTGGCAGTGCGGCTGCATCACCGCACGCCGGTCCAGCCGTCCCGCGGGGCGCCAGTCGGGAGCCTTCTGGCCAGGAGCTCCGCGAGCGTGTATGTCTGCGCGGCGAGGCGGTGCGCGTCCTCGTCGCCGTGCAGGAGCTCGGGCAGGTCGGACCGGAACACCGCGGCGCAGCTGGGTTCGAGCACCAGCACGGGCGTCCCGTCGCGCAACGCGGCCGCAGCACCTCGAGCGTGCGCCGCAGCACCCGCTGGGCGACCGGGAGCTGCCCGGTGGAGATCCAGGTCAGTCCACAGCACACCTCCTCGTGCGGCATGGTGACCTCGAAGCCCGCGGCCTCGAGGACGGTGACCGCCGCGCGCGCGATGGCCGGGTGGAACGCGTCGGTGAAGGTGTCCGGCCACAGCAGGACCCGGCCCCGGGGGTGCGGCGCCGCGGGGACCTGGGGGCCGCGCCGGGCGAACCACGTGCTGAAGCGCTCCTCGGCGAAGGCGGGGATCTCCCGCTGCTCGGCGACGCCGCCGGCCTTCTTGACCAGCCGGTCGAGTCCCGGGGTCGCGGTGATGCGGTTGACCAGCCGGGCCAGCGGCGCGGTCCGGGTGGCGAGACGCGCCCACAGCGGGAGCCAGCCCATGGACCAGTGGGCGAGCGGGCGGCGCCAGGCGCGGCCCGCGTAGTGGTGGGACAGGAACTCGGCCTTGTAGGTGGCCATGTCGACGTCCACCGGGCAGTCGCTCTGCAGCCCTTGCACGCCAGGCACAGGTCGAGCGCGTCGCGCACCTCGGTCGAGCGCCACCCGTCGGTGATGACCTCGCCGCGCATCATCTCGAAGAGCACGCGGGAGCGGCCGCGGGTCGAGTGCTCCTCCTCCCGGGTGGCCCGGTAGCTCGGGCACATGACCCCGCTCTCCTCGCCGCGGCAGTGGCCGATGCCGACGCAGCGCGAGACCGCGGCCGAGAAGCGGTGCGAGTCGTCGGGGTAGTCGAAGAAGGTCTCGGGCTCCCAGGGGCGGTAGTCGATGCCCTGGCGCAGGTCGGCGTCGAGGCGGCGGGGGTGAACGACCTTCCCGGGGTTCATCTTCTCGCCCGGGTCGAACAGGGCCTTGAGCTCGCCGAACGCCGCTACGATCCGCTCACCGAACATGATCGGGAGGAGCTCGCCGCGGGCCTGTCCGTCGCCGTGCTCGCCCGAGAGCGACCCGTCGTACGACGCGACGAGGTGCGCGGCCTCGACGAGGAAGGACCGGAAGTCGGTGACGCCGCCCGCGGTGCCCAGGTCGAAGGGGATGCGGCAGTGCACGCACCCCTGGCCGAAGTGGCCGTAGACGGCGGTCTCGCCGAGGCCGTGGCGACGGAGCAGATCGGTGTAGTCGCGCAGGTAGTCGCCGAGCCGGTCGGGCGCGACCGCCGCGTCCTCCCAGCCCGGGTGGGTGGGGGAGGCGAGCGGGGGATAGGCCGTGGCCCCGAGCCCGGCCTCCCGGGCCTCCCAGAGCTGCTGCTCGGAGAGCGGCCGGTCGAGCACCTTCGCCGTCGGGGGATCGTCGCGGCGCCGCAGCTCGTCGACCAGCCCCTGGGCGGCCCGGTCGACGGCGTCCTGGTCATCGCCGGAGAACTGCGCCATGAGCCAGGACTCGCCCCGCGGCAGCTCGGCGATGGCCTCGTCGGCCAGCGACTCGTTGCGCTCCAGCTCGACCAGCCGGTGGTCGATGCCCTCCAGTGCCGAGGGGCCGTGGGCGACCACCGCGGGGACGTCGGACCCGGCCGCGACGATGTCCGGGTAGCCGAGCACCACCAGGGCCGACGCCGACCGCGTGGGGAACAGCTCGATCTCGGCGTGCAGGACCGTGACCAGCGTGCTCTCGCTACCGACGAGGGCCTTCGCGACGTCGAAGCCCTGCTCGGGCAGGAGCGCGTCGAGGTTGTAGCCCGAGACGCGCCGGGGGATGTCCGGGTAGCGAGCCCGGATCTCGTCGGCGTACCGGTCGCGCAGGTCGCGCATCCCGCGGTAGAGCTCGGCCCGCCGGCCGCCCTCGGCGAGGATCCGCTCGTACTCCTCGTCACTGGTCGGGCCGACCCAGCAGCGCAGCCCGTCGTAGGTGAGGATCTCCAGCCGGCGCACCGAGTCGGCCATCTTCCCGTAGGCCTGCGCGGTCGAGCCGCACGAGTTGTTGCCGATCATGCCGCCGATCGAGCAGCTGGCGTGGGTGGAGGGCTTCGGCCCGACCTTCAGGCCGTGCTCGGCGAGCTGGTCGTTCAGCGGGTCGAGGGCCGCGCCGGGCTCGACGAGCGCGGTGCGGCCCTCGACGTCGAGCGAGACCAGCCGATGGCAGTACTTGGTCCAGTCGAGCACCACCGCGGTGTTGGTGGTGCTGCCGGCCAGGTTGGTGCCGCCGCCGCGGGAGAGGATCGGCACGCCGTGCTCGTGGCACACCGCCACGGCCGCCTCGGCGTCGTCGACGCTCCGCGGCACGACGACGCCGATCGGCACCTCGCGGTAGTTCGACGCGTCGGTGGAGTACGCCGCGCGGGAGCCGGCGTCGAACCGCACCTCGCCGTCGAGGCGCGCACGCAGGGCGGCGGCGAGGTCGTCCGCGGGCGTCGCCGGGTCGGGCCGGCGCACGCGGGGGATGTCCAGGTCGACGATCACCGGTCCCCCCCGGGCAGGTGCGACTTGATCGACTCGGTGAACTCGTGGGCCTTCTGCTTGACGCCCTTCTCGGCGATGCCGAGGGCCTCCGGGTCGCCCTTCACGACGGCCTTCGCTGCGTGCTTGACCTGCATCGTCATGATGTGCGGCGGCACCGGCGGGATCTCCGGGTCGACGACGACCTCGAGCACGCAGGGCACGTTCGACGACAGCGCCTCGTCCCAGGCCCCGCCGATGTCCTCGGGGCTGTCGCAGCGAATCCCGCGCAGGCCGAGCAGCTTCGCGTACTCCGCGTAGGGGACGTCGGGGATCCACTGGGAGCCGGGGTACTTCGGGTCGCCGGCCATCGCCCGCTGCTCCCAGGTGACCTGGTTGAGGTCCTGGTTGTTGAACACGCAGAACACCAGCGGCGCGCTCTGGAACCGCTCCCAGTACCGCTTGATGGTGATCAGCTCGAGCATGCCGTTCATCTGGAAGACGCCGTCGCCGATGAGCGCGATGACCGGGCGGTCGGGGAAGGCGAACCGTGCGGAGACCGCGTAGGGGGTGCCCGGCCCCATGGTGGCGAGGTTGCCGGCCAGCGAGGCCTTCATGCCCCGCCGCATCCGCAGGTGCCGCGACCACCAGTTGGCCGTCGAGCCGGCGTCGGTGGTCAGGATCGCCTGGTCGGGCAGCCGCTTGGAGAGCTCGTGGACCACCAGCTCGGGGTTGAGCGGGTCGGCGTCGTCGTGGGCGCGGTCGTCGAGCACGCGCCACCACTCGTCGACCTGCTTCTCGACCTGCTCCCGCCACGAGCGATCGGTCTTGTGCTCGATCATGGGGATGAGCTCGCGCAGCGTGTCGCCCGCGTCGCCGACGAGGTGGGACTCCATCGGGTACCGCACGCCGATCATGCGGCCGTCCAGGTTGATCTCGACGCCGCGCGCCTGGCCCTCCTCGGGCAGCCACTCCGCATAGGGGAAGCTGGTGCCGACGAAGAGCAGCGTGTCGCAGTTCGACATCACGTAGTCGCTGGCGGTCGAGCCCAGCAGACCGATGGGCCCCGTCACGTAGGGGAGCTCGTCGGCCGGCTCCACCCGCCCCAGCGAGGTCTTGGCCACGCCCGCCCCGAGCAGCTCGGCGATCTCCATGACCTCGTCCGCGGCGGTCTGCGCCCCCTGGCCGACCACCATCCCCACCTTCTGCCCGGCGTTGAGGATGTCGGCGGCCTTGCGCAGCTCGTCGGGCGGCGGGATCACGCGCGGCTGGGTCCAGCCCACCCCCGAGAACACCGCGCCGTGCTCCCGCGGCGGCGACTCGACCGCCTCGGACTCGCCGACGTCCTCCGGGATGATCACGGCGGTGACGGTGCGGTTGGTCAGGGCGACCTTGCACGCCCGGTCGATCAGGTGGCGGGCCTGCCCGGGGACCATGCAGGTCTGGACGAAGTCCGACGCGACGTCCTTGTACAGCGAGTTCGGGTCGATCTCCTGCTGGAACGCCGAGCCCAGCCCGATCCGTTTCTGCTGCCCGATGATCGCGACCACCGGCTGGTGGTCGAGCTTGGCGTCGTACAGCCCGTTGAGCAGGTGGATCGTGCCGCCCCCCGAGGTGGCCATCGCGCACCCGATGCCACCGGTGAACTTGGCGTGGGCGGTCGCCATGAAGGCGGCCATCTCCTCGTGCCGGGCCTGGATGAACTCCGGATCGCCCTCGGCCCGGTCCAGCGCGCCCAGCAAGGCGTTGATCCCGTCCCCGGGATAGCCGTAGATGCGGTGCACGCCCCACTGACGCAGGCGCTCGAGAACGTAGTCCGCGACGAGCATCGGCCCGACTCCTTCCGTTCGACTGCCTCCAGGGTTGCACAGGTTCGTGCGTGACGCACGACGTGTTTAAAGAACTAAGTGCACGTGGTACGACGTACTTGTGAGCACAACGGTGCCCCTCGAGGGCCTGGAGGTGGCGGCCTACACGCTGCCCACGGACGCCCCGGAGTCCGACGGCACGCTGGCGTGGGACGCCACGACGATCGTCGTGGTGCAGGCGCACGCGGCCGGCTGTACGGGGCTCGGTTACACCTACGCGGGGTCGCCGGTGGCGACCACGGTCGACGCCGTCCTCGCCGACGTCGTCCGCGGCCGCGACGTGCTCGCGGTGCCCGCGGCGTGGGCCGCGATGCACCACGCGGTGCGCAACCTCGGCCGGCCCGGTGTCGTCGCGGAGGCGATCTCCGCGGTCGACATCGCGCTGTGGGATCTGCACGCCCGCGTCCGGGACGTACCGCTGTCGGTGGCGCTGGGCGCGGTGCACGACGCCACCCCGGTCTACGGCAGCGGCGGGTTCACCTCCTACGACGACGACCAGCTGCGCACCCAGCTCGAGCGCTGGGTCGACGAGGGCATGACCTCGGTCAAGATCAAGGTCGGGCGGCGTCCCGAGGACGACGAGCACCGCCTGGACGTGGCCCGCAAGGCCGTCGGCGACGACGCCGAGCTGCTGGCCGACGCCAACGGCGCGTACACCCGCAAGCAGGCCCTGGGCTGGGCGCGGCGACTCGCCGACCGGGGCGTGACCTGGCTGGAGGAGCCGGTGAGCTCCGACGACCTCGAGGGCCTGGCCCTCGTCCGCGACCACGGCCCCGACGGGCTGGACGTCGCCGCCGGCGAGTACGGCTACGACCTGCCCTACTTCCACCGGATGCTCGCCGCCGGCGCGGTGGACTGCCTGCAGGCCGACGTCACCCGCTGCGGCGGCTACACCGCCCTGACCCGCGTGGCCGCCCTGTGCGACGCGCGGGGCCTGGAGCTCTCGCTGCACTGCGCGCCGCAGGTCAGCGCCCACGGGGGCACCGCGGTGTGGCACCTGCGCCACCTCGAGTACTTCCACGACCACGTGCGCATCGAGGCCCGCGCCTTCGACGGCGTCCTGCGCCCGGAGCCCGACGGCACCCTGCGGCCCGACCGCTCCCGGCCCGGGCACGGGCTGACCCTGCGCGCGGCCGACCTCGAGCCCTACCGGGTCGCCTGACCCGACCACCTCCACCCAGCGACCCCCCGGGAGCGCCCGTGACCACCCAGCACCAGGCTCCGCCGGCCCGGCCGTCCGGCCGCTCGCGCGACGTCTCCGACGGCTCCGCGGCCACCCTCGACTCGCCGCAGGTCCTGCGCGAGTACGCGCTGCTCGCCGACGGCGAGCGCGGCGCACTGCTCGGTCCGCGCGGCGACGTCGTGTGGATGTGCGCGCCGCGCTGGGACTCGACCGCCGTCTTCGGCCGGCTGCTCGGGGCGCCCGGGCACTACGACCTGACCCCGACCGAGCGCTACGTGTGGGGCGGGCACTACGAGGACGGCTCCCTGATCTGGCGCAGCCGGTGGATGACCGACGGCGGACCCGTCGAGAGCCGCGAGGCGCTCGCCCTGCCCGCCGACTCGGGCCGGCTCGTGCTGCTGCGCCGGGTGCTCGCCGACGATGTCCCGGCCTCGGTGCACGTCGTGCTCGACCCCCGCGGCGACTACGGGCGCCACCCCCTCACCGAGCTGCACCGCGACGACGAGGGCTGCTGGACCGGACGGATCGGCGACCTGCGGATGCGCTGGCGCGGCGGGGGCGACGCGGTCCCGGTGACGACCGACGGCGGCGCGCGCCTCGAGCTCGACCTCGTCGTCGCGCCGGGGCGCCACCACGACCTCGTCCTGGAGATCGGCCCGGAGCTCCCCGACCGGGCCCCCGACCCCGACCTCTGTTGGCGGGAGACCGAGACCCGCTGGCACGCGAGCGTCCCGGCGAGCTCGCGGCTGATCGGGGCGGCCCCGCGCGACGCCGCCCACGCCGCCGCCGTGCTGCGCGGCATGACCACCGGCTCGGGCGCGATGGTCGCCGCGGCCACCACCAGCCTGCCCGAGCGGCCCGGCGGCCGGGCCAACTTCGACTACCGCTACACCTGGGTCCGCGACCAGTGCTACGCCGGACGCGCGGCCGCCGTCGCCGGCCTCGACGATCTGCTCGACGACGCCGTGCGCTTCCTCGGCGCCCGCCTGCTCGACGACGGGCCCCGGCTCGCCCCGGCGTACGCGGTCGACGGCGGGCCGGTGCCCGAGGAGGTCCACCTCGGGGTGCCCGGCTACCCCGGCGGCGGCGACCGGGTCGGCAACCGCGGCGGCCACCAGTTCCAGCTCGACGCCTTCGGGGAGCTGCTGCTGCTCCTGGCCTCGGCCGCGGAGCGGGACCGGCTGGACGCCGAGGGGTGGCGCGCCGTGGAGACGGCGGTCGCCGCGATCGAGCAGCGCTGGACGGAGCCCGACGCCGGGGTGTGGGAGCTCGAGGACCGGGAGTGGACCCACAGCCGGCTGGTGTGTGTGGCCGGGCTGCGCGCCGTCGCCGGCGCGACGGGCGGCGGCGAGGCCGGGCGCTGGTCGGCGCTCGCCGACACGATCCTGGCCCACACCGCCCGCACCTCCACCCACCCGAGCGGGCGCTGGCAGCGCGCCGCGGACGACCCCCGCCCCGACGGGGCCCTGCTCCTCGCCGCGGTGCGCGGGGCGGTCCCCGCGGACGACCCGCGCAGCCGCGCGACCCTCGCGGCCTACCTGCGCGAGCTGACCAGCGAGGGCTACGCCTACCGGTTCCGGGTCGACGACCGGCCCCTCGGCGACGCCGAGGGCGCCTTCCTGCTCTGCAACTTCATCACCGCCCTGGCCTGCGAGCAGCAGGGCGACGCGCTGTGCGCGCGGCACTTCTTCGAGCGGGGCCGCTCGGCCTGCGGGCCGCCGGGCCTGCTCACCGAGGAGTTCGACGTCACGCAGCGCCAGCTGCGCGGCAACCTGCCCCAGGCCTTCGTCCACGCCCTGCTGCTCGAGGCCGCGACGGTCCTCGAGCCGCTCGAGGCCGGATCCCCGAGCACCACCCACCGATCGGAGGAACGATGACCAGGATCGCAGTCGTCACCGGCGGCACCGCCGGGGTCGGGCGCGCGACCGTCCGGGAGCTCGCCGCGGCGGGCTACGACGTCGCCGTCCTCGCCCGCGGGCAGGCCGGACTCGACGCCGCGGCCGCGGACGTCAAGGCCGCGGGACAACGGGCGATGCCCGTCGTCTGCGACGTCGCCGACCCCGACGCCGTGGAGCAGGCGGCCCGGCAGGTGGAGGAGGGGCTCGGCGAGATCGACCTCTGGGTCAACGTCGCGTTCGTCGGCTCCCTGGCCTTCTTCTGGGACACCACCCTCGAGGAGTTCCGGCGCGTCACCGACGTGACCTACTACGGCCAGGTCCACGGCACCCGGGCGGCCCTGGCCCGGATGCGGCCCCGCGACCGCGGGGTGATCGTCAACGTCGGCTCCGCGATGGCCTACCGCTCGATCCCGCTGCAGTCCGCCTACTGCGGCGCCAAGCACGCCATCAAGGGCTTCACCGAGTCGGTGATGACCGAGCTCGCCCACGAGAAGAGCCGGGTGCGGGTGTGCATGGTGCAGCTGCCGGGGCTCAACACCCCGCAGTTCACCTGGAACCTCGCCCGCGTCGCGGGACACCCCCGGCCGGTGGCACCGGTGTGGCAGCCCGAGGTCGCCGCGCGCGCGATCCGCTTCCTCGCCGAGCACCCGCGACGCAACATGTGGGTCGGCCTGGCCACCGTGTACACGATCCTCGGGGAGCGCCTCGCCCACAAGCTCGTCGACCTCTACCTCGGGCGCTACGGGGTGGCGGGGCAGCAGACGAGCGCCGACCTCCCCCGGCGGGGGTCGAACCTCGACGAGCCGCGTGACGTCGAGGTCGACGCCGGCGCCCACGGGCCGTTCGACGACGAGGCCTGGTCGACCGACCCGCAGACCTGGGCCGCCGAGCACCGGGGCGCGCTGGTCGGGGCGGCCGCGGCGACCGCGCTCTCCGCCGCCGTCGTCGGCGCCCGCGGTCTCGGTCGACGGGACCGGACGGATCGGGGATGACGGTGTGGACCCGACGCCCCGATCTCGTCCACGCCGCGCACGTGGCGCACGGTGCTGCCCTGCTCCTCCGACCGGTGGCCGTGGCCGCTCGGCTCGACGGGAGCGGGGACGCCCGGGTCGTCGCCGTCGTTCGGGTCCTCGGTGCGCGCCACCTCCTGCAGGGACTCGTGGGCCTGGTCGTGCCGGGCCGGGCGTCGACGATGCTGGGCGCGGCCGTCGACGCCGCGCACGCCGCGAGCATGGCCGGGCTGGCCGTCCTCGACCGGGAGCACCGGCGCGGCGCGGCCGCGAGTGCGGCGACGGCCCTCGTCTTCGGTCTCGTCGGCGCCTGGGCGGCGCGCGGGAGGTGATCCCGGCGCGGCGCGGGGGTGCCGGGCGAGACCGTGCCGGGCGGGCCGCGTGGTCGTGCATGATGCACGTCGTCGGGAGGGCGACCGCGGTCGCCGAACGTCGAGCACGAGTGGGATCGTGTGATCATGGGTGAGCCAGTCGGGGCCGTGCCGGGAGAACCGCGTCGATCCGACGACGCGATCGGGTCGGTCTTCGCCGGCCGCCTGGAGCACGCGCTGCGGGGCCTCCTGGAGCTGAGCGTCGGCGTGCTCAGCGACATGGAGGAGAACGTCTCCCCGTCCCACCTGCGCGCCCTGCAGTCCCTGGACCACCTCGGGGGCGCGAAGGTGACCGCCCTCGGGGACGCGCTCGGCGTGCCCCCGTCCACCGCCAGCCGGATCAGTGACCGGCTGACGGCCGCGGGCCTGATCACGCGCGAGGTCGCGCCGGACAACCGCCGGGCCACCCTGCTGGAGCTCACCCCCGCGGGCCGCTCGGTCCTGTCCGACCTGGCCGGCGCCCGGGCCCGGGCCCTCGGTCGGGTCACCGAGGCCATGAGCCCGGAGGAGCGGGACGCCCTCCTGCTCGGGGCGGAGGGCTTCGCCCGCGCCTACGACGCGCTCGCCGCGGACACCGACGTCGAGTCACCGGACACCGGGCGGTGACGTCCCCGGCGTCCTCGCCGCGGGAGGTCGCCGCCGAGCTGGTCGACCGGGTCCTCGCCGTGCCCGGGGCCCGCGCCGCGTCCGCCGCGACGGACGAGCTCCGCGCGGTGCTCGACGCCGACCGCGTCGAGCTGCACCTGCTCGACCGACGGCGCGAGCGCCTCCACCTCGTGGCCGCGGCGGTGCGCGACGGGGCGCAGGCCCCGGCCCGGGCGCACCTCGACGTGGGGGAGGGCCCGGCCGCGCAGGCGCTGCGCGCCGAGGTGGTGCTCTCCCACCGTGCCGGGGACCGGGAACTGCGCTACATCCCGCTCGAGGCCTACGGCTACACACCCGGCGTGCTGACCGTCGTGGGCCCGTCGACCCAGGGGCCGGCCGCGGCGTTCGGGCTGCCCGACTGGCGACGGCTGGGCCGCACCCTGGCCGTCCTGCTCCACCAGGCGGCCACCACCACCGACCAGCTCGAGCTGGCGCGCCGCACCTACGACTACAGCATCGCCGCCGAGCTGCAGTGGCAGCTGCTCCCGCCGGCCGACGTCGCGACCGACCGGTTCGCCCTGCGCGCCGTCGTCGAGCCCGCCCCGCGCGTGACGAGCGACCTGTTCGACTGGTCGCTCAACGGCGACCTGCTGACCGTGACCCTGCTCGACGCGGCGGGACGGGGGCTGGTGGCGACCCAGGTCGGGGACCTGGCCCTCGCCGCCCTGCGCAACGCCCGGCGTGGTGGGCGGACGATCGCCGAGCAGGCGGCGCTGGCGGACCAGGCGCTGTGGGACCGGCACCACGGTCACGCGGTCGTCCACGCCCTGCTGTTCGAGATCGACCTGGCGCGGGACACGGTCGCGGCGGTGCACGCCGGCTCCCCGATCGTCCTGCGGCGTCGCGGGCACGACGTGGACCTGCTGGACCTGGGCCGCTCCACGAGCCCCTGGGGCTGCTCGACCGCACCCGGTACGAGGCCGGCGCGGTCGACGTCCGCCCCGGCGACGCCCTGCTGCTGCTCTCCGACGGCGTCGCGGCCGTCCGGTCCGGGGACGACGAGCTCGGCACCCTCGACGGGCTCGCCCACCGCCTGGCGCACAGCAGCGCGCCGCGCGACCTGCCGTCCTGGCTCGTCGCCGATCTGCGTGCCCGCGCCGGCGGCGACCTCGACGACGACGCGACGGCGCTCGCGTTCGAGTGGCACCGCCGCTGACGGCCGGGGGTCACACCCGGGACACCGCCCGCGACGCCCCGGGAGCGGACTCGTGCCCCGGTGAGGACTCGAGCACGGGGGACCGGCTGAGCAGGATGGTGCCGGCCGCGAGCAGCACCGCACCCGCGACGGACCCGACGAGCCACGGTCCGGTCCGGACGTGCTCACCGAAGACCAGGACGAGGCCCAGCACGCTCGCCCCGACCCCGGCGAGCCACCGCGGACGCCGGACGAGCTGGATCAGCAGCCGGACCGGACCGCTCCGGGGTCCCGGGTCCGCCCGCATCGATCCTCGCTGGAGGAGGTCCCTCAGCGCGTTCATCCCGGCCGCGAGCACGGCGAGCGACAGGGGGACGATCACCGGGACCTCCTGTCCACCACGTGCGCCGCCACCTCCGCGACGCGGCCCCGGCACACCGTGGTGTGCCGGGGCCGCGTGGACGTGCTCAGCGCGAGACCTTCGCGCCGCCGATGCCGCCGAGGGCGCCGGCGATGACCGACACGCCGAGCCACAGGGCGCCCCAGCCGCCGGCGTCCGCGGTCGACTGCGCGAGCGTTCCCGGCGCGGGCGCCGGCACGTTGCTCGCCCCGGCGAAGAGCGCGCCGACGTCGCCGGCGAGGACGCCGCCCCCGAGCGCGGCGACCGCGACGATCCCGGCGGTCGCCAGCGCCCACACGAGGACGCCGTGCAGGAGGCCGCCGTCGCGTCGCGCGGACCCGGCGATCCGGCCGGCGAGGACGCCGCCGACGAGGAATGCGACGAGGGCGAGCACGGCACTGACGATGCTGGCGGCCGCGCCCTGCTGCGTTCCCAGGTCGAGCCACCCGAACCCGATGAACAGCAGCTCCAGGACCAGGAAGACCGGGAGCGCCACGAGGGCCCCGGCCCAGACGGCCCCCCAGTGCAGGCCCGTACCGGTGGGCTCATCTCCGGGTGATCGGTGACTCGTCCCGCCGACGTCGGGCCGGACCGCGTTCGTCGTTCCCGTGCCCGACCTGCTCTGATCGATGTGCGTCGTCATGACTCCTCCTCGTGGTGACGTTCGGCCGTCGCTGCGAGGATAGGCACGTCCCGCATTCTGCAAAACGTGCGGTACGCACGACATGCACAACGTCACACTCCCGCCGTGGTCACCCCATCGGGGTCTCGCGGTCGTCCTCGTCCTCGGTGTCCTGGCGCGGCCCCGGCAGCCGGGCGAGCAGGGGCGCGAGCAGGAGCACGATCGCCAGACCGACGAGGAGGCCGACCAGTTCGGGCCCGGGACGGGCGATGCCGCTGGCGATCAGCAGCGTCGTCGCCCCCGCCGGGGCGTGGTGGGCGTCGGCCACGGTCAGCGCGAGCAGGGTGAGGGCGATCGCCGTGCCCTGGGCCCCCACCTGGGCCACGCTCTCGTGGTGGGTCTCCACGACCGAGGGCGCGCTCCAGAGACCGAAGACCGCGAGCGCGAGCAGGCCCACCAGCACCGCGCTGAGGTGGCCGACGACGGCGTTGCGGAGCCGGCTCGTGACGCTGCGGGGATGGGCGAGCAGCACGTAGGCGGTCGGCCCGAGGGCCGCGGTCAGCCAGGTCCCGCCGAGTGCGCTCGCGCCGAGCGTGCCCGCCAGGTGCCCGGCGAGTCCGACCGCGGCCAGCAGTGCCCCCGCCACCACCGCCAGCCGCAGGCCCACGACCAGTCGCTGCCCGATGATCAACGCTCCTCCGTCATGTCGTGTCAGGGCCCGCTGCGAACGCTCGTGACGCGAGCCGGGCCGGTTGGTAAGACTGCTCCGTGCGAGTCCCCCCTCGGGCTCCCGTCCCAGGAGTGGTGACATGAAGAAGCTTCTCAACGACCCGGCCGACCTCGTCGCGGAGTCCCTGCGCGGGCTCGACCGCGCCCACCCCCAGCTCCGCGTCGACCACGAGCAGCGCATCGTCTACCGCGCCGACGCCCCGGTGGCGGGCAAGGTCGGGCTGCTCTCCGGCGGGGGCAGCGGTCACGAGCCCGCGCACGGCGGGTTCATCGGCCCGGGGATGCTCGACGCCGTCTGCGCCGGCGAGGTCTTCACCTCGCCCGTGCCCGACCAGATGGCCGAGGCCACCAAGAACATCGACGGCGGTGCCGGCGTCCTGCACCTCGTCTGGAACTACACCGGCGACGTCCTGAACTTCGACATGGCCGCCGAGCTCGCTGCCGCGGAGAGCGACGTCCAGGTCGAGGCCGTCGTCATCAACGACGACGTCGCCGTCGAGGACAGCCTCTTCACCGCGGGCCGCCGCGGCACCGGCGCCGCCATCCCCGTCGAGAAGATCGTCGGCGCCGCCGCCGAGCAGGGCCGGCCACTGTCGGAGCTCGCCGACCTGGCCCGGCGGGTGAACGACGCCACCCGCAGCATGGGGATGGCGCTGACCTCCTGCACCGTGCCGAACAAGGGGACCCCCACCTTCCACCTCCCCGACGACGAGATCGAGATCGGCATCGGGATCCACGGCGAGCCCGGTCGCCGGCGCGTCCCGCTGGCCCCCGCCCGCGAGATCGCCCGGATGCTCGTCGAGCCCGTCCTGAACGACCTCGACTTCACCGGCGGCGAGGGCGTGCTGGTGTTCGTCAACGGCATGGGCGCCACCCCGCTGCTCGAGCTGCACCTCATGTACGGCGAGATCGCCGCCCTGCTCGACACGGCCGGCGTCGTCCCGGTCCGGACCCTGGTCGGGCCGTACGTCACCAGCCTGGACATGGCCGGCTGCTCGGTGACCGTGACCCGTCTCGACGACGAGCTGCTGCGGCTCTGGGACGCGCCGGTCGCCACGCTCGGCCTGCGCTGGGGCATGTGATGGCGGGTCTCGACGTCGAGGCGCTCCAGCGCTGGTTGCGGACCTTCGCCGCGTCCGTGGCCGAGCACAAGGACGACCTCACCGCCCTCGACGCGGCGATCGGCGACGCCGACCACGGGGCCAACATGCACCGCGGCATGACCGCGGTCGTCGAGGCCGTCGCGACCCCGGCCGCCGACCCCGCCACCCTCCTCAAGCAGACCGGCATGGTGCTGATCCGCTCGGTCGGCGGGGCCAGCGGCCCCCTCTACGGGACGCTGTTCCTGCGGATGGCCGGGGCCACGGGCGGCGAGACCGCCCTCGGGCCCGAGACGTTCGCCAAGGCGCTGCGGGCGGGGATGGACGGCGTCGTGTCCCGCGGGAAGGCCGAGCCCGGCGACAAGACCATGATCGACGCGCTCGGCCCGGCCCTCGACGCGCTCGACGCCGCCCTGGCCGCCGGGGAGCCCCTCGCGGCGGCCCTGCGCGCCGCCTCCGACGCGGCCGACGCCGGGCGGGACGCGACGACGCCGATGACCGCCCGCAAGGGACGGGCGAGCTACCTCGGCGAGCGCAGCGCCGGCCACCAGGACCCGGGCGCCACGTCCGCCGCGCTGCTCGTCGCCGCGGCGGCCACCGCCCTGGAGGAGCAGGGCAGCCCGTGAGCGTCGGGATCGTCGTGGTCTCCCACAGCCGGGCCCTCGCCGAGGCGGCGGTCGCCCTGGCCGGGGAGATGCTGCCGGGGGACCACGGCGCCCTCGAGGTCGCCGCCGGGCTCGACGACGGGGGCTTCGGCACCGACGCGATCGCGATCAGCGAGGCCGTCGGCCGGGCCGACCGGGGCGACGGGGTGGTCGTCCTGATGGACCTGGGCAGCGCGGTGCTGTCGGCCGAGCTCGCCCTCGAGATGGTCGACGACGACGTCCGCGACCGTGTCGTGCTCAGCTCCGGGCCCCTCGTCGAGGGCCTGGTCATCGCCTCGGTCACGGCGGCCGGCGGCGCCTCGGCGACCGAGGTCGCCGCCGAGGCGGCCGAGGCGCTGCAGGCCAAGGCGGTCCACCTCGGGCCGGCGGAGGCCTCGGGACCGGAGCCGGAGTCGTCGACGGACGGGCCGGACGAGCAGCGCGGGGAGTTCACGGTCGCGGTCCCGCACGGGCTCCACGCCCGGCCCTCGGCCCGGCTCGTCGCGGCGCTGCGCGGTCTCGACGCCGAGGTGCGGCTGCGCAACGCCACCCTCGACGGTCCGGAGGTGTCGGCGTTCAGCCTGTCGAAGGTCGCGACCCTCGGGGCGCTGCAGGGACACGAGGTCGCCGTCCGCGCCCGCGGCCGCGACGCCGCCGAGGCCGTCCGTCGCCTCGTCGAGCTCGCCGACGACGGGTTCGGCGAGTCGGCCACGCCGGCACCCGCAGCGCCGCTACCGAATGGGGCGGACGGGCGGCGGCCGGTCCCCGCCTCGCCCGGTGTCGGGATCGGGCCGGTGCGGGTCGCGCGCCCGGCGACCGTCACCGTCCCCGCCGCGCGGCCCGGCCCCCCGCCCGAGCAGCGCCGCCGCCTCGACGACGCCCGGGACGCCGCCCGCGGCGACCTGCAGACCGTCCGCGCCACCGCGGCCCGGGAGATCGGCGAGGCCGAGGCCGCCGTCTTCGACGCCCAGCTCCTGCTCCTCGACGACCCCGATCTCCTCGCCGACGCCCACGCGCGCCTCGACGCGGGCGCCGACGCCGCGCACGGGTGGGCCGACGCCCTCGCCGAGGCCGAGCGGGGGTTCGCGACGGCCGCCGACGAGTACCTGCGCGCCCGGGCCGCCGACGTGCGGGACGTCCGCGACCGGGTCCTGCGCGCCCTCGGCGGCGTCGAGGAGCGCGACGCCCCGTCGGACGGGATCCTCGTCGCGGACGACCTCACCCCCGCGGACGCGGCCGCGGTCGACCCGGCGCGGACACCCGCCGTGGTGCTCGCCGGCAGCAGCCCCACCGCGCACGCGGCGATCCTGCTGCGCGCCCGCGGCGTGCCCGCCGTCGTGGGCGTCGGTGCCGCCCTGGCCGCGCGCGCCGGGGCAGCCACGCTCCTCGCGGTCGACGGGACCACGGGCGAGGTCGTCGTCGACCCGGACGATGCGACGCTCGACGGCTTCCGGGAGCGCGCCGACGCGCGCGAACGGCGCCGCGGCGAGGCGCTGCGGCGGGCGGACGAGCCCGCCACGACCCGGGACGGGACCACCGTGCTCGTCGGCGCCAACGTCGGGTCGGTCGCGGACGCCCGGGCCGCCACCGGCGCCGATCTCGCCGGTCTCGTCCGGACCGAGTTCTGCTTCCTCGACCGGCAGGAGGCCCCGGACGTCGACGAGCAGGAGGCGTCGTACCGCGCGATCGCGGAGGCCATGGCCGGCCGACGCATCACGCTGCGGACCCTCGACGTCGGCGGCGACAAGCCCCTGGACTACCTCCCGATGCCGCACGAGGCGAACCCGTTCCTCGGGGTCCGGGGGATCCGGCTGGCCCTGGCCCGTCCGCAGTTGCTGGCCGACCAGCTCCGGGCGGTCGTGCGCGTCGCCCACGACCACCCGGTCGACGTCATGTTCCCGATGGTCGCGGGCGTCCACGAGCTGACCGCGGCCCGCCGGGCGCTCGACGACGCCGTGGAGGTGGTCGGCCGGGGGCGCCCCGCCGCCCTGCGGATCGGGATCATGGTCGAGGTCCCGGCCGCGGCGCTCAAGGCGGCCGCGTTCGCCGGACACGTCGACTTCTTCTCGATCGGCACCAACGACCTCACCCAGTACACGCTGGCCGCCGAGCGCGGCAGCGAGGAGCTGGCCGCCCTCGCCGACGCCCTGGATCCCGCGGTCCTCGCGCTCATCGGGATCACCGCCGACCGTGCGGGCGACGACGTGCTGGTCGCGGTCTGCGGCGAGCTCGCCGCCGACGAGCGGGCCGCCGAGCTCCTGATCGGTCTCGGTGTCCGTGAGCTCAGCGTCGCCCCGGGCGCCGTCGCCGCCGTCAAGCAGGCGGTCCGGGCCGTGGACGTCGGCCACGCCCGCGACCTCGCCGCCGAGGCGCTGGCCTGCCCCGACGCCGGCGCGGTCCGGGCGCTGCTCGCCCGCTGAGCGGTGCTCGAGCGCCTCAGAGGTCGACGCGGGAGCCCATGACGATGGTCCGGTCGGTGGGCAGGCCGAAGGAGGTGGCCGGCGAGGCGGCGTTGTGGGCGAGCCCGATGAAGATCCGCTTGCGCCACGTCGTCATGCCCGGGTCGTCGCCGCGTTCGATGGTGATGCGCGAGAGGTAGTACAGCGCCGCGTCGGAGTCGGTGTCCCCGCTCAGCTCGGGAGAGACCTCCCGCGCCTGTCGCAGCACGTCGGGCAGGTCCTGGCGGTCCTGGAAGCCGAAGCGGACGCGGATGTGCAGGATGCCGTCGTCGGCGTGCCCGAGGTCGTCGACGGAGAGCCGCTCGTCCCGCGCGACGTGCGGGACGTCGGCGGGCACCAGCGTCACGATGACGTTGCGCTCGTGCAGGACGCGGTTGAACTCGACGTTGGCGCGCAGGGCCAGGGGGGCGGTCTCGTCGGTGGGGTGCGGGAACACGGCCGTGCCCGGGACCCGCAGGGTCCCCTCGGGCAGCTGGTCGACGAACTCGCGCAGCGAGCCCTCGAGGTCGGTCCGCCGGGCGGTGACGAGCCGCCGTCCCTGCTGCCAGGTGGTCATGAGGGTGACGATCACCGCGGCGACGAGGAGCGGGAGCCAGCCGCCGTGCACGATCTTGGTGAGGTTGGCGGCGAAGTAGAGCAGCTCGATCCCGCCGAGGACGACGCCGACCGGGATGAGCCGCCACCTCGACCAACCCCACGCCGTGGCGGCGTGGAGGAGGAACAGCGTCGTGGTGAGCAGCAGCGTCCCGGTGACCGCCAGGCCGTAGGCGGTGGCCAGGCTCGAGGACGACCGGAAGGTCGCGAGCAGGACGAGGACGCCGCCGAAGAGCAGCCAGTTGACGGCGGGCACGTAGATCTGGCCGCTCTCGTGCTCCGAGGTGTGGCGCACCGTCAGCCGCGGCAGGTAGCCGAGCCGGACGGCCTGCTGGGACACCGAGAACGCGCCGGAGATCACGGCCTGCGAGGCGATGACGGTCGCCGCCGTCGCGAGGGCCACGAGGGGCCACCGGGCCCAGCCCGGTGCGAGCAGGTAGAAGGGGTTCGTCACCGCGTGCGGGTCCTGCAGGATCAGCGCCGCCTGGCCGAGGTAGTCGACCGTCAGCGCAGGGAACACGAGGGCGAACCACGCGACCCGGATCGGTCGCCGCCCGAAGTGGCCCATGTCGGCGTAGAGCGCCTCCGCGCCGGTGATGGCGAGCACCACCGCGCCCATCGCGACGAAGGCGGTGAGCGGGTGGTCCGCGACGAACGAGACGATGTAGGTGGGGGAGAGCCCGACCAGGACGCCGGGGTGAGCGATGAGCGGGGGCAGCCCGAGCGCGGCCAGCGTGAGGAACCAGAGCACCATCACCGGGCCGAAGACCCGCCCGACGGCGTGGGTGCCCGCACGCTGGACGAAGAACAGCACCGTCAGGATGACCGCCCCGATCGGGAGCACCGCCTCGGTGAGGTCCGGCTGGGCCACGGTCAGCCCCTCGACCGCCGAGAGCACCGAGATCGCCGGGGTGATCAACGAGTCGCCGTAGAACAGCGCCGCGCCGACCACGCCCAGCGCGAGCGCGAACCTCACCCACCGGGTGCCCCGCACCGAGCCGCGCACCAGGGCGGCCAGCGCCATGACGCCGCCCTCGCCGTCGTTGTCGGCGCGGAGCATGAACGTCACGTACTTGACCGAGACGACGATGGTGACCGACCAGAAGATCAGCGAGACGACGCCGTAGACGTCGGCCGGCGTCGGGCTCACCGCGTTGCCGTCGATCGAGAACACGGTCTGCATCGCGTACAGCGGACTGGTGCCGATGTCGCCGAAGACGACCCCCAGGGCACCGAGCGCGAGGCCCGCCACCCCGCCCCCCAGCGCGGCGGGGTGCGCGGGGCGGCCGGGGCCGCGAGGAGGAGGGCGACCCTCGAGGTCCGGCTCGGCGCCGGGCTGCGCGGGCGCCGGCACCGTGGAGGGATCGGCCATGCCCGACAGTCTGCGCCCCGGACGCCTCCTCGGCGTGTGGCGCCGGGTCAGGCCCGCGCGGTGCGACGCCGGCCCGGGGTGGCGCCGAGCGCGACCATGCCGATCGCCAGCACCAGGTGCTGCTGACCCTCCGGGGGCCCCCGGAGCCCGGTCGGGTCGGAGGCCGGTCGAGCAGGAGGTCGACGGCCCGCGCGAGGACCTGCGCGCGGGAGAGGTCGCCGTGGTCGGCGGCCAGGAAGTGCTCGCCGACCGCCACGCAGAAGGCGAGCAGGCTGCGCGCCTCGACCTCGTCCGGGTCGGGGCAGAAGCTCCCGATCATGTCCCGCAGCAGCGCCATGCGACGGTTGTCGACCCGACGCAGCCGCTCGGCGACGGCGGCGTCACGACGCGCCCAGTCGCGCACCGCGAGGTCGATCGGGCGCAGCCGGTCGTCCGAGAACGTCAGTGCCCCGGCGCGGTGGATCTTCGTGCGCGGGTCGCCGCCCTCGTGCTCGACCCGGGCGATCACCTCGTCGGTGCTCTCCCGTTCCCAGGTGTCGAGCATCGCGGTGAGCAGTGCCTCCCGGCCGGAGAAGGCTCCGTAGAACCCGCCCTTGGTGACCCCCAGCCGCTTGGCCAGCACCTCCACCCGCACCGCGTCGGGGCCGCCGGCCGACAGGGCACGCAGCCCCTCCTCCACCCAGGCTCCTCGCGGGGTCCGCACCGCGGCCACGGCTCCCTCCCTCCTTCTATACGGCACCGTATAAACGTGTCTATCCTGCTGTATACGCAACCGTATACGGGAGGGCGCCATGTGGGCCAGCGTGATGAGTGGGGTGCTCCGGGGCGGAGACCGGCCGGTCGAGATGCTGGTGGGCCCCGAGGACGCGCCGGCGGAGGTGACCGCCTCGAAGTCGCTCGCTCCGGTGGACTATCTCGACCTGTTCACGATGCCCACCGACGCGACGGCCACCCCGGAGACGTGGGCCCGAGCCATGTTCGGCGACGAGCCGAGCACCGAGGAGCAGCTGATCTGGCGGGTGCTGCTCGGTCTGCGGCTCGCCGAGGGGCCGTCGCCGGCGACCGTCGCGGGGTGGACGATCTCCGGGCGCGGCCCGGAGTGGGTCCGGCTCGAGACCCGGTCCCGCCTGCGTGAGCGCGAACCTGGTCGTGCGGACCGGGGAGGGCTCCGTCAGCCTGGCCACCGCCCTGCGGTACGACCGGCCGGCGGGCCGGTGGCTGTGGACGCCGGCCTCCGCGCTCCACCGGTTCCTGGTCCCCGGCGTCCTGCGCCGTGCCGAGGCCGTGCTCCGGCGTCGTGCTCCACGGTGACCGCCCGCGCCCGTAGCGTCGTCACGGTGACGACGACCGGCGGCGTGGGCGCCCACGAGTGGCAGGTGAGCGGGTCCCTGGAGGCCTGGTACTCCTGGCTGTGCCGCTGCGGCGAGGGCAGCGACCTCCCGTACCGCTCGGAGCAGGCCGCCCGGACGGCGGCCGCCGAGCACACGCGAGCCGCGACGGCGCGCTGACCGCCGGGCGTCGTGCTCGGCGGCTCAGCGCGGTGTGCCGCGCGCCAGGAGCGCGGGGAAGCGCCGGACCCAGCGCCGCTGCCAGGGGGTCTGGACCGCGCGGTGGTGGAAGTGCTGCCTGGTCCACCCCACGGCGTGCTCGGGACGCAGGCCGTCGAGGACCGCCAGGCAGGCGATGACGGTCCCGGTGCGCCCCTTGCCCGCGCGGCACGCGGTCTCGACGCGCTCGCCGTCCCGCGCCCGCTGGTACAGCGCCTCGATCGCCCTGGCGGCCAGGCCGGGGTCGCGGGGCAGGCCGAAGTCGGGCCACTCGAGACGCTGGTGGGTCCAGCGGGGCCGGTAGTCGACGCCGAGGTAGAGACCGAACTCGGGTTCCCGACCACCCGGCAGCGGGTTCTGCACACCGCGTCCCCGCACCACGGTCCCACCGGGCAGGACGACGGCGTCGCGCCAGCGGTCGGGGAGCGCCGGTGGGGGAGCCATGCGGCTCAGTGTGCCCGCGGCCCGCTGACCCCCCGACGACGACCGCGCCCGCGTCCCGCGCCCCCAGAACGCGGCGGAGCGCACCCTCTAAGCTACGTCCGCCCGGGCCCGGGAGACCCGGCCCGAGGTATGCCAGCAGCACCAGCCCCCGTAGCCCAATCGGCAGCAGGCAACGGTCTCAAACTCCGTACAGTGTGGGTTCGAATCCCACCGGGGGCACCGCGTTCTCAGTGAGGGCCGCGCTGTTAGATCGTCCACAACGTGGTGCTCGTCGCGGACGGCCGGGCAGGTCCTCCCGGTACGGTCAGCTGAATCGAGCCGGCCTGGTGCGTCGCCACGGCAGGGCCGGACGCAGCGACGCCCAGGAGAACCGCATGAGCCAGCAGGCCGAGGACATCGCCACGGCAGCCGACGCGGCCGTCGTCGTCGAGGAGCCCGCGCCCCGCGAGCCGCTGCGCGTGCTGGTGGCCGAGGACGAGGCCCTCATCCGGATGGACCTCGTGGAGATGCTCCGCGAGGAGGGCTACGACGTCGTCGGGGAGGCCGCCGACGGCGCCCAGGCGATCGAGCTGGCGCGCGAGCTCGAGCCCGGCCTGGTGATGATGGACATCAAGATGCCCGGCACCGACGGGCTCGAGGCCGCGACGACGATCGCGCGGGAGCGGATCGCCCCGGTCGTCATGCTCACCGCGTTCAGCCAGCGCGACCTCGTGGACTCCGCCCGCGACGCCGGCGCGATGGCCTACCTGGTCAAGCCGTTCACCAAGACCGACGTGGTGCCGGCCATCGAGGTGGCCGCGAGCCGCTTCGCGGAGATCACCGCGCTCGAGGACGAGGTCGCGGGCCTCACCGACCGCCTCGAGACCCGCAAGGCCGTCGAGCGGGCCAAGGGCCTGCTCATGGCCAAGAAGAAGATGAGCGAGCCGGAGGCCTTCCGGTGGATCCAGCGCACCGCCATGGACCGGCGCACGACGATGCGCCACGTCGCCGACGCCGTCGTCGAGACCTTCGGGTAGGCGGCCGCCGCGTCGCGGGGTCCGCGCCGGGCCGCTGATCAGGGGCACACGGCGCACCTGGGCGGGCCCTCCCGGATGCCTGATGTGCCCCTCGTGGGTAAGCCGCGGGAGCGCCGGTCGGCACCCCGTCCCCGGTCCCATGATCAGGGGCACACAGCGCACTTCGGCGGGCCCTCCCGGACGCCTGACGTGCCCCTCATCGCCTCCGCGGACGGGCCTGGGACCGCCTCCGCGCACCCTGCCCGCCGACGTCACCGGTCCGCCGCACCCGCGCCACCCGGACGCCGTGGTCGCTCACCGAGACGGAATCTCGTGACGTTGCGTCATTCCGCTGTGTGAGTGGCCGCGCGCTGACCAGCCGCGATGTCCCGACCCGCCGAGGGGCGTCACTCGATCGTGACCTACGGTGGCCGCCGTCGATGTCGGTGGCGTTCCCGGAGGTCGCGGTGGGTGGCGGATCGGTCGGTGCACGGATCACGTCCCGGACCCGGCGGGGAAGCGGCGCCACGGGGCGTCCACGCCGCGCGACGAGCCTGCTCTCCGTCGGGGTCCTCGCCGCGGCGCTCGCCCTCGCGGCCTGCTCGTCGGGGACCGGCGCGCCGGGTGACTGCGACACCGACCGGGGCACCCTCGCCGTCGGGCTGATCGCGCCGCTGTCCGGACCGCTGGCCAACATCGGCCTGGGCATGCGCGACTCGGCCGACCTCGCCGTCCGCCAGGCCAACGCACGGTGCGCGGTCCCGGGCTACCGCCTCGAGCTGCAGGCCCGCGACGACCGCGCGGACCCCCCGACCGGCGCGGCCGCGGCCCGGGACCTCGCGACGAACCCGAACCTGATCGGCGTCGTCGGCACCTACAACTCCTCGACGGCGCAGGCGGTGCAGCCGGTGCTCGGCGACGCGGGCATCGTCCAGGTGTCCCCGGGCAACACGAACGTCTCGCTCACCCGCGGGGTCAACCCGGTCACGGCGCCGCTGCGCCAGTACCAGACCTACTTCCGCGTCGTCGCCACCGACGCCGTGCAGGGGCCGGCCGCGGCCGACCACCTCGCGGCGCTCGGCCGGACCCGGGTCGCGGTCGTCAGCGACGGCCAGACCTACGGCGAGGGCATCGCGGACGAGTTCGTCAAACAGCTCGGCACCCGCGGCGGCGACGCCCTGATGCGGATGACGCTGCCGGCCGGCTCGCCGCCCGACGCCGCGGTCGCCGCCATCAGCCGCGCGCGCCCGCAGGCGGTGTTCTACGGCGGGGAGTACCCCGACGCCGGGCCGCTCTCGCGCGCGCTGACGGACCTCGGCGTCCCGCTGGTGGGCGGCGACGGCATCGTCGACCCCGACTACGCGGCGGCGGGCGGACGCGACGGCGACCTCGGGACGTCCGTCGGCCCGCCGACCGAGACACTCCCCGGCGCCAAGACGTTCACCGACGCCTACCGCGCGGCCGGCTACCGCGAGAGCTACGGGCAGTACGGGGCGTACAGCTTCGACGCCACGGACGTCGTCGTCGGGTCCGTGGCCACGGTCCTCGGGCGCGACGGCGGTGGCGCAGAGTGGTCGCCCGCCCGGCGGGGGTCGGTGGCCCAGGCCGTGCAGGCCTACGACGGCGACGGCGTCACCGGGCCCATCTCGTTCGACCGCTTCGGTGACGTCGGGACGGACGCCGTGACCGTGTATCGCCTGGTCGGCGGCCGATGGATCCCCGACCGCACCCAGCCCTGACCTCGCTCGGCCGATCAGCCGACCGTCCCGGGCCTCCGGTTCCACCGCACGCGCGTCCACTGGACTGCACCTGTTCTATACCGGGATTTGGGTCTATGTTTCCCACCCGACCGGGCGAGTTTGGACGACGCCCCGTCGCTCTGCGGTCACACGCCCAACGGAGGTTGATTCAGTGGTCCGACGTCGGCTCGCCGCCGCGGGTGCCCTGGTCGCGGCAGCGGCCCTGGTGCTCTCCGGCTGCGCCAACCAGGGCGGAGGTGGCTCTGCGCAGACCAGCCAGGCCCCCGCCCCCGCCCAGCCCAACAACGCCGCGTTGCCCGCGGGCAACGGTCAGGGCAAGTGCGCGCCCGGCACCTCGATCGCCTACGTGGGCACCCTCGCCGGCCAGAACGCCGCCCTCGGGCAGGCGATCGCCAACGCGACGGAGCTGGCGGTCAACCAGCACAACCAGGCCAACCCGGGCTGCCAGGTCACCCTGGTCAAGTCCGACTCGGGCGGGACCCCCGCCACGGCGGTCGGCCCGACGCAGGCCGTGATCAACAACCCGGCGGTGCTCGGCATCGTCGGCCTCCCGTTCTCCGGCGAGTCGAAGGCCCTCGGCCCGGCACTCAACGCCGCGGGCCTGGTCAACATCACGCCGTCGGCCACCAACCCCGGTCTGACGAAGAACGGCTGGACGAACTTCTTCCGCGGGCTGGGCAACGACGCGGTGCAGGGTCCGGCCGCGGCCAAGTGGATCAAGACGAAGTTCAACCCGCAGTCCGTCTGCGTCATCAAGGACGACTCGGAGTACGGCACCGGGCTCGCGGCCGCCATGACCCAGGCCCTCGGCCCGGCAGCCGCGGCGTGCCAGGGCAACGTCAAGACCGACCAGAAGGAGTTCTCCGCGACGGTCGGTCAGGTCCAGCAGGCCAACCCGCAGGTGATCTTCTACGCCGGCTACTACAACGAGGCCGCGCCGCTGGTCCAGCAGCTGCGTGACGCCGGCGTGCAGACGACGTTCGTCGCTCCCGACGGCGTCAAGGACCCCGAGTTCGTCAAGAACGCCGGCGGTGCCGCCAACGGCGCCTACCTGACCTGCCCGTGCGTGCCGCAGGAGGGCTTCACGGCCTTCACCCAGGCGTACCAGCAGGCCTACGGGACCCCGCCGCAGACGTACTCGGCCGAGGCGTACGACTCCGCGACGATCCTGCTCAGCGGGATCGACAAGGGTCTGAACTCGCGCCCGGCGCTGCTGAACTACGTCAGGACCTACAACGGCCAGGGCCTGACGAAGAAGTTCGCGTGGCAGCCCGACGGCGAGCTCACCGACACGCCCGTCTACGTGTACCGCGTGGACGGGAGCAACATCGTGACGGACTCGCCGATCAGCTGATCCCCGACACGACGGCCGCGCCCGGGTCCGACCCGGGCGCGGCCGTCGTACGTTCACCGCACGGGGTCCTCGCCGACGAGCCGCCGTCCCGTCTTCCGGCACCCGGGCCGGTCGACCACACCCGGTCGCCTCCCGGGAGATCGTCATCCACACCGTCATCGCCGTCGCGGACCTGGTCACGCAGGGGACTCCGGGCCGTGGATCAACTTCGACGTCGGGTTGTTCTTCGACCGGTTCTGGGCCAACACGATCAACGGGCTCGCCTACGGCAGCATCTACGCGCTGGTCGCCCTCGGCTACACCCTCGTCTACGGGGTGCTGCAGCTCATCAACTTCGCCCACTCCGAGATCTTCGTGATCGGGGTGTTCGGCGTGTACTTCACGTTCCTCGCCCTCGGCTTCCAGCCCGGGGCCGTCCCGAGCCTCCCGATCGGCGGGATCATCGCCGACCTCGTCCTCGCGGGCGCCGTGGGCATGATCCTCGCGGGGGCCGCGGCCGTGCTGCTCGAGCGCGTCGCCTACCGGCCGCTGCGACGACGCAACGCGCCGCGACTCGCCTTCCTCATCACCGCGATCGGCGCGTCGTTCGTCGTCCAGCAGCTCTTCCGGATCTTCCGCGGGTCCAACCCCGAGGGGACGATCCGGCTGCTGCAGCCCGAGCCGCTGTTCCGGGTGTTCGGGGCGCCGGTGACGAACCTGCAGCTCGTCATCATCGTCGCGTCGGTCGCGATGTTCTTCGCCGCCGACGGCTTCGTGAACCGCACCCGGCTCGGTCGCGGGGTGCGGGCGGTGGCCCAGGACCCGGCGACCGCCACGCTCATGGGCGTCAACCGCGAGCGCGTCATCGTCATCACGTTCCTGCTCGGCGGCCTGCTCGCCGGCGCGGCCGCGCTGTTCTACCTGATGACGATCCCGCAGGGCGCCGTCTTCAACGGCGGCTTCCTGCTCGGCATCAAGGCGTTCGCCGCGGCGGTGCTCGGCGGCATCGGGAACCTGCGCGGGGCGCTGCTCGGCGGCCTGATCCTGGGCATCGTCGAGAACTACGGGCAGTCGCTGTTCGGCGGCGACTGGCGCGACGTCGTCGCGTTCGTGCTGCTCGTCGGCGTCCTGATGCTGCGGCCCACGGGGATCCTCGGCGAGTCGCTGGGCAAGGCCCGGGTATGAGCACGGGAGCACGCCGGTCCCGAGCCGCGGACGGGACCCGACCCCGCCCGGCCGTCGTCGGGACCCTCCCGGACCACGGCCCGGTCGCGCTGGGGCGAGGCGTCCCGCTGGTGGAACGCCCGCAGCCGGCCCGAGCAGTGGGGCCTACTGGTCCCCGTCGTCGTCCTCATCTACTTCCTGCCGGTGATCAACCCGCCGATCATCACGACCGAGCCGGCGACGGACTTCTCCATCGCGCTGTTCAACGCCGCGGTGTTCGCGCTGATCGCGATCGGGCTGAACGTCGTCATCGGCCAGGCGGGCCTGCTCGACCTCGGCTACGTCGGCTTCTTCGCGATCGGCGCCTACGTCGCGGCGCTGCTCTCCTCGCCCGACTCCGACCTCGGCGTGCGCTTCCCGTGGCTCGTCATCGTTCCGATCGCCATGGTCATCACGATGGTCTCGGGCGTCATCCTCGGTACGCCGACCCTGCGGCTGCGCGGCGACTACCTCGCGATCGTGACGCTCGGCTTCGGGGAGCTCGTCCGGCTGCTCGCGGACAACGTCGACCCGCTGCGCGGCAACCGGGGCTTCCAGAACATCGCCCGCCCGGGCGGGAGCTACCCCGACGGCACCCCGCTGTTCACCCAGACCGACGCGCAGGGCTTCTACTGGCTCGCCGTCACGATCATCATCGTCGTGCTGTTCCTCATGGGGAACCTGGAGCGCTCGCGGGTCGGGCGCGCCTGGATCGCGGTGCGGGAGGACGAGGACGCCGCCGAGCTCACCGGCGTCCCGACCTACCGCTTCAAGATCTGGGCCTTCGCGATCGGGGCCGCGGTCGGCGGGCTGTCCGGGACGCTCTTCGCCGCCCAGGTCGGCTTCGTGAACAACCAGCGCTTCGACATCACCACCTCGATCCTCTACCTCGCCGCGGTGGTCCTCGGCGGGCAGGGCAACAAGGTCGGCGTCATCGTCGGCGCCTTCCTCGTGTCCTACATCCCCGACCGCTTCCAGTTCGAGCCCGAGTACCGCTTCCTCGTGTTCGGCCTCGCGCTGATCATCCTGATGATCTTCCGTCCGCAGGGCATCCTCGGGATGCGCCAGCACCTGCTGGCGTACGGCCGGCAGGCGTACCAGAAGCTGTTCGGGGCCGGGACGGGCGTCGCGCCGACGGGGCTCACCGCCTCGTCGCGCGTCCGTGGGCGAACCGCCCGAGACGACGCCCGACGACCACGCCGGCACGTCTCCGCGGGGAGGTGGCGAATGACCGAGCCAGGTGCGGCGGAGGGCCTGCTGGAGGCCCTCGAGCAGATGGACGAGGCCGAGCGCGCCGCCCACGAGGCGTCCGTCGAGGCGACGGTCGCCCCGGACCGCGAGTTCGGGGTGTCGACGGGCGAGACGCTGCTCGCCGTCGACGGCCTCACCGTCCGGTTCGGCGGGCTCACCGCGCTCGACGACGTCTCCTTCGACGTCCGGCGGGGCGAGATCCTCGGGCTGATCGGCCCGAACGGGGCGGGCAAGACGACGTGCTTCAACATCGTCACCGGGGTCTACCGGCCGACCGTCGGGGACATCCGCCTGGACGGCGAGTCGCTCGCCCGGATGAAGCGCTACCGCATCATCCGCGCCGGGGTGGCCCGGACGTTCCAGAACATCCGGCTGTTCGGGGCGATGACCGCGCTGGAGAACGTCGTCGTCGGCGCCGACGCCCGGCACAAGACGTCGGTGCCCGGAGCGCTGCTGCGGCTCCCGCGCCACCGCCGCGAGGAGCGGGAGGCGACCGACAAGGCGATGGCGCTGCTGGAGTTCGTCGGCATCGCCCACCGGGCCGCGGACAAGGCGACGGCGCTGCCCTACGGCGACCAGCGGCGCCTCGAGATCGCGCGGGCGCTCGCGACGGAGCCGAAGCTGCTCTGCCTCGACGAGCCCGCGGCCGGCTTCTCGGCGACCGAGAAGGACGCGCTCTCCGAGCTCATCCTCAAGATCCGCGACGACGGGTACACGGTGGTGCTCGTCGAGCACGACATGCGCGTGGTGCTCGGGGTGACCGACCGCCTCGTCGTGCTGGACTTCGGCCGCAAGATCGCCGACGGCGCCCCGGAGACGGTGCGTCGGGACCCGGCCGTGATCGCGGCCTACCTGGGCACCGGCGCCGACGACGAGCCGGGTCGGAGGGAGACTCGTGAGCCTGCTCGAGCTCGAGGGCCTCAACGTCGCCTACGGGCGCATCCAGGCCCTGCGGGGGATCACGCTCGCGGTCGAGGAGGGCCAGATCGTCACGCTGATCGGGGCCAACGGCGCCGGGAAGACGACGACGATGAAGACCGTCTCCGGCCTGCTCGCCCCGCAGTCCGGGCGGATGACCTTCGACGGCGAGGACCTGACGAAGATCCGGGCCGACCTGCGCGTGCGGCGGGGGATCTGCCAGGTGCCGGAGGGCCGGGGGATCTTCCCGGGCATGACGGTGCTGGAGAACCTCGACATGGGCGGGTTCGTGCGCAAGGACCGCCGCTCGGCGGAGTTCGGCGCGGACCTGGAGCGGGCCTTCACGCTCTTCCCGCGGCTGGCGGAACGGCGCAACCAGGTCGGGGGGACGTTGAGCGGGGGCGAGCAGCAGATGCTCGCCATCGGCCGGGCGCTCATGGCCCGGCCGCGCCTGCTGCTGCTCGACGAGCCCTCGATGGGCCTGGCGCCGCAGTTCATCGCGCAGATCTTCCGGGTGATCGAGGAGATCAACGCGGAGGGCGTGACGGTGCTGCTGGTCGAGCAGAACGCCAAGCAGGCGCTCGGGCTCGCCCACCAGGCCTACGTGCTCGAGACCGGGGAGGTCACCCGCTCCGGGCCGGGCGCGGAGCTGCTCGCGGACCCGTCGATCCAGGACGCGTACCTCGGGGTGAGCTGAGCTGCGACGGGGCTCCTCGGGCCCCGGCTCGGCTCGTCGATCAGGAGCACACTGCGCGTCCGGCGGGCCGCTCGGGGATGCGTGGTGTGCCCGTCGTGGGTGGGTCGAGCCGGCCGGGCCCACCCCGAGCCCGATGATCAGAGCACACCCCGCACCCGGACGGGCCTTCGGGTGCGCGGACGCAGCCCCCGCACGGCCTACGTCGGCGGCGTGCTCGCCCGGTAGAGGCAGGTGAGCTTCGCGGTGCAGACCCGGTGCCCCTCGTCGTCGGAGATCACGATCTCGAAGGTCCCGACGGTGCGGCCCACGGACAGCGGCGTGCACACCGCGGTGACGTGGCCGGACGTCGCCGAGCGGTGGTGGGTGCACGACAGCTCGAGGCCGACCGGGCGCCGGTCGTCCTTGCGGTTGAGGTAGGCGGCCGTCGACCCGAGGGTCTCGGCGAGCACCCCGTTCGCGCCCCCGTGCAGGAGGCCGAACGGCTGGCGGTTCCCCGCGACCGGCATCGTCGCGACCGACCGCGCCGGGTCCCACTCGGTGATCTCGATGCCCATCTTGACGGCGAGCTGCTCGTCCGGATAGGCGACCCGGAGATCGGGGACGGCCTGCTGCTCGGGCGTCGGTGCGTCAACCACGGCGATCATGCTAGGCCGGGGACCTCCGTGAGGCCGACGGAGACTGTCGGACCCCCCTGGCAGACTCGGGCCCGTGGCGACGAAGACTCCGGCGAAGAGCGCGAGCGGCACCCAGGGCGCCGCCGGTGAGCAGGCGGGCGGTGCGCGCCTGCTGCTGCTCGACGGCCACTCGCTGGCCTACCGGGCCTTCTTCGCGCTGCCCACCGAGAACTTCACGACGACGTCGGGCCAGACCACCAACGCGGTCTACGGGTTCACGTCGATGCTGATCAACCTGCTGCGCGACGAGGCGCCGACGCACGTGTGCGTGGCGTTCGACGTCTCGCGGCAGAGCTTCCGCTCCGAGACCTTCGCGGCCTACAAGGCCAACCGCAGCGCCACGCCGAACGAGTTCCACGGCCAGATCGACCTGATCAAGGACATCCTCGCCACGCTGAACATCCCCGTGGTCACGCGCGAGGGGTTCGAGGCGGACGACGTCATCGCCACGCTCACCACGCAGGCGGTCGCGGAGGGCATGCACGTCTCGATCTGCACGGGGGACCGGGACGCCTTCCAGCTCGTCTCCGACCAGGTCACGGTGCTCTACCCGCGCAAGGGCGTGTCGGATCTGGCGCGCTACACCCCGGAGGCCGTGCAGGAGCGCTACACCCTCACCCCGGAGCAGTACCCCGACTTCGCGGCGCTGCGGGGCGACCCGAGCGACAACCTCCCGAGCATCCCCGGGGTGGGGGAGAAGACCGCGCAGAAGTGGATCCGCGAGTTCGGGTCGCTCGACGCACTGGTCGACCGGGTGGACGAGGTGCGGGGCAAGGCGGGGGACGCGCTGCGCGAGCACCTGTCCTCGGTGGTGCTCAACCGCCAGCTGACCGAGCTGGTGCGCGACGTCGAGCTCGACGTGCGGCCCGAGGAGCTGGAGGTCCGCTCGTGGGACCGCGACGCGGTGCACCGGCTGTTCGACGAGCTGGAGTTCCGCGTCCTGCGCGAGCGCCTGTTCTCCACCCTCACCGCGGCCGAGCCCGAGGCCGAGGAGGGCTTCGAGCTGCACGGGGTGACGCTCGAGCCGGGCGCGGTCGGGGACTGGCTCGACGAGCACGCCCGCGACGGCGGCCGGGTCGGGATCTCCTTCCGCGGCAGCTGGGGGCAGGGCACCGGCGACCTGCACGGGGTCGCGCTGGCGGCCGCCGACGGCGAGGCGGCGTCGGTCGACGTGCTCGCGCTGAGCACCGAGGACGAGACCGCGCTGGCCGCCTGGCTCGCCGACCCCGAGGTCCCGAAGGCCGCCCACGAGGTCAAGGGCCCGAGCCACGCGGTGCGGGCGCGCGGCTGGCGGCTCGAGGGCGTCACCAGCGACACCGCCCTCGCGGCCTACCTGGCCCGGCCCGGCGAGCGCAGCTTCGACCTCGCCGACCTGGTGCTGCGCTACCTGCGCCGCGAGCTGCGCGCCGAGGAGGCCGACGCCGCGGGCGGGGAGCAGCTCACCCTCGACGGCGGCGAGGAGGAGGCCGACGAGACGGCGGCCCAGGCCGAGATGCTGCGCGCCCGCGCCGTGGCCGACCTCGCCGACGCCCTCGACGCCGACCTCGCCGAGCGCGGCGGCACGGCGCTGCTCACCGAGCTCGAGCTGCCGCTGCTGGGGGTCCTGGCCGACCTCGAGGCGGCGGGCGTGGCGGTGGACATCAGCGCCCTGCACGAGCTGGAGTCGGAGTTCGGCTCGCGGGTGCAGACGGCCGCGCAGTCGGCGTACGACGTCATCGGCAAGGAGATCAACCTCGGGTCGCCGAAGCAGCTGCAGGTGGTGCTGTTCGACGAGCTGCAGATGCCGAAGACCAAGCGGACCAAGACCGGCTACACGACCGACGCGGACGCGCTGCAGACGCTGAACGAGAACAACCCGCACCCGTTCCTCGAGCACCTGCTCGAGCACCGCGACGCGACGCGCCTGCGGGTCACGGTGAAGGGGCTGCTGGAGAGCGTCACCGACGACGGCCGGATCCACACCACGTTCAACCAGACGATCGCGCGCACCGGCCGGCTGTCCTCGACCGAGCCGAACCTGCAGAACATCCCGGTCCGCACCGAGGCCGGGCGGCGCATCCGGGACACCTTCGTCGTCGGGGCGGACTCGGCCGACGGCGCGTACGCCGAGCTGATGACCGCGGACTACGCGCAGATCGAGATGCGGATCATGGCGCACCTCTCGGTGGACGCCGAGCTGATCGAGTCGTTCAAGTCCGGGGAGGACTTCCACTCGGTCACGGCCGCCAAGGTGTTCGGGGTCGCCGAGAAGGAGGTCAGCCAGGCCCAGCGCGCCAAGATCAAGGCGATGAACTACGGCCTGGCGTACGGCCTGTCGGCGTTCGGGCTCTCCGCCCAGCTCCGCACCTCCACCGAGGAGGCCAAGGAGCTGATGGAGGACTACTTCGCCCGGTTCGGCGGCGTGCGCGACTACCTGTTCCAGGTGGTCGACCGGGCCCGCAAGGACGGCTACACCAGCTCGATCCTCGGGCGCCGGCGCTACCTGCCCGACCTCAACACCGACAACCGGCAGCGCCGGGAGATGGCCGAGCGGATGGCGCTCAACGCCCCGATCCAGGGCAGCGCCGCCGACATCGTCAAGGTCGCGATGCTCGGGGTGCACGCGGCGCTGCGCGAGGAGGGCCTGCGCAGCCGGATGCTGCTGCAGGTCCACGACGAGCTCGTGCTCGAGCTCGCGCCGGGCGAGCGGGAGCAGGTCACCGAACTGGTCCGGCGCGAGATGGGCGCGGCGTTCGAGCTGGACGTCCCGCTCGAGGTCTCGGTCGGGTTCGGCCGCTCCTGGGACCAGGCGGCGCACTGACGGAGGCCGGCACGATCCGGGCCCGCGCCGGGCTGGTACGCGCCGGTACCCGGAGGTAGGCTGGTACGTATGAGTACCGATGTGGATGCGCCCGTCGACGCAGCCGGCCCGGGTCAGGGTGGCGGCGAGCCGGAGCACCTCGACGTCGTGATCGTCGGCGCGGGCCTGTCCGGCGTCGGCACGGCCTGCCACCTCGAGCGCGAGCGGCCTGGACGGTCGTACGCGCTGCTCGAGGCCCGCGACGACCTCGGCGGGACGTGGAGCCTCTTCCGCTACCCGGGCATCCGCTCGGACTCCGACATGCACACCCTGGGGTTCAAGTTCCGCCCGTGGCCGGACACCGTGGCGCTCGCCGACGGGTCCTCGATCCTGGAGTACGTGCGGGACACCGCGCGGGAGTACGGCGTCGACCGGCACATCCGCTACGGCACCCGCGTCACCCACGCCGCGTGGTCGAGCGAGGACCAGCGCTGGACGCTGACGATCACCACGCCGGCCGGGGAGAAGCACCTGACCTGCTCGTTCGTGCTGTGGTGCTCGGGCTACTACCGCTACGACCAGGGCTACACCCCGGACCTGCCGGGCCTCGAGAACTACGGCGGGACGGTCGTGCACCCGCAGCACTGGGACCCGGAGATGGACTACGCGGGCAAGCGCGTCGTCGTCATCGGCTCCGGCGCCACCGCGGTCACCCTCGTGCCGGCGATGACGCAGGGGGAGCGCCGCGCCGCGCACGTCACCCAGCTGCAGCGCACCCCGAGCTACGTGCTCTCCATCGGACGCACCGACCCGGTGGCGGAGTTCCTCAGCCGGTGGGTGCCCTCCCGGATCGCCGACCCGATCGTCCGCGCGAAGAACATCGCGCAGCTGATCACGCTCTACCAGGTCTCGCAGCGGTTCCCGACCTTCGTGAAGGGCCTGCTGCGCAAGGGCGTGGTGGCCCAGCTCCCCGAGGGCTACGAGGTCGACACGCACTTCAACCCGCCGTACGACCCGTGGGACCAGCGGATGTGCATGGTCCCCGACGGCGACCTGTTCAAGGCCATCCGCCGCGGCGACGCCGACGTCGTCACCGACCAGATCGAGACCTTCACCGAGACCGGTGTCCGGCTGCGCTCCGGGCGGGAGCTCGAGGCGGACATCGTCATCACCGCGACCGGGCTCAACCTGCAGATGTTCGGCGGGGCCGGCCTCGAGGTCGACGGCGAGCCGGTGCACCTCCCCGACACCATGGCCTACCGCGGGATGATGCTCTCCGGCGTCCCGAACCTCGTCTTCATGATCGGCTACACGAACGCCTCCTGGACGCTCAAGGTCGACCTGGTCGCCGAGTACTTCTGCCGGCTGCTCGGGTGGATGGACGCCCACGGGAAGGCCGTCGCCGTCCCGCAGCGCGACCCCGCGGTGGGGGAGCGTCCGCTGCTGGACTTCGACGCGGGCTACGTGCAGCGCTCGATCCACGAGCTGCCCAAGGGCGGGGACCGCGCGCCGTGGACGCTCGCGATGAACTACGCCATCGATGCGGTCACGCTGCGCCGAGCCCGGATGGACGACGGCATGCGCTTCGAGCCCGCCCGCGCGCCGGTCCGCGCGTGAGTCCCAGCGCCGGCCGCGTGGCCGTCGGCGTCGTCGCGCCCGGGGCGATGGGGATCGCGCTCGGGCGCTGCCTCACCGCGGGTGGGCACCGGGTGCTCATGACGGCGGCCGGGCGCTCGCCGGTGACGGCCCGCCGCCTCGTCGACGCGGAGATCGAGGACGTCGGGTCGACCGACGCCGTCGTGGGCGCGGCGGCGGTGGTGATCAGCGTCGTCCCGCCCGCCGAGTGCCCGGAGTGCGGCCGACGAGATCGCTGCGAGCGCCCGGCGGACCGGGGGGCGCCCGGTGCTGCTCGAGGCGAACGCGGTCGCCCCGGCCACGGTCGCGGACGTCGTCGGAGGGCGGGACTCGACGTGTGACGGGACGGGCGGATCGCGGGCGGTGCGGACCTCGACGTCGTCGACGCCGCGATCTCGGGCGCGCCACCGCACCCCGGCGCCGAGCACCCCACCCGGATCTTCCTCGCCGGGCCACGTGCGGCGGAGGTCGCCGCGCTGGAGCTGCCCGGCGTGCGGTGGGTGGGGCTCGACGGGGGGATCGGCGCCGCCAGCGCCGCGAAGATGTGCACCGCGTCGGTGCGCAAGGGCCACCAGGCTCTGCTCGCCCACGCCCTGCTGACCGCCGAGCACCACGGCATCCTCGACACCGTGCTCGCCGACCTGCAGCTCGACTTCCCCCACGACGACGTCCGCCACGCGGCCGCGGCGGCGACCAAGGCGTGGCGGTTCGTCGACGAGATGACGGAGATCGCGGCCACGCAGGCCGCTGCCGGGCTGACCCCGGACCTCTTCGCGGCGATGGCGACGGTGTACCTCGGCCTCGCGACGTCGGACTGGGGCGCGCGACGCCCGGAGGACGTGCCCGCCGGGCTCACGTCGCCCGCGGGGCTACGCCCACGTCCGGACGATCCCTGATCCTCCTGGGTCTTCGCGGCGTGCCCGGGCGTCGGCCCGGGCGCGACACGCCGGGAAATGGTCCATCGGGAGTAGTTCCCGTCCGGACGGCCCATCACGAGGGTGGTGGCGCCGCCGTTGGCCGCAACAGCTCCGCCGCCCCGTCACACGAACGGCCCGCACCACTCCGGACGAATCGAACCACCCGATCATCGGCTTGACGATTTTCGTCACGCAGAATGGTGATCGTGCCACTCGTCGGTGGTGACGGCCCCGTCAGGGTCCCTCGGACGGGGGTGTACGGTTCGCGCTCGGTCATTCCGGCGTGGGGGGTTCCGCCGGTTCCCGCGGTGTTCCCGCGCGGTGTTCCCGCGCTGGGTCGAACGATGTAGAGGACGGTGTGAACCGCCGATGGTCCGGGTGCTCGACTATCTGCCGCACGGCGATCTCGTCGACGACGAGCAGTGGGGACGGCGCCACCGCTTCCTCCTCTGGGTGCTCGTCTCGCTGTGCCCCGCGCTCGCGATCTTCGGCTTCGGGGTGGGCAACGGGCCCGCGCTGACCGTGGGTATCGCGCTGATCCCGGCCGTCACGGCGCTCGGGGGCTGGCTCACGCGTGGGCACCGGACGACGGGGTCGCTGTTCGTCACCGCCGGCCTCTCGGCCTCCAGCGCCGGGCTGGTGATCCTGTCCGGCGGTTACATCGAGGCGCACTTCGCGTTCTTCGTGATCATCGGATTCCTGGCGCTCTACCAGAATTGGGTGCCGTTCGTCTTCAACATCGCGTTCACGACGCTGAGCCACGGCCTCGGGTCGCTGCTCGTGCCGACGCTGATGTTCAACCACCACATGGGACAGATGGACCCGTGGCTGTGGTCGTGCATCCACGGCGTCGCCGTGCTCCTCGCGTGCATCGGCGTCTCGATCTTCTGCCGCATAACCGAGGACGAGCAGCGCAAGCGGGCCGAGCTGGCCAAGGCCCTCGCGAATGCCGAGATCAAGCAGCAGGAGTTCACCTCGGAACTGCTCCTGAACCTGGCGCGCCGCAACCAGAGCATGTTCCACCGCCAGCTCGACATCATCAACGACCTCGAGGAGCGCGAGCGCGACCCCGACGCCCTGGCCGAGCTCTTCCGGCTCGACCACCTCGCCACCCGGGTGCGGCGCAACGCCGAGAGCCTCCTGGTGCTCTCCGGCGAGCAGCCGGCGCGCGTGTGGTCGGCGCCGGTGCCGCTGCGCGACGTGGTCCGCGCCGGCATCGCCGAGACCGAGGACCTCGAGCGGGTCGCCTTCACGGTCGACGAGCGCCCGCGGGTGATCGGCAGCGCGGTCGCCGACCTCACGCACATGATCGCGGAGCTGACCGAGAACGCGGTGCGCTTCTCGCCGCCCACCTCCACCGTCAACATCAAGAGCCGCGTGTACCACCGCGCCCCGGGTGCCCAGCTCGTGATCATCGAGGACATCGGCGTCGGGATGCCGTACGAGGAGCTCGGCGCGGCCAACCGGATGCTGGCCGGCCCGCAGGAGGTCGACGTCTCGGTCTCCCGGCGCCTCGGCTTCCACGTGGTGTCCCGGCTCGCCTCGCGCCACGGCATCGAGGTCTCGCTGACCCCGACGCCGGGCTGCGGACTCACCGCGGTCATCGTCCTGCCCGCGGCGCTGTTCGCCGAGTCGGTCCGCCCCCGCCGCGGTCCCCGGCCCGCACCACGACGCCGTCCCGATGCCCCGGGGTGCTGACCAGCCGGTCCTCCCGGTCGCCGTCTCCGACGGCCGCCACTCGTGGCCCGGCCGCTCGCCGGCCGACGTCGTGCACGGCCCGGTGACGGGGGTCGAGGAGCGGGTCGCCGCCGACGTCGACCAGCTGGTCCCGGAGACCGTGTCGGGCCCCGACACGCTGCCGAGCCGCGCCGCGGACCCGGAGCGGCGCCCGGGCGCCCACTCGCAGCGCCGCCCGCACGGCCTCATCCACCCCACGGTGGTGGACGGGGCGCCCTCCGGGCCGCCGCCGCGGCCGTCCGAGACCGGCGTCGACGGCGTCGCGCCCGCGCCGCGGAGCCCCCACGAGTCGGAGCGCCCCGTCCTCAAGCGCCGCGTCCCGCAGACGCACCTCGCGCCCGAGCTCATCCGGCGCCGCCCGAGCCCCACCGCCGCGATGCCCGGCGGCCACGGGAACGGCAACGGTCACAACGGCAACGGCAACGGCAACGGCGGCAACGGCTACGGCGGCAACGGCCACGGCGACGACCACTCCGGACCCGCCCCCTCGGGCGCGCTCAGCGCGCTGTCGCAGTACCAGGCGAGCCGCCGGGCGGCTCGCGACGCCCTCTCCGAGGACCCCGCCCGCGCCGACGCGGGCGCCGCCCGCGGGGACGACACCGACACCCACGACGGAGGACGCTCGTGACCGCGCCGACCGGGACCCTCGACTGGCTGCTCTCCGACTTCGCCGCCGAGACGCCCGGGCGTGCGCCACGTCCTCGTGGTGTCCGCCGACGGACTGCGCCTGGCGGTCAGCCGGGGCGTCGAGCCCGAGCTCGCCGACCAGCTGTGCGCCGCGACCTCGGGGCTGGTCAGCCTGGCCCGGGGCACGGCGACGCTGCTCGAGGCGGAGCCGGTGACCCAGACCATCGTCGAGATGGCGGGCTGCTACCTCTTCGCCACCTCGATCAGCCTGGGGTCGACGCTCGCCGTGCTCACCGACCGCTCCGCGGACATGGGGCTGGTCGGTTACGAGATGACCATGCTGGCCGCCCGGGTCGGACACGCCCTCACCCCGGGCTCGCGGGTGCAGGTCGAGGGATGACCGTGGACCGACGTCGCGGTCCGCCACCGCAGGACGGCGGGCGTGTGGTACCCAACTACGCGTTCACCGCGGGCCGCACCCGCTCCACGCGGCTCGACATGCCGATGGAGGCGCTGGTGACGGCCACCGAGCTCGGCCTCGCCAAGCGTTCCGGGCTGGCGCCGGAGCACCGGTCGATCGTGGAGGCGGCCGTCGAGCCGCTGTCGCTGGCCGAGATCGGCAGCCTGCTCGGCGTCCCCGTCGGCGTCGCCCGGGTCCTGGTCAGTGATCTCGCCGCCGACGACTACCTCGCCGTCCACCTCCCGCTGGTCGGACCGGACGGCCGACCCCGACGCGAACTCCTGGAGAGGTTGCTCGATGGACTACGCGCCCGCTGAGCGTGCGCCCGCGCCGGCCGCCGCCCGCGACGGGCTGCTCCCGCTGAAGATCCTCATCGCCGGCGGGTTCGGCGTCGGCAAGACGACCCTGGTGCGGTCGTTGTCGGAGGTCCCGCCGCTGTCGACCGAGCAGGAGATGACGAGCCTGTCCGACGGCGTCGACGACGCGAGCATCGTCCCGGACAAGACGACGACCACCGTCGCCATGGACTTCGGGCGCATCACCGTCGACGACAAGCTCGTGCTCTACCTGTTCGGCACGCCCGGCCAGTCCCGGTTCTGGTTCATGTGGGACGAGCTGGCGCGCGGCGCGGTGGGCGCGGTGATCCTGGTCGACCTGCGCCGCGTCGACGACTGCTTCGCCGCCATCGACTACTTCGAGAACCGCGGCGTGCCCTTCGTCGTCGCCGTCAACGGGTTCCCGGGCACCGCCGGGTTCGACGACGAGACGGTGCGCGACGCGCTGGCGCTGCCGCCGGGCTCGCCTCTGGTGCGCGTCGACGCCCGCGACGACGGGTCGTGCACGGCGGCGCTGGTGACCCTCGTCGAGCACGCCCTGTCGCGCACCGGCTGACGCTCCGGCGCGGTCCGGCTACCGGAGACCCGACGCGGGCCGGACCTCCCACAGCGTCCACAGCGGCGCGTAGCCGACGCGCGGCCAGAAGACCGAGGACAGCGGGTTGGGCGGGTTGTAGTAGAGGTAGGTGCCGCGCACCGCCCCGCCGTGGCGCCCCGCCTCGAGCGCCCCGAGCGCCGTCGCCACCAGGTGCGCGCCCACCCCGGCGCCGCGCTCGGCGGCGCTCACCGAGGCGCAGTTGACGTAGCCCCACAGCCCCGACGGGAGCAGGTTCCCCAGCCAGGCCCCCGGGCCGGCCTCCGCGTGCCCGCACTCGATCATCCCGACGACGCGGCCGCCGCGCTCCGCCAGCCACGTCGGCTCCCCGCGCCCCAGCCGGTCGCGGATCGTCGTGCGCTTCACCGCCTCGGCGTCCGGGCGCGGGATCGAGCCGCCGACCTGGCTGGAGTAGGCGAGCTCCTCGAGGGCCAGGCGCACGCACGCGTCGAGGTCGGCCGGCTCGGCCGGCCGCACCCGCAGCCCCGGGTCCGGGGCGGGCGTCGGCGCGGGGGCGGGGGCGCGCACCGCCAGCACGGCGAGCGGGACCAGCCCGTGGTCGAGGAAGACCCGGGTGGCGACGACGTCGCGGCTCGGCCAGGTGACCACGGCCGCGGAGTCCTCGTCGCGCAGCACGGCGGGCAGCACCTGACCGCGCCAGGCCGCCACCAGCGCGTGCAGCGGGGCGTGACCCGCGGCGCCGATGACCGGGTGGAGCTCGGTCACCTGGGCCGCCGACCACAGCAGCGACCCGCTGCCCACCGGCCACACGTGGTGGGTGACGACCCCGGCCACGCGCTCCGGCGGGGCTCCCGACGACGACGACGTCGCCCGGCGGGGGCGCCGCGGCGCGCGGCAGCCGCGGGTCGAGGGCGGCGAAGCGGCGGCGCTGGACGTCGAGCAGGTCGGCGAGCACCTGCGCCGGGGAGTCCGGGAGCGCGGCGCGCGGGGAGCGGGTCATCGCCGGTCCGGGCGCGGCAGCGGAAGATCGCCGTGCCGGGGAACAGGGCGCCGCGCAGCGGGGACCACTGGCCCCAGACCTCGTGGAGGTCCTCGGGCCACTCCGGCTCGACGACGCCCTCGAGGACCAGGCCGGCCCCGACGACGTCGGCGATCCGGTCGCCGAGCGTGCGGTGGTGCTCGACGTAGACGATGCGGCCGTCGTCGTCGGCCTCGGCGTAGGGGGTCCGGTCGAAGTAGGACTGGGTGACGCAGAGGCCGTCCTCGCCCGGGTCGTCGGGGAAGATCCAGCGCATCGGGTGGTTGACCGCGAACACCCACCGCCCGCCGGGGCGCAGGACCCGCGCGACCTCGGCCGTGAGCGCGGCGGTGTCGGCGACGAAGGGCACCGCGCCGAACGCGGAGCAGGCGAGGTCGAAGGCGCCGTCGGGGAAGGGCAGGTGCGAGGCGTCGGCCTGGACCAGCGGGACGGCCACCCCGGAGCGCGCGTCGGCGGCGCGGGCCTGCGCGCAGCATCCCGGCCGAGAGGTCGAGCCCCACGGCGTCGGCCCCGCGGTCGACCAGCCAGCGCGCGCACGACGCGGCGCCGCACCCGACCTCGAGGACCCGGGCCCCGACGAGGGTCGCCGGGGGGCCGAGCAGCTCGGCGTCGGCCTCGCGCAGCCGTTCCGGGCACCAGACGAAGTCGACGTCGCCGAGGAAGGCCCCGTGCTCGGCCTGGTAGTCGGGGGCCTCGTCGTCCCACCAGCCGCGGTTGGCGGCGACGGATTCCGAGGCGCTGACCGCCCGCGCCACCACGCCCGCCGACGCGCCCGGCCCCGGTGGGGGCATCGCGCAACCGGCGCTCATGGGGGCATCCTGGCACGGCCCCGAGACCGGTCCGTCACCTGCCGAGACGGACGCCGGGCCGTCCCCGGCGCTCCGCTCACCCCCGGGCCCGGCTCCGCGTGCCCCGTTTGCCGGACGCTCGACGCGACGGATACGATGGTGTTCCACGTCAGTGGTCTCGCCCTGTCCGGATCCCGCCCCGTCTGTGTCCGCACTGCCACGGTCCTTCCGGCTGGGAGCGATCCCCTTCGGTTCCCCCGGGTGCCGATCAGCGTCAGGTCGACGTCCGCCCTCGTGGGATCAGTCCACCCGACCGAGACCTGCCCATTCCCGGAGCCGTCCACCGTATGTCCATCGACACCCACACCGCCCCGACCACGACCAGCCCTCAGGTGGCTGTGAACGACATCGGGTCGGAAGAGGACTTCCTCGCCGCCATCGACAAGACGATCAAGTACTTCAACGATGGCGACATCGTCGAAGGAACCATCGTCAAGGTCGACCGGGACGAGGTCCTCCTCGACATCGGCTACAAGACCGAGGGCGTCATCCCCTCGCGCGAGCTGTCCATCAAGCACGATGTCGACCCCCACGAGGTCGTCGCCGTCGGCGACGAGGTCGAAGCCCTCGTCCTCCAGAAGGAGGACAAGGAGGGTCGGCTGATCCTGTCCAAGAAGCGCGCGCAGTACGAGCGCGCCTGGGGCACGATCGAACAGCTCAAGGACAACGACGAGCCGGTCAAGGGCACCGTCATCGAGGTCGTCAAGGGTGGTCTCATCCTCGACATCGGCCTCCGCGGCTTCCTCCCCGCCTCCCTGGTCGAGATGCGCCGCGTCCGCGATCTCCAGCCGTACGTCGGCAAGGAGATCGAGGCCAAGATCATCGAGCTGGACAAGAACCGCAACAACGTCGTCCTGTCCCGCCGCGCCTGGCTGGAGCAGACCCAGTCGGCGGTGCGCAGCGAGTTCCTCAACCAGCTCGCCAAGGGCCAGATCCGCAAGGGTCAGGTCTCGTCGATCGTCAACTTCGGTGCGTTCGTCGACCTCGGCGGCGTCGACGGTCTGGTCCACGTCTCCGAGCTCTCCTGGAAGCACATCGACCACCCGAGCGAGGTCGTCGAGGTGGGCCAGGAGGTCACGGTCGAGGTCCTCGACGTCGACCTGGACCGCGAGCGGGTCTCGCTGTCGCTCAAGGCGACGCAGGAGGACCCCTGGCGCCAGTTCGCCCGGACCCACCAGATCGGCCAGATCGTGCCCGGCAAGGTCACGAAGCTGGTGCCGTTCGGTGCGTTCGTGCGCGTCGACGAGGGCATCGAGGGCCTGGTCCACATCTCGGAGCTGGCCGAGCGCCACGTCGAGGTGCCGGAGCAGGTCGTCCAGGTCGGCAACGACGTCATGGTCAAGGTCATCGACATCGACCTCGACCGTCGCCGCATCTCGCTCTCGCTGAAGCAGGCGAACGAGGGCATGACGACCGAGACCGAGTTCGACCCGGCCCTGTACGGCATGGGCGCCGAGTACGACGACGCCGGCAACTACATCTACCCGGAGGGCTTCGACCCCGACTCCGGGGAGTGGCGCGAGGGCTTCGAGCCCCAGCGCGAGGAGTGGGAGCGCCAGTACCAGGCGGCGTACGCCCGCTACCAGCAGCACATCGCGCAGCTGCAGCGCACCGCGGAGCAGGAGAAGGAGGCCGCCGAGGCGGCCCCGGCGAACTACTCCTCGGGCGGTCCCGAGGCGTCCGGTGACGACGAGGGCGACGACGAGGCCGCCGCGCCGAGCAACGCCGACCGCAGCGACGACGACCCGGGCCAGGGCCCGCCCTCGGCGTCCGGTGCCGGCTCGCTCGCCAGCGACGCGCAGCTCGCCGCGCTGCGGGAGAAGCTCTCGGGCAACTGATCACCCGGTAGCCACGACCACGGGCCCTCACCCCTCACGGGGTGGGGGCCCGTCGTCGTCCGCGAGTCGCGTTGACCCCATGCGTCACATCGTTATCCTGCGTCACAGCAGCATCACGAACGCAGGGGGAGTGGCATGGCCTGGGGACGTCGTCGCAGCGAGCTCGCCCGTCGTCCCGGTCGGCACCGCCGCGGGTCGACGGGGCTGACCTGGTGCCGCGAGTACGTGGCGGTGGCGGCGGCGCTCGCCGGCCCGACGGTCGCGCGGCGTGGCCTGTTCGGAGACGCTGTTCGCCACCCCGCGGCACACCGTCGGCGCGCTCGCCTGACGGGTCCACCGGCCGCGGGCGTCCGCGGTACCGATCGGGCAGACTGCGCGGCGTGCTGCGCGTGGGACTGACCGGCGGGATCGGGGCGGGCAAGTCGACCGTCGCGGCGGAGCTCTCGGAGCTCGGCGCCATCGTCGTCGACTCCGACCGGATCGCCCGCGAGGTCGTCGAGCCGGGGACGGACGGGCTGGCGGAGGTCGTGGCCGCCTTCGGCGAGGACGTCCTCGACGACGACGGGCCGGCTGGACCGGCCGGCGCTGGGCCGCGTCGTGTTCGCCGACGACGACGCGCGGACCCGGCTCAACGGCATCCTGCACCCCCGCATCGGCGCCCGGACCGCGGAGCTGATCGCGGCCGCGCCGGACGACGCCGTCGTCGTGCACGACGTGCCGCTGCTGGTCGAGAACGGCATGGGGCCGGCGTTCGCGCTGGTCGTGGTGGTGGACGCGCCCGAGGACGTCCGCGTGGCACGCCTCGGGGAGACCCGCGGCATGTCCGAGGACGACGCCCGCGCCCGCATCCGCGCCCAGGCCACCGAGGAGGACCGGCGGGCGGCCGCGGACGTGTGGATCGACAACGTCGGCGAGGTCGACGCGGTGCGCGAGGCGGTGCGGCGTGCTCTGGTCGGAGCGGATCGTGCCCTTCGAGGCGGGCGTGCGCGCCGGGCGGGCGGCCCCGTGGCCCGAGGACGTCGTCGACCCCGACCCGACCTGGCCGGCCCAGGCCCGCCGGCTGGCCGCGCGGATCGAGGTGGCCGGTCAGGGCCACGTCGAGGGCGTGGAGCACGTCGGGCCGACGGCGGAGGGTCGCGCCGCGCCGGACGTGATCGACCTGGTGGTGCACACCCGCGACGGGGACCCGGCGGGGGAGCTGGCCGCCGCGCTCGCCGGGGCGGGGTTCCCGCGGGTGGACGAGGCGCTGCACGGCGGGGCGGACCCGGGGCGGCCGGTGCGGCTCCGCTCGCTCGTGAGCAGAAAAAGCGGTCATAGCCGCACTTTCTGCTCACGGGCGCGGAGCGCACCTCCCTACGACCACGGCCAGTCCAGCACCACGCCGCGCGTCGCGAGCCAGGCGTCGAGGTCGTGGCCGTGCTCGGCGATCCCGGCGAACACCGTCGTCGCCGTCGTCAGCGCCCGCTCGGCGGCGTCCGCGGCGAGCAGACCCGCAGCGACGGCCTCGACGTACTCGTCGACGTCGAGCAGCTCGGTGCGCTCCCCGGTGTGCACGACCAGGTCGAGGTAGTGGTCGACGGTCGTCCACACCGGTCCGTCGCGGTGCACGTCGGCGACGTCGACGTAGAAGTCCTGCATCCGCTCGTGGCCGGGCTGGAAGCGGAAGTCGGTGACGCGGATGCCGAGCCCGGGCAGCAGCCACGACCGCATGTGGTCCAGCGACGGGTGGCCCGGCATCGGCCGGCTGAGGTAGAGCCCGAACGGCGCCTCGCGGTAGAGGTCGACGGCCCGGACGAAGCCCTTGGGGTCGGTGTTCGTGCCCTCGTCCACGGCGAAGGTCTCGACCTTCGGGGGATGCAGCGCCACGGCGGAGGACCCTAACGACGCCGGCCGCGCCGGACGAGGCGTCGGGGCGGCGCGGACGCCGACCCGATCGGACGCTGGCCGTGCACACCGGCCACCACGATCATGACGCGGTGTCGACGACCCGGAGCACGACGCGCCGCCCGAGCGGCCGTCGCACCCGCCGCGGGGCCTGCTCGGCGGGTGCGCGGCGGCTGCGGGGCTGTGCTGCACGGGGCAGCTGTGCTGCGCCGACGAGTTCGTCGGCCCCTGGTCGGGGCGGCCGCGGTCCGCCTGGTGCGGGACCTGCGCGGACGGCTGCGAGTGCGGGTGCGACTGTTGTGACTGCTGCTCCGACTGTGACGGGTGCTGCGACTGCGGCTGAGGCCCTGAGCTGGGGATCCGTGCGCGGGAACAGACTGTCGGGGGGTCGGGTTAGCCTCGATGACATGGCGTTCGCGACCGAGGTTCCCGGTGCAGCTCGTGATGCCCACGAGCACGAGACGGGCACGCTCCTCGACAACCCCGAGGGTCTTCCCGACGATGCGCTGGCCGAGTCGGAGTTCCGGCCGATCGGCGAGATCGAGCGCACCGGTGTGCCCTTCGAGGTCATCAGCCCGTACTCCCCGGCGGGTGACCAGCCGGCGGCGATCGACGAGCTCGAGCGCCGCGTCAAGGGCGGCGAGCACGACATCGTGCTGCTCGGCGCCACCGGTACCGGCAAGTCGGCCACCGCGGCGTGGCTGATCGAGCGGGTGCAGCGGCCGACGCTGGTGATGGCGCCGAACAAGACGCTCGCCGCGCAGCTGGCGAACGAGCTGCGCGAGCTGCTGCCGAACAACGCCGTCGAGTACTTCGTCTCGTACTACGACTACTACCAGCCCGAGGCGTACATCGCGCAGACCGACACCTACATCGAGAAGGACTCCTCGATCAACGAGGACGTCGAGCGCCTGCGCCACTCGGCGACGTCGAACCTGCTCCTGCGCCGCGACGTCGTCGTGGTCGCGTCGGTGTCGTGCATCTACGGCCTCGGCACGCCGCAGTCCTACCTCGACCGCTCGGTGAAGCTCGAGGTCGGCGAGGAGATCGACCGCGACACGCTGCTCCGCGCCCTGGTCGACGTGCAGTACACCCGCAACGACATGGCCTTCGCCCGCGGCACGTTCCGGGTGCGCGGGGACACCGTGGAGATCATCCCGGCGTACGAGGAGCTGGCGATCCGCATCGAGTTCTTCGGTGACGAGGTCGAGTCGCTCTACTACCTCAACCCGCTCACGGGCGACGTGGTCAACCAGGTCGAGGACGTCCGCATCTTCCCGGCGACGCACTACGTCGCCGGGCCGGAGCGCATGGAGCGCGCCATCAAGGCGATCGAGCAGGAGCTCGAGGAGCGCCTCGGCGAGCTGGAGAACCAGGGCAAGCTGCTCGAGGCCCAGCGGCTGCGCATGCGCACCAGCTACGACATCGAGATGATGCGCCAGGTCGGGTTCTGCTCGGGCATCGAGAACTACTCGCGGCACATCGACGGCCGCGGCCCGGGCTCCGCCCCCGCGACGCTGATCGACTACTTCCCGAACGACTTCCTGCTGGTCATCGACGAGTCCCACGTGACGGTGCCGCAGATCGGCGGCATGTACGAGGGCGACATGTCCCGCAAGCGCAACCTCGTCGAGTACGGCTTCCGGCTGCCGTCGGCCACCGACAACCGGCCGCTGACCTGGGAGGAGTTCGCCGACCGCATCGGGCAGACGGTGTACCTCTCGGCGACGCCGGGCGACTTCGAGATGCGCCAGGCCGGGGGCGAGTTCGTCGAGCAGGTCATCCGCCCGACGGGCCTGGTCGACCCCGAGGTGATCGTCAAGCCGACCAAGGGCCAGATCGACGACCTGGTCGCCGAGATCCGCACGCGGGTCGAGAAGGACGAGCGGGTCCTGGTCACCACGCTGACCAAGAAGATGTCCGAGGACCTCACCGACTACCTGCTCGAGCTGGGGATCAAGGTCCGCTACCTGCACTCCGAGGTCGACACCCTGCGCCGCGTGGAGCTGCTGCGCCAGCTGCGGTCGGGCGAGTACGACGTGCTGGTCGGCATCAACCTGCTCCGCGAGGGTCTCGACCTGCCCGAGGTGTCGCTGGTGGCGATCCTCGACGCGGACAAGGAGGGGTTCCTGCGCAGCGAGCGGTCGCTGATCCAGACGATCGGCCGCGCGGCCCGCAACGTGTCCGGCCAGGTGCACATGTACGCCGACCGCGTCACCGAGTCGATGCAGTACGCGATCGACGAGACCAACCGGCGCCGCGAGAAGCAGATCGCCTACAACACCGAGCGCGGGGTCGACCCGCAGCCGTTGCGCAAGAACATCAACGACATCCTCGACCGCGTCTACCGCGAGGCCGAGGACACCGAGGTCGAGATCGGCGGGTCCGGGCGGCAACGCCTCCCGAGGACGCCGGGCCGCGGGCGAGGCGGGCGGCACCCGGGGCCACTCGGGCGTGGTGGAGCACCGCGACACGTCGGGGATGGCGCGCGCGGAGCTGGCCGACCTCATCCAGCAGCTGACCGACCAGATGATGTCGGCGGCGCGTGACCTGCAGTTCGAGCTCGCCGGCCGGCTGCGGGACGAGATCGCCGACCTGAAGAAGGAGATGCGGGGGATGGACGCGGCGGGCGTCAGCTGAGCCCGACGCCGGGTCGGTCGGGCCGCGTCAGCCCAGCAGCTCCGCGGCCCGGCGCAGGTCCTCGACGAAGCCGGCGCGCATCTCGTCGGCGTCCTGCCCGCGGTCCGGGTCGGCCCGCAGGATCGCCGACGGGTGGATCGTCGGGACGAGCGTCGTGCCCTGCCACGGCCGGGGCTGTCCCGCGCTCGGTAGTGATCCGGAACGACGAGCCGAGCAGCGCCTTCCCGGCGGTCGCCCCGAGGGTCACGAGCACGTGCGGGCGCACCAGCGCGAGCTCGCCGTCCAGCCAGGGCCGGCAGGCGCGGACGTGCCCCACCTTCGGCGTCTGGTGGATGCGGCGGTTGCCCTGGCGGCGGAACGAGAAGTGCTTGACCGCGTTCGTGACGTAGGCGTCCTCGCGGGCGATCCCCGCCTCGACCAGCGCCCCGTCGAACAGCCGCCCGGCGGGCCCGACGAAGGGCTCGAGGGCGCGGTCCTCCTGGTCCCCGGGCTGCTCCCCGACGAACATCATCCGGGCGGTGGCCGGGCCGGTGCCGAAGACGGTGCCGGTCGTGCCCTCGTAGAGCTCGCACGCGGTGCAGCCGGCGGCCCGCTCCCGCAGCGTGTCGAGGTCGGGGGCCTCGGTGGGCGCGGCGGCCTCGGCGTCGAGGACCGGGGCGGGGGAGTCGGGCGCGTCCGGGGTGGAGAAGAGGTCGAGCGGTTCGGTCACCGGCCGGGGTGCCCGGGAACGCGCCGGTCGACCCGCGTGGATCGGGGCGCGGCCCGTGCTCCCGCGACGAGGGGCACGTGAGGCAGCCCAGGACGCGCTCCGGCCTGCCGGTTGTGCCCCTGATCATGGGCGCCGGGTCGCGCGCCGTCGGCGAGTGGCACAACAGACAGCCCGAGCAGCCTGCCGCCTGCCCGACGTGCTCGTGATCAACGTGGCCCCGGCCGCGCCGACGACTGCCTGCCACCTCGCCCGCGCGGTTATGCTCCGGGCCACGGGGATCGGGCGGCCCTGTCGGAGGTGCGCGTGGTGGACGACGACGTCTGCGCGGTGACGCGGACGACGGACCTGCGCCGACACGCGCGCCTGCTCCACCAGGCCCACGACGCCCGCCTGTCCGGCGTCCCGCGCGCAGACGACGCTGCGCCGGGTGGTCAGCCGCTCCTGGGACCGCGTGCTCTCCTACGGCGTCGCCCCCGACGGGCGCACCCTCGACCAGCCGGCCGCGCCCGACGTCGTCGAACGACGCCGCGCCGCCTCCCCGATCGCGAACGTGCTGCCGGAGCTGCGGGCCAGCCTCACCGCGGTGGCCGAGGACGCCGAGCACCTCATGGTGGTCACCGCGGCCGACGGCTTCGTGCTGTGGCGCGAGGGCGCCGTCCGGGTCGGGCGGCTGGCCGACGACCTCGGCTTCCTCCCGGGCGCGGACTGGACCGAGGCCGCCGTCGGGACGAACGCGATCGGCACCGCGCTCGCCGAGCACACCTCCGTCCAGCTGTTCTCCGCCGAGCACTTCGTGCGCGCCCAGCACCCGTGGACCTGCACCGCGAGCCCGATCCACGACCCCCGCACCGGCGAGCTGCTCGGCGTCGTCGATCTCTCGGGCCCCGCGCCCACGGTCCACCCGACCACGGTCGCCCTCGTCCACACGGCCGTCCGGCTCGCCGAGTCGGGACTCTGGAGCCACCACGAGGCGCGCCTCGACCGGCTGCGCGCCGTCGCCGCCCCGCTGCTCGCCCGCGAGCGCGGACCGGCCCTCGTCGTCGACGAGCACGGCTGGGTCGCGGGCGCCGTCGGTCTCGCCCCCCGCGACCGGGTGGCCGTCCCGCGGGCCGGTGAGGCGCTCCTCGTCCACGGCCTCGGCGCGTGCCTGCCCGAGCGCGTGCCCGGCGGCTGGATGCTGCGTCCGAGCGGCACCGGCGAGGGCGCCACCCGCCTCCGGCTCGACCCGGACGGCGAGCCGGCCGGTGCCGTCGTCGAGGGCCGCGAGCAGTGGCGGCACGGACTCTCCCGCCGCCACCAGCAGATCCTCGCGCTGCTCATGTGCGCCGGGACGACCGGCCTCGACGCGGCCACGCTCAGCCGCGCCCTCTACGACGACGCCGACCACCTCGTCACCGTCCGCGCCGAGCTCTCGCGGCTGCGCCGGGTGCTCGGCGGCCTGATCGCGGCGCGGCCCTACCGCATCGCGCCCGGCGTCGAGGTCGTCCCGCCTCGTCCCGAGGTCCTGACGCGGCTGCTCGGCTCTGCAACACCGCTGCAACCCTGGCCGTGACCCGGGTCACTCCCGTGGGATGGGGTCCTGACCCCAGGGAGGACCCATGAAGGCCGCGCGCTTCCACGGACGCGGTGACGTCCGCGTCGAGGACGTCACCGAACCCCACCCGGCGCCGGGACAGGTGCAGATCGCCGTCGAGTGGTGCGGGATCTGCGGCACCGACCTGCACGAGTTCCTCGACGGGCCGATCTTCGCGCCCACCCCCGCCAGCCCGCACCCGCTGACCGGCGGCGCGGTGCCGATCACCCTCGGCCACGAGTTCTCCGGGGTCGTCGCCGAGCTGGGTCAGGGCGTCACCGGGCTGTCGGAGGGCGACCGGGTCGTCGTCGAGCCCTACGACGTGTGCGGCGAGTGCAGCGCGTGCCGCGACGGCCGCTACAACATCTGCCGCCGGCTCGGCTTCATCGGACTCGACGGCGACCAGGGTGGCTTCGCCGAGCGGATGGTCGTCGACCGGCGCTGGGTCCACGCCATCGACGGCCTGACCCCCGAGCAGGGCGCCCTCGTCGAACCGCTCGCCGTCGGCTACCACGCGACGAAGCTCTCGGGCCTGCCGCCGGGAGGCTCGGCCGCCGTCTTCGGCTCCGGTCCGATCGGCCTGGTCACCGCGGCCGCGCTGCGGGCCACCGGGGCCGGGCAGGTCATCGTCGTCGAGCCCGCGGAGGCCCGGAAAGCCAAGGCCCCCGGGGCCGGCGCGGACCACGTGCTCGACCCGACCGAGGTCGACGTCCCCGACGCGATCCGCGAGCTCACCGACGGGCGCGGCGCCGACGTGACCTTCGAGTGCGCCGGCGTGGACGCGGTCCTCGCGGCCGCCGTCGCCAGCACCCGCCCCGGCGGGACCTGCGTCAACGTCTCCATCTGGGGCCACCCCGCGACGTTCGACGTGAACTCGCTCGTCTTCTCCGAGATCCACCTCATCGGCTCGCTCGCCTACGCGAACCGGCACGAGGAGGTCATCGAGCTGATCCGCTCGGGGACGGTCGACGTCGACCAGTTCATCACCGGGCGCATCGGGCTCTCCGACATCGTCGACCGGGGGTTCCGCGAGCTCATCGACCACAAGGAGTCCAACGTGAAGATCCTGGTGCAGCCGTGAGCGGCCCGGACGGGCAGAACCCGCGCGTCGCCGTCGTCACCGGCGCCGGACGCGGGATCGGCGCCGCCATCGCGCGGCGCCTCGCCGCCGACGGCCTCGCGGTGATGGTGTCCGACATCGACGCCGACACGGCCGCCGGGACCGCGGAGCGCATCACCGACGACGGCGGGCGCGCGGCATCCCACGTCGCGGACGTGTCCGACCGCGACGCCTGCTTCGGCCTCGTCGCCGCCGCGCGCGAGCAGCTCGGCGGGATCGACGTGATGGTCTCCAACGCGGGGATCGCCCAGGTCAAGACGCTGCTCGAGGTCTCGCCCGAGGACCTGCAGCGGATGCTGGGGGTCAACGTCGGCGGGGTGCTGTGGTGCCTGCAGGCCGCGGCCGAGGCGATGATCGACCAGGGGCGCGGCGGCAAGATCATCTCGGCGTCGTCCATCGCCGGACACCAGGGCTTCGACCACCTGGGGCACTACTCGGCCTCCAAGTTCGGCGTCCGGGCCCTGACACAGGCCGCGGCCAAGGAGCTGGCGCAGCACCGGATCACGGTCAACGCGTACTGCCCCGGGATCGTCGACACCACGATGTGGGAGGAGATCGACGCCGGCCTCGGCGGCTACCTCGGTACCGGGAAGGGGGAGGCCTTCGCGCAGTACGCCCAGCTCATCGCCCTCGGGCGCCCGCAGACCGCCGAGGACGTGGCCTCGTTCGTCTCCTACCTCGCCGGTCCGGACTCCGACTACATGACCGGGCAGGCGCCGATCATCGACGGCGGGATCGTGATGGTGTAGGTCCGCCCCGCGCCGGCGAGCACGTCCGGGTGCGACGGCCCCCGAACGTGCCGGGCGTGGCGGGGCCACCCACCGGTTGCGGCGCGAGGATGATCTGGGTAACATCACCGACATGATCGCGCGGCTCGGAGAGGTAGTACTCCGGCGCGTCGGGTGAGCCAGGCTCCCGGCGCGCAACGACACGGTGCGCGACCGTGAGCCCTGCACGACCCCGAGGCCTGGCTCGGATTCCAATCAGCGGATCCAGTCCCCAGGAGCACGTCGTGACCACCCTCGAGCCCGCCCCCGTCCCCGCCTCCGACGTCGAGCGCGCCGTGAACGGGCCGGGTCGCCGTCCCTCCCGCCTGCCCCGGCCGTGGACGATCGTCACCACCGGCGGCATGCGCGGCGTCATGACGATGGCCTCGCAGCTCTGCGACCTCGGCTACCGCGTCCCGGACTTCTCCGTCGACGTCCACGAGGGCGTCTCCTGCTCCTGCATCTCCTGCACCGTCGCGCTCACCACCGACGAGTGCGACGAGTTCGCGGACCGGGTGCGCCTGCTGCCCGGCGTCCTCAGCGTCGAGCCCTTCTGACCCACGGCCCGACCCGCCGAGATCGGCCGCACCGCCGACCCGCGGCGCCCTGGGGTCGACGTCGTGATCCCCCGACCCGATTCTTGAGTGCCGTCACGGCGCCCCCACCCGGCGCCGACCCTGCGGCTGCCCGACCCGCTGACCCCCGGCGGGTTCCTGCTCGCGATCCTGCGGTCCCGCCCGTGGCTCGCGGTCGCCACCGTCGTCGTCGGCACGCTCTGGCTCGTGCCCGGCGCGGTGATCCCGCTGGTCGTCGGGCGCCGCCGTCGACGCGGGCGTGGCCCACGGCGACACCGGGGCCCTGACCCGCGACGTCGCGCTCGTCGTCGCCCTCGGGCTCGCGCAGATGGCGAGCGGGGGAGCGCTCGACTTCCTCGCCCACGGGATGTGGCTGCACGCCGCGTCCGCCACCCAGCGCACCGTGAACGGCCACGTCCTGCGCCTCGGCGCCTCCCTGACGCCCCAGGCCGCCGGCGGAGACGTCACCGCGGTCACGACGTCGGACCTCAACAAGATCGGCAACCTGTTCGAGACCGCGGGCCGGCTCGCCGGGTCGGTGGTGGCCTTCGGCGTCGTCGGCGCGGGACTCGTCGCGCGCTCGCCGCTGCTCGGGGCCGTCGCGCTCGTCGGGGTCCCGCTCGCCGTCGCCGGCATCGGCCCGCTGATCGCGCCCCTGCAGCGGCACACGGACGACCAGCGCGGCGCGCTGACCGCCGTGAACGCGCTGGCGGCCGACATCGTCTCCGGGCTGCGCATCCTGCGCGGGATCGGCGGCGAGGCACGCTTCGCGGCGCGGGCCGGCCGAGTCCACCGCCCGCGTCCGGGACGCGGGGATCCTCGTCGCGCGCAGCACGGCCTGGCTCGCCGGCGCCGAGGTGCTGCTGCCGGGCGCGGTCCTGGTCGTCATCACCTGGCTCGGCGCGCGGCTGGCCGTGGCCGGCGCGATCGGGCCCGGCGAGCTCGTCGCGGTGTACGGGGCGTCGGCGTTCCTCGTCGTCCCGGTCACCGCGGCGACCGAGACGGCGGGCTCGCTGGCGGCCGCCCGGGCGGGTGCCCGCCGGGTCGTGCGCCTGCTGGCCCTGCGTCCGCTGCTGGACCCGCCGGCCGACCCGGTCGCGATCCCGCCCGGCGCGCCGGACCTGCACGACCCGGTCACCGGCCTGCGCGCCCCGGCCGGGGCGCTCACCGTCGTCGACGCCGGAGCGGCGGCCGCCGCGCTCGTCCGACCGGCTCGTCCGCGTCCCCGGCGCCACCGCGCCGGCGCGAGGTCGCGGGGGTGCCGGTCGACCGCGTCGACCTCGCGGTGCTGCGGCGCCGGGTGGTCCACGCCCACCCCGAGGACCTGTGGTTCTCGGGCCGGCTGCGCGACGAGCTCGTCGTGCACGGTCGGCTCGACGTCGGGACCGCCCTCGACGCGGCGGCGGCCACGGAGATCGTCGAGGGCTTCCCGGACGGGCTCGACGAGCACCTCGGGGAGCGCGGCCGGGAGGTCTCGGGCGGGCAGCGGCAGCGGCTCGCGCTGACCCGGGTGCTGCTGACCGACGCGGACGTCCTCGTCCTGTCCGAACCCACCTCCGCGGTCGACGCCCACACCGAGGCGTGGATCGCGGCCCGGGTCGCGGTGCTGCGCCGCGGCCGCACGACGGTCGTGCTCACCCAGGGCTCGCCGTGGCGCCACGTCGCCGACCACGTCGTCGACCTCACCGTCGACCTCACCCGCACCCTCCAGGAGAGCACCCCGTGACCGCCGTCCTCGACCACGCGACCCCCCGCGAGGCCTGGGCCTGGGCCCGCGGGGTGCTCCGCGCCCACCGCGGGCAGCTGGCCGCCACCACGGCGTGCTTCCTCGCGGCCTCCGGCGCCGGGCTGGTCGGGCCGCAGCTGCTCGGCGTGCTCGTCGACGAGGTGGCCGGCGGCGGGCGCTCCACCGCCCGGATCGACCTGCTCGCCCTCGCCTTCGCCGGGGCGCTGGTGATCGCCGCGGTGCTGGCCCGCTCCGCGCGGTGGCGGGCCGGCGTGCTGGGCGAGGAGCTGCTCGCGGCGAACCGCACCGGACTCGTCGACCGCGCGCTGGCCCTGCCGCTGGCGACGGTCGAGTCGGTCGGCACCGGCGCGCTGCTCTCGCGCGCCACGACCGACCTCGACCGCGTCGACTCCGCCCTGCGCCAGGGCGTGCCCGAGATCCTCACCGCGGTGGTGACGGTGGTCCTCACCGTCGTCGCGATGGTGGTGACGTCGCCGCTGCTCGCGCTCGCGCTGCTGGTGGCGGTCCCGACGGTCGTGCTCCCGACGCGGTGGTTGTGGCGCTTCCTGCCCGGCGCGATGACCCGGATGCTCGACACGTGGGCCGGGCTCGCGTCGCGGGTGCACGAATCGGCGGCAGGGGCGCGCACCCTCGACGCGCTCGGGCTCGTCGAGCGCCGGGTGGCCGGCGACGACGCGGCCCTGGTCGCCGGGGTCGACCGCGAGCGGGACCTGCGGGCGCTGCACGTCCGCTGGACGCCGTGGCTGGAGATCTCCCACGTGCTCCCGCTCGCGGCGACGCTCGCGCTCGGGGCGTGGGCGCACGCCGCCGGGCTCGCGTCGCTGGGCGAGGTGACCACGATGGTCGTCTACGTCCAGGCCCTCGCCACCCCGCTGGACACCGCGCTGTGGTGGGTGGAGGACCTGATGGTGGCGGTGGTGGCGCTGCGCCGGGTGCTGGGGGTGCGGGTCCCCGACGCGGGCCGTGGGCGCGTCCCGGCGACGCGGCCCGGAGAGCGGGGCCTGCACCTCGAGGCGGTCCGGTTCGCCTACCGGGCAGACCGGCCGGTGCTGCGCGGGGTCGACCTCGTCGTGTCGCCGGGGGAGCGGCTCGCGGTGGTCGGCGGGTCGGGGGCGGGGAAGTCGACGCTGGCCCGGCTCGTCGCCGGGATCGCGGCCCCGACGTCGGGTGCGGTCCGTCTGGACGGGCGCGACGTCACGGCGCTCGACGACGACACGCTGCGCGGCGAGGTGCTGCTGCTGACCCAGGAGCACCACGTGTTCACGGGGTCGGTCCGCGACAACCTGGTGCTGCCGGCCGGGTCGTTCCCCGACGACGACCTGCGGGCGGCGGTGGAGCTGGTCGGGCTCCGGGACTGGTTCGCGACGCTGCCCGACGGGCTGGACACGACGGTCGGGGCCGGGGCCGTGACGGTGCCCGCGCCGGTGGCCCAGCAGCTCGCGCTCGCCCGGGTGGTGCTCGCCGACCCGGGCACCGTCGTGCTCGACGAGGCCACCTCGCTGCTCGACACCGCGTCGGCGCGGCGCACCGAGGGCGCCCTCGACCGGGTGCTCGCCGGGCGCACGGTGATCGCGATCGCGCACCGGCTGCACACCGCGGCGCGGGCCGACCGGGTCGCGGTGATGGCCGACGGGGAGATCGTCGAGCTCGGGCCCCCGACGGAGCTGCTGGCGGCCGGCGGGCCCTACGCGCGGCTCGTCGCGGCGGCGTCGGACTGATCAGGGGTCCGCGGTCCCGGCCCCTCCCGGCCCCTGCCCGCCCCGCCCCAGCGCCGTCATCGCCGCCCCGCCCATGATCAGGAGCACTGCCGGCAGGTCCGGCGACCCGTCGGGCTGCCTCCCGTGCCCCTCATCGACGGGGCGACCCGCGGGCTCCCGGGCCCGCATGATCAGGAGCACTCGGGGCAGGTCCGGCGGCCGCTGGGCTGCCCCATGTACCCCTCGTCGCGGCGCAGCGGACCGGCTCCGGCGGTGCGACGGGCACGCGGGGCCGCGGACGGGCACCCTGGAGGAGCATCCGTTCCCCAGGAGGTCCCCCGTGCCCGACTCCCACGACGAGGACCGCGGCCGTCCCGCGGACTCACTGCTCGAGGGGCTCGTCGGCCGGCTCGTCGACCTCGACCTCGGGCTGCTGTTCGGCGACCCCGGCCGCGACGACGACCGCCGCGACGAGGACCGTCGCGACGACCCGCGGCCGCGCCCCGACGGCCCGAGCCGCCCCGACCCGTCGTCGGGACCCGGACCGTCGCGCCCACCGCGGCGCACCCCCACGCTCGACCGCCACGGCCACGACCTCACCGCCGACGCCCGCGCCGGCCGGCTCGACCCGGTGATCGGGCGGGACGCCGAGATCGCGCAGGTCGTGGAGGTGCTGGCGCGGCGCAGCAAGAACAACCCGGTGCTGCTGGGGGAGCCCGGCGTCGGGAAGACCGCGGTCGTCGAGGGGATCGCCGCGCGGATCGTCGAGGGCCGCGTGCCGGAGGCGCTGCGGGGGGTGCGGATCGTGTCGGTCGACCTCGGCGGCATGGTCGCGGGGACCAAGTACCGCGGCGAGTTCGAGGAGCGGCTCAGCGGCGTGCTCCGCGAGGCCTCCCACCCCGACGTCGTGCTGTTCGTCGACGAGCTGCACATGATCGTCGGGGCGGGCGCGGGCCAGGAGGGCACGATGGACGCCGCGGCGATGCTCAAGCCCGCGCTGGCCCGCGGGGAGCTGCGGCTGATCGGCGCGACGACGACCGCCGAGTACCGCCGCCACGTCGAACCCGACGCCGCGCTCGCCCGCCGGTCTCGCGACGATCACCGTCGAGGAGCCGAGCCCGGAGCAGGCGCTCGCCGTCCTCGACGGGACCGTCGCCCGCTACGAGGCGCACCACCGCGTCGTGCTGCCGCCCGCGACCCGCCGCGCCGCCGTCGAGCTCACCAGCCGCCACGTCCACGACCGCCGGCTGCCCGACAAGGCCCTCGACGCGCTGGACCGGGCGGCGGCGCGGGTGCGGACCCGCAGCTCCGAGCAGGGCGGCACCGACACCCCGACGGTGACGCCGAACGACGTCGCGCAGGTCGTCGCGGACACGACCGGCCTGCCCGTCGCCGACCTCACCGACGACGACCGCGCCCGCCTGCTGGACCTCGACGTGCGGGTGCGGGCGCGGGTCGTCGGGCAGGACCCGGCGGTGGCGACCGTCGTCGACGCGGTCCTCACCGGGCGCGCGGGCCTCGCCGACCCGAACCGGCCGATCGCGTCGCTGCTGTTCGTGGGTCCGACGGGGGTCGGGAAGACCGAGCTCGCGCGGGCCCTGGCGGCCTCCCTGCACGGATCGGACGCCGGGCTCGTGCGGTTCGACATGGCCGAGTTCGCCGAGGCGCACACCGTCTCGCGGCTCACCGGTGCCCCGCCCGGCTACATCGGGCACGACCGGCCGGGCGAGCTGACCGAGGCGGTGCGGCGGCGGCCGTCGAGCGTGGTGCTCTTCGACGAGATCGAGAAGGCGCACGCCGACGTGGTGGCGGTGCTGCTGGGCGTGCTCGACGCGGGGCGGCTCACCGACACGCACGGGCGGACGACGTCGTTCACCGACACCGTCGTGATCATGACCTCGAACCTCGCGGCGGCCGAGCTCAAGGTGGCCGGGGACGACGTCGAGGCCGCGCGGGAGCCGGTGATGACGGTGCTGCGGCGCTCGCTGCGCCCGGAACTGCTCGGCCGCATCGACGACGTCGTGCTGTTCCGGCCGCTCACGGGCGAGCGGCTCGTGCAGGTCGTCGAGCTGCTGCTGACCTCGACGCGCGCGCGGCTGGCCGCCCAGGACGTGACGCTGCGGGTGACCCCGGCGGCGCTCGCGGTGCTGGCCGGTCGGGCCGACCCGAAGGCCGGGGCGCGCGGACTGCGCCAGGTCGTGGTCCGCGAGGTGGAGCGGCCGATCGCCCGGCGGATCGTCGCCGGGGCGGTGCCGGGGGGCGCGGAGGTCGTGGTGGACGCGAACGGGTCGACGGTGACGCTCGAGGTAGGTGCCTTCGGCTCGTGAGCAGGAAGTGCGGCGATAGCCGCACTTCCTGCTCACGAGCGCGCAGCGCACCTACTCGACCGTCACCGACTTCGCGAGGTTCCGCGGCTTGTCGATGTCCCGGCCCAGCGCCGCGGCGCAGTGGTAGGCCAGGAGCTGGAGCGGGACGCCGAGCAGGATCGGGTCGAGCTCGGGCTCGAGGCGCGGCACCCGCAGGACGGCGTCGGCGAGCCCGTCGGGCAGGTCGGTGTTCGTCACCGCGATCACCGGGCCGCCGCGGGCCTTGATCTGCTCGATCGTCGAGATGTTCTTGGCCACCAGCTCGTCGTCGGGCACCACCACCACGCACGGCATCGTCGCGTCGACCAGCGCCAGCGGGCCGTGCTTGAGCTCGGCGGCGGCGTAGGCCTCGGCGTGCACGTAGGAGATCTCCTTGAGCTTCTGCGCCCCCTCCCGCGCGACCGCCGACCCCCGCACCCGGCCCAGGTAGAACATCGACCGCGCCTCGGCGTACTTCGCCGCCACGGCCGCCACCTCGTCCTCGCCGGCCAGGGCCTGCTCCACCGCGTCGGGCAGCCGGCGCAGCCCCTCGACGAGCCGCGTGCCGTGCGCCGCGGACAGGTCCCGCACCCGACCGAGCAGCAGCGCGAGCAGCGCGAACGACGTCGTCATCGAGCTGAACGCCTTCGTCGAGGCCACCGACACCTCCGGGCCTGGCGTGGATGAACATGCCCGCCCCGCACTGGCGCGCGATCGCCGAGCCGATGACGTTCACGCAGCCGACGACCCGGGCGCCCTTGCGCTGCAGCTCCTCCACCGCGGCGAGGGTGTCGATGGTCTCGCCGGACTGGCTCACCGCGACGTAGAGCGTGTCGGGATCGACCAGCGGGTTGCGGTAGCGGAACTCGCTGGCCTGCTCGGCGTCGGCGGGGACCCGCGCGAGCTCCTCGACGAGGGCCGCCCCCATCTGGCCGGCGTAGAGCGCGGACCCGCAGCCGAGGAACGTGACGCGGCGGATCCCCCGCAGCTCGCGGGGGTCCAGGCGCAGCCCGTCCAGGCGCGCCGTCGCGAACCGGGCGTCGAGCCGGCCCGCGAGGACGCGGCGCAGCGCAGCCGGCTGCTCGTGGATCTCCTTGGAGAGGAAGTCGGGGTGGCCGTCGAGGTCGTAGGCGTCATCGGCCACGTCGACCGTCGTCGGCGGGCTCAGCCGGGAGCCCTCGTAGCCCGTCGCGGTGATCGTCGCGAGCTCGCCGTCGGCGAGGAACACGACCTGGCGGGTGTGCCGGACCAGGGCCGCGACGTCGGAGGCCACGAACATCTCGCCGTCGCCGAGGCCCAGCACGATCGGGCTGCCGTTGCGGGCGACGACGAGCTCCTCGGGGCGTTTGCGCGTCGAGCACGACGAGCCCGTAGGTCCCCTCCACCACGCGCAGCGCCTCGCGGACCGACTCCTCGAGCGAGCGGGACTCGTCGTCGGCGGCGGCACGGGCGATCAGGTGGGGGAGGACCTCGGTGTCGGTGTCGCTGGCGAACACCACGCCGTCCGCGATCAGCTTCGCGCGGAGCTCCTCGGCGTTCTCGACGATGCCGTTGTGGACCACCGCGATCCGCCCGGCGGCGTCGGTGTGCGGGTGGGCGTTGCGCTCGCTCGGCTCGCCGTGGGTGGCCCAGCGGGTGTGGGCGATCCCGACCCTGCCGGGGCTGGGCTCGTCGCCGATCGCGGCCCGCAGGTCGTCGACGCGCCCGACGGCCTTCGTCGTGCGCAGGGCCTTGCGGTGGGCGACGGCGATGCCCGCCGAGTCGTACCCGCGGTACTCCAGCCGCGCGAGCCCCTCGACGAGGATCCTCGACGCCGGGCGGGTGCCGACGTACCCCACGATGCCGCACATGCGCTGCCCCTATCCGTAGACGATGCGTCGCAGGCGCCGCTCGCTGACCGGTCCGGGCGCGACGGGACGAGCGGCGAGCTCGTCGGCGATCGCGGTCCAGATCTCGGCGTTGCGCTTCTCGTGGGCCTGCAGCTCCCGGTGACGTCGCCGCACGAACTCCTCGGTGGTCTCCGAGAAGTAGGCGACGACGTCGGCCACCACGCGGGCGGCGACCGGTCCCGGAAGACCCGTCGACGCCGCCACGTGGCGGACGAGCTCGGGGTCCATGCCGTCGAGAGTGCACGTCTTCGTCGATTCAGGCCAGTTTCCTGCCCGGTCGCGGGCAGAAGCGGCCCCGAACGGTCGCTCGACGGGGTCGTCCGGTGGGTTGGCGCGACGACGAGGGGCACGTGCGGCAGGCTCGGAGGCCGTCGCGGCTGCCTCACGTGCTCCTGATCACCGGGGCCGGCGAGCACCCCGGGCACCCGGACACCCCGACGACGAGGGGCACGTCAGGCAGGTTCGGGGGCGGGTTCGTCTGCCCCACGTGCTCCTGATCAACGACGTCCGGCTCGGGTGAGCCGGCGAGGGGCGCCCCCGGACGGCGCTACCGACCGAGGGTGCCCATCGCTCAGATCGCCGCCGGGGTCGGGCCCACGTACCGCGCCGAGGGACGGATGATCGTCGAGGACGCCGCCTGCTCCAGCACGTGCGCGCACCACCCGACGACCCGGCTGACCGCGAAGGTCGGCGTGAACATCTCCCGCGGGATGCCGGCGAGGTGCATCACGACGCCGGCCCAGAACTCCACGTTGGCGCGCAGGTCGCGGCCCGGGCGGTGCTCGGCCAGCAGCGCCTCGGTCCGCTCCTGGACGGTCTCGGCGAGCGCGACGATCTCGCCGCCGGGCCGGTCGCGCAGGTCGCGGGCCACCTCGCGCAGCAGCACCGCGCGCGGGTCGGCGGTGCGGTACACCGCGTGCCCGAAACCCATGATCCGGTCGCCGGCCGCGAGCTTGGCGCGGACGTAGTCGTCGACGCGATCGGGCGAGCCGATCTCGTCGACGGCCTCGAGGGCGCGGTCCGGGGCGCCGCCGTGCAGCGGGCCGGCGAAGGTGCCGATCGCGGCGACGACCGCCGAGGCCACGTCGGTGCCCGCCGAGGCCGCGACCCGGGCGGTGAACGTCGAGGCGTTGAAGCCGTGGTCGATGGTGGCGACGAGGTAGTGCTCGACGGCGGCCGCGGCGGCCGGGTCGGGCTCGGCGCCGGTGAGCAGGTGCAGCCAGGCCGCGGCGCCGTGCAGGTCGTCGCGCGGCGCGACGGGCTCGAGGCCCCGGCGCAGCCGGTGGAGCGCGGCGAGGATCGTCGGGGTCGCGGCGACGACGCGCAGGGCGTCGGCCCGGCGCGCCCGGGGCGGCGCGCCCCACACCGGGGCGAGGCCGTCGGCGGCGCCGAGGGTGGCGAGCGCGGCGCGCAACCCGGCGAGCGGGGCGAAGTCGGTGCCTGCCCCCGCGAGCGTCGGCAGGATCGCGTGGACCGCGCCGGGCAGCTCCCGGCGCTCGGCGAGCTCGGCACGGAAGCGGGCGAGCGCGGCCCCGTCGGGGAGCTCGCCGTCGAGGACGAGCGCCGCGGCGTCGTCGAAGGTCCGGGTGCGCGCGAGCTCGACCGCGGAGCGACCGCGGTAGTGGTAGTAGCCCTCGTCGCCCCGGACGTCGCCGATGGCGGTGTCGCTGACGGCCACCCCGCGCAGCCCGGCGGGGACGGTGTCGATGGTCATGCCGACGACGATGCGCGTCCCCGATCAATGCAGTCAATCTTGATACGGTCAACGTCGTGGCGACCCTGACGACCGCCGAGGCCGCGGCCCGGCTCGGTGTGAAGCCCGAGACGCTCTACGCCTACGTGAGTCGCGGGCTGCTCACCTCCGCGCGCGGTACGGGCGGGCGGGCCAGCACGTTCGACGCCGCCGAGGTGGACGCCCTCGTCGCGAGCCGCGGCGCCACCCGCCGTCCCACGGGCGTCGCGGAGACGATCACCACGCGGCTGACCCTGCTGGAGGACGACGAGTACTTCTACCGCGGCCACCGCGTCACCGACCTCGCCCGCACCGAGACGCCGGACCGTGTCGCGGCCCTGCTCTGGCTGGGCGCCCTCGATGCGCCGCTCCCGGAACCGGAGCCGGACGACGTCGTCGGGCCGGTCCGCGACCTGGTCGCACGGATGCCCGGGCGGCCACGGCCCACCGACCGGCTCCGGGTCGCCGTCGCCACCCTCGCCGCGCTCGACCCTGGCGGTTCGACCTCGAGCCCGCCGCGGTGGTCGCGACGGCGATGCGGTGCCGGCGGGGGATGGTCGGGGCGCTGGGCGAGGGCGGGCTGTGGCCGGCGCTCGCCGTCGACCCGGCGGCGCCGGAGCCCCCGGAGGTGCTCCGCACGGCGCTCGTGCTGCTCGCCGACCACGGGCTCGCGGCCTCGACGATGGCCGCGCGGGTGGCGGCGAGCGCGCGGGCGCACCCCTACGCGGTGGTGTCGGCCGGGCTGGGGGCGCTGGACGGACCGGTGCACGGCACGGCGAGCACGGCGGCGCACCGCTTCCTCGCCGAGGCGCTCGACGACCCGGAGGCCGCGGTGGCCGAGCGGCTGCGCGCGGGGGAGCGGCTGCCCGGGTTCGGGCACTCGATCTACCGCGAGCGCGACCCGCGGACCGCCGTGCTGCTGGAGCTGATCGCGGGCACCGAGGCGGCGGCGCTCGTCGAGCGGCTGACGGCGGCGGTGGCGGACCGGCCGGGGGTGTTCCCGAACGTCGACCTGGCGCTGGCGGCCGTGCAGCACGCGCACGGGATGCGCGCCGACGCCGGGGAGGCGGTGTTCGCCGTGGCGCGCACCGTCGGGTGGGTCGCGCACGCGCTCGAGCAGTACGCCGACCCGGGGCTGCGGTTCCGGGTGGAGGGGGCCTATGTAGGTGCGCGTCCGTCCCCCGTGAGCACTAATTGTCGCTCATAGGCCGCAACAGTGCTCACGAGGCCGAAGCGCACCTACCTATGACGTGATGTCCTTCCGCCGGAACCACCACACCGCCGTGGCCCCGAACGCCGTCGCCCACACCAGGCCCGCGAGCACGCCGCGGACGACGTCGCCCGCGTCCACGTCGGTCGCGAGCAGGTCCGACCAGGCGAAGGCGTAGTGGGTGGGCAGGGCGTCGCGGACCGAGCCGAGCGCGTCGATGGTGTCGAGGATCTGCGAGAGGATCGAGATCAGCACCGCGCCGCCCACCGCCCCGAGCGGCGCGTCCGTGACCACCGAGAGCAGCGTCGACACCCCGGCCACCCACGCCAGGTTCAGCGCGAGGTAGACGACGACGAGCGCCAGGCGCAGCACCGCCGTGCCGTAGGGCAGCGTCTCCCCGGTCGGCGAGGTGTAGGGGCCGTCGCCGTAGACCAGCGTCCCCAGCGCGAGCGCCACCAGCGGGAGCACGACGAGCGCCGTCGCCGAGAGCAGGCCCGCGACGATCACCTTCTGGCGCAGCAGCCGCACCCGCGGCACCGGGATCGCGAGCAGGTAGCGCAGCGACGACCACGACGCCTCACTGGCCACGGTGTCGCCGAAGAACAGCGCCACGACCACCACGAACAGGAAGCTGGCCGAGGAGAACAGCGCGAACGTCGTGAAGTTCGCCCCCGACGTCTGCGCCAGGTCGGTCAGCGAGACCCCGGTCTGCCCGGACGAGGAGCTGCCGACCGAGAACGCGATCCACAGCACGAACGGCAGCAGCGCCGCGAGCCCGAGCGTGATCTGGGTGCGCCGGCGCCGCAGCTGACGCAGCAGCTCGACGCGCACCGGCAGCGTCGAGCCCGCGGACGCGAGCCGCGGCCCCAGCCGGTGGTCCTCCAGTCCCGAGCTCACGACGGGCCCTCCTCACCGATCAGCGCCAGGAACACGTCCTCGAGCCGGCGCCGCGGGCCGACCCCGACCACGTCGATCCCGGCGTCCACGACCCGGCGCACCACCGCGGCGCGCTCGGTGGGCCCGGCGTCGCGGCCCAGGTCGACCACGACGACGTCGTCGCGGTCGCGGTCCGCCTCGGCCGCGTGCTCCCCGGCGGCGACGAGCGCGACCGCCCGGTCCCGCTCGGCGGCCGGGACGGTGATCGCCATCTGCCCGCCCGCGACGAGCTCGGCGACCTCCCCGGACGCCACCACCTCGCCGCGGTGCATGACGACGACGTGGCTGCACGTCTGCTCCACCTCGGCGAGCAGGTGGCTCGACACCAGCACGGTCCGACGGCGTCCTCCCTCCGGGCCGTCACCCGCGTACCGCCGCAGCACCTCCCGCATCGCGTGGATCTGCGGCGGGTCGAGCCCGTTGGTGGGCTCGTCGAGCACCAGCAGGTCGGGCAGCCCGAGCATCGCCTGCGCGATCGCGAGCCGCTGGCGCATGCCCTGCGAGTAGGTCTTCACGGTGCGGTCGAGCCCCGTGCCGAGCCCGGCGATCTCGAGTGCCTCGTCCATGTGGGACTCGGCCAGCGGGCGCCCGGTCGCCGCCCAGTACAGCTCGAGGTTGGCCCGCCCGGACAGGTGCGGCAGGAACCCGGGGCCCTCGACGAACGACCCCAGCCGGCCCAGCACCGGCGACCCCGCCACCACCCGCACCCCGAACACCCGCAGCTCGCCCGCGGTCGGCCGGACCAGCCCCATGAGCATCCGCAGCGTGGTCGTCTTCCCCGCGCCGTTGGGCCCGAGCAGCCCGAGGACCTGGCCGCGCTCGACCCGGAAGCCGACGTCCCGCACGGCGACGAAGCCGTTGCGGTAGGTCTTGGCGAGGTCGGAGACGACGAGCGGGACGTCGACGAGGTCGGGGTCGACGGCGAGGTCCCCGCCGGGCTCGAGGTCCCGACGACGGCGCCGCGCGGCCACCACGCGGCCCACGACCACCGCGACCACGACGCCCGCGAGCAGCAGCCCGACGGCGACGACGGGTCCGAGCGGCACGCTGGTCCCGCCGGTCTCGGTGCCCGCGAACGCCCGGCAGGGACAGGACGGCGGGGACGGTGCGGTCGAGGTCGACGCGGTAGACCGCCGGGTCGGGCGGGGACGCGAAGCCCTGATCGGTGGTCGCGAGCGCGACCTCCAGCCGGTGCCCCGCGGCGACGGTGGCGACGACGCCGGGCAGCGTCACCGTCACCGGGACCGCGCTGCCGTCGGGCGGCAGCGCCGGCAGTCGCACCGGGGCGACCGCGGAGCCGAGCAGCGTCCGCGTCGGCGGGGCGCCGTTCGCGCCGGGCGCCACGTCGTAGACCTTGCCGAAGAGCACCGGGCCGGCGGCGGGGCTGGTGACGCCGGGCCGCGCCGCGGCCGGGGGCGCGGCCACGGTGACGCGGACCTGCGGCGACCCGGAGACCACGGTGCGCGCGGGCAGCGGGTCGGTGGTGAAGGTGGCCGCCTGGCCGGGGAGGTCGGAGGCGAGCCGGCCGAGCAGCGACGCCGCGCCCGAGCCCGAGGCCGGAGCCGCCGCCCGGACCCGGACCCGCTCGACGACCCGCCGGCCGCGCCGCCGGCCAGCGACGTCAGGCCCGGGATGCTCGAGATCGACCCCGGCACCCCGCCGGCGGGGGAGACCACGGTCTGGGCGGAGCCCGAGAGGCCCAGGCCGGACCGCGACGTGGGCGCGGTGCCGGGCAGCCCCGGGTAGCCGGGCGCGGTGATCGTCCGCTGGGTGGGGGTGGACCGGCTGCGGACCCCGGAGGGCAGGACGTAGGTGAACGTGGTCGGCGGGGCGGACCCGACGCCGCGCAGGTAGTGGTCGAGCCACCCCTCGACGCGCGCGTTCGTGCCGTCGTCGGGGGACCCGCCGTCGTGCCCGCCGTTGAACCACGCGACGGCGACGGTGCCGCCGCCGGCGGCGATCTGCCGGGCCGTGGCGTCGGCCTGGTCGAGCCCGAAGAGGGTGTCGTTCTCGCCCTGGACGAGCAGCGTCGGCGCCGTGATGCGCGAGGCCACCGAGGCGGGGGAGGCGCCGGCGAGGTACGCGGCGAGGGCCGGCGGCTCGCGCCCGGTCCGCACCGCCTCGACGTAGCCGGCGCAGACCGCGGGCAGGAACCGGCCGCACACGTCGGGAGCCGGTGCGGCCGCCCCGCGCGCCGGCGACCCCGATCCGATCCCGAAGAAGAGCGAGGCCCAGGACCGCTTGAACACCCCGTCCGACCCGCCGGCCCCGGGGGACGGGGTCCCGGCGGCCACCGGCGCCGCCGCACCGTCGTTCGGGAAGAGCGCCTGGCCGAGGTCGTTCCAGGTGATCAGGGGGACCGCCGCGTCGACCCGGCGGTCGTAGCCGGCCAGCAGCAGCGCGAGCGCCCCGCCGTAGGAGCCGCCCATGACGCCGACCCGCGGGTCGCCGGGCCCGTCGAGGCGGACCTCGGGCCGCGCGGCGAGCCAGTCGACGAGCTGGGAGGCGTCGGCGACCTCGTAGTCCGGGGCGTTCAGCGCGATCTGCCCGGTGCTCGCCCCGAAGCCGCGCGCCGACCAGGCGAGCACCACGTACCCGCGGGCCGCGAGCGAGCGCGCCTCGCCGGCGACGGCGTCCTTGGTCTCACCGAAGCCGTGAGCGAGCAGGATCGCGGGCGCCGGGGTGGCGGCGGGCAGGTAGAGCGTCGCGTCGAGCGACTGCGGCTGGGTGCGGCCCGGCCCGTCGCGGACCTCGATCCGCAGCGCCTGCTCACGGGGGGCCCCCGCGTCCTGCGCGAGCGCGGCGGGCGCCAGCGGCACCCCGAGCGCCACCAGCAGCGCCACGAGGGCCGGCACGACGGCGGCCGCGATCCGGCGGGGGCGCTGCACCCACCAGACCCTAGGTGGGGTCGGTGTGCTCGGCGTGCGGAGCACCGCCTGGCCACCCTGCGCGTGGGATGCGACACCCGCAGTCAACCCCGGCGGCCGTCGTGGGACAGTGAGCGCAGGAGGGGAGTATCCCCAGACGGCCTGCGGGCGCCTCGTCAGCACGACAGCGGAAAGATGTCCGGGGCGCCCGACGCCGCGGCCCGAGCCCGGGCCGGCGGCGCCGGGAGAGACCTCCGGTGTGGATCACGACCACCCACCGGAGGAGAAGTGCGCCCCGTGCCCGTCGCAGCGCCCCCCGTCCCGGTCGGCCCGCCGTTGGGCACCGAACCGTTCTGGATCTGGGCCGTCACCCTCGTCGGCCTGCTCGCGGTCTTCGCGCTCGACCTCTGGGTCGGCCGCCGCGCCCGCGAGATCACGATGCGCGACGCGTGGCGCGGGGTGGCCATCTACGTCGGGCTCGCGGTGCTCTTCGCGGCCGCCCTGCTGGTGTTCGGCGGCCGGCACGACGCGACGGCCTTCATCGCGGGCTACGTCACCGAGTACTCGCTCTCGGTCGACAACCTCTTCGTGTTCCTGCTGATCATGACGACGTTCGCGGTGCCGCGGGCCTTCCAGCACCGGGTGCTGCTGGTCGGGATCCTCATCGCGCTGGTGATGCGCGGCGGGTTCATCGTCGCCGGCGCCGCCGTGCTCTCCCGGTTCTCGTGGGTCTTCTACCTCTTCGGGGCCTTCCTGCTGCTGACCGCGGTGAAGGTGGTGCGCGGCGAGGCCGAGGACGCGGCCCTACCGGGAGAACCTCCTGGTGCGCGGGGTCCGGCGGGTCCTCCCGGTCACCGACGACTACGACGACGGCAAGCTGACGGTCGTGCGGCGCGGGCGGCGCCTGGTGACGCCGATGCTCATGGTGATGATCGCGATCGGGCTCACCGACCTGCTCTTCGCCCTCGACTCCATCCCGGCGATCTTCGGGCTCACCAAGGACGCCTACATCGTCTTCACGGCGAACGCCTTCGCCCTGCTCGGGCTGCGCCAGCTGTACTTCCTGCTCGACGGGCTGCTCTCCCGGCTGGTCTACCTGCAGTACGGCCTCGGGCTCATCCTCGGCTTCATCGGGGTGAAGCTGGTGCTCGAGGCGCTGCACACCAACACGCTGCCGTTCGTCCACGGCGGCCGGTCGGTGCCGGTCCCGGTCATCGGCATCGAGGTCTCCCTCGCGGTCATCGTCGGTGTGCTCGCCGTCACCACCGTCGCGAGCCTGCTGCGCACGCGGCTGCGCCGGCGCGTCGGCGTCTGAGGACTCACGGCGTTCCCGCGCCCGCGCTGGCACTCTCGAGGAGGACCCGGGCAACGGGGCCGCAACGGCACGAGCCCGAGTCGACGAAGCGGAGCGTGGTGGCAGCAGTTCTCGACCGGCGCCGGGACGACGGGGGCGGACCGGCCTCGTCCGGCGACGTCCCCCGTGGCGGCCGGTCGCCGATCGCGGCCGTGCGCCGGCGGCGCTGGGCGGTCGTCGTCGTGGTGCTGGCGCTGCTCGTCGCGGTCCCCGCGCTCGTCTCGGCGTGGCCGGTCGACCCCGACCCGACGCTGACCCCCGCCCAGCTGCGCGACCGCGTCACCGCCTCCGGCGACGTCCCGTGGACCGGCTACGCCGAGGCCTCCGGCGGGCTGAACCTCCCCGAGGTCGCCCAGTTCTCCGACGTCACGACGCTGCTCACCGGCACCTCCCGCCTGCGGGTCTGGTACGCCGCGCCGGACTCCAGCCGGGTCGACCAGCTCTACCCGACCGGCGAGCGCAGCCGCTACACGACCGCCCACCGGGCAGGCGGTGTGGGACTACGGCGCCCAGCTCCTGACGTTCGTGCGCCGCGACCCGACGGTGCGCCTGCCGCGCGTCGACGACCTGCCGCCCCCGCAGCTGGCCCGCCGGCTGCTCTCCGGGACCTCCCCGGGCGACGCCCCGGTCGCCCTGCCCGCCCGCCGGGTCGCCGGGGTGGACGCCGCCGGGTTCCGCGTGACCGTCACCGACCCGCGGACCACCGTCGGCGCCCTCGACGTGTGGGCCGACCCCGCGAGCGGGCTGCCGGTGGCCGTGGAGGTGCGCACCAAGGACGACGCCGGGCGGCTCGCCGCCGGACCCGTCGTCGTGAGCACGATGCTCGAGCTCGACCAGTCGGCCCCGGACCCCGCCGTCCTCGTCCCGCAGGCCGGGCCGGGCGCGGGCACCACGCGCAGCCCCACCTCGGACCTCTTCGGCATCCTGGGCCGCGGGAACCCCGCCGCGGTCCCGGCCCGCGTCGACGACGTCGCCCGGGAACGCCCGCAGCGCGGGTTCGCCGCGATCGGGCAGTACGGCACGTCGCTGTCCCAGCTCGTCGTGGTGCCGCTGCCCCCGGACCTCGCGACCTCGCTGCTCTCCAACATCCACCGCGCGGGCTCGGCGGCCCGCACCCTGCCCGGTCGACCCGCCGCAGGCCGCGCGCGGCCAGAGCGGCAGCGCGGAGGGCGGGGCGCTCTCGTCGCCGCTGCTGCAGCTCGCGGTCGTGCGCGTCGGCGACCGGGCCTGGGCGATCGGCGGGCTGGTCCCCGACGCGGTCCTCGACCGCGCCGTCGCCGACGTCGCCGGGAGCGTCTCGTGAGCACCGACCGCGACGAGGCGACCTCGGCCCCCGCGCGCACGGGCGGTCCGTCGGACGGCGCTGCCCGCCCAGCGCGGGCCGGGACCCCGGGCCCCGTCGAGCCCGCTCGGGGCCCCCGCCGTCGACGCCCCGCTGGTGATCGAGACCCGCGGGCTGACCAAGCGCTACGGGGCGCACACCGCCGTCGACGACGTCGACCTGCACGTCGCCCGCGGCGACCGCTACGGCTTCCTCGGACCCAACGGCTCCGGCAAGACGACGCTGGTGCGGATGCTGCTCGGGCTGGTGTACGCCACCCGCGGGGAGATCCGCGTGCTCGGCCGCGAGGTGCCGCGCCAGGTGCACGAGGTGCTGCCCGCGATCGGCGCGATGGTCGAGGGCCCGGCCGCGTACGGCCACCTCTCCGGCCGCGCGAACCTCGACCTGCTCGACGCGTCCGGTCCCGGACGCCGGTCGGGACGACGGGGCCGGGTCGGCGACGCCCTGGAGCGGGTCGGGCTCGCCGGGATCGACCGCCGCCCGGTGCGCACCTACTCGCTCGGCATGCGCCAGCGGCTCGGGCTCGCGGGCGCCCTGCTCACCACCCCCGACCTGCTGATCCTCGACGAGCCCACCAACGGCCTCGACCCGCACGGCATCCGGGAGATCCGCGAGCTGCTCGTCGAGCTGAACGACGAGGGCACGACGGTGTTCCTCTCCAGCCATCTGCTCGCCGAGATCGAGGCGCTGTGCACGCGGGTCGGCGTCGTCGACCACGGCCGGCTGGTGCTCGAGAAGCCGCTCGACGAGGTCCGGCACGCGACCGGCCGGATCGTGGTCACCACGCCCGACGTCGACCGCGCGCTCGCCGTCCTCGGCCGGGCGGTGGTCGCGCGCACCGCCGCGGGCGGCCTCGTCGTCGTCCCCGCCGACGGCGACGGTGTGCACGGGCTGGCCCGCCACCTCGTCTCCCACGACGTCCGCCTCGACGCCCTCGAGCCCGAGCGGGTGAGCCTGGAGGACGTCGTCGTCGACCTGACCGGCCCGGGGAACGACAGCGCGAGCGGGCGGAGCCGCCGGTGATCGCCGTCGAGCTCCGCAAGCTCTTCCGCCGGCCGCGGACCTGGGTGACGATCGGGCTGCTCTGCCTGCTGCCGGCCGTCGTCGCGGGGTTCCTGGCGTCGACGCGGATCGCGCCGCCGGCCGGGCAGGGGGCGGCGTTCCTCTCCGCGGTGCTGCAGTCGGGGTCGCTCTACCCGGCGGCGGCGCTGGCGCTGGTGCTGCCGATCTTCCTGCCGGTGGCGGTGGCGGTCGTCGCGGGCGACGCCGTGGCGGGGGAGTCGGCGGTCGGGACGCTGCGCTACCTGCTCGTCCGGCCGGTCCGCCGCACGGCGCTGCTCGGGGCGAAGCTCGTCTCGGTGATCGCGTTCGTCGTCGTGACGGTCGCCGCGGTCGCCGGCACGTCCTACGTCGTCGGGGTGACGCTGTTCGGGGCGGGCGACCCGGTCGCGGTCGTCAACGCCATCCCGCAGATCGGCGGCCCGGGCGGCGGCGGGTCGTCCGACTCGGGGTCGGCGGGCTCGTCCGGGGGGTCGGCGAACGGGCCCGCGGCCGCCGCGCCGGCGGCCCCGGGGGCGTCGCCGCCCGCGGCGGGCACACCCGGCACCGGGACCTCGACGTCGCTCGACCCCACCGAGGCCCGCGACCGCGCCGAGGACTCGGTCTCCTCGCTCTCGGGGACTCCGCTGTCGCCCGCCGACCTCGCGCTGCGCCTGCTCGGGGCGATGGGCTACATCACGATCTCGATGCTCGGCGTCGGGGCGATCGCGCTGTTCCTGTCCACGGTCACGGCGTCCTCGCTGGGCGCGACGCTCGGCGCGCTGGCCGCGCTGATCACCTCGCAGGTGCTCGTGACCCTCGACGCCGCCGCGTCGGTGACCCCGTACCTGCCGACCCGCTACTGGCTGGCCTGGATCGACTTCTTCCGCGACCCGATCTTCCTGCGCGACATCCGGTCCGGGGTGCTCGTCCAGCTCGGCTACGTCCTCGTGCTCATGGTCGCGGCGTGGGCGAACTTCACGACGAAGGACGTGGCCCAGTAGGTGCGCTGCGCGCTCGTGAGCAGAAAGTGCGTGCTCATAAGGCAACACCATAGTGCTCACGAGACCGGAGGCACCTAGGGTGGCCGTGCCCGTCGCCCAGTCCGGAGTCCTCGCCCTCGGCACGTCCTCGCACGCCTACCTCGAGTTCGACCGGCTGCCGCGGGACGTCGGAGTCCGACCTGGCCACCGCGCTCGCCGAGCTCGTCGCCACCGTGAAGACGACCGGCGCGACCGGGCTCGTCGCCGGCCTGCGCCCGGAGCTGTGGGGGATCGTCGCGCCCGACGCAGGCCCCGGACGTGCACGGCTACGACGAGGACGTGGTCGGCCCGGACGGGTTCACCATGCCCGCCACCCAGCACGACCTCGTGCTGTGGGTGACCGGCGGCGGCCGGTCGGTGGTCTTCGACGCCACCACCCACGCGGTGGCCGCGCTCGGCGGCGTCGCCACCCTCGCCGACGAGACCGTCGGCTGGTCCCACCACCACGACCGCGACCTCACCGGCTTCGAGGACGGCACCGAGAACCCGCCCGCCGCCGAGGCCGTCGGGGTCGTCACCGTCCCCGACGGCCGGCCGGGGGCGGGCGGCTCGGTGCTGCTCCTGCAGAAGTGGGTGCACGACAGCGAGCAGTGGTACGGACTGGACCGGGAGACGCAGGAGAACGTCATCGGGCGGACGAAGCCCGACAGCATCGAGCTCGACCCGAAGCCCGACGACGCCCACGCGGCCCGCACCGACCAGGACACCTACGGCCACATCTTCCGGCGCAACACCGCGTGGGGCGAGACGACCTCGCACGGCACGATGTTCGTCGGGTTCTGCGCCGAGCAGGGCCCGCTGGCCGCGATGCTCGACGCGATGGCCGGCATCGACGGGCCGCGCGACGCCCTGACCCGCTACACCCGGGCCCTCACCGGGGCCTACTACGTGATCCCGCCCGCCGACGGCCTCGCCCGCCTGGCCCCGGCGGCGGACTGACGGCCCGCCGGTCGCCGCGGCTCGCGCTGCGCGCCGCGGGGACGGTGGGCCCGGTGGTCTGATCGCGCTCGGGTCTCCGGCACCTACGAGGTCCCGACGAGCACCGGGCGGCCGACCCCCTCGGACTGCAGCCGGGAGCAGTCCCCGGGCACGGGCACCGGGAGCGGCTTGGTCCCCAGCGCCCGCAGCACGAGCCCGATGGCCAGGCCCGCCGTCGGGATCTGGCCGTGGCTGATCAGGATGCCGTCGCACACCGACTGCAGCCGGATGGAGCGGACGCCGGGCAGGGCCGCGGACTCCGGCGGGGTGACCGTCTCGTCCTGGTCGGTCCACAGCGAGAGCCACGGGATGTCGGGGCGCGGCGCGCCGTCGAGGCGGGCGAGCAGGGAGCTGCCGGGCGCGAGCTCCTGGCAGGCGCGCGGGCACGCGCCGGGGACGAGCGCCCCGCCGGCCGCGGCGATGTCGGCGCCCTGCAGCGGCGAGCCCAGGGTGACGAGGCGGCGGATCGCGGGAGCGGTCGTCCCGGTCTGCAGGTAGAGCCACGACGCGACGCCGCCCGCGGAGTACCCGACGAGGTCGACGCTGCGGGTGCCGTCGTGGCGGATCAGGTCGCGGACCGTGTCGTCGATGGCCGCGGCCTGCCCGGAGAAGTCCCCGGTGCCGCCGTCGGGGAGCTCGACGACGACGGCGGGCCGCCCGACCACCCGCAGCCGCAGCGCGAGGGCCTGCAGGGCCGCGGTGCTGCCCCCGAACCCCGGGACGAGGACCACGGGGCCCAACTGCTGCGGGTCGGCCTTCGGGGGGACGGCGTACTCCCGGCTCACCGACACCGCCACCGACGCGGCGAGCGCGAGCACGACGGCCGTCACGACCAGCACGAACAGCCGGCGTCGGGGTGCGAGCCCGCCGAGCGGGGCGCGGTCGGGCCAGCGGGTCACCACCTCAGTGTGCCCGCGGCGGGCTCGGGGAGGCGTTAGCGTGCGCGCCGTGGAGCCCGCCGCGATCGACCCCCAGGCAGTGACCCGCCTCGCCCGCCGCCTCGAACCCCTGCACTCGATGATCTACTTCGCGCCCGAGGTGGGGTCCGAGCTCGGCGAGCTCGGCATCACCCACCCGCGCGCCCAGTACTTCGCGCAGCGCTCGGCGGCGATGGGCGCGGTCGGGCCCGGGGTGGTGGCGGCGACCTACTACAACTTCAACCCCGCCCTCATCGCCCGCTTCGTGCCCGGGGTGTGGGCCACGGCGGCCCCGGCCGACGTGCTCAACGCCCGGCTCCGCGCCGCCGACGGGGCGCTGCGGCGGCTGCTCGGCGACGCGGTGTCCTCGCGGGAGTGCGAGCGCGCGTCGGTGCTCGCGCGGCGGGCGACCGAGGCGTGCCGCCCGGAGGACCGGGCCCTCTACGCCGCCCACGCCGACCTGCCCTGGCCCGACGGCGAGCCGCACCTCGTGCTCTGGCACGCGGTGACGCTCCTGCGCGAGCACCGCGGCGACGGGCACCTGCACGCCCTGCTCGGGGCCGGGCTGTCCGGCCTCGAGGCGCTGGTCATGCACACCGCGACCGGGAAGGGCTTCCTCGTCGAGGTGGCCCAGGCGACCCGCGGCTGGTCGCCGGAGCAGTGGGGCGAGGCCTCGGCGGGGCTGCGCGAGCGCGGGCTGCTGACGGCCGAGGGCGGGCTCACCGACGCCGGCGTGGCGTTCCGCGACGGCGTCGAGGCCGAGACCACCCGGCTCTCGACGGCGCCCTACGCGTCCCTCGGCGAGGACGCCGCCGAGCTCGCGGAGCTGGCCGGGGGGCTGACGCGCACGATCCTCGCGGCGGGGGCGTTCCCGGACGGGGTGTTCGCCTCCGGGGCGGACCGGTCGTCGTCGAACCGCTGAGCGTGACTGTCAGAAGAGTCGCCCTATCGGCGTGCTCACTGACCCTGGACGTCCGAAGACCGGCGTCGATCACCGGACTCGGCAGCGGCACCGTCGAGGGAGTCGCTGCACGCCGAGCGGATCTCCGTCCGCCGCGCAGTGACTCCCTGATCATCGAACGACGGACCCGCGCAGCTCACGGGAGCCGCTGGGCCTCCCCGGACGCCCCCACCTCCCCGTGCGACCCCGCCCGCTTCGCGAGCCAGATGCCGCCGCCGATCACGAGCGCCGTCGCGATCAGCCAGCCGAGCGCCCCGAGCAGGAAGTGCACGAGCGGGATGACGACCCCGCCCAGGAGCACGAGAGCGCCGATACCGACCAGGACCCACACCACGATCTTCATGACGTCGAGCGTGCTCGCGCTGCCGCCCCGCAACATCGGGGTGCACCCTGAACTCCGACTCAGGGAGGGCCCATGAAGGTCACCGTCGTCGGCGCCGGGATCGTCGGGCTCGCGACGGCGGACGCGCTCGTCCGCCGCGGCCACGACGTCGTCGTCCTCGAGGCCGACCGGCCGATGGGGGCCCGCAGCGCCGGGGCGTCCCGCGTCTTCCGGCTCGCGCACGCCGACCCCGCGATGGTCGACGCCGCCGCCCACGCCGGGGAACTCTGGGCGCAGTGGTCCGAGCGGGCGGGCCGGCCGCTCGTCGGGCCCGAGGGCGCCGTCGTCTCCGGGCCCCGCGCCCCGGAGTGGGCCGAGGCCATGGCCGCCGCGGGTGCGCAGCACGCCCTCGGCGACCCGCCGCCCGCCCTGCTCGGCACCACCGACGCCCCGGTCCTCACCGACCCGGCCGGCGGAGCGCTCGACCTGGCCGGCGCCGGGCGGCTGCTCGTCGAGGCGCTGCGGCCGAACCTGCGCCCCGGACGCGTCGTGGACCTCGACGAGCTCGTCGGCGACGCGGTCGTCGTGACGGCGGGCGCGGGCACGGCGGAGCTCGTCGCCCCGCTCGGCGTCGAGGTGCCGTCGCGGCTCTGCCACCACGTGCGCTTCTCGTTCCGACTGGCCACGGCACCCACCGGGCTCCCGCCCGCCCACCTCGACGGCACCCCCGGGCCCGCGCTCGGGTCCACCTACCAGCACCGCACCCCCGAGGGGCACTGGGCGATCGGCGGCCACCTGCCCGACCACCTCACGACCGTCGACCACCCGTACGACGAGGTCCGGCGCCGCTCCCGCGAGGCCGTCACCGCCCACGTCGTCGAACGCCTGCCCGAACTGGACCCCGAACCCGTCGGGGAGCTCGCCTGCACCCCCACCGAGGGGGGCGGGGACGGGTGGCACACGGCCCGCGTCGGGAACGTGCACGTCCTGTGGGGCGAGAACCTCGCGAAGCTCGCACCGTGGCTCGGGGAACAGCTGGCCGACGCCGTCGAGTAGTGCGGGTGTGAGCGGATTCTCCGCCCCGGACGGCCCCGGGAGCACTCCTCCGGCACCGCGGCGGATCACGGTCGGTAACCTGGGACGGACCGAACCCTCCGGCAGGAAGCACCCTCCTCGTGACCACGACCGCATTCGAGCGGCCCGGGTCCGCCGATCACGTGATGCGCAGCGACCTGCGCAACATCGCGATCGTCGCCCACGTCGACCACGGCAAGACCACCCTCGTCGACGCCATGCTCCGTCAGTCCGGGGCCTTCGCCGCGCGTGCCGAGCTCGTCGACCGGGTCATGGACTCCGGCGACCTCGAGCGCGAGAAGGGCATCACGATCCTCGCGAAGAACACGGCCGTGCGCCGCGGGGACGTCACCTTCAACATCATCGACACGCCCGGCCACGCCGACTTCGGGGGCGAGGTGGAGCGCGGGCTGTCGATGGTCGACGGCGTCGTGCTGCTCGTCGACGCCTCGGAGGGCCCGCTCCCGCAGACCCGGTTCGTGCTGCGCAAGGCCCTCGCCGCGCGCCTGCCGGTGATCCTCGCGGTCAACAAGACCGACCGCGCCGACGCCCGGTGCGCCGAGGTCGTCGACGAGTCGCTCGACCTGCTGCTCGAGCTCGCCACGGACCTCGAGATGGACGACGACGTCGTCACCCAGCTGCTCGACCTCCCCGTCGTCTACACCTCGGCCCGGGCCGGCAAGGCGTCGCTGGAGCGCCCCGCCGACGGCACCGTGCCCGAGTCGGAGAACCTCGACCCGCTGTTCGAGCTGCTGCTCTCCCAGGTCCCGGCCCCGGCCGACGACCCGGACGGCCCGCTGCAGGCCCACGTCACCAACCTCGACGCGTCGGCCTACCTCGGCCGCATCGCGCTGTGCCGGGTGCGCTCCGGGCGGATCCGGCGTGGCCAGCAGGTCGGCTGGTGCCGCGAGGACGGCAGCGTCACCCGCGTCAAGGTCACCGAGCTGCTGCGCACCGAGGGCCTCGAGCGGGTGTCGACCGACCACGCCGACGCCGGCGACATCATCGCCGTCGCGGGGATCGCCGAGGTCACCATCGGCGACACCCTCGCCGACCCCGACGACCCGCAACCGCTGCCCCGCATCACCGTCGACGAGCCGGCGATCTCGATGACCATCGGGATCAACACCTCGCCGCTCGCCGGCCGCGACCCGAAGCCGGGCACCAAGCTCACCGCCCGCCTGCTCAAGAACCGGCTGGACTCCGAGCTGGTCGGCAACGTGTCGATGCGGGTGCTGCCCACCGAGCGGCCCGACACCTGGGAGGTCCAGGGCCGCGGCGAGCTCGCGCTGGCCGTCCTCGTCGAGCAGATGCGCCGCGAGGGCTTCGAGCTGACCGTCGGCAAGCCCGAGGTCGTCACGAAGACGATCGACGGCAAGCTCCACGAGCCCTTCGAGCGGCTCTCGGTCGACGTCCCCGAGGAGCACCTCGGCGCCGTCACGCAGCTCCTCGCGGCCCGCAAGGGCGAGATGCTGGAGATGAGCCACTCGGCTTCGTCGACGCATGTCCGCATGGAGTACCGGGTGCCGTCGCGCGGGCTGATCGGTTTCCGCACGGAGTTCCTCACCGAGACCCGCGGCACCGGCATCGCGAACCAGCTCTTCGACGGCTACGGGCCGTGGGTGGGGGAGCTGCGGGCGCGCCTGTCCGGCTCGCTGATCGCGGACCGCGGCGGAGCGGTGACCGGCCACGCCGTCGGGCTGCTGGCCGACCGCGGGGACCTGTTCGTCGGGCCGACCACGACCGTCTACACGGGCATGGTCATCGGGGAGAACTCCCGCTCGGAGGACATGGAGGTCAACATCGTCCGCGAGAAGAAGCTGACCAACATGCGCCAGTCGAGCCAGGACGTCCTCGAGCGGCTCACCCCGCCGCGGCTCCTGTCCCTCGAGCAGGCCCTCGAGTTCTGCTCCGAGGACGAGTGCGTCGAGGTCACGCCGGGCTCGGTGCGGATCCGCAAGGTCGAGCTCGACTCGCACCTGCGCAACCGGCAGCGGATCCGGTCCAAGCAGGGCCGGGCCTGACGGCGGCCGCGGCCGGGCCCTGGGGCCCACCGCGCCCGCCGGGTTCGGCCTGAGGGCCGTCGGGTACCAGGCCGCGTCGTCCGGTGGACCCCCTCGCCGGCCCCGGCCCGCCCCGTGACGTGGGGCCCGTCGACGAGGAGGCGCACGTGGCGCAGGTGGCACAGCTGGGGCGGGACGAGGCCCGGGAGTACCGCGGGGACCGCACACAACCGGTCGGGTCGCACGCGGCGCTCCTCGGCGTGTACGCCGTGCTCGTCGCGGGCGGGGCCCTGCTGGCGCGGGCGACCGGTCGCCAGCTGCCGGACGACGTCTCGACCAAGGACCTCGTCCTCATGGCCGTGGGCACCCACAAGCTCTCCCGGGCGATCACCAAGGAGTCGGTGGCCAGCCCGGTGCGTGCCGCGTTCACCCACCACGGCGGAGCTGGCGGCCCCGCCGAGGTGCTGGACGAGCCGCGTGGTGAGGACGGCATGCGGCACGCCGTCGGTGAGCTGCTGACCTGCCCGTTCTGCCTCGACGTCTGGGTGGCCAGCCTCTTCGCGGTCGGGCTCGTCGTGGCGCCGCGCCTCACCCGCCTCGTCGCGGGCAGCTTCTCCGCGGTCGCGGGCGCCGACTTCCTCCAGCTCGCCTACGCCAAGGCCCAGCAGGCCGCCTAGCTGTACTGACCGGACACGTTGGTTGAACGCGTGTGACGACACGGTCTGAATGATCTTGAGGGGAGGACCTCTCGGGAGTGCTGTGGAGCTGTCTGACGGCTTTCACACACGACCGGGAGGTCCTCCGTGACGCACGCTAACGCGGCGCTGACTCCGCGCGGCCGATTGAAGCTCGCGCGTCTGATCGTTGAGCAGCGTTGTCCGATCTCGCAGGCCGCGACGCGGTTCCAGGTGTCCTGGCCGACCGCCAAGCGCTGGGCCAAGCGCTACGAGCTCGAGGGCGAGGCCGGCATGGCCGACCGCTCCAGCCGCCCGCACTCGATGCCGGCCAAGACCCCGGCGCCGGTGGTGCGCAAGATCGTGCACCTGCGCTGGAAGCAGCGCCTGGGCCCGGTTGAGATCGCCGCGCGAGTCGGGGTCGCGGCCTCGACCGCGCACCAGGTGCTGGTGCGCTGCCGAATCAGTCGGCTCAGCCACGTCGACCGAGCCACCGGGGAGCCGGTGCGCCGCTACGAGCACCCCCACCCGGGCTCGATGATCCACGTCGACGTCAAGAAACTCGGCAACATCCCTGACCAGGGCGGATGGCGCTACGTCGGCCGTGCCCAGGGCGCCAAGAACCGGGCCGCGACCCCGGGCAAGCCCCGCAACGCCCGCCGCCAACCCAAGATGGGCACCGCGTGTGTCCACACCGTGATCGACGACCACTCCCGGGTGGCCTACGCCGAGGTCCACGACGACGAGACCGCCGCCACCGCCATCGGTGTGCTCGTCCGAGCAGTCGCGTGGTTCGCCGCCCGCGGCGTCGTCGTCGAACGGGTGCTCTCCGACAACGGCAGCGCCTACAAGTCCCACGCCTGGCGCGATACCTGCGGCGAGCTCGGGATCACCCCGAAACGCACCCGCCCCTACCGCCCCCAGACCAACGGCAAGATCGAACGGTTCCACCGCACGATGGCCAACGGGTGGGCCTTCCGACGGCTCTATCTCAGTGAGTCCCAGCGCCGCAAGGCGCTACCGGGCTGGCTGCACGAGTACAACCACCACCGGCCCCACACCGCCACCGGCAGGCGACCCCCGATCACCCGCTTGACCAACCTGTCCGGTCAGTACACCTAGCCCGGCGGCTCCGTCGGCGTGCCGGATCGGTCGCGGGCGCGCACCTCCACCGGCATCGTCGCCAGCACGTCGAGCGCCCGCATCTCCCGCTTGGCGGGGGAGCGCGCGAAGAACAGCAGGTCGAGCGGGTACCACAGCCCGATCCAGGCGATGACGGAGAAGACGCCGTTGCCGAGGAGGTCCTGGAAGACCTCGGGGACCTCGGGGTCGAGGAAGCCCGTGGACAGGAACAGCCCGACGACGAAGAGCAGCAGGCCGCTGCGCAGCGACCACACCCCCTGACGCCACAGGGCCCGGCTCTCGCGTTCGACCCGTTCGGTCCGGGCCATGCACCAGCGCCGCAGACCTGCCTCCAGCCGCGGGCCCACCTCGGGGTCGGCCAGCTCAGCGGCGGGCAGGGTGAGCACCACGCGGCGCCGCCGGCGGACCCCGGCGCGGCCGAGGAGCTCGCCCAGCAGCTCGTCGACGCCCGGCGCCGCACGGACCCGGACCCCGACGGGGGCGGACAGCGGGGCCATCGGGTCGACGGCGAGCAGCTCCTCCGGGGCACCGAGGTGGACGACGATCTCCTCGCGGACGTCCGTCGTCGTCGTGGTGCTCACTGCGCCCACCTCCGGTCGGTCGTGAAGGCGACGACGACGGAGCGCTCGTGGCCCAGGGCGGTCAGGCGCTCGTGCAGGTCGGAGCGGACCTCGTCGCAGTCGGCGACGGTGTGGACCGCGGACCCGTCGTCGACCAGGTAGTCGATCTCGACGTCCACGCGACTCCCCACCTGGGAGGCGCGCAGGAACGACTCCCGCATCCGGTAGCGGTCGCGGACCTCGTCGACGGTCGCCTGCAGTGCGCTCATGGTCTCCTCCGGCGGCGACATCGCGAGCACCTCCCGCATTCCGCGCGCGACCAGCCCGGCCGGCACGCGCAGGAACAGCAGGGACACGAGGACGACCATGCCGGGGTCGACGTACGCGGCGAGGTCGGCGCGCCCGGCGGCGTGGAGTCCGGCCGCGATCCCGAAGCCCACGAGGACCCCGACCGAGAGCAGCGTGTCGCCCTGCCACTCGGCGGCCTCGGCCCGCACCAGCCCGCCGTCGCCGCGGCGCAGCACGAGCGTGACGGCGATCCCGCCCGCCGTCGCGAGCACGGCGTAGGCGAGGGCCCAGCCGGTGGCGACCTGGCGGCCGCCGGCGAGCAGGTCGGTGACCCCGCCGACGACGGCGTACACCGACAGCGCCGCCAGCGCGAGCGCCTTGACGACCACGGCGACGGGCTCCCACTCCTCGCGACCCCACGGGTGGGCGGCGTCCGGGCCCCGTCGGGAGACCCGCAGCGCCGCCACCGCGAGCAGCGAGAGCCCGATGGAGGCGAACGAGTAGAGGCCGTCGAACACGATCATCGACGAGCCGGACAGCACCCCCCACACGCAGGAGACGACGGCGAAGGCGGCGGAGGCGAACACCGACACGAGCAACAGCCGATGATCACGCCTCGTGTCCTCGCTGCCCGGCACACGGATGATCGTGGCCGTTCGGCGCGCGCAGGTCGAGAGCGATCAATCCGTGATCAGTAGCGACCTCGCGTCCGGGGGCCGCGTCGGTCACAGTGGGTGGTCGACGACGAGGAAGGACCCCGGATGGACGCGAACATCGACTTCGGGCTGGACGACACACGGATCACCGCCGCGTGGATGCTCGGCTCGTTCCTGGTGGTGTTCCTCGTGACCCGGGCGATCGTCCGGCTGATCCGCAGCGGCCGCGGGCCCTTCCGCAACCAGTCGATCGGCGGGGTGCACATCCACCACCTCGTGCACGGGATCGTGCTGATGCTCGTCGCGGGGGCGGGCGAGTTCCTCTACCGGCCCGAGGGCGCGTGGCAGATCGTCCTCGCGGTCGCCTTCGGCGCGGGCGCCGCGCTGACCCTCGACGAGTTCGCGCTGTGGCTGCACCTCGAGGACGTGTACTGGGCCGACAAGGGCCGCCTCTCGGTCGACGCGGTGCTCGTGGTCGGGGCGGTCGGCGCGCTGCTCGTGCTCGGCGTGAACCCGTTCGGGGCCGCCGCCGAGGACAACGCGCCGACGGTGATCGGCACGGCGGTCATCACCCTCGGGTTCGCCGCGGTCGCGGCGTTCAAGGGCAAGGCCATCTTCGCGGTGCTCGGGGTGGTGCTGCTGCCGTTCGCGGTGGTCGGGGCCGTCCGGCTCGCGAAGCCCGGTTCGGCGTGGGCGAAGCGGCGCTACCGGGAGGGGTCCAGCAAGGACGTGCGCGCCCGCGCCCGCTTCCCCGAGGGGCGGCGGACCCGGTGGGACGCCGTCGTGGACGCGGTGGGTGGGGTGCCCCGATAGGTAGGCTGGCCTCCGGCCCGGCCCTACGCCTCGGACTCCGCCCGGTCGTCCGTGGCCCACGCGGTGTGGAACGTGCCGTCCCGGTCCACGCGCCGGTAGGTGTGGGCGCCGAAGAAGTCGCGCTGGCCCTGGACGAGGGCCGCGGGCAGGCGCTCGGCGCGGATGCCGTCGTAGTAGGACAGCGCCGAGGAGAAGCCCGGCGTCGGGATCCCCAGCTGCGCCGACGAGGCGACGACCCGCCGCCAGGAGTCCTGCGCCCCGCCGATGGACTCGGTGAACGAGGGGTCGGTGAGCAGCGTCGTCAGGCCGGGCTCGCGCTCGTAGGCCGCGGTGATCTCGTTGAGGAACTTGGCGCGGATGATGCAGCCGCCGCGCCAGATCTTCGCGACCTGCCCGAGGTCGATCGACCAGTCATACTCGGTCGCGCCGGCCTGGATCTCGTTGAAGCCCTGGGCGTACGCGACGATCTTCGACGCGTAGAGGGCCTGCTCGATGTCGTCGACGAATCCCTCGGCGGCCGCGCCCTCGAGGCGGGCCCGGGAAACGCCGGGGAGGCCCCGCGCGGCGTCGCGCAGCGTGCGGTCGCCCGAGAGCGAGCGGGCGAAGGTCGCCTCGGCGATGCCCGTCACGGGCACGCCGAGGTCGAGCGCGGCCTGCACCGTCCAGCGTCCGGTGCCCTTCTGCTCGGCCTCGTCGGCGACGACGTCGACGAACGGCCTGCCGCTCGCCGCGTCGTTGTGCGCCAGCACCTGCGCGGTGATCTCGATGAGGTAGGAGTCCAGGCGGCCCTGGTTCCACGTCCGGAACACGTCCGCGATCGCCGCCGGGTCCATCGCGAGCCCGGAGCGCAGCAGGTCGTAGGCCTCGGCGATGAGCTGCATGTCCGCGTACTCGATGCCGTTGTGCACCATCTTGACGAAGTGGCCCGCGCCGTCGGCGCCGATGTGGGTGCAGCACGGCACGCCGTCGACGTGGGCGGAGATGTCCTCGAGCAGCGGACCCAGGGACGCGTAGGCCTCGTCCGGCCCGCCGGGCATGATCGAGGGCCCGTTGAGGGCGCCCTCCTCGCCGCCGGAGACGCCCATGCCGACGAAGTTCAGCCCCATGTCGGACAGGGCCTTCTCCCGACGGCGGGTGTCGGCGAAGTGCGCGTTGCCGGCGTCGATGATCACGTCGCCCTGCTCGAGCAGGGGCGTGAACTCGTCGATGACGGCGTCCGTCGCCTTCCCGGCCGGGACCATCAGCACGATGCGACGGGGTCGCTCGAGGGAGCGCACGAACTCCTCGGCGGACTCGGCGGGCACGAATGTGCCCTCGTCGGAGAACTGGTCGACGAGGTCGTGGGTGCGCTTGGCGGTCCGGTTGTGCAGCGCGACGGCGTGGCCGTGGCGCGCGAGGTTGCGTGCGAGGTTCCGACCCATCGTGGCGAGGCCGCTGACGCCGATCTCCGCTGTCTGACTCACGCGCACAGCATGCCCGAGATCGAGCCGGGCACGCGCTCGGCGGAGAACTTTCCGCGGAGGTCCGTAACGACACCGTGACCGAACACGAGAAGGGAGCGAAACCGCCGCGGCGCACCGCCCCGGCCCAGGTCACAGGGGGAATGCGCAGAACATGACGGACCAGACACGTGTGCTCGGCGGCCGCACCGCGGTGCGTCGGGCAGCTGCCCGGGCCACCCGCCGGACCCGCTATCTGCTCGCAGCAGGCCTCGCGGTCGTCGTGACGCTGAGCACCGTGCTCTTCGGGAACGCGGTGGGATGGGCGGACACGTCGACGCCAACCGGGACGGCGACGGCTGCCGCCGCGACGACGGTGCCGGCGGCCACGACGGTCCCGGGCGCGGCGGCTGCGGTGGTCCCCGCCGCGGTGGCTGCGGCGGTCCCGACGACCACGGCGGTCACTCCGGCCCCCGGGCAGATCTGCGACCCGTTCGGGTCCAAGGCGGTCGGCGGCGGCAAGTACCTGGTCCAGAACGACCGCTGGGGCGCCGCGACCCAGCAGTGCATCACGCCGTTCGACACCGGCTTCAACGTCGACATCGCGCAGCACACCAACAACGCCGGTCCGGCGGCGTACCCCTCGATCCTGCGGGGCTGCAACTACAGCTACTGCACCGCCGGCTCGCCGTTCCCGGCCCAGGTCTCCTCGCTCGGCACGGTCCGGTCGAACTGGTCCACGAAGGGCCCGACGGCCACCGGGACCCAGCAGTACAACACCGCCTACGACATCTGGTTCGACCCGACGAAGACCAACGCGGGCCGCAACACCGGCGCCGAGATGATGATCTGGCTCAACCGCACCTCGTGGGTCCAGCCGCTCGGCAAGGCGTACTACAACGTCAACATCGGCGGCACGGTCTGGACGGTCTGGTACGGCGCCGCCAACCCGCCGGTCATCTCCTACGTGCGGGCCACCCCGACGACGACGGTCACCAACCTGCCGATCGAGGCGTTCGTCCGCGACGCCATGCTGCGCGGCGTCGTCAAGCCCGCCTGGTACCTGACGAGCGTGCAGGCCGGCTTCGAGCCGTGGACCGGCGGCACCGGGCTGCGCACCAACTCGTTCTCGGTGACGCGGAACGGCCAGTAGCTCCCGGGGTCGCCCCTGACGTCAGAGAAGTCCCGTTGCCGACATCCAGTGTCGGCAACGGGACTTCTCTGACCTCTACGGGAGGGCTCAGCGCGATCCGCACAGCCCCAGGATGTCGATCCACGAGGTGAGCCCGTCGAGGGCCGCCTTCGCACCGGCCTCGGTCTCCGGGGCGGGCTCGAACACCCGCTGGTCGCCGTCGCCGGACACGCGCTGCCCCGCGAAGGGGATCGGCACCGTGCCCGCGACCACCATCTGCAGGCCCACCAACACCGGGATCAGGGCCTCGGCGGCCCGGGCGCCCGCGGCGACGCCGCCGTAGCTGACGAGGACGACCGGCTTGCGCGCCCACTCCTGGTTCAGGTGGTCGAGGGCGTTCTTCAGGGCGGCGTTGTAGCTGTGGTTGTACTCGGGGAAGACGATCGCGAAGGCGTCCGCGCGGGCGATCGTGGCGCTGAAGGCCTTCGTCGAGTCAAGCGTGTAGCGGGCGAACCGGGGGTGCTCCGGCTCCGCGAACATCGGCAGCGCGACGTCGGCGAGATCGACGACCTCGACGTCGAAGGCCTCGTACGCGCGGGCGTAGTCGCCGAACCAGTGCGCGATCGGGTCGCCCACCCGCCCGGGCCGGGTGCTGGCGACGATGACCTGCAGCAGGGGGCGGCGCTGGTCGTCGGACATGGAGCTCCTCGCGGCGGAAGACGGTTGTTGGCACAACCATCGTGCCCCCGCCGCGGCGTCCGGCGCTGTCGGGGAGCCCGTTTAGTCTGGGGACGTGGCCGAGACGACACCCCTGCTCACGCGATCCGACCTGCGCGGCGGGGTCCCCGGGCCGGCGGCGCTGCGGGCGATGCTGCCGCGGGCGGAGACGGACATCGACGCGGTGGTCGAGAAGGTCCGCCCGATCCTCGACGCCGTGCGCGACCGCGGGGTCGACGCCGTGCTGGAGTACGGCGAGCGCTTCGACGGCGTCCGGTCGGAGTCGGTCCGGGTCCCGACGACGGCCCTGCGCGAGGCCCTCGAGGCGGTCGACCCGCAGGTCCGCGAGGCGCTGGAGACCTCGATCGCCCGTGCCCGCGCCGTCCACGCCGACCAGCGGCGCACCGACACCACCACGCAGGTCGTCCCCGGCGGCACCGTGACGGAGCGGTGGGTGCCGGTGGCGCGCGTCGGGCTCTACGCGCCCGGCGGCCTGGCCGTCTACCCGTCGAGCGTGGTCATGAACGTCGTGCCGGCGCAGGCGGCGGGCGTCGAGGGCCTCGTCGTGTGCTCGCCGCCGCAGCGGGAGTTCGGCGGGCGGCCGCACCCCCTGATCCTCGCGGCCGCCGCGCTGCTCGACGTCGACGAGGTGTGGGCCGTCGGCGGGGCGCAGGCCGTGGCCCTGCTCGCCTACGGCGGGACCGACACCGACGGCGCCGAGCTCGAGCCGGTCGACATGGTCACCGGCCCCGGGAACGTCTACGTCACCGCCGCCAAGCGCACCCTGCGCGGGCGCATCGGCATCGACTCCGAGGCCGGCACCACCGAGATCGCGATCCTCTCCGACGCCACGGCCGACCCGGTGCACGTCGCGGCGGACCTCATCAGCCAGGCCGAGCACGACCCCGCGGCCGCGTCGGTGCTGGTCACCACGTCGCCGGAGCTCGCCGACGCCGTCGACGCCGAGCTCGCCACCCAGGTCGGCACCACCAAGCACGACGAGCGGGTGCGCACCGCGCTCGCCGGCCCGCAGTCGGGGACGATCCTCGTGGCCGACCTCGAGGCCGGGCTGCGCGTGGTCGACGCCTACGCCGCCGAGCACCTGGAGATCCAGACCGCGGACGCGCCGGCGGTGGCCGCCCGGGTGCGCAACGCCGGCGCGGTCTTCGTCGGCGCGCACAGCCCGGTGTCCCTGGGCGACTACTGCGCCGGCTCGAACCACGTGCTGCCCACCGGCGGCTGCGCCCGGCACTCGAGCGGGCTGTCGGTGCAGACGTTCCTGCGGGGCATCCACGTCGTGGACTACTCCGAGGCGGCGCTGCGCGAGGTGGCCGACCGGGTCGTCGCACTCGCCGAGGCCGAGGACCTGCCCGCGCACGGCCAGGCGGTGGCCGCGCGGTTCGGGACGCGGAAGGACCTGTCGGCGGAGCGGCCGGAGCGACGCGGGGTGGACGCGTGAGTGGTGTGCTCGGCGGTGGTGTCGAGCTCGACGACCTCCCGCTGCGCGACGACCTGCGCGGCCGCAGCCCGTACGGCGCCCCGCAGCTGGCCGTCCCGGTCGCGCTCAACACCAACGAGAACCCGTTCCCGCCCCCGCCGGCCCTGGTCGACGACGTCGCCGCCGCCACCCGCGAGGCCGCCGCGGGCCTGCACCGCTACCCGGACCGCGACCACGTCGCGCTTCGGACGGCGCTCGCCGAGTACCTGACCCGGGCCACCGGGGTGGCGCTGGCCACCGGGAACCTGTGGGCGGCGAACGGGTCGAACGAGGTCCTCCAGCAGCTCCTGCAGGCCTTCGGCGGCCCGGGCCGGCTGGCGCTGGGCTTCGAGCCGAGCTACTCGATGCACCCGATCCTCGCCGCCGGCACCCGCACCGACTGGCTCCCGGCCCCGCGGCGGGCGGACTTCTCGCTCGACGCCGCCGCGGCCGTCGACGTCGTGCGCGAGCGTCGGCCCGACGTCCTGTTCATCACCACGCCGAACAACCCCACCGGGCAGTCGATCGAGCTCGCCGAGCTGGCGGCGATCGCCGACGCCGCGCCGGGGATCGTCGTCGTCGACGAGGCGTACGTGGAGTTCTCCCCGGGGCCGAGCGCGTGCGAGCTCCTCGGGACCCACGGCCACAAGCTGGTGGTGAGCCGCACGATGTCGAAGGCGTTCGCGTTCGCCGGGGGGCGGCTGGGTTACCTGGCGGCGGCACCCGCCGTCGTCGACGCCCTCATGCTCGTCCGGCTGCCCTACCACCTCTCGGCCCTCACCCAGGCCGCGGCGCTGGCCGCACTGCGCCACGCGGACGAGACGCTCGCGCTGGTCGACACGCTGGCGAAGGAGCGCGACCGGATCGCCGCGGCGCTCGACGGCCTGGGCTACTCCGTCGTCCCGTCGACGGCGAACTTCCTGCTCTACGGCGGGTTCCCGGAGCGCTTCGCGGATGCCCACGCCGCCTGGCAGGCCTACCTCGACGCCGGGGTGCTGATCCGGGACGTCGGGATTCCGGGGCACCTGCGGGTCACCGTCGGGACCCCCGAGGAGAACGACCGGTTCCTCGAGGTCAGCGCCGCGCTCCGCTAGCCCGGACGTGCGCGCGCTCGCCCTGCGGGCCGAAGAGGTTGAGGATCTCGGCGGGCTCGGGGCCGGGATTGGTGACCGCGTGGGGCAGGTGCGTGTCGAACTCCACGACCTCCCCGGGCGCGAGCAGCACCTCCTGCCCGCCGAGCAGGAGGCGGACCCGGCCGGACAGGACGTACATCCACTCGTAGCCCTCGTGGGTCTGCGGCTCGACGTCGTGGCCCGGATACCCCGCCGGCAGGATCTGCTTGAACGCCTGCACCCCGCCCGGGCGGCGGGTGAGCGGCACGAACGTCGCCCCGCCCCGGGTGAACGACGGCATCCGCACGCGCGGGTCGCCGGTCGGTGGGGCGTCGACGAGCTCGTCGAGCGCCACCCCGAACGCGCGGGCGAGCGGCAGCAGCAGCTCGAGGGTCGGCCGGCGCCCGCCGGACTCCAGCCGGGACAGCGTCGAGAGCGAGATCCCGGTGGACTCCGCGAGGTCGGTCAGCGTGATGCTCCGGGCCGTCCGCAGCGCCCGCAGCCGGGGGCCGACGCCGTCGAGCACCGTCGTGAAGTCGTCCACGCTTGCTGTTCTAGCAAGAAAGTTTGCCGATATCCAGGGTCCGGGCGCAGGGTCGTCGGCATGGACGAGAACTGGGACGTGGTGGTGGTCGGCGGCGGCGCGAGCGGGTTGGCGGCGGCCCTGACGCTCGCCCGCTCGCGACGGCGGGTGCTGGTGGTCGACGCGGGCGAGCCCCGGAACGCCCCGGCGGACGGGGTGCACAACTACCTCGGCCGCGAGGGCGCGGCGCCGGGGGAGCTGACCGCGACCGGGCGGGCCGAGGTGGCGGGATACGGCGGGGTCGTCCGGAGCGGTCGCGTGGTGTCGGCGTCGCGGTCGGTGCAGGGCGGGTTCGACCTGGGCCTCGACGACGGGACCACCGTGCGGGCCCGGCGGGTGGTCCTCGCGACCGGCGTCGTGGACGAGCTGCCCGACGTCGCGGGCCTGCGGGAACGCTGGGGTCGCGACGTGCTGCACTGCCCCTATTGCCACGGCTGGGAGGTCCGGGACCGGCGGGTCGGGGTGCTCGCGACGAGTCCGATGGCGATGCACCACGTCGGGCTGATCCGCCAGCTGACCGACGACGTCGTGCTGTTCCTCGACGACGCCTTCGTCCCCGAGCGCCACGTCGCCGACGAGCTCGACGCCCGGGGGGTCGAGGTCGTGACCGGTGCCGTGTCGGCGGTCGAGGTGGCCGACGACGCGCTCCGCGGGGTGCGGCTGGCCGACGGCACCGTCGTCGGGCTCGATGCGCTGCTCGTGCCCACGATCGCCCGGGCCCGCGCCGACGTGGCCGGGATGCTCGGCGTCGTGCCCGTCGAGCAGCGGATGGGGGAGACCCTCCTGGGCGAGGTGATCGAGGTGGACGCCCGCGGCGAGACCGCGGTCCCGGGGGTGTGGGCGGTCGGGAACGTGGCCGACCTGCGCGCGACGGTGATCGTCGCGGCCGCGTCGGGCACCGCCGTCGCCGCGATGGTCAACGCGGACCTGGTCGCCGAGGACGGCCGCCTCTCCGTGACGGCCCACCGCGACGGCTGTCTCGACGAGCCCGGCTCCGCAAGCTCCGCGGGTGGCCAGGCCTTCTGGGAGCGCTTCTACGCCGACCGCGACCAGGTCTGGAGCGGCCGGGTCAACCCGGTGCTCGGCGCGGCCGTCGCGGAC
>CAVQUY010000015.1:0-212450 GCA_963716955.1 uncultured Actinomycetota bacterium
GCGGACCGCGGCGTCGTGTCGCGACGTGGGCGCGACCACCTCGGTGACCAGGCCGGTCGCGACGTCGTAGGTGTAGCCGGACACCGAGATGGCGCCGGAGACCGTCGGTGCGTCGAGGATGCGCCGGACGTCGCCGGGCACGGTGTCGGCCGGGTCGAGCACGGCGGTCCGCTGCAGGGTGGCGTCGTCGAAGCCGCGCGCGACGAACCCCTCCCGCAGGTCGGGTCGGCCATGAGCCCCGAGCCGCAGTCGGTGTGGTGCACGACGACGAGGTCGAACCAGGCCGTGTCGGGGGTCTTGACCTCGTGCAGGTAGCTGATCCACGACAGGTCGGCGATGACGGCGTCGGTGACCCGGCCGCCGACGTTGCGGGCCACGATCGCGTCCCCGAGCGCGAGCCCGAACAGGTCGGCGGGTCGACCCGCGGGTCGATGCAGGTGAGGATGTAGAGCTGCTTGTTCGGGACGAACGGGATCTGCGGGACCTCGTCCTTGGCGCCGGTGCCGGCGAATCGGCGGTTGTTGGCGACCAGGTCGTCGAGGTTGGTCATGGCGATCAGCCTGCGCGCCCGGCGGGCCGTCCGACACGAGCGTTGCGGCCGTCGAGCGCTCGACTTCGGCCAACCCGACTCGCGGACGTCGGCGACCGATCGCCGGACCGGTCGGCGGGACCGGCGGTAGGCGGTGGGGGTGGCGCCGACGTCGCGGACGAAGTGCACGCGCAGCGTGGCGGCGCTCCCGAAGCCGCAGTGCTCGGCGATCTCGTCGACGCTGCGGCCGGTGGCCTCGAGCAGCCGCTGCGCCTCGAGGACGCGCTGCCCGGTGAGCCACCGCATCGGGCTGGCGTCGACCTCGGCGTGGAACTGGCGTGCGAACGAGCGCACCGGCATCCCGGCGTGACGGGCCAGGTGCCGCACCGTCAGGGGCCGTTGCATCTGCGTGATCGCCCACTCCCGGGTGGGCCCGAGGCCGCCGTCGGGCGGTAGCGGGCGCATCGCGTACTGCGCCTGGCCGCCGGTGCGCTGCGTGGCGACCACCATGCGTCTCGCGACGGCGGCCGCCACGTGCTCCCGTGGTCGAGGCGCACCATGTGCAGGCACAGGTCGATGCCCGCCGAGAATCCCCGCGCTGGTCAGCACCTGGCCCTCGTCGACGAACAGGACGTCGGGATTGAGCCGCACCGACGGGAACCGTCGCGCGGAACTCCGCCGCGTACTCCCAGTGCGTCGTGGCCACGCGACCGTCGAGCAGGCCGGCCTCGGCGAGAGCGAACGCCCCCACGCACACCGAGGCGATCCGGACGCCGCGGCCGGCGCGCCCCGCAGCAGGGCGTCGAGGCTCGCCCGCCCCGGCGCCTCGAGGGGATGGAAGCCCGGCACCACCACGGTGTCCGCCTCGAGCAGCGCCTCGAGACCACGCGTGGCGGTGATGGCGAACCCGGTCGAGGACGGCACCGGTCCCGGGTGTCGGGGCGCACACGACGAAGTCGTACCGCGAGGCCTCGTCGCGGTGCCCGAAGATCTGCGCGGCGATCGAGAGGTCGAAGGCCACCACGGCGGGCAGGGCCAGGGCGACGACACGGTGCACGCCGCGTGTCTCCACCACGACGACAGCCTAGGTTCCAGCTCGCCGACGTCAGGAGACGGGGTACCGAAGGAGCGGCTCGACGTCCGCCGGTCGCGCCTTCATTCCGCGCCCCATACCGCTGGACACCCACCTCGTTGCGGCTACGCCACAATCGCGGCCTCGACCCGCCGCCCACCGGCGACCCAGGGGAGGACCCATGCGCGTCACCACCGTCTACAGCAACCTCCGCGTGCCCGACATCGCCGCGGCCCGGAGCTTCTACACCGAGTACCTCGGGCTGGCCGACGAGAGCATCGGCATGGACTGGGTGACCCGGTTCTCCTCGCCGGAGACCGGCGCGAGCGTCCAGCTCGTCACCCGCGACGCGACCGCACCGGAGGACTCGGTGGCCTCGATCCGGGTCGACGACATCGAGGCGGCGCTGGCCGAGGCCCAGGAGCGCGGCTACGAGATCGTGCACCCGCTGACCACCGAGCCCTGGGGCGTGCGCCGCTTCTTCGTCCGGGCGCCCGACGGCAACGTCCTCAACATCGCCCAGCACCGGGACCCGGGACGTCGGATCGGACCACCGTCGAGCTACTCGGCCGTGCTCCGCAGCGCGTTCTCGCGGTCCAGCGCCGCCTCGATCGCGCCGTAGGCGGACCGGTGCCGGCCGATGGCGCCGACCAGCGTGTCCGTGTCGACCTCGCCCTCGGCCTCGCTGCCGTCGTCGGCGGTCAGGCTGATCCGGGTGCGCTGGCCCAGCGGCTGCACCCGGGCCGAGCGCCCGTACCGGTCGTACACCGTCACGCCGCCGTCGGAGGAGAACGAGGGCGGCTGGTCGAGACCGCGGCACGCGCCCTCGATCGCGGCCCGCAGCGCCGACGCGCGGTCGTCCCGGTGGGACGCCGCCGGCTCGTCAGCTCGCATCCCGCCAGAGTACGCACGAACGGGTGGCAGCCGGACGAACCGCCGACCTCCCGACGCGGCCCGGACGCGGGCGCCGGGCGATCGGCCCAGCCGTGCGTGATACCGTCCGACTCTGTTGCAGTCCCGTTTTCCTCGCGTGCTTGAGCCCCGTGGATCATGTGACAACGGCCCGGCTCGCACGCAGAGGGATAGTGACCTCTTGTGCTCCGGTGTCGGGCAACGTCCGAGGGCAGGTTGCCCCCGGCTCGTCCGACCCGAAAGAGGATGGATGTCTGAAGGAACCGTCAAGTGGTTCAACGCCGAGAAGGGGTTCGGCTTCATCGCCCCCGACGACGGAGGTAAGGACGTCTTCGTCCACTACTCCGCCATCCAGGGCGGCGGCTTCCGCTCCCTCGAGGAGAACCAGCGCGTGAGCTTCGAGTCCAGCCAGGGCTCGAAGGGCCCGCAGGCCGACTCGGTCCAGGCTCTGTAGACACTCGGCTGAGCCCGGTCGGGCGCCGCCGTCACGGTGTCGCGCCCGGCCCGCCAGGGGCTGTGGTCCTACGCCTCATACCCGTAGGCCACAGCCCCTTCGGCATGTCCGGGGTCAGCGCTCGATGAGCGTCATCTGCTGCTCCGAGTGGTGCCCCCCGACGGCGGGCGTGAGCCCGTCGAGCCGCGCCAGCTGATCGGCCGTGAGCGCGACGGCGTCCGCCCCGACGTTCTCCTCGAGGCGTGAGACGCGCTTCGTCCCCGGGATCGGGACGATGTCCGACCCCTTCGACAGCACCCAGGCCAGCGCGACCTGGGCGGGCGTGGCCCCGGCGTCGTCGGCGACCGCCCGCACCTCGTCGGCGGCCGCGAGGTTGCGCCGGAAGTTCTCCTCCGCGAAGCGGGGGTTGCTGCGCCGCATGTCGTCCTCGTCGAGGTCGTCCATCGAGCGCACCTGCCCGGTGAGGAAGCCGCGCCCGAGCGGCGAGTAGGCCACGAGGCCGATCCCGAGCTCGCGCAGCACGCGGCAGGACCTCGTCCTGCTCGCGCGTCCACAGCGAGTACTCCGACTGCAGCGCCGTGATCGGGTGGACCGCGTGGGCCCGGCGGATCGTGTCCGCCCACGCCTCGGAGAGCCCGATGGCCCGGACCTTGCCCGCGGCGACGAGCTCGGCGACCGCCCCGATCGTCTCCTCGATCGGCGTCCGCGGGTCCACGCGGTGCTGGTAGTAGAGGTCGATGTGGTCGGTGCCCAGGCGGCGCAACGACCCGTCGACCGCGGCGCGGACGCTCTCCGGGCTGGAGTCGGCGCCCTCGCGGCCGGTGTGCGAGATCAGCCCGAACTTGGTCGCGAGCGACGACCTCGTCGCGCCGCTCCCGGATCGCCCGCCCGACGAGCTCCTCGTTGACGTACGGGCCCGTAGACCTCGGCGGTGTCGATCAGCGTGACGCCCAGGTCGAGGGCGCGGTGGATGGTGCGGATCGACTCCTCGTCGTCGCTGCCGAAGCCCGAGTAGGCGCTCGACATGCCCATCGCGCCCAGGCCGATGCGGCCGACCTCGAACGCGCCGAGTGTGGCGATCTCCACGTGGTCCTCCCAGGGGTTCCGACGATGCCTCCCGCCCCGCCGGGTTCCCCGCGCCGCGGCGGATCAGACGGTCGTCGCCCGGTTCCCTCGCCCGGCCGGCCCACCTGGGGTCGGGGGCACACCGCGGCCTGAGCTCCGGTCGGGTCAGGACGACCGGCTCGGCAGCGGGTCCAGCACGCGGGCCGCGGCCTCGTAGCCCACCCGCAGCGCCTCGCCGAGCAGCCCGAGGTCGGTCGAGGTGCGCGAGACCGCCGGTGCGCCGTCGGGCGGGCGCAGGTGCAGCAGGCGTCCCTGCGCCTCGAGGTCGGCGAGCAGGGTCTCGGTCTCCCGGGCCCGCGCGACCCGGTGGACCCACGCGTCGACGACGCCGGGCGCGTGGCGGCGCAGCCACCGGCGCACGATCGCGTCGACGAGGCTCGGGGGCTCCGCGGGGACGTGCGCCGCGGCGTGGGTCCGCAGCACGATCAGGTGGGTCGCGCCGCGGGCGAGCGCGGTGTGGACCGCGACCGGCTCGCTGAGCCCGCCGTCCACCCACCGGCGGCCGGCGAGCGCGACCGGGGGACCGGCGAGGACGGGCAGCGTCGAGCTCGCCTGCAGCGCGCGCTGCAGGGCGGGCGGGCCGTCGAGCAGCGGGGCGAGGTCGGTGGACGCGCCGGTGTCGGCGTCGGTGGCCATGGGGTGGTAGGTCACCGGGCTCGCGAGGATCGTCGCGAAGGGCATCGGCACCTCGCGGACGTAGACCTGCTCCACGAGGTGCTCCAGGTCGACGACCCGCCCGCCCCGCAGCATCCGGCGCGGGTCGATCGTCCCGCGCATCACCGAGCGGTCGGTCCACGGCGCCATCGCCTCGCGCGCCTTCCCCGCGACCAGCCACGCCGCGTTGAGCGACCCGGCCGAGACCCCGTAGACGTCGTCGAGCAGCGGGGTCAGGCCGCGGTCCTCGACGGCGGCCGCCATGCCGGCCGAGAAGGTCGCGCGGCTGCCGCCGCCCTCGACGACGAGCGCGACGCGGTGGCTCCTATCGGCGTGCTCAGTTGCCCTATCGCGGGTGTCCCGACGGCGGGCGAGGACGTCGAGCACGCTCACCGGGCCGCCTCCCGCCGGCCGACGACGACGGTCGCGTCGGCCTCGTCGTCGTGCTCGACGTCGGCGAGGAGGCCGGCCGCCGCGACCGCCTCCCGCGCGGCGTCGGCCTGGTGCGCGGCGCACTCCAGCAGCAGCACGCCGTCCGGGGTGAGCCAGTCCGGGGCGATCGCCGCGATCCGGCGCAGGACGGCGAGGCCGTCGTCGCCGCCGTCGAGGGCGGTGCGCGGCTCGTGGTCGCGCGCCTCGGGCGGCATCGTCGCGAGGCCCGCGGTGGGCACGTAGGGCGGGGAGGCGAGCAGGACGTCGACGCGTCCGCGCAGGTCGGGGGGCAGGGCCGCGTCGAGGTCGCCGACGTGCACCCGGGCGCCGGGGGGCACGGTCCGCCGCGCGCAGGCCACCGCGACGGGGTCGACGTCGGCGGCGTGCAGCTCGACGTCGCCGACCTCCGCGGCGACGGCCGCGCCGAGCGCCCCGGAGCCGCAGCACAGGTCGACGACGACGGCGCCGCGGTGGGCCGCGGCGACCGCGCGGTCCACGAGCAGGCCGCTGCGCTGCCGCGGGACGAACACCCCGGGCCCGACGGCGGCGCGGCGCCCGCGGAAGGCGGCCCAGCCCAGGACGTGCTCGAGCGGCTCGCCGGCCTCGCGGCGGGCGGTCCGGGCCGCGAGGGTGCCGGGGTCGGCCGCGTCGGCGGCGTCGGCGAGGAGCAGCGCGGCCTCCTCCTCGGCGAAGACGCACCCGGCGGCGCGCAGCCGGGCCACGAGGGCCGCCTCCTCCACGCCGTCCAGGTTAGGTTGCCGGGGGCGGGCACGAGACCGGGAGGCCGACGATGCAGTACGGCGACTACCAGCTGGAGATCTACGGGGCGGGCCTGTCGGGCGTGCTGCCCCGGTGGCCGGTGGACTTCGCCGGGCTCGAGCAGGCGGCCGCGGCGGCCCTGCCCGACTGGATCCTGAACTACGTCGCGGGCGGCTCGGGCGACGAGCGCACCCAGCGCGGCAACGCCGAGGCGTTCGGCTGGTGGGGGATCGTGCCGCGGATGATGGCCGGCGCCTACGAGCGCGACCTCACGACGACGATCTGCGGCGTCGAGCTCCCGACGCCGCTGTTCTGCTGCCCGATCGGCGTCATCGGCATCTGCTCGCAGGACTTCCACGGCGACCTCGCCGTGGCCCGCGCCTGCGCCCGGACCGGCGTGCCGATGATGATGTCGACGCTCTCGCAGGACCCGCTCGAGGACGTCGCGGCCGCGCTGGGCGACACCCCGGGCTTCTTCCAGCTCTACACGCCGAAGGACCGCGACGTGGCGGTCTCGTTGATCCAGCGGGCCGAGAAGGCGGGCTTCTCGGCCCTCGTCGTCACCCTCGACACCTGGGTCACCGGCTGGCGCCCGCGCGACCTCAACACCGCGAACTTCCCGCAGCTGCGCGGGCACTGCCTGGCCAACTACTTCTCCGACCCGGCCTTCCGGGCGCTGCTCGACGCGCCGCCGGAGGAGGACCCGCGCGGCGCCATCGGGATGTGGGCGCGCCAGTTCGGCAACAGCGTCTCCTGGGACGACCTGACCTGGATGCGCGAGTCCACCGACCTGCCGATCCTGCTCAAGGGGATCAGCCACCCCGACGACGCGCGGCGCGCCGTCGACCTCGGCGTGGACGGGCTGTACTGCTCCAACCACGGCGGACGCCAGGCCAACGGCGGGCTGCCGGCGCTGGAGACGCTGCCCGACGTGGTGGCGGCCGCGGGCGACGTGCCGGTGCTGTTCGACTCCGGGGTGCGCTCGGGCGCCGACGTCGCGAAGGCGCTCGCGCTCGGGGCGTCCGCGGTGGGCCTCGGCCGCCCGTACGCCTACGCGCTGGCCCTCGGCGGCGAGGACGGCGTGGTGCACCACCTGCGCTCGGTGCTCGCCGAGACCGACCTGATCATGGCCGTGGACGGTTACCCGACGCTCGCGGACCTGCGCGCCGAGGGGACGATCCGGCGGCTGCCGCACCAGGTGCGCTAGGCTGCCTCCGGCTCGTGAGCACTGAATGCGTGCTATGGCCGGCACTTAGTGCTCACGAGCGCGAAGCGCACCTACTAGTCGTGCGCGACCAGCATCGTCGCGCCGCCGGAGGCGAAGTTCGGGACGTCGCCCGCGGCCGCCTGGCCCTCGGCCGAGCCCATCCCGGACTGCAGCGACTCGAGCGAGTCGAAGGCGAGCTCGGCGATGAGGTAGTAGGGCGGCGGCGTAGCCGTCCATCGAGGCGACGTGCCGGTAGCGTGAAGCTCTGGAGCTCCGGGGATCGGGTCGACCAGCGGGACGTGGGTCTGCTCGTAGTGCTCGTCGAAGGCGGCTCGGGGTCGTCGGGCTGGCCGTACAGGACCGTGAGGATGTGCATCAGGTCACCCTCGACGGCGCGCGACGGCCCGGTCACCCGTCCGACCGGAGGGGTGACCGGGCCGCCGTCGTGGGGACGGCTACTGGGCGGCGTGCTTCTCGACGACGCGGCCGAGCCGCGGGAGCGCCTCGATGACGTTCTCCTGGGCCTTCGGGCGCAGCTTCGAGTAGACCGAGGTGACCGCCTGGCGGCTCGACTTCTCGGCGCGCCGGTCGGTGACGCCGAGCAGGGCCTCCGAGACCGGCTGCGGCTGGGCGGCGAGGTAGGCGCCGAAGTCGCCGGTGGGGGCCGCCTGGTAGGCGGTCCAGTACGGCTCGAGGGCCTCGACGAACTCGTCGAGGAGCGTGTTGATGGCGCCCCAGATGATCCCGGGCTTGATCTTCTTCACGGCGGCGTAGCCCGCCTTGATCATGCCGCCCGACAGTCCGCTCTTGTCCTTGACCTCGTCGTCGACGAGCGTCGCCAGGTCGTCCACGACGTAGCCGCGGCGGTCGGAGTCGAGGAGTGCTGCCTTGAGGATGACGGCCACGCGGTGGGTCCTTCCACGGGGGAGCAGGGCGGCGCCGACGGTACGACACCCGCCGGTGACCACCTCGCGCGCCCCCGACCCCGAACGACACCGGTGTGGTTCAGGACCCGTCGTCGTGGGCCCGGACGAAGTCGAGGAACGTCGCCCAGGAGTGGTCGTGGGCCCGCCGTCCGGCGAGCACCCCGAGGTGACCGCCGGGCTCCACCGCGAAGCGCAGGTCCGACGACGACGTCAGCAGCTCGGTGCCGCGACGCACCGCGTCGACCGGGGCGATGCCGTCGTCGGCGCCGGCGATGAGCAGGACCGGGGCGGTGACGTCGGCCAGGCGGACGGGGCGGTCGCCGATGCGCACGGAGTCGGTCGCGACCTCGTTGTGCCGGATGACGTGGTGGTAGACCTGCCCGAACGCCCGGCCCGGGTAGGCGACCATGTTGTTCATCAGGATGTCGACGGCCTCCATCTGCTCGAGCAGCTGGCGGTCGTCGAGGTGGGTCAGGATCGTCAGCGGCTTGGTGAGGTAGCGGTCGACGCTGACGATCTGGAACGCCGCGCGCACCGCGGGCGCCGGGAAGCCGCCGAGCAGCCGGTACGCGGTCGTGAAGATCTGGCCGCCGGTGTACTCGGCGATCGACCGGAACGGCGCCATGATCGGCACGGCCTCGACGTCCACGGGGGCGGCGAACGCGGTGACCGAGGCGATCGGCAGCTCGGCGTGGCCCGCCGCGGTGAGCAGCACGAAGAGCCCGCCGAGGCTCCAGCCCACGAGGTGCACGGGGCACCGCTCCTGGTCGTCGGTCGCCTCCTCCTCGCACACCCGGGCGACGGCGACCGGGACCACCTCGTCGATCCACGTCTCGAGGCCGCGCCGGCGGCCGCGCCAGAAGGCCGGGTCGTAGGTGACGACGTAGACGGCGCGGCCCAGCCCGAGGAGGTACTCGACGAGGCTGTTGCCGCGACGCAGGTCGAACGCGAGGTCGGGGGCCCCGAGCGGCGGGACGAGCAGGATCGGCAGGCCGGCCGCCGGCGGCCCGTCCGGGAGCGGCGCGTAGCGGTGCAGGGTCCAGCCGGGTCCGCCGGTGACGGGGCTGCGGGGCATCCGCCGGGTGTCCGCGAGGTGCCCGTGCCAGAGCCGGTCGCGCACGTTCGACCGCCGCCGACCCCACCCGCGACAGCACCTGCTCCGCCTCGCGCCACGCCGCGTCGACGACCGCGGGCACCGCGGCGGAGGAGTCGGTCGAGGAGGGCGCGCCCGGCTCCCCGGACCCCTCGTCAGGGGTGGAGCGGGACGCGGGCGCGGCGGTGGGCACGCGGGGATCGTAGGGCCGTTCGGGCGATCGCGGAGGTGCGGCGGCCCACGGTCGGCCGACCGTGGCTGCCCGGCGTGACGCGGCGAGCGGCGGCCGGGGCGCGACGGGCCGACATCCGCCCACGTCGACGCCCCGTCACGGGCCCGCTCCGTCGTGTGATGCGTACTCCACTCGGACGCATGAGATGCCGCCTGATCGTCAGAAGGACGACTACGGCTCTGGTCCGTTTGACTCAGTACACGGCGCCCGGACCCAGGGCAGGTGCCCGGGTGCCGTGACCTCCGGGCCGGAGGGCGGCACGGGAGCAGCAGGAGGACACGGTGGACCCGAGGACGGTGTCGGCAGGCGCGGGTGGCGGCGGGGTGGCCGTCCCGGGCACGGCGTGGAGCCGGCTCACCGAGGGCGCCGGCGGGGCCCGGCGACGGCGGGTCGCGGTGGCCGGCGTGTCGATCATGGGTGCCGCGGCGGTCAGCACGGCCGTCTTCCAGACCGTCACCGGCACCTCGACCTCGCTCGCGATGGCCCCGGGCCTCGGGGGGCTGTTCGCGGTGTCGGTCCCGACCCCGCAGGGTCCGGCGGTCGTCCCGACCGGGGTCGCCGCGTCCGTGATCAGCGACCTCGGCCCGTCGTCGCCCGCGCTCCCCGCCCCGCCGGCCGACCCGCAGGTCGGCCTGCGCGCGCAGCAGGGGCCGCTGCCGGGTCCGGGCGAGCTCGGCGGGGGAGCGGGTCCGGCCGCGCCGGTCGCGGTCGCCGCCGTCCCGGCGCCGCGCGGCGGCCCGTCGCGGGAGGCCCCGTCGCGGCGGCAGCCCGTCGCCGCCGGTCCCGGCGGTGGGGGCTCCGCCACCGGCGGTGGTGGCGGCTCGCACGGCCACGCGTGGCCCGGCGGTCCGGGCGTCCGGGGCTCGACGACCCGTCCGGCGCCCCCGTCGAGCACCACGACGACGCCGCCCGCGACCACCCGGCCGACGCCGCCCGTGCCGCGACCGCACCCGGCCGCACCCTCCGACGTCGTGGCCGACGCCGACGCGGCCCGCGCCGCCCCCGCGGTCCACGACCCCGACGCCGCCCGCGACCGGCCCGTCGGCCCCCTCGGTGCCCGTCCCGTCGGCGCCGGTGCCCGGGGGGTCCGGGCCGTCGTCGGCTGCGGGTCACCCGTCCTCCTGAGCGCTGCCGCGTCCGGCGCGACCCGGGACACGCGGCAGAAGGTGACCGACGGCCCGATTTCGCGCCGTTGGGCGGTCGGTGTCGGCGATGCGTGCAAAGATGCCCCGTCACACGGGGTGGCCTCGATCCGCCGCCCACGACGAGGGACGGACGCCGCGGCGGCCCGGGTTGGGGTGGACCAGATGAGTGAGCCGGATCGCGAGCCGCGGGACGGGGACCCGTTCGCGAGGCCGCAGGGCGAGCAGGCCGGGTCGACCGGCGCGGACGCGGGCTCCGAGCGGGACCAGGGCCCGGCCCCCCGACCGCCCACCCCGGCAGCGGGCCGGGCTCGTCCGGGCCGGCGGGGTACGACTCCGGGTCCTACGCCCGGCCCGGTCACGACCAGCAGGGCCACGGCGAGCAGGGCCACGGCCAGCAGGGCTACGGGCAGCCGGGTTACGAGCAGACCGGGTACGGCCAGCAGGGCTACGGCCAGCAGGGCTACGGCCAGCAGGGCTACGGCCAGCAGGGCTACGGCCAGCAGGGCTACGGCCAGACCGGCTGGTCCCAGTCCCAGCCCGGGTATCCGCAGTCGGGCTACGGGCAGCCGGCCTACGGGCAGCCCGCGTACCCGCAGTCCGCGTCGTACCCCGGCTCCGGCACCGGGTCGACCAACGGTCTCGCGATCGTCTCGCTGGTGCTCTCGCTGCTCGGGCTGTTCTTCTACATCACCGCCGTCGGCGGCGTGATCTGCGGGCACATCGCGCGCCGCCAGATCCGGGAGGGGAACGAGTCCGGTGACGGCCTGGCGCTCGCCGGCCTGATCATCGGCTACATCATCCTCGCGCTCGGCGTGATCGTCATCGTCTTCGTCGCCGTCGCGATCGCCGGCGCCGCCGCGTCGTCGGGCGTGAACTCCTACTGACCCCGCACACCACCGCCCCCGGATCCGCGAGGAACCGGAGGCGGTGGTGTGACGGGGGACGGGTCGCGTCAGCGGCGGCCGAGGCGCAGGTGGTGGCGCTGCTCGGCGCGGAGCTGGTAGATCACCGTGGGCAGCACGACGAGGGCCACGAACGGCAGGCCCACCATCGGCAGCACGAACAGGCCGACCAGGCCCAGCAGCATGACGACGAGGGCGGTGACCGGCGAGGTCGCGACCTCGCGGGCGCGGACGAGCCACGCCGGCGTCGGGCGGGCGGTCGTGGCCGGGTGATCGGCGCGCAGGTCCGTCAGACCGACGCGGGGGATGGTCGGGGTGTTGTGGGGCCAGGGCAGTGCCATCGGGAGTGCGGAATCCTTCTTCGTCGGGAGCGGACCGGTCGCGCCGGGAGGACGTGCACCGGGCCCGTTCGTGATCGATCGAGCCCGGCATGGAGTCAGACGTGTCGTCCCGCGGCCGGTTGCCCCCGGCGCAGGTGTCGATTCGGCAACGGCGCGGGAGGCACGGAGGTCGCGGACAGTGTGCGTCTGACTCCCCCACACGGCCGAGCACCCGGTCGAGTGGTGTCGGCCGTAGGGTCGCCGGCGTGGCTCCTCCGAATCCGGACGTGACGGGTGTGACAGCCGGCCCGGAGGGTCTCGACCCCGAGGTCGCGGCCCTGCTCGCCGGCTGGCGCGAACGCGGTGAGCCCGCCATGTTCGCGGGCACCGACTCCGCGGCGGGGGTCGCCGCCGCCCGCGACCGCTACGCCGCCCTGATGGCCGAGACCGCGCGCCCCGTCGACCGGGCACCGGAGCTCGTCACGGACGGCCCGGTGCCGCTGCGGGTCCACCGCCCGGCCGGGGAGGAGTCCGGCGCGCTCGTGGTGTCCGTCCACGGCGGCGGCTGGGTCCTCGGCGGCGGCGACGCGTACGACCGGGTCACCCAGCGCCTCGCCGACGACACCGGAGCCGTCGTCGTCGCCGTCGACCACCGCCTCGCGCCCGAGCACCCGTTCCCCGCGCCGTTCGACGACGTCCTCGCCGCGGTCGGCGTGGGTGGTCGAGCACGCCGGCCGCTGGGGCGCCGACCCGGCCCGCCTCGGGCTCGTCGGGGACAGCGCCGGGGCCAACCTCGTGGCCGGCGCCGCCCTCGCCCGCCGCGACGCGGGCACACCCGCCGTCGTGACCCTGCTGATCTACCCGCCGCCGGACTTCGAGGGCCGGTACCCCTCGGTCCGCGAGAACGCCGAGGGGTACTTCCTCACCGCGGGCGACGTCGTGGCCTGCAGCAGGCTCTACCTCGCCGGGGCCTCGCCGCGGGGCGACACCCGGCTCTCGCCGCTGCGGGCCGAGCTCGCCGGGCTCGGCCCCACGATCGTCGCGACCGCGGGGTTCGACCCGCTGCGCGACGCCGGGCACGCCTTCGCCGACGCACTCGCCGCCGCCGGGGTCGACGTGCGCCGCCGCGAGCACCCGTCGCTGGTGCACGGGTTCCTCGGCTTCACCGGGGTCTCCGCGGCGTGCGACGCGGCGGTGGCCGCCCTGAACGCCGAGGTGGCCGGTGCGCTCCGCGCTCATGAGCAGTAGATGCGGCTATCACCGCACCTACTGCTCACGAGCGCGGAGCGCACCTACGAGAACGAGTGCTCCGCCGTCGGGTACACGCCGTCGCGGACCTCGCGCGCGTACTCCTCGGCCGCCTCGGACAGCACCCCCGCCAGGTCGGCGTAGCGCTTGACGAACCGCGGCACGCGCCCGGTGTTGAGCCCGGCCATGTCCGGCCACACGAGCACCTGCGCGTCGGTGTCCGGGCCGGCGCCGATCCCGATGGTGGGCACCCGCAGCTCGGCGGTCACCCGCTTCGCGACGTCGGCCGGGACCATCTCGAGCACGACGGCGAAGGCGCCCGCGGCCTGCACGGCGAGCGCGTCCTCGATGAGCTTCTCGGCGCCCGCGCCCCGGCCCTGCACCCGGAACCCGCCGAGGGCGTGCTCGCTCTGCGGGGTGAACCCGAGGTGGGCCATGACCGGGATGCCGGCGTCGGACAGCGCCCGGATCTGGCCCGCGTACTGCGCGCCGCCCTCGAGCTTGACCGCGGCCGCCCCGCCCTCCTTGAAGAACCGCACCGCGGTCTCGAGGGCCTGCGTCGGGGAGGCCTGGTAGGAGCCGAAGGGCAGGTCGGCGACGACGAGGGCCCGCGAGGCCCCGCGCACGACGGCCTTGGTCAGCATGAGCAGCTCGTCGACCGACACCGGGACGGTCGAGTCGTAGCCGAGCACGTTGTTCGCGGCGGAGTCGCCGACCAGCAGCACGGGGATCCCGGCGCCGTCGAAGATCCGCGCGGTGGGGAAGTCGTAGGCGGTGAGCATCGGCCAGCGCTCACCTGCGTCCTTCCACTGCTGCAGGTGGTGGATGCGGACGCGCTTCGGGGTGCGCGGGGCAGCCTGCTCGTTCGGGTGACGTCATCGTCTCCGTCCTCCTGCCTCGAGGCCCGCGGTGCGGGTCCCCGGGCGTGCCGAGGGGTCGTGGTCGGACCACACGAGCGTGGCACCGCGGCGCCGTCCCACCCAGCGGACGGGGGCCGGGTGGGACGAGCTTCACAACCGGCCCGGCCCCGACGGGTGAACGGCGCCGTCCTGACGCTCGACGCCAGGAAGGTGCCGTTGCTGCCGCGAGGGGACGGCGGCCCTCCCACGACGACCGCGGATGCGCCCGACCGGGGGCCGACGTGGCGCCCACGCGGCGGTTGCGAGGATGGCCCGCGTGAGGCGACGGGGCGCACGGACCTGCGGTGGGTACGACGGCGCCGGCGCCGCGCCCCCCGGACCGACCGCGCCGCGGCGCGCCCGGAGCCGGACGGTGCCGCGGCTCGTCGCCGCGGCCGCGGTCCTGCTGGCCGCCGCGGGGTGCGCCGACGCCGCCCCCACGCCCACGGCGACGTCGTCGTCGGCGGCCCCCGCGAGCAGCGCCGCCCCGACCCCGGGCGCCGTCCCGGCCGGCCTCGAACGGTTCTACGCGCAGCGCCCCGCGTGGGGCTCGTGCCTGCCCTTCGCGACCACCGACGACCAGCGCCAGTACTACGCCCAGCCCGGCCTGCAGTGCGCGCGGATCGCCGTGCCGGTCGACTACGCGAATCCGCAGGGCCCGACCGCCCAGCTCGCGATCTCGCGGCTCCCGGCCTCCGACGCGAGGCCAGCGCATCGGCTCGCTGCTGGTCAACCCGGGCGGCCCCGGCGCGTCCGGCGTCGAGATCGCCTCGCAGCTCGGGATGCTCATGAAGAACACCGAGGTGGCCCGGCGCTTCGACCTCGTCGGGTTCGACCCGCGCGGGATCGGCGCGAGCACCCCGACGATCCACTGCCTGACCGCCGCCGAGCAGGACGCCCAGCGCGGCACCGACATCCTCGACCCGTCGCCGGCCGGCGTCGCGCGCGCCGAGGCGGCGGCCAGCCAGACCGCGGACGGCTGCGCGCAGCAGACCGGGGCGAGCTTGCTCGCGAACGTCGGCACCCGGGACGTCGCCCGGGACATGGACGTGCTGCGCGGCGTCGTCGGGGACAAGCAGCTGACCTACCTCGGCTACTCCTACGGCACGCAGATCGGCTCCACCTACGCCGAGGAGTTCCCCCGCAACGTCCGCGCGATGGTCCTCGACGGCGCCGTGGACCCCGACCAGGACCCGACCGAGGCGCTCATCGACCAGGGCCGCGGGTTCCAGGACGTCTTCGAGGCGTTCGCGAAGGACTGCGCGTCGAAGCCCGGCTGCGCGCTCGGCACCGACCCCGCCCAGGCCACCGCCCGCTTCCAGCAGCTGACCCGGCCGCTGCTCGCGAAGCCGATCCGGCTCCCCGACGGCCGCTCGCTCTCCTTCGGCGACGCCCAGCAGGGCACCATCCAGGCGCTCTACGCCACCTCGCTGTGGCCGGAGCTGCGCCAGGGGCTCACCGAGCTGGCCGGGGGCAGCGGCCAGACCCTCATGGGCCTCGCCGACGAGTACTACGACCGCGCCCCGAACGGCACCTACTCCCCGCAGCAGGACGCCTTCAACGCCGTGCGCTGCGTCGACGACCCGCGGGTCACGGGACCACGCGCAGTCGCTCGACCAGGCGCAGTCGCTACAACGACGGCCGCGCCGTTCCTCGACTCCGGGCGCGGCCCGAGCTCCGCGCTCGACGCGTGCGCGTTCTGGCCGACGCCGGTGACCGGCGGCCCGCACGTGCCGCAGGTGCCCGGGCTGGCCCCGCCGCTCGTCGTCTCCACGACCGACGACCCGGCGACGCCCTACCAGTCCGGGGTCAACCTCGCGAAGGACCTCGAACGGCTCGCTGCTGACCAAGGTCGGGGACCAGCACACCGCCTCGTTCCAGGGCTTCCCGTGCGTGGACACGATCGTCACCCGCTACCTCGTCGACGGGACCCCGGCTCCGCCGAACGCCCGCTGCCCCGAGACCGGGTGACCGGCGACCCGAAAGGGGCGGGAGGGTAGGACCCCCCTGTGACGTCCTTGTAACACGGTCTCCTTAGGGTCTCCGGACATGGATCGGCAGCAGGAGTTCGTCCTGCGGACGCTCGACGAGCGCGACATCCGCTTCGTACGGCTGTGGTTCACCGACGTCCTCGGGTACCTCAAGTCGGTGGCCATCGCGCCGGCCGAGCTCGAGGGGGCGTTCGCCGAGGGGATCGGCTTCGACGGCTCGTCGATCGAGGGCTTCAGCCGCGTCTACGAGTCGGACATGGTCGCCAAGCCCGACCCGTCCACGTTCCAGGTACTGCCCTGGGAGGACTCCGAGGGCGACCACTACTCGGCGCGGATGCTCTGCGACATCACGATGCCCGACGGCTCGCCGTCGTGGGCCGACCCGCGGCACGTGCTGCGCCGCGCGCTCTCCCGGGCCGCCGAGGCGGGCTTCACCTGCTACGTGCACCCGGAGATCGAGTTCTACCTGCTGCGGGGCCTGCCCGACGACGGGACCCCGCCGGTCCCGGCGGACACCGGCGGCTACTTCGACCAGGCCAGCCACGACGTCGCCCCGCACTTCCGCCGGCGCTCCATCGAGGCGCTCGAGGCGATGGGGATCTCCGTCGAGTTCTCCCACCACGAGGGCGGGCCGGGCCAGCAGGAGATCGACCTGCGCTACGCCGACGCGCTCAGCATGGCCGACAACATCATGACGTTCCGCTACCTCGTGAAGGAGGTGGCGATCACCCAGGGCGTGCGGGCCTCGTTCATGCCCAAGCCGTTCACCGAGCACCCCGGGTCGGCGATGCACACGCACGTCAGCCTCTTCGAGGGCGACCAGAACGCCTTCCACGACGCCGCCGAGCCCTTCGAGCTCTCCAAGACCGGCAAGGCGTTCGTCGCGGGCGTGCTGCGCCACGCGCGCGAGATGTCCGCGGTGACCAACCAGTTCGTGAACTCCTACAAGCGCCTCGTGGTCGGCGGCGAGGCCCCGACCGCGGTGTGCTGGGGCCACGCCAACCGATCGGCGCTGGTCCGCGTGCCGATGTACTCGCCGGGCAAGGCCTCGTCGCGGCGGGTCGAGGTGCGCTCGCTGGACTCGGCGGCCAACCCGTACCTCGCGTATGCGGTCATCCTCGGCGCCGGGCTCAAGGGGATCTCCGAGGGCTACGAGCTGCCGCCGGCCGCGGAGGACAACGTCTGGTCGCTCACCGAGGGGGAGCGGCGCGCCATGGGCTACCAGACGCTGCCGCAGAACCTCGACGGCGCGCTGCAGAGCTTCGAGCAGTCGGACCTCATGGCCGAGATCCTCGGCGAGCACGTGTTCGACTTCTTCCTGCGCAACAAGCGCACCGAGTGGGACAACTACCGCCGCAACGTGACCCCCTACGAGCTCGCGTCGTACCTGCCGATTCTCTGACCGGAGGTCGTGTGCCCTGTGGGCGTGCTGAATGGGACCTCCGTGCCAGAGCACGGAAACGCACGCACACGTCGAGCCTCTAGGCTCGACGAAGTGAACGCCCCCGCGCGCGACCGCCGTCCCGCTCGCGCCCCGGCCCGCCTCGGCCTGACCGACCCCGACGCGGGCGGGCGGCTGGCCGCCCTCGGCTGGTGGGACGGCGACGACGCGGTGCCGGGGGCGGCCCTCGTCGTGTGGGCCCTGGCGCGGGCCGCGGACCCCGATCTCGCGCTCGTCGCCGTCGAACGGCTCCGCGAGTCCGTCGGCGAGGACGAGTGGGCCGAGCTGGACGCGACGCTGCGGACCGACCAGGGCCTGCGGGGACGGCTCTTCGGCGTGCTCGGCGGGTCGACGGCGCTGGGCGACCACCTGGTCACGCGGTCCGAGCGGTGGCGGGCCCTGCGCACCACCAGCGCCCCGGGCCGGGTCTTCGACGACTCGTGGCTGCCGAGCGCGGACGACCGCCGTCGCTTCCACCTCGAGACGGTGGGGGCGGACCCGGACGCCGGGGCACCCGTCGCGACCCTCACCGGGCAGCCGGCCGTCGAGGCGCTGCGCTCGCGCTGGCGCGACGACGTCCTGCTGCTCGCCGCCGCCGACCTGCAGGCGGTGTGCGAGCCGGAGCTGCCGATCGTCTCCGTCGAGGTGGTGTCCGCGCAGCTCGCCGACGTCGCGGCGGCCGGGCTGGAGGCGTCGCTCGCCGTCGCGCGCGCCGAGGTCGGGCCCGAGCGCGCCGGGGACCACCGCCTCGCCGTCATCGGCATGGGCAAGTGCGGCGGGATGGAGCTGAACTACGTCTCCGACATCGACGTGATCTTCGTCGGCGAGGGCGCGGTCGACTCCGCGGGCCGTGTGGCCGCGACGATGATGCGGGTCGCCACCGAGGCGTTCCTCGAGGTCGACGCGAACCTGCGGCCCGAGGGCCGGTCCGGGCAGCTGGTGCGCACTCTCGAGGGCCACGTGTCCTACTACCAGCGGTGGGCCCGGACCTGGGAGTTCCAGGCGCTGCTCAAGGCCCGGCCGGTGGCGGGGGACCTCGCGCTGGGCCAGGAGTACTGCGAGGCCCTGTCGCCGATGGTGTGGAGCGCCGCGGAGCGCGAGGACTTCGTCGCCGACGTGCGCGCGATGCGCCGGCGCGTCGAGGACCACATCCGTCACGACCACGCCGACCGCGAGCTCAAGCTCGGTCGCGGCGGCCTGCGTGACGTCGAGTTCGCGGTCCAGCTGCTCCAGCTGGTCCACGGTCGCGGGGACGAGACGCTTCGTGGGCCGAACACCCTCGAGACCCTCGCCGCGCTCGGCGAGGGCGGGTACGTGGGTCGTGACGACGCGGCGAACCTCGCCGCGTCGTACCGCTTCCTGCGCATGCTCGAGCACCGGGTGCAGCTGCAGAAGCTGCGCCGCACGCACCTCTTCCCCTCCGACGACGACACGGCGGGCCTGCGCTGGCTCGCGCGCGCGGCCAAGCTGCGTCCCGACGGGCGCCGCGACGCCGTCGGGGTGCTGCAGGCCGAGCTCTCCCGCAACACCGTCCGGGTCCGGCGCCTGCACGAGAAGCTCTTCTACCGGCCGCTGCTGGAGTCGGTGGCGCGCGTGCCGGGCGAGCAGCTGGTGCTCACCGAGTCCTCCGCGACCACGCGGCTCGCGGCGCTGGGCTGGAGCTCGCCGTCGGGGGCGCTCAAGCACGTGGCCGCACTGACCGCGGGGACCAGCCGGGCCGCGCGGATCCAGCGGGCGCTGATGCCGGTGCTGCTCGACCGGCTGGGCAGCACCGCCGACCCCGACCACGGGCTCCTCGCTTACCGCAAGGTCTCCGAGGCGCTGGCCGCCACCCCGTGGTTCCTCGCGCTGCTCCGCGACGAGGGCCTCGCCGCCGACCGGCTGATGTACGTCCTCGGCACGTCCCGCTGGGTCGCCGAGATGATGCCGCGCTCGCCGGAGGTGCTGCGGCTGCTCGGGGGCGACGGGCCGTCGGCCGACCTCGTCGCCCGCGACCCGGCAGAGGTCGCGCGGTCGCTGCGCGCCGCCGTCGCCCGGCACACCGACCCGCGCTCGGCGGGCAACGTGGCCCGCTCGCTGCGCCGCGTGGAGCTGCTGCGCGTCGCGTGCGCGGACCTGCTGGGGCTCACCGACGTGCCGAACGTCTGCGCGGCGCTCTCCAGCGTGTGGGTCGCGGTGCTGCAGGCCGCCCTCGACGTCGCACAGCGTGCGGAGGCCGGCGACGGGCCCCCGCCCGCGCGGATCGCGATCATCGGGATGGGCCGGCTGGGCGGCGCGGAGCTCGGCTACGGCTCCGACGCGGACGTCGTCGCGGTCTGCGAGCCCGCCGAGGGCGTCCCCGACCAGGAGGCGACGACGTACGCGCGCGCGGTCGTCGAGGCGGTCACCGGCGCGCTGGGGGCGCCGAGCCCGGACCCGCCGCTCGAGGTCGACACCAAGCTCCGGCCCGAGGGGCGCAGCGGCCCGCTGGTGCGCACGCTGTCCTCGTACGCGGACTACCTGCGGCGCTGGGCGGCCACGTGGGAGTGCCAGGCCCTGCTGCGGGCGCGGCCGGTGGCCGGCGACGCCGAGCTGGGGGAGCGGTTCGTCGAGATGATCGCCCCCTACCGGTACCCGGCCGAGGGCCTGCCGGGGTCGGCGGCGATGGAGATCCGGCGGATGAAGGCCCGCGTCGACGCGGAGCGTCTCCCGCGCGGCGCCGACCGCGCGCTGCACACGAAGCTCGGGACCGGCGGGCTCGCCGACGTCGAGTGGACCGTGCAGCTGCTGCAGCTCCAGCACGCCGGACGGCTGCCGGCGCTGCGCACGACCTCGACGCTGGAGGCGCTGGACGCCCTGCGCGAGGCCGGGCTGCTCTCCGCGGAGGCCACCGAGGCGTTGGTGGCGGGCTGGACGACAGCGACGCGGGTGCGCGGCGTGGCGACGCTGGTGCGCGGCAAGCCCACCGACCAGCTGCCCCGCTCGGGGCGTGAGCTGGCGGCGATCGCGTCGGTGCTGGGCTACCCGGAGGACGACCCCGGGGCCTGCATCGACGAGTACCGCCGGGTCACGCGGCACGCCCACGCCGTGGTGGACGAGGCGTTCTCGGCGGTGGACTGACCCGGGTCCGGGTCGGCGGACACGTCGAGTGAGATCGGCGGGCCTGGTGGCGCCCGGGCGGGGGGACCCGTCATCATCGAACACATGTTCGACGAGCGGGGTCCGGCGCAGCGCCGGAACGAGCGCTCGGGCGCGCTGCAGCGGACCGAGGTCCGCCGCGTCTGGGTGGACCTCGCCGTCGCGTACCCCCGCCCGCCCGGGCGGCCGCCGCGGGCCAACCCGGAGGGCGTGGACCTGCAGAGCCGGGTCCCCGGCGAGCTCCTCGGGTGGCGGCGCACGACGACGGGGGAGTGGGTCGGCTGGGTGTGCGTGCCGATCAGCCAGGGCGAGGAGGTCCGCTACGTCTACCAGTACGTGGCCGCCGCGGCCCTGTCCCCGCGGGAGGACCTGCGGGACCGGCGCTGATCCGGCGACGGGCCGCGAAGATCGACGACGTTTCCGGACACCCGGAAAGGGGAGCACGCCGATCCGGGGACTTTCCTGCCGGAAGCACGACGGCCCGGCCACCCCGCGGGGCGACCGGGCCGTGCGTCAGCGGCTGGGGATCAGCAGTTGAAGTACAGCTCGAACTCGTACGGGTGCGGGCGCAGCCGCAGGCCGGTGATGTCGTCGCGCTTGAGCTCGACCCACTTCTCGATCAGGTCCGAGGTGAACACGCCACCCTCGAGCAGGTAGTCGTGGTCCTCCTCGAGGTTGTTGATCGCGACCTCGAGACCGGCCGGCACCTGCGCGATGTTGGCGGCCTCCTCCGGCGGGAGCTCGTAGAGGTCCTTGTCGACCGGCGTCGGCGGCTCGATCTTGTTCCGGATGCCGTCCAGGCCCGCCATCATCATGGCGGCGAAGGCCAGGTACGGGTTGCCCGACGAGTCGGGGCAGCGGAACTCGAGGCGCTTGGCCTTCGGGTTGTCGCCCGTGATCGGGATGCGGACGCAGGCCGAGCGGTTCCGGTTCGAGTACACGAGGTTGATCGGGGCCTCGAAGCCGGGGACCAGGCGGTGGTACGAGTTGATCGTCGGGTTGGTGAACGCGACGAGGCTCGGGGCGTGGTGCAGGATGCCGCCGATGTAGTGGCGGCCCAGGTCCGAGAGGCCCGCGTAGCCGTTGGCGTCGTAGAACAGCGGCTCGCCGCCCTTGAACAGCGACTGGTGGCAGTGCATGCCCGAGCCGTTGTCGCCGGCGATCGGCTTCGGCATGAAGGTGACGGTCTTGCCCGCCTGCCAGGCCGTGTTCTTGACGATGTACTTGAACAGCTGCAGGTCGTCCGCGGCGTGCAGCAGCGTGTTGAACTTGTAGTTGATCTCGGCCTGGCCGCCGGTGCCGACCTCGTGGTGCAGCTTCTCCAGCTCGAAGCCGGAGTTGATGAGGTTGGTGCCGATCGCGGCGCGCAGGTCCGAGGTCTGGTCGGTCGGCTCGACGGGGAAGTACCCGCCCTTCATGGCGATCTTGTTGCCCTTGTTGCCGCCGACCTCGTCGGCCCCGGTGCGCCAGGCACCCTCGACCGCGTCGACCTCGTAGAACGTGCCGTTGGGCTTCGAGTCGTAGCGGACCGAGTCGAAGATGTAGAACTCGGCCTCCGGGCCGAAGAAGCAGGTGTCGGCCACATCGACGGTCGACAGGAAGTTCTCCGCCTTGCGGGCCACGTTGCGCGGGTCGCGGCTGTAGGCCTCGAGCGTCAGCGGGTCGTGGACGAAGAAGTTCATGTTCAGGGTCTTCTGGGCCCGGAACGGGTCGATCCGCGAGGTCGCCGGGTCGGGCAGCAGCGTCATGTCCGACTCGTTGATGCTCTGGAAGCCGGTGATCGACGAGCCGTCGAAGGCGAGACCGTCGCTGAACACGCCCTCGTCGAGCTCCGACGCCGGCACCGTGAAGTGCTGCATCTGGCCGGGGAGGTCGCAGAACCGGACGTCGACGTACTTCACCCCCTCGTCGGAGATGTACTTGAAGACCTCGTCCTGGTTGTTGAACACCCTCGATGGCTCCTTCTCTGGCACTGTCATCGCGATCGAGCGCGGCCCCGCCCGGTCGGGGACCGATCACCGCATCGGTGCCCCGGACGCTAAGCGGGCTGCGTTACTCACTCATCGCGCCGGTGTTTCGCGGCAGTTAACGGGACGACCTCACAGTTGGTCCACTGCTCCGTCGCCCCGGTGCCGGGTGGTGGACGAGCCGGTCGGCGACGTTGCCGTGGCGCATCCCGGCGCCGCGGGACCGTAGCCTGTCAGAGTGTCGTGGATTCGTGAATGGCTCACCGACGAGGGGCCTGATCGAGCGTCGGGAGAGCGCCCGGAGGATCCGGTACGCCCAGATTCGACCGCGACCCCGACACGCCGCGTGCCCGACGCCGGGCCGGAGGAGCCCCGGACGGCGGCGCGGGCGGGATCGCCCTCCGGCCGCCCGGCGACCGACGCCGAGGGGTATCCGGGTCGCGATCTCGGACTCCCGGAGGACGGGCCCGGTTCCGTCGCCGCCCCGCTGCCGCGCGCCGGCCAGTTCCTGCTCGACCTGCTCGTCGGCGGCCTCGTCGCCTCGGCCATCAGCTTCCCGGCGCCGGCCTACCTCAGCCTCGCGGTCTGGGCCGTCCTCGTGACCCTGCCGGTGGCGCTCATCGGGCAGACGCCTGCGATGGTCCTGACGGGGATGCGTGCCGTCCGCGTGGACGGGGCGTCCCGCGTGGGCGTGTGGAGCCTCGCGCGGACGGTCTCGCTGTTCTTCCTCGTCCCCGCGCTGATCATGGACAAGGACGGGCGCGGGCTGCACGACCGCGTCAGCCGCACCGTCGTCGTCCGCACGCGTTAGTCGCGCCGAGGTAGCGGCGCGGACGGGCCTAACGCCGCCGGACGGAGCGCTGCATGCCCTTCATCTGCGCGCCCTTGGGCAGCGGGCCCTTCGGCATCGCCGGGCCGCCGCGGCCGGCGATGGCCGTCAGCCGCTTCTCCACGGTGTCCATCTGGTCGCGGTCGATGTTGCGGGGGAGCTTCGTCATGTGTCGCTGCAGCTTCGCGAGCGGGACGTCGCCCTCCTCGTTGCCGACCGTGAGCTCGTAGATCGGCACCTGGCCCGCGACCCGCGCGACCTTCTTCTTCTCCTGGGACAGCAGGTTCTTCGTGCGGTGCGACGCGCCCTCGGCCACCAGCACCACGCCCGGGCGGCCGATCACGCGGTGCACGACGTCGAGCTGGGTCGTGCCCGCGACGGCCTGCGTCACCCGCCACTGCCCGCGCATGTTGTCCAGCGCCCACCCGGCCGCCCCGGGCTGGCCGTCCGCCTTGGCGTAGACGTTGTTCTGCACGCGCCGCCCGAACACGAGCATCGCCAGCGCCGCGCCGAGCAGGACCCCGATCGGCACGAGGAACCAGGACTGGCCGATCAGCAGGCCGACGACCAGGAACACCAGCGCCGTCGCGACGATCGTGCCGATCATCAGCGGGAGGAGGAGCTTGTCCTCCTTGCGCTGCATCTGGAAGGCCTGCCAGATCTGCGACCAGCGCTCCCGACGCTGCACGCGGGCAGCCTGCCTGGCGGCCTTCTTCTCTTCCTTGGTCGCCTTGCCGGCCGTGCCCTTCGCCATGTGCGCCATTCTGCCGCACGGGGGCGCCCGCGGTGCGGTCGCGTTCAGCCGCGGCGCGCGAGCACCGAGCCGACCTCCTGGCGGGCCTCGCCCTCGGTGGCCAGCTCGGCCATCCCCTCGGGGAGCGCCTCGCCGCGGTGCAGCTTCGCCTGCGCGTAGAGCCGGCCCGCGCGGTAGGACGAGCGCACCAGCGGCCCCGCCATGACCCCCGCGAACCCGATCCGCGTGGCCTCGTCGCGGTGCTCGACGAACTCCTCGGGCTTCACCCAGCGCTCCACCGGGTGGTGGCGCAGCGTCGGGCGCAGGTACTGCGTGAGGGTCAGCAGGTCGCACCCGGCGTCGCGCAGGTCGCGCATCGCGGCGGTGACCTCCTCGGGGGTCTCGCCCATGCCGAGGATGAGGTTGGACTTGGTGACCATCCCGGCGTCGCGAGCCTGCCGGATCACGTCGAGGGAGCGTTCGTAGCGGAAGCCCGGGCGGATCCGGCGGAACACCCGCGGCACCGTCTCGAGGTTGTGCGCGAGCACCTCGGGCGCGGCGTCGAAGACCGGGCCGAGCTGGTCGTCGCGGCCGTCGAAGTCGGGGATGAGCAGCTCGACGCCGGTGCCCGGGTTCAGCGCGTGGACCTGCCGGACCGTCTCGGCGTAGAGCCAGGACCCGCCGTCGTCGAGGTCGTCGCGCGCGACGCCGGTGATCGTCGAGTACCGCAGCCCCATCTGGCGCACCGACTCGGCGACCTTGCGGGGCTCCTCGCGGTCCAGCGGCGACGGCTTGCCGGTGTCGATCTGGCAGAAGTCGCACCGCCGGGTGCACTGCTCGCCGCCGATGAGGAAGGTGGCCTCGCGGTCCTCCCAGCACTCGTAGATGTTGGGGCAGCCCGCCTCCTCGCAGACGGTGGCGAGCCCCGCCGAGCGCACCATGCCCTTGAGCTCGGAGAAGTTCGGGCCGGTCTGCACGCGGGTGCGGATCCACTCGGGCTTGCGCTCGATGGGCGTCTGGGAGTTGCGGACCTCGAGGCGGAGCAGCTTGCGTCCCTCGGGAGCGGTCGCGGGCCCGGTCGTCGTGGTCACGGGCCCGAGTTTACGCGCCGGCCCGCCCGGTGATCGCGAGCTCAGCGCCCGGCGAGCATCTCCACGGTGACGCCGCCGACGGTCGTCGTGTCCGGCCGGGGCAGCGGGTGGTCGCTGACGGGGAGGTCGCCGGCGCAGGCGGCGAGCACCGCCTCACGCACCGCCGGGCGGATCTCCTCGACGGTCACGCGACGGCCGAGCTCGACGGACAGGCTCGTGACGCCGGCGTCGGCGATCCCGCAGGGGACGATGGCGCCGAACGCGGTGAGGTCGGGGTCGGCGTTGATCGCGAACCCGTGCAGCGTCACCGCCCGGGCCACCCGCACCCCGATCGCCGCGATCTTGCGCTCGGGGCGGCCGGCGCCCGCCGCGAGCCACACCCCGGAGCGCCGGTCGACGCGTCCGGTGGCGAGCCCGTAGCCCGCGCACACGTGGATCAGGGCCTCCTCGAGGCGGCGCACGTGGGCGACGACGTCGAACGGCTCGGCCAGCTTGAGGACGGGGTAGCCGACCAGCTGGCCGGGCCCGTGCCACGTGATCCGCCCGCCGCGGTCGACGTCGACGACCGGGGTGCCGTCGACCGGCCGGTCCTCGGGCTGGGTGCGCCGGCCCGCGGTGTAGACGCTGGGGTGCTCGAGGAGCATCAGCACGTCGGGGCCGGTCCCCGCGACGCGCGCGGCCGCGTGGGCGCGCTGCTGCTCCCAGGCCTGCGTGTACTCGACGGTCCCGAGCTCGAGGACCTGCATCGGGTCGCTGCTCGCACGGTGGGAGCCCATGCGGCCGAGGTTACTCGCGCGCGCCGGGCCGACTTCGTGATCGACGACGGTTCCGGACGCCCGGTGTCTGGAAAGTCCCGTTCCTGACATCCGCTCAGCCGAGCCGGGCGAGCGCCGCCTGCGCCGTGCGCCGGCCGCTGACCAGGGCGCCCTGCACCGACGGGCTGTCCCGGTGGTCGCCGGCCACGAACAGGCCGTCGCCGAGGTCGACCGGGCGGCGGAGGCGCGCCGGGGTCGGGGGCGGCGTGGCCGGCAGGGCGTGCGGGACCGGGACCGTGCCCAGGTGCTCCCACGCGGACGTCCCCCGGCCCCAGATCCGTTCCAGCTCGGCCCGCAGCCGTGGTTCGGGCAGCGGCTCGGAGCCCAGGACGGTGGACGCCACGAGGTGGCGGTGGTCCGGCGAGTACGACGGGGCCGCGGCCGTCAGCACCACCGTGTTGACGATGGGCCCGCCGGTGCCGTCGAGGTGCAGGAGGCCTTCGCGGGTCGGCGGGGTGTCGGTGACGTGGTAATGGGTGGTCAGCCCGAACGGGTGCGGCGCCTCGACGCGGCCGCCGAGCAGCGCGGCGGCGTCCGTGCCCTCGGCCGCGACGATCACCGCCCCGGCCCGCACGGTCCCGCCGTCGGTGCGGACGTCGACCCCGGCGCCGGAGGGCGTGAGCCCGGAGACCCGCGTGGTCAGGTGCACCGTCCCGGCGGGCAGGCGCGCCGCGAGGTGGCCGGGCACGGCGCCGATGCCGCGGGAGGGCAGCGTCAGGTCGCCGAGCGCGAACGTCCGCCAGAACAGCGACACCACCCGCGAGGACGTGGCGAGGTCCGGGTCCCCGGTCACGCCGGACAGGAACGGGCGCAGGAACCGTTCGGTCGCGCCGCCGCCGAGCCCGAACCGCGCGAGGTCCTCCGCCGCGGACCGCTCGGGCGCGCGAGCCTGGCGCGACGGCGGGACGAGCAGCGAGCGCAGCGTGTACGCCACGAGGCCGGCCTTCTCCCGCGGCCCGAGCAACCCGGTCAGCGCGGTGCGCGGCGCCCAGCCGGGACGGCGACGGGGGTCGGCGACGCGGTGCAGCCGGCCGTCCTCGGTCCGCACCGCGGCCCCGGGCACGAAGGGGCGCAGGTCGAGGGCCTCGAGGTCCACGGCGGCCTGCAGCGCGGGGTAGGAGGTGTTGAGGATCTGGAAGCCGCGGTCGACGAGGAATCCGTCGACGACGTCGGTCCGCACCCGCCCGCCGACCCCGTCCGAGGCCTCGCACACCACCACCGAGCGCCCGGCGCGCGCCACCGTCCGGGCCGCGTTGAGCCCGGCGAGCCCGGCGCCGACGACCAGGACGTCGACCGCGTCGGGCAGCCCGGACGGGCCGGCCACCGGGTCAGCCGTCCAGCACCGCGGAGAGCGCGGCGTGCACCGTCGCGTGCGAGAAGCCGTAGCCCTCGCGCTCCAGGACCCCCGGCAGCACCCGCTGGCTGACCAGCACGCCCTCGTCGGCGAACTCGCCGAGGACGGCGCGCATCGCGAAGCCCGGGACGATCCACGGAGCGGGCCGGTGGACGATCGAGGCCATCACCTTCATGAACTCGCGGCAGGTCACCGGCGCGGGGCCGCTGGCGTTGAGCGGGCCGACGACGGAGTCGTGCTCCAGCGCCCACGTGATCGCGCCGATCTCGTCGTCGAGGCTGATCCACGGCCAGTACTGCTCGCCGGAGCCGAGCCGCCCGCCGAGTCCGAACTTGACGACCGGCCGCATGATGCCCATCAGCCCGCCCGGCGGGGGAGAGCACGAGCCCGGTCCGCACCATCACGACGCGAGCGCCGGCCTCGGACGCGGGCGAAGTGGCGTTCTCCCAGTCGCGCACCAGGTCGGCGAGGAAGCCCCGGCCGCGGGCGCCGGACTCGTCGACCGCGACCGCCCCGGTGTCGCCGTAGAAGCCGACCGCCGAGCCGTTGATCATCACGGGGATGCCGTGGGCGGCGACCGCCCGGGCGAGCACGTCGGTGGGGACGAGGCGGCTGTCGCGCAGCTCCTGCTTGCGCGCCCCGGTCCAGCGCTTGTCCGCGATCCCGGCCCCGGACAGGTTGATCACGGCGTCCACGCCGTCGAGGGCGTCGTCGTCGATGCGTCCCGACGGCGGGTCCCAGCCGCGCTCGTCGGGGGCCTGCGGCGCGCGGCGGACGAGGCGGACGACCTCGTGGCCGGCGCTGCGCAGGTGGGGCACCAGCGCGGTACCGATGAGTCCGGACGACCCGGAGATGAGGACGCGCATGTCGTGATCGTCGCGGAGTCGGGCGCGCCGCGCGACCCGGGACCGCCCGTCCGTCGGCGGGCGTGGTGTCCGGTTCGCCCGGTGCGCCGCCCAGGGCGGCCCGCCCCCGCCCCGCACGAGGGGAACCCTCGAGCGGATAGGGCGACCGGATCCTCCCCTCGCGGTGGAGGTTCGGGGCGACGCCCGGCCCCGTTCTGAGCGAGGGGCGCCTTCGGTCGGGTAGTCGGGCGAGGGGCGCCCCTCGCCGGAGCCTCGAGCGGACGCGGATGACCGAAGGGCCCCCTCGCTCAATGGATTGCGAGCGAGGGGGCCCTCCGGTCGGACCAGGACGGGCGGCGCCTACAGGCCGAGGTCCGCCTCGAACGAGCCCGCCTCGAGCCGGGCCTTGACCGAGCCGAGGAACCGGGCGGCGTCCGCACCGTCGACGATCCGGTGGTCGTAGGACAGGCACAGGTAGGCCGTGGAGCGGATGGCGATCGACTCGCCGCCCTCGCTGTCGGTCACCACGACGGGCTTCTTGACGACGGCGCCCGTGCCCAGGATCGCGACCTGCGGCTGGTTGATGATCGGGGTGTCGATCAGCGCGCCGCGCGACCCGGTGTTGGTGATCGTGAACGTGCCGCCCGAGAGCTCGTCCGGGGCGATCTTGTTCGAGCGGGTGCGCTCGGCGACGTCGGAGATCCGGCGGGCCAGGCCGCCGAGGTTGAGGTCCCCGGCGTCGTGGATGACCGGCACGATCAGCCCGGCGGGGGAGTCCACGGCGATCCCGAGGTGCTCGGCGCCGTGGTAGGTGACCTCGCCCTTCTCGGTGTCGATCGAGGAGTTCACACCCGGGTGGGCCTTGAGCGCCTCGACGGTCGCGAGCGCCATGAACGGCAGGAACGACAGCTTGACGCCCTCGCGGCGCGCGAAGTCCTCCTTGGCGCGATCGCGCAGGCGCGCGATCCGCGTCAGGTCGGCCTCGACCACCGTGGTCAGCTGGGCCGAGGTCTGGAGCGACTCGACCATCCGCTTGGCGATGGTCGCCCGGCGCCGCGACAGCTTCTGCGTGGTGCCGCGCAGGCCCGACTCGTCGGGCTGCGGGATCGCCGCGCCGGACCCCGACGGGCGCTGCACCTCGCCGCCGTGCACCGCGCCCGGGCCGGACCCACCCGAGGGCGACGCGACCTGCGACGAGGCCGGCGAGCTCTGGGCCTGCGAGGCCGCGGCCCGCTGCGCATCCTGCTCGTCGGCCGCGGCGACCACGTCCTGCTTGCGGATGCGCCCGCCGACCCCGGTCCCGCTGACCGCGGAGAGGTCGACACCGCGCTCGGCGGCGAGCTTGCGCACGAGCGGGGTGACGTAGGGCGCGTGGTCGGACGCGCTCTGGCCGTCGCCGTTCTCGCGCGACGCGGGGGCGCTGCTCCGGGACTGCTGCGACTGCAGGGCACCCGCGTCGGCCGGCCCGCTCGGCCCGGCGGGCTGCTCGGTCTCGTGGGAGACGTAGTCGTCGGCGCCGGACGCGGCGATCGCCCCGTCGGAGGTGGTGCCGGAGTTGCCGCCCGGCTCGGACGACGCGGGCTGCGACTGCGCGGGCTCCGGTCGGCTGGGCTCCGGCTCCGCGGCCTGCTGGGCCGCGCCGCCACCGTCCCCGCCCGACGACGAGCCGCCGCCCGCGGCGGGGCTGCCGGTCCCGACGACGGCGAGCACGCCACCGACCTCGACGGTGTCGTCCTCGTTCGCCCGGACCTCGAGCAGCGTGCCGGCGACCGGCGACGGGATCTCGGTGTCGACCTTGTCCGTCGAGACCTCGAGCAGCGGCTCGTCGACCTCGACGGTGTCGCCCACCTGCTTGAGCCAGCGGGTGATCGTGCCCTCGGTGACCGACTCGCCCAGGGCCGGCATCTCGATCTCGGTGCCCGACCCTCCCGACGCACCGCTCGAGGAGGACCCGCCGCCCGACGACGCCGCGGCCGGCTCCGGCTGCGACGGCTCGGGCTGCGACGGCTCGGGCTGCGACGGCTGGGGCGCCGACGCCTCGGACGGCTCGGGCGTTGCGGCCTCCTGCGCGGCCGATCCGCCGGACCCGTCGTCACCGCCCGTGCCCTCGGACTCGTCGCCGATGACCGCGAGGTCCCCGCCGATCTCGACGGTGTCGTCCTCGTCGGCGACGATGCGCTGGAGGACCCCGGCCTGCGGCGCGGGGATCTCGGTGTCGACCTTGTCGGTCGACACCTCCAGGAGGGGCTCGTCGACCTCGACGTGATCACCCACCTGCTTCAGCCACCGGGTGATGGTGCCCTCGGTGACGCTCTCGCCGAGAGCAGGCATCTGGACGGTGTAGGCCATCGTGCTCGGAACTCCTTCGCAGAACCGGTGGGGTCGTCAGCTGCAGCCCGGATCAGGAATGACTGTGGAGGGGCTTGCCGGCCAGCGCGAGGTGTGCCTCGCCGAAGGCCTCGTTCTGCGTCGGGTGCGCGTGGACGAGGTTCGCCACGTCGATCGGCAGGGCCTCCCAGTTGTAGACCAGCTGCGCCTCCCCGACGAGCTCGCCCACCCGGGTCCCGATCATGTGCACGCCGACGACGGGTGCGTCGTCGTCCGTGCCGCCCTTGACCAGCTTGATCGCGCCCGCGGTCCGCAGGATCTGCGACTTGCCGTTGCCGGCGAGGTCGTAGGTCACGGTCTTCACCTCGCCGTGGACCTCCTTGGCCTCGGCCTCGGTGAGGCCGACCGAGGCGACCTCGGGCTCGCAGTAGGTGACCCGCGGGATGCCCTTCTCGTCGATCACCGGCGGCTCGAGCCCGGCGACCTCTTCGGCGACGAAGATGCCCTGCGCGAACCCACGGTGGGCCAGCTGCAGGCCGGGCACGATGTCCCCGACCGCCCAGACGTTGCCGACGCCGGTGTGCAGCCGCTCGTCGGTGCGCACGAAGCCACGGTCGAGCGTGACGCCCTGCGCCTCGTAGCCCAGGTCCGCGGTGTTCGGCCCGCGCCCGACGGCCACCAGCAGGATGTCGGCCTCGAGCTGCTCGCCGTTCTCCAGGTTCACCGTCACCGCGTCGGCGGTCTGCTCGACGCCGGTGAACTTCGTGCCGATCTTGAAGTTGATCTTCCGCTTGCGGAACTGGCGCTCGAGCGACTTGGAGAGGAACTCGTCCTCGTTGGGCACCAGGTGGGGCAGGGCCTCGACGATCGTGACCTCGGCGCCGAAGCTGCGCCAGACGCTCGCGAACTCGACGCCGATGACCCCGCCGCCGAGGACGACGACGCGGTCGGGCACGTAGTCGAGGTTGATGGCCTCGGTGGAGGTCATGACGCGGCCGCCGAGCTCGAGCCCCGGCAGCGTCTTGGAGTACGAGCCCGAGGCGAGGACGAGGTTGCGCCCGGTGTAGCGCTGCCCGTCGACCTCGACGGTGTCGGGGCCGACGAGGGTGCCGTGGCCGTCGATCATCGTGATCTTGCGGGACTTCACCAGTCCCTGCAGGCCCTTGTAGAGCTTGCCGACGACGCCGTCCTTGTAGGAGTTGACGCCGGTCATGTCGATGCCCGACAGCGAGGTCTTCACCCCGTAGGACTCACCCTCGCGGGCGTTGTCGGCGATCTCGGCGGCGTGCAGCAGCGCCTTGGTGGGGATGCAGCCGCGGTGCAGGCAGGTGCCACCGAGCTTGTCCTGCTCGACGAGGGCGACGGTGCGACCCAGCTGGGCCGCGCGCAGCGCGCAGGCGTACCCGCCGGAACCCCCGCCCAGGATCAGGACGTCGTAGGTGTCGCTCTCGCTCAACTCTCACTTCTCCCGCGTCGGCGTGTGACGTGCGGTGGACCGGTCGGCGACGGTGGTCGCCCGACCGGGCACTCGTGCCCGGACCCGCTGATCGGCCCGGACGGTCGGCTCCATCCTTCCACCGTGGGCAACCGGGGGTGGGGGTGCTCCCCGGTGTCCGGGCTCAGCCCTCCCCGGCCACGTCGGCGATGACCGCGGCGAGGGTGCGCACGGGGAGCCCGGTGCCGCCCTTCGGCGTGTAGCCGTGCGGTCCGCCGGTGTTGAAGGCCGGGCCGGCGATGTCGATGTGGGCCCACGGCACGCCGTCGGCGACGAACTCCCGCAGGAACAGGCCGGCGGCGAGCATGCCTCCGAACCGGTGCCCGGTGACGTTCGCGATGTCGGCGATGCGCGAGTCGAGGTCGCCCCGCAGCTCCTCGGGCAGCGGCATCGCCCACGCGCCCTCGCCCACCCCGGTGGCCGCGCCCGTCACGCGGTCACGGAAGGCCGCGCTCCCCATGACCCCCGCGGTGCGCGCACCGAGGGCGACGGTCTGGGCGCCGGTGAGCGTGGAGGTCTCGACCAGGTAGTCCGGGCCGTCCTCGCAGGCGCGCACGATGGCGTCGCCGAGGATCAGTCGGCCCTCGGCGTCGGTGTTCAGCACCTCGACGGTCTTCCCGCCGTACATGGTCAGCACGTCGCCGGGGCGGTAGGCGGTGCCGGAGGGCATGTTCTCGGCCATCGGCACGGTCGCGGTGACGTTCACCGGCAGGTTCTGCTCGGCCGCCAGGCAGACGGTCGCGAGGACGCACGCGGCCCCGGACATGTCCGAGGTCATGTGGTCCATGTTCGCGGCGGGCTTGATGGAGATCCCGCCGGTGTCGAAGGTGATCCCCTTGCCGACGAGCGCGACGTGCTTCGTGGCGTCGGGGTGGGTGTGGCGCAGCCGGACCAGCCGTGGCGGGCGGGACGAGCCGGTGCCCACCCCGAGGATGCCGCCGTAGCCCGCCTCGGCGAGCTCGGACTCGTCGAGCACCTCGACCTCGACGCCGACCGCCTCGGCCATCGTCTGCGCCCGGCGCGCGAACTCCGCGGGGTAGAGGTCGTTCGGTGGGGTGTTGATCAGGTCGCGGGCCGCGCACACCGCGCGCGCCCGCATCGCGGCGTCGGCCAGCGTCGCGTGCTCCCGCTCCGGCGCGCCGCCGCTGCCCCCCGGCGCGCCGAGGAAGGTCACGGTCCGCAGGGGCTCCTCGTCGGTCGCGCTGCGGTAGTCGGTGAAGGCGTAGGCGCCCAGGACGGTGCCCTCGACGGCGGCCGCGAGGTCGAGCTCGGAGAGCGTGGAGCCGACCCGGGTCGCCGTCCTCGGGAAGGCGCGGGCGGCGGCCCCGGCCGCGCGGCGCACCTGCTCGGCGAGGTCCGGGGCGCCGGCGGTGCCGTCGGCGCCCCGGGCGTCCGGATCGGGCCCGAGCCCGACGGCGAGCACGAGCGGCGCCGTGACCGCGCCGCGGGTCGGCAGCTTGACGGCCTCCTCGGCCTTCCCCGTGGCGCCGGCGAGCGCGAGCAGCGACGCGAGCTCGCCGTCGAACGCCGCGTCGAGGCCGCCGGCGCCGACCAGGACCGGCGACCCCGGGGTCACCGTCTCCTCGGCGTCGGCCTCCGAGACCTCCGGCCGTGTCCCGATGACGAGGACGTCGACCTCGGCCGCGGCGGCCTGCTCGAAGCTGAGCCGGAGGTCGGGCGGGGTGCTCACGGGGGCTGGCCTCCATCACTGGCGTGTGCGGCCGGTCCTCCCGGCCCTGTGATCGGCATGCTAGGACGCACCCCCGACAGCGTGCGTGCCGTACGGTGCCGGATCCGTGAGCGACCCGGGATCCACGCCGCTGCGACACAGCCCCCTGCACGCCCGCCACGAGGCGCTCGGGGCCACCTTCGCGCCCTTCGGCGGGTGGGAGATGCCCGTCCAGTACGCGGGCGACGCGGGCTCGGGCAAGGGCGGGGTGGTCGCCGAGCACACCGCCACCCGCGAGGCCGCCGGGCTCTTCGACGTCAGCCACCTGGGCAAGGTCCGCATCAGCGGCCCGGGCGCGGCGGCCTTCGTCGACCGCTGCCTGACCAACGACCTCTCCCGGATCGTGCCCGGCAAGGCCCAGTACACGCTGTGCTGCGCGGACGACGGCGGCGTCGTCGACGACCTGATCCTCTACCTCGTCGGCGACGACGAGGTCTTCGCCGTGCCCAACGCGGCGAACTCGGCGGGCGTCGGCGAGCTGCTGTCCGCCGCCGCGCCCGAGGGGATCACGGTGTCCGACGAGCACGACGCCCACGTCGTCCTCGCCGTCCAGGGCCCCGCCTCCGCCCGGGTTCTCGCCGAGGCCGGCGTCCTGCCCGGGGCCGAGGACCTCGGCGACACCGACCTCGACTACATGGCCTTCCTCGACGTCGACCGGGACGGCCGGGCGATCCGCCTCTGCCGCACCGGCTACACCGGGGAGCACGGCTACGAGCTGATCGCGCCGGCCCAGGGCGCCGAGGTGCTGTGGGACGCGCTCGCCGCGGTCGTCGCCGAGGTCGGCGGACGCCCGGCCGGGCTCGGCGCGCGCGACACGCTGCGCACCGAGGCGGGGCTCCCGCTGCACGGCCAGGACCTCGGCCCGGAGATCACGCCCAACCAGGCGCGGTGCGGGTTCGCGGTCGGGTGGAAGAAGGCGGAGTTCTGGGGCCGCGAGGCCCTGCTCGCCGAGCGCGAGGCCGGCCCGCGTCGCCGCGCGTGGGGGCTGCGCGCCACCGGACGCGGCATCCCGCGCTCCCACATGCCGGTCACGTACGGCGGCTCGACGGTGGGGGAGACGACGTCGGGCACCTTCTCCCCGACGTTGAAGACCGGCATCGCCCTCGCGCTGCTCGACACCGCCGCAGGTCTGACCGAGGGTGACGTCGTGGCCGTCGACGTGCGCGGGCGTCCTCTGGAGTGCGAGGTCGTGAGCCCGCCGTTCGTCCCGTCGCACGTCCGGTGAGGTGAGACGTCGATGAGCTTCCCGACGGAGGTCCCTGACGCGGCGCCGGGCGTCTACCGCTTCCGCGCGCACGCCGAGCAGGCCGGACCGGCGGTCTTCACCGCGCCCGGCGACGTCGTCGGGGGCGGGTTCGGGCTGTTCGAGAGCGCCGCGACCCCCGGGCGCATCGGCGCGGTGCCCCACTTCCACCGGGGGTTCTCGGAGTCGTTCTGGGTGATCTCCGGGCGGCTCGCGGTGATGAGCGGGACGCGACTGGGAGGTGCTGGGCAGCGGCGACTTCGCCCACGTCCCCGTCGACGGGGTCCACGCCTTCCGGGCGGTCGGCGACGAGGCCGCCCGCTTCCTGATCCTCTTCGTGCCGGGGGCGCCGCGCGAGGAGTACTTCCGCCGCCTCGCCGAGCTCCTCGGGCGGGGCGCGAGCGCGGCGGAGATCGACGCGATGGCCCTCGAGTGCGACCAGGTCAACCTCCGCGACTGGCGCAGCGACCCGGTCCCGGAGGGCTGAGGGGCCGTTTGGCGCAGCTGTTGCGGAGATCATTCGCCGATCTTTACTTAGCTTGGTACAACTAGATGCGGGCCCCGGTGCGGGGCCGCACGGTGTGCCAGGGAGGTCGAGGTCGTGGCTGCCGGTTCCTCGCACGGGTCGGAGGCGAGTCCGTTCCGCCAGCCGAAGGCGGTCTGGGCGGTCGCCTTCGCCTGCGTCATCTCGTTCATGGGGATCGGGCTGGTCGACCCGATCCTGCCCGCGCTGGCGCAGCAGCTCTCCGCGACGCCCGCGCAGGTGTCGCTGCTGTTCACCAGCTACCTGCTGATCACCGCGGTGGCGATGCTCGTCACCGGCTGGGTCTCGAGCCGCATCGGCGCGAAGGCCACGCTGATCACCGGCCTGACGATCATCGTCGTCTTCTCGGCGCTCGCGGGCCTGTCCGGCTCGATCGGCGAGATCGTCGGGTTCCGGGCCGGGTGGGGGCTCGGGAACGCGCTGTTCATCGCCACCTCGCTCGCGGTGATCGTCGCGAGCGCGAGCGGCGGGTTCGCCGGCGCGATCATCCTCTACGAGACCGCCCTCGGCGTCGGGATCGCGCTCGGCCCGCTGGTCGGCGGGCTGCTCGGCTCGGTGAGCTGGCGCGCGCCGTTCTTCGGCGTCGCGGTGCTCATGGCGATCGCCCTCGTCGCGACCCTCGTGCTGCTCGACAAGACCCCGAAGCCCGCGCAGAAGATCGCGCTGCTCGACCCGATCAGGGCGCTGCGCCACCGCAGCCTCGCGACGATCGCCGTGACGGCCTTCGCCTACAACTGGGGCTTCTTCACCCTCCTCGCGTACTCGCCCTACTCGATGGGCCACCTCGGGCCGCTCGGGCTCGGCGGGGTGTTCACCGCGTGGGGCGTGCTCGTCGCGATCTTCGCGGTGTTCGGTGCGCCCGCCCTGGAGCGGCGCTTCGGCACGGTCCGCGTCCTCTACTTCGTGCTGGGGCTGCTCGCGCTCGACCTGCTGGTGATCGCGATCTGGCAGACGACCCCCGCCGTCGTCATCGGCGCGGTGATCGTGGCCGGCGCCATGATCGGGCTGAACAACACGCTGGTCACCCAGGCGGTCATGTCGGTCGCCCCGGTCCCGCGCCCGGTGGCGTCCGCGTCCTACAGCTTCGTGCGGTTCCTCGGCGGCGGGCTCGCCCCGTGGATCTCCGGCGTCATCGGCGAGGCGTTCCTGCCGAACACGCCGTTCTGGGTCGCCGCGGTCGTCGTCGCGGTCGGGATGCTCGTGCTCTCCACCGCGCACCGGCTGCTGCGGCGGGCCGAGACCGAGGAGCCGGGACCCTCGGAGCCGGCCGACGTGGCCGCGGGGCTCGAGCGCCCGGTCCTCGTCGCCGTCGACGACGCCCCGCACACCGCCGAGGTGATCGCCGCCGCGGCCCGGCTCGCCCGCGCCGTGGACGCGCCGGTCCTGCTGGTGCACGTCCCCGAGGACGCCGTCGTCGGGGACGCGACCCCGGTCGGCGACGATCCCGGGGTCCTCTCCGGGCGGGTCGCGGAGCTCACCGCGTCGGGCCTGACCGCGGCGGCGGAGTCGCTGCGCCCCGTCGGCTCGCACGACGCCGTCGGCCTCGCCCTCGCCGAGCTCGCACACCGGCGCGACGCCCGCGCCGTCGTCGTCGGCAGCCCCCACGGCGGGCCGCTCGCCGCGCTCGCGCGCCCCAGCGCCGACCGCGGCGCTGTGGGAGCACGCCGACCGGCCCGTCGTCGTGATCCCGGCGGGGATGGCGGCCGGCCCGGACGACAGCAACGGCACGATGCTGGCGTCTGACGCCAGGACGGCGCCGCTCACGCGTGGACCGGCCGGCCCCGATGCCGCCCCCGGTGTCGAGCTCACCGGCCACGTCCGCGACCACACCGGACGGCCCGTCGACGCCGTCCTCACCCTCGTCGACGGCGGCGGCCACCAGGTCGGCCGCGGCGCCACGGACACCGAGGGGGAGTACCGGCTGCCGGCCGGCCCCGCGACCGGACCGGGGCTGCTCGTCGTCCGCGGCCGCGACGGGAGCTCGGCGCCCGCCGTCGTGTCCGTGGTCCTCGGCGTGCCCGCGGTGCACGACGTCGAGCTGGACTCCGGTGCCCGTCGCCGCGGACGCGAGCCTGGTGGCGGGCTCCTGAGCCGGCCGCGGCGGACGGTGTCCGGTGTCGGAGGGGCGGACTAGGGTGGCGGGCATGTCGAGCACGACCTTCGCGCGTATCCCGCACCCCGGTCCGGCGACCGAGGAGCGGGTCGCGGAGGTACTGGCCGCGCCGAGCTTCGGCAAGTACTTCACCGACCACATGGTCACGGCCTCCTGGGACGCCGCCCGCGGGTGGCACGACGCGACGGTGGGCCCGTACCAGCCGCTGTCGATCGACCCGGCGTCGGTGGTGCTGCACTACAGCCAGACGATCTTCGAGGGGCTGAAGGCCTACCGCCAGCCCGACGGGTCGATCGCGTCGTTCCGGCCGTGGGCCAACGCCGAGCGGATGGCGCGCTCCGCGGAGCGGCTGGCGATGCCGCCGCTGCCCGAGGACCTGTTCCTCGACTCGATCCGCGAGCTGCTCACCGTCGACGCCCGGTGGGTGCCGGCGGCCGGGGGCGAGGAGTCGCTCTACCTGCGGCCGTTCATGTTCGGGTCGTCGTCCGGGCTCGGGGTGCGGCCCAGTCCGAGGAGTACCTCTACCTGCTCATCGCGTCCCCGGCCGGCGCCTACTTCCCGCGCGGGCTGGCCCCGGTGAGCGTGTGGCTCTCCACCGACTACGTGCGCGCGGTGCCGGGCGGCACGGGCGAGGCGAAGTGCGGCGGGAACTACGCCGCGTCGCTGGCCGCCCAGGCCCAGGCCTCCGCGCAGGGCTGCGACCAGGTGGTGTGGCTCGACGCGCTCGAGCACCGCTGGGTGGAGGAGATGGGCGGGATGAACCTGTTCTTCGTCTTCACCGACGCCGAGGGCCACCACGAGGTCGTCACGCCGGAGCTCTCCGGCTCGCTGCTGCCGGGCATCACGCGCCGCTCGCTGCTCGAGCTCGCCCGCGAGGACGGCGCGACCGTCACCGAGCGCCGCATCTCCACCGACGAGTGGGAGAAGGAGGTCGCCTCCGGCGCGCTCACCGAGGTCTTCGCGTGCGGGACGGCGGCCGTGATCACGCCGGTCGGGTCGGTCAAGTACGACGGCGGGTCCTTCGAGATCGGCGACGGCACGCCCGGTCCGGTCACCGCGCGACTGCGGGAGCGGCTGACCGCGATCCAGCGCGGCGCGGCCCCGGACACGCACGGGTGGATGGAGCGCCTGGGCTGACTCCGGTCGCCTCGCCCGGCTCGTTGATCATCAGCACGTAGCGCAGGTTCGGGTCGCTCCTGGCGTGCGTGGTGTGCCCGTCGTCGGGCGGCCCTGCCCCGGGTTGTTGATCATCAGCACGTGGGGCAGGTCCGGGTCGCGTCCTGGCATGCGTGGCGTGCCCCTCGACGGCGTGATCAGGCCACCGAGCGCCAGGACCGCGACGGCGGCGGTGACGGTCACCTCGCACACCCCGCCGAACACGTCCCCGTTGACCCCGCCGAGCCGCCGGATCGCGTGGCGGGCCAGGACGACGGCGGCGAGGGCGCCGACGACGACGGCCACCGGTCCCTGCCACGGCCGACCCGGCACGGCCACGACGGCGGCTCCCGCGAGGACGACGAACCAGGCGACCGGCACCACGCGGTGCTGGCTGCCCGCGACGAGCGCGCCGAGGCCGGTCGGGGCGGCGGCCGGCACGCCCCGCCGCGCGCACCAGGTGAACGACGCCCGCCCGGCGGCCCAGGCGAGCGCGACCGCGAGCACCCCGAACGGGCCCGCGGTCCAGGCCACCGCCGGCAGCGCCGCCGCCTGGGCGCCCAGCGCGAGGACCAGCGCGATCACCCCGAACGCGCCCGTCGACGGGTCCTTCATCACCGCGAGCATCCGCTCCGGGCCGCCGTAGCTGCCGAGCCCGTCCGCGAGGTCGGCGAGCCCGTCGAGGTGCAGCCCGCGCGTGAGCCCCGCCGCGGCCGCCACCCCGGCGACGCCCGCCAGCAGCGGCGGCGCCCCGAGGGCGAGCAGGCCCAGGACGATCCCCCCGACGATCCCGCCGATCACCAGTCCCACGAACGGCGCGAGGACCAGCGCCCGGGCGGCCGTCGGGGCGCCGAGGGCGCGGGCCCGCACCGGCGCGACGCTGAACAGCGAGAGCGCGAGGACGACCGGCCGCCCACCACGAGCCCTCGCCGGCCGGGCGGACGCTCCCCGGCCGGGACCGGACCCGCCGTCGGGACCCGTCACCAGTGCCTCACGACCCGGCGGCGACCCGCGCGGCCATCGTCACCAGCGGGACGGCCGCGAGCGCGCCCGTCGCGCCCCCGGCGCGCAGGTCGAGCAGCAGCAGCGGGTCGAGGCCGAGCACCTCGAGGGCGAGGGCCTGGGCGGGTTCGGTGTCGCGGGTGGCGGCCTGCCACCAGGCGCGCGAGCCGGGGGCCCAGGCGTCGGCGAGGAGCGCGGCGACGCACACCGCGGCGCCGTCGAGCAGGACGGGGGTCCGGCGCCGGGCGGCCTGGGCGAGGAAGCCGACGATCGCGGCGAGGTCGGCGCCCCCGGCGACGCGCAGCAGCGCCTCGGGGTCGCGCCCGGCGGACCGGGTGCGGCGCAGCCCGTCGCGCACCGCGGCGGCCTTGCGCATCCACGCCGTGTCGTCGATGCCGCTGCCGCGCCCGACGACGGCGACCGGCTCGCGCGCGGTCATCGCGGCGGCGAGCACCGCGGTCGGCGTGGAGATCCCGACGGCGAGCTCGCCGGGGACGAGCAGGTCGGCGCCCTCGTCGACGGCGGCGTCCGCGGCGTGCCGCCCGGCGTCCAGCGCGGCGCGCAGGCCGTCCTCGGTGAGGGCGTCCTCGCGGTCGATCCGCCCGCTCGGGCCGTCGCCGACCTCGACGACGCGGACGTCGGCGCCCGCGACCGTGGCCAGCGCGTTGGTGGGGGAGCGGCCCTCGCGGACGGCTTCGACGCGGGCGGCGGTCTCCTCCGGCCCGAACGCGGACACCCCGGCCGCGGCGATCCCGTGCTCGGCCGCGAACAGCACGACCCGGGGCGACGCCGGCGGCCGCGCGGGGGAGCGGGCCTGGCAGGCGGCGAGCCACGCGGCGACGTCCTCGAGGCGCCCGAGCGCGTGCGACGCGAGCGGCAGGCGCGTCAGGTGGGCACGGGCGTCGGCCCGCGCGGCCTCGTCCGGGGGTGCCACCGACGGCACGGGGTGCTCCCTTCGCTCGCTCCGTGAGCACTAACTGTCGCTATGCCGCAGTTACTGCTCACGAGGCGCCAGCCACCTTAAGGGCCAGCGGCAGACCGGCCACGAGCAGCCGCACCTCGTCGCAGACCGCGGCGAGCTCGGCGTTCAGCAGCCCCAGCTCGTCGCGGAACCGCCGCCCCGCCGACGTCGAGGGCACCACGCCCAGCCCGACCTCGGCCGACACCAGGACCAGCGGCGCGCCCCGCCGCGCGGCCACCGCCCCGACCAGCGCCGACCGCGCCGCCGCCACCGACGCGGCGTCCCGCGCCCACCCGGCGTCGTCGAGCAGCCCGGTCACCCAGGTCGCGAGGTCGTCGACCAGCACCGCGACGTCGGTCCGCTCGCGCACCACCGACGCCGTCACGGTGCCGTCCGCGTCCTCGACGGTCTCCCAGCGACGCCGCCCGACGGGCGCGGTGGACGGCGATGCGGTCGGCCCACTCGGGGTCGGCGGCGGGGTCGACCGCGCGCGCCGTCGCCACGTAGACCGCGGGCGCGGCCTCGTCGAGCAGCGCCTCCGCCCACGCGGACTTCCCGGAGCGCGTCCCCCCGAGGACGAGGGTCCGCACGGCGAGGGTCAGGCCACCGCCTCGCCGACCGCGACGCGCGGGGCGGGCATGCGGAGCTTGCGGATCTGGGTGGCCCGGGTGAAGGCGTACCAGCCGACCGAGAAGCCCTTGACCTCCTCGTTCGGGAACTTGCTGCGCACCCGGGCGGTGATCTGGCGGCCGAGCAGCGTGCCCTCGACGACCATCGCGGCGAGCATGCACAGGCACAGCAGGCTGCCGATGTTCTGCAGGCCCGCGACCGGCACGACGACCGTGATGAAGATCAGCACCGCGAGCGGCATGAACAGGCCCATGAGGTGGCGGCGGGAGTCCACGAGGTCGCGGATGAAGCCCTTCACGGGCCCGCGGTCACGGACCGGGAGCACCCGGTCGTCCCCGGCCATCATCCGCTTGCGGCGCTCCGCGGACGCCTCCCGGCGCTGGGACTTGTCCCCACGCGTCGCCTTCGCGCGCTTCATCGCCTCGCGCTGCGTCTTCGGGGCCGGGGCGACCGGACCACGACGACGGCCCTCGGCCTCGCGCCGCGACCGCGTCGGCCGCCCCTTGCCGGCGCTCTGCGCGCGCCGGGCGCCGACCGAGACGACCTCCTGCTCCTCCGCGGCGTCGCCCTCGGCGTCGGGGGAGGCGGACGCGGAGGTGGCGCTGGAGCCGCGGCGCAGGAAGTTCACGCGCCCAGGATAAGGCACCCGGGCGCACCGGAGGGTCGTAGCGTGGAGGTGCGTGCGGCGCTCGACGGCGAGCGGCCACCTCACCGGGATCCGCTGCCCCGCGGGTCAGCGTGGGGGTGTCGGGAGGGGAGAGGTCATGGACGACCGGGACGACGCCCTGTCGATGCTCATCCTGTTCACGGGACCGCTGGCGCTGGTGGTCTCGACCGGCTGGCAGATCGCCTGGCTCGTGGTCCTCGGGGTGTTCGCGCTGCTGCGCCGCACCGGGGCGTCCTGGCGCGCCCCCGGTGCCCGACGCCGCCGCCCGACCCCGCGGGTGCGTGAGGGGGCGCACGTCCCCGGCCCCTGATGGGCCGCTCCGTCCGCGTGATGCCGGGCCCGCGATGTGACACCATGGAGATCGCAGGCGAGCCGCGTCGTGCCCCGTCAGGACCGGGAATCCGGCCCGGACGGAGCGGCCGCGTCGGGCGGGAACATCCCGCCGCCCGACGGGGTTGCACGCCACGGAACGCACCGGGAGCTCCAGGGAGAACCATGACCGTCGAGAACCCCACCGCGCCGGCGACCGAGGCGACGACCCCGGCCGAGCACGGCATCGAGCTGAGCCAGGCCGCGTCGAGCAAGGCGAAGGCCCTGCTCGACCAGGAGGGCCGCGACGACATGCACCTGCGCATCGCCGTCCAGCCCGGCGGCTGCGCCGGCCTGCGCTACCAGCTCTTCTTCGACGACCGCAGCCTCGACGGCGACCTCTTCCGCGACTTCAACGGCCTCAAGGTGGCCGTGGACCGGATGAGCGCGCCGTACGTGCAGGGGGCCACGATCGACTTCGTCGACACCATCGACAAGCAGGGCTTCACCATCGACAACCCGAACGCGACGGGCTCCTGCGCCTGCGGCGACAGCTTCAACTGACTCCCCGCCGCTCCGCGCCCCCGACGACGAGAGCCCCGGTCCCGCCTCCTGCGGCGGGCCGGGGCTCTCGTGTGTCTGCGGGGGGTTGCGCCGGCTCAGCCGGCCTCGGGCACGTCCGCGGCGACCTTCGCCTTGAGGTTCTCCGGGGGCTGCGCGCCGAGCTGGGCGACGACGTGCGACGCGGCGACGGAGCCGATCCGCCCGGCCACCGGGAGGTCGAACCCGCGCACCAGGCCGTAGAGGAAGCCGCCGGCGTAGGCGTCGCCGGCGCCGGTGGTGTCGACGAGCTCGTCGGCGGGACGGGCCTCGACCTCGTGCTTCGTGCCGCCCTCGGCGTAGATCGTCGAGCCCTTCGCGCCGTGGGTGACGACGACGAGCTCGCAGTTGCCGCCGTTGCCGCGCAGCAGCGACTCGATCGGCTCGTCGCCCACCAGCGCGGCGACCTCGTCCTCGTCGGCCAGGAGGATCTCGACGTTCTCGCGGGTGAGCTCGCGGAAGTAGTCGCGGTGGCGCTCGACGCACAGCGCGTCGGAGAGCGTCAGCGCGACCCGGGCCTCGCTCTTCGCGGAGGCGTCGATGATCTTGCCGATGGTCGCGCGGGCCTGCTCGGTGTCGGCCAGGTAGCCCTCGATCACGGCGACCGCCGAGCCGGCGACCTGGTCCTGGTCGATGTCCGACGGGCCGAGGGCCGTGCAGGCGCCGAGGTAGGTGCCCATGGTGCGCTCGCCGTCGGGGGTCACCAGCACCAGGCAGCGGGCGGTGGCGGGGCCCTCGGTCAGGGCCGGGGTGCGGAAGCTCACGCCGTGGCTGCGGATCGAGCTGGTGAACGAGGCGCCCAGCTGGTCGTCGTGGACCTTGCCGATGTAGCCGGTGTCCCCGCCGAGCGCGGCCACGACGGCGATGGTGTTGGCGACGCTCCCCCCGGACCGCTCGGTGGTGTCACCGGCCTTGCTGTACAGCGCCTCGGCCTGGTCCTGGTCGACGAGCGTCATGCCCCCCTTCGGCAGGTCGAAGGCGGTGATGGTGTCGTCGTCGGTCTGCGTGAGCACGTCGACGATCGCGTTGCCGATTCCCAGAACGTCCATCGGGCCGGGATGTCCTTCCATGGCGGTGACTCGCTTCGGATCAACCGACCACGGTAGGTGATGGGGTGGGAGTCGACAGCCCGATCGTTGCGTCGGGCACTATCGCGGCCGCTCAGGCGTAGACCGGGTACTGCGGCTCCGGGATCGCCGGGTGGATGCGCTGCTCGACGAAGATGCCGTGCCAGAGCATGAACACCAGCAGCGTCCAGATGCGCCGCGAGTGGTCGACCGGGCCGGCGCGGTGCTCGTCGATGAGGCGCAGCACGGCGGCCTTGTCGAGGATCGCGTCGGTCTGCGACTCGCGGACGATCCCGCGGGCCCAGTCGAGCATGTCGGTGGCCAGCCAGTGCCGGATGGGGACCGGGAAGCCGAGCTTGCGCCGGTGCAGCACGTGCGGCGGGACGATCCCCTCGATCGCGCGGCGCAGGGCGTACTTCGTGGTGCCGTGCGCGATCTTCTGGTCGGTCGGCAGCGCGGAGGCGACCCGGAACACCTCGGGGTCGAGGAACGGGACCCGCAGCTCCAGCGAGTTCGCCATCGTCATCTTGTCGGCCTTGACGAGGATGTCCCCGCGCAGCCAGGTGAACAGGTCGACGTGCTGCATGCGCGCGACGGGGTCCCAGTCGCGCGACCCCTCGTACACCGGCGCCGTCACGTCGGTGTGGGAGAGCTCGTCGTCGTACCCGCGCAGCACCGCGGCGAGCTGGGGCGGGAAGAAGTTGCGGGCGTTGCCGTAGTAGCGCTGCTCGAGGGGGAGCGCGCCGCGTCGGAGCAGGTCCTTGCCGCGCACCCCGGTGGGCAGGCGCTCCGAGAGCGCCCCGGCGAGCTTGCGGACCGCGCCGGGCAGCTTGTCGAACGGCGCGAGGGAGAGCGGCTCCTTGTAGATGGTGTAGCCGCCGAACAGCTCGTCGGCCCCCTCGCCGGACAGGACGACCTTGACGTGCTTGCGCGCCTCGTTCGCCACGAAGTACAGCGGGACGAGCGCCGGGTCGGCCACCGGGTCGTCCAGGTACCAGACGATGAGCGGGAGCGCGTCCATCATGTCCTGCGCGGTCACGGTGCGGACGACGTGGCGGACCCCGATCGCCTCCGCCGACTCGGCCGCCACGTCGATCTCGGAGTACCCGGCCCGCTCGAACCCCGTGGTGAAGGTGATCAGGTCCGGGTTGTGCTCGCGGGCCAGCGCCGCGATGACCGTCGAGTCGATGCCGCCGGAGAGGAACGACCCGACGGTGACGTCGGCGCGCATGTGCTTGGCCACCGAGTCGCGCAGCACCTCGGTGATCTCCTCGTGGCGCCGCGTCTCCTCGGCCGTGTCGCCGCGGCGGATCGGGCGCTCGTCGAAGCGCGGGGTGAAGTAGCGCTGCACGCTGATCGGCTCGCCGGGGGAGACGGTGAACGAGCACCCCGACTCCAGCCGCCGGACCGCGCGGTGCAGCGTCGCCGGCTCGGGCACGTACTGCAGCGTCAGGTACTGCTGCAGCGCCGTCGGGTCGGGCGCCGCGGTGCTCGCCCCCAGGGGCTCCAGGATCTGCAGGAGGCTCTTCTTCTCGCTGGCGAAGGCGACGCCGTGCGCGCCGGCCGCGAAGAACAGCGGCTTGATGCCGAACGGGTCCCGCGCGCCGAAGAGCACCTTCTCCTGGAGGTCCCAGATGAGGAACACGAACATGCCGCGCAGCCGGGGCACCGCGTCCGCGCCCCACACGGAGTACGCCGCGACGACCGCCTCGGTGTCGCCCTCGGTGGTGAACCGGACCCCGTGCTCGCGGGCCAGCTCCTCCCGCAGCTCGAGGTAGTTGTAGATCTCGCCGTTGAAGACGATGCGGTACCGGCCGTGCGGCTCACCGGTCGCGCTCTGCTGGGCCGCGTCCCCGGGGAAGACCAGCGGCTGGTGGGACCCCTCGACGTCGATGATCGACAGCCGGTTGAAGCCGAGCGCCACGTCGTCGTCGTGCCAGACGCCCGACTCGTCCGGCCCGCGGTGACGCATGCAGGGCAACGCGGCCTCGACGTCCGCCGCGTACCGCGCCGCCGTGCCCTCCGCCGTGATCCAACCCATCAGCCCGCACACGTGGCCCAGTATGGCGAGGGGGTCCGACAGCCCGGACGCGCCACCCGTGCGGGGCCCGGGAGCGGGGATCGCGTGCGCCCCTCCGACAGCGCGTAGTGGTCAGCTCGGTTAGTCTCCCGGTGTCCGGACCGAGGGTGGCGTCGCCCGCGGTCGCACGGCCTCGAGGAGGGCAGCCAGCAGTGCGCCGAGCAGTGAGCATTGCGCAGGCCGGGGAGGTGCCGGCCCGGCAGGACGAGCGCGGGCGCGGCCCGCGGCGTCGGACCAGCCGGGTGATGCGCGCGCTCCAACTCGCCGTCCTCGGGTGCGTCGTCGCCCTCTTCTCGACCGGGTGCTCGGTCCAGGAAGTCATCCGCTTCGGGTGGCCCGTGGGCGTCACCCCCGAGGCCACCATGATGCGGACGCTGTGGACCTGGTCCGCGATCGCCGCGCTGTGCGTCGGCGTCCTGGTCTGGGGCGCCACCGCGTGGGCCGTGGCGTTCCACCGCCGCAAGGCCGGGGACTCCGAGCTCCCGCGTCAGTTCCAGTACAACCTGCCCCTCGAGCTCGTGCTCACGGTCCTGCCGCTGATCATCGTGGCGGTCCTCTTCTACTTCACCGTCGTCGTCCAGAACGTCGTCGACCGCGAGCCGGCCGGCAACGAGCTCCGCATCGACGTCACCGCGTTCCAGTGGAACTGGGAGTTCCAGTACCCGGGGACGCGGAACCCGGCCGGGCAGACGGTCGCGACCATCGGCACCACCGCCGAGGTCCCGCTGCTGGTGCTCCCGACCGACCGGCCGATCTCGTTCACCCAGCACTCCGAGGACGTCATCCACTCCTTCTGGGTCCCGGAGTTCCTGTTCAAGCGCGACGTGATGCCGGACCCCGAGAAGAACAACCAGAAGAACGTCTGGGTGATCGACCGCATCGACCATCCCGGGTCCTTCGTGGGCCGCTGCGCGGAGTACTGCGGCTCCTACCACTCGATGATGAACTTCGAGGTGCGGGCGCTGCCCGGGAACCTGTTCGACCAGTACATGCAGCTGCGGCAGGCGACCAACCCCACGCACCGGTCAGCCCTACTCCGCGGCCGAGGCCCTCGCGCGGATGAACTGCGGGGAGCTGTGCTCGCCCACGGCGACCACCACGCACCCGTTCAACCCGGACCCGACCGTCCGGCTGGCGTTCTGACATGACCGTCCCCACGACCGCTGAGAGGGGCGCGCGGCGATGAAGGTCGAGTCCCGCATCTTCGAGCTCCTGACCGTCTTCTGCTTCGTCTGTGCGCTCGTCTACGGCCTCCTGTCGAAGGAGGCGGTCGGCATCGTCGGGCTGACCCTCACCGGCGGTCTGTGCCTGATCATCGGCACCTACTTCCGGTTCGTCGCCCGCCGCCTCGAGGAGCGCCCGGAGGACAACCCGGAGGCCGAGGTCTCCGACGGTGCCGGCGACGTCGGCTTCTTCAGCCCCGGCAGCTACTGGCCCATCACGGTCGCCGGCGGGCGTGGCGTTCACCGGCTTCGGGCTCGCCTTCTACCAGTGGTGGCTCATCGTGCTGGGCATCATCGGCCTGATCATCGCGGTGTGCGGGCTGGTGTTCGAGTACCACGCGGGGCCCGAGGCCCACTGAGGCTCCGCCCTCCCGCTGCTTCTTCGACGACGGGCATCGTCGGCTCCCGGCCGACGGTGCCCGTTCGTCGTGTGTGGGGGCGTGGGTCTGTCCGTCGAGGGGTACTGGGCGCAGCTCCCGGGGTGCGCGTGGGCCGGCCTGTTGTGCTCCTGATCGACGTGTGCGGCTCGGGATGGACGGTGCCCGCCGACGAGGGGCACTGGGCTGCAGCTCCGGGCGCGCTGTGAGCTGCCTGGTGTGCTCCTGATGCGGCCTCGGCGGGGGGAGTGGCGGCCGTCGCCCGGCCGCCGACGAGGGGCACTGGAGGCGCTCCACGGTGCCCTGTTGGCTGCCTGGTGTGCTCCTGATCAACGACGGAGCGAGTCGGGGGCATGAGCCGTTCCGTCGACGAGGGGCACTGGGCGCATCTCCGGCCGCGCTGTGGAGCTGCCGGGTGTGCTCCTGATCAGGGGCGCGGTCGGGAGGTACGGGCCGCCGACGAGGGGCACTGGGCGCAGCTCCGGCGCGCGCTGTGGGCTGCCTGGTGTGCTCCTGATCAGCCCCACCAGCGGACGCGTGCGCCGACGAGCCGGAGCACCGGGCCCAGCTCTGGAGCGCTCCGATCGGCGCCACCACGCAGAACGCCGACGGGGCGGGGAGCACTGTGGCTCCCCGCCCCGTCGGCGGTCGTGCGCTCGATCTCGTGGGTGTCAGTCCCGCACGTCGCGGGGACGTCCGGCGTCGGGACGCCCCGCGAGCTCGCGGTCGCTGCCCGGCTCCACCTGCATCGGGTCGGTCCCCGTGCCGCGGTGGACGTCGTCCTGCTCGATCGCCGGGTCCGGCCGGAACCAGCCGCCCTTCACCGGCGACCCCGCCGAGCCGAGGTCGTTCATGCGCTTCGGCACCGTGGCGCCCTGGTAGGCGAGCGGGATGGCGTGGCCGTGCTCGTCGACGCCACCCAGCGGCTGGTGCACCTCGATGAACTCACCGTGCGGCAGCCGCTTGATGAGCCCGGTCTCGATGCCGTGCTCGAGCACCTCGCGGTCGCCACGCTGGAGCCCGAGGCAGATCCGGTAGGTCGCGAAGTACACGACCGGCGGGATCACCAGCAGGCCGATGCGGCCGATCCACGTCATCACGTTCAGCGAGATGTCGAACGTGTAGCCGATGATGTCGTTCCCGCAGGCCACGACCAGCCAGAAGTAGAACGCCATCGCCATCATGCCGGTGGCGGTGCGCACCGGGACGTCGCGCGGACGCTGGAGCAGGTTGTGGTGCGCCCCGTCGCCGGTGAGCTTGCGCTCGATCAGCGGGTAGAGCGCGAGCAGCGTCGTCAGGATCCCCATGCCGACGACGGCGGGGAAGAAGATCGACGGGATCGTGTACCGGCCGAACAGGTACATCTCCCACGACGGCCACAGCCGGACCGCGCCGTCGAACACGGCCATGTAGAAGTCAGGCTGCGAGCCGGCGGAGACCTGCGTCGGGTCGTACGGGCCGAGCTTCCAGATCGGGTTGATCTGGAACACGCCGGCCATGATGGCCATGACGCCGATCGACACGACGGTGAAGCCGCCGGCCTTGGTCGCGAAGGTCGGCAGGATGCGCACGCCCACGACGTTGTTCTCGGTGCGGCCGGGCCCGGGGAACTGGGTGTGCTTCTGGAACCACACCAGCGCCACGTGGAGGCCGATCACCGCGAGGATGATCCCCGGCAGCAGGAAGACGTGGACGATGTAGAAGCGCGGGATGATGATCGTCCCCGGGTACTCGCCGCCGAAGATGGCGAAGTGCAGCCAGGTCCCGATCACCGGGATCGACAGGACGATCGCCGAGACGCCCGGTGCGGACGCCCGTGCCCGGAGAGCAGGTCGTCCGGCAGCGAGTAGCCGATGAAGCCCTCGATCATCCCGGCGAGCAGCAGCACGACGCCGAGCACCCAGTTGGTCTCGCGCGGGCGGCGGAACGCTCCGGTGAAGAACGTCCGCATCATGTGCGCGATCATCGCCGCGACGAAGATCAGCGCCGCCCAGTGGTGGATCTGGCGGATGAACAGGCCGCCGCGGACGTCGATGGAGATGTTGACCGTCGACTCGTACGCCATCGACATGGTGACGCCGCGCAGGCCCGCGTAGGTGCCGTTGTACGTCGTCTCGGCCATCGACGGGTCGTAGAAGACCGCGAGCCACGTGCCCGAGAGCAGGAGCACGATGAAGGCGTAGATGTTGATCTCGCCCAGCATGAACGACCAGTGCGTGGGGAAGACCTTGTTGATCTGCCGCCGGATGCCACCCGCGGGGTGGATGCGGCTGTCGACCTCGTCAGCGGCCGTCCCGACGAGCTTCATCGCCGTGCTTCCGCTGCGCCTCGGTGTGGTGATGGCACTCATGATCTGCGCTCCCAGAAGCCCGGCCCGATCGGCTCGATGAAGTCACTGCGGGCGTACAGATATCCCTGATCGTCCACGGTGATGGGCAGTTGCGCCAGCGGGCGGGCGGCCGGACCGAAGATCGGACGGGCGTACTCGTTGGCCTGGAACTGCGATTGGTGGCACGGGCAGAGGATGCGCATCGTCTGGTCCTCGTAGAGGGACGTCGGGCACCCCATGTGGCTGCAGATCTTCGAGTAGGCGAAGAGCGAGCCGTAGTTGAAGTCCTCCTGGCCCGCCCGCTTGATCACCGACACGTTGGGGCGGAGGCGGATGAGCATGACGGGCGAGTCGGAGGAGCGCACGGTCTCGGCGAGCTTCTCCGGGTCGTTCCGGTCGGACTCCTTGAACGGGAAGACCGTCTCCATCGACCCCGGCTGGAGGTCGCCGGCGCGGACGAGGACGACGTCCTCGCCGATGCCGTCGAACTTGCGCAGGTAGACCCGCTCGCCGTCGTCCGAGCGCCACTCCGTGACCAGGAGGGGCGACTCGTCGCCCTCCTTCCACGGGTTCTTCACCAGCCCGCCGAACGCCGCGACCGCGATGCCGGCGCCGAGGATGCCCCCGGCGGCCCCCATCGAGCGGAAGATGAGCTTGCGGCGCGCGATGCCGCTCTGCTGCCCGGTCTGGACCAGGCGGGCGGCGGCGGTGCGCCGCTCGAGCTCGGCCGAGCGGCCGTCGTGGCGCTGCTGGATCGTCAGGTCCTCGGGCAGGAGCTTCTTCGAGTAGGCGATGACGCCCATGCCGATGCGCGAGGATCGACACGCCCAGCGTCGAGCCGATGATCGGCGTGTAGAGCACGTACCGACTGGGCGCCGGCCTGCCCGGCGGCACCCACTCGTGCGGCCAGGCGATGAAGGCGACGATGAACGCCAGCCCCGCGATCGCGGCGAGGATGAACCACCCGGCGACCTGGCGCTCGGCCCGCCTCTCGGCCCGGGTGCCGGGCACGGGGAAGCGGGGGCGGCCCGAGACGACCTCGATGTCGTCGATGCGGTTGCCGAGACGCACCAGGTCGTCGGTGCTCATCTCGGCGAGCTCGGCGTCGCTCGGGATGCGCAGCTCGTCGGAGCCATGGCTCTGCGGCCCCGACGGGCTGCCGGCGCGGTGGGACTCGGATTCGGGGGGTGCACTCACTGGCGGGATCCGATCCAGAGGGAGATTCCGATCAGGGCGGCGAGGCCGACGGCGAAGGCGACGAGGCCCTCGGGCACCGGCCCGAAGCCGCCGAGGGCGTTGCCGCCCGGGTTCGCGCCGGTGTTGTCCGAGCTCACCGACTTGATGTAGCCGATGACGTCCCGCTTCTCCTCGGGGGAGAGCTGCGAGTCCGCGAACGTCGGCATGTTGCCGGGCCCGGAGAGCATGGCGGCGTAGATCTGGTGCGGCGAGGCCGGGTCGAGCACCGGGGCGAACTTGCCCGAGGACAGGGCGCCGCCGCGGCCGGTGAAGTTGTGGCACTGGGCGCAGTTGAGGCGGAAGAGCTGGCCGCCGCGCCCCAGGTCGGACCCGATGAGGGACTCGTCCGTCGCCCCCGGGACCACGGGCCCGCCACCGTTGGCCTGGATGTAGGCGCCCAGCGCGTCGATCTGCGCCGGGTCGAACTCCGGCTTCTTCCGGTCGGCCTGCGCGCCCTGGACCTTCAGCGGCATGCGGCCGGTGGAGACCTGGAAGTAGACCGAGGCCTGCCCGACGCCGACGAGGCTCGGCCCGCGGCCCTCGACGCCCTGCAGGTTCGAGCCGTGGCAGGTGATGCAGGAGTTGTCGAAGAGCGTCTGGCCCTCGCGCACCAGCGCCGCGTCCTGGCCGGTCGCGGTCTGTGGCTCGGGCTGGAACGCGGCGTAGATCCCGCCGATCGCCAGCAGCGCCACCCCGAGGGCGAGGAAGCCCGCGATGCGTCGGCGCGTCCTGGTCCCCGCGCGCGCCCACGGCCTCGTGCGCGCGCGTGGCGTCCGGTCGCTCATGTCCTCCCCTGCCCCCGACTCTCGTCGTGTCGTCATCGCGGCCGTGCCGTCAACGGATGAAGTAGATGACCGCGAACAGGCCGATCCAGACCACGTCCACGAAGTGCCAGTAGTACGAGACGACGATCGCCGCCGTCGCCTGCGCCGGGGTGAACCTCGACAGGAATGTCCTGCTGATCAGCAGGATGAACGCGATCAGGCCGCCCGTGACGTGCAGCGCGTGGAAACCCGTCGTGATGTAGAAGACGGACCCGTAGGCGCTCGAGGCCAGCGTCGTGCCGTGCTCCGTGACCAGCGTGTGGTACTCGTTCACCTGGCCGAGCACGAAGATCAGGCCCATCAGGAACGTCACCGCGTACCACCGGCGCAGGCCGAACACGTCGCCGCGCTCCGCGGCGAACACGCCGTACTGACAGGTGAACGACGACGCCACCAGGACGATCGTGTTGACGAGCGCGTAGGGCACGTCGAGCTCGGTGGGCGGCGGCGGCCACTCACCCACGTTCGCGGCGCGCGCCACGAAGTACATGGCGAAGAGGCCGGCGAAGAACATCAGCTCGCTGGACAGCCAGATGATCGTTCCCACACTGACCACGTTGGGTCGGTTGAGGGAGTGGATCCTCGCGCTGAAGGAGGGCGCCGGCGCACTCGAGGCGGTCGTCACGGGCGTCATCATGTCACCTCCTCCCGACATCAGCCGGTCGGGGCGAGACCCTCCGTGAGGCCGCCGACCTGCACCGCCGCTCACCTGCGGATTCTCCTACCAGGTGTCGTACGTCGTGTCGTAGTCGAGATGGGGGAGTCGCGTGCTCGACCCCGTCCGGGGGCGCCCGACTAGGCTGCGCCGCACCGTCTTCTGACCCGCCGGGGAGGCCCGCGAGATGACCGCCGACAGTGGTGCCGCAGCGACGCTGGACGTCGTGGTGATGAGCCACCGTCCCGAGGTCCGCGAGGCCGTGATGTCCGCGGTCGGCCGGCGCCCGGCCCGCGACGTGCCCCGCCTGCGGTTCACCGAGGCCGACGGGATCGCCGACGTGCTCGGCGCCGCCGACGGCGGCCGCCTCGACCTCGCCGTGCTGGACGCCGAGGCGCAGCCGACCGGCGGCATGGGCGTGTGCCGCCAGCTGAAGAACGAGCGGGACGACCCGGCGCCGGTGATCGTCGTGGTCCGGCGCGAGGACGACCGCTGGCTCGCGACGTGGTCCCAGGCCGACGCGGTCCTCGTCCAGCCGCTCGACCCGGTGACCGCCGCCCGCACGGTCGCCGACGTGCTGCGCGCCGGACACGCCGTCCCGGCCACCCGGGGGTGAGCGCGGGGACGTCCCCGGCCGGGACGCAGCCCGGGACGGCGGCGCCGACCTGGCCCTCGTTGCTCGGCCGGCTGCTGCGCGCGGAGGACCTGTCGGGGCACGAGGCCGCGTGGGCGATGGACCGCATGATGTCCGGGGAGGCCTCGCCCGCCCAGGTCGCCGCCTTCGCGGTGGCGCTGCGCGGCAAGGGGGAGACCGCCGAGGAGATCGGCGGGCTCGCCGAGGTCATGCGCGCGCACGCCCGGCCGGTGACCGTCGAGGGCGTCGTCGTCGACATCGTCGGCACCGGCGGCGACCAGGCGCACACCGTGAACATCTCGACGATGGCCGCGGTCGTCATGGCGGCCGCGGGCGCGCGGGTCGTCAAGCACGGCGGGCGGGCCGCGTCGTCGGCGTGCGGGTCGGTCGACCTGCTCGAGGCGCTGGGCGTGCCGATCGACCTCGGGCCCGAGGCCGTCGCGGCGAGCCTGGAGGAGGTCGGCATCGGGTTCTGCTTCGCCCAGACCTTCCACCCCGCCATGCGCCACGTCGGCGGGGTGCGGCGCGAGATCGGCGTGCCGACGGCCTTCAACCTGCTCGGCCCGCTCACCAACCCCGCCCGACCGACGGCGGCGCTGATCGGCTGTGCCGACGCGCGGTTCGCGCCCGTCCTGGCCGCGGTCCTGGCCGGGCGGGGCGACACCGCCCTCGTGGTGCGCGGCGACGACGGGCTCGACGAGATCACCACGACGACGACGACGACGGTGTGGCGCGCCGGCCCGGCGGGGGTGACCGTCCAGACCCTCGACCCCACCCGCATCGGCGTGCCGGTGTCGTCGCCGGGCGAGCTGCGCGGCGGCGACGCGGCCGTGAACGCCCGGGCGGCCCACGCGGTGTTCGCGGGGGAGCCCGGGCCGGTCCGCGAGGCGGTGCTGCTCAACGCCGGCGCCGCGCTCGCGGCCTACGAGGAGGCCGGGGGCGGGCCCCCGGGCGAGCTGCACGAGGCGGTCGCCCGCGGGCGGGCGCGTGCGGCGGCCGCCGTCGACCGCGGGGCCGCTGCGGCGCTGCTCGAGCGTTGGGCCGCGGTCGCCACCCGGTTGCGCGGGTAGGTACGCCCCGCGCCCGGGAGCACCGGGCGCAGCCAGGACGACACCCCCCCGGCTCCGGGGCCGGAGGCAGCTAGTCTAGTCGAGCCCCACCGCGAAGGCGGCGTCGGTGTCGCCCGCCGAGTACGAGCGGAACGCGATGTGGGTCGAGGTCGTCTGCACCCCGGGGACCCGGCTCAGCCCCCCGGCGATGACGTCGGCGAGCTCGTCGTGCTCGCGCACCCGCACCATCGCGATGAGGTCGACGTCGCCGGCGCAGGAGTAGACCTCGGCGACCCCGTCGAGGTCCGCGATCGCCTGCGCGGTCTCGGGGATCCGGTCGGCGTTCGCGTGGATCATGACGATGGCCGTGATCACGGGGGCTCCCTGGGTCGGCGCCGCGGTCGGCGGTCGGCGGGGGTGGCGTCGGCGGACGCCCGACGCCGTGGGGCCGGGGCGCCGCCGGGTCCGGCCGGAACTCTAGGCCCCGACGAGGCCTCGGGGTCCGCCACCGGCCCGGACGCCCCGCGCCCGGCGTCGCGAGCCTGCGTCACCCACCCCGACCAGGCGCCCGCCCCGCGCGCCGGCACCGCCCACGGCGTCGTCGTGCGGACCATCCGGGTGCCCGGCCGCTCCAGCCAGCGCGTGATCACGCCGACTTCCTCCGGTGGTGCGCCGTACAGCGGGCCCGCGCCCGGGCGCACCGTCTCCGCGGACGTGACCAGGGCGTCCACCACCGGCATCGGCGGCACGCCGCGCCGGGCCGTCCCGGCGGCCGCGAGCCGGCCGTGCCGCACGACCGCGAGATCCCAGCCGCCGGCGCCGTCCGGGCGCGCGGCGACGAGCTCCTCGGCCCGGGCGACCGCTGACAGCCGTTGCACCCGGCCCAGGGCGCCCGCCAGCTCGGCGAGGCGGTCGCGGTGGGCGGCGGCGTCGTCGAACCGCTCGCCCGCGGCCAGCGTCGCGACCTTCTCCCGCAGCCGGACCAGCCCGTCGTCGGACCCGCCGTGGACCAGCGCGAGGGCCTCGGCGACGGCGGGGGAGTAGTCCTCGGCGGTCTGCAGCCCCGCGCACGGCGCCCCGCAGCGCCCCATCCCGTGCAGGGCGCAGGGGCTGCTCCGCCCGCCCCGGGCCGGGATGCGTTGGGTGCACGGCCGCAGCCGGGACGCGTCGACGAGCGCCTCGACGGCGCGGACCGCGTCCGGACGGCGGCCGAACGGGCCGACCGCGTCGTCCCGGGGGGTGCGCACCACCGACCAGCGCGGGAACGGCTCGTCGGTCAGCGCGATCCACCAGCCCCGGTGCGGGTAGCGGGACCGGCGGTTGTACCGCGGCGCGTGCCCGGCGAGCAGGCGCAGCTCGCGGACCTCGGCCTCGAGGGCGTGCGCGCACTCCACCCAGTCCACCCGCTCGGCCAGGCCGATCATGTCCTTCACCCGGGCCCGCTTCTCCGAACCGGTGAAGTAGGAGCGCACCCGGCGCCGCAGGTCGTTCGACGTGCCGACGTAGAGCACCTCGTCGGCGGGGCCGCGGAAGAGGTACACCCCCGGGGCGTGCGGCACGGCCTCGGCGAGGTGGCGCTTGCCGCGCTGGGCGGGGGTGGTCTCGACCTGCAGCGCGAGCAGGTCCTCCAGGGTGGACACTCCGTGCCCCCCGACCCGTTCGAGGAGGCCGTGCAGGACGTCGACGGTGGCGCGCGCGTCGTCCAGCGCGCGGTGCACCGGGCGGGTGGCGGCCCGGAACAGCACCGCGAGGGCGGAGAGGCGGCACGAGGGCGCCTCGTCGCGGGTGAGCACCTTGCGGGCCAGGCGTGCGGTGCACACCACCGGCGGGCGCGGCCACACCGAGCCGTGCCGGCGGCACGCGGCCCGGAGGTGCCCGACGTCGAACGGCGCGTTGTGCGCGACCACCACCGCGCCCGCACAGAACTCCAGGAACCCCGGGAGCACCGCGTCGAGACGCGGCGCGTCGCGCACCATCGCGGTGGTGATGCCCGTCAGCGCCACGATCTGCGGCGGCACCGCCATCCCGGGATCGACCAGCGTGGCGTACTCGCCCAGGATCTCCCCGGCCCGCACCTTCACCGCGCCGATCTCGGTGATCGCGTCCGGGCGGGGCGCGGCCAGCGGGTCGGCATCGGCCGGCTCCGGCCCCGCGGGCGGCCCTCCCGTGGTCTCGAGGTCGACCACGACGAAGGTCGCCGCGTGCAGCGGCGTGCCCAGCTCCTCGAACGTGAGCTGGGGGTCGGGGCCCGTCACCGGGCGTGGTGCGTCCATCGCCGCGGACGCTAGGACGACCCCCCGACAGTCACCGGCCACGAGGGGATCGCATGCCCGCTAACCTGGGCCGATGGCGGACGGGGCGGTGGAGGTGCGGGGCGCCGGCGACGGTCCCGCACCCGCCCCGGAGCCCCCCGCGGCGGTCCCGGCGGCGGTGCGGGCGGCCCTGCTGGAGGCGGCGCCGGAGGCCGTCCGGGGCCGGGTCGCGGACCTCGTGTCGCAGGCCGTCGGGCAGATGCCCACCACCGAGCTCCCCGCCCCGGTCCGCCCCGTCGCGCGCTTCGCCCCCGCCAAGCGGGCCAAGGTCGGCGCCGGGCCGATGCTCGCCGCGCTCGGCAGCGCCGAGGGGTTCGCCGACGAGGTCGTGTCCTGGTGGCGCGAGCACCGGCCCGAGGAGTGGACGCCGCCGGTCGTCGAGCCGGTGCACGCCGCCGCGGTCGCCGTCCTCACCGGCGACCAGGACGCCGCGCGGGCGCTCCTGCGCGACGCCGGGGAGCGTGCCGACGTGGCGAAGCTGCGGGCCGAGCGCGACACCGCGCTCACGCGGGCCGACCGGCTCGCCGCGGACCTCGAGCGGGTCACCGCCGAGCGGGACGAGGCGCGGGCCCGGGCGGCCGGCGCCACGCCCGACCTGTCCGAGGAGGTCGCGAAGCTGCGGGCGCGGCTGCGCGAGCAGGGCGTCCGGGTCCGCCGGGCCGAGGACGTCGCCGCCGAGGCCGCCGCCCGGCTGACGGCAGACCGCGGCGCGGAGCACCGCGAGCTCGAGGACCTGCGCCGCGAGCACACCCGCGACCGGGAGGCGCTGGGCGCGGCCGAGGCGCGGGCCCGCCGGGCGACCGCCGAGCTCGAGAGCCGCCCGCCGCGCCGCCCACGAGGCCCGCCGCGCCGACGACGCCCGCCTCGCCCTGCTCGTCGACACCGTCGCGGGCGCCGCGGCCGGCCTGCGCCACGAGCTGGGCCTGCGGGCGGACGACCACCACGTCGGCCCCCGGCCGGCGGAGCTGGTCGGCGCCGCCGGGCGCGCCCCGCTGGCCCGGGTCACCGACCCCGCGGCCCTCGACCGGCTGCTCGCCCTGCCCGAGGTGCACCTGGTCGTCGACGGCTACAACGTCACCAAGACCCGCTGGCCGAGCCTCTCGCTCGCCGACCAGCGCGAGCGCCTCGTGGCCTCGGTGGCCCCGCTCGCGGCCCGGACCCACGCCGAGACGACCCTCGTGTTCGACGGGGCCGGCATCACCGGCGTGCCCGACTGCCTCGGTGCGGGGCGTGCGGGTGCTCTTCTCCGACCCCGGGGTGATCGCCGACGACCTCATCCGCCGCCTCGTCGACGCCGAGCCCGAGGGCCGGCCGCTGGTGGTGGTCACCTCGGACCGCGCGGTGGTCGACTCCGTGCGCCGCCGCGGCGCGCACCCGGTGCCCTCCAGCGTCCTGCTCGACCGGCTCGCGCGGATTTGAGACCTGGGTCACACAGGGGTGGCAGGCCCCCCGACGCTGTCGGACCCCCCGCCTACCGTCCGCCGCGACCCCCCGGAGAGAGCCGGGGCCGACCGGCGGAGGCCGTCATGATCATCGACTGCGACACGTGCGTGGTGCGCCACCAGGCCTGTGACGACTGTGTCGTCGGGGTCCTGCTCGGCCTGCCCGAGGTGCCGGCGCGCGACGGGGACGTGGCCTCGCCCGGCGGGACCGGGGAGCCCGGCCGGCCGCGGGAGCCCGCCGAGCCGGGAGCCCCGCTGCCCGTGGAGTTCGGCCCCGTGGAGCGCCGGGCCCTCGAGGTGCTGGCCGACCACGGCCTGATCCCGCACCTGCGGCTCGTCACGGCCGCGGCCCCGGAGAGCCGGCCCGGTGGGGCGCCGACGCGTCGGGGGGCCCAGCGGCGCGACGTGGGCTGAGGGGGCCGGGGACGGGCGCCCCGGCCGCCCGGGGACACCGCGCGGATCGGGTCGCGACGGGCTTGTTACCGTCCCGTCACCTCCTCGCGGACGAGCTCCCCGCCCCGGTCCGCCGAGCAGGCGCCCCTGTGCGAGAAAGGGACTCCCCGCCCGTGATCCCCGGACCGGCTCCCCGGCGTGCGCGGCCGACCGTCGTCGTGGTCGTCCTGCTCGCGCTCCTCGCCGTCCTCGGGCCCGGGACGCTGGCCCCGACCACGGCGGCGGCGGACCCGATCGTGCCGCCCAACGCGAACGACGTGGTCCGGGCCCTGGCCGACGCCAACGCCCGCGCCGAGGCCGCGAACGAGCAGGCCATGGGCGCGCGCGAACAGCTGCCGGTCAAGCGGGCCGAGGCGGCCCGGACGGCGGCCGCGTCGACGACGGCGCGCGCCGCGGTGGACGCGGCCCACGCGCGGCTCGAGCAGGCGTACACCTCGGTCGACCAGGTGACGCGCAGCACCTACCAGGGCGGCGACCTCGACCCGCTGGGCGCGCTGCTCTCCAGCCCGACCCCGCAGGCCTACCTCGACAAGGTCGCCCTCCTCGACACCATCTCGGGCGCCAACCGGGCGGTGCTGCAGGGCTACCTCGACGCCTCGTCCGCCGCCGACGCCGCCCAGCGCGACGCCGACGCCCGCGCGCTCGACGCCGGCCGCGCCGCCGACGACGCCCAGCGCGCCGTCACCGACGCCGCCCGGTCGAAGGCCGAGGCCGACCGCGACGTGGCGACCGCGAACGCCGCCCTGGCCCGCCTCACACCGGCCGAGCGCGCGCAGCTGCGCAGCGGCGGCGTCACGGACTTCCCGAGGAACATCCCGGGTGACTCGCTCGGCATCGCGGCGCTGCGGGCGGCGCTGACCCGCCAGGGCGCGCCCTACATCTGGGGCGCCACCGGACCGACCACCTTCGACTGCTCCGGGCTCGTGCAGTGGGCCTACCGGCAGATCGGGGTGGCGATGCCCCGGGTCGCCGCGGCCCAGCAGCAGGTCGGCGTCCCGATCACCCCCGACCAGGCCCAGCCCGGGGACCTGGTGTTCTTCGGCGATCCGGCCTACCACGTGGGGATCTACGTCGGTGGTGGCCAGTTCCTCGAGGCGCCGCAGTCGGGCGACGTCGTCAAGGTGGCGACGCTGCGGGGGAACATCTCCGCGATCCGGCGCATCGCGCCGGCCTAGCGCTCTGCAAGGGTGCCGGGCGTGGCCGTGACCGACGGGTCGAGGACGCTCCTCGTCACCAACGACTTCCCCCCGCGTCCCGGCGGCATCCAGTCCTACCTGCACGAGCTCGCCGTCCGCCTCCCGGCGGGCGCCCTCACGGTGCTCGCGTCGACCTGGCCGGACGCCCACGACACCGACGGCCGGTGCGCCCGCTTCGACGCCGACCAGCCCTTCGCGGTGCACCGGCTCCCGACGACGGTGATGCTGCCCGGCCCCGCCGCGACCCGCCGGGCCGTCGAGCTCGCCCGGGCCGAGGGCGCCGGGACGGTGTGGTTCGGCGCGGCGGCCCCGCTCGGCCTGATGGCCCCGGTGCTGCGGCGCCGGGCCGGCGTCGAGCGCGTGCTCGCCAGCACCCACGGGCACGAGGTCGGCTGGTCGATGCTGCCCGGCGCGCGGCAGGCGCTGCACCGCATCGGGCGCGACGCCGACGTCGTCACCACCGTCAGCCGCTACACCCGCGGGCGCATCGCCGCCGCCCTCGGCGCGGACGCCGCGCTCGAACCGCTCCCGCCCGGCATCGACACCGCCCGCTTCGCCCCCGACCCGGGCGGCCGGGCGACGATCCGCGCCCGCCACGGGCTCGGGGACCGGCCGGTGGTCGGGTGCGTCTCCCGGCTGGTGCGCCGCAAGGGGCAGGACGTGCTGATCCGCGCGCTGCCCGCCCTGCGCCGCCGGGTCCCCGGGGCCGCGCTGCTCCTCGCCGGCGACGGACCCGACCGCGACCGGCTGCGCCGCCTCGCCCGGGACCACGACGTCGCCGACCACGTCGTGCTCACCGGCCCCGTCGCCCACGAGGAGATCCCCGCCCACCACGCCGCCCTCGACGTGTTCGCGCTGCCGTGCCGCACGCTCGGCGGCGGGCTCGACGTCGAGGGGCTCGGGATCGTGCTGCTCGAGGCGTCCGCGTGCGGGGTCCCGGTGGTCGCGGGCCGCTCGGGCGGGGCCCCGGAGACGGTGCGCGGCGGGCCGCCCGGCACCCGGACCGGCCGGCTCACCGACGGCCGCGACCCGGCGGACGTGGCCGAGGTCGTCGGGGACCTGCTCGCCGACCCGGACGCCGCGGCGGTCGCGGGCGCGGCGGGCCGTCGGTGGATGCAGGCGGAGTGGACGTGGTCCTCGCGCGCCCGCCGGCTCGCCGCGCTGGCCCGTCCGGAGTAGCCCCGACGAAGCACGAACGGCCCGTTCGTCACCGAAGAAGGTGACCGAACGGGCCGTTCGTTGCGGAAGGGGGGCGCCGGGGCGACCGCCGTCAGCGCTGCGCGTACACCTGCTCGATGTCCTCGGCGCGCTGCTCGGCGATGACGTTGCGCTTGAGCTTCATCGTCGGGGTGAGCTCGCCGGAGTCCTCGGTGAAGTCGGAGGTCAGGATGCGGAACTGGCGCACCGACTCCGCCTTGGAGACCGCCGAGTTCCCGTCGTCGACCGCGGACTGGATCTCCGCGCGCAGGTCCTCGTCGCCCGCGAGGTCCTCGGCCGTCGTGCCGGACTTGCCGTGCTCGGACGCCCAGTCGGGGAGGGCCTCGGCGTCGAGGGTGATCAGGGCCGCGATGTAGGGCCGGTTGTCGCCGACGACGAGGGCCTGGCTGACCAGGCGGTGGGCGCGGATGCGGTCCTCGATCACGGCGGGGGCGACGTTCTTGCCGCCCGCGGTGACGATGAGCTCCTTCTTGCGCCCGGTGATGGAGAGGTAGCCGTCCTCGAGGGCGCCGATGTCGCCGGTGTGGAACCAGCCGTCGACCAGCGTCTCGTCGGTGGCCTCCTGGTTGCGCCAGTAGCCGGGGAAGACCACGTCGCCCTTGGCGAGCACCTCGCCGTCGTCGGCGATCGCGACGGTGATGCCCGGCAGCGGGCGCCCGACGGTGCCCACCCGCAGCGCGCTCTCGCCGTTCGCGGTGATGGCCGCGCTGGTCTCGGTCAGGCCGTAGCCCTCGTAGATCGGGACGCCGACGCCCCGGAAGAAGTGCCCGATGCGCGTGCCCAGCGCGGAGCCGCCGGAGACCGCGCCGCGGCACTGCCCGCCGAGGGCCTCGCGCAGCTTGCCGTACACCAGCCGGTCGAACAGGGCGTGCCGGGCGCGCAGCAGGACGCCGGGGCCGGAGCCGTCGAGGGCGGTGCTGTAGGCGACCGCGGTCGACTCGGCGAGGTCGAAGATCCGTCCCTTGCCGCCCTGGTAGGCCTTCTGCTTGGCCGAGTTGTAGACCTTCTCGAACACCCGGGGCACCGAGAGGATGAAGTCGGGCCGGAAGCGGGGCAGCTCCGCCGAGAGCCGCGAGGTGTCGGCGAAGTGGCCGATGACGTAGCGCTGCTCCTGGGCGGCCAGCTGCACGACGCGGGCGAAGATGTGGGCGAGCGGCAGGAAGAGCAGCGTCGAGTTGCCGGGCTCCATCAGCGAGCCGAAGACGTCACCGGCCGCGCGGACCTCGAACAGCAGGTTGCGGTGCGTGATCTCGCAGCCCTTCGGGCGGCCGGTGGTGCCCGAGGTGTAGATCAGCGTCGCGAGGTCGTCGGCGCGGACGCCGGTGCGGCGGGCCTCCAGGTCGGCGTCGGAGACGTCCCGGCCGGCCTCGCTTCAGCGCGTCGACGGCGGGGCCGCCGCCGTGGCCCGCGTCGATCTGCCACACGTGCACGAGGTCGGGCAGCGACCCGGTGACCTGCTCGAGGGTGGCGCGGTGCTCGTCGGTCTCGACGATCACGCCGCGGGCGCCCGAGTCGGACAGGCACCACTCGTACTGCGAGGCCGAGGAGGTCTCGTAGATCGGCAGGCCGGCGCAGCCCGCGGCCCAGAGCGCGTAGTCGAGCAGCGTCCACTCGTAGCGGGTGCGGGCGACGATCCCGACGCGGTCGCCGGGCTGCAGGCCGGCCGCGACGAAGCCCTTCGCGACGGCGACGACCTCGTCGCGGAACTCGGCGAAGGTGACCGGGGTCCACTCGTCGCCGACGGCGCGGCGGTAGGCGACCTCGTCGGGGTGCTCGTCCGCGTTGGCCCACACCGCGTCGGTGAGCCGGTCGTCGTCCGCGACCTTCGCCGCGGCCGGCACGCTGTACTCCTGCACCCCGAACACACCCTCTCGCTCCACCCGGGGTCCTCGACGACCCCCGGTCCGCGCAGCCTAGGGCGGCGTGGCGGTCCGTCACTACCCCCAGGTAACCGACGAAACCGCCTGGACAGGGGGAGCTGCCGGTGCGGAGCAGGTGATCGTCGGGCAGGCTGGGGCCGTGGCCGCCCTGGACGTGATCGACGAGACGTTCGTGCTGGCCGGGCGGGCCGAGGTGGCCGCCGCGTTCGCCGACCCGCAGCAGTGGCGCCGGCTCTGGCCGGACCTCGAGCTCTCCGTGTTCGCCGACCGGGGCGAGGCGGGTCTGCGCTGGTCGGTGACCGGGGCGTGGGTCGGCAGCGCCGAGGTCTGGTGCGAGGCGGTCGTCCTGGGGCCGGGGTCCGGCTCGGCGGCGGGCGGCGAGGAGGGCACCCTGCTGCACTGGTTCCTGCGCGTCGACCCCGCGCCCGGCCCCGAGGGGGCGCCGGCGCGCCGCGCGCTGCGGGGCCGGTCGGGCCCGGCGCGCGAGGCGCTGCGGCGCCAGCGCGGCGGCCAAGGCGATCGCCTTCGGCCTCAAGGACGCCCTCGAGCACGGGCGTCGTCCGGGCGAGCCCGCGGTCGCGGTCCTCGGCCCGGTCCTGAGCCGGCGCGACGGAACGACGACGGGACGAGTGCTCGACGGTGTTGGTGCATGTCGTCTCCGACGTCCACGGCAACGCCGACGCCCTGGCCCGCGCCGCCGACGGGGCCGAGGCCCTGCTCGTGCTCGGTGACCTGCTCGACTTCGTCGACTACGACGAGCCGACGCTCGGCATCCTCGCCGAGATCCTGGGGTCCGCCGCCACCGTCGAGTTCGCGCGGCTGCGCGCCGTGGGCGGTCCGGGAGCGCTGGGGGAGTACACGCGGAAGCTCTGGGCCGACGTCGACGACCCGGCCGCGCTGGTCGACGCCGCCGTGCACCGCCGCTACGAGCAGATGTTCGCGGTGCTCGGGGCCCTCGACCGCCCGGTGTGGCTGATCCCCGGGAACGTCGACGTCCCCGCGATGTGGCCCGAGTTCCTCGCGGCGTACCCGCAGGTGCGGGCGGTCGACGGCGAGGTCGTCGAGATCGGGGAGCACCGCGTCGGCTTCGTCGGCGGGGTGCCGCTGCCCGCGGGGAGGCAGCCGCGGGAGGGGGTGTTCCGCGCCTACATGCGCGAGGCCGGTGAGTACGCCGCGGCCGTCGAGGCGCTCGGGCCGGTCGACGTGCTGTGCAGCCACGCGCCACCCGCCGTCGCCGAACTGGCCTACGACGTCGTGGCCCGTACCCACGAACTGACCTCGCCGGCCCTGCTCGAGCACGTCCGCGCCCACCGCCCGCGGCTCGCGCTGTTCGGCCACGTGCACGCGCCGCTCACTGCGCGTGTCCGGATCGGTCACACGGAGTGCGTCAACGTCGGGCACTTCCGACGCCGGGAGACCGCGGCCGCCGTGCGGTGGTGACGCGCGCGTGCACGATCCGGCGCCGCGTCACGCGTGAGATGGCTCGGACGTGTCCAGCGTGACGGCGGGGACGATCGCGTCCGGCACCGACGGTAGCCTTCCGCGCCATGGCGGACGAGTCCACGCAGTCCATCACCATCGCGGCCGCTCCGGCGACCGTGCTCGACGTGATCGCCGATTTCCCCGCCTATCCTCAGTGGGCGGACTCGATCACGTCGGCGAAGGTCCTCACCAACGACGACGAGGGCCGACCCGAGCAGGTCCGGTTCACCCTGGACGCCGGTCCGATCAAGGACACCTACGTGCTGGCCTACGACTGGGTCGACGACGGCGTCACCTGGGACCTCGTCTCGGGCCAGATGCAGCGCGGCCAGCGCGGGCGGTACCGGCTCGAGGGCTCCGAGGAGGAGACGACCGTGACCTACACCCTGTCCGTCGACCTGGCCGTGCCCATGCCCGGGATGATCAAGCGTCGCGCCGAGAAGCGGATCATGGACACGGCGCTGACCGGCCTCAAGCGCCGCGTGGAGAGCTAGTGCGCGTCCTGCTCTTCACCGGCAAGGGCGGCGTGGGCAAGACGACCACCGCCGCCGCGACCGCCGTGGCGCTCGCGCGCGCGGGCCGCAAGGTCCTCGTGCTCTCGACGGACCCGGCCCACTCCCTCGGCGACGCCTTCGCGGCCGACCTGGGCGCCGAGCCCACCGAGGTCACCCCGACGCTGCCGGGGCTGTTCGCCGCGCACGTCGACACCCGGGCGCTGGTCGACGAGGCCTGGGAGCCGCTGCGCGCGCAGCTGCGGACGCTCCTGGCCGGCGCCGGCGTCGAGGAGCTCGTCGCCGACGAGCTGACCGTGCTGCCGGGGGTCGAGGAGCTGCTGGCGCTCGAGCAGGTGCGGCGGGCCACGACGGACGGCCCGTGGGAGGTCGTCGTCGTCGACTGCGGCCCGACGGCGGAGACCCTGCGCCTGCTGAGCCTGCCCGAGGCGTTCGGCGGCTACCTGGAGCGGCTGTTCCCGGCGCACCGGCGCGCGGTCCGCGGGGTCCTGGCGGGCCTGGCCGGCAGCGGCGCGCAGGTCGCGAAGTGGGACGCCGCGGCCGCGTCGCTCTCCCGGCTCGCCGAGCAGCTCTCCGGCCTGCGCGACCTGCTCGCCGACCGGGACACCACCACGATCCGGCTCGTGCTCACGCCCGAGCGGGTGGTCGCGGCCGAGACCCGGCGCACCCTGACCGCGCTCGCGCTGCACGAGCTGCACGTCGACGGCGTCGTCGCGAACCGCGTCGTCCCGGACCCCGGTAGCGGGCGCGGCGCCGCCGCCTCCTGGATGCGGGAGCGCCGCCGCGAGCAGGAGGAGGTCCTCGCCGAGCTGGGCGAGCTCACGGCGGGCGTCGGGATCCCGGTGCGGTCCGTCGGGCACCGGGCGGGGGAGCCGGTCGGCCCGGAGGAGCTCGGCGAGCTCGCCGACGACCTCTACGGCGACGACGACCCGCTGGCCGGCAGCCGCGGCCGCCCCCTGCTGGAGCTGCGGCGCACCGCGGGGGAGGGCACGTCGGCCGAGAGCGAGTACGTGCTCGACCTGCAGGTGCCCGGCATCGGCGACGGCGAGGTCGACCTCGCCCGCATCGGTGACGAGCTCGCGGTCACCGTCGCGGGCCGCCGCCGCACGGTGGCCCTCCCGCCGGTGCTGCGCCGCTGCGACGTGGTCGCCGCCGACCTCGACGACGACGTCCTCTCCGTGGCCTTCCGCCCCGACCCGGCCGTCTGGATGAACTGACGTGACCGCGCCGGGGGGGAGCGAGGCCGACCGCGCGGCGCGCGAGCGCCTGGCCCGCGAGGCGCGCGTGACGGCGACGACGCTGCTGGACTGGGTCGGCACCCGCGTCGAGGGGGCGGCGACGACACGCGCCGCGGCGCGCGGCCCCGGGGCGCGTCCCCCGCAGAGCCCCGGGCCCTGCGGCTGGTGCCCGGTGTGCGCGCTGATCGCCGCGGTGCGCGGGGAGCAGCCCGAGCTCACCGCCCACCTCGCCGAGCAGGCCTCCGCGCTCCTCGTCGTCCTGCGCCTGCTCCTCCAGAGCCACGCCCACGACCACCCGGCGCACGACCACCCGGCGGGTCCGGCGCCGACGGCCGCCGCAGGCCCGTCGCCGACCGGCCCCGCGCCGACCGGTCCGCCACCGACCGCGCCGGCCGGCCGGCCCCGCGACCGGCCGCGCGACGCGCTCGCCGACCCCGACGTGCTCGCCAACCCCGACGTGCCCTGGGACGCCCCGCACGCGGTGTTCGACCCCGAGCCCGCGCCGCCGGCCCCGGCCCCCGACGGGGCGTCCCGGCCGGCGCCGGACCGGCCCACCGGCAAGCGCGGACCGCGGCCCAGCCCCCGTCCCCGGCCCGTGGACGCGCCGGCCACGCCGGCCCCGGCCACCCCGCCCCGCCGGCCTCCCCCACCGCCCACCGCACCCCGCACCACCGACCACGACGACCACGGCCGCCCGGACCCCGACCGGCACCCGCGCGCCCGCCGCCACCGCCCGCGGCGTCCAGCGCATCCCGGTCCGCCGGCGGCCGCGGCCGTGCTGACCGTCGGCGTCGACGTCGGCGGCACCTCGGCCAAGGCCGGGCTCGTGGACCCCGACGGGACCCTGCTCGCCACCCACGTCGCCCCCACCCCGCGCGCCGCGGCGGAGCTCGACGAGACGGTGGCGGGCCTCGTCGGGCACCTCGTCGACCGGGCCCGCGCGGACGGCGGCGAGGTGACCGCGGTCGGGCTGGCCGTGGCGGGCTTCGTCGACCCGGACCGCCGCTCGGTCTCCTTCGGGGCGCACCTGCCGTGGCGCGACGAGCCCGTCGTCGAGCGCATGTCGGAGCGCCTCGGCCTGCCCGTGACCCTCGAGCACGACGCCAACGCCGCCGGGCTCGCCGAGCACCGGGTGGGGGCCGCGGCGGGCGCGCGGGTGGCGGTCCTCGTCGCGCTCGGCACCGGGGTCGGGGCGGCGCTGCTCGTCGAGGGCACCGTGTTCCGGGGGGCGTTCGGGGTCGCGCCGGAGCTCGGGCACCTCGTGCTCGTGCCCGACGGCCGACCCTGCCCGTGCGGGAAGCGGGGCTGCTTCGAGCGCTACTGCAGCGGGAGCGCCCTCGGGACCGGCGCCGACGAGCTCGTCTCGGCCGGCGAGGACTTCTCGACGCTGCGGGCGGCGTGGGAGCGCGGGCTGCCGCTGACCGGCCGCGACGTCGCCCAGGCCGCGGAGGCGGGGGACCGGCTCGCGCTGCGGGTGGTCGCGGACTTCGCCGGCTGGCTGGGGCGGGGCCTCGCGCTCGTCGCGGACGTGTTCGACCCGGACGTCGTGGTGATCGGCGGCGAGGTCTCCGCCTCGTCCCCGCTCTACCTCGACGACGCCGTGCGCGTCTACGGCGAGGAGCTCACCGGCCGCGGCCACCGCCGGCTCGCGCAGGTGCGCCCCGCGGTGCTCGGCGGCGACGCCGGCGTCATCGGCGCGGCCCTGGACGCGCGCGAGAGGTGCGCTCCGCGCCCGTGAGCACTAACTGCCGCCCTATCGACACGCAGTTAGTGCTCACGAGCGCGGAGCGCCACCTACAGGACGCCCTCGTCGGGACCGGCGGAATCGTCGGACGAGCGCCGCATCCCGACGACGAGCCAGCCCAGGCCGGCCGCCATCGCGAGCAGCCCCGGCACGAGGCCGAACCCGGCGAGCCCGCCGCCGACCAGGGCCGGCAGCGCGAGCAGCACGACCCCGACGACGAGCAGCAGCAGACCCAGCAGGCTCGAGAACCCGATCCGCGGCAGCGGGGGCGGCTCGGGCGGCACGAAGTGCTCCCCGGCGGCGGACGGCTTCGGCCGCGTGACGTCGGGCTCGCGCCGCGGCGGCGGCGGGACCGCCGCGTCGGGCCGCTGCGGGCGGGTGCGCGGGGTCTCCGGGGGCAGCGTCGGGGAGGGCGTCGCGGGGCCCTCGGCGAACAGGTCCCCGGGACGCCGCTCGGGGTGCGCCTCGGGCTGGCCCTGGGGCGGCGTCGCGAGGCCCACCCCGGAGGTCGACCCGTCCCCGTCCGGCCACCGCGGGGCGTCGGTCCCCGCCCACTCCGCCACGATCGCCGCGAACTCCGCGTCGACGTCCTCGGGCAGCTCGAAGCGCCGCGCGCCGGCCGAGCCCGGGGGTACGTCGTCGGGCCGGGTGGTGTCCTCGGGGTCGGGCGAGCTCATGCGGGGTTCCCTGCGGTCGGACCGGTCACGGAGGAGGAGGTGGGGGAGAGGGTCGCGGCCCGCGCGGCGTCCACGCGCCGGGCGAAGGCGGTGCTGCCCTCGAAGATCGTCGGGGCGTCGTGGTCGAGGGTCGCGACGTGGTAGCTGTCGTGCAGGACGACCTCCGTGGCCTCGGTCGAGGAGATCCCGTCGAGCACGAGGCGCGCGTTCACCGGCTCGACGACGTGGTCGGCCGCGGAGCGGTAGAGCAGCACCGGCGAGGTGACGCGGGCGAGGTCGTCCCGGACCAGGGTCCACAGCTCGGTGAGGGAGATGAAGGCCCGCAGCGGCACGCGGTCGTAGGCGAGCTCGGTGACGCCGGGCTTGGCGACGTCGTTGGCCACGGCGGCGGCCCACGGCCACACGCGCACGAGGTAGCGGGCGAAGGCCGCGTCGCGCCGCAGCGTCGTCACCGAGGGGTTGACCAGGCAGAGCCCGGCGATCGCGTCGCCGTACTCCTCGGCGAGGCGCAGCGAGAGCGTGCCGCCCATGGAGAGCCCGAAGACGAACACCGAGCGGCAGCGCGCCGCCAGCTCGTCGACCGCGCGGGCCAGCTCGCCGTACCAGTCCGGCCACCGGGTGGCCTGCATGTCCCGCCACTGCGTGCCGTGGCCCGGCAGCCGCGGCCCGCGCACGGCGAAGCCCTCGGCGGCGAGGTGCTCGCCCCAGGGGCGCATGCTCTGCGGGGTGCCGGTGAAGCCGTGCGAGAGCACCACGCCGATCTCGGGCTCGCCCTCGGGATCGGCGGAGAACGGCTCCGCCCCGAGCATCACGGGCACGAGCGCCTCCCACCCAGGATCGTCCGGGCACCGCACGACGGGGCGCCCGGCCCCATGGTGGCACGTCCCACACCCCTGCGGTACGTCCAGGTGCCCGAACAGGTGGGGGAGTCGCCACACTTCCCGGTGAGGGGGACGACGCGGCGTCGTTGTCCGCCGGCGACGCCGCTGCCTACGCTGCGACATCCGGGGCCCGAGGAGGCAAGAGCAGTGCTCTACTGGTTGATGAAGTGGGTGTTCCTCGGGCCGCTGATGCGCCTGGCGTTCCGTCCCGAGGTGCGGGGCGCGGAGAACCTGCCGCGCTCCGGCGGCGCGCTCGTCGCGTCCAACCACCTCGCGGTCCTGGACTCCTTCGTGCTGCCCCTCATGGTCCCGCGCCGGATGGCCTTCCCCGCCAAGTCCGAGTACTTCACGACGCCGGGCGTGCGCGGCACGCTGCAGCGCTGGTTCTTCAGCGGGATGGGGCAGGTGCCGATCGAGCGCGGCAACGGCCGCGCCGCCCGGGCCGCGCTCGACACCGGCATCGGGGTGCTGCGCGAGGGCCGGCTGTTCGGCATCTACCCCGAGGGCACCCGCTCGCCCGACGGCCGGCTCTACAAGGGCCGCACCGGCGTCGCCCGGATGGCGCTGGAGGCGAAGGTCCCCGTCGTGCCCGTCGCGATGGTCGGCACGGACCGCGCGAACCCCGTGGGGTCGCGGTTCTGGCGCCCGGTCCGGATCCGCATCGTCATCGGCGAGCCGCTGGACTTCTCGCGCTACTTCGACATCCCCGACGACCGCCAGGTGGAGCGCGCGATCACCGACGAGGTGATGTACGCGCTCATGGAGCTCTCCGGCCAGGAGTACGTGGACGTCTACGCCACCAAGGCCAAGGAGGCCGGGGGGTCCGAGCAGGCGGCCTGACGTCCTGCGCCCGGGGGATGCGGGACCGCGCGTCCCGGCTCGGGGACAATGGTTCCTCGTGGCCAGGATCTTCTACGACTGCGAGTTCATCGAGGACGGGACGACCATCGAGCTCGTCTCCCTCGGTGCCGTCGACGAGACCGGCCGCGAGTTCTACGCGGTCTCCCGCGGGTTCGACCCGATGCGCGCCGGTCCGTGGGTCCGCAAGAACGTGCTCGACAAGCTGCCGCCGAGCTCGGACCCGGCGTGGCGCAGCCGCCTGCAGATCCGCGAGGACTTCTACGAGTTCGTGACGGCGGGGACGGGCCCGGTCGAGCTGTGGGCCTGGAACGCGCCGTACGACCACGTCGTCATCGCCCAGCTCTGGGGGGCGATGCCCGACCTGCCCCGCGCGCTGCCCCGCTTCACCCGCGACCTGCGCCAGCGGTGGGACGACGTCGGGCGCCCCGCGCTGCCCGCCGCGCCCGCAGGACGCCCACGACGCGCTGGCCGACGCCCGCCACAACCTGCGCAAGTGGGCGGTCATCGACGCGATCTGGCGCGAGCGCGGCATGGCGTCGTGAGCTCCTCACGCCCCGTCGTAGAAGGGGTGGCGGACCGAGTCCCGCTCCGCGACGAGCCGCGCGACGGCCGCCTCGTCGCGACCGGCCGCGGCCTCGTGGACCGCGGCGGCCGCCGCGGTCCGGGCGTTGGCGCACACGGCCGTCTCGTCCTCCGCGGCCGGGTCGAGCCACAGCGAGACCAGGACGAGGGTGTCCTGGTCGGCCCGCAGCGTGCCCCGGGCGACGACGTCGAGCACGCCGCGCGCGATGCCGGCCGCGCACGCCCCGAACAGCAGCTTCTCGTGCCGGTCGCCCGCGGGCGCCACCTTGTTCACGATCACCGTGGGCGGGTGGAGGGTCTCGTACGCCTGCTGGGTCGGTCCGACGCTCGCCAGGACCGGGGTCGACCCGGCGGACGGGTTCGTGAACGCGCCCGCGACGACGGCGGCCGTGGGGCTCCCGCGGCGGGCGAGCAGCACGTTGAGGTGCACGCCGTCCGGAGCGGTCCCGCCCCATCCCTGGGCGGCCCGCCCGTCGATGTCCTCGGATTCCATGCACCTCTCCGTTCTCGACGATTTCCGCGGGATCACGCGGCGAGGACGACCGATTCGTCGTGATCACGCAACCCGGCCAGGTACTCGTCGAACACGACGACGCCCCGCTTGAGCTTTCCGGCCCGCATGTCCGCGAATGCCTGGTCGATCCCGTCGAGCTCGTAGGACCGCGTGATCATGCCGGTCGAGCGGCAGATTCCCCGCGGTGTACTGGCGCAGGATCGCCGGGATGTCGACGCTCGGCCGGGAGGACCCGTAGAGGCTGCCGGTGATCACCTTCTCGTCGCGGACCAGCTCGGGTCCGGGCACCGACGGGCGGGCGTGCCGTTCGGGGATCCCCACGCACACGATGGTCCCGCCCGCGACGGTCGCCGCGAACGCCTGCCCGACGATGCCCTCCCCGCCGGCCGCGTCGATCGCATAGTCGGCCCCGCCGCCGGTGAGGTCGTGGATCCGCTCGACGAGGTCGTCCGAGGGCACGAGCCCGGCGGTCGCGCCGAACAGCTCGGCCTCCGCGAGCTTCGCGGCGACCGGGTCGACCACGAGGATCTGCTCGGCGCCGGAGCAGCCGCGCGGCCATCACCGCGCTGAGCCCGACCCCGCCGGCGCCGAAGACCACGACGGAGCTGCCGGGGCCGACCCTCGCCCGGTTCACCACGGCGCCGTAGCCGGTCAGGACCCCGCAGCCCACCAGGCTGGCGACGGCCAGCGGGACGTGCCGGTCGATCCGGATCGCGCTCGACGCCGGGACCACCGCGTGCGTCGCGAAGGTCGACAGGAAGGAGTAGTGGCTGACCGGCACCCCGCCTCGGTGCAGCCGGACCGTGCCGTCGAGGAGCGTGCCGGCGAACATCGCCGGCGCGGCGGCGGTGCACAGGACGGGCCGACCCGAGACGCAGTGGCGGCACGCCCCGCAGCTCGGCATCCAGGACAGCGCCACGTGGTCGCCCACGGCGACGTGGCCGACCAGGGACCCGATCCGTTCCACGACCCCGGCGCCCTCGTGCCCGAGGACGCACGGTGCGGGGGAGGGAATCCGCCCGGAGTGGGTGTGCGCGTCGGAGGCGCAGATGCCGGTGGCCGCGAGTCGCACGAGGACCTCGTCGGGCCGGGGGTCCGACAATTCCAGCGACACCGTCTCCAACGGCTCGTTCGGACGGGTCATGAGAGATGCGGTGATCTCCATTTCGGCGGCCTTTCGAGGGTATGGCGACCTGATCCGCGGGCGGCGTCCGGAATTCCGCGCGGCTGGTGTTCCCGCTTGCGTCGCCGAGTGTGCACGAGGCCGTTCGTCGACGGCAGTGACAGTTGCTCCACCTCTGGTTCAGCATGGCTTCATGCCGATCGACGCCCACCGACTCCTCGTCCTGCGGGCCGTGCACCGCACCGGGAGCGTGCACGCGGCGGCGACGGCCCTGCACCTCACGCCGTCCGGGGTGTCCCAGCACCTGACCCGGCTCGAGGCGGAGGCGCGGATCCCGCTGCTCGACCGCACCCAGCGCGGAGGGGGGCGGGCCGTCCGGCTCACCGAGGCCGGGCTGGCGCTGGCCCAGCGCGCCGACGACGTGGCCGCCGCCCTGGCCGAGGCGCAGCGCGAGGCCGACCGCCTCCGGGAGGGCACGGCGGGGACGGTGCGGATCGGCGGCTTCGCGACGGCGCTCGGCCACCTCGTCGTCCCGACGCTGCAGCAGCTGGCCATCACCGACGTCGCGCTGCAGGTCCAGGTGATCGAGGTGAACGCGAAGGACGGCGTCAACCTGCTGCGCGCCGGCGACCTCGACCTGCTGATCGGGGAGCGCTACGTCGACGCGACGACGCCCGCGCCGGAGCCCTATCCCGGCCTCGTGGAGGACGAGCTCTACCGGGAGCCCTTCCGCATCGCGCTCCCCGAGCTCTGGTCGGCGCCCGCCGGCGTCGAGGAGGTCCTGGCCGGCACGTGGGTGACCTCCCCGAGCCACCAGCCCCCGCGCCGGATGCTCGACCGGCTCTGTGCCCGGTACGCGATCGAACCCGGCCACCGGCACATCTGCACCGAGTCCCAGACGATGCTGGCCCTGGTCGCCGCCGGGCTGGGCGCCGCCATCGTCCCGGACCTGACCCTCGCCTACCTGCGCACCGAGGGCGTCGTGGTGTACGCCTCGGCCGTCGAGGTCGGGTCCCGCATCCTGACGGTCACCGGTTCCCGGCGCGACCGGCTCGCGTCGGCGCCGCGCCGGTTCCTGGACGCGCTCGGCGAGGTCATCGGCCGGGTCACCTCCTCGGGGATCACCGGGTGAGCTCGCCGGCGCCCTGAGGCGTCACTCTCCGTCGTCCCCGCGTCGCGGTGCGTCCGCACGGAGGATTGCCGCTGTCCGAGTCGCCGGGCTACCTTCGCGTCGAACCGGGGCGTCGGCGCGCGGAGTTGATTCGAATGCTGATCAAGAATCCCGCACGGCAACTGGATTCCGGATATCTGGACCGGACGCCGCTCTTCCAATTCGTGCTGCTGTCGCTGCTGTTCCCGATGTGGGGCGCCGCCGCCGGGCTCAACGACATCCTGATCACCCAGTTCAAGCACGTCTTCGTCCTGTCCGACGCGGCGACGGCGTTCGTGCAGTCGGCGTTCTACGGCGGCTATTTCCTGATCGCCATCCCGGCCTCGCGCATCGTGCGGCGGACGTCGTACAAGGTCGGCGTCCTGATCGGCCTGTCGGTCTACATCGTGGGCTGCGGGCTGTTCTTCCCGGCCAGTTCCCTCGCGACCTACGGGATGTTCCTGTTCAGCATCTTCGCCGTCGCGATCGGGCTGAGCTTCCTCGAGACCAGCGCGAACACGTACTCGTCGATGCTCGGCCCGCGCCCGACCGCGACGCTGCGGCTCAACATCTCGCAGACCTTCACCCCGGTCGGCAACCTCATGGGCGTGATCCTCGGCAAGTACCTGATCTTCAGCTCCGGGGACTCGATCCAGGCCCAGATGGACGCGGCGCCGACCCCGGAGGCGAAGCTCGCGCTCGGCCAGGCGCTGCTGCAGAACACCCTGCTGCCCTACAAGTACATCCTCGTCGTCCTGGTCTGCCTGCTCGTGCTGTTCCTGCTCACCGACTATCCGCGGAGCAAACCGGCGGGCGAGGCCGCGGAACGGCCGGCCGGACTGCGCGAGACGTTGCGGGTGCTGGGCCGCACCGCGCAGTACCGCAAGGGCATCGCCGCGCAGTTCCTCTACGTCGGCCTGCAGACGGCCGTGTGGTCGTTCACGATCCGGGTGGCCCTCGATCTGTACCCCGGCATGAACGAGCGGCAGGCGACCAACTTCATGATCGCCGGCTTCGCCTGTTTCCTGGTGGGCAAGTTCGTCGCGAACACCCTCATCGCGCGGTTCTCCGCCGCCCGGGTGCTCATCGCCTACTGCGCGATCGGCGCGGTGCTGCTGCTCGTGGCCGCGTTCGGCCCGTCGGCGTCGGCCATCTGGTTCGTGATCGCCTCCAACCTCGTGATGGGCCCGTGCTGGCCGACGATCTTCGCGCAGACCCTGGACACCATCCGCGACAAGCGCTACCAGGAGACCGGCGGGGCGATCCTCGTGATGGCGATCGTCGGCGGCGCGGTCGTCCCGGTGGTCCAGGGCGCGGTGTCGGACGCGCTCGGCTCGCTCCAGATGTCCTACGTCGTGTCGGCGGCCTGCTTCCTCGGGATCCTGCTGTACTTCCGCAGCAACCTGCACCACCTCGCCCCCGAGGACACCCCGGAGCCGGCGACGGTGACGTCGGGAGGGAGCTCCGGGAACCGCGCGTGAGCGGGGCATGATCTCCGCCATGCGCATCGGGCTGGTGGGCGGCGGGTTCCCGGAGGTACGGCGCTGCCTCGAGGCGGCGCTGGCCGAGCTCGCGATCCCCGAGCTGGCGGGCACCGAGCTCGTCGACATCCCCCACGGCGCGCCGCAGCCGGTCGACGTCCTCTCGCCCCTGGGCAGCACGATCGACGGCGCCCTGATCGACGCGTGCGGGGCGCGGTTCGTCCAGCAGTTCGGGGTCGGGGTGTCGGGGGTGGACCTCGACGCGGCCCGTGCCCGCGGCGTGCCCGTCGCCAACGTGCCCGGGGGCGACTCGGGCAACGCCACGGCCGTCGCCGAGCTCGCCGTGCTCCTCCTGCTCGCCCTGCTCCGGCGCTTCGAGGAGGCGCGGGCGAACGTGGCGGAGAAGGCGGTCGGGTCGCCGATGGGGACGATGCTCGCGGGCCGGACGGTCGCCGTGCTCGGGACCGGCGACATCGGCGTCGAGCTGGCCGTCCGGCTGGCCGCCTTCGGGGTCCACGTCGTCGGCATCGGGCGCCGGGACGCGGACGCCTACCCGGCCGCGGCCGCCGTCGTCGGGACCTACCGCCGCGCCGACGACCTGCCCGCGGCGCTCGCCGGGTGCGACGACCTCGTCGTCGCCTGCCCGCTCACCGAGGCCACCCGCGGGATCGTCGCCGAGGACGCGCTGGCGGCCCTGCGCCCGGGCGGGCATCTGGTCAACGTCGGGCGCGGCCCCGTCGTCGACCACGACGCGCTGCTCGCGGCCCTGCGCTCCGGGCACCTCGCGGGCGCCGGGTTCGACGTCGCCTGGACCGAGCCGATCGACCCGCACGACGAGCTGCTCGCCGAGAACGTCGTCGTGACCCCGCACGTCGGGGGCATCACCGAGGAGTCCTACGCCGGGATGGCCCGCGGGTTCGTGGCCAACGTCGGGCGGTTCGTGCGCGGCGAGGAGGTCGCGCACCGCGTGGCCTGAGGGCCGCCGCGGCGCGCCCGTAAGCTCGCGTGCGTGTGGTCCGTCGATCTGCCCGTGGATGCCCTGCCCGGCCTGCCCCCGTTGCCCGCCGAACTGCGCGAGCGGCTCGACGCCGCGCTCTCGCGGCCGGCGGCCCAGCAGCCGGACTGGCCGGACCCGTCGGCGGTGCTCGACGTGCGCACGGTCCTCGAGCACGTCCCGCCGATCACGGTGCCCGCCGAGATCGACCGGCTGCGGAACCAGCTCGCGGCGGTCGCGCGCGGCGAGGCGTTCCTGCTGCAGGGCGGGGACTGCGCGGAGACCTTCGCCGACAACACCGAGCCGCACCTGCGCGGCAACATCCGCACGCTGCTGCAGATGGCGGTGGTGCTGACCTACGGCGCGTCGACGCCGGTGGTCAAGATCGGCCGGATCGCGGGGCAGTACGCGAAGCCCCGCTCGTCGGAGATCGACGCGTTCGGGCTGCCGTCCTACCGCGGGGACATGGTCAACTCGCTCGCCGGGAACGCCGAGCTGCGCATCCCCGACCCGGGCCGGATGATCCGCGCCTACGCGAACGCCTCCGCCGCCATGAACCTCACCCGCGCCCTGACCAGCGGCGGCATGGCCGACCTGCACGAGGTGCACGACTGGAACCGCGAGTTCGTCGCGAACTCGGCGGCCGGGGAGCGCTACGAGGCGGTGGCGGCCGAGATCGACCGGGCGCTGCGCTTCATGTCGGCCTGCGGGGTCACCGACCACTCGCTGCACTCGACGGAGATCTACGCCAGCCACGAGGCGCTGGTGCTGGACTACGAGCGGGCGCTGCTGCGGCTGGACTCCACCCGCCGCGACGACCCGAGACTGTTCTCCCTCGGCGCCCACTTCCTCTGGATCGGGGAGCGCACCCGGGCGCTGGAGGGCGCGCACGTCGCCTTCGCGGAGCTGCTCGCCAACCCGATCGGCGTCAAGATCGGCCCGTCGACGACGCCGGAGCAGGCCGTCGAGTACGTCGAGCGGCTCGACCCCCGCCACGAGGCCGGCCGGCTCACCCTGATCTCCCGCATGGGCGCGGGGAAGGTCCGCGACGTGCTGCCGGGCATCGTCGAGAAGGTCACCGCCTCGGGCCACCAGGTGATCTGGCAGTGCGACCCGATGCACGGCAACACCTACGAGGCGACGACCGGGTTCAAGACGCGCCACTTCGACCAGGTCGTCGACGAGGTGCAGGGGTTCTTCGAGGTCCACCACCGGCTGGGCACCCACCCCGGCGGCATCCACGTCGAGCTCACCGGCGAGAACGTCACCGAGTGCCTCGGCGGCGCGCAGGAGATCTCCGACTCCGACCTGGCCGGGCGCTACGAGACCGCCTGCGACCCGCGCCTGAACACCCAGCAGTCCCTCGAGCTGGCGTTCCTGACCGCGGAGATGCTGCGGCGGTAGGTGCGCTCCGCGCTCGTGAGCACTTTCCCGTCGTCATGGGGCGGAGAAGTGCTCACGAGCCGTCAGGCACCCAGCGCCCACCCGGCGACCCCGCGGCCACCGTCGCCGCGCTGACCAGCACGATCCACGCCGCGAACACCCGCCGCGAGCGGATGCGGGCCCGACGCCGGGCGTGGCGCTCCACGCGGTCGACGACGTGGTCGACGTGCGGGGTCCGCGTGCTCTCCTCGCGGGCCGGGGCCTCGTCGTCGGCGTCCTCGCTCGTCGTCCGGCTCCGACCTCGACGGCCGCGGACGGCTCGTCGTCGGGCTCCACCCGCGGGGTCGGCCCGGTGAACACGCGCGTCCCGGTGTGCGGCGGCGGGGCGGCCGCCGACGCCGCCCCCACCCGCGGCCGGCGCGGCGGGGCGACGGGGGAGAAGGGCAGCGACTCCTCCTGCCGCGTCCGCCGCGCCGCCTCGAGGAAGTCCGCCGCGGACGCGATCCGCTCGTCGGGATCGCGGCGGGTGGCCGCGACGACGAGCCGGTCCAGGGCCCGCGGGATGCCCGGCGCCCGGGTCGACGGGGCCGGAACGTCCACGTTCACGTGCCGGTAGGCGACGGCGAGCGCGGTGTCGCCGCCGTGGGGCGGGGCGCCGGTCAGCAGCTCGAACAGCACGACCCCGGCGGCGTAGACGTCGCTGCGCTCGTCGGTGCGCCCGTGCTCGACCTGCTCGGGCGCGAGGTAGGCGGCGGTGCCGAGGATGAGGTCGTCCGAGGTCGACCCACCGGTGTCCAGGGAGCCGTCCGCGGCCCCGTCCCACGCGGCCGCGACCAGCCCGAAGTCGGCCACCTTCAGCTGGCCCGCCCGCGACACCAGCACGTTCTCCGGCTTCACGTCGCGGTGGACCATCCCCTGGCGGTGGGCCACCCGCAGCGCCGCGAGGACCTGCTCGACGACCGTGAGCGCCGTCGCCGGGGCCAGCCGCACCTGCTCGCGGACGACGTCGCGCAGCGTCCCGCCCTCGACGAGCTCGAGGACGAGGAAGACGGTGCCCCCGTGCCGCCCCTGGTCGTGCACCGCGACGATCCCGGGGTGGGAGAGCCGGGCCGCCGCGCGCGCCTCGCGCTCGAAGCGGCGCACGAAGGTCGGGTCGGCCGCGAGCGACGGCTCCATGATCTTGATCGCGACCGGCCGGTCGAGCCGGGTGTCGGTGCCGCGGTGCACGGTCGACATCCCGCCCCGGGCGAGCACCTCGCCGACGCGGTAGCGGCCGTCGAGCACCGTCGACGCCCCCGTCCGCGGGGGACCTGGCGTGTCGCGGGCCATGTGCGGATGCTACGAGCGGCGGACCGCGATGCCCCGCGGCGACGCGCGGGCGCGGAGGTGGCACGCGGACCGGTGAAGCGCGCCCCGACCTCTGGCACAGTGTCGGGCGTGACCGCCGCGCTGACCGCTCTCCTCGGACGGGAGATCGAGGCCCTCACCCTCGCCGAGGCCGCCGAGAACCTCGGCGTCCCCCGCACCCGCATCAGCCAGATGATCAAACAGGGCCAGCTCCTCGGCGTCCGCGAGGGCGACCGGTGGGTGGTCCCGGCCGCCTTCCTCGTCGAGACCGGCGTCGTGAAGGGCCTGCCCGGGCTGATCACGGTGCTGCGCGACGGCGGCTACACCGACGCGGAGATCCTCCGCTGGCTCTTCCTCGAGGACCCGACGCTGCCGGGCGCGCCGATCGAGGCGCTGCGCTCGGACCGCGGCGGCGAGGTCAAGCGCCGCGCCCAGGCGATGGCGTTCTGACCAGCAGCGCCGGCACCACCGTCCGCAGCACCGGTGCCAGCGCCGCGGCGCGCCGCACCCCGAGGGTGGCGACGAGGCCGGCGACGACCGCCGGGCCGGTCCAGGCCCGCACGCGGTCGGTCCCGTCGGGCGCCGCGGTGACGGCGAGCAGCGTGGGCGCGTGCGGCGGGTCCTCGCCGAGGGCCTCGCGCCGCCAGGCCGCCACCCGGTAGTCGCGCAGCGGCAGGACCTCCAGCCCCGGCGCGCGCTCGCGCACCGCGGCGGCGACGGCCCGGCAGCGGCGGCAGTCCGCGTCGAAGGCGAGGACGAGCTCGTCCGGGACCCCGCGGCGCACGCCGGCGAGCCTAGGTGCCCTCCGGCTCGTGAGCAGAAAGTGCGGCTATGCGCGACGTTTTCTGCTCACGAGCGCGGAGCGCACCCAGGCGCCGCGCCGCCACCGCCCGCACCAGCCCGGGGCCCGCGACGGCCGCCCGGCGCGCCTCGGAGACGACGACCCGCCGGGCGAGCACGTCGTAGTCGACGGCCGCGATCTCGTCGAGGATGCGGCCGTAGAGCACCAGGGCGGTCCGCACGCAGGGGCGCGAGACCGGGTCGAGCAGGTCGATCCCCGGCTCGGCGCGGCGGTAGATCGCCCGGGTGTGCGCCACCAGGTGGGCCAGCGCCCGGCGCACGCGCGGCTCGGTGCGCTGCCGGGCCCGGCACCACGCCAGCAGCTCGCGGTCCACGCCGAACGCCGCGAGCTCCTCGCGCGGCAGGTAGACCCGCCCCCGGTCGAGGTCCTCCCCGACGTCGCGCAGGAAGTTCGTGAGCTGGAACGCCACCCCCAGCGCCGCCGCCGCGGGCTCGGCCTCGGCGCGCGGGCCCACCGTGCCCAGCACCGGCAGCACCTGCAGCCCGATCACCGCGGCGGAGCCGTGCACGTAGACCCCGAGGTCGTCGAAGGTCTCGTAGCCGGTGACCGCGAGGTCCATCGCCATCGAGTCCATGAAGTCCTCGAGGTGGCGGTGGTCGATGCCGTAGCGGTCGACGGTGTGCGCGAGGGCCGCGACCACCGGCTCGTCGGCGAGCAGCGCGGCGGTGTCGGCCGGGTCGGCGGGCCCGGCGAGCGCCACCCGCATCCGCGCCCGGACCTCCTCGAGGCGCGCCACCACCTCGTCGGGACCCGCGGCGCCCGGGGCGTCCACCACGTCGTCGGCCATCCGCGCGAAGCCGTAGAGCGCGTGGATCGCCGGGCGCTGGGCCGGCGTGAGCAGCCGCGTCGCGAGGAAGTACGTGCGGCCGTGGGCGGCGTTGAGCGCCCGGCACCGGGCGTAGGCCCCGCGGAGCGCGGGCGCGGTGATCCCGGCCGCGTCGAGCTCGCCCGCCGCGGCCTTCGGGGGCGCCACCCCCGTCGTCACGCGGCGTCCCCGACGATGCGCTGCGCGGCCAGCTTCCCGGACACGACCACCGTCGGGACCCCGACGCCGGGCGTCGTCCCGCACCCGGCGAGCACCACGTTCTCGACGCCGCGCGGGAGGTTGCCGGACCGGAACGGGCCGGTCTGGGCGAACGTGTGCGCCGCGGAGAACGGGGTGCCGGCGGCCATGCCCTGCCGGGCCCAGTCGGCGGGGGAGATGCGGTGCTCGGCGACGACGGCGCCCGGGTCCAGGGCGATCCCGCGCCCGGCGAGCACCGTCAGCAGCTCGTCGCGGTAGCGCGGCGCGATCCGGTCCCAGTCCAGGTCGGGGGCGCTCTCGAGGTTGGGGCACGGGGCGAGCACCGAGACGTAGTCGCGGCCGGCCGGGGCGAGCGCGGGGTCGGTCGCGGTCGGGCGCGTGACCAGCAGCGACGGGTCGGACATCAGCCGGCCGTCGGTGATGATCTCGTCGAAGGTGGACGCCCACGCCGAGCCGAACGAGATCGTGTGGTGGCCGAGGTCGGGCTGCGGTCGGTCGAGGCCGAGGTGCACGACGAACGCCGAGGGCGACCAGCGCAGCGGCCGCCCGCGCCGGGGCGTCCGCCCGAGCAGGCGGTGCACGACGGGCAGGTCCGGGGTGAGGACGACGGCGTCGGCGGGCAGGCGTTCCCGGTCGGTGACGACCGCGGTGACGCGGCCCCCCGACCGCTCCAGCTCGGTGACCTCGGTGCCGAGCCGCAGCTCGACGCCGGCGTCGACGGCCGCGTCGGCGTAGGCCTGCGGCAGCGCCCGCACCCCGCCCGGTGCCCCGTCGCGACCCCGCGGGAAGTAGACGCCGGCGATCGTGTCCATGTAGGCGATCACCGCGTAGGCCGCGAGGGCCCGGGCCGGCGGCACCCCGGCGTAGAGCGCCTGGAAGGAGAAGATGCGGCGCAGGCGCTCGTCGTCGATGAACTTCGCGATGCGCGGCCCGAGCCGCCCGAAGCCGCCGAGGACGCCGAGGCGGGCCAGGTCGGGGGAGAGGACGTCGAGCGGGGAGTCGAAGTTCGCGTCGATGAACGTCGCCATCTGCACGCGGTAGAGCTCGCCGAGCCACTCGCGCAGCCGCCGGTAGCCGGCCGCGTCGGCCGCCGAGACCTTCTCGCGGACCTCCTGCTCCATGGCGTCGGCGTCGGTGTGCACGTCGATGGCGGAGCCGTCGGCGAAGCGCGCGTGGTAGGCCGGGTCGAGGCGGACCAGGTCGAGCCGGTCCCCGAGCTTCTCCCCGACGGCGGCCAGGGGCGCCTCGAGCAGGTCGGGCATCGTCAGGACGGTCGGGCCGGTGTCGAACCGGAACCCCTCGAGGTCCAGCCGGCCGGCGCGACCGCCGGCGAACGGCTCGCGCTCCACGACGGTGACCTCGCAGCCCGCGCCGCGCAGGTGCAGCGCGGCGGTCAGCCCCGCCAGTCCCGCGCCGACGACGACCACGCGCCGTGACGGGTCCGGCGGTGCGGCGTGGCGTCATGCCGGTCTCCTCCCGCGCCGACGGCTCGGCGCGAACATCAGCGGGTCCGCTGGACGGCGGCGGCGGCGAGGGCGACGAGCCGCTCGCGGGCGTCCGGGTCGAGGTCGACCCCGGCGAGTGCGTCGAGCGCCGAGGTGGTCAGCGAGGCGATGCGCTCCTCGACCTCGGCGACCACCCCGAGGTCGGTGAGCGCGCAGCGCGCGGCCCCGACCTCGTCGGGGGTGAGGTCGGGCTTGCCCAGGGCGTGCTCGACGGCGGCGGCCGCGGCGCGGTCGGGGTGCTGGCGGGCGAGGGCGACGAGCAGCGTCCGCTTGCCCTCGCGCAGGTCGTCGCCCGCGGGCTTGCCGGTGACCGCCGGGTCCCCGAAGACCCCGAGCAGGTCGTCGCGCAGCTGGAAGGCGATGCCCAGGTCGGTGCCGAACGCCCGGTAGGCGGCCACGACGTCGTCGTCGGCGTCGGCGAGGGCGGCTCCGAGGTGCAGCGGGCGCTCGATCGTGTACGCGGCGGTCTTGTACCGGCTGATCCGCAGCACCCCCTCCGGCGTCGAGAGGTCGGTGGCGTGCCCGACGACGTCGAGGAACTGCCCGGCCAGCAGCTCGGTGCGCATCGACTCCCACACCGGGCGTCGTCCGCGCGAGGACGGCCGCGTCGAGGCCCGCGGCCCGGAGCATGTCGTCGGCCCAGGCCAGCGCCACGTCGCCCACCAGGATCGCGACGGCGGCGCCGAGGCGGTCCGACGACCCGATCCAGCCCCGCTCGCGGTGCCGGGCGGTCCACAGGGCGTGCACGGTGGGCTTGCCGCGGCGCAGCAGCGAGTCGTCGATGAGGTCGTCGTGCACGAGGGCGCAGGCCTGGATCAGCTCCAGCGCGGCCACCGCGTGCAGGACGACGCCCGGGTGCGGGGCGTCGACCGCCGCGGGCCCGCCGGCGGCGCGCCAGCCCCACCACGCGAACGTGGGGCGCAGCCGCTTGCCGCCCCCGAGGGCGAGGTCACCGAGGTCGTCCACGGCGTCGACGAACTCGGGCGCCACGCCCGCGCAGGTCTCGCGGCGCGCGTCCAGGAACCGGCGCAGCGCCTCGGTGACCGCCGTGGGCAGGTCGGCGTCGACGGCGGCGAGGACCTCCGCCGGGACGTCCCAGATCAGGGGGCCGCCCGTCGTCTCGAGCGTCCGGCCAACCGACATCCGTGCTCCTCTCGCCGGGGCGCCAGGTAGAGGGTAGGCACCTCCGGATGAACCGGCCGGATGGGCGCCGAACCGGGCGGTGACCGTCACACGAGTGCTCCCGGGCGGCGTGGTGCCTGCGTATGGTCACCGAATGGCCACTGTCACGGAACGCATCCAGCGTGGGACGCCGACCTTCTCGGTGGAGTTCTTCCCGCCCAAGAACGACGAGGGCGAGCGGACCCTGTGGAACACGATCCGGTCGCTCGAGCCGCTCGACCCCGCCTTCGTCTCGGTGACCTACGGCGCCGGCGGCTCGAGCCGGGACCGCACGGTGCGGACCACCGGCCGGATCGCCACCGACACGACGCTGACCGCGATGGCCCACCTCACGGCGGTCGACGCGTCGATGGAGGACCTGCGCCACGTCATCGGCTCCTACGCCGAGGCGGGCATCTCCAACGTGCTCGCGATCCGCGGCGACCCGCCGAACGACAAGGACGCCGAGTGGGTCCCGCACCCGGCGGGCCTGCAGTACACCGAGGAACTGGTCCACATGGTCCGGCGCCTCGGCTCGTTCTGCGTGGGCGTGGCGGCGTTCCCGTACCTGCACCCGCGGTCGGTCGACGACGATTCCGACACCCGCTTCTTCGTGCAGAAGGTGAAGGCGGGCGCGGAGTTCGCCATCACCCAGATGTTCTACGACGCCGAGCAGTTCCTCCGGATGCGTGACCGCATCGCGGCGGCCGGCTGCGAGATCCCGATCATGCCGGGCCTCATGCCGATCACGAACCCGAAGGCGATGGAGCGCGGCGCGGACTTCTCGGGCTCCGCCCTGCCGCAGCTGATGGTGGAGCGCCTCGAGCCGCTCGCCGACGACGCCGCGGCGTTCCGCGAGGCGGGCATCGACCTGTGCGTCGAGCTCTCGCAGCGGATGTACGACGAGGGCGTGGGCAACATCCACTACATCAGCATGAACCGGCACCCCGCCGTCATGGACGTGGTCCAGCGCCTCGGCGTCGCCGCCCAGCCCGCGTCGGGCTGAGCCACCCGCGCGCGCGGCCGGTCAGCAGCGTCAGCGCCGCGCCCGGCGGTCGGTCCGGGGGCGGGTGGCCGCGGCGAGGGCGAAGACCACGCCGGCGGCCGCGAGCACGACGACGACCAGCAGCACCGCCCAGCTCACCCACGACGGGCGCGTTGGGGTCCGGGTACTCGGCGACGGCGTTGACCTCGCCGACCTCGCCGGGCGTGAAGGTCCACGCGACGACGCCCTGCGAGACGGTGCCGTCGGTCTGGCGGATCGGCCCGGGGAACGCCATCTTGAGCTGGACGTCCGCGCTCTCCGGCGACACCCGGGTGAGGTCGACCTGGCCCGAGAGGATCACCCGGTCGCCCGCGCGGCGCAGCTGCAGCCGGATCGCCGACGACGTCGTCGGGCTGATCTGCGGGAGCAGGCGCGACACGTCGTCGAAGCTCAGGTCCTCGAAGGCCAGGTGCGAGCCGACGTAGCCGTCCTGCTCGTACCGCGTGACGGTGACGTCGCTCGAGAGGTCCGAGGGCACCTGCAGCGGCGGCCCGTTGCCGCCGGGCGCCCCGTCGGGGGTCCCGACGTCGATCGTCCCCGACACCGTGTCCTTCGGCGACACCGCGAGGCCCGCCCGCACGCGCACGCACCCGGTGCCGAGCAGCGCCACCAGCGCGAGCACCGCGGCGAGCAGGACCAGGGAGCGCCGCCGCGCGGCGGGACGCCCGCGGGACGGGGAGGACGACGGCACGGCGACATCGTGCCAGGCGGGTCCGACAGCGCCCGGCGGGCGGACCGCGGCGCGTCCCGGCCGCCGCGGGCCGGCCCCGGTCAGGACGGGGACCCGGGCCCCAGCGGGAGGGGACGGCCGAGCACGGCGAACGGGCGCGGGTCGCTGGAGAACCGGTGGTGGCGCAGCACGTCGCGGAACCCGAAGCGCCGGTAGAGCAGCCACGCACGGGTGGGCGTCGGCGCCTCCGGGGTGGAGAGCAGGACGTGGCCCCCGTCGGCGCGGTCGAGGAGCCGCCGCAGCAGGGCCTGCCCGAGGCCGTGGCCCTGGGCGTCGGTGCGCACGTGCAGCTCGGTGAGCTCGAAGTAGTCGGCCAGGTAGCTGCTCGGGGTCGCCGTCGAGGGGCCACGGGTCGAGGTCGGTGGACCCGGCGCCCGGGCCCGCGTGTCCCGTGGGGGCCCCGCCGGACTCGCCGAGCAGGCGCCCGAGGCCGGCCCCGAGGCGCCCGCCCGCCGGCGACCGGACCGGGCGCCCCGCCCGGCGCAGCCCGCGGCGGACCTCCTCGTACCACCACTGGCCGGGCGCCCCGGGGTAGCCGTAGGCGATCCCGCGCAGCACGTCCTGCTCGTCGAGCGCGGCGACCGCCCGCCAGCCGGGCCGCCGGGAGTGCTCGAGCCACATCGGCGCCCGCTGCCGGGCCGTCCCGGGCGGGTAGCCCATGGCGGCGACGTAGAGCTGGAGGGCCTCGTCGAGGCGGCCGGCGAGCTCGACCGGTTCGAGGTCGACCAGCCGGGCCTCCTCGGGGGCGGCGGTCACCGCGCGCCGCCCGCGCGGCCGGGCGCCGTCGTCGCCGGAGCCCCCCACGGCCGCGCCTGCCCGTCCACCACGCCATCTCATCACGCCCGTCGAGACGGCCGACCGCCCCTCGGCCGTCCGTCCCGCGGCTCCGTCCGCCGCACGAGGGACTGACACCGCGCGGCCGACTTGACGCGCGCCCGGGGGCACGGTTCACTCGTGGGAGTCGAACACGTGTTCGACTCCGGGTGCGGCGGGCCGTGGGGAAGCGTCCCGCCGTGCCCGGCGCCGCCGGCTTCCCCACGGTGGCAGCCCAGGCCCGTCCCGCGCCAGCGGGGCGGGGGAGCGCCGCCGTGGAGGACGCATGGTTCGAAGCCCCTCGCCGGTCCAGGTGCGGTGCGTCGACGGCGACCCCGTCGAGTTCCACCGCCGCCCCAACCGGCGCGACAGCCACTACCTGGTCACCGAGGTCCAGGAGCGGTGGATCGAGCAGTCGCGCTGGCCGTTCCGCTCGATGATGCCCGTCGGGGGAGACCGGTGCCGGTGCTGGCGGGTGCTGGCCCGCCGGTCCGACGAGCCGCACCTGCCGCCGGGGGAGTTCGTGCTCCGCATGCGCTCCGGGCCGGGGGTCTGGGACCTCCGCTGGCTGACCTGACCGTCCGCGATGAGTCCGGGAGGACACCATGACGATCCCGACGATGCCCGCCTCGACGCCCGACCCCCGGGCGGAGTCGGCGAGCCTGTTCGACACCGGCCTGGCGCACGCGCCCACGCCCCGGGGCGGCTACCGCGGTCGGCCGACCCGCGGCCGCCGCCCGGCCGGGGCCGCGGCGAGCGGTCCGCGCCCGCCCGGGCCGCCGCCGTCCCGGTCGGTCGTGACGCTGCTCGAGGCCGCGCGGGACGGCCTGCGCGAGGCCCAGCAGGCCGACACCCCGGCCGAGCGGTTCCGGCTCGCGCACCTGTCCGCCCTGCGCTCGGCCGCCGCGGTGCTCGCGGCCCGGGCCAGGACGCGGCGGTCGGCCCGCCCGACCGACGCGTGGACGCTGCTCGCGTCCGTGGCGCCCGAGTACGGCGAGTGGGCCGCCTTCTTCGCCGCGCACTCGGCGACGCGCTCGGCGGTGGAGGCGGGGGCGCGCAGCCGCGTCGGGCAGCGCGACGCCGACGACATGGTCCGGCAGGCGGACCTCTTCCTCGCGCTGGTGACGCGGACGGTGGCCGGGCGCCGCCCGTCCTGAACCGGTCAGCCGGTGCGGCGGGGGTTCCGCTCCTGCCGCGCGCGGTGGCCGGCCCGCACGATGCGCCCGAGGAGGTTCTCGAAGTGCTGCGAGATTTCCCGGGCGCCGGGGGTGTCCCAGCGCTGGATCGGGACGCCCGCGCCCTGGGCCTGCTGCACCGCGGTGCGGTCGGGCAGCACGCCGGGCAGGACGAGCGGGCCGAAGAGCTCGCGGAGCTCGTTCACCCGGAACTCGTGCTCCGCCGACCGCGTCCGGTAGCGGTTGATGAGCACGCCGAGGGGCTGCAGGCGCGGGTTGTGGGCACGCTCGGCCTGGACCGCCTCGAAGGCGCGCTGCACACCGGAGACGGCGAAGATCGTCGGTTCGGTGACGAGGACGGCGCGGTCGACCGCCACGAGCGCGGAGCGGGTGAGCTGGCCGAGCGAGGGCGGGCAGTCGATGAGGACGAGCTCGTAGGAGGGCAGCCGGACGCCCGCCGACGCGCGCGACCCGCCGTCGTCGGCCCCCGTGCCGCGGGGGAGGGCGGCGAGCAGGCGCGAGAGCCGGCCGAGGCGCTGGGAGCCGGGGTCGGGGTGGTTGTGGCGCTCGATGTCCTCGGAGCCGACGAGCACGTCGATGGTGTCGTCCCAGGCGCTCGGGGCGATGGAGCTGGCGAGGATCGAGGGCGAGGGGTTCTCCAGCGCGTCCGCGATCGTGGTCTCGCTCTCGGCCGGCTCGAGCGCCGTCGTCGAGTTGCCCTGGGGATCGAGGTCGACGACGAGGGTCCGCAGCCCCTGGCGGGCGGCCGCCCCGGCGAGGCCGAGGGTGACGGTGGTCTTGCCGACCCCGCCCTTGAGGCTCAGCACACCGGTCACGTACACGGGGGCAACGTACCGGCTCGGCCGCGGATCCCCGACGGGTCCGCACTACGGTGTGGCCGTGACCGCACGCCCGTCCGCACCCACGGCCGTCGACGTCGTCGCGGCCGCGCTGCGGACCGAGCTCGCGGGTCGGTCCACGGGGGTCGCGGCCCCGCGGGTGCTCGACGTCGGCGGCGGCAGCGGGACCTGGGCCGTGCCGCTCGCCGTGGAGGGCTGCGAGGTCACCGTCGTCGATCCGAGCGCCAACGCCCTCGCCGTCCTGCGCAGCCGGGCGCGCGACGCCGGCGTCGCCGAGCGGGTGCGCGCGGTGCAGGGCGACGTCGACGCGCTGGCCGACATCGCCGACGGGGCCGACCTGGTCCTCGGGCACGGGCTGCTGGAGTACGTGGACGACCCGGCGGCCGCGGTCCGCGCCCTCGCCACCGCGGCGGCGCCCGGGGGAGCGGTGTCGGTCCTCGTCGCGGGACGGTGGGCGGCGGTCCTCGGCCGGGTGGTCGCCGGACGGGTGGCCGAGGCCCGGCGCCTGCTCGCCGACCCCGCGGGCCGCTGGGGGCCGGGCGACCCGCTGCTGCGCCGGATGGACACCGACGAGGTCCGCACGCTGCTCGAACGCGACGGCGGGCTCGTCGTCGAGCAGGTCCGCGGCCACCGGGTGCTCGCCGACCTGGTGCCCGAGACCCCCGACGGCGCCGCCGGGGCCGCCGACCTCGCCGCGCTCGAGGAGCTCGCCGCGGACACCCCGCCGTTGCGCGACCTCGCCTCGCGCATCCACGTCATGGCCCGGCGCCCCGCCCGACCCTGACGTGCGCCGCGCGACCGGTGATCGTCACCGGTCGCCACGCACCGCACCCGGATGATCGCGGCGAGTCGCGGCGGGGGCCTTCTCACCGGCCGAAAGAATGATCGTCGGGGCAAGACCGACGTCCGGGTAGTCGGAGTGCCAGAGGGCTCGTACGATGAAGTCAGCCATCCCGATGGATGTGCCGATCGTCCCAGTCACCCGCGGGCCGATCATCGCTCTCGTTCCGGTGCCGGAGGAGAACCATGCCGCTCTCCGAGCACGAGCAGCGTCTGCTCGACCAGATCGAGCGCGCGCTCTATGCCGAGGATCCGAAGTTCGCGTCGACGGTGCGGGGAGGCCGACTCCGCCGCCCGTCCCGGCGCCGCCGGATCCAGGGAGTGGTGCTGTTCGTCCTCGGGGTCGTCGCCCTGGTGCTCGGCCTGGTGTTCCAGTGGTTCGTCGCGGGCTTCCCGATCGTCAGCGTCGTGGGCTTCCTGCTGATGTTCGCCGGCGCGGTCCTCGCGATCACGGCCACGGGCGGCAAGAAGGGCGAGGCGGCCACCGCGGAGGGCGACGGCAAGACGCCGCCCGGCGGTGACAAGGAGAAGAGCCGCTTCACCAGCCGGATGGAGGAGCGCTTCCGCAAGCGCTTCGAGCAGGAGTAGCCCGACCCCGAATCGTCCCGCGCGCCGTCGACCCCTCGTGGTCGGCGGCGCGTCGTCGTGTGCGCGCCTCGCGCTTCCGTTGATCAGGAGCACGTGGGGCAGGTGGGCGGGCCTCGGGAGCTGCGCGGTGTGCCCCTGGTGGGGCGGGGTGGGGCGGGACTGGCGCGGCGGCTCGGCGTCGGCCCGGTCGTCGTTGATCAGGAGCACGTGGGGCAGGCTGGCGGCCTCGGGGGCTGCGTGGTGTGCCCCTGGTGGGGCGGGGTGGGGCGGCTGGTTGGCGTGCCCGGCTCGGCCCGGTCCACGTTGATCAGGAGCACCTGGGGCAGGTGGCGGGCCTCGGGAGCTGCGTGGTGTGCCCCTGGTGGGGCGGGGTGAGGCGGGACGGTGGCCTGCCGGCCGGCGGTCCCCACGCCCGGCCCTCACCGCCGCCCCCGACCTCGCCCCACCCCGCCGCCCCCACCTCGCCCCACTCCGCCCCCCACGAGCCCCCCACCACGCCCCACCCGGCACCCCGAGCAGGGCGGACAGCGCCGTCGAGCCGCCCCGGAACGCGTGTCGGAGCCCCCACGGACGCGCCGGATCGTGGATCGTCCCCACGCGCCCCCCACCTGGCCCCACCTGCACTGACCTGCGGGAACTCCTCCGATCGGGGCACATCCGCCGAACCCTGAGGTTGTGGGTGGAGCGTTGTGGGGTAATGTGGTGAGCAGTGGGGCGCAGGGGGCCTCACCGAGGGGGTGGAGCCGTGTTCCTCGGCACCCACACCCCGCGGCTCGACGACAAGGGCAGGTTGACGCTGCCCGCCAGGTTCCGCGACGACCTCGCAGGGGGGCTGATGATCACGAAGGGGCAGGACCACTGCCTGTACGTGTTCCCCCGTGACGAGTTCGAGCAGATGGCCCGCAAGGTGGCCGAGGCGCCGTTCACCGACGAGCGGGTGCGCGCCTACCAGCGCTACCTGTTCGCCGGCACCGACGAGCAGCGTCCGGACTCCCAGGGGCGCATCCCGATCGCCGCGGAACTGCGTCGCTACGCCGGCCTGGAGCGGGACTGCACGGTGATCGGCGCCGTGAGCCGTCTCGAGATCTGGGACTCGGCGGCGTGGCAGCAGTACCAGGACGCCCACGAGGACAGCTACTCGCAGGCCCAGCAGGAGGTACTCCCCGGGGTCTTCTAGGCCCCACGAGCAGACACGACCGAGCCCACCGACGACCCGGGTGCCGTGAGGCCCCGGTCCGCAGGGTGACGGCCCTGGCGCCCCTTCCCCGGCGCCAGGTCCGCCCGCCCTGCGGACCGGGACGTGACGGCATCCGCCGCGTCCGGGCCCGGGCACGGCCGGACCCGTCCGGTCGTGCACCGAAGGATCAGGCGGTGCGGCGCACGTCGCGGCGACCGGGCGCAGGAGCGGGGGAGGCGACGATGGGCCCGGAGCCACGGGACGGGGAGTCCGACGCCTCCGATGTCACCCACATGCGCACCACCGCCGACGAGCCGGACGCCGCTCCCCAGCGCCCGACCCCGCAACGGCACCTCCCCGTCCTGCTCGCCCGCGTCCTCGAGCTGCTCGACCCCGCGCTCGCCGGACCGGACGCGGTCGTCGTCGACACCACGCTCGGGCTCGGCGGGCACGCCGAGGCGCTGCTCACCCGCCACGAGCACCTCACGCTCGTCGGCCTCGACCGCGACCCCGAGGCGCTGCGCCTGGCCACCGAGCGGCTCGCGCCCCACGCCGGGCGGATCCACCTGGTGCGCGCGGTGTTCGACGAGCTCGCCGACGTCCTGGACGACCTCGGCCTGCCCCGGGTGCAGGGCGTGCTGTTCGACCTCGGCGTCTCCTCGCTGCAGCTCGACGAGGACGACCGCGGCTTCTCCTACTCCCGCGACGCCCCCCTCGACATGCGCATGGACCCGACGACGGGCCCGAGCGCGGCCGACGTGCTCAACACCTACGCGCCCGGCGAGCTGGTGCGCGTCCTCCGTGACCACGGGGAGGAACGACAGGCCAAGCGGATCGTCGAGGCCGTCGTCCGTGCCCGGCGACGGGCTCCGCTGCGCACCAGCGCGGAGCTCGTCGCCCTCCTCGAGCAGGCCCTGCCCGCGGCCGCGCGGCGCACCGGCGGGAACCCCGCCAAGCGGACCTTCCAGGCGCTGCGCATCGAGGTGAACGGCGAGCTCGACGCCATCGCCGCCGCGGTGCCCGCCGCGGTCGACGCCCTCGCCCTCGGCGGCCGGATCGTCGTCATGAGCTACCAGTCGCTCGAGGACCGGATCGTCAAGCGGGTGCTCGGGGAGCGCTCGCGGACGACCGCGCCGCCGGACATGCCGGTGCTGCGCCCGGAGGACGAGCCCGAGCTCGCGCTGCTCACCCGCGGCGCGGAGAAGGCCGACGAGTCCGAGGTGGCCGCGAACCCGCGCGCGGCCTCGGTGCGGCTGCGTGCCGCGGAACGCGTCCGGGAGGCCGCATGAGCTCCAGCACGCTCGAACGTGCGGCCGGGACCGCCCCCGCGGCGCGCCCGACCCGCTCCGGGGTCCCGACGGCGGGTCGCGCCACCAGTACGACGCGGACCGGCGCGCGCAGCCGGGCCGAGGTCGCGGCGCGGAGCCGGACGCGGGCCCAGCGGGCCGCCGACCGGGCCGCGGCCACCACCGACGCGTCCGGCGGCACCGCCCCGTTCGTGCTCCTGATCATGGTGCTGCTGACGTCCGGCCTGGTGGCGACGCTGTGGCTCTCGACGGCGGCCGCCGCGGACTCCTACCGCCTCGACGCCGCCCGCCAGGCCACCCGGGACCGCACCGAGGAGGTCGAGCGCCTGCACCGCGACGTCGCCGCGATGCAGTCCGCCCCCGCCCTCGCCGCCAGCGCCCAGCGCATCGGCATGGTCCCGGCCGGCGTGCCCGCGGTGATCCTCGTGCACCCGGACGGCACCTCGCAGGTCATCGGCACCCCGGAGAAGGCGCGGGCCGCCGCGCCGCCGCCCCCGCCGGCCGTCCCCGCGAACCCCGCGACGCCGGCGAGCCCCGCCGCGCCCGGCGCCGAGGGCACCGCGCCCGACCCCGAGGCGCTCGCCAACGACCCGCGCTCCGGGGTCCAGGCCGCGACCGGCGGCGCCCCCGCGCCCGCCCCGGCCGGCGCCGGCACGAGCAGCGCCGCCGCGGCCGCCGCCACCGGTCCGGCCACCCCGGCCGCGGCCGGAGGCCGCTGATGGCACGCCTGCCGGCGACCCTCACCCGGCCGCCGTCCCGGCAGACCGGTCGCGGCGACCGGTGGGGCTCCGGCGCTCCCGGCCCCCGTCGGCCCGCGCCCCCGCCCGGGAGGGGCGGGCCGCCCCGGCGTCCCGGCCCGCCGCCGGGACCGCCGCCCCGCGCCCGTCGCGCCCCCGCGCCGCCGGACCCCCGGCGCCGCCTGCGGATCGGGCGGCTGCTGCTCGTCGTCCTGCTGCTCGTCGCGGCGGGCAAGCTCGTCGAGGTCCAGGCGATCGACGCGGGCTCGCTCGCGAACGACGCCGCCAAGCAGCGCATGACCCGGCTCGTCGTGCCCGCCGAGCGCGGCGCGATCCTCGACCGCAACGGCACCCCGCTGGCGTTCTCGGTCGAGGCGAAGGCGCTCGTCGCGAACCCGCGCCGGATCGCCGCGGACTGGTCGAAGCCCGAGGTCCGCGCGGTGCCGGGCACCCCCACCCCGGACCAGCGCAAGGCCCAGATCGCCACCGGGATGGCCGCGATCCTGCACGCCGACCCGCTGGCCCTGTTCCAGGAGCTGACGAGCGACCGGGCCTACGTCGTGCTCGCCCCGCTGGTCGACCCGACGGCGGCGCGCACCATCACCACCGAGTTCCCGGAGATCGCCTCGGAGGACCGCGAGTCGCGCCAGTACCCGGCCGGCGACGTCGGCGAGTCGGTGGTGGGCAGCGCCTCGTGGAGCCTGGACAAGGGCCGGGTCAGCGGCAACGTCGGGCTCGAGAGCGCCCAGGACGCCGTGCTGGCCGGGTCCGACGGCTACCGGATCGTCGACACCGCCGAGGGCAGCGACGCCGTCATCCCCGGCAGCACCCGCGCCGAGCAGCCCGCGCAGGCCGGGCGCAACGTCGTCCTGACCCTCGACTCCGACCTGCAGTACACCGTGCAGGACAAGCTCTCGGCCTACGTGGCCCGCACCGGCGCGAAGGACGGCAGCGCGGTCGTCCTCGACGCGAAGACCGGGCAGATCCTCTCGCTGGCCAACAGCGCGGCGGGCGGCGCGCCCGCGCCGGGCGACGCCGCGGTGACCACCCCGTTCGAGCCGGGCTCGGTCAACAAGGTGGTGACCTTCGCCGGGGCCCTGGAGGCCGGCCTGATCAAGCCCGACGACGTGATCACGGTGCCCGGCAACATCAAGGTCGCGGACCGCACGATCAACGACGCCTGGGTGCACGGCCCGGTCCAGATGACGATGAACGGGATCCTCGGCAAGTCGTCGAACGTCGGCACGCTGATGACCGCCCAGCGCCTCGGGCAGGACCGGTTCGCCCAGATGCTCTCCAGCCTCGGCGTCGGGACCCGGACCGGCGTCGAGCTCCCCGGCGAGAGCTCCGGGTCGGTGCCGCCGCGCGCGGACTGGTCGGGCTCGACGTTCGGCAACCTGCCCATCGGGCAGGGCCTGTCGATGACGACGCTGCAGATGGCCAGCATCTACCAGGCGGTCGCGAACGACGGGGTGCGCGTCCCGCCGCGGGTGATCTCGGCGACCGTCGGGCCGGACGGGGTCCGCACCCCCACCCCGCCGCCGGCCGGCGTCCGCGCGATGTCCCCGCAGACCGCGCAGACGCTGCGCCAGATGCTGCAGTCGGTGACCCAGGAGGCGAAGAGCCCCAACCAGGGCACGGGCGCCAAGGCCGCCATGGACGGCTACCCGGTGGCGGGCAAGACCGGGACCGCCCAGCAGGTCGACCCGGGCTGCGGGTGCTACGCCAAGTCGACCTACTGGATCACCTTCGCGGGCATGTTCCCGGCCGACGACCCGCGCTACGTCGTGGCCCTCATGCTCGACGCCCCGCCCGGCGGCGACTCGGCCGCGCCGCTCTTCCACGACATCGCGACCTACCTCGCGGCGCACGGGAACGTGCCGGTGTCGACCGCCCCGCCGCGGGTCGTGCCGCTGCAGCTGCCGTAGGTGCCGAAGGCTCGTGAGCACCTATCGTGCGTGCTCCCCTGATTCCGTGCCACACGGCGGAGCAGTGCTCACAGGCGGAGCACATAGGACTGCCCGAGCAGCTCGCCGCCGAACTCGGTGTGGGTCTCCTCGCCGTCGCAGCACGAACCCGGCCGCCAGGTAGAGCCCCCGGGCCGCGGCCAGCGGTTCGTTGGTCCAGAGCACGAGCCGCGCGTACCCGGCGTCGCGGGCGAAGGCCACGCAGCGCTCGACGAGGGCCCGGCCGAGCCCGAGCCCGCGGGCCTCCGGCTCGACGAGCAGCAGCCGCAGCCGCGCCGTCGTCGCGTCCTCGTGCACGCACAGGACCGACCCGACCCGCCGTCCGTCGAGGTCGGCCACCCACGCCGCGTCGCGGCCCGGCGCCGCGGACGCGGCGAAGTCCGCGACGACCCGGGCCGTCACGGCCTCGACCGCCCAGCCGTACTCGGCGGCGTAGCGCTCGCCGTGGGCCATGAGCATCCAGCCCAGGTCACCGGGCCGATCGGCGTCGCGCAGCACGAGATCACCCACGAGGAACACGCCCCCTTCACTGAAACGACTGTTTCAGTGAAGCACACTGTCCCGCGTGACGGCGACCGATTCCGGGACGGCGACGGGGGTCGACGAGGGCTCCGCGCGCCGGCGCGAGCTCCTCGACGCGGCCTACCGGTGGGTGCTCACCCACGGGTTGTCCGACATGTCGCTGCGCCCGCTGGCCGAGGCGATCGGCTCCAGCCCGCGGGTGCTGCTCTACCTCTTCGGCAGCAAGGACGGCCTGGTGCGGGCGCTGCTCGGCCGGTCCCGGGCCGACCAGCTCCGCGTGCTCGAGGGCCTGCCCGACGACGCCGGGCTCGCGGCGGTCACGGACGGGGTGTGGCGGTGGCTCTCGGCGCCCGAGCACCGCGCCGCTGCTGCGCCTGTGGCTGGAGGCCTACAGCCGCTCGGTGATCGGCGAGCCGGGACCGTGGGAGGGCTTCGCGCGGGACACCGTCACCGACTGGGACCTCCTGCTCGCCGCGCACCAGCCGTCGTCGGTGGTCGGGACCCCCGAGGGGGCCGCGGAGCGCGCGCTGGTGCTCGCCGTGCTGCGGGGGAGCCTGCTCGACCTGCTGGCGACCGGCGACGCGGAGCGGACCGGAGGCGCCGTCGCGAGCCACGTGCGGGCCCTGTCCGCGACTCCCCGCGCCGTGGAGGGCGAGGGCGGGTCCGGCCGGGACGGTGAGTAGCCTTCGCCCCGTGCCCGCGCCCAGCCGGACCGTCGTGGAGCCCTCCGGTGACACCGTCCCGCCGGGCCCCGACGTGATCCGTCCGCGCCGGGTCACCCCCGTCCCGCTGTCGGCGATCGCCGAACGCATCGCGGAGGCCACCGGGACCGCGCCGGAGGTGCACGGGGACCCGTCGGTCACCGTGCACGGCGCCGGCCTGCGCGCCCACGAGGTCGGGCCGGGCGAGCTCTTCGCCGCCCTCGCCGGGACGCGCGCCCACGGGGCCGACTTCGCCGCGCAGGCCCTCGGGCGCGGGGCGGCCGCCGTGCTGACCGACCCCGAGGGCGCCACGCGGCCCGCCGTCGCCGGGGCCGGCGTGCCGGTCCTGGTGCACCCGCGCCCGCGCGAGGCGCTCGGGCCGGCGTCGTCGCTGATCTTCGGGGACCCGTCGCGCCGGCTCGCCCTGCTCGGCGTCACCGGGACCAGCGGCAAGACGACCACGGTCTACCTGCTCGAGGCGGCGCTGGCCGCGGCGGGCGCGTCGACCGGGCTGATCGGCACGGTCGAGACGCGGATGCGCGGGCGCCACGTGCCCAGCGCCTTCACCACCCCCGAGGCCCCGGACCTGCAGGCCCTGCTCGCGGCCATGGTCGAGGAGGGCGTGACGCACGCGGCGATGGAGGTCTCCAGCCACGCGCTCGCCCAGGGCCGGGTCGACGGCTCGGCCTACGCCGTCGGCGCCTTCACCAACCTCTCGCCCGAGCACCTCGACTTCCACCCGACGATGGAGGACTACTTCGCCGCCAAGCGGCGCCTCTTCGACGGCCGGTCCGCGGCCCACGTCGTCTGCGTCGACGACGCCTGGGGTGCAGCGCCTGGCCGCCGACCTCGACGCGGTCACCGTCAGCGCGACCGGCACCCGACGCCGACTGGACCGCCGCCGACGTCACGGCGTGCGCCGACGGCACGCAGACCTTCCGGGCGCTCGGCCCGGACGGGGCGGACCTGCCGGTGACGCTGCGCCTGCCGGGCGGGTTCAACGTCGCCAACGCCCTCGTCGCGCTCGCCTGCGGGCACGCCGCCGGGCTCGACCCCGCGCGGCTCGCGTCCGGGCTCGCGCAGGTCGCGGTGCCCGGGCGGATGCAGCGCGTCGACGCCGGGCAGCCCTTCCTGGCCGTCGTCGACTACGCCCACAAGCCGGCCGCGGTCGAGGCCCTGCTCACGACGCTGCGGGCGCAGGTCTCCGGGGCGGCGGCACGAGATCGGGCCGGGTCCTGACGGTGCTGGGCTGCGGCGGCGACCGCGACCGCGAGAAGCGGCCCGTCATGGGCGCCCTCGCCGCGGAGCTCTCCGACCTGGTCTGGATCACCGACGACAACCCGCGCACCGAGGACCCCGCGGCGATCCGCGCGGCGATGCTGGACGGGGCGCGGAGCGTGCCGGGCGGCCCGTGCGATCGTGGCCGAGGAGGGCGACCGGCGGACCGCGATCCGGGCCGCCGTGGCCGCCGCGGAGCCGGGCGACGTCGTCGTCGTCGCGGGGAAGGGCCACGAGCCGGGCCAGAAGGTCGAGACACCGAGACGTTGCCCTTCTCCGACGTCGAGGAACTCACCACCGCCCTGCACGACCGCGCCCTGCGAGAGGACCCTGCGTGATCGAGGAGACCCTCGCCGAGCTCGCCCGCCTCGTCGGCGGCGCGCTGCACCGGGCGACCGGGGACGAGCGGATCACCGGCACGGTCGAGTTCGACAGCCGCGCGGTGGGCCCCGGCGGACTGTTCGTGGCCCTGCCGGGCGAGCGCGCCGACGGCCACGCCTTCGCGCGCGCCGCCCTGGACGCCGGGGCGGCCGGGGTGCTGGCCGCCCACGAGGTCGACGGCCCCGCGGTGATCGTGCCGGTCGGCGCGACCCCCGAGGGCACGGCCGGCTCCTACGTCCTCGCCGCCGACCGGGACGGCTCGGGCGCGGCGGTGCTGGCCGCGCTGCAGACCCTCGCCCGCCACGTCGTGGACACGCTGGTCGCGCGGACGGGCCTGAACGTCGTCGGGATCACCGGCTCGTCGGGCAAGACCTCGACGAAGGACCTGGTCGCGGCCCTGCTCGAGCGCGACGGGCCCACGGTCGCCCCGCCGGGCAGCTTCAACAACGAGCTCGGCCACCCGTGGACGGTGCTGCGCGCCGACGCCACGACCCGCCACCTGGTCTGCGAGCTCTCCGCCCGCGGGCCCGGGCACATCGCCGCGCTCTGCCGCGTGGCGCCGCCGCGGGTCGGGGCGGTGCTCAACGTCGGGTCGGCGCACCTCGGGGAGTTCGGCTCCCGCGCGGCGATCGCCGCCGCCAAGGGCGAGCTCGTCGAGGCGCTGCCGGCGGCGGAGGACGGCGGCGTCGCCGTGCTCGGCGCCGACGACCCGGTGGTCGCCGCGATGGCCGACCGGACCACGGCCCGCGTCGTGCACGCCGGACGCGCCGCGGCGGCGCACGTCCGGGCCGTCGACGAGACCCTCGGCGCCGACGGGCGCGCCCGCTTCCGCCTGGTCACCGCCCGCGGCGAGGCCGACGTGGCGCTGCGGCTGCGCGGCGCCCACCAGGTCGACAACGCCCTGGTCGCGGCCGCGATCGCGCTGGAGACCACCGGCCTGTCGGTCGCGGCGGTCGCCGACGCGCTCGGCGAGGCCGAGCCCCGCAGCCGCTGGCGCATGGAGGTCGGCGAGCGCGCCGACGGCCTCACCGTCCTCAACGACGCCTACAACGCGAACCCGGAGTCGATGCGCGCCGCGCTGACGCACCCTCGCCGCCATGGCCCCGGGCGAGGGCGGGCACCGCACCGCCGTCCTGGGCGTGATGGCCGAGCTGGGTCCCGACGCCGAGGCGGCGCACGCCGAGCTGGGCCGGCTCGCCGCGCGGACCGGCCTGCACCGGCTCGTCGTCGTCGGCGAGGCCGCCCGCGGGATGCACGAGGCGGCCCGCGACGCCGGGCTCGCCTCCGACCTCGTGCCCGACGCCGCGGCCGCCCTCGAGGCGGTCCACGCCGGGCCGGGCGACGTCGTGCTGGTCAAGGCCAGCCGCTCGGCCGGGCTGGAGACGGTGGCGCAGGCGCTGCTCGACCCGGCGACCGGGACGGGGGGCGCGCGGTGAAGGGCGTACTCGTCGCGGCCGGGATCGCGCTCGCGGTGTCGATCCTGCTCACGCCGTACGTCATCCGGCTGTTCATCCGGCAGGGCTTCGGGCAGGAGATCCGCGAGGAGGGCCCGCAGAGCCACCAGGGCAAGCGCGGCACCCCGACGATGGGCGGGGTCGCGATCCTCGCCGCCATCTGGATCGGCTACCTCGCCTCCCACCTCGTGGCGGACGTGTCGATCTCGGCGTCGGCCCTGCTGGTGCTGATGCTCATGACCTCGCTCGGCGTCGTCGGGTTCCTCGACGACTTCATCAAGATCCGCCGTCAGCGCAACCTCGGCCTGAACAAGACCGCCAAGCTGGTCGGCCAGCTCGTCACCGCCGTGATCTTCGGGGTGCTCGCGCTGCAGTTCGCCGACGAGCAGGGGCTCACCCCGGCGTCGACGAACCTGTCCTTCGTCCGCGACGTCGCCGTCGTCGGGTTCGGCAGCGTCGGGTTCATCCTGTTCTGCTACCTGATCGTCACGGCGGCCTCGAACGCGGTGAACCTGACCGACGGGCTCGACGGCCTCGCCGCGGGCATCTCGGCGATGGTGCTCGCGACCTACCTGATCGTCTCGTTCTGGCAGTTCCGCAACGCCTGCGGCACCGCGATCGCGGCCGGCTGCTACCAGGTCCGCGACCCGCTGGACATCACGCTCGTCGCGGCCGCCGGCATGGGGGCGTGCATCGGGTTCCTGTGGTGGAACGCCGCCCCCGCCCGCATCTTCATGGGCGACACCGGCTCGCTCGCCCTCGGCGGGCTGTTCGCCGGGCTCGCGATGGTCACCCGCACCGAGCTGCTGCTGGTCGTCCTCGGCGGCGTGTTCGTCGTCGAGGCGCTCTCGGTGGTGCTGCAGGTCGCGGTCTTCCGCACCACGCGGCGCCGGCTCTTCCGGATGGCGCCGTTCCACCACCACTTCGAGCTGGCCGGGTGGGCGGAGACCACCGTGATCATCCGCTTCTGGCTGCTCGCGGCCATCTGCTGCGCGCTGGGCCTGGGCCTGTTCTACAGCGAGTGGCTCGCCGCGTCGGGCGGGTAGCGGTGACCGGGACAGGGGGGTTCGCGGGCACGCACGTCCTGGTGGCCGGGGCGCGGCGCACCGGGGCGTCGGTCGTCGACGTGCTGGGCGAGCTCGGCGCGACGGTGACGGTCGCCGACGCCGACCCGGGTCAGCTCGCCGCGCTCGGGGACCGCACGGCCGCCGTCACCACCGACCTCGCCGCCCTGCCCGCCGGGTGCGACCTCGTCGTCACCAGCCCCGGCTTCCGCCCGGACTCCCCGCTCGCGCGGGCCGCGCAGGCCGCGGGCGTGGAGATGATCGGCGAGCCGGAGCTGGCGTGGCGGCTCGGCCAGGACCCCGCGGTGTGCCCCGCGGGGCCGCCCCGCTGGCTCGCGGTCACCGGCACGAACGGCAAGACCACGACGACGGGGATGCTCGAGGCGATCCTGCTCGCGGCCGGCGAGGACGCGGTGGCCTGCGGGAACATCGGGCTGCCGATCGTCGACGCGCTGCGCGCCGGGCACCGGGTGCTCGCCGTCGAGCTCTCCAGCTTCCAGCTCGAGTGGTCCCCCTCGGTCGCGCCCTACGCCGGGGCGGTGCTCAACGTCGCCGACGACCACCTCGACTGGCACGGCTCGATGGCGGCCTACGCGGCGGCGAAGGCCCGGGTGCTGCGGGGCGGGATCGCGATCGCGGGTCTCGACGACGAGCGCGCCGCCGGCCTGCTGCGCGCCGCGCCCGCGCCGCGCCACGTCGGGTTCACCCGCGGCGAGCCGGGGCCCGGCGAGCTCGGCCTGGTCACCGAGCGGGGCGAGGGGCTGCTGCTCGACCGCGCGTTCGCCGACGACGGGTCGCGGTCCGGCACCGTGCTCGCCGCGCTCGGCGACATCGCCCCGCCCGGGCCGCCGGGGCAGGCCAACGCCCTCGCGGCCGCCGCGCTCGCCCGGGCCCACGGGGTGCCCGCCGAGGCCGTCGCGGCGGGCCTGCGGGCCTACGCGCCGGGCGCGCACCGCGGGGGCGTCGTCGCCGAGGCGAACGGCGTGCGCTGGGTCGACGACTCGAAGGCGACCAACCCCCACGCCGCCGCCGCGTCGCTGGCCGCGCACGACCGCGTGGTGTGGCTCGCGGGCGGCATCCTCAAGGGCGCGGAGGTCGACGACCTCGTCCTCGCCCACCACGGCCGCCTCGCCGGGGTGGTCGTGCTCGGCGTCGACCGGGGCGCGATCCTCGACGCCCTGGCCCGACACGCGCCCGAGGTGCCGGTCGTCGACGTCGGCGCGGGTGACGATGGCCCGATGGATTCGCGTGGTTCGACCGGGGAGTCCGATCCCATGACGGCGGCCGCGGTGGCGGCGGCCGCCATGGCCCACCCCGGCGACGTCGTGCTGCTCGCGCCGGCGGCCGCGTCGATGGACATGTTCCGCGACTACGCCGCCCGCGGGGACGCCTTCGCCGCCGCCGCCCAGCGGGTCGCGGGGGTGCCCGAGCCCGCGTCCGACCCGGGCGCACCGTCGTGACCTCCCGGACCCCCCGGACCACGGCGCCGCCGCCGGTGCGGGCCCTCGGCGCGACGCTCGCAGCAGTGGCTCGGCCGGCCGCTGACCTCGCTGCACCTGGTGCTCGCCGTGTTCGGCCTGCTCACCGCGCTGGGCCTGGTGATGGTGCTCTCGGCGTCGTCGGTGAACGCCTACGCGGCGGGCGGCTCGTCGTACGGGGTGTTCTTCCGCCAGCTCGCGTTCGCGGTGGTCGGCGCGGTGCTGTTCTGGGTGGGCCTGCGGGTCCCGCCGCGGCGGTGGCGGGCCGCGAGCCCGTGGCTGCTCGCGGGCTGCCTGGTGCTGCTCGTGCTGGTGCTCGTCCCCGGGCTGGGCGCGGAGGTCAACGGCTCGCGGTCGTGGTTCCGCGTCGCCGGGGTGTCGCTGCAGCCCTCGGAGCTCACGAAGGTGGCCCTCGCGCTGTGGGGGGCGCACGTCCTGGTCCGCCACCGGCCCGCGCCCCGGCGCTGGCGGCAGGCGCTGATGCCGCTCATGCCGGTCGCCCTGCTGATCCTCACCCTCGTCGTCGCCCAGCCCGACCTCGGCACGACGATCTCGCTCGCCGTCGTCGTCGGGGGCCTGCTGTGGTTCGCGTGCGCCCCGCTGGGCCTGCTCGCGCTCCTGGGGACCGGCGGCGTGATCGGCGCCGTCGTGCTCGGCGTCGTCGCGTCCTACCGGCAGAGCCGGATCGCGGCGTTCCTCGACCCGAGCGGCGCCGACCCGCTCGGGCCCGCCTACCAGGCGCGGCAGGCGCTCTACTCGCTCGCCGACGGCGGCGTCTTCGGGCAGGGCCTCGGGCAGGGCCGGGCGAAGTGGAGCTACCTGCCCAACGCCGACAACGACTTCATCTTCGCGATCATCGGCGAGGAGCTGGGCTTCCTCGGCGCCTTCGCCGTGATCGCGCTGTTCGTGACGCTCGCCTACACCGGGCTGCGCATCGCCGCGCGGTCGATCGACCCGTGGATCCGCGTCGTCGCGGGCACGCTCACCGTCTGGCTCGTCGTGCAGGCGGCGATCAACATCGGCTACGTCGTCGGGCTGCTGCCCGTCACCGGCATCCCGCTGCCGCTGGTGTCCTCCGGCGGCACCTCGCTCGCGCTCGCGCTGTTCGCCGGCGGCCTGCTCGCGAACTTCGCCCGCCACGAGGCCGACGCGGCCGCGGTGCTGCGCACCCAGGGCCAGGGCCGCCTCGCGCGGGCCCTGCGCCTCCCACCACCCGCCGTGCGGGCCCGCGCCCGCACCGGCTGACCCGCCCGAGGAGACGACCCCGTGCCCGACCGGCCCCGCTCCGGCGCCCGCCCGCTCTCCGTCGTCGTCGCCGGCGGCGGCACGGCGGGCCACATCGAGCCCGCGCTCGCGCTGGCCGACGCGGTCCGGCGGCTGCGCCCGAACGCGACGGTCACCGCGCTGGGCACCGAGCGCGGGCTGGAGAAGACGCTCGTCCCGGCGCGGGGGTACGCCCTCGAGCTGGTGCCGCCGGTGCCGCTGCCCCGCAAGCCCTCGAAGGACCTCGCGGCCCTGCCCTGGCGGGTCCTGCACTCGGTCGCGAGGACGCGGCAGGTGCTGCGCCGGGTCGAGGCGGACGTCGTCGTCGGCTTCGGCGGCTACGTGGCGCTGCCGGCCTACCTCGCCGCGCGCCTGCCCGGCTCGCGGGTGCCGGTGGTGGTGCACGAGGCCAACGCCAGCGCCGGGATCGCGAACAAGGTCGGGGCGCGCCACGCGGCCGCGGTGGCCGCGGCCGTGCCGGGGAGCGGGCTCGACGGGCCCGTGATCGGGATGCCGCTGCGCCGCGCGATCACGACGCTGGACCGGGGCGCCCTGCGCGCGAGCGCCCGCGCGCACTTCGGGCTCGACCCGCACGCCCCGACGGTCCTGGTCTTCGGCGGCTCGCAGGGCGCGCGCTCGCTCAACGAGGCCGTGTCCGGCGCGGCCGCGGCGCTGGGGCGGGCGGGGATCGGGGTGCTGCACGCGCACGGCCCCAAGAACACCCTCGACGTCCCGACGGTGCCCGGCGCGCCGCCCTACGTGGCGGTGCCCTACCTGGAGCGGATGGACCTCGCCTACGCGGCCGCGGACCTCGCGATCTGCCGCTCCGGGGCGATGACGGTCGCCGAGGTGTCCGCGGTCGGGCTGCCCGCGATCTTCGTCCCGCTGCCGCACGGCAACGGCGAGCAGCGCCTCAACGCCCTGCCCGTGGTGGAGCACGGCGGCGGGGAGATCGTCGAGGACGCCGACCTCACCCCGGAGCGGGTCGCCGAGCTCGTGGTGCCCATGCTGACCAGTGGCGAGCGGCTCGCGGCGATGAGCGCGGCGACCCGGCGGACCGGCCACGCGGACGCGGACGAGACACTGGCGCGCATGGTGCTGGCGGTCGTGGACGGCGCGGAGGGCGATGCGGGCGCCGACGAGGGGGCGGGCACCATGGGGGGCGTGGTGCGGCGCGAGGGGGAGCGGTGAGCGAGCAGGACCAGGACCGGGGCTCGACCGTCGAGTTCGGCGAGCAGGCGGTGATCCCGGAGCTGCCACGGCTGCTGTCGCGCGTGCACTTCATCGGCGCGGGCGGGGCGGCGATGAGCGGCATCGCGCGCATCCTGCTGGCCCGCGGCGCGATGGTGTCCGGCTCCGACGCCAAGGACTCCCGCGCGGTGCTCGCCCTGCGGGCGCTCGGGGCCGAGGTCGCCGTCGGGCACGACGCGTCCAACCTCGACCTGCTCCCCGGCGGCCCCACGGCCCTCGTCACCACCAAGGCCGTGCACCAGGCCGACCCGGACAACCCCGAGCTGCTCGAGGCCGCCGCGCGCGGCGTGCCGGTGCTGCACCGCTCCGCCGTCCTCGCGGAGCTGATGGCCGACCACCGCGCCGCCTGCGTCTCCGGCAGCGCCGGCAAGACCTCGACGACGTCGATGCTGGTGGTCGCGCTGCAGGCCTGCGGCGGCGACCCGTCGTTCATGATCGGCGGGGATCTGCTGGCGTCCGGCTCGAGCGCCCACCACGGGCACGGCGACGTGTTCGTCGCCGAGGCCGACGAGAGCGACGGCTCGTTCCTCGCCTACTCGCCGGCCGTCGCGATCGTGACCAACGTCGAGCCCGACCACCTCGACCACCACGGCACCGCCGAGGCCTACGTCGCCGTCTTCGACGCGTTCGCCGCGCGCATCGAGCCGGGCGGCTGCCTCGTGGTGTGCGCCGACGACCCCGGGTCCGCCGCGCTGGGCGACCGCGCCGAGGCCGCCGGCATCCGGGTCCGCCGCTACGGCCGGCGGGCGGACCCCGACGACCCCGCCGACCTCGTGGTCCTCGACTACCGCGCGGAGGCCGAGACGGGGCTGCTGACGCTGCGGACCGGCGGGACCGAGCACCAGCTGCGGCTGGGGGTGGCGGGGGAGCACCAGGCGCTCAACGCCTGCGCCGCGCTGCTCGCGGGCCTCGACCTCGGCGCGCCGCTGCCGCGGCTGCTGGACGGGCTCGCGTCGTTCACCGGGGTCCGGCGCCGGTTCGAGCTGCGCGGCCAGGCCGCGGGCGTGCGGGTGTACGACGACTACGCGCACGCCCCGACGAAGGTCGCCGCGCAGCTGCGGGCCGCGCGCCCGGTGCTGGGGGAGCGGGGGCGCCTGCTCGTGGCCTTCCAGCCGCACCTGTACTCGCGCACCCGGGACTTCGCCGCGCAGTTCGGGGAGGCGCTCTCGCTGGCCGACGAGGTCGTCGTGCTCGACGTGTACGGCGCCCGCGAGCAGCCCGAGCCCGGCGTGTCCGGCGAGCTCATCGCCGCGCAGATCGACCTGCCGCCGGAGCGGGTGCACTACGAGCCGTCGTGGGCCGCCGTGCCCGGGCTGCTCGCGGAGCTCGCCCGCCCCGGGGACCTCGTGATCACGATGGGCGCCGGCGACGTCACGGTGCTGGGCCCGGAGGTGCTCTCCGAGCTGGAGCGCCTCGACGCCCCGGCCCGCCACGACGCCACCGTCGGCGCGGGCGCCGACCGCGCGGGGAGCTGACCCCCTGCCCTCCGCCCCGCGCCGGCGCTCGTCGCCCGGTGCCGCCGCCGAGGGCGGGGAGCGTGCGGCGGCCCGTCGGGGCGGTCCTCCCGGCGCGGCGCCCCGCAGCCCGGCGCGTCGCGGACCGGCACGTCGCGGGGCTCGTCGGGCGGTGCTGCGTCCCGGGGTGGTTCCTCACGGGGCGGGGCCGGGCGCGGCGGCGGGCCGCGCTCCGGCGCCGAGCGCCGGCGGCGGCCGTCGAACCGCCCGCCGCGCGATCGCGGGCCGCGGGACCACGCCGCGCTCGAGGCCCGCGCCGCGCGGCGCCGCACGCTGCTGCGCCGCGGGCCTCGCGGCCCTGGTCGCGGCGGCCGTCGTGGCGGGCCTGGTGTGGCTGCTGGGCTTCTCGTCGGTGTTCGACGTGACCGACGTCGAGGTCGACGGCGCGTCGGCCGAGGCACTGCCCGCCGTCCGGGCGGCCGCGCAGGTGGCGCCGGGGACGTCGCTGCTCTGGCTCGACACCGCGGACCTCGACGCCCGGGTGCAGACGATCCCGCGGGTGGCGACGGTCGACGTGCGCCGCTCGATCCCGCACACGGTGACGGTGACGGTGACCGAGCGGGAGCCGGTCGCCGCGATGCCGCTGGGGACCGGGGTGGCGCTGGTCGACGGGACCGGCTTCGCCTACCGCACGATGCCGGCCCCGCCGCCGGGGATCCCGCGGCTGGTCCTCGCCCCGGGGCTCACCGCCTCCCCGTCGGACCCGACGACGGTGGCCGCCGTCCGCGTGCTGGCGGCCCTCCCGCCCGACCTGCGCGGGAAGATCACCGAACTGCGGGCGGCCGGCCCGTACGACGTGTCGTTCTCCCTCGACGCCGGGCGCACCGTGCGGTGGGGGGCCGACGCCGACGACGCGCGCAAGGCGGCCGTGCTCGGCCCGCTGCTGACCCGGCCCGGGTCGACCTACGACGTCTCCACCCCGGACCTGCCCGTCGTCTCCTGACCGCCCGGACGCCTCCGCCGCCCCAGGTCACCCGGCGCAGGCCGTGGGCGGTCCGGCGGCCCCGGCTCGGCGGCCGACGACGGGTCGACCGGCGAGCCGTGCGCGGTCCCGCCGGACGCCGCCGGCGTGGCGCGGGCGGAGATGAAGGACGCGTGAGCCCGGCGGCGGGCGCGCGTCGCGACGACGTCCGGTCCGTCACCCCCGATCGGTCACCCGCCGTCACCGTGTCGGGTGGCGATCTCCGTGCCCGACGGTGTCCCCGGGCCCTCGGGCCACCCGACCGGGGTCGGGCGGTCCCCGATCGGTGGGCCGTCGCAGGCCCACGACCTGCACGAACGGTCGTCACCTGGCTGGTCATCACTCACACGCACACCACGTGTCGCACTTGACCCACGGGATCACGCAGCGTCAACTCTGCGGCGCCCCGGAGCGGGGCGTGCGGCGTTCGGGGCCGCGCCGCAGTACGGCACGGCGAGGGAGAGGACGCGATGACCATGACGACCGCGCGGGCGGAGCGCGACCGTGGACCCGAGGGGCGGGCGCCGTGGGGCGGGAGGCGCCGTGCCGCCCTCGGCCCGGCGCTCGCGGCGGTGCTCACGGTGATCGCGCTCGTCGTGGCCCTCGCGGAGGCACCCGCCGCGCGGGCCGCGTCGCCGGGGGACACGTGGATCGCCGAGCTCGCCGTGGCCGGCGGGGACGACACCAACGTCGTCGCCGCCGCCGGCGCCGTCCGCCTCGCGGGCGACACCGTGCGGGCCCAGAGCGCCCGCTCCCCGCTGGCCGAGGGCGAGCTGCTGCTCGCCCCGCGCCGCACGGCCGCGCCGGTGGACCGGGTGTCCGCCGACGTCACCGCCGACGTCCCGCCGGGGGCCCAGGTCCTCGTCGACGTCCGGGGCCTGCGGGCCGACCGCACGTGGAGCCAGTGGGAGCCCGCGGACCCCGGCGGCCCGGCCGTGCTCCCCGAGGCGACCTCGACGGTGCAGGTCCGCGCGACGCTCGTCGCGGGCGACCACGGCGCCGGCCCCGCCCTCGAGCGCATCTGGCTCGCCGCGGACCGCACCCGGGCCCAGGGGGCGCCCACCGCGACGGTCCCGATCGTCCCGCCCGGCGTCGCGGCGCCGGCCACCCCCGCCGTCGGGAGCCGGGTCTTCGCGACGCGCGAGGGGCTGGTCGGCGGCACCACCGCGAACGGCCACGTCATCGTCGCCCGCGACCACTTCGTCGCGCTGCCCTCGCGCCGCGGGCTCTCGCCGCGCGACACCGGGGACTACACGGTGAAGGTCTGCGCCCCGAGCGGGCGTTGCTCCTGGTCGCCGGTCTGGGACGTCGGCCCGTGGAACACCATGGACGACTACTGGAACCCCGCCGCGACCCGGCAGACCTGGAAGGACCTGCCCGCAGGGCATGCCGCAGGCGCAGGCCGCGAACCAGAAGCGCTACAACGGCGGCAAGGACGGCTTCGGCCGCACGGTCGCCAACCCGGCGGGCATCGACCTCGCCGACGGCACCTTCTACGACGACCTCGGCCTGCGCGACAACGCGTGGGTCACCGTGACCTACCTCTGGACCGGGACGGGTCCCTCGGCGCTGGCCAAGCCCACCGGGGCGCCCACCCTCGTCGTCCGCTCCGCCCCGACCGACGCCTCGTCCGCGGTCGGCGCCGTCGCCGGCGGCGCCCGCATGGCCGTCGAGTGCAGCGCCGTCGGCCAGGTGCGCTCCGGCGCGCAGGGCACGAGCAGCAGCTGGCTGCGCATCGGTCCGAACCAGTACGTCCCCGCCGCCGGTGTGGAGGCCCCCCGTGTCGCATCCTGCTGACCTCGTCGACGACCTGTTCGCCGAGACCCCGACCGTCGAGGTGACCGCCGCGCGTCACGCCCTCCCGGGTGTCGGTGCGCGCCGGGGTGCCCCGACCCGCCACGAACCGCTCGCGGCCCGCCCGCTGTCCCCGCACGCCGGGGACGGGGCGCGCCCCGCGGCCGCGCCGGACCCCCGCCGCGGGCGCCGCCGTCGTCACGCCGCGCTGATCGCCGGTGCCGGGGTGCTGCTCGCCGCGGTCGTCGGGTTCGCCGCCACCGCGATGGCCGTGCCCAGCGGCGAGAGCTGGGGCGCCGAGCTCGCCGTCTCCGGCGGCGACGACGTCAACGTGCGCCTCGCCGACGGTGCCGTGCGCCTGGTGACGCCCTCGACGGAGCGGGCGCGTTCCGAGGGGGTCATGGTGCTGGCACCCCGCCGGCCCGCCGCTCCCGCGAACGCGATCACCGCGGACCTGACCGCCGACCTCCCGTCCGGCACGTCCGCCCGCGTCGACGTCCGCGGGGTCCTCCCCACGGGCGCCTGGAGCCGGTGGATCCCGACGCGGGACGGCGTCCGCACCGTCCTGCCCTCGGCCACCACCCAGGTCCAGGCCCGGATCGTCATGCTCGGCGGCGCGGGCGCGGTCAGCCCGGCCGTCCAGCGGCTGTGGCTGACCACCTCGACGACGACCGCGGCCGGGTCGCCCGCCACGGCGCCCGTCGCCCCGAGCACCACGGCGGCCGTGCCGCCCGCGCCGAAGCCGGTCCCCGCGACGTCGACCCCGCCGAGGCCGGCCCCGGTCACGCTGTGGCCGATCGTGCCGCGGCCGGTCGGTCCGAAGCCGGTCGGTCGGCGTCCGAAGCCCTCGGAGGCCGCGTCGGCCGCGCCGAAGCCGACCGCCCCGAAGCCGTCGGAGGCGCCCGCGCCGAACCGTCGGAGGCCGCGTCCACGGCCCCGAAGCCGACCGGGATCGCGCCGACGGGGGCCCCGACGCCGCCCCACGCCCCGCTGGTGTCGCTGCCGGGCCTCGGCGGGCTCTCCGTCCTCTCCGCGCCGGAGACGACGACGGCCCCGTCGACGTCGGTCAGCACCGTCCCGACGAAGTCGCCGGAGCCGACCGCCCCGACCACGACGACCACCACGCCGACGACGACCGCCGCCCCCGTGGCCGCGGCCCCGAAGGCGATGTGGGACTCCGACATCACCGGCCAGTCCCTGGGGATGTTCAAGGACACGCCCTGGAACTTCGTCGGCGCCAAGGCGCCGACCGTCGTCCCGGCGACCGACCTGCCCGGTCAGAAGGCGCTGCGCTTCACGATGCCGGGCGGCGCCCAGCGCGCCGAGATCGAGCCGAACGTCGACAACTTCACCGAGGGCCAGGACCGCTACATCCGGCTGACGGTGCGGTTGGCGCCCGGCTTCCCGATCGACACCGACACCTGGCAGCTCATCACCCAGTTCAAGAACGAGGGGACCGGCAGCCCGCCGCTCGAGCTGCGGGTCGGCAAGGGCAACTTCATCCTGTCCGGCGGGGCCGACGCGCCCGGCGGGTCGAAGAACTTCGACAAGACGATCGCCCCGGCGGTCGTCGGGAAGGTCACGACCCTGGTCCTGCACGTGAAGTTCTCGAGCAACAGCTCGACCGGTGTGGTCGACGCCTGGGTGGACGGGCAGCAGAAGGTGGCGGGCTACCACCCGGCGGCCGGGACGCTGTACCGCGGTGACTACAGCTACTGGAAGCTCGGGCTCTACCGCGACCGCGGCATCGGCACCCCCGCCACCTACGAGCTCTCCGACGCCCGCCTCGGGACCTCCTACGCGTCCGTCGCCGGGTAGCCCGGGCCCGACCCGTCCCGACCGAGGGGCACCTTCGCTCGGGTAGACCGGCGAGGGGCGCCCCTCGCCGGATCGCCTGGGGGCCGCAAAGTCTCGACTTCGAGTCGAGAGTTCGGCGAACGGGTGACGCCGACCGTGACACGCCCGGCGCGCCTGCTGGAAAAGGCCTACGTCGGCTGCCTACGGTCGCGACCGACGCCGGCAGGGTGACCCCGAAGCATAGACCTCCACCAGAGGTCGAGAGTCGAGGGTTCGCCCGCGTGTCGGGTCGGCGTCACCCGAGCTCCACGCTGAAAGGCGGTCGCATGACGCCCCCGCACAACTACCTGGCCGTGATCAAGGTCGTCGGCATCGGTGGCGGCGGCGTCAACGCCGTCAACCGCATGATCGAGGTCGGCCTCAAGGGGGTCGAGTTCATCGCGGTGAACACCGACGCCCAGGCCCTCCTGATGTCCGACGCGGACGTCAAGCTCGACGTGGGCCGCGAGCTCACCCGCGGGCTCGGCGCCGGCGCGGCACCGGACGTGGGCCGCCGCGCCGCCGAGGACCACGCCGAGGAGATCGAGGAGGTCCTCAAGGGGGCCGACATGGTCTTCGTGACGGCGGGCGAGGGCGGTGGCACCGGCACCGGCGGCGCCCCCGTCGTCGCGGGCATCGCCCGCAAGCTCGGCGCCCTGACGATCGGCGTCGTCACCCGGCCCTTCTCCTTCGAGGGCAAGCGCCGCGCCACGCAGGCCGAGAACGGGATCCAGGAGCTGCGCAACGAGTGCGACACGCTCATCGTCATCCCGAACGACCGGCTGCTGCAGCTCGGCGACGTGTCGCTGAGCCTCATGGACGCCTTCCGGTCCGCCGACGAGGTGCTCCTCTCCGGCGTCCAGGGCATCACCGACCTCATCACCACGCCCGGTCTGATCAACCTCGACTTCGCCGACGTCAAGAGCGTCATGTCCGGGGCGGGCAGCGCCCTCATGGGCATCGGCTCGGCGCGCGGCGACGGGCGCAGCGTCGAGGCCGCGGGCAAGGCGATCAACTCGCCGCTGCTCGAGGCGTCGATGGACGGCGCCTACGGCGTGCTGCTCTCCATCGCCGGCGGCTCCGACCTCGGCCTCTTCGAGATCAACGAGGCCGCCTCGCTGGTGCAGGAGGCCGCGCACCCCGACGCCAACATCATCTTCGGGACGGTCATCGACGACTCCCTCGGCGACGAGGTGCGGGTCACCGTCATCGCGGCCGGCTTCGACTCCGGGGCCCCGACGCACAAGAAGCTGCCCGGCGAGATGCTCGCCGGCAACCAGTCGGGCGGCCCCGGCCGGCCGTCCCAGGCGACCGCCTCCGCGCAGGCGGGCCAGGTCCGGTCGCCGGCGAACCGGGCGCCCGAGCCGGCCATCCCGGCCGCCGTCGCGGCGGCCCCGACGATGCCGACGACGCCGGCGGTCTCCCGCGAGGAGGCGGCCGCGTCCGCCGCACGCGTCGGAGCCGAAGGCCGCCGAGGGGGAGTCCGCCTCGTCCGGCGGGACCTCCGGCTCGTCGCCCCTCCCGAAGACCCGGGGCGACGACGACGACGTCGACGTCCCCTCCTTCATGCGCTGAGCGTGGTCGTGGCGGCCCGGGGTCACCGGCTCCCGGGCGCCACGCGGGATGATGGGTCCGTGCGGGTCCGTCGTGTACTGACCACTCGTGCGGGCGGCCGGTCGCGGTCCCCGTACGACTCGTTCAACCTCGGCGACCACGTGGGCGACCAGCCCGCGGCCGTCGCCGCCAACCGTGACCGCCTCGCGCGCGGCATCGGGCTCGACCCGTCCCGCGTGGCCTGGATGAACCAGGTGCACGGGACCGACGTCGCCGTCGTCGAGGGACCGCAGTCGGAGGTGCCGACCGCCGACGCCCTGGTCACCGACCGGCCGCGCCAGGCGCTCGCCGTCGTCGTCGCCGACTGCGTGCCGGTGCTGCTCGCCGACCCCGAGGCGGGCGTGGTCGCGGCCGCGCACGCCGGCCGGACCGGGGCCGCCGCCGGCGTCCTGCCGCGCACGCTCGACGTCATGGCGGAGCTCGGCGCGGAGCGGGACCGGGTGGAGGTGCTGCTCGGCCCGGGCGTGTGCGGGCTCTGCTACGAGGTCCCGGAGGCGATGCGCGACGAGGTCGACGCGGTGCTGCCCGGCAGCGCGGGCACGACCCGCGTCGGCACCCCGTCCCTGGACCTGCACGCGGGCCTGCGCCGCCAGCTCGACGAGCTCGGGATCCGGAAGGTCGACGCCGACACCCGGTGCACCCTCGAGGACGACCAGCTCTTCAGCCACCGCCGCGCCCGTCCCACCGGACGCTTCGCCGGGGTGACGTGGTGGGAGTACGACACGCGATGACCGAGCCCCCCGCGGACGCCGACGGCGACCGCCGGACCGAGCTGGCGCGCGCCCTCGAGGAGGTGCGCGGCCGGATCGACGCCGCAGCCCGCGCGGCGGGGCGGGACCCGGGGGAGGTCTCCCTGCTCGCGGTCACCAAGACCCGGCCCGCCACCGACGTCGCCCACCTCGTCGACCTCGGCCTGACCGACTTCGGGGAGAACAAGGAGCAGGAGGGCGCGGCCAAGGCCGCCGAGCTCGCCGGCGCTGCGCCCGGACGCCCCGGTGCGCTGGCGCGTCGTCGGGCGGCTGCAGCGCAACAAGGCCCGCAACGTCGCGCGGTGGGCCCACGCCGTGGACTCCGTGGACTCGCCGCGGCTGGTCGACGCCCTGGACCGCGCGGTCGGGAACGCCCGGGAGGCGGGGGAGCGGGCGGACCCGCTCTCGGTCCTGGTGCAGGTCAGCCTCGACGACGCCCCCGGTCGCGGGGGCGCGTCCGCTCGCGGACGTGCCCGGGCTCGCCGATCGCGTCGCACAGAGCGAGCACCTGTCCCTCGACGGGGTGATGACCGTGGCCCCGCAGCACGCCGACCCCTCCGAGGCGTTCAGCACGTTTGCCGGCGTCGCGGAGCGGGTCCGGGCTGCTCACCCCGGCGCCACGACCCTCTCAGCAGGGATGTCGGGGGATCTGGAGGCCGCGATCGAGCACGGTTCGACGTGTGTGCGTGTCGGTACGGCTCTCCTCGGCACCCGGTGGCTAGCGTTCCGTGTGAGTGAATGACACGGATGTAGTCCACCGCCGTCCCGGGGTCCCAGTACCTCCCTCCCGGCTGGTCGACGTTGAAGGGGAGAGGGCTGCCATGACCGCACTGCACCGCGTGAAGGCGTACTTCGGCATGGTGCCCGCGGACGAGCTGGACTCCTACGACGGGTACGGGGACTACGCCGACGCCGACCGGTACGAGGACGACCGCTTCGCCCGCCGCCCGCGCGCCGACCGCTACGGCACCGACGGCCACGAGGTCTACGCCGGCGCCCGGTACGACGACGGTCGCCACGGCGCCGAGCGTGCCGACCGCTACGGGAGCGACCGGTACTACTCCGACCGCCACGGCTCCGGGCGCTTCGCCGCGGACCGCTACGGCTCCGACCGCTACGACGACCACTACGAGGACCGCTACGAGGGCTCGCGCCACGAGCGGTCCGACGGCGAGCGCGAGGCCGACCGGTTCGGCGCCGAGCGGGCCGAGCGCACCGAGCGTCCCGCCCGCGGCGAGGCCGCCCACGGCGACGAGCGGCCGCGCACCCCGAAGCCCCGCGACCCCGAGCCCGAGATCCGCGCCGACGCCGGCCGCCCGGGAGCCGAGCAGGACCGGACCACGTCCGGCGACCGTGACGAGGAGGCCGACGTGACCGTCCGCTCGAGCACCCGGGGCCGTAGCTGGGAGCACAACACGGGCCCGAACCACACCTCGCGCAGCAGCCGCTCCGGCTCCCTCGCGTCGGTGGGCACGGGCTCCTCGGGGTCGGCGTCCTCGCTCTCCGGGTCGCTGAGCGCCTCGGGGGCGGCCGCCCTCGCGCTCGACGAGCCGGTGCGCCGCCCGCGAGCGGGAGGTCGCCGCGGTGCCCGACGCCCGCCCCGGCCCTGCCGGAGATCACCACGCTGCAGCCCACCAGCTACAACGAGGCGCGGATCATCGGCGAGCGCTACCGCGACGGCATTCCGGTGATCATGAACCTCACCGAGATGGACGACGTCGCCGCCAAGCGGCTCGTGGACTTCGCGGCCGGCCTCGCCTTCGCGCTGCGCGGGTCCATCGAGAAGGTCACCAACCGCGTGTTCCTCCTCTCACCGCCCAACGTCGAGGTCTCCGCCTCCGACCGCCGCAAGCTCGCGGAGAAGTCCTTCTCCACCGCTCCCTGAGCCGAACCTGAGAGCCGGCAACCCCTCGCGGACTGATTGCGGTGGGTGGTCGGACAGCATCGGTGAGCGTCCGGTCGAGTTCTCGACGCGCCCTGGAGCAGGGCGCGAGACGGGGTCACGGGCCGTGGGCATCGGTGAGCGGTTCCGCCCCGTCCGGCCGATCGCCCTCCGGCGTGTCGCGAGGTACGCGTGTGGGTGGACGGCTCCGGATTCCGTGGCGCTGTGTCACCGATCGGGCGTCGTACGCAGCGCACCACTGGACCCGTCCACTATGGTTCACCTGCTCGCAGAGGTCATACTCTGCGTGTCGCGGAGCTCGAAGAGCCCGAGGTACCTGGGGTTCCGCAGCCGAGGAGTGCTTGAGGAGATCCGATGCCGCTGACCCCTGCCGACGTCCACAACGTCGCGTTCAGCAAGCCGCCCATCGGCAAGCGGGGCTACAACGAGGACGAGGTCGATGCCTTCCTCGACCTCGTGGAGGCCGAGCTCGGGCGTCTCATCGAGGAGAACAACGACCTGCGCGAGCAGGTCGAGCAGCTCGAGCAGCAGCTCTCGAGCGCGCACTCCGACCTCGACGACGCCAGGACGAAGGCCGCGCAGGCCCAGTCCGCCGGGTCGCAGTCCCCGCCGCCGTCGGCCGCGCAGACCACGATGGTCGCGCCGCCCCAGCAGCGTCCGATGGAGGACGCGCCCCGCACGGTGCAGCAGCCGATGCCCGTGCAGCAGCAGCCGCAGCCCCAGCAGAGCATGGTGGGGTCGCCCTACGGCGGGGATCCCTCGCCGATGAACGGCGGCGGCGGCGACCACCACGTGCAGGCCGCGAAGGTCCTCGGGCTGGCGCAGGAGATGGCCGACCGGCTCACGGCCGAGGCCAAGTCGGAGGCGGACGGCATGCTGTCCGACGCGCGGACCAAGTCCGAGCAGCTCCTCTCCGAGGCCCGGACGAAGGCCGACAGCATGGTCAACGAGGCCCGCAGCCGGGCCGAGACGATGCTGAACGACGCGCGCACCCGGGCGGAGACGCTCGAGCGCCAGGCCCGTGACAAGGCGTCCACCCTCGAGCGGGACGCGCAGCGCAAGCACAACGAGACGATCACCCTCATCGAGCAGCAGAAGAGCGGGCTCGAGAAGAAGATCGACGAGCTGCGCACGTTCGAGCGGGAGTACCGGACCCGACTGAAGACCTACCTGGAGTCGCAGCTGCGCGACCTCGAGGGCCGAGGGTCCGCCGCGCCTGCCGACGGAGGCAGCCGCAACGGCTCCGGCGGATACGCCACCAGCGGTTACGGCTCCCGGGCCGAAGCCGGCAGCTGAAGTCGGGCGAACCGGTCGGGGCAGGGGAAGGCTTCCGAACCGGTGACCCGACGCGGTACGTGAGGGGTCGTCCGTTGCTTCTGCTCGTCCTGCTCTGCGTCGTCGTGGCCTTCGGGCTGCTCGTCGTCGCCGTCGTCACGACCACGGCCGCGTGGGCCTGGGGCTCGGTCATCGCCAGCGCGGTCGCCGCGATCCTGCTCGCCGTGGACTTCATGCGGCGTCGCCGGTCCGCGGACGCCACGTCCGGGGCGGCCGCCCCGGCGGGTGGTGACGACGCCCGGCGCGGTGACCCGGGTGCCTCGAGCCCGCAGCCGGTCCAGGCCGGCCCGGGTGCTCCCGGCTCGGAGCCGATGACCGCGGTCGCAGCGCCCCGGGCCTTTCCCGGGGGACCCGGCGGCCCCGGCTCGTCCGGCGGCCCCGGGAGCTCGGGTGGACCCGGTGCGCCCGGGCCGCAGAACGGCCCGGGCCCGCAGAACGGCCAGGCGGCGCCGAACGGCCCGGTGGAGCAGCGCGGTCCGGGGACCCAGAACGGTCAGGGTGGCCCGGGAGTCGCGAACGGCCCGGTCGAGCAGCGCGGTCCCGGTGCCCAGGGCGGTCCCGGTGCCCAGGGCGGGCCCGGCGCCCAGGGCGGACCCGCGGGCCAGGGCCCCGGGGGACGTCCGCCGATGGCGCCGCCGCCGATGCGCCCGCGCGGAATCCCGCCGGGCCTGCGCGCCACGACCTCGGGCCGGCTCGGCCACGACCCGTCGCGCGTCCCCAACGCCCCCGAGGGCTCCCGTTTCCTCGGCCTCGTGCCGCTGCCGCAGACCCCGGCGGCCGGCCCGGTGCCCCCGCCGGGACGTCCCTACGGCCCGCCCCCCGGCGGCCGCGGTCCGCAGTCGGCACCCGGGTCGGGACAGTCCCCGACCGCCCAGACGACCCAGGCGCCGCAGGGCCCGCCCGCCGGTCGTCCGCCGCGCGAGCAGGACGGTCGCGGCGCGGAGACCGCGGCGGGTCTCGGTGCGGCCGGCCTCGCCGCTGCCGGAGCCGGCGCCGCGGCCCACGCGACCGCGGGACACGAGGACGAGCGCGAGGACGCCACCTCGCGGCTGCCCGCCGAGGGCCTCGACCGTGCCCGCCGCGACGCGGGCGTCGGATCCGAGAACGCGGGCGACGACCTCCTCGGCCCCGTCCGGTCCGCCGGAGTCCGCGCCCTCCGAGCCCGCGCACACCCCCGACGGCGACGGCCGCGGTCCCGCCGACATCCCGGGCGGCCCGGCCCGGCGGCCCGGCCAGGCCGACGGTTCCGCGCTCCGGGAGCGCCGCCCGACAGGACGACGCGCCGCCGCCGGCCGCGAACGGCGGGCCGCCACCCCACGGCGCGCCGGCACCGGCGGGCCGCCCCACGGCGCGCCCGGCGACGGCGGGCCCCTCGGGCAGGGCGGTCCGGCGGGCCACGGCGGGATGCCGCCGCGGACCCCGCCCCCGGCCCGGGCCCCGGAGCCCGAGGACGAGAACCCGGACGCGTCGAGCCTCGAGCTGGTCGGTGCCCGGACCGACGAGGTGCTCGTCATCGACGAGGAGCCCCACTTCCACCTCGGCCGGTGCGGCTACCTGTTCGGGCGCGAGGTGATCCCGCTCCCGGTCTCCGAGGCCCTCGAGCTCGGGTTCGCCGGCTGCTCCTGGTGCACGCCGGTCCGGGCGCTCGCCGAGCAGCACGCCGACAGCCGCCGCTGACCGTCGCCGCCCGGGCGTGATCAGATGGTCGGTGTGGAGACGACCGGGACGGAGACCGCCGCCGCGCGCTGGACGGCCATGATGGACGCCCGGCGGGTGCCGGAGGAGGTCCTGGCCCACGCCCCGGCGAGCCCGTACCGCCAGGACCCCGAGCGGTTCCGGCCCGCGGCCGAGCCGCCGGACACCCCGTCCCGGCGCGCGGCGCTCGCCCTGCTCGCCGAGGTCCCCGACGCCGGGGACCGCACCGCCCTCGACGTCGGGTGCGGGGCGGGCGCCGCCTCGCTGGCCCTGGCGGGCGAGATCGCCCACGTCGTCGGGGTCGACCCGGCGTCGGACATGCTCGCCGCCTTCGTCGGGGCCTGCCTCGACCGGGGCGTGCCCTACCAGGCGGTCCTCGGCCGCTGGCCCGACGTGGCGGCGGACGCCGGCCCGGCCGCGCTCGTCCTGTGCCACCACGTCGGCTACGACACCGCCGACCTCGCGGGGTTCGCGGCCGGGCTCACCGCCGCCGCGCGGACGGGCGTGGTGCTGGAGCTGCACGCCGAGCACCCGCAGGCCTGGCTGGACCCGCTGTGGGGCCGCTTCCACGGCCTCGTCCGGCCGGACCCGCCGACCGCCGAGGACGCGCTCGCCGTCCTCACCGAGCTCGGCATCGACCCGCAGGTGGAACGCTGGACGGCGGACCCGCGCCCGGCCGAGGACCCGGAGGTGCGCGCCGTGCGCGTCGCCCGCCGCCTGTGCCTGCCCCCCGAGCGCGTGCCCGACGTCGTCGAGGCCCTCGGCGGCGACCCGCTCGTCGGACCGCCCCGCGAGCGCGTCACCGTCACCTGGCGGCCCTGACCGGGCGGCACAGCGCGAACGGCGCCGGGCACGCACCCGACGCCAGCAATGCGCCGTTGCTCGCAGGAGGCCGGGGCACCGTCGGTGCGCCGGTAGGATCACCGCTCCGCCGGGGCGAGGACGGGAGGGTCGCGAGCGCGTGGACCGGCTGCCGGTGCTCCTCGGGATCGGCTCCGGCGTCGTGCTGCTCGCGGTGGTCGCGGTCCGGCTCTCCACCCGCGTCGGCCTGCCGTCGCTGCTGCTCTACCTCGCGATCGGGGTGCTGATCGGCGAGTCGGGCCTGGGGATCCGGTTCGACGACGCCGCCCTGACCCAGATGCTCGGGCTCGCCGCCCTCGTCCTCATCCTCGCCGACGGCGGGCTCTCCACCCGCTGGTCGACCGTGCGGCCCGCGCTGGGCCTCGGGATCGCCCTGTCGACGGTGTCGGTCGCGGTCAGCGTCGTCACCACCGGCTTCGCCCTGCACTGGCTGCTCGGGCTGGACCTGCGCGTGGGCTTCCTGTGGGGTGCCGTGCTCTCCTCGACCGACGCGGCCGCGGTGTTCAGCGTGCTGCGCGGGCTGGGCCTGCGCGGGCGGCTCGTCGGGGCGCTCGAACTGGAGTCCGGGCTCAACGACGCCCCGGTCTTCCTGGCCGTCGTCCTGCTCGCCGCCCCCGCCGACCTGTCCCTGACCGATCCGCTGCTCGTCGTCTACGAGCTCGCCGTGGGCGCCGTGCTGGGCGCGGTGCTCGGGCGCCTCGGCGCCGCCGGGCTCACCCGGGCCGCGCTCCCCGCCACCGGGCTCTACCCCCTCGCGACGCTCGCGGTGTGCGTCGGGGCCTACGCCCTCGTCGCGTCGCTGCACGCGTCGGGCCTGCTCGCCTGCTACGTCGCGGCGCTCGTCCTCGGGAACGCGGCCCTCCCGCACCGCGAGGGCACCCGGTCGTTCGCGGAGGGGCTGGGCTGGCTGGCCCAGATCGGGCTGTTCGTGCTGCTCGGGCTCTACGTCTCCCCGGACCGCCTGCTCGACGCGATCATCCCCGCCCTCATCGCCGCCGCCGTCCTGCTCGTCGTCGCCCGCCCGCTCTCGGTGGTCGCCGCGGCGAGCTGGTTCCGGGTGCCGTGGCGCGAACAGGCGTTCCTGTCCTGGGCGGGCCTGCGCGGGGCCGTGCCGATCGTGCTCGCGCTCGTGCCGCTGACCACCGGACTGCCCGGAGCCCGCGAGCTCGTCGACGCGGTCTTCGTGCTCGTCGTCGTGCTCACGCTGGTGCAGGGGACGACGCTGCCCGTCGTCGCCCGGGCGCTGGGCCTCGCCGCCCCCACGGTGCGGGAGATCGAGGTCGACGCCGCCCCGCTCGAGTCGGTGCGGGCCGACCTGCTGCAGATGACGGTGCCGGACGGCTCGAAGATGCACGGCGTCTACGTCCGGGAGCTGCGCCTGCCCGAGGGCGCGGGCCTCTCGCTCGTGGTGCGCCGGGGCGCGAGCTTCACCCCGCAGGACGAGACCCGGCTCCAGGAGGGGGACCAGCTGCTCGTCGTCGCCACCGTCACCGCCCGCGACGCCGCCGAGCGCCGGCTGCGCGCCGTGGACCGCTCCGGGCGCCTGGCCCGCTGGCGCGGTGACACCGGCGGCACCCCGCCCCGCCCCTCGTGAGGTCCCCGCACACCGGACCACCCGCCGACCGGGGGAGGATGAGGACGTGCAGAGCGCAACCCCCGAGGGCGAGCCCGCGGCCCCGCCCGCGCCGGCCGACACCGGCCCGCCGCCGAAGCGCCGCCTCGCCATGCTCGTGGCCACGGCGGTCGTCGTGCTGGCGCTCGACGTGGCGACCAAGGTGCTCGTCGTCGCCACGATGACCGACGGCCAGCGCATCCCGCTGCTCGGCGACACCGTGAGCCTCTACCTGATCCGCAACTCCGGCGCCGCGTTCTCGCTGGCCACCGGCCTGACCTGGGTGCTCACCCTCGTCGCGATCGCCGTGGTGGTCGGCATCGTCCGGTTCGCGCGGCGCCTCCGCTCGCCGGGCTGGGCGATCGCGCTGGGCCTGGTGCTCGGCGGGGCGCTGGGCAACCTCACCGACCGCTTCTTCCGCGCGCCCGGACCGCTGGAGGGCCACGTCGTCGACTTCGTCTCCGTCGGGTGGTGGCCGGTGTTCAACGCGGCCGACTCGGCGATCTGCTGCGGCGGTGCGCTCCTGGTGGTCCTCGCGCTGGCCGGCGTCGAGATCGACGGGCGCCGCGCGGGCCGCGTCGCCGAGAGCCCGGGGGACGCGCGGTGAGCCTGCGCACGCTGCCCGTGCCCGACGGGCTCGACGGGATGCGGCTCGACGCGGGCCTCTCCCGCATGCTGGGGCTCTCCCGCACGGTGGTGGCGACGCTCGCCGAGGACGGCGCGGTCCGCCTCGACGGGTCCCCGGCCGCCAAGTCCGACCGGCTCGTCGCCGGCAGCTGGCTCGAGGTCGACCTGCCCGAGCCCGAGCGCGACCCCGCCGAGCGGATCGTCACCGCCGCGGCGGTCGAGGGCCTGGTGGTGCTGTACGAGGACGACGAGGTCGTCGTGGTCGACAAGCCCGTCGGGGTCGCCGTGCACCCGAGCCCCGGCTGGGGCGGCCCCACGGTCGTCGCCGGGCTCGCCGCGCTCGGCATCTCGATCGCCACCAGCGGGGCCGCCGAGCGCCAGGGCATCGTGCACCGGCTCGACGCGGGCACCACCGGCGTCATGGTCGTCGCGAAGTCCGAGCGGGCGTACGCGGTGCTCAAGGACGCCTTCCGCGAGCGCACCGTGGCCAAGACCTACCTCGCGGTCGTGCAGGGCCACCCCGACCCCAGCGACGGCACGATCGACGCCCCGATCGACCGCCACCCCAAGCACGACTGGCGCTTCGCGGTGATGACCGACGGCAAGCCCTCGGTCACCCACTACCGCACCCTCGAGGCCTTCCCGGCCGCCTCGCTGCTCGAGGTCGAGCTCGAGACGGGGCGCACCCACCAGATCCGCGTGCACTTCTCCGCGCTGCGCCACCCCTGCGTCGGCGACACCGGCTACGGCGCGGACCCGACGCTCTCCAAGCGGCTCGGCCTCACCCGCCAGTGGCTGCACGCCCACCGCCTCGGCTTCCACCACCCCGCGGACGGCCGCTGGGTGGAGTTCACCAGCGAGCCGCCCGCCGACCTGGCGCACGCCCTCGACGTCCTGCGGGCGGCGGCCTGACCGCGGGCCCCGGGCCGCGACGGGCCCGGGCACGACGGGCCCGACGACGACGGGCCCGGGGAGCCGCCGCTGCGCTGGCCGCGCTACGCGATCGGCGGCGGCCGTCCTGCTCGTCGTCGTCCTCGTCACGGCCTGGGCCGCCGGCAGCCAGCTCTCCCCGCCGTCCCCCGACGCGGGCTCGACGGACGCGGTCCGCCTCGGTCCGGCCGCGGGCGAGGACGTGGCCGCCTACCTCGCCGGGACCCTCGCGGTCCCCGCCCCGTCGGAATCCCTCGCCCCGCCTCGCCCTCGTGCAGTTCGACGCCGCCCTCACCCCGGACGCGGCGGCCGCGGCGCTGGCCCGGACGACGCCGGTGCAGGCCGTGGTCCGCGTCCCGCTCCCGCGGGTCCAGACGGCGCTGCGGCGCGTCGACCTCCCGCCCGCACCCCCGGCCGCCGCGCTCCGGGCCGCCCTGACCACCGCCGCCGGGGAGTCCGGGGCCGCGGCGGACACCGCCGGCGCCCCGGCCTCGGCCGCCGACGCCCGCCGCATCGCGGTCGCCCGGGCGGAGGCGGCCGCGCTCGGGCGGCCCGGCTGCGCGTGCCTGATCGGGGCGGTGGTGCAGGTCGCGCCGGCGGCCGTCCCCGCGGTGCGCGGCGCCCCGGGGGTCCGCGCGGTGCAGGTCGCGCCGCCGGGGACGAGCCGCGCCCGGCTCGCGGTGTCACCGCTGCTCCCCGAGCAGGGTCCGGGGCGCCCCGACGGCCCGACGGTGGGTCCGGTGCCCGACGACGGGCCCGTCCCGGCGTGAGCCGTCACACGACGTGACGTGGACGGCACCGTCGTGACACCCCCGCCGCGGCGTGACGGAGGACCATGTCGGGTAAGCGAGAAGTAATCACGCGTGGTCGGTCTCGATCGATTCCGGAACGGACGGGGCGGTCGGCGCGACGATGAGGGGAGCAGGCGGATGAGTGCCGTGGCAGCCGCAGGGGCGGAGACGGACACCCGTCCGCACGTCGTCGTCGTGGGAGCGGGGTTCGCGGGTCTGTCCGCGGTCCGGACGCTCCGCAAGGCCCCGGTCCGGGTCACGCTGATCGACCGGCACAGCTACTCGACGTTCCAGCCGCTGCTCTACCAGGTGGCGACCGGTGCGCTGAACCCCGGCGACATCACCTACGGCGCGCGGTCCTTCGTGGCCAGCGTGACCCGCAAGGGCAAGACGTGGGCGACCTTCCGCAAGGGCGTGGTCACCGAGATCGACCCCGAGGCGAAGGTCCTCACGCTCGACATCGGGCCGTCGATCTCCTACGACTACCTGATCCTGTCCAACGGCGTCACCACGAACTACTTCGGGGTGCCCGGGGCCCGGGAGAACGCCTACCCGATCTACACCCGCGCCGAGGCCCTGTCGGTGCGCGACCGCATGATGGGCTACCTCGACCACATCTCCGCCACCAAGGAGGCCGACGGTGCCTCGGTGGTCGTCGTCGGTGGCGGCGCCACCGGTGTCGAGATGGCGGGCACCCTCGCGGAGCTGCGCAACGCCATGCTCCCGACGCGCTACCCCGAGCTCGACCCGGACCACGTCAAGGTCATCCTGCTCGAGATGACCGACAAGGTCCTCGCGCCGTTCGACCCGAAGCTGCGCAAGTACGCCGCCGAGCAGCTGCGCGCCCGCGGCGTCGAGCTGCGTCTCGGCGCGGCCGTCGCCGAGGTCAAGCCCGACCGGGTGGTCCTCACGGACGGCTCGGAGCTGCCCGCCCAGATGACGATCTGGGCGACCGGGGTCGCCGCGCACGACGTCGTCAAGAAGTGGGGCCTGACCCAGGGCCGCGGCGGGCGCATCGTCGTCGGGCGCGACCTGCGCGTGCCCGAGCACCCCGACATCTTCGTCGCGGGCGACACCGGCATCATCGACGGCGACCCGCTGCCGCAGCTCGCCCAGCCGGCGATCCAGACCGGCGCCCGGGCGGGCGACAACCTCCTCGCGATCCTCGAGGGCCGCGCGCCGACGCAGTTCAAGTACTTCGACAAGGGCACGATGGCCACGATCGGCCGCCGCTCCGCGGTCGCCGAGATCGCGCACGGCCCGAAGCTCACCGGCACGCTGGCCTGGCTGACCTGGATGTTCGTGCACGTCCTGGCGCTGCTGGGCAACCGCAACCGGATCATGGTGTCGCTGGCGCTGATGTTCCGGTACCTCGGGCAGCGGCGCAGCGTCCTCGTCGTCGGCGACTGAGCCGGCCCGCGCTGGGCCGTGACGCGCCTCGCCGCGAGACCGTCGGCGGGACGTGGGAGGCTCGGCGCCGAGAGAGAACGATCAGCTCGCAGCTTGGAGTAAGCAATGGCCTCGCCCGTCAACGTCGTCGTCACCGGAGCCGCCGGACAGATCGGCTACGCGCTGCTGTTCCGGATCGCCTCCGGGCACCTGCTGGGGGAGGACACCCCGGTCCGGCTGCGCCTGCTCGAGATCCCGCAGGCCGTGAAGGCCGCCGAGGGCACCGCCCTCGAGCTCGAGGACGGCGCGTTCGAGCTCCTCGCCGGCGTCGACGTGTTCGACGACGCCACCAAGGCCTTCGAGGGCGCCAACGTCGGCCTGCTGGTCGGCGCCAAGCCCCGCAGCAAGGGCATGGAGCGCGCCGACCTGCTCGAGGCCAACGGCGGCATCTTCAAGCCCCAGGGCGAGGCCCTCAACGGCGCGGCGGACGACGTCAAGGTCCTCGTCGTCGGCAACCCGGCCAACACCAACGCGCTGATCGCGGCCTCCAACTCGGACGTGCCGAAGGACCGCTTCACCGCCATGACCCGCCTGGACCACAACCGCGCGCTGGCCCAGCTGGCCAACAAGTTCGGCGTCGGCGTCGGCCAGATCTCGCGGATGACGATCTGGGGCAACCACTCCGCCTCGCAGTACCCGGACGTCACGAACGTCCTCATCGACGGCAAGCCGGTGGCCGACCAGATCGACCAGACCTGGCTGACCGACGAGTTCATCCCGCGCGTGGCCAAGCGCGGCGCCGAGATCATCGACGTGCGCGGCGCCTCGTCGGCGGCGTCGGCGGCCGCGGCGGCCATCGACCACGTGTACACGTGGGTCAACGGCACCCGCGAGGGCGACTGGACCTCGGCCGCGATCGTCTCCGACGGCTCCTACGACGTGCCCGAGGGCCTCGTGTCGTCCTTCCCGGTCACCGCGTCGAACGGGACGTGGGAGATCGTGCAGGGCCTGGAGATCTCCGACTTCTCCCGCGAGCGCATCGACGCCTCGGTCGCCGAGCTCGGCGAGGAGCGCGAGGCCGTCAAGAAGCTCGGCCTGGTCTGACGACTGTGCTTCCGAGCACGACTGATATGGCACGGGACAGCGCGCGAGGCTGTCCGCATGAGCGAACCCGTGCGCGTCGTCCGGGAGGACGACCTGGTCGACGGCGACCCCACCCCCGGCATGCACCGCCAGGTCGCGTTCGAGGCCCCGTCGCTGTGGGCGGGCCTCGTGCACACCGACCCCGGGGCGACCTCGGGCTGGCACCACCACGGCGACCACGAGACCAGCCTCTACGTCGTCGCGGGGACCATGCGCCTCGAGTTCGGCGCGGGCGGGGCCGAGCGGGCCGACGCGGGGGCGGGCGAGTTCATCCACGTGCCGGCCTGGACGGTGCACCGGGAGTCCAACCCGGGCGGCGACCGCTCCACCGCCGTGATCGCCCGGGCCGGGGACGGGCCGCCCACGGTCAACGTCGACGGGCCGGACGCGCCGGCGGGCTGAGCGAGCGCTCGCTGCCGCCCTGCCGGACCCGGGCCGGCCCCGTCCCGGCCCCGCCCCGCGACCCGGTGATCATCAGCACGTGAGGCAGGCCGGAGGGCCGTCGGGGCTGCGTCCAGTACCCCTCGCCGGGCCGGGGCTGACGGTCCACCCCGCGATCCATGATCACGAGTACCTAGGACATCTCGCGGTCCATCCCGGGCTGCGCCACGTGCCCCTCGCGGGGGGAGGAGAGGCCGGGGTCCGGGCGGCGCGGGACTCCGGGGTCGATGGTCACGACTTCGTGAGCGACACGCGCACGATCCAGCGCGACACGCTCACGAAGAGAAGATCTCCGCCAGCGCGGGCCCGCGACGGCTCCAGGGCTCGAGCAGCCCGAGGTCGGCCGGCGCCACGCGCCTCCTGGCCCGGGGTGGCCTCGACGCGCCGCCCCCCGACAGGGCAACCTGTCCGTGTGTCGCTCGGAGCCGTCCTCACCGCCATCGTCACGCCCTTCGACGACCGGGGGGCGGTCGACGAGAAGACCTTCGTCGACCTGATGCACCACCTCGTCGCCCACGGGTCGGACGGGATCGTGGTGTGCGGGACGACGGGGGAGTCGCCGACGCTCTCGATCGAGGAGCACATGCGCCTCGTCGAGCTGGCGTGCACCGAGCGCCCGGGCGGCGCCACGGTCGTCGCCTCGACCGGGTCCAACGACACCCGGCACGCCGTCGAGATGACCGAGCGCGCCACCGAGGCGGGGGCGGACGCGATCCTCTCGGTGACGCCGTACTACAACCGGCCGAACCGGCGGGGCCTGCACGCGCACTACTCGGAGGTCGCGCGCGCCACCGACAAGCCGGTCGTGCTCTACAACATCCCGTCGCGCTGCGCCGCTGGACATCCCGAACGACCAGCTCGCCGAGCTCGCGCAGATCGAGCACGTCGACTACGTCAAGCAGGCCAACAACGCGAACCTCGCGCCGGTGGACGGGCTGGGGATCTACGCGGGCAACGACGACCTGTTCGCCGCGGTCCTCGACATGGGCGGGTGCGGCGGGATCCTCGTCGCCAGCCACGTCGTGGGCCCGCAGATGCGCCGGATGGTCGACGAGCCGGAGAACCGCGCCGAGATCGAGGCCTCGCTCAAGCCGGTGTTCGACGCCATGGGCGTCACCACCAACCCCATCCCGGTCAAGGCGGCGCTGGAGCTCGTCGGTCGCCCGGTCGGCGGGCTGCGCCTGCCCCTGGTGGAGGCCGACGACGCCGAGCGCGAGGTCGTCCGTGCCGCGCTGCAGGGCGCCGGCGTGCTGTAGCGCCCGAGACTGTCCGACCCTCCTCGGCGGACCCGGCCCACGACGCCCGCTCGACCTCGACGAGTGTCCGCGCGACGACCGCCGTCATGCGGCGCGCGGTCGGGCGGCCGTGTAATCCGGCTCGCGGCGGGCCTCGTCGCGGTGACGACGAGCGTGGGTCCTCCGCCCGCGTCGACCCCGCGCGGGGAGGACACACGGCCACCCGCGCGCCGACACGCCGCCGCGGCGCGGTGAGCAGCGGGGACCGTCCCACCGCCCGAGTGAGCGCCGAGACTGTCGGACCCGAGAGGTAGCGTGACCGCAGTCCTCCGCCCCCGAGATCGCTCCCCAGTGCTGGGTCGACCGGGGTCCGGAGTGCCAGAGGTAGCCGTCCCGGGGAGGTCTCTCGCGTGTCCGACGACTCGTTCGTCCACCTCCACACCCACACCGAGTTCTCCATGCTCGACGGGGCCGCCCGGCTGGACGACCTGTTCTCCGAGGCCGCGCGCATGGGCATGCCGGCGCTGGCGATGACCGACCACGGCAACACCTACGGCGCCTACGAGTTCTGGAAGAAGTCGAAGGCGCACGGGGTCAAGCCGATCATCGGCATGGAGGGCTACCTCGCGCCCGGCTCGCGCCACGAGCGCAAGCGCGCCTCCATCGGCCAGAACGTCAACGGCAGCGACAACCCCGACCTCATGTACACCCACATGACGCTGCTGGCGGAGAACACGGAGGGGATGCACAACCTCTTCCGGCTCTCCAGCCTCGCGAGCCTCGAGGGGTACTACTACAAGCCCCGCATGGACCGCGAGCTGCTGGAGACCTACGGCAAGGGGATCATCGCCACCACCGGCTGCCCGTCGGGCGAGGTGGCGCGCCTGCTCCAGCAGGGCGACCGCGACGGCGCGATGCAGGCCGCGAGCGACTACCGCGACATCTTCGGCAAGGACAACTTCTTCTGCGAGCTGATGGACCACGGCATCGAGATCGAGCGCCGGGTCCGGGACGACCTCTACGACCTCAAGAAGAAGCTCGACCTGCCGGGCCTCGCGACGAACGACCTGCACTACACCTACGCGAAGGACGCCAAGCCGCACGAGGTGCTGCTCTGCGTCCAGACCGGCAAGACGATGAACGACCCGAACCGCTTCCGGTTCGACGCGCAGGACTTCTACCTCAAGAGCGCCCGCGAGATGCGCGACCAGTGGGACCCGCTGTTCCCCGAGGCCTGCGACAACACCCTCGCGATCGCCGAGCGGGTCGACGTCTCGTTCACCGAGGGCCGGGACCTGCAGCCGGTGGCGCCGGTGCCCGAGGGGGAGACCGAGGCGAGCTGGCTGGTGAAGGAGGTCGAGCGGGGGCTGCACTGGCGGTTCCCGAACGGCGTCGCGGAGAACTACCGCAAGCAGGCCGAGTACGAGGTCTCGGTCATCATGCAGATGGGCTACCCGGGCTACTTCCTGGTCACGGCCGACCTGCTGAACTACGCGCGCTCGGTGAACCTGCGCGTCGGCCCGGGCCGCGGCAGCGCCGCCGGCTCCCTCGTGGCCTACGTCCTGGGCATCACCGACCTGGACCCGATCCACCACAAGCTGATCTTCGAGCGGTTCCTCAACCCCGAGCGCGTCTCCATGCCCGACATCGACATGGACTTCGACGAGCGCCGGCGCGGCGAGATGATCCGCTACGTCACCGAGAAGTACGGCGAGGAGAAGATCGCCCAGATCATCACGTACTCCACGATCAAGGCGAAGGCCGCGATCAAGGACTCCGCGCGCGTGCTCTACGGCCAGCCCGGCTACGCGGTGGCCGACCGCATCACCAAGTCGATGCCGCCCGCGGTCATGGGCAAGGACATCCCGCTCTCCGGCGTGTTCGACCCCAGCCACAAGCGCTACTCCGAGGCCGCCGAGATGCGGGCGCTCTACGAGTCGGACCCGCAGGTCAAGGAGATCGTCGACACCGCGCGCGACCTGGAGGGCCTCAAGCGCCAGTGGGGCGTGCACGCGGCCGGCGTGATCATGTCGAAGGAGAACCTCATCGACGTGATCCCGATCCAGCGCCGCGAGGCCGACGGCGCGATCATCACGCAGTTCGACATGGGGGTCTGCGAGACCCTCGGGCTGCTCAAGATGGACTTCCTGGGCCTGCGCAACCTCACGATCATCGACGACGCGCTGAAGAACATCACGCTCAACGGCAAGGAGCCGCTCGACCTCGACAACCTCGGGCTCGACGACGCGGCCACCTACGAGCTGCTCTCCCGCGGCGACACGCTCGGGGTGTTCCAGCTCGACGGCGGCCCGATGCGCGACCTGCTGCGCCGCATGGCCCCCACCGAGTTCGACGACATCTCCGCCGTCGGCGCGCTCTACCGGCCCGGCCCGATGGGCGCCAACGCCCACAACGACTACGCCGACCGCAAGAACGGGCGGCAAGAGGTCACGCCGATCCACCCGGAGCTCGCGGAGCCGCTGAAGGAGGTGCTCGGCGAGACCTACGGCCTGATCGTCTACCAGGAGCAGGTCATGGCGATCGCCCAGGTGCTCGCGGGCTACTCGCTCGGCAAGGCCGACCTGCTGCGCCGCGCGATGGGCAAGAAGAAGAAGGAGATCCTCGACAAGGAGTACGAGGGCTTCGCCCAGGGGATGCGCGACAACGGCTACTCCAACGCCGCGGTCAAGACGCTCTGGGACATCCTGCTGCCGTTCTCCGACTACGCGTTCAACCGCGCGCACTCCGCGGCCTACGGCGTCGTCTCCTACTGGACGGCCTACCTCAAGGCGAACTACCCCGCCGAGTACATGGCCGCGGTGCTCACCAGCGTCCGCGACGACAAGGACAAGGCGGCCATCTACCTCGCCGAGTGCCGCCGCATGGGCATCACGGTGCTCCCGCCCGACGTCAACGACTCGGTGCGCGACTTCGCCCCGGTCGGGACCGACATCCGCTTCGGGATGGGGGCGATCCGCAACGTCGGCGCCAACGTCGTCGACTCGATCGTCGCCACCCGCCGCGCGAAGGGGAACTACACCGACTTCTCGGACTTCCTGCGCAAGGTCGAGCAGCAGGTCTGCAACAAGAAGGTCGTCGAGTCGCTGGTCAAGGCCGGCGCGTTCGACTCCCTCGGCCACCCGCGCAAGGGGCTCGCGCTCGTCCACTCCGAGGCCATCGACTCGGTGATGGCCACCAAGCGCGCCGAGGCCGACGGCCAGTTCGACCTGTTCGGCAGCTTCGACGACGACGCGGCCGACGACGCCGTGGACACCACCGGCATCTTCGACATCAAGGTGCCCGACGGCGAGTGGGAGCCCAAGCACCGCCTCGCCCTCGAGCGGGAGATGCTCGGCCTCTACGTCTCCGGCCACCCGCTCAACGGCATCGAGCACGTCCTCGCCAGCCGCGCCGACACCCCGATCACGAAGATCCTCGAGGGGGACGTCGCCGAGGGCACGCCCGTCACCGTCGGCGGCATCCTCGCGAGCGTCACGCGCCGCGTGAACAAGAAGGGCGAGCCCTGGGCGTCGGCCCAGATCGAGGACCTCGCCGCCGGCATCGAGGTGCTGTTCTTCCCGCGCACCTACGCGGCCGTGTCGATCGACGTCTCCGAGGACGCGATCGTGCTGCTCAAGGGCAAGGTCAACAAGCGGGACGACCGCGTCAGCCTCTTCGTCGAGGACCTCGCCGTCCCCGACCTCTCGACGGGGACGGGGGCCGCCCCGCCGGTCCGCGTCCAGATCGAGAGCGCACGGTGCACCCCGGAGCGCGTCGGCAAGTTCAAGGAGGTCCTCGTCGCCCACCCGGGGCCGAGCGAGGTCCACCTGACGCTGCTCGCGGCGAACGGCGCGAGCCACGTGCTGCGCCTCGACGACGGGCTCAAGGTCACCAACTCGGGCGCCCTGATGGGCGACCTGAAGGCCCTGCTCGGCCCGCGCTGCATGGGCTGAGACCCGGGCCGAGACCCGCGCGGGGAGAGCTCAGGCCTCCCCGAACCGGCCGTGCCGGCCCTCCCCGGCGGCGAACCGGGCGGCGCCGGCCACGGTCTCGGTCGCCAGCGCCGCCCGGCCGTGGGCGAACTCGGCGGCGAGCGCCGCGGGCTTCGTCGAGACCCTCCTGGTCGAGCACCGAGGCCCGGTCCGAGCGCAGGCACACCTGGGGGAACGCCGCGAGCTCGCGGGCCAGCGCCTGCGCCGACACGAGCGCCTCCCCGGCGGGCTACCACCCGGTTCGCGAGCCCGATGGCGTGCGCCTCGGCGGCGTCCACCGCCCGCCCGGTGAGCACGAGGTCCATGGCCCGGCTCGCGCCGATCAGGCGCGGCAGCCGCACCGTGCCGCCGTCGATCAGCGGCACGCCCCAGCGCCGGCAGAACACCCCGAACACCGCGGTCTCGTCGGCCACCCGCAGGTCGCACCACAGCGCCAGCTCCAGCCCGCCCGCGACGGCGTGCCCGGCGACCGCGGCGATCACCGGCTTCGACAGCCGCAGCCGCGTCGGGCCCATCGGGCCGTCGCCGTCGGGCTCCGTGCGGTTGCGCCGCTCGGTCGCGACCGCCGTGAGGTCGGCACCCGCGCAGAACGTGCCGCCGGCCCCGTGCAGGACGGCGACCGCCGCCCCGTCGTCGGCGTCGAACGCCCGGAACGCGTCGGCGAGCGCCGCCGCGGTGGGGCCGTCGACGGCGTTGCGGCGCTCCGGGCGGTCGATGGTCACCGTGGTGACCACGCCCGTCGCGCTCGACGTGAACGCTCACGGCGTCCCGACCCCCGTCGCTCCGCTCGCCCCGGCCGTCCAGCCCAGCGCCGGCCCGAGCTTCGTGGCCATGTCGGTGAGGATCTGCACGTAGTCGGCGTGCTCGAAGGTGAACGGCAGCGCCCAGACCACCTCGCGCACCTCCCGGAACGCGGCGTTCGCGTAGAGCGCCTCCGCGATCTGGTCGGACGTCCCGAGCAGGTCGCGGGCGTAGAGCATCTGCCGGGGCCCGTGGGCGACGGCGGTGCGCGGCGTCCGGTGCTCGACGTAGGCGGCGTAGCGCGCCTTCTGGTCGGCGGTCGCGGAGTCGGTCGGGATGACGACGAGGCCCTGCGACACCCGGGCCGCCGCGCCCAGCGGGTGCACCGACCGGAAGAGCTCGATCTGCTCCTGCTGGATGGTGGGGAACACCTCGGCGGCGTCGTCCCCGAGGTCGTGGCCCTCGGACTGGATCACGTTGCTGGTCAGCATCGCGAGGCCCTGCTCCCCGGCCCAGCGCACCGAGCGCCGGCTGCCGCCGCCGTACCAGACGCGGTCGGCGAGCCCGGGGGAGTGCGGCTGGACGAAGTCCGAGAACGACTCGATGCCGTCGATGCCGGAGAAGGTGCTCACGGGCTCGCCGCGCAGCAGGCGCAGGAGGCGTTCGACCCGGGTGTAGGTGAGGTCCTCGACGTCGGCGGTGTCGGGGTAGAGCCCGGCCTTGACGTCCTCCCAGTGGATCGGCGGCCCGACGCGAGATCCCCGGGTTCATGCGCCCGCCGGAGAGGACGTCGAGGGTGCCGAGGTCCTCGGCGTAGCGCAGCGGGTTCTCCCAGCCCAGCGGCGTCACGGCCGTGCCGAACTCGATCCGGGAGGTCCGCTGCGAGGCGGCCGCGAGCATCGCCACCGGCGAGGAGATGCCGGACTGGAAGTGACGGTGGCGCAACCACACCGAGTCGAACCCGAGCTCCTCGCCCAGGACGACCTCGCGCAGCAGGTACTCGTGACCGGGACCCGGGTCGGCGCCGTCGTAGGTGCCGAGGGTCAGGAACCCCTGCCGCTCCAGGGGGACACCGGGGGGTGGCATGCGCCGATCATGCCCTGATCCCGATGGGGGAGGTCCACCCCAGCGACGGCCCGAGCCGCGTGGCGATGTCGGTGAGGATCTGCACGTAGTCCTCGTGGGCGAAGGAGAACGGCAGCGCGAAGACGACCTCGCGGGACTCCTGGAAGCCGGCGTGCGCGTACAGCGCCTCGGCGATCTCCTCCGACGTGCCGAGGACGTCCCGGGCGAAGAGCAGCCGCCCGGGGCCCTGGGGCGAGGCGGTCCGCGGGGTGCGCGCCTCGACGTAGGCCTCGTACTTCGCGCGCTGCTCCGCGGTGGCGGAATCGGTGGGGATGACGACGAGGCCCTGCGAGACCCGGGCCGCGTCCCCGGCCGGGTGCGCCGGAGGGATGAGAGGGTGGGTGGGAAGTGGGTGGGGGGAGGGAGCTGGGGGGGGGGGGCGGGAGGGGGGGTAGAGGGTGGGAGGGGGGGGAGGTGGAGTGGTGGAGAGTTGAGCGGGGGGAGGTGCGGGGCGGAGGGGTGGGCGGGGAGGTGTGGTGAGTTCGGCGTCGGGTGTCGAGAATGTTATGACGTGTGAAGGTAGGTGGGACGAGATTGGGGTTTATCTGGCGCTGGAGAGGTTGTCGAGGGAGGTGGTGTAGCGCAGCGGGTTCTGTGAGTCGAGCGGGGTGGTGGTGCGGTATTCGATGCGGGAGGTGCGCTGAGGCGGCATGAGAAAGGTGAGGGGAGAGAAGAAGATGGAAGGGAGGTGGTGGTGGCGCAGTTGAGAGCTGTAATAAGAGAGATGTTAAGTAAGAGAGATATGGGTGAAGTAGGTGTTAGTGGCCGGGGTGGGGGTGGGTGCGGTGGTAGGTGTGGAGGGTGAGGAATCAGAGCTTCTCGAGAGGGACGTGGGGATCGGGCATGACCCCGATCATGCCCTGATCCGGACCGGTGAGGTCCACCCCAGCGCGGGCCCGAGCCGCGTGGCCATGTCGGTGAGGATCTGGACGTAGTCCTCGTGGGCGAAGGAGAACGGCAGCGCGAAGACGACCTCGCGGGACTCCCGGAAGCCGGCGTGCGCGTAGAGCGCCTCGGCGATCTCGTCGGAGGTGCCGAGGACGTCGCGGGCGAAGAGCAGCCGGCCCGGGGCCCTGCGGGCGACGCGGTCCGCGGGGTGCGCGCCTCGACGTAGGCCTCGTACTTCGCGCGCTGCTCGGCGGTGGCGGAGTCGGTGGGGATGACGACGAGGCCCTGCGAGACCCGGGCCGCGTCCGCCGGCCGGGTGGGCGCCTCCCGGAACGCCCGGATCGAGCGGGCCTGGATCGCGGCGAAGTCCGGCTCCTCGTCGGGGGCGACCCGCACGACGCTGGACGTGAGCAGGTTCAGCCCCTGCTCCCCGGCGCGGCGGGCGGAGCCCTCGCTGGCCGCGCCGTACCAGAGCCGGTCGGCGAGGCCGGGGGAGTGCGGCTGGACGTGGTCGGAGAACGACTCGATGCCCTCGGTGCCGGAGAAGGTGCTGGCCGGCTCGCCGCGCAGGAGGCGGTGGAGCCGGGCGACGCGCTCGTAGGTGAAGTCCTCGGCGTCGGCGGTGTCGGGGTAGAGCGCGCCCTTGACGTCGTCGAAGTGCATCGGCGGCCCGACCGAGATCCCGGGGTTCATCCGGCCGCCGGAGAGGATGTCGAGGGTGCCGAGGTCCTCGGCGTAGCGCAGCGGGTTCTCCCAGCCCAGCGGGGTGACCGCGGTGCCGAACTCGATGCGGGAGGTCCGCTGCGAGGCCGCCGCCAGCACCGTCACCGGGGAGGACACCCCGTACTGGAGGTGGCGGTGGCGCAGCCAGACGCTGTCGAACCCGAGCTGTTCGGCGAGCTCGATCTCGGCCAGCAGGTGCTCGTGGCCGGGCCCCGGGTCGTCCCCGTCGAAGGTCCCGATGGTGAGGAAACCGAGCTTCTCGAGCGCGACGCCGGGTTCGGGCATGCCCCCGATCATGCTCCGGTCCGGCCGGCGCGCGCCGAGGCCTTGACCTCCTCGCGGGGCACGGCGCACCGTCGGGGGCATGGCCGCACCCACGCAGGATTCCTTGCTCGAGTCGTCGTCCGGCTTCCGTCCCTCCCAGGAGGGCATCGTGATGCCGCAGCCGCCGACGTTCGCGACCAGCGCCGAGGAGCGGCTGCACCGCAAGCAGCAGCTCGCCGGGGCGTTCCGCATCTTCGGGAGGTTCGGCTTCGGCGAGGGGATCGCCGGCCACATCACGGTGCGCGACCCCGAGGACCCGCACATGTTCTGGGTCAACCCGTTCGGCATGAGCTTCCGCCACATCCGGGTCTCGGACCTGATCGCCGTGAACCACGAGGGCGACGTGGTCCACGGGAACCGGCCGGTGAACCAGGCCGGGTTCGTCATCCACTCCGCGGTGCACCACGCCCACCCGGAGGTCGTGGCCGCCGCGCACGCGCACTCGGTGTACGGCAAGGCGTGGTCGTCGCTGGGCCGCCCGCTCGACCCGATCACCCAGGACGCCTGCACGCTCTACGAGAAGCACGGCGTCGTCACCGAGGGCCGCGGCGCCGTCGTGCTCGACCCCGAGGTCGGCCGCGCGCTCGCCACCGGGCTGACCGGCCGGAAGATGGTGTTCCACCAGAACCACGGCATCTTCTCGGTCGGCGACACCGTCGCCGAGGCCGCGTGGTGGTTCGTCAACACCGAGCGCAACTGCCAGGCCCAGCTGCTCGCCGAGGCCGCGGGCACCCCGACCCAGATCGACCACGAGAACGCGAAGTTCACCGCGGAGCAGACCGGGACGCCCTACATGGGCTGGTTCTCGTTCCAGCCGCTCTGGGACGAGATCGTGCGCACGGATCCCGACCTGTTCGACTAGCGTCCGCCGGCGTGATCGTCGACGCCCACGTCCACGTCGCCCACCTCGCCCGGCTCAAGGTGTCGTGGGAGCAGTGGATGGGGGCGGCCGGCGACGAGCCCCGGTGGGCCGCGATGTACGACGGCGAGGGTGCGCCGATCCCGGCCGAGATCAGCCGCTACTTCGCCGACGAGGGCGTCGACCGCGTGCTGATGTTCTGCGAGTACAGCCCGAAGGCCACGGGCTGGCAGACCGTCGAGGACCTGCTGCCGATCGTCGCGCACGACCCGCAGCGGTTCCGGATCGTCGCCAACGTCAACCCGCACGTCCACCACCCGGTGGCGCGCGAGCTCGACCGCCAGCTCGACCACGGCGCCGTCGCACTCAAGATCCACCCGGTGCACGCCGGGATCGCCCCCAACGACCGCGAGCTCTACCCCGCGTACGCGCGGTGCGTCGAGCGGGGCATCCCGGTGATCGTCCACACCGGCCCGTCGTTCTTCCCGGGCGCGACCTCGAAGTACGGCGACCCGGTGCTCGTCGACGACGTGCTGCGCGACTTCCCCGACCTCACCGTGGTGCTCGCCCACGGCGGCCGCGGCTGGAGCTACGACGCCGCCGCGTCGCTCGCCCTCACCCGCGAGAACGTCTGGCTCGACCTCGCCGGGCTCCCGCCGAAGCGCCTGCCGACCTACTACGCGAGCTTCGGGGTCGACCGCATCGCGGCGAAGGCGATCTTCGGCACCGACTCGCCGAGCCGCGAGCCCGGCGCGCAACATCGCGGCCATCCGCGACCTCGGGCTGTCGGAGGCCCTCACCGACGCCGTGCTCGGCGGCAACGCGCGCGGGTCTTCCCCGGCTCGCCTGAGACGCTGTGTGCAGGCGGCGTGTGCCGGAGGCCGAAGGGGTAGACCGGGCACATGGCCATCGCGACGACGAATCCCGCCACGGGGGAGACCGTCCGGGAGTTCGACGCCCTCACGCGAGCAGCAGCTCGAGGAGAAGCTCCAGCGGTCCTGGGACACGTTCCAGACCTACCGCGACACGACGTTCGAGCAGCGCTCCGGCTGGCTGCGCGCCGCCGCCGACATCTTCGACGCCGAGAACGAGCAGCCTCGCCGAGCTCGCGACCCTGGAGATGGGCAAGACCTTCGTCGCGGCGAAGGCCGAGGTGACCAAGTGCGCCCTCGGCTGCCGCTGGTACGCCGACCACGCCGCCGAGCGACCTCGCCGACGACGAGTGGCCGAAGCCCGAGCGACGCGTCCGGAGAACGCCCGCGTCTTCACCCGCTACCAGCCGCTGGGCCCGGTCCTGGCGATCATGCCGTGGAACTTCCCCTACTGGCAGGTGCTTCCGCTTCCCGTGCCCCGCGCTCATGGCCGGCAACACCGGGCTGCTCAAGCACGCCTCGAACGTCCCGCAGGTCGCGATGGCGATCGAGGACGTGCTCGCGCGCGCCGGCTTCCCGAGGGCGTGTTCCAGACGCTGCTGATCGGCTCTCGGTGATCGAGGCGCATGATCGACGACGACCGCGTGCGCGCCGTCACCCTCACCGGCAGCGAGCCCGCCGGCCGCGAGGTCGGCGCCCGCGCCGGGCAGAACGTCAAGACCAGCGTGCTCGAGCTCGGCGGCAGCGACGCGTTCATCGTCATGCCCTCGGCCGACCTCGACGCCACCGTCGACGCCGCCGTGGCCGCGCCGGATGCTCAACAACGGCCAGAGCTGCATCAACGCCAAGCGCTTCATCGTCCACGAGCAGATCGCCGACGAGTTCACGCGACGCCTGGTGGAGAAGATGGAGGCGCTGACCGTCGGCGACCCGATGGCCGAGGACACCGACCTCGGCCCGATGTCGCAGGGCAACGGCCTCGACCGACCTCGACGAGCAGGTGCAGGACTCGATCGAGCCGCGGCGCGCGGCTGCTCACCGGCGGCGAGCGCCTGGACCGGCCCGGCAACTACTACCCGCCGACGGTGCTCACCGACATCCCGAAGGACGCCCGCGCCTACCACGAGGAGCTGTTCGGTCCGGTCGCGCTGGTGTTCCGCGCCGCCGACATCGACGACGCGATCCGCATCGCCAACGACTCCCCGTTCGGCCTCGGCGGCAGCGCCTGGACCGAGGACGACGCGGAGAGAGGAGCGCTTCGCCAACGAGGTCGAGAGCGGCATGGTGTACATCAACAAGGTCACCGAGTCGACGCCCGAGGTCCCGTTCGGCGGCGCGAAGAACTCCGGCTACGGCCGCGAGCTGGCGAGCTTCGGCCCGCAGTCGTTCGTGAACGCCAAGACGATCTGGATCCAGTAGTCCGGTGACCACCCCGACCTTCACGCAGGCCGCCCATGTCGCGCTCGTCGTGCGCGACATGGCGGCCAGCGTGGCGTTCTACGAGCAGGTGATGGGCTTCGAGCAGGCGAGCGAGCGCCGCGAGGGCCCGCCCGAGGCCCGGCACCCGCGCCAGCTGATCCGGCACCCGGACTCCGGGCTGGTGCTCGGCATCCACGAGCCCTACGAGCGCTCGAACGACCGGTTCGACCCGCAGCGCACCGGCCTCGACCACCTCGCGGTGACCGTGGCCGACCGGACGGCGCTCGAGGAGTGGATCGCCCACCTCGACCGCCACGGCGTCGCGCACTCGCCGGTGCGCGACGCCGGGTACGCCGAGTTCGTGTCCTTCGAGGACCCGGACGGCATCGCCTGGGAGGTCTGGCTGCCGACGGCTAGCCGCGAGCCGGTCTAGCCGAGCTCGGCCAGCTGCGACACCGCCGGCGTCATGCCCTCGATCCACGCGGCCGGCGAGCCGGTGGTCGGGGTGACCATCACCTGGTGCACCCCGAGCTTCGCGTAGTCGGCCATGGCGGTGACGAACGCGTCGGCGTCACCCGGCTCGGGCCGCGGGTGGTTCGCCGTGATCGTGATGCGGATGTCGGCGAAGTCGCGGCCCACGTCGTCGCAGTGGCGGCGCAGCACGTCGAGCTTGTGCGCGATGTCGTCGGTCGAGGTCGCGAACAGGTTGCAGGCGTCGCCGTACTGCGCGACCAGCCGCAGCGTCTTCCGCTCGCCGCCGCCCCCGATGAGCACCCGGGGCCGGTGCAGCGGCTGCGGCGAGCACAGCGTCTCCGCGAGCTGGTAGTGCGTGCCGTCGTACGGGCCGTTGTTCTCCGGGTCCCACATCTGCCCGCAGATCTGCAGGGCCTCCTCGAGGCGCTCGAAGCGCTCGCGCAGCGGCGGGAACGGGACGCCCAGGCCCAGGTGCTCGCGCTCGTACCAGGCGGCGCCGATGCCGAGCACCGCGCGGCCGCCGGAGAGGACGTCGAGGGTCGTCACGGTCTTGGCGAGCAGGCCGGGGTGCCGGTAGGTCACGCCGGTGACGAGCAGGGCCAGGTCGATCGTCGAGGTGTGGGCGGCCAGGTACCCGAGGGTCGTGTAGCCCTCGAGCATGTGCGCCTCGGCGGGCAGTCCGGTGGGCTCGATCTGGAAGAAGTGGTCCATGAACGAGAGCCAGCTCGCCCCGGAGGCCTCCGCGGCGGCGCCCACACGGGCGAGCTCGCCGGCGATGGCCGTCGGGCCGCCGTCGATGTCGAAGATCGGGACGTGGAAGCCGAGTTCCATCGGAGTCTCCTCACGAGGTGGTGAGGTCTCATCGTTGCGCTTCGAGCGCGCTCGAAGGCAACTCGGACCGGCGTCGTCAGGCGCCGAAGGCGAGCCGCGCGGCGGGCGCCCACTGCTCGTGGCGACGGTGGAAGACCTCGGCGGCCCGCGCCCCGACCCACCCGGCCGGCAGCAGCTCGGCGGGCAGCTGCGGGTCGAGGAAGGGGAAGCGCCGCCAGGCGTCGACGAGCCGGACCTGTGCCGCGAGGACGGCGGTCGGGTCGCCCGGGTCGGGCTCGAGGCCGGCGAAGCGCGCCACGAAGTCCGCGTAGCGGGCCTCGAGGTCGCGCAGGTCCCAGGCCTGCGCGACGAGCTCGGCGTCGGAGAGACCGCCGTGCGTGCCCCCGACGACGACGAGCGCGGCCTCGTCGAGCCCGACGTCGTCGAGCGCCCGGTGGGCCGCGGTGAGGCGCCCGGCGTCGGGACACACCCAGACCCCCGGGGCGGGCGAGCCGAGCCCGGCCCACGCGAGCTGGGTGCGCAGCTGGTGGCGCAGCGCCCGCTGGGCCTCGGGCACGCTGACGACGAGCAGCAGCCAGCGCCCGTCCCAGGGCGCGCGCGGCGTGCCGTGCGCGTAGATGCGCTCGGCGCCCTCGGAGAGCAGCCGGCGCCCGGACGCCGTCAGCGACCAGCGGACCCGTCGTCCGGCCCGCTCGGAGACCAGGACGTCGTCCGCGGCGGTGCGGGCCAGCGCCTGGCGGGCGGACTTCTCCTCGACCCCGACGGCGCCGAGGGCGTCGAGCAGCGTCTGGGTCCAGACCGGCTCGCCGGACGGGAGGACGAACTCCCCGAGGACGGTCAGCAGCAGCGAGCGGGCGCTCGTCGCCGCGACCTCCCGACGGCGGGTGAAGGCGTCCTCGGCCGACCCGGACGGTCCGGCGCCGGACGGGACCGACCCGTGCGTCGCGCCCCCCGCCACCATGGCCGACGATCGTAGGCGTGTCCCTCCCCGCCGGCCCGCTGCGACCCACCGCACCGGATTCCTGGCCCGCGACCGTGAGCACGTCTGGCACCCCTACGGCCCGATGCCGGGGCGCACGGACCCCCTGGTCGTGACCTCCGCGGCAGGGGGTGCGGCTGACCCTCGACGACGGCCGCGAGCTCGTCGACGGCATGAGCTCCTGGTGGGCGGCGATCCACGGGTACCGCCACCCCGCCCTCGACGCGGCGCTGCGGGCGGCGACGGACGAGATGAGCCACGTGATGTTCGGGGGGCTCACCCACGGCCCGGCCGTCGCGCTCGCCACCCGCCTCGTCGAGATCACCCCCGAGCCGCTGCGCCACGTCTTCCTCGCCGACTCCGGGTCGGTGTCGGTCGAGGTCGCGGTGAAGATGTGCCTGCAGTACCAGCGGGCCCGGGGCCGGCCGGGACGCACGCGGATGATGACCTGGCGCGGCGGCTACCACGGCGACACGTTCGCGGCGATGAGCGTCTGCGACCCCGACGGCGGGATGCACGCGCTCTGGACGGGGTTCCTGCCCGAGCAGGTGTTCGCGGACGTGCCGCCGCCGGCGTACGACGAGGCGTACGACGAGCACCTCGCCGCCGTCGCCGGGGCCCACGCCGACGAGCTGGCGGGGATCATCGTCGAGCCCGTCGTGCAGGGCGCCGGCGGGATGCGCTTCCACGACCCGCGCCACCTCGCCGCGCTCCGGGCGATCGCCGACCGGCACGACCTCGTCCTGGTGTTCGACGAGATCGCCACCGGCTTCGGGCGCACCGGCGAGCTCTTCGCCGCCGACCACGCGGGTGTCGCGCCGGACGTGATGTGCGTCGGGAAGGCGCTGACCGGCGGCTACCTCACGCTGGCCGCGGCGCTGTGCACCCCCGCGGTCGCGGCGGCGGTCAGCGAGGAGCGGGGTGGCGGCGGGCTCATGCACGGCCCGACGTTCATGGGCAATCCCCTCGCCTCGCGGGTCGCCCTCGCCAGCGTCGAGGAACTGCTGCGTCGGGACTGGCGCGCGGAGGTGGCCGGCATCTCGGCGGTGCTGGACGGGGAGCTCGCGGCGGCGCGGCAGCTGCCCGGCGTCCGGGACGTGCGGGTGCTGGGCGCGATCGGGGTGGTGCAGCTCGACCACCCCGTGGACGTCCCCGCCGCGCAGGCCGCCGCCGAGCGCGAGGGCGTGTGGCTGCGCCCGTTCCGCGACCTCGTCTACACGATGCCGCCGTTCGTCACCCCGCCCGACGACGTGGCCCGCATCGCCCGGGGGGTCGTCGCGGCGGCCGCCGCGGGCTGAGCGCGGATGCCTAGGGTGTCGGCGTGAGCGACCCCCTGGCGTGGCTGGACGAGACGGCGCGCGCGCGTCGGGCGGCAGGGTCTGCGGCGGACGCTGACGCCGCGCGAGGTCGTCGAGCCGCTCGTCGACCTGGCCTCCAACGACTACCTCGGCCTCGCCCGCGACCCCCGCGTCGTCGAGGGCGCGGTCGCGGCGGCCCGGACGTGGGGCGCCGGGTCGACGGGCTCGCGTCTCGTGACCGGGTCGACGCGGCTGCACGCGGAGCTCGAGGAGGCGCTCGCCGCGTTCTGCGGAGCGGAGGCGGCGCTGGTGTTCTCCTCGGGCTACACCGCCAACCTCGGGGCGGTCACCGCGCTCTCGGGGCGGGGCGCGCTCGTCGTCTCCGACGTCGCGGCGCACGCCTCGCTGGTGGACGCGGCGCGGCTGTCGCGGGCCCGCGTCGTCGTGGCCCGCTGCTCGGTGCCCGCCGACGTGGACGCCGTCCTCGCGGCGGCGCCGGAGACCCGCCGGGTGGTGGTCACCGACGGCGTCGACTCCGTGGACGGGGGACTCGCGCCGTTGCGTGAGCTGGCCGCGGTCTGCCGGGCGCGGGGCGCGGTGCTGCTGGTCGACGACGCGCACGGGCTCGGCGTGCGGGGCCCGGCGTCGGCGCCCGGGTCCGGGCTGGTCGCCGAGGCGGGACTGGCGGGGGAGCGGGGCGTCGTCGTGACCGCGACGCTGTCGAAGTCGCTGGGGTCGCAGGGCGGCGTGGTGCTGGGCGACGCCGACGTGGTGGCGCACCTGGTCGACGCGGCCCGCGCGTTCATCTTCGACACCGGGCTGGCGCCGGCCGCGGCGGGTGCGGCGCTGGCGGCGCTCGGCGTGCTGCGGCGAGGAGCCCGAGCGGGTCGCGGCGCTGCACCGGGCGGCCGCGTCGGTGGCGGCCTCGGCGCGCGCGGCGGCCCCGTGGGCCGGCGTCGCCGAGCCGACGGCGGCGATGGTCCCCGTGGTGCTCGGGGAACCGGAGCTCGCGACCGCGGCGCGCGACGCCTGCGCCGCGGCGGGCCTGCGGGCCGGCTGCTTCCGCCCGCCGTCGGTCCCCGAGGGCACGTCGCGGTTGCGGCTCACCGCGCGGGCCGACCTGACGGCCGACGACCTCGCGCTGGTGGACCGGGTGCTGGGCGAGGTCCTCCCGGCCGTGCGGGGGAGCGCCCTGACGGGGTGAGGGCGCGGGGCCGGCGGTGGCATCCTGGACCTTGCTTCACGGAATCGATCCTGAATGGAGGACCGGCGTGACCGTCACGGACAGCCGCTCGGCTTTCCGGCTCTGGCACTGCGGCCGCTGTCGCCGCCCGCTGGCGGAGGGCCCGGACTACCTCCGGTGCCGGTGCTGCGGCGCGGTCCACGACGTCGACGGCACGCCGCGACCCGACGTCGAGGCCGCCGAGCGGCCCACGCTCGACCCGACCGCGGTGCGCGTGCGGAACTGGCTCTAGCGGCGCGGGCGCGGCAGGGTGGGCTGACGGACCTCGGAGTCCACCTCCCGCCGCCGATCTGGGCACGGTGCTGCTGTGGCCGCTGCGCGACCGCGCCTCGAGCTGGTGGCCGAGCGCGTCCGGCCGCTGATCGTCGGCTGACCGGGACGGACGCGGGCTCGTACGGCCCGGGCATCGGTCGAAGTTCACTCGTCCGGCCTAGTGGTGGGTGTCCGATTCCGGCCGTGACTGTCGGGGGGTCGAACTAGTGTTCGAGTCCATGACGGTGGTGGTGGACGAAGCGGCGCTCGACGGGTTCGACGCCCGACCCGGCGGGCCCGCGCTGGCCGCCGCCGTCGAATTCCTCGACCCCACCACCCTGACCGGCCAGGACGCCGCCGCGTGGATGCGGGCCGGGTTCCGGGTCCGCAACCACGCCGACTGGCTGCTGCTGCGCGCGATCCGCGAGGCCTGCTCGCGCCCGCGCCGACACCACCGACCGCGCCCGACTCGACGAGTTCGCCCCCAAGATCGCCGCCGCGTCGCTGGGCTGGTCCACCGACCACGGCCTGCACCCGCCTCGACGTCGCCGTCGGCGTCCTCGAGCGCATGCCCGCCCTCGGGGAACGGATGCGCGTCGGAGACCTGGAGCTGGCCAAGGCCACCGCGTTCGTCACCGGCCTCGAGGGGCTCACCGACGCCCAGTGCGCCGAGGTCCTCGCCACGGTGCTCGACGAGGCCCCCGAGCTGCCGCTGGGTCAGCTGCGCGACCGCATCCTCGACGCCGCCTACGCCGTCGACCCCGTGTGGGCGGCGAACCGGCTCGCCGCGGCCACCGCCCGGGCCCGGGTCACCCGCGAGAGCGCCCCCTCCGGCGCGGTCAACCTGTGCGGGCGGGACCTGCCCCCCGACCTCGCCCAGGACGCCGCCGCACCGGCTGCGCGCGCTGGCCCTCGCGGTACGGGCCCGGCTGCGCGCCGCCGGGCAGCACGGTCGCGCTCGGGTTCATCGAGGCCCGGGTGTTCGTGCGGCTCATGGACGGCACCCAGGCCGGCGCCGCCGACACCGAGGTCATCACCGCGGTCACCACCGAGCTCCTCGCGACCCCCGACGCGCCCCGACGAACACGGCGGCCCCGACGACCACGGCGAGGCCCCGACGACGGCAGCGGCCCAGACGACGGCGGCCCGCACGACGGCGGACCGGCCCGAGCGACGAGCGGCCCGGACGACGGCAGCGGTCCGCACGACGACGGCCCGAGACGACGGCGGCCCGACGACGGCAGGACCCGCACGACGCAGCGGCCCGCACGACAGCGGCCCGGACGACGACGGCCCGCGACGACGGCGTCCCGGACGACGAGCCCGGACGCGGCAGCCCGACGACGACGGTCCCGGGGCGACGACGACGACACGCTGCGCGACGCGCGACATCGGCCCGGCGACGAGCCCGGACAGTGGCCCCACGACGGGCCCCGAGCGGCGCCCGAGCGTGCCCGACGACGGCCCCGGCGTCGGACGCCGACCTCCTAGCGCCGGACGCTCCGCCCGCTGACCTGCCGGCCACCGCGGCTCAGCCCCGACGACCCCGCGGCATCGGTGGTGTTCGCGCCCGGGGTCGCGCTGCGGCTGGCGCTGTCCACGCTGCTCGGCCTCGACGACCAACCCGGCACCCTGCCCGGCACCGGACCCCGTCCCCGCCGACACCGCCCGCACCGCCGCCCGCGACCACGGCGCCGCGAGCTGGCAGATCCTCGTCCACGACCAGCACGGCCACCTCACCCACCTGCTCACCCTGCGCGCCCCACCCGGCACCACCCGCGACCCCCGACACCGCCGCCAGACCGTGCAACTCACGGCCCCGGCGGAACTGCTCCACGCCCTCGTCGAACTCGAGAGACACCGACACCGACCCGCGCCGAAGCGCCGGGGCTCGCCGGAGCGCGGTGCCGTGCTGCTCGACGAGGCCATGACGCGCGTGGCTGCAGCACGCCCACCGGCGCGCTGGTCCGCTCCGAGACCGCCGACCCCGAGGACCACCCCGCCACCACCACCCGCGAGCGCGACCGCCGCTTCCCCGGCGCCGCCCTCGCCCGCTGGGTCGCCGCCCGCGACCAGACCTGCATCGCCCTGGGCTGCGCCCGCCCCGCCGAGGCCTGCGACATCGACCACACCCTCGACTGGATCCACGGCGGCCGGACCGAAGCCGCCGACCTCGACCTGCTCTGCCGCCACGACCACCGCGCCAAACACGACGGCGGCTGGCACTACGAGCAACCCGAACCCGGCTCGCTTCGTGATCACCGACCCCACCGGCACCCGCCACCACGTCCAGAGCCGCGTCGTCCACCCCCGACCCACCCCCCGCGACCCCGGCCACGGCATCAGCCCCGACCCCGACACCCCGAGACCCCGCCCGGACTGGGCCCCCAACCGCACCCGCGACGGCCGCATCACCACCGAAGCCCGCGCCACCGCCGAACACCTCACCCGCCGCGCCCGGCAGCACCAGAGGAGAACCCCCCAGCCGCTACGACACCGACCCCGACTTCTGACCGCGAGCCCGATTACGCTCCCGGCTCGTGCGGACGATGATCGTCTCGGGCACCGGGACCGGGGTCGGGAAGACGGTGGTGACTGCGGCCGTGGCCGCGCTCGGCGTCGCCGCCGGGGAGCGCGTCGTCGTCCTCAAGCCGGCGCAGACCGGGGTCGAGCCCGGGGAGCCCGGCGATCTCGCGGACGTGGTCCGGCTCGTGGGCGAGCACGTCGTCACCCGCGAGCTGGCCCGCTATCCCGAGCCGCTCGCCCCGGCCACCGCCGCGCGCCGCAGCGGGCTCCCGCCACTGCGGGTCGCCGACGTCGTCAGCGCCGTCGCCGAGATCGAGGACGGCGGCGCCGACCTCCTCCTGGTCGAGGGGGCCGGCGGCCTGCTCGTCCGGCTCAACGACGGCGGCGAGACCCTGGCCGACGTCGCCGTCGCGCTCGGCGCCCCCGTCCTCGTCGTCGCCTCCGCGGGCCTGGGCGTGCTCAACACCGCCGCGCTCACCGCCGAGGCCCTCGCGCACCGCGGCGTCACCCACGCCGGCAGCGTCGTCGGCGCCTACCCCGCGGACCCCGGGCTGGCCGAGCGCACCAACCTCACCGACCTCCCGGCGGTCACCGGAGCACCCCTGCTCGGCGTCCTGCCCGCCGGCCTCGGGGACACCGACCCGACCCGCTTCGCCGACGCCGCCCGGTGTGGCCTGCATCCCGTCCTGGGCGGGCAGTGGGTCCCGCCCCTCCCGTGACCGGCGACGGTGGGGCAGACTCGCCGACGATCAGCTCGTCCGGGACCCGACGAGCCCGACGACGACCCCCGACGACCCCGACGACGAGGAGCGACGCGTGACGGCGAGCACCGGCACCGCCAGCCAGACCGGCCAGGGCGCCGACGGGGACATCCTCGCCGTCGCCCGCGAGCAGGTCCTGGAGCGTGGCGAGGGCCTGACCGAGGCGCAGGTCCTCGAGGTGCTGCGGCTGCCGGGGGAGCGGCTGACCGAGGCGCTCGCGCTGGCCCACGAGGTGCGGATGCGCTGGTGCGGGCCCGACGTCGAGGTCGAGGGCATCGTCAGCCTCAAGACCGGCGGCTGCCCGGAGGACTGCCACTTCTGCTCCCAGTCGGGGCTGTTCGACTCGCCGGTGCGCGCGGCGTGGCTGGACAAGGACCGCCTCGTCGAGGCCGCCAAGCAGACCGCGAAGACCGGGGCGACGGAGTTCTGCATCGTCGCCGCCGTGCGCGGGCCCGACGAGAAGCTCATGGAGCAGATCCGCGCCGGGGTGGCGGCGATCCGCGCCGAGGTCGACATCAACGTCGCCTGCTCGCTGGGGATGCTCACCCAGGACCAGGTCGACCAGCTCGCCGCGATGGGCGTGCACCGCTACAACCACAACCTCGAGACCGCGCGCAGCCACTTCCCGGAGGTCGTCACGACCCACACCTGGGAGGAGCGCTGGGAGACGCTGCAGATGGTGCGGGCCGCGGGCATGGAGGTCTGCTGCGGCGGCATCGTCGGGATGGGGGAGACCCTCGAGCAGCGCGCCGAGTTCGCGGTGCAGCTCGCCGAGCTGGAGCCCGACGAGGTGCCGATGAACTTCCTCATCCCGAACCCGGGCACGCCGTTCGCGCACCTCGACGTGCCGCAGGGCCCGGACGCGCTCATGACGATCGCGGCGTTCCGGCTCGCGATGCCGAAGACGGTGCTGCGCTTCGCCGGCGGCCGCGAGCTCACCCTCGGGGACCTGGGCGCGGAGCAGGGCATGCTCGGCGGCGTCAACGCGATCATCGTCGGCAACTACCTGACCAACCTCGGGCGCCCGGCCGAGCAGGACCTCGAGATGCTCGAGACCCTCAAGATGCCGATCAAGGCCCTGAACGACACCCTCTGATGTTCTGCTCCTTCTGCGGCGGTGAGGCCGCCTCCGGCGACCACGACCGGTGCCGGGCCCGCCTCTCCGTGATCGACCCGCCCCGCTACTGCCCGGAGTGCGCCCGGCGGATGGTCGTGCAGGTCGACCCCGTGGGCTGGACCGCCCGCTGCAGCCGACACGGCGAGACCTCGAGCGCGAGCCGGGCCCAGCGGTGAGGACGACAGAGCGGTGAGCGTGAGCGCGGAACAGTTCCCGGCCGACGAGTTCGTCGCCGAGACCCCGAGCGGTCTGCTCACCCGCCGCGAGATCGTCGGCGACGTCGGCCCCGTGCTCCGGATCGTGCTCGCGGTCCTCGCCGGCGGGCTGCTGGTCGGGGTGCTCTGGGCGCTCGTCGCGCCCGGGCAGACGACGGTGACGACGGCGACCGGGGCCAGCGCCGGCCTGGCCGCCGAGTCCGACCACGTCTTCGACGCGACCGCCGTCTTCTTCCTCATCGCGACCGCCTACGGCGTCGTCGTCGGGGCGATCGCGTGGCGCGCCCGGGTCCGCCGCGGACCGGTGATGCTGCTCGGGATCGCGGTCGCGACGACGGCGGGTGCCTGGATCGCCGCGCACGTCGGGACCTGGCTGGCCGGGCCCGCTCACCGACCGCAACCCGGTCGGCGTCCTGCTCGACCGTGCCGAGGCCAGCTCGAGCGGCACCCCCGGACCGCCGATCCCGGCGACGCTCGCGACGGTGCCCGCGGAGATCGGCTCGTTCTGGACGGTGCTGGGCGCGGGCGTCGGCGCGGTGCTGGTCTACCTGCTGTGCGCGATCACGCTGGGCGTCGACGACCTCGGGCGCCCGGAGGCCGCGACCCCGGAGGATCGCACCCCGGAGGACTGAGTCCGTCAGTTGTCGCTGCTCGGCACCGCGAACTTCGCGGTCGGGGCCCACACGGCGTGCAGCCGCCCGAGCAGCTCGGCCTCGCGGGCCATCGAGTGCGAGACGAGCTCCAGGCGCCGCTTCGGGCAGGTCTGCTCGAGGATCTCCTGACGATCGTCCAGCGGCAGCAGGCAGTCGGCCGCGAGCAGGTGCGCGAGCACCGCCGCGTCGACCGGCCCGTCCTCGGCCCCGATCACCGGCGGGGACTCGCCCTCCGGCGGCGCCTCGACATCCGCCTCGGCCTCCGCCGGCTCGCCGGTCTCGGCGTCGAGCCGGCGCCGGTAGGTGCGGGCGGTCGTGCAGTAGCGACGGTGCGCGGCGCGGGCGGCCCGCTCGAGGGGCTCCAGCGCCTCGGGGTCGTCGCCCTCGAGGTCGGGGAGCCACTCCACGTTGGCGACGAGGTAGGGCGCCGTGGAGTCGTCGACGTCGAGCAGCCGGAAGCGCCGCTCGCCGATCGTGAGGATGTCGAAGCGGCCGTCGGACAGGCGGCGGACCTCGCGCAGCGCGGCGGTGCACCCGATCTCGTGCAGTCCCTCGCGCCCGTCGTCGGGACCCCAGCCCTCCCGGACCGCGACCACGCCGAACGCCTTGCCGGGGACCGCGCCGGTGACCAGGTCGATCGTCATCTGCCGGTACCGGGGTTCGAAGACGTGCAGTGGGAGCGGTGCCCCGGGCAACAGCACCGTGCCCAGCGGGAAGAGGGGCAGCGTCTCGACATTTCCCCCGTCGCGCCGCTCGCCCCTGTCCACGCGCAACACGCTACGGTCTGCGGCGCACGATCGCCGGATGGAAAACGGTGCCCCGCGCGGGCGCGCGTCAGACCGCCCCGGCCCCCGACGGCGGGCGCAGCGCCGCGAACGGGTCGGTCACCCGCAGGGCGTGCTCGGAGAACCGGAAGAGCGCGGCCGGCCGCCCGCCCGCGGGTCCCGGCGCGGCGGTGGTGCCGGTGGGCACGAGGACCCCGCGGCGGGTGAGCACCCGCTGGAGGTTGGTCGCGGACACGTGGTGCCCGAGCGCGGCGGCGTAGAGGCGGCGCAGCTCGGAGATCGAGAAGACGTCGGGCGCGAGCGCGAACCCGATGTTGGTGTACGAGAGCTTCGCGCGCAGCCGGTCGAGGCCGACGCGGGTGATCTCGCCGTGGTCGAAGGCGGTCGTCGGCAGGGCGTCGACCGGGTGCCAGGCGGTGTCCTCGGGGATCGCCGGGTCCGCGTCGGAGGGGACGAGCCCGAGGAAGGCGGTCGCGACGCGGCGCGGTGCGGGTCCGCGGCGCGGGTCGGCGAACACCGAGAGCTGCTCGACGTGCGCGACCTCGGCGAGGTCGACCTTCTCGGCGAGGTGGCGACGCACGGAGGCCTCGACGTCCTCCTCGGCCCCGAGCCGGCCGCCGGGGAGCGCCCAGCGCCCGAGGTCGGGCTCGCGGGCCCGCTGCCAGAGCAGGACCGACGGGACGGGTCCGGTGATGCGCAGGACGACGGCCAGCACGTCGTGCGCGATCAGGCCCTCGGCCTCCACCGGCCACCTCCCAGCGACGCCACGGTAGCGCTGCGTGTCCGGGCGGCGACGCACGCGCGGCCGCACGTGGGCTCGGTCATACCCACCGACCGGGGAGGTGGCACCACGCGTGGTCGCGGCGTACTGTCGCGCACGTTTTCGACCAGAAGGCGAAAACCTCGAACCCGCCGCATGGGCTCCGCGTTCCCACCACGAGCGCCGCCCGGGGGAGGACACCGCATGACCGTCACCGTGGACGTGCAGGCGCACCAGCCACCGACCGACCTCGTCGAGCCCCGGTCCCTGGGCGGCGCCCCGGACGACGTCGTCGAGCAGTGGGCGGCCGAGGTCCGCCGGCTCGCGCGGGAGCGCGACGCGGTCGTGCTCGCGCACAACTACCAGCGCCCCGAGATCCAGGACGTCGCCGACCACACCGGCGACTCGCTCGCCCTCTCCCGGATCGCGGCCGCCAGCGACGCGAGCACGATCGTCTTCTGCGGCGTCCACTTCATGGCCGAGACCGCGAAGATCCTCGCGCCGGAGAAGACGGTCCTCATCCCCGACGCCCGCGCCGGGTGCTCGCTCGCCGACTCGATCACCGCCGACGAGCTCCGCGCCTGGAAGGCCGAGCACCCCGGCGCCGTCGTCGTCAGCTACGTCAACACGACGGCGGCGGTGAAGGCCGAGACGGACGTCTGCTGCACGTCGTCGAACGCCGTCGAGGTGGTGGCGAGCATCGACGACGACCGCGAGGTGCTCTTCCTGCCCGACCAGTTCCTCGGCGCCCACGTCCGGCGCGAGACCGGCCGGGAGAACCTGCACGTCTGGGCCGGCGAGTGCCACGTGCACGCGGGGATCAACGGCGCCGAGCTCACCGCCCGCGCCCAGGCCGACCCCGACGCCGACCTCTACGTCCACCCCGAGTGCGGCTGCGCCACCAGCGCGCTCTACCTCGCCGGGGCGGGCGCCGTGCCCCGCGAGCAGGTCCACATCCTCTCCACCGGCGGGATGCTCGACGCCGCGAAGAACACCACGAAGGCGAGCGTCCTCGTGGCCACCGAGGTCGGCATGCTCCACCAGCTGCGCCGGGCCAACCCGGCGGTCGACTTCCGCGCGGTCAACGACCGCGCCGCCTGCGGCTACATGAAGACGATCACCCCGGGCGCGCTCACCCGCGCGCTGCGCGAGGGCCGCGACGAGGTCCACGTGGACACCGCGACCGCCGAGAAGGCGCGCGCGTCGGTGCAGCGGATGATCGAGATCGGCCGGCCCGGTGGTGGGGAGTGACCGCCGGCTGGACCGCGGCCGCGGACCTCGTCGTCGTCGGGTCCGGGGTCGCCGGGCTCTCGGCGGCGGCCGAGGCGTCGCGGGCAGGGGCTGCGGGTCGTCGTCGTCACCAAGGACGCGCCGGACGAGGGGTCGCACGCGGTGGGCGCAGGGCGGGATCGCCGTCGTGCTCGGTGACGTCGCGGGCGACAGCGTCGACGCGCACGTGGCCGACACGCTGGCCGCGGGCGGCGGGCTGGTCGACGACGCCGCGACCCGCGAGATCCTCGCCGGCGGGCCCGACGCGGTGGCCGAGCTGCGGTCCCGGGGCGCGGTGTTCGACGCCGCGACCGACGCGCGGTGCCCGCCTCGCCCGCACCCGCGAGGGCGGCCACGGCACCACCCGCGTCATCCACGCGGGCGGGGACGCCACCGGCGCCGAGGTCGAGCGCGCCCTGCTCGCCGCGCTGCCGGGCGAGGTCACGGTGCTCGCCGGGCACACCGCGGTCGCCGTGCGCCGGCACGCGCGACGGCCGCGTGACGGGTCTGGACGTCGTCGACGACGCCGGGTCAGCTGGGCGTCGTCACCGCCCCCGCCGTCCTGCTCGCCACCGGCGGGGTCGGCGGGCTCTACGAGACGACGACGAACCCCGCGGTCGCCACCGCCGACGGCTGGGCGCTCGCGCTGCGGGCGGGCGCGACGCTGGCCGACGTCGAGTTCGTGCAGTTCCACCCCACCGCGCTGCGGGTGCCGGGCCTCCGCGGCCGCGCGCCGCTGGTCACCGAGGCGCTGCGCGGCGAGGGGGCGCGCCTGGTCGACCTGACCGGCCGCCCGGTGATGGCCGGGGTCGACCCCCGCGGGGACCTCGCGCCCCGCGACGTCGTCGCCGGCGCCATCACCGCCGTGCTCGCCGGCACCGGCGCCGACCACGTGCTGCTCGACGCGACCGGCGTGCCCGACGTCCGGCGCCGCTTCCCGACCGTGACCGCCTCGTGCGACGCGCTCGGCGTCGACGCTCGCCCGCGACCCGATCCCGGTCCGGCCGGCGGCGCACTACGCGTGCGGCGGCGTCGTCACCGACACCCGCGGCCGCACCGGCGTCCCCGGGCTCTGGGCGGCCGGCGAGGTCGCCCGGACCGGCCTGCACGGCGCCAACCGGCTCGCGTCGAACAGCCTGCTCGAGGGCCTCGTCGTGGGCCGCCGCGCCGGGACCGACGTGGCCCGCGCCCTCGCCGGGCCCCGGCCCGTGATCCGGCCGGGAGAGCCGTCCCGGCTCGTCGCCGGCGCCGCGGACCGCACCGTGCTCCAGGCGGCGATGAGCCGCGGCGCCGCGATCGGCCGGGACGCGGCGGGTCTCGCCGCGGTCTCCGACGTGCTCGAGTCGGTCACCGTCGAGCGCCCGCTGGCCGACCGCGCGGCCGTGGAGGACGCCGCCCTGACCCTGGCGGCCGGGGCGCTGCTCGCGGCGGCCGGATCGCGCACCGAGTCGCGCGGCTGCCACGTCCGCCGCGACCACCCGCGCCGCGACGACCGGTGGCAGGGCTCGTCGACCGCCGTCACCCTCGTCGACGGCCGGCTCCGCCTGACCCCGATGGACCTGGCTCTCGGAGGTGCCGCATGACGGCCGTGACCCTGCCCCTCGGGCTCGACGCCGCGGAGGTCGACCGCGTCGTCGACGTCGCCCTCGACGAGGACCTGCGCGACGGCCCCGACCGGACGACGGCGGCGTGCGTCCCGCCCGGGTCGGTCGCGGTGGGGGAGTTCCGCACCCGCCCCGCCGGGACGCTGGCCGGCGTGGGCGTGGCGGTGCGGGTGCTCGAGCGGGTCTGCGGCGACGACCTCGAGGTCCTCGACGCCCGCGCCGACGGCGACCGGCTGCGCCCCGGCGACGTCGCGCTCGCCGTCCGGGCCCCGCTCGCGACGCTGCTCACCGCGGAGCGCACCGCCCTGAACCTGCTCTGCCAGCTCTCCGGGGTGGCGACCGCCACGAGCGCGTGGGTGGACGCCGTCGCGGGGACGCGGGCCCGCATCCGCGACAGCCGCAAGACCGTCCCGGGGCTGCGGGCGCTGCAGAAGTACGCGGTGCGCTGCGGCGGCGGGGTGAACCACCGGATGTCCCTGGGCGACGCCCTGCTGATCAAGGACAACCACGTGCACGCGGCCGGGTCGGTGACGGCGGCGGTGCGCGCCGCCCGGGACGCGGCGCCCGACCTGCCCTGCGAGCTCGAGGTGGACTCGTTCGACCAGCTCGACGAGGCGCTCGACGCCTCGGGCCTGGAGCTGGTGCTGCTGGACAACTTCACGGCCGACGAGTGCGCCGAGGCGGTCCGCCGGCGCGACGCGGCCGGCGCCCACGACCGGCCTGGAGGCCTCCGGCGGGCTGACGATCGACACCGCCGCCGCGTACGGGGCGAGCGGGGTGGACTACCTCTCCGTCGGCGGCCTGACGCACTCCTCGCCGGCCCTGGACCTGGGCCTGGACCTCCGGTCCTCGTGACCGGGGCAGCCGTCGTCGGTGGTGGCATCGCCGGGACGTCGGTCGCGGCCGGGCTCGCCGCGGCCGGCGTCGAGCGGCCGGTGCTGCTCGAGGCCGAGCCGGAGCTCGCCCGCCACACCACCGGGCGCTCCGCCGCGAGCTACATCCCCGGTCACGGCCCGCCGCCCACGCAGGCCCTCACCGCCGCGTCGTGGGACCGGTTCGCGGCGCTCGCGCAGGAGGCGGGCCACGGGTTCCTGCGCCCGCGGCCGGTCCTGCACGTCGCGACGACGGCGGAGGAGGAGCGCATCCTGCGCGACGAGGTCCTCCCGCTCGGCCCGGTCATCGAGCTGACCCCCGACGAGGCCGTCCGACGCTGGCCCGCGCTGCGCCCCGGAGGCCGTCCGGGCGGCCGCGATCGTCGAGGACGCCATGGACGCCGACCCGATCGGCCTCCACCAGCACTACCGGCAGCGGTTCCGGGCGCTCGGCGGCGAGATCCGCACCGGGGCACCCGTCGTCGGCCTCGAGCGGCGGGGCAGCGGCTGGCGGGTCACCACCCGGGACGGCAGCACGATCGACACCGACCTCGTCGTCGTCGCGGCCGGCGCCTGGACCGACCGCTCCTCGCGCTCGCCGGCGCCGCCCCGATCGGCCTGACCGCCTACCGGCGCACCATCGCGATCGCCCGCATCCCGCCGGGCGCCCCGGTGCGCCCCGACGACCCGTTCGCCGTCTCCGCGGGCGATCACTGGTACGCCAAGCCCGAAGGGCAGCACCTGCTGGTCTCGCCGTCCGAGGAGACCCCGCAGGAGCCCGGCGACGCCCGCCCCGACGAGCTCGACGTCGCCCTCGCCCTCGAGCGGGTGAACGCCGTGACGACCCTGGCCCTCCGCTCCGTCGTCACCACCTGGGCGGGGCAGCGCACCTTCGCCCCGGACCGCGCGCTCGTCGTCGGCGACCGCCCCGAGCACCCCGGCCTGCACGTGTTCGCGGGCCAGGGCGGCTCCGGGATCGAGACCGCCCCGGCGGCCGCCGCCCTGGCCACGTCGGTGGTCCTCGGCCTCGAGACGCCCGCCGACCTGCGGGAACACGGCGTGCGGGCCGCCGACTACGACGTCCGGCGCATCCTCTAGCCTCACCCGCGTGGGCGAACCGACGCGTGCCTCACGCGCCCTCCTCGCGACCGTCGCCGTCACGCTGGCCCTGCTGGCGGCCGCGTGCGGCCAGCAGTCGTCGCCGCTCCCGCCGATCACGACGGCCTCCCCGGTCACCCCCCAGGACGCCGCCGGCGCGCAGGCCCTGCCTGCCGCCGCCCGCGGCCGGGGCGCTGCCCCTCGTGCCGAAGCTGCTCGCGCCGCTCTCGGCGATCGGCAACCGGTCCGGGCCCGCGGGTGTGTGAGAAGTTCGGGTCGGTGCCCGTGGCCGGCGGCCGCTTCGAGGTGCAGAACGACGCCTGGGGCGCCTCGACCCCGCAGTGCACGACGGCGTTCGACACCGGCTTCGTCGTCCAGGCCGCGCACGACAAGGACTCCGGGCCGGCCGCCTACCCGTCGATCGTGTGGGGCTGCAACCACGGCAACTGCACGAAGGGCACCCCGTTCCCGCGGCCGATCTCCGACCTCGGCGACGTGCGCTCGAGCTGGGCGGTCAGCGTCCCCGACAGCGGCCGCTACAACGCCTCCTACGACATCTGGCTCGACCCGACCGCGCGCCGCGACGGCGACAACACCGGCGCCGAGCTGATGATCTGGCTGATCCGGGCCGGCGGGATCGACCCGATCGGCTCCAAGAGCGGGACCGCGAACCTCGGCGGCACCACCTGGGACGTCTACCGCGGGGACAACAACGGCGTCCCGGTCATCTCCTACGTGCGCCAGCAGCCGGTGCGCCAGGTCATCGACCTCCCGATCACCGACTTCGTGCGCGACGCGGGCCGGCAGGGCGTCGTGCAGCCCGGGTGGTTCCTCACCAACCTCCAGGCCGGCTTCGAGCCCTGGGTCGGCGGCAACGGCCTGTCCACCGACGCCTTCAACGCCACCCGCAACGGCGTCTGAGCCGAGGCGTCCCGGCCCGCTGCCGCCACCCGTGTGGGTGGCATCCGCTCCCTCGGGGCGCTCGAACGACTGACTCCGCCTGGCGAGCCGTACTGCGCCGAACGTACGTTCCAGCGCGCTGAACGGTCCAACGGGGAGGACGAGCGGGATGAGCGGTCGCTGGCCGAGGACGAACGCGACGAGCAGGTGGCCGGTGCGCCGGGGAGGTCGCCACCGCCGGGTCGACACCGTGGCCCCGCGCCGTCCCGAGGCGCTGCGGGCCCTCGTCGGCGGCCTCGGCCTCGTCACCCTCGTCGTGCTCACCGCCGTCGTCCCGCAGGGGCCGGCGACCGCGACGAGCGCGGTCCTCGTGCCGGCCGCGGTGACCACGGCGACCGGCACGACGCACGCGACGCAGCCGGCGCACCCGGCGCCGGCGACGCACACGCCCCGGGAGCCCAACGAGAAGCGGGTGTGCGACAAGTTCGGCTCCACCCCCGTGGCGGGCGGGCGCTACGAGGTGCAGAACGACCTCTGGGGCGCGAGCACCAAGCAGTGCATCGTCGCGTTCGACACCGGCTTCCGGGTGGAGGCGAACCACAACAAGCCGAGCGGCCCGGCGTCGTACCCGTCGATGGTCTTCGGCTGCAACTACGGCAACTGCACCAAGGGCACCCCGTTCCCGCGGCCGATCTCCGACCTCGGGGACCTGCGCACCTCCTGGACGACCACGACGCCGGCCAAGGGCGACTACAACGTCTCCTACGACATCTGGCTGGACCCGACGGCCCGCAAGACCGGCCGCCCCACCGGCCTCGAGCTGATGATCTGGCTCAAGCACACCGACCGCGTGAACCCCATCGGCAAGCAGGTCGGCGAGACCACGCTCGACGGCGTGCCCTACGAGGTGTGGCAGGGCAAGGCCGACGTCACGACGATCTCCTACGTCCGCAAGCAGGCCACCAACTCCGTCACGAACCTCTCGATCCCCACCTTCGTCACCGACGCGACGAAGCGGGGCGTCGCGAAGCCGGGCTGGTACATGACGAGCGTGCAGGCCGGCTTCGAGCCGTGGATCGGCGGGACCGGGCTCGCCACGACGAACTTCTCCGTGACGCGGAACGGGCAGTAGCCCCGGTCAGTCGTCGTCGGGGTCGTCGTCGGGGTCGTCGTCCAGGTCGTGCTCCACGGTGTGCACCAGGGAGGCCCGCTCGAAGGCCTCCATCCGGCGCCGGTCGCGCTTGGTCGGGCGGCCGGCGCCGCGCTCGCGGTGCGCCACCGCGGCGACGTCCTCCTTCGGCGGCGGCGGCGGGGTGTGGTCGACGTAGCAGGTCACGGCCTCGGGCGCCCCGACGCGCTTCTCGATGACGCGGCCGACCTCGACGATGCGGGGGATCTCGTAGAGCCGGGTGCGCACCGTGTCGCCGGCGCGGACGGCCGTCGAGGGCTTGGCCGGCTTGTCGTTGACCCGCACGTGGCCGCCCCGGCACGCGGTGGCGGCGTCCGCCCGGGTCTTCGACAGGCGCACCGCCCACAGCCAGCGATCGACGCGCGTGGAGTCCATCGCCGACCAGTGTGCCCCGGCGCCCGCGGGCGCGGACCCCGACCGCACCTTCGACTACGTCCTCACCCACGACCGCACCCTCGTCCTCGAGGTCGCGCGCTCGCTGCTCGCCCGGACCGTGCCGTCCCCGGCCGACGTCACCGAGGCCGACCTGGTCTCGTCCGGGGGAGTGGTGTCGGCGCCCGACCGCTAGCTCGTTCGGGCCACGCAGGTACGCTCCGTGCACTGGCAGACGGCGCGGAGCGGAGCGAGGTGGTTCGTGGCCGACCCGGTGCGCGCGGTCGACGCGGAGCCCGATCTCGCCGGGCTCCGCAGCGTCTTCCAACCGATCGTCGAGCTGGCGACGGGTGCCGTCGTCGCCCACGAGGGCCTCACGCGCGGACCCGCCGGCGCGTGGCACCGCCCCGAGGACCTCTTCGCCCGCGCCCGGGCCACGGGTCACCTCGCCGAGCTGGACGAGCACTGCCGCCGGCTCGCCCTCGCCACCGCGCTCGGGGCCGGCGCCTCGGGCCCGTCGGCCCTGTTCCTCAACATCGAGCCCGACGGCATCCCGGTCGGCCCGCCCCCGCCGGGCGCGGAGACCTTCATGCGGCGCGGCGGCCGGATCGTCCTGGAGTTCACCGAGCGCGCCCTGACCGGCGACCCGGCCCGCCTGCAGTGGTTCGCCACCCGCCTGCGCCACGTCGGGATCGCCGTCGCCCTCGACGACGTCGGCAGCCACCCGGCCTCGCTGGCGCTCCTGCCCTTCCTGCGCCCCGAGGTCGTCAAGCTCGACCAGCGCCTCGTGCAGGAGCCCCTCGACGAGGACGTGGCGCGGGTCGCGGCGGCGGTGGGCGCCTACGCCGAGCGCAACGACGCCGTCGTCCTCGCCGAGGGGATCGAGACCGCCGAGCACGAGCGCACGGCCCGTGCCCTGGGCGCGACCCTCGGCCAGGGCTACCGGTTCGGCCGTCCCGCCGCCCTGGACCCGACGCCGGGCACGCCGCCGCCCGCCGGGCCGATGGTGCCGACGGCCCGGGAGCCCGAGGGGCCGGCGCGGCTCAGCCCGTTCGCCGCGGTCGCCCGCGTCCACCCGGTGCGCCGGGGGCCGGTCGAGGAGGTGCGGGTCGCCGCGACGCTGATCGAGCAGCGCGCCCGCAGCGCCGAGGGCCCGACGGTGCTGCTGGGCTCGGTCGGCCCGGACGGGCTCCCGCAGGGCGAGCGCATCCGCCGCTTCGCGTCCGTGGCGGAGCACTCCACCCTCGTCACGCTGTTCGGCGTGGGGACCGCGCTGCCGCGCGGCGTCCGCGGCGCGGTCCTCGCCGACGACGACCCGCTGCGGACCGAGTGGGATGTCGCCCTCGTCGGGCCGCACGTGGCTGCCGCCCTGGTGGCCCGGCCGTGCGGGGACGGCGAGATGGAGTACGCCGTGGTCTACGAGCGGCGACCTGGTGATGGAGGTGGCGCGCTTGCTCATGAGCCGCACCGTCCCGTCGCCCGGCGCGGCGATGCCGGGCCGCGAGCCGGCTCGGCGATCAGGCCGGGCTCACCAGCCGCGCTCGCGCCACTCCGGCAGGCTCGGGCGCTCGGTGCCGAGCGTGGTGTCGTCGCCGTGGCCGGGGTAGACCCACGTGTCGTCGTCGAACCGGCCGAAGACCTTGCGCTCGAGGTCGTTCATCAGCGCGTCGTGGTGCTCGCGGGTCGCGGTCTTGCCGTGCCCGCCCGGGAAGAGGCTGTCCCCGGTGAAGATGTGCCCGGTGCCGTCCGGGTCCTTGTAGTACAGCGCGATCGACCCCGGGGTGTGGCCGTCGAGGTGGATGACCTCGACGAACGAGTCCCCGAAGCGCACCTGGTCGTCGTCGCCGACGGTGCGGTCCGGCGCCACCGGCAGCTCCGGGCCGTCGAGCGGGTGCGCGTACGTGGTCGGCGAGGTCTCCTTCGTCATCGCCTCCAGCGCCTGGACGTGGTCCCAGTGCTGGTGGGTGGTGACGAGGTCCTTGAGCTGGTCCCGCGAGCCCGACCGTGTCGACGGTGTCGAGCAGGCGGTCCGCCTCGTTCGCGGCGTCGATGAGCAGCGTGCGCCCGGTGGCCTTGTCGACCAGCACGTAGGCGTTGTTGTCCATCGGCCCGACCGAGACCTTGGTGATCGTCACGGCCTCGAGGTCCCGCCGCGCGGCCGGGCCCTCCGGGTCGACGTGTCCGCTGTAGTCGTCGAGGAGCTCCACGTCCGACAGTCTGCCCGCTGCCACCGACACTCACGCCGTCCGTTCGGGCTGCCGTTCGGCTGAGCCGGCGCGGAGGCCGCCGTCCATGATCAGGAGCACTCGGGCAGGATCGGCGGGCCGCCGAAGCTGCCTGACGTGCCCCTCGTGATCGGGCGGGTACGTCGGCGCCCGGCCGCTGGAGATCATGGGCACACAGGGCAGGTCGGTGGGCCGCCGCGACGTGCCTGACGTGCCCCTCGCGGTCGGTGGGGTGCCCGGCCGCGGCGTCCCGGTCCTCAGCCCCGGCGCGCGCCCGACTCCTCGTCGGACGAGTCGCCGCCGTCGTCCTCGGTGTAGTCCGGGTAGGGGTCCGGCCCGGGCGGCGGCTCGACGATGCGGGCACTGGAGATCATCATCGTGATGAAGCCCAGCAGGAACAGCACGCCGTGCAGGATGTGGTCCGGGGTGTTCAGGTCCAGCGGCGACGGGTCCGAGGTGCCCACCGACGCCGCGGTGCCCACCGCGAAGACGATCAGGAAGATGATGGCCTGGGCCATGGCGAAGCCGCGGAGGGTCTTGCGGCGCGAGAGCGCGGCGGCCCCGAGGACGGCCCAGATCAGCAGGAGCGTGCTGTGCGCCGGGTTGAGCCGCAGCGCGAGGAAGGTGGCGTCGGTGCGGCCGAAGAAGCCGTCCCCGCTGCCGACCACGTAGCCGGCGACGGCCACGACCGCGCAGCACCACCGACTGCCCGGCGAGCACCGAGCGACGCGATCCGGCCCAGCAGCCCCTCGTGCGGGACCGAGGGCTGGGGGCGCCCCTGCTCGTCGCGACCCGAGGGGACGTACGGCCCGCCGCCCGTGCCCTCCTGGTCGTGCTGGTCGCGCGCCCCGGCGTCGGGGTGGGACTCCTCCCCGTTCCGGGCCGACCCCGCCCCGAGGTCGCCCGAGTGGGAGCCCGTCCGGTCCCGCGTGCCCTGCTGCCCCGCGTCCTGGTCCGTCATGAGCCGGAGGATTCCGCGCGACGGTCCCGTCACAAACGCCCGTTCTGGCCGCCGCGCAGGGCCGCGTCGGCCCGGCGGCGGGCACGCCTAGCATGAGGTGGAACCCCCGCGAGTCCTCGTGCGCCCGTCGCTGTCGGTGCCCGGGGGTATGACGGGCGGGACCACCCGCCCGGCGCACACCGTGCCCGCCCCAGGAGGCTCATCCGTGGCCGACCGCCTCGTCGTCAAGGGCGCCCGTGAGCACAACCTCACGGGCGTCGACATCGACCTGCCGCGCGACAGCCTCGTCGTCTTCACCGGACTGTCCGGCTCGGGCAAGTCGAGCCTGGCGTTCGACACCATCTTCGCCGAGGGCCAGCGCCGGTACGTCGAGTCGCTCTCGGCGTACGCGCGGCAGTTCCTCGGGCAGATGGACAAGCCCGACGTCGACTTCATCGAGGGCCTCTCCCCGGCGGTGTCGATCGACCAGAAGTCCACGAGCCGCAACCCGCGCTCCACCGTCGGGACCATCACCGAGGTCTACGACTACCTGCGGCTGCTCTACGCCCGCGCCGGGACGCCGCACTGCCCGACCTGCGGCGAGGTCATCTCGAAGCAGACCCCGCAGCAGATCGTCGACCAGGTGCTCGAGATGGAGTCCGGCCGCCGGTTCCAGGTGCTCGCGCCGGTGATCCGCGGCCGCAAGGGCGAGTACGTCGACCTGTTCTCCCAGCTCCAGGGGCAGGGCTACTCCCGCGTGCTGGTCGACGGCACGGTGTATCCGCTCGCCGAGCCGCCGACGCTGAAGAAGCAGGAGAAGCACGACATCGCGGTGGTCGTGGACCGGCTGTCGGTGAAGGCCAGCGCGAAGCAGCGCCTCACCGACTCGGTGGAGACCGCGCTGCGGCTGGCCGAGGGCGTCCTCGTCCTCGACTTCGTGGACCTCGACGAGCACGACCCGGACCGCGAGCGCCGGTTCTCCGAGAAGATGGCCTGCCCGAACGGCCACCAGCTCGCCGTGGACGACCTCGAGCCCCGCGCCTTCTCGTTCAACTCGCCCTACGGCGCCTGCCCGGCCTGCACCGGCCTCGGCACGAAGATGGAGGTCGACCCGGAGCTCCTGGTCCCCGACGACGAGCTCTCCCTCGGCGAGGGGGCCATCGCGCCCTGGAACATGGGCCAGACGGCCGAGTACTTCACGCGGCTGCTGACCGCCCTGTCCGAGTCGGTCGGGTTCCGGATGGACACGCCGTGGCGCAAGCTGCCGGCCGCGGTGCGCAAGGCCGTGCTCCACGGGTCGACCGACCAGGTGCACGTGCGCTACCGCAACCGGTACGGGCGCGAGCGGTCCTACTACGCCGCGTTCGAGGGCGTCGTGCCGTTCCTGGAGCGCCGCCTCGACCAGGCCGAGTCCGACAGCGCCCGCGAGCGCTACGAGGGCTACATGCGCGAGGTCCCGTGCCCGACGTGCTCGGGGACGCGGCTCAAGCCGGAGATCCTCGCGGTGACGCTGCGGCACGAGACGCAGGGCGACCGGTCCATCGCCGAGGTCTGCGCGCTCTCGGTGGCCGACTGCGCGGAGTTCCTCACCGGGCTGGTGCTCGGGACGCGCGAGCAGGTCATCGCGGGCGCGGTGCTCAAGGAGGTCCAGGCCCGGCTCGGGTTCCTGCTCGACGTCGGGCTCGACTACCTGTCGCTCTCGCGCGCGGCCGGGACGCTGTCCGGCGGCGAGGCGCAGCGCATCCGGCTCGCGACGCAGATCGGGTCGGGCCTGGTCGGGGTGCTCTACGTGCTCGACGAGCCCTCGATCGGCCTCCACCAGCGGGACAACCGCCGGCTGATCGACACGCTGACCCGGCTGCGCGACCTCGGCAACACCCTGATCGTCGTCGAGCACGACGAGGACACGGTGCGGGCGTCGGACTGGGTCGTCGACATCGGGCCGGGCGCGGGGGAGCACGGCGGGCGCGTCGTGCACTCCGGCTCGGTCGCCGAGCTCGAGGCGAACACCGGGTCGATGACCGGGGACTACCTGTCGGGGCGGCGCGGCATCCCGGTCCCCGACATCCGCCGGCCGCGGGACCGCAAGCGCCAGGTCAGCGTGGTCGGCGCCCGCGAGCACAACCTGCACGACGTGGACGTCTCGTTCCCGCTGGGCTGCCTGGTGTCGATCACCGGGGTGTCCGGGTCGGGCAAGTCGACGCTGGTCAACGACATCCTCGCGACGGTGCTGGCGAACAAGCTCAACGGCGCCCGGCAGGTGCCGGGCCGCCACACCCGGGTCACCGGGCTCGAGCACCTCGACAAGCTCGTGCGGGTCGACCAGTCGCCGATCGGGCGGACCCCGCGGTCCAACCCGGCCACCTACACCGGCGTGTGGGACCACATGCGCAAGCTCTTCGCCTCCACCAACGAGGCGAAGGTCCGCGGCTACGGGCCCGGCCGGTTCTCGTTCAACGTCAAGGGCGGGCGCTGCGAGGCGTGCGCCGGCGACGGCACGATCAAGATCGAGATGAACTTCCTGCCGGACGTCTACGTCCCCTGCGAGGTGTGCAAGGGCGCCCGGTACAACCGCGAGACCCTCGAGGTGCACTACAAGGGCAAGACGGTGGCCGAGGTCCTCGACATGCCGATCGAGGAGGCCGCGGAGTTCTTCGAGCCGATCACCGCGATCCACCGCCACCTGAAGACCCTCACCGAGGTCGGCCTGGGCTACGTGCGCCTCGGCCAGCCCGCCCCGACGCTGTCCGGCGGCGAGGCCCAGCGCGTCAAGCTGGCCTCGGAGCTGCAGAAGCGCTCGATGGGACGGACGATCTACATCCTCGACGAGCCGACCACCGGCCTGCACTTCGAGGACATCCGCAAGCTCCTCGGCGTGATCAACGGGCTGGTCGACAAGGGGAACACCGTGCTCGTCATCGAGCACAACCTCGACGTCATCAAGGTGTCGGACTGGGTCGTGGACATGGGTCCCGAGGGCGGCAACGGCGGCGGCACCATCGTCGCCGAGGGCACCCCGGAGCAGATCGCGGCCGCGCCGGGGAGCTACACCGGGCAGTTCCTCGCCGGCCTGGTCACCCCGGAGGCACCGCCCGCGAAGCGCTCCCGCGCGAAGGCAGGGTGACGGACGATGACGGAGAACGGTGAGGTCGGCCCGGCGCGGCTGCGCGAGCTGTTCCACGCGCTCTCGTCCGACGACCGCGACGAGCGGCGGCCCTGGGCCGCGACACCCGGCGCCTGGTGGGACGAGGGGGCACTCGACCCGGAGACCGCGGGCGTGGTCGCCACCGTGGTGTCCTGGTGCACGATGATCGACGACGACGCCGGGGGCGCCCGCGTCGACCTGCTCGCCTCGCTCGCGGCGCTGGCCCGCGACGGGCGGTTGCCGGAGGCCGACCTCGACCGGCTCCTCACGGGGGTCGAGGCGCAGTGGACCCCCGAGCGCGAACGGCCCCACACCGAGGCGCTGCGGGCCGCCCTGGGCCGGTCGGTGCACCCGCGGCGCGACCGGAAGGGCTACTTCCGCGCGCTCGTCGACCACGTCCACGCGCTGACGTCCCCCGACGCCACCGAGCGGGCGGCGGCCGTGCCGGCGGCCGCGGCCGAGCTCGGCGTCGCGGACGCCGACCGGCGGGCGCTCGAGGTGGTGTCGGGCTGGGCGACGGCCTGAGGGTCGCGGGCCGGGTGGTAACATCGCTGTGAGCGACCAGCTCGTCGGGTGATGCTGTGCTGTTGAGGTGGCAGAGCCCGTCGGGCGGCAAGTGGAGCCCCGCCTCCCACCCGGTCCGCCGCCCCAGGCGGCCGGGTTCCGGTCAGCCGGCCCGAGTGGGTCGGTGACGACGGCTCGTCGTCGGGACCCGTCCCGGCGTCGCCGCCGGATCGGTACGAGTCAGGGCCCCCGCCACGAGCACGACGGCGCGGGGCCCGACGTCGTGGAACACGGACTCCTCGCGCCGGGTTGCACCGGCAACACTGTCGAAACCGAGGAGAACTCATCACCGTAGAGACGCGCATCAACGAGCGCATCCGCGTGCCCGAGGTCCGCCTGGTCGGTCCGAACGGCGAGCAGGTGGGCATCGTGCGCATCGAGGACGCCCTGCGGCTGGCCCGTGAGGCCGACCTCGACCTCGTGGAGGTCGCGGCCCAGGCGCGCCCGCCGGTCTGCAAGCTCATGGACTACGGCAAGTTCAAGTACGAGAGCGCGCAGAAGGCCCGCGAGTCGCGTCGCAACCAGCAGCAGACCGTGATCAAGGAGCAGAAGCTCCGGCCGAAGATCGACCCGCACGACTACGAGACGAAGAAGGGTCACGTCACCCGCTTCCTCGGTCAGGGTCACAAGGTCAAGGTCACGATCATGTTCCGCGGCCGCGAGCAGTCGCGCCCGGAGCTCGGCTTCCGGTTGCTCCAGCGACTCGCCGAGGACGTGGGCGAGCTCGCCTTCGTCGAGGCCTCGCCGAAGCAGGACGGCCGCAACATGACCATGGTGCTCGCGCCGAACAAGAAGATCGCGAAGACGCCCAAGCAGCAGGCGGCGCAGCAGGCCGAGGCCGAGGCAGCACAGCCCGAGCCCGCCTCCTGATCCGCGGGAGGGCGGGCCGTACCGTCGACCGCGACGAGACGGCCCGCCCCACCCCGGCAGGACGACCAGGACGAGGACGGATGAAGAACAAGACCCACTCCGGGACCAAGAAGCGCATCAAGGTGTCGGGTAGCGGCAAGCTGCTGCGCGAGAAGGCCGGCAAGCGCCACCTGCTGGAGAAGAAGTCCAGCGAGAAGACCCGCCGGCTCGCCGGCCAGACCGAGGTCGCGCCGCAGGACAACAGGCGCCTGCGCCGCATGCTCGGCATGTGACGCTCCCCCACTGACCCGGACCGGTCCCCGTGAGCACCCGGTGACCGTCCCCAGACGATCGAAGGCAGGACGACGTGGCACGCGTCAAGCGCGCAGTCAACGCCCAGAAGAAGCGCCGTACGGTTCTCGAGGCCGCCAGTGGTTACCGCGGGCAGCGCTCGCGGCTCTACCGCAAGGCCAAGGAGCAGCAGCTCCACTCGCTGACCTACGCCTACCGTGACCGCAAGCAGCGCAAGGGCGACTTCCGCCAGCTGTGGATCACGCGCATCAACGCCGCGGCCCGGGCCAACGACATGACCTACAACCGGTTCATGCAGGGCCTGAAGCTCGCCGGCGTCGAGATCGACCGCAAGAACCTCGCGGAGATCGCGGTGTCCGACGCCGCGGCCTTCACCGCGCTGGTCGAGACCGCCCGCGCCGCCGTCGCGGACGTCCCGAAGGGCGCCTCCGCCGAGGACGCCGCCTGAGCGAACTGCTCACCGAGCGCACCCCGCGCGTCGCGGCAGCCCGCAAGCTGCTGCGGCGCGCGGCGCGCGAGGACACCGGCCGCTTCCTCGTCGAGGGGGTGCGGCCCGCGTACGACGCCCTGGCCCGGGCCGAGACCGACCCGGGTGCCGTCGTCGACCTCTTCGTCACCGACGCCGTGGCCGACCGCGAGCGCGATCTGTTGATCCGCGCCCGGGCCGCCGGCGTCCGCACCGCCCTCGTCACCGACAAGGCGGTCGCGAGCCTCACCGACACCGTGCACCCGCAGGGTCTGGTGCTCGTGTGCCGCCGCGACGACCCCGACGCGGCGGCGGCCCTGCGCGGCGCCCGGCTCGTCGCCGTCCTCGCCGGGGTCGCCGACCCGGGCAACGCGGGCACCGTCATCCGCACCGCCGACGCCGCGGGCGCCGACGCCGTGCTGCTCACCGGCGACGCCGTGGACCCGTACAACCCGAAGTGCGTCCGCGCGAGCATGGGCAGCCTGTTCCACCTGCCGGTCCTGCGCGAGCGCTCGACCGACGCGGCCGTCGCGGCGCTGCGGGCGGCCGGGCTGGGCCTCGTCGTCGCCGACGGCGGCGGGGAGACCGAGCTCGGCCCGGCCACCGACGACCTGCTCGCCGGCCCCACCGCCTGGGTCCTGGGCAGCGAGGCGCACGGCGTCCCCGACGACCTCGCGGCCGCCGCCGACGCCCGCGTCCGCGTCCCGATCCGCGGGCGCGCCGAGAGCCTCAACCTCGCGACGGCGGCGGCGGTGTGCCTCTACGCCTCGGTGCGGGCCCACCGGGCCGTCGACCGCCGCTCGATAGACTCCGTCACCTCAACCGTCCCTGAGCAGGAGCAGCACACCGACGATGTCCGGGACCAACGACTCGTTCGACCCCAAGCAGGTCTCCGCGCTGTCCCCCGAGACCCTCGAGGCGGCGCGCGACGAGGCGACGAGCGCGTTCGCCGGCGCGACGACGCTCGAGGCGCTCACCGCGCTCAAGCCCGCGCACCTCGGGGATCGCTCGCCGGTCCTGCTCGCCCGCCGCGAGATCGGCGTCGCTGCCCCCGCAGGCGAAGGCCGACGCGGGCAAGCGGGTCAACGAGGCGCGCGTGTCGGTCCAGGCCGCCTACGACGAGCGCCACACCGTCCTGCTCGCCGAGCGCGACGAGCGGGTGCTCGCCGAGGAGGCCGTCGACGTCACGCTGCCGACCGAGCGGCACCCCCGCGGCAGCCGCCACCCGCTGACCCAGACCTCGGAGCGGATCGCCGACGTGTTCGTCGCGATGGGCTGGGAGGTGGCCGAGGGCCCGGAGGTCGAGTCGGAGTGGTTCAACTTCGACGCGCTGAACTTCCTGCCCGACCACCCCGCCCGCACCATGCAGGACACCTTCCACGTCGAGCCGCCCGAGGCGAAGCAGGTCCTGCGCACCCACACCTCGCCGGTGCAGGTCCGCTCGCTGCTCGAGCGCGACCTGCCGGTCTACGTGGTGTGCCCCGGGCGGACGTTCCGCACCGACGAGCTCGACGCCACGCACACCCCGGTCTTCCACCAGGTCGAGGGCCTCGCCGTCGACAAGGGCCTGACGATGGCCCACCTCAAGGGGACCCTCGACGCGTTCGCCCGCGCGATGTTCGGGCCGGACTCGCGCATCCGGATGCGGCCGTCGTACTTCCCGTTCACCGAGCCCTCCGCGGAGCCCGACGTGTGGTTCCCGCAGAAGAAGGGCGGCGCCGGCTGGGTCGAGTGGGGCGGCTGCGGGATGGTCGACCCCAACGTCCTGCGCGCCTGCGGCGTGGACCCCGACGTCTACTCCGGGTTCGCCTTCGGGATGGGGCTGGAGCGCACCCTGATGTTCCGCAACGGGCTGCCCGACATGCGCGACATGGTGGAGGGCGACATCCGCTTCACCAGCGCGTTCGCCGTCGAGCCCTGACCGTCGCCGCGCCCCGATCCCGGCCCGCCCCCTCGCCGCCCTCCGAAAGGCCTGACCCGTGCGCGTCCCCGTCTCCTGGCTCGTCGAGCCGGTCGCCCTCGCCGACCGGGGTGCGATCCCCGCCGCCGACGACCTCGCCGAGGCGCTGATCCGCGTCGGCTTCGAGGTCGAGGACGTCGCGCCGCTCGAGCCGGTCACGGGCCCGCTGGTGGTCGGCCGCGTCCTGGAGATCGAGGAGCTCACCGAGTTCAAGAAGCCGATCCGGTTCTGCCGGGTCGACGTGGGCTCGCGCGGGTCGATCGCCGGACGAACCGCAGGGGATCGTCTGCGGCGCCACCAACTTCGCCGTCGGGGACCTCGTCGTCGCGGCCCTGCCCGGCACGACGCTGCCCGGCGGGTTCGGGATCGCCGCGCGGAAGACCTACGGCCGCGTGTCCGACGGGATGATCTGCGCGCTCGACGAGCTCGGGCTCGGCGACGACCACAGCGGCATCCTCGTGCTGCCGCCCGGCACCGCCGACCCCGGCGACGACGCCGTCGGCCTGCTCGGCCTCGACCCCGCCGACCCCGACGCGGTCCTCGACATCGCCGTCAACCCGGACCGCGGCTACGCGCTGTCGGTCCGCGGGATGGGCCGCGAGCTCGCCTGCGCCTACGACGCCGACTTCGGCGACCCGGCGGCGGTCGACCAGGGGCTCCCGGCCGCGAGCGGATCGGCGTGGCCGGTGCGCGTCGAGCCCGACACCGGGTGCCGGCGGTTCGCGGCCCGCCGGGTCACCGGGCTCGACCCGACGGCGCCGACCCCGTGGTGGATGCGCCGGCGCCTGCTGCTGGCCGGCATCCGGCCGATCTCGCTCGCCGTCGACGTCACCAACTACGTGATGCTCGAGCTCGGCCAGCCCATGCACGCCTACGACGCGGCCCGCGTCACCGGCGACGTCGTCGTGCGGCGGGCCCGCGCCGACGAGAAGATCACGACGCTGGACGACGTGAGCCGGGCGCTCGACCCCGACGACGTCGCGGTCTGCGACGACTCCGGCCCCATCGGGCTCGCCGGCGTCATGGGCGGGGCGTCGACCGAGGTCACCGACGCGACCTCCGACGTCCTGCTCGAGGCCGCGACCTGGGACCCCGCCGGGATCGCCCGCGCGGCGCGGCGCCACAAGCTGCCCAGCGAGGCCGCCCGCCGCTTCGAGCGCGCGGTGGACCCGGCGGTCGCCCGCGCGGCGACGGACCGGGCCGCGGCCCTGCTCGAGCGCTTCGGCGGCGCCACCGTGGCGCCCGGGGTCACCGACGTCGGCCCGTTCCCGGAGGGCGCCGAACCGGCCACCCCCACGATCCGGATGGCGCTGGACCTGCCCGACCGCGTCGCCGGCGTGACCTACGCGCGCGGGGTCAGCGTGCGGCGGCTGGTGCAGGTGGGCTGCGCCGTGGAGGTCGACTCCGCCGGCGGGACCGGACTGGTCGTCGTCCCGCCCACCTGGCGGCCCGACCTCACGCGCCCCGCCGACCTCGTCGAGGAGGTGCTGCGCCTCGAGGGCTACGAGGCCATCCCCTCGGAGCTGCCGGTGTTCGCGGGCGGCACCGGCCTGACCCTGGCCCAGCGGCGCCGCCGCCAGGTGTCGCGGGCGCTCGCCGACGCCGGCTACCAGGAGGTCCTGCCCTCGCCGTTCATGGCGCCGACCGTGCTCGACGCGTTCGGCCTCGACGACGACGACCCGCGCCGGTCCGCGGTCCGGCTCGCCAACCCGCTCGACGCCGACCGCTCGCTGGTGGCGACGACGCTGCTGCCGGGGCTGCTCGACGCCGTCGTGCGCAACGTGTCGCGGGGCCTGCGCGACCTCGCGCTGTTCCAGGTGGCGCAGGTGGCCCGGCCGATCGGGGACGCCGGGACCGGCGCCGGAGGTCGGCGTGGACGCGCGGCCGTCGGACGCGCAGGTCGCGGCGCTGCGCGACGCGCTGCCGGCCCAGCCGGTGCGGGTCGGCGCGGTGCTGACCGGCGCGTGGGAGCGCCCGGGCTGGTGGGGCGAGGGCCGGCCCGCGACGTGGGCCGACGCGATCGCCGCGGCCCGGACGGTGGCCGCGGTCTACGGCGCCGACCTCACCGTCACCGCCGACCGGCACGCGCCCTGGCACCCCGGGCGGTGCGCCGCGCTGTCCGTCGGCGACGTCCTCGTGGGCCACGCCGGGGAGCTGCACCCGAAGGTGCTCGAGACCCTCGGCCTGCCGCCGCGCACGTGCGCGGTGGAGCTCGAGCTCGACCGGCTGCCGGTCACCGAGGTGCTCGCCCGCCCCGAGGTGTCGGCGTTCCCGCCGGTGCTGCTCGACGTCGCGCTCGTGGTCCCGGTCGACGTGCCGGTGGCCGCCGTGCAGGCGGCGCTGACCGAGGGCGGCGGGGAGCTCCTCGAGGACGTGCGGCTCTTCGACGTCTACAGCGGCGCCCAGGTCGGCGAGGGCCGCCGCTCGCTGGCCTTCGCCCTGCGCTTCCGCGCGCCCGACCGGACGCTCACCCTCGAGGAGGCCGGCGCGGCCCGCGACCGCGCGGTCGCGCTGGCGGGGGAGCGGTTCGGGGCGGTCCAGCGGTAGGTGCGCTCCGCGCTCGTGAGCACAAAGTGCGGCGTATAGCCGCATTTACTGCTCACGAGCGCGCCAGCGCACCTCGGAGCAACCACCGCAGGCCCGACCGCGTAGGACGCCCGCAGCACGTCGAGGTCGAGCGGGCCGGAGCCCTCGGGACCGGCCGCGACGGCCGCGTCGCCGATCGCGTGCACGACGAGCACCCGGATCGCGGTGTCCTGCGCCGCCTCGTCGAGCACCCCGGCCTTCGCCAGCAGCACCCGCATCGCGTCGCCGAGCCGCTGCGCGTTCGGCCCGCGCGCGCCCCTGGCGCGCCACGAAGTGCGGCGCGAGGCCCGGGTGGGCGAGCAGCAGTTCGTGGGAGGCCGTCATGACCGCGGTCAGCCCGGCCTCGGGCTCCGTCGACGGGTCGGGGAGCGGGAGGGCGCCCAGCAGGTCGTCGAGCACGGCGTCGAGCAGGCCCTCGCGGCCCTCGACGTGGCTGTAGAGGGCGTTCGGGGCCACGCCGAGCCGGCCGGCGACCGCGCGCATGGACAGCGCCGACCCGTCGTCGAGCACCGCCCGGGCCGCCCCGACCACGGCCTGGCGGCTGAGCCCCGCCCGCTGTCCCGGTCCTCTCACGCTGGCGTACTGTACGCCGTCCAGCTAAGCTGGACATCGTCCAGTTCACCTCAGGAGGCCCGCATGACCCTCGCGCCCGACGCCGTCACCGGAACCGCCGCCGGCGTCCCCTACGTGCTGCGCCCGCCGGCCACGCCGCGCGCCGACGCGCCCCTCGTCGTGGCCTGGCACCTCATGGACGCCCCGCGCACCGAGCGCGCGTTCGCCGCCGCGCTCCCGCTCGAGGGACTCGACGCCTGGCGGCTCTACCCCGGCCTGCCGATGTGCGGGTCGCGCTCGCCGGGCTTCGAGGAGATCATGCGGCTCGGTCAGGAGGAGCCGGTCCGCAACCTGCACGGCGCCGTCAACGCCCAGGCCGTCGCCGAGCTGCCCGCGCTCCTCGACGCGGTGCGCGCGGAGCACGGCCTCGGCGCCGGACCCGTCGCCGTCGCCGGGGGATCGGCGGGTGCGGGGATCGCCGGGGCGGCCGTCGTCGAGGGCGTCGTCGAGGCGCGCGCCGCGGTGCTGGTCAGCCCCCTGCTGGACCTCCGACCCGGTCGTGGCGGAGCTCGCGACGTTCTTCGGGATGGACTACCGCTGGACGCCGGAGTCCGAGGCGGTGGCCGACCGGATGGACCTCGTGGCCCGGGCGGACGGCTTCGGGGACACCCCGGTGCGCCTCGTCGTCGGGGCCGACGACGCCGTCGACGCGTTCCGGCGTCCGGCCGAGCGCCTCCGCGACGCGCTGACCTGCCGCGGCGCCTCGGCGGACCTGCACGTGATCGACGGCATGGGGCACGCCCTCGCCGACGAGCCGGGCGTCGACCCCGCGCCGCAGACGGCCCACGCGGCCGAGGTCGACCGGCTCGCCGTCGCCTGGCTCGCTCAGGCCTTCGAGTTGGCCTGACCCAGCGCCTTCGTCAGGTCGGCGAGCAGCTGCGGCACGTCGTCGCGGGGGACCACCGCCTGCACCACGGCCATCGTCGTGGGGTCCTCCCGCGCCGCGGCCAGCGCCGCGCGCAGCGCGCCCACCGTCTCCGCGCGGCACGCCGTCGCCCCGCCGTCCGGCGCGAACATCGCCGGCACCGCCGTCCAGTCCCACCGCGTGATGTCGTTGTACGGCTCGGCCGGGCCGTGGATGGCCCGCTCGACGGTGTAGCCGTCGTTGTCCACGACCACCACGAGCGGCGCCAGCCCCTCGCGCACCATCGTGCCCAGCTCGGCCACCGTGAGCTGCGCGGCGCCGTCGCCGATGAGCAGGATCCCGCGGGAGTCGGGCTGGGCGAGGCAGGCGCCGAGCGTCGCCGGGAGCGTGTAGCCGATCGAGGCCCACAGCGGCTGGCCGATGAACGTCACGCCGCTCGGGAGGCGGTGGGTGGACGCGCCGTAGAACGAGGTGCCCTGGTCGGCGAGCACCACGTCGCCCTCCCGCAGGAACCCCGCGACCTCGGCCCACAGCGCGTCCTGCGAGAGCGGCTCCGCCTCGTCGTGGACCGGGAGCGGGACCGACGGCGCGCGGTCCCGGGGGGTCGACCCACCCCGCCCCGCGAGCTCGCGCACCAGGGGGACCAGGGCGCCCGAGCGCGCTGGGCAGCTCGACGGGCGCGAAGGTCGCGGCGCCGACGCTCGCGGTCCGCGCCCCGAGCTCGATCGTGCGCGGCCGCGTGATCCGCTGGGTGAAGAAGCCGCTCGTGAGGTCGGTGAACTGGACCCCGGCGACGATCAGCGCGGCGGCGTCCTCGACGGTGGCGCGGACGTCCTCCGGGCTCGCCGCGCCGGCGTAGGTGCCGACGAAGGACTCGACGCTCTCGTCGACCAGGCTCTTCGCCCACACCGTCGTCGCGTGCGGCACCGGCCCGGCGTCGAGCAGCTCGCGGAGCACCTCCCGCCCGCCGACGCGGTGGGTGAGCAGCCCGGCGAGCAGGGCGATCCGGTCCACCGACCCGGCCCGCTCGAGCAGCGTGCGGGCCGAGTCGACGAACCCGGCCAGCGCCTCCGGGTCGGTGTGGTCGACGGGCGTCGGCAGCGGCGTCCGACGGCGGGTCGACGGCGGCGGCCGACACGTCGGTGGGGATGAGCAGGTAGCCCGGGAGGTGGCGGTCGCGGACCTCGACGAGCGACCCGGTCGATCTCCTCGCGCGGCGGTGTCGACCGTGAGCGCGGCCCGGGCGCAGGTGATGCCCTCGTGCATCGTCATGAAGTGGGTGAACACGCCGTCGCCCAGCGAGTGGTGGACCACGCGGTGCGCGGCCTGGTGATCGGTCGACGGTGCGCCCACCACGTGCACGACCGGCACGTGCTCCGCGAAGCTCCCGGCCATCGCGTTGATCGCGGACAGCTCGCCCACCCCGAACGCCGTCGCGAGCGCGGCGATCCCGCGCAACCGCCCGTACCCGTCGGCCGCGTACCCGGCGTCCAGCTCGTTCGCGCAGCCCACCCAGCGTGAGCTGCTCGTGCCCGACCACGTGGTCGAGCATCGCGAGGTTGTAGTCGCCCGGGACCCCGAAGACGTGCTCGACGCCGAGCTCGGCGAGCCGATCGGCGAGGTAGTCCGCGACGCAGTAGGTCATGGCCGAGATGCTGCCAGCTCCCCCCGACGGCCTGCGACGATCTCGACGTGAACTCCGTGGACCCGTCGACCGGACTCCTGCGCCTCGCCGCCCTCCGCCTGGTCGGGGAACGCTGCGCGACGCCGACCGAGGCGGTCGGGGTGCTGGGCGCCGCGCAGGGCCAGGACCTGCCCGGCGTCCTGGCCTCGATCGCGATGCGGACGGCGTCGGGCGACGTCGACGAGGTTCGCCGGGCCTTCGACGACGGCGAGATCGTCCGGTCCTGGCCGATGCGCCGCACGCTGCACGTCGTCCCGGCGCGCGACCTGGCGTGGATGCTGCCGCTCGCCACGCCGCGCGCGCTCGCCGCGGCCGCGACGCGGCGGCCGCAGATCGGGCTGGCGGACGAGACCGTCGAGCGTGCGGGCGAGGTGGCACGGGAGGCCCTCGCCGGGGGCGGGCGGGCGACCCGCGCCGAGCTGGCGGCGCACTGGGCGGACGCCGGGCTGGCCCTCGACACCTCCCACGTCACGCACACGATCTCGGTGCTCGCGATGCGCGGGGTGCTGGCCTTCGGGCCGTTCGCGACGCCCAAGGAGCAGGCGCTGGTGCTGCTCGACGAGTGGGTGCCCGAGCCCCGCCGGCTCGCGCGCGACGAGGCGCTCGCCGAGTGGGCCCGCGTCTACTTCACCGGCCACGGTCCCGCCCGCCGCCAGGACTTCGCGCGCTGGACCGGCCTCCCGGCCGCCGACGTGCGCACCGCGATCGAGGGTGCGCTCGAGCACCTCGCCTCCGACGACGACGGCCTGCTCCTCGACCCGGCGACCCCCGACCGGCTCGCCGCCGCCGACGATCCGGGAGCCGAGCTGCTCCTGCCCGGGTTCGACGAGTTCGTCCTCGGCTACGGCGAGCGCGCCGACGTCCTCGACCCCGAGCACGCCGACCGCATCGTGCCCGGCGGCAACGGGATGTTCCGGCCCACGGTCGTGCGCGGGGGCCGCGTCGTCGGGACCTGGCGGTGGGCCGGCAGCGGGCGCAACCGCCGCGTCGAGCGGGAGCTGTTCGCCGGGTGATCATGTCACCCTGATCATGTACGGCCGCCCTGATCGGGGAGCAGACTCCCGGGTCATGACGACGACAGCTCGCTCGGCCTCCGCGGTGACGTCGCCCCGGACGATCGAGATCCCCGTGGTCCCGATCGGCGCGCTGCTCGACGGCGCCGCCCGCCGCTTCGGTGAGCGGGCCGCCCTGGTCCACCACGACGAGGTCGTCACCTACCGGGGACTGTGGGAGGAGGCGTGCGGGGTCGCCCACGCGCTCGCCGCCCGCGGGATCGGCCCCGGCGACGTCGTCGCCCTGCACCTGCCGAACCGCCTGGCCTGGCCGATCGCCTACCACGGCATCCTGCTGGCCGGGGCCACCGTCGCGCTCGCGAGCCCCGCCCTGCCGCGGGAGCTGCTCGACGCGCAGCTCGCCGACGCGGGCGCGGTGGCCGTCGTCAGCCTCGACCCGTCGCTGGCGAACGTCATCACCACCGACGGGCGCCGGCTCGACCTGCCCGTCGAGGCCCACGACGCCCCGCCCGTCGTCGACCTCGACCCGACCGTCGCCCTCGCCCACCTCGCCTACACCGGCGGGACCACCGGGCGGTCGAAGGGCGTGGAGATCACCCACGCGAACGTGGTGGCCAACGTCCTGCAGTACGTCGCCACGACCGCGGGTGCGGTGCCCGCCCCCGACGTGCACGGCGGGATCACCGTCGAGCAGACCTCCCCGCCCGAGGAGCACCCGGTCCGCCTCGGCGAGGCGGTGTCGCTGGCGGTCGCGCCCTGGTTCCACGCCATGGGCACCAACGGGCTGACGATCGGCCTGGTCACCGGGACGACGGCCGTCATCCAGGACCGGTTCGACCCGGCCACCTACCTCGCCGACGCCGAGCGCCACCGCGCCACGACGCTCACCGGGGCGCCCGCGATGTACCACGCCCTGCTCGCCCACCCGGACACCGCGACGCGCGACCTGTCGTCCGTGCGCACCGTGACCTCCGGCGCGAGCCCCATGGCCGTCGCGCAGGCCGAGCGGATCGCGGCGCTGATGCCCGACGCGATCGTCGTCGAGGGCTACGGGCTCACCGAGGCCACGATGGGGCTCTGCATCTCGCCCTCGGAGCGCTCGGCGTCCCGGCGCGTCGGGACGGTCGGGCTCCCGGTGGCCAACACCGAGATCGTGCTGCTGCCCGTGGAGAGCGGGCGGCCCGGGGACGAGCCGGTGGCGCTCGGCGAGCGCGGCGAGATCTGGGCGCGCGGCCCCCAGGTCATGCGCTGCTACCACGACCGCCCGGACGAGACCCGCGAGAGCCTGGTGGACGGGTGGCTGCGCACCGGGGACATCGGCGTCCTCGGCGAGGACGGCCAGCTCGCGGTGGTGGACCGGGCGAAGGACATGCTGCTCTACAAGGGCTACAACGTGTTCCCCCGCGAGCTCGAGGAACTGCTGGCCGCGCGGCCGGAGGTCCGCACGGCGGCCGTCGTCGGGCTCCCGGACGACGCGGTGGGCGAGCTGCCGACCGCGGCGGTCGTCCTGGCCCCGGGCGCGGCCGGGCTGGACGAGCTGGCCGCCGCGGTGAACGGCGCCGTCCGGCCCTACGAGCGGTTGCGCCGGATCTACACGGTGGACGCGCTGCCGGTGTCGGCGGCGGGCAAGGTCCTCAAGGGCGAGCTGCGCGCGACGCTGCTCGCGGTGGAGGGCGGCCCGGACTGGACCGACGGTCCGGCGTCGTGACCTGAGAGCCGGGACGCGCGGCCACCCGAGTGCGCTGCTCCGGACGGACCAGCGGTGCGCCCTTGGGCGACGCGGTCGCGGCGCCGGGCGGCGTCGGGCGGCGGGCTTCTCATGTTCGCGCTCCGCGAGGGACCGGCTCCCTAGCGTGGCCGCCGACCCCGCCGCCGGACCCTCCGACCCGGCGGCGGGGCCGTCTCGACCCGACCCGCGGCACGCCCGAGCGCTGAATGGGAGCCCCCGCCCCGCCATGAGCCTCCCCGACGAGCAGTACCAGTGGTCACCGACCGGACGTCCTCCCCGCGGCGCCGCACGGCTCGCCGCCGTCCTCGGTGTCCTCGTCCTCCCCGCGCTCGCGCTGGGGCTGAACGCCGCCGGCGTCGTCGGGGTCTGGCCCGCCCTCGGCGCGGCCGCGGTGACCCTCGGCGTCGGGACGGCCCTGCTCGCGGGCAGCTCGCTGTTCACGCGGGCGACCATCGCATCGACCCCCGACACCGGTGACTTCGTGCCCGGGCGCGCGGGTGCTCGTCGTCGGCGGCGGCTACGTCGGGCTGGTCGCGGCGCGCGCCCTGCAGACCCGGCTGGGGATCGCGGGCGACGGGCGCCACCGCGGCGGGCGCCCCGGCCGGTCGCGCGCGACGGTGCCGATCGGCTCGGTGACCGTCGTCGACCCGCAGCCGCACATGACCTACCAGCCGTTCCTGCCCGAGGCGGCCGGCGGCTCGATCGCGCCGCGGCACCTCACCGTGTCGCTGCGCCGCGTGCTCGACCGCTGCGACGTGGTCACCGGGTCGGTGGTGGCCGTCGACGACGCCCGCCGCCGCGCCGTCGTCACCCTGCCCGACGGGACCTCGCGGCAGGTCTCCTACGACGTCCTCGTCATCGCCCCGGGTGCGATCGCCCGCGAGCTGCCCGTGCCGGGGCTGGCCGACCGCGGGCTGACGTTCCGGACGGTCGGCGACGCGGCCGCGCTGCGCGACCACGTCCTCTCCCGCCTCGACGCCGCCGCCTCGGTGCCGCCGCTGAGCCCCGCCGACGTGGCGCGCCGCGCGCGGCTGCTGACCTTCGTCGTCGTCGGCGGCGGGTTCGCCGGGGTGGAGGCGCTCGGCGAGCTCGAGGACCTGAGCCGGCGGGCCGCGAAGCAGGTCGGGGTGGACCCGGCCGAGCTGCGCTGGGTGCTCGTCGAGGCCGCCCGGCGGATCATGCCCGAGGTCACCGAGCCGACCGCCGCCCGCGTGCACGGCCGGCTCGCGCGCCGCGGCATCGAGGTGCGGGTCGGGGCCGGGCTCACCTCCGCCCTCGACGGCGAGGTCCGCCTCGCCGACGGCACCGTCATCCCGACCGACACCGTCGTCCTCGCCGCCGGCACCCGCCCGCACCCGCTCCTCGAGCGCACCGACCTGCCCCTGGAGCGCACCGGCAAGGTCCGCTGCACCCCGATGCTGCAGGTCATCGGCCGCCCGCACGTCTTCGCGGCCGGCGACGGCGCGGCGGTCCCCGACCTCGTCCGCGGCGCCACCCTCGCCGACGAGGACCCGAAGGTGCTCACCGCGCCCACCGCGCAGCACGCGGTCCGGCAGGCCCGGGTGCTCGCCGACAACGTCGTGGCCCACCTCGGCGGCCGCCCGCTGCAGCCCTACCGGCACTCCTCGGCCGGGGTCGTCGCCGGGCTCGGCCGCCGCCGCGGCGTCGCCGAGATCCACGGCCTGCGGCTCATGGGCTGGCCGGCCTACGCGCTGCACCGCGCCTACCACCTGTGGGCCATGCCGACCGCGGAGCGCAAGGCGCGGATCGTGCTGGACTGGGTGGGGTCGGCGCTGCTCGGCCGGGACCCGGTGGCGACGGGGGCCGTGGTCGCCCGCGCCGCGACGGGGGGACGGCGAGGCCGAGGCGGACGTCGAGGCGCCGGCTCCCGCGTCACGGCCGTCGGCGATCCGCGTCCCGGCCCCGGTCGTGCGCTCGGACGACTACGACCAGCCGACGCTGCGCGAGCCCCACCCGTCGTTCCCCACGCCCACGGGGTGGACGATGGCGGCGCGCCCGGACCACGCGGTGACCGGCGAGCAGCCCGCCCTGACGTGGATCCGCCCGGGGCGGTACGACTTCCTCCAGCGCTGAGGCCGAAGGCCGTTGCATGGTCTTCCGTGATCGTGCATAGTCATCCACATGCGGATCGCGGTGGCCGGTGCCAGCGGCTACGTCGGGGGAGAGCTCCTGCGGCTCGCGCTGGGCCATCCCGAGATGGAGATCGGCGCGCTGACGGCGGGGGACTCCGCGGGCAGCCTGCTCGGCGCCCACCAGCCCCACCTCACGTCGCTCGCCGACCGGCCGCTGGAGGCCACGTCGGTCGAGGCGCTCGCGGGGCACGACGTCGTGTTCCTCGCCCTGCCGCACGGCCGCTCCGCCGAGCTCGCCGCCCAGCTGCCCGAGGACGTCCTGGTCGTCGACTGCGGGGCCGACCACCGGCTGCGGGACCCGGCGGCCTGGGAGCGCTGGTACGGCGGTGCCCACGCCGGGGCCTGGCCCTACGGGCTCCCGGAGCTCCCCGGCGCGCGTGACGCCCTGCGCGGCACGCGGCGCATCGCGGTGCCGGGCTGCTACCCGACGACGGCCACGCTCGCGGCGATCCCCGCCGTGGCGTCGGGCCTGGTCGGGCCCGAGGTCAGCGTCGTCGCCTTCTCGGGCACGTCGGGCGCCGGCCGTGCGGCCAAGGCGCACCTGCTCGGGTCGGAGGTGATGGGCTCGGCCACCGCGTACGGCGTCGGCGGCGGCCACCGGCACACCCCCGAGATCATCCAGAACCTCTCGGGGCTGGGGGCGGGGCCGGTCACGGTGTCCTTCACCCCGGTGCTCGCGCCCATGCCGCGCGGCATCCTCGCGGTGATGAGCGCGCCGCTCGCGGACCCGGGGGTGGACGCGGCGGAGGTCCGGGCGGCGTACGCCAAGACCTACGGCGACGAGCCGTTCGTGCACCTGCTCCCCGAGGGCGTCCAGCCGGCCACCAAGAACGTCGTCGGGGCCAACACCGTGCAGGTGCAGGTCGAGGTGGACGTCGACGCGGGCCGGCTCGTCGCCACCGCGGTGATCGACAACCTGACGAAGGGCACCGCGGGCGGCGCCCTGCAGTCCGTCAACCTCGCCCTCGGTCTCGACGAGACCCTCGGCCTGCCGACCGCCGGGCTCGCGCCGTGAGCGTCACCGCCGCCGCCGGCTTCCGCGCCGCCGGTGTCCGCGCCGGGCTGCGCGCCCACGGCGACCGCCCCGACCTCGCCCTCGTCGTCAACGACGGGCCGCGGTCGACGGCGGCCGGGGTCTTCACCCGCAACCAGGTCAAGGCCGCGCCGGTGCTGTGGTCGGCGCAGGTGCTGCGCGAGCGCGCGCTGCGCGCGGTCGTCCTCAACTCCGGCGGGGCCAACGCCTGCACCGGCCCCGACGGGTTCGCCGACACCCACCACACCGCGGAGAAGGTCGCCGACGTGCTCGGCTGCGGGGCCATCGACGTCGCGGTCTGCTCCACCGGGCTGATCGGCGAACGGCTGCCGATCGAGCGCGTGCTCGCCGGGGTCGACACCGCCGCCGGGGCGCTCGCCGCCGGCGCGGCGGCCGGGACCGACGCGGCCACCGCGGTGCTCACCACCGACACCGTCGACAAGCAGGCGGTGCGGACCGCGGCCGACGGGTCGTGGACCGTCGGCGGCTTCGCGAAGGGCGCCGGGATGATGGCGCCGAGCCTCGCCACGATGCTCGTCGTCGTCACCACCGACGCGGACCTCGACGGGGACACGGCCGACCGCGCGCTGCGCGCCGCGACCGCGGTGACGTTCGACCGCCTCGACATCGACGGGTCCACCAGCACCAACGACACGGTGCTGCTCCTGGCCTCCGGCGCGTCCGGGGTGAGCCCCGACGAGGACGAGTTCGCGGAGGCGCTCCGGGCGGTGTGCGCCGACCTCGCCCGCGGGCTGCAGGCCGACGCCGAGGGCGTCACCAAGCGCATCGCGGTCACGGTCACCGGGGCCGACTCCGACGCCGACGCCCTGCTCGGCGCCCGCGCCGTCGCCCGCGACAGCCTCGTCAAGACCGCGCTGTTCGGGTCGGACCCCAACTGGGGCCGGATCGCGGCCGCGGTCGGGGCGAGCGAGGCCCGGGTCGACCCCGAGACCCTGTCGGTGACGATCAACGGCGTGCTGCTGTGCGCGGCGGCCACCGCGGTCGGCGACCGCTCGAAGGCCGACCTGTCCGGTCCGGAGATCACCGTCGAGGTCGACCTCGGGCTCGGCGGCACGGCACCGCGACGGTGCTGACCACCGACCTCTCGCACGCCTACGTCGAAGAGAACAGCGCGTACTCGACATGACGCTGACCTCGACCGGCGCGCCCGCCACCTCCCCGGAGGAGGCGCAGGCCAAGGCCGCGGTGCTCGCCGAGGCCCTGCCGTGGCTGCGGGAGTTCCAGGACGCGGTCGTCGTCGTCAAGTACGGCGGCAACGCGATGGTGGACGACGAGCTGCGGCGCGCCTTCGCCGAGGACATGGTGTTCCTCCGCCTCGCCGGCATCCGGCCCGTCGTCGTCCACGGCGGCGGCCCGCAGATCACCTCGATGCTCGAGCGGCTGGACATGCCCGGGGAGTTCCGCGGCGGGCTGCGGGTCACCACGCCCGAGACGATGGACGTCGTCCGGATGGTGCTCGTCGGCCAGGTCGGCCGCGAGCTCGTCGGCCTGGTCAACGCCCACGGGCCGCTCGCGGTGGGGATGTCCGGCGAGGACGCCCGGCTGTTCACCGCGGCCCGCCGCACCGCGCGGGTCGACGGCGAGGACGTCGACGTCGGCCTGGTCGGCGACGTGGTCGCGGTCAACCCCGCCGCGGTGCTCGACCTCGTCGCCGGCGGCCGCATCCCGGTGATCTCCACCGTCGCCCCGGACGTCGAGGGCGTCGTGCACAACGTCAACGCCGACACCGCCGCGGGCGCGCTCGCCGTCGCCCTCGGGGCCCGCAAGCTCGTCGTCCTCACCGACGTCGAGGGCCTGTACACCGACTGGCCGGACCGCTCCAGCCTGCGCACCGAGATCGACGCCGGAGAGCTCGCCGCGCTCCTGCCGAGCCTGTCCAGCGGGATGATCCCGAAGATGGAGGCCTGCCTGCGGGCGGTCGAGGGCGGCGTCCCGCGCGCCCACGTCATCGACGGCCGGGTGGCGCACTCGGTGCTGCTCGAGGTCTTCACCAGCCAGGGCGTCGGGACGATGGTCGTCCCCGCCCCGTCCACCCCCGAAGGAGGTCCCTCCGCATGACCACTGCGACACCGACCGGTGAGGACCTCCGCCGCCGCTGGTCCACCACGATGATGGGCAACTACGGCACCCCGCCGCTCACCCTCGTCCGCGGCGAGGGCGCCCGGGTGTGGGACGCCGACGGCCGCGAGTACCTCGACCTGCTCGGCGGCATCGCGGTCAACCTCCTCGGCCACGCCCACCCCGCGGTCGTCGAGGCCGTGTCCCGGCAGGTGGCCACCCTCGGGCACACCTCGAACCTCGTGATCAACCCGCTCACCGTCGAGCTCGGCGAGCGCCTGCTCTCGCTCCTCGGCGCCGCCGACGGCCGGGTGCTCATGTGCAACTCGGGCGCCGAGGCCAACGAGGCGGCCTTCAAGATCGCCCGCCGCACCGGCCGCCCGAAGATCGTCTCGACGATCGGGGGCTTCCACGGCCGCACCATGGGTGCCCTCGCGCTCACCGGCCAGCCCGCCAAGCGGGAGCCGTTCGAGCCGATGCCGCCCGGGGTGGAGTTCGTGCCCTACGGCGACGCCGAGGCCCTGCGCGCCGCGGTGGACGCCGACACCGCCGCGGTGGTCCTCGAGCCGATCCAGGGCGAGTCGGGGGTGATCATCCCGCCGGAGGGCTACCTGCAGGCCGCGCGCGAGATCACCGCGGCGCAGGGGGCGCTGCTCGTGGTCGACGAGGTGCAGACCGGGATCGGGCGCACCGGGGTGTGGTTCGCCCACCAGCGGGCGGGGATCGTCCCCGACGTCGTCACCCTGGCCAAGGGCCTCGGCGGCGGGCTGCCGCTCGGGGCCTGCATCGGGATCGGACCGGCCGCCGAGCTGCTCGGACCCGGGCAGCACGGCACGACGTTCGGCGGCAACCCGGTGTGCTGCGCGGCCGCCCTGGCGGTGCTCGACACCATCGCGGAGCGAGGGCCTCCTCGACCGCGCGGACACCCTCGGCAAGGACGTCAGCGCCCGCATCGAGGAGCTGGACCACCCCCTGGTCGACCACGTCGACGCGGCCGGCCTGCTGATCGGGATCGCGCTCACCGCGGACGCCTCCGGACCGGTGACCACCGCCGCGAAGGACGCGGGCTACCTGATCAACGGGCCGGTGCCCGGCCGGGTCCGGCTCGCCCCGCCCGCGGTCGTGACCGACGCCCAGGTCGGCGCCTTCCTCGCCGCCCTGCCCGACGCCCTGTCCCGCGGTGCCGCCGAGGCCGGGGGCGGCTCGTGACCGCCGCGGCCCCGGCGACCGCCGCGGGGACCCCCGGCGCCGCGGGCGGGACGCGGCTCCCGCGCCACCTGCTCCGCGACGACGACCTGACCCCGGCCGAGCAGGCCGAGGTCCTCGAGCTCGCCGCGACGATGAAGACCGACCCGTTCGCGCGGCGCCCCCTCGCGGGGCCGCGCGCGGTCGCGGTCATCTTCGACAAGCCGTCCACCCGCACCCGGGTCTCGTTCGAGGTCGGCATCGGGGCGCTCGGCGGGACGCCGGTGATCGTCGACGGGCGGGCCGCGCAGCTGGGGCGCGGCGAGACGATCGCGGACACCGCCCGGGTGCTCTCGCGCTACGTGGACGCCATCGTCTGGCGGACCGGGGCCGACGCCCGGCTGGAGGAGATGGCGGCCCACGCGTCGGTCCCGGTGATCAACGCGCTCACCGACGGCTTCCACCCCTGCCAGGTCCTCGCCGACCTCCAGACGATCACCGAGCGCCACGGGCGCACGGCCGGCCTCACGATGACCTACCTCGGCGACGGCGCGAACAACATGGCCCACTCGCTGCTGCTCGGCGGGGTGACCGCCGGGATGCACGTCCGCGTCGCCGCGCCCGAGGGGTTCCGCCCCGATCCGGCGGTGCTCGACGCCGCGATCCGCCGGGCCGACGAGACCGGGGGCTCCGCGACGGTCCTCGAGGGCGACGGCCGCGCCGGCGCCGAGGCCGCCGTCGAGGGCGCCGACGTCCTGGTCACCGACACCTGGATCTCGATGGGCCAGGAGGACGACGGGCTGGACCGGGTCGCGCCGTTCCGGCCCTACGCGATCGACGCCGCGCTCGTCGCCCGCGCCACCCCGGGCGCGACGGTGCTGCACTGCCTGCCCGCGCACCGCGGCGACGAGATCAGCGACGAGGTGATCGACGCCCCGACCTCCGCGGTGTGGGACGAGGCGGAGAACCGGCTGCACGCCCAGAAGGCCGTCCTCACGTGGCTCCTCGGGCGATGAGTCCGCTCGACGGGTCCGGGCCCCGCGCGCTGGGCGCGGAGGAGCTGGCGGAGGAGGTCCGTCCCGAGGACCGCCGCGCGGTCCGGGAACGGCTCGAGCGCCTGCGTCCCGCGTCCGGCCGCGCCGCGCGGCAGGCGCGGATCGTGGCGCTGATCAGCACGCACGAGGTGCACAGCCAGGGCGAGCTGGCCGGGATGCTCGCCCGGGAGGGCGTCGAGGTCACCCAGGCCACCCTCTCGCGGGACCTCGACGAGCTGGGCGCGGTCAAGCTCCGCGGGGCCGACGGCGGCGCGGGGCGCTACGTGGTCCCGGACGACGGGAGCCCGGTGCGGGGCGTCACCGGCGGGACCGACAGACTGGCGCGGCTGCTCGGCGAGCTGCTCGTGTCGGCCGACCACTCCGGCAACCTGGCCGTGCTGCGGACCCCGCCGGGCGGCGCCCACTACCTGGCCAGCGCGCTCGACCGGGCCGCCCTCGCCGAGGTGGTGGGGACGATCGCGGGCGACGACACCGTCGTCGTCGTCGCCCGGGAACCGCTCGACGGTGCGGAGCTCGCGGCGTTGCTGCAGTCGCTCGGCACGAGGGCGGCGGGCCGACCGGGCGCGACGCCGACAGCGCAGGAGGACGAGGACGGGTGAGCGAGACCGACCAGCCGGGCCACCCGGGCACCGCGGCGCTGTGGGGCGGGCGGTTCGCCTCCGGCCCCGACGCGGTGATGGCGGCGCTGTCGAAGTCGACCCAGTTCGACTGGGTCCTGGCGCCCTACGACCTCGCGGGATCGCGCGCCCACGCCCGCGTCCTGCACGGCGCGGGGCTGCTCGACGACGACGAGCTCGCCGGGATGCTCGACGGCCTCGCGCGGCTCGCCGCCGACGTGTCCTCCGGTGCGTTCGTGGCCGCCGAGGAGGACGAGGACGTCCACACCGCCCTCGAGCGCGGACTGATCGAGCGGGTCGGCCCGGACCTCGGCGGCAAGCTGCGGGCCGGGCGGTCGCGCAACGACCAGATCGCCACCCAGCTGCGCATGTGGCTGCGCGACCGGCTCCGCGACCTCACCCGCGGGGTGGCCGACGTCGTCGACGCGCTCGTGGCGCAGGGACGCGCCCACCCGGACGCCGTCATGCCGGGCCGGACCCACCTCCAGCACGCGCAGCCGGTCCTGCTCGCCCACCACCTCGGGGCGCACGCCCAGGCGCTGCTGCGCGACCTCGAGCGCTTCCGCGACCTCGACCGCCGGCTGGACCTCTCGCCCTACGGCTCCGGCGCGCTCGCCGGGACCTCGCTCGGCCTCGACCCCGCCGCCGTCGCCCGCGACCTCGGCTTCCGCGACGCGGTGGACAACTCCATCGACGGCACGGCCTCCCGCGACCTCGCCGCCGAGGGCGCGTTCGTCCTGGCCATGGTCGCGGTCGACCTGTCCCGGGTCGCCGAGGAGCTGATCCTCTGGGCGACCGCGGAGTTCGGCTACGTCACGCTGCACGACTCGTGGTCCACCGGGTCGTCGATCATGCCGCAGAAGAAGAACCCCGACGTCGCGGAGCTCGCCCGCGGCAAGGCCGGCCGCCTCGTCGGGAACCTCGCCGGCCTGCTGACCACGCTCAAGGCGCTGCCGCTGGCCTACAACCGCGACCTGCAGGAGGACAAGGAGCCGCTGTTCGACTCGGTCGCGCAGCTGACGATGGTCCTGCCCGCGATGGCCGGGATGATCCGGACCTTGACCATCCACACCGACCGGCTCGCCGAGCTGGCCCCCGCCGGGTTCACCCTCGCGACCGACATCGCCGAGTGGCTGGTCCGCCAGGGCGTGCCGTTCCGCCGGGCCCACGAGGCGGCCGGCGCGTGCGTCCGGGCCGCCGAGACCCGGGGGGTCGGGCTCGACGAGCTCACCGACGACGAGCTGCGGACCTGCGACCCCGCCCTCACCCCCGACGTCCGGTCCGTGCTCACCGTCGAGGGCTCGATCGCCTCGCGCGACGCCTACGGGGGGACGGCGCCGAAGCGGGTGGCCGAGCAGTACGACCGCATCGTCGGCGCCGTCATCGAGGCCCGCGGGTGGACGGTCCCGATCCGCCGCCGGTGACCACGCCGACCCTGCTGGACCGCGCCGCGCTGGCCGTCGACCCGCTCGACGCGGCCCGGGTGCTGCTCGGGTGCGAGCTCGTCGCCGACACCGGCGACGGCGAGGTCCGGGTGCGCATCGTCGAGGTCGAGGCCTACCGGGGCGAGGACGACCCCGGATCGCACTGCTACCGCGGCCGCACCGCCCGCAACGCGGTGATGTGGGGTCCGGCGGGCCACCTCTACGTCTACTTCGTCTACGGCATGCACTTCTGCGCGAACGTCGTCGCGTTCGACGACGGGCGCCCCGGGGCCGTGCTCCTGCGGGCGGGGGAGGTGCTCTCCGATCCCGGCGTCGCGCACGTGCGGCGGCCGACGGCGCGGGGCCGTGACGCCGAGCTCGCGCGCGGTCCCGCCCGGCTGTGCACGCTGCTCGGCATCGGACGCGAGCAGAACGGCGTCGACGTCCTCGACCCGACCTCGCCGGTCCGGCTCGAGCCGGGGGAGCGGGTCCCCGACGCGGCCGTGCGCACCGGTCCCCGGGTGGGGGTCGCGGCCGGGCAGCAGCGGCCGTGGCGGCTGTGGGTCGCGGGGTCGCGGGCCGTCACCCCGTACAAGGCGGGCCGCGCCCGCCCCGAGGGCCCCGACTGGTAGCTGCCGTCCCGTCGACCAGGACCAGACACAATGGACCGGTGACCGCACCGCACATCCTCGACGACCTCGCCTGGCGGGGTCTGATCGCCCAGAGCACCGACCTCGACGCGCTGCGCCGCGACCTCGACGCCGGCCCGGTCACCCTGTACTCCGGCATCGACCCGACGGCGCCCAGCGCGCACATCGGACACCTGCTGCAGTGGCTGACCCTCGCCCGCTTCCAGCAGGCGGGGCACCCGCCGATCGCCCTCGTCGGCGGCGCCACGGGCCTCATCGGCGACCCGAAGCCGACGTCGGAGCGCACCCTCAACGACCGCGAGGTGGTCGCGGAGTGGGTCGACAAGATCGGCGCGCAGCTCCGGCCGTTCCTCGACTTCGGCGGCGACCACGCCGCCCGGCTGGTCAACAACCTGGACTGGACCGAGGGCATCTCGGCGCTGGACTTCCTGCGGGAGTACGGCAAGCACTTCCGCGTCGGGCGCATGCTCGCCAAGGAGGCCGTGAGCCGGCGGATGGAGTCCGACGAGGGCATCAGCTACGCCGAGTTCTCCTACCAAATCCTCCAGTCCCTCGACTTCCTCGAGCTGTACCGCCGCTACGGCTGCACGATGCAGACCGGGGGCAGCGACCAGTGGGGGAACCTCACGGCGGGCATCGACCTGATCCACCGGGTGACGGGCCGCGGGGTGCACGCACTGGGCACCCCGCTGATCACGAAGGCCGACGGGTCGAAGTTCGGGAAGACCGAGGGCGGGACCGTCTGGCTCGACGCGTCCCTGACGAGCCCGTACGCCTTCTACCAGTTCTGGATCAACGCCGAGGACTCGAAGGTCGGCGAGTACCTGCGGGCCTTCACGTGGCTGCCCCGTGAGGAGATCGAGGAGCTGGAGAAGGCGACCGTGGACCGCCCGCAGGCCCGGGCCGCCCAGCGGGCGCTCGCGCAGTCGGTGACGGCGCTGGTCCACGGCGAGGCGGAGGTCCGCCGGGTGGAGGCCGCCAGCCAGGCGCTCTTCGGGCGCGGGGAGCTGCGGGAGCTCGACGCGGGCACGCTCGCGGCCGCCCTCGCCGAGGTGCCGTCGACCTCGCTCGCCCGCACCGACAACCCCACGGTGGTCGACCTGCTCGTCGGCACCGGCCTGTCCGCCAGCCGGGGGGCCGCCCGCCGCACCGTCGCCGAGGGCGGGGCGTACGTGAACAACGCCAAGGTCGAGGCCGAGGACTGGACGCCGGCCGACGCCGACCTCCTCCACGGCCGCTGGCTCGTGGTGCGCCGCGGGAAGCGCACGACGGCGGGCGTCGAGCTCGTGTCGGGCTGACGGCGCCCGGACGCGGTCGGACGCCGCGCGACCAGCGCCGACGCACGATCGGGACCCCCCTCGCACCCACTCGGGACGGCCCCTGTAATGTTCTCCGTGTCGCCAGGGCGGAGGGGTTGCTCCCGGGCCCGGCGGCGGGATAGGTTGGAGCGGTTGCCCTTCAGCTGGTTCTGGTAGGGTGAACGTCCGATGGCACCGGATGGTGCGGTCGCCCGCTACGGGTGATCCGCAGTCCGTGTGGTCGTCCTTTGAGAACTCAACAGTGTGCTGACGTTTTGTGTTTTGGCCTCGACCCTTGTGGGGGTTGGGGTTTCTTTGGAGTTTTTTGCTAGTTTTTGTCAGGAGAGGGTTTCTCTTCTAACGGTTTTTGTTGGAGAGTTTGATCCTGGCTCAGGACGAACGCTGGCGGCGTGCTTAACACATGCAAGTCGAGCGGTAAGGCCCTTCGGGGTACACGAGCGGCGAACGGGTGAGTAACACGTGGGTGACCTGCCCTCCACTTCGGGATAAGCCTGGGAAACTGGGTCTAATACCGGATAGGACCTTGAAGCGCATGTTTCTTGGTGGAAAGTTTTTTCGGTGGGGGATGGGCCCGCGGTCTATCAGCTTGTTGGTGGGGTGATGGCCTACCAAGGCGACGACGGATAGCCGGCCTGAGAGGGTGATCGGCCACACTGGGACTGAGACACGGCCCAGACTCCTACGGGAGGCAGCAGTGGGGAATCTTGCGCAATGGGCGGAAGCCTGACGCAGCAACGCCGCGTGGGGGATGACGGCCTTCGGGTTGTAAACCTCTTTCGCGATCGACGAAGGCCCACTTGTTGTGGGTTGACGGTAGGTCGAGAAGAAGCACCGGCCAACTACGTGCCAGCAGCCGCGGTAATACGTAGGGTGCGAGCGTTGTCCGGAATTATTGGGCGTAAAGAGCTCGTAGGCGGTGTGTCGCGTCGGCCGTGAAAACCTGGGGCTCAACTCTGGGCGTGCGGTCGATACGGGCATCACTTGAGTTCGGCAGGGGAGACTGGAATTCCTGGTGTAGCGGTGAAATGCGCAGATATCAGGAGGAACACCGGTGGCGAAGGCGGGTCTCTGGGCCGATACTGACGCTGAGGAGCGAAAGCATGGGTAGCGAACAGGATTAGATACCCTGGTAGTCCATGCCGTAAACGTTGGGCGCTAGGTGTGGGGTCCATTCCACGGGTTCCGTGCCGCAGCTAACGCATTAAGCGCCCCGCCTGGGGAGTACGGCCGCAAGGCTAAAACTCAAAGGAATTGACGGGGGCCCGCACAAGCGGCGGAGCATGTGGATTAATTCGATGCAACGCGAAGAACCTTACCTGGGTTTGACATGCACCAGACAGGCGTAGAGATACGTCCTCCCTTGTGGTTGGTGTGCAGGTGGTGCATGGCTGTCGTCAGCTCGTGTCGTGAGATGTTGGGTTAAGTCCCGCAACGAGCGCAACCCTTGTCCCATGTTGCCAGCGGGTGATGCCGGGGACTCATGGGAGACTGCCGGGGTCAACTCGGAGGAAGGTGGGGATGACGTCAAGTCATCATGCCCCTTATGTCCAGGGCTTCACACATGCTACAATGGCCGGTACAGAGGGCTGCGAAGCCGCGAGGTGGAGCGAATCTCTTAAAGCCGGTCTCAGTTCGGATCGGGGTCTGCAACTCGACCCCGTGAAGTCGGAGTCGCTAGTAATCGCAGATCAGCAACGCTGCGGTGAATACGTTCCCGGGCCTTGTACACACCGCCCGTCACGTCACGAAAGTCGGTAACACCCGAAGCCCGTGGCCCAACCCGTGAGGGGGGGAGCGGTCGAAGGTGGGACTGGCGATTGGGACGAAGTCGTAACAAGGTAGCCGTACCGGAAGGTGCGGCTGGATCACCTCCTTTCTAAGGAGCTTTGCCTCGGATCGTTCGGGGGTCTGTCGGTGACGGGTCACCTTCTGTGGTGGCCGGCCGGTCCGGGCTCTCGGGCGGGAGGACCGCCGCCTCAACTGTGGGGTGGTGGTTGCTTACTTGGTTTGATGTGGAACCGAAGACGGAACACAACCCGGCTCCCTGTTCGGGGGGTTGGGTGGCGTCGGCGCACTGTTGGGTCCTGAGGGGACGACCGTTCGTTTGGGGATGGTGGTTTTTCTCTGGGCAGTCACTGTCGGGCACCGGGTTCGGTGTGGTGGTGGTGGTCTGCGGGTGTGGTTGTCAAGTGCAGAGTGGACGCGAGCATCTTTTTTCTTGACTTGTAGAGGCCGTGCACGCCCCCCTGGCGTGCGCGGTCTGGTTTGCTTGATGACTGTGTGGCCGGTGTTGGTGTGTTGGTCAAGTTGTCAAGGGCGCACGGTGGATGCCTGGGCATCAGGAGCCGATGAAGGACGTGGGAGGCCGCGATAGGCCTCGGGGAGCTGTCAACCGAGCTGTGATCCGAGGGTGTCCGAATGGGGTAACCCGGCAGCCGTCATGGGCTGTCACCCCCGCCTGAATGTATAGGGCGGGTGGAGGGAACGCGGGGAAGTGAAACATCTCAGTACCCGCAGGAGAAGAAAACAACAGTGATTCCGTGAGTAGTGGCGAGCGAAAGCGGAAGAGGCTAAACCCGACCAGTGTGATAGCTGACAGGTGTTGCTGGTGGGGTGTTGTGGGGCGTCATGTCCGGGGGCTGTTGACCCTGGGCGTGGTCGTGGATGGTTAGTCGAAGGCGTTGGGACGCGTCGGCGTAGAGGGTGAGACCCCCGTAGGCGAAAACCGTTCACGGTCGCGTGGTGACGTGCCCGAGTAGCAGCGAGCCCGTGGAATTCGCTGTGAATCTGCCGGGACCACCCGGTAAGCCTAAATACTTCCTGATGACCGATAGCGGACAAGTACCGTGAGGGAAAGGTGAAAAGTACCCCGGGAGGGGAGTGAAATAGTACCTGAAACCGTGTGCCTACAAGCCGTCAGAGCTCGTGACTTGTTACGGGTGATGGCGTGCCTTTTGAAGAATGAGCCTGCGAGTTAGCGGTACGTGGCGAGGTTAACCCGTTGTGGGGTAGCCGTAGCGAAAGCGAGTCCGAACAGGGCGGTCGTAGTCGCGTGCTCTAGACCCGAAGCGGGGTGATCTACCCATGGCCAGGGTGAAGCGCCGGTAAGACGGTGTGGAGGCCCGAACCCACCAGGGTTGAAAACCTGGGGGATGAGCTGTGGGTAGGGGTGAAAGGCCAATCAAACTCCGTGATAGCTGGTTCTCCCCGAAATGCATTTAGGTGCAGCGTCGCGTGGTACTCACCGGAGGTAGAGCACTGGTTGGCCTAGGGGGCCGACAAGCTTACTGAAGTCAGCCAAACTCCGAATGCCGGTGAGCGTTGAGCGCGGCAGTGAGACTGCGGGCGATAAGGTTCGTAGTCGAGAGGGAAACAGCCCAGATCGCCGGCTAAGGCCCCTAAGCGTGCGCTAAGTGGGAAAGGATGTGGGATCGCCCAGACAACCAGGAGGTTGGCTTAGAAGCAGCCACCCTTGAAAGAGTGCGTAATAGCTCACTGGTCAAGTGGTCCTGCGCCGACAATGTAGCGGGGCTCAAGCGCACCGCCGAAGCCGCGGCAACACCACGAACGCTCTTTCCGAAGTGGCGGTGGTGTTGGGTAGGGGAGCGTCATGCGGGTGGTGAAGCGGCGGAGTGATCCAGCCGTGGAACCCGCATGAGTGAGAATGCAGGCATGAGTAGCGATAGCAGAGTGAGAAACTCTGCCGCCGGATGACCAAGGGTTCCTGGGCCAGGCTTTTCCGCCCAGGGTGAGCCGGGACCTAAGGCGAGGCCGACAGGCGTAGTCGATGGACAACGGGTTGATATTCCCGTGCTCGTGTAGGCGCGTCCCTGGCGAATCCAGGTGTGCTAACCGCCCGATCCCCACCTGTTGCTCCTTCGGGAGCTTGGTGGGGGGAGCGCGGGACCCTGCCTGGTAGTAGCCAAGCGATGGGGTGACGCAGGAGGGCAGCTCCGCCAGTGAGTGGTTGTACTGGTGCAAGCGTGTAGGCCGGTGTCCAGGCAAATCCGGGCACCATGAAGGCTGAGACGTGACGCATAGCCGTTGAGGCGAAGCAGAGTGATCCCATGCTGCCGAGAAAAGCCTCTAGCGAGTTCCTACGCGACCCGTACCCCAAACCAACACAGGTGGTCAGGTAGAGAATACCGAGGCGTTCGAGCGAACTGTGGTCAAGGAATTCGGCAAAATGCCCCCGTAACTTCGGGAGAAGGGGGGCCCCGTGGCTTGAAACCCTTCACGGGTTAGGGCTGTGGGGCCGCAGAGACCAGGGGGAAGCGACTGTTTACTAAAAACACAGGTCCGTGCGAAGTCGCAAGACGATGTATACGGACTGACTCCTGCCCGGTGCTGGAACGTTAAGGGGACCGGTTAGGCCGCAAGGCCGAAGCTGAGAACTTAAGCGCCAGTAAACGGCGGTGGTAACTATAACCATCCTAAGGTAGCGAAATTCCTTGTCGGGTAAGTTCCGACCTGCACGAATGGAGTAACGACTTCCCCGCTGTCTCGACCACAGACTCGGCGAAATTGCACTACGAGTAAAGATGCTCGTTACGCGCGGCAGGACGGAAAGACCCCGGGACCTTCACTACAGCTTGGTATTGGTGCTCGGTTCGGCTTGTGTAGGATAGGTGGGAGACGGTGAAGCCCGCACGCCAGTGCGGGTGGAGTCAACGTTGAAATACCACTCTGGTCGAATTGGGCATCTAACTTCGGGCCATGATCTGGTCCAGGGACAGTGCCTGGTGGGTAGTTTAACTGGGGCGGTTGCCTCCCAAAGAGTAACGGAGGCGCCCAAAGGTTCCCTCAGCCTGGTCGGCAACCAGGTGTCGAGTGCAAGTGCACAAGGGAGCTTGACTGTGAGACCGACGGGTCGAGCAGGGACGAAAGTCGGGACTAGTGATCCGGCACCTCCTGGTGGAAGGGGTGTCGCTCAACGGATAAAAGGTACCCCGGGGATAACAGGCTGATCTTGCCCAAGAGTCCATATCGACGGCATGGTTTGGCACCTCGATGTCGGCTCGTCGCATCCTGGGGCTGGAGTAGGTCCCAAGGGTTGGGCTGTTCGCCCATTAAAGCGGTACGCGAGCTGGGTTTAGAACGTCGTGAGACAGTTCGGTCCCTATCCGCCGCGCGCGCAGGAGACTTGAGGAAGGCTGTCCCTAGTACGAGAGGACCGGGACGGACGAACCTCTGGTGTGCCAGTTGTCCCGCCAGGGGCATGGCTGGTTGGCTACGTTCGGAAAGGATAACCGCTGAAGGCATCTAAGCGGGAAGCCCGTTCCAAGATGAGGTCTCCCACCCCCTCGAGGGTTAAGGCCCCCACCAGACCAGTGGGTTGATAGGCCAGACATGTACGCACCGCAAGGTGTTCAGTGGACTGGTACTAATAGGCCGAGGACTTGCCCAACACACCACCACTGCCCACACGCGGCCATCCGGTGAACCACGGCAACACCAAGCAAAAAAGACTGCTCGCGTCCACACACTGCACACCCCCAACCCCACCCACCCGTGGTGGGGGTGGTTCGGTGTTCCGGTGGCCACAGCGGAGGGGAAACGCCCGGACCCATCCCGAACCCGGAAGCTAAGCCCTCCAGCGCCGATGGTACTGCGACCGACAGGTCGTGGGAGAGTAGGACACCGCCGGAACACCCAACCACCCCCACCATGAGTGCGTGAGACATCTCTAGAGCGAACTGCGCGGTCGTCGACCGCGCGACACATCGGGGCAGGACCCTTGCGTCCTGCCCCGTTTCGTCGTGTCAGGAGGACGACCGGTGACCGTGGATCCCCAGGACGGCCGGCCCGACCGCCCCTCCTCGACACGACACGACTCCCGCGCCGACGGCGGCCCGCGCAGCAACGAGTCCCGCGGCCGGCCCCAGGGCTCCCCGGGCAACGGCGCCCCGCGCCGCGGGGGCGAGGGCCGGGGTCCCCGGGACGATCGCGGTGGCCGCCCACGCGGCGGGTCGGACGACCGTGGCCGCACCGGCGCTCGCCGGGACGGTCCGGCCGGACGCGGCTCGGGTGCCCGCGACTCGGCATCGGGTGGCGCCGCGTCGTCCGGACGGCCTGCCCGACGGCGGCGACGACGACCGCGGTGACCGCCGCGGCGCGGCCGGCTCGGACGGCGGCCGGCCGACCCGGGCCACCGGCGACCGTCGCGGCGGGTACGGCTCCGGCGCCGGACGGCCCGATCGCGCCGGCGGCGACCGCGCACGCGGTGACCGGGAGGGCGGCCGTCCCACGGGCCGGCCCGCGCGAGGGCGGCGGCCGCGAGGGCGCCGGCGCCCGGGGGCGGTCCCCGTGCTCCGGGCTCCCGCAGCGGCGGCCCGGATCGTGACCGTCGTGGTGGTCCCGACGGCGGGCGCGGACGGGACGCGCGATCGGGCGACGGGGGCCCGCGGGACGACCGCGGGCGCGTGCGGGACGACGACCGCGGCCAGCGGCCCCGGCGTCAGGACGGCGAGACCCGGGGTGACGCCCCCCGCGGCGATCGTCGGCCCGCGGCGACGGGCGGCCGCCCGGAGCAGGGGCGCGACGACCGCCGGGGTGCTCCCCGGGGCGACCGTCGGGGCGACGGCCGCGGGCAGGACCGTGGCCCGCGTCGACCGACGGACCGCCGCGACGACCGTGCCGGAGCTCCGGGCGGGCGGCGCGACGACCGCGCCGGTGGTCCGGGCGGGCGCCGTGACGACCGGTCCCGCGGCGCGGACCGGCGGGGCCCGCGTGGTGCGGACGACCGCCACGACCGCAGGGTCACGGGTGCCGAGCCGGACGACCGGCGCACCCGGTCCGAGGACCGCCCGATCCGGCGTCACCAGGACGCCCTGCCCCGTCCCGTCGAGCCGGCCCTCCCCGAGGAGGTGACCCCGGAGCTCCTCGACCAGGAGGTCCGGCGTGACCTCCGTGGCCTGCCCAAGGACCTCGCGGACATCGTCGCCCGCCACCTCGTCGCCGCGGGGGAGCTGCTCGACGACGACCCGGAGGCGGCGCTCGCGCACGCCCGGTTCGCGCGGCACCGGGCCTCGCGGGTCGCCGTCGTGCGGGAGGCGTGCGGGCTCGCCGCGTACCACGCCGGTGAGTGGGCGGAGGCCCTCGCCGAGCTGCGGGCGAGCCGACGGATGGGCGGTGCGCCGCACGTGCCCGTCATGGCGGACGCCGAGCGGGCCCTGGGTCGCCCGGAGCGCGCCCTGGAGATCGCGCGCAGCCCCGAGTCGGCGGATCTGCCCCGCGACGAGGCGATGGAGCTCCTCATCGTGACGTCGGGTGCTCGTCGTGACCTGGGGGAGCACGCGGCCGCGGTCGTCGGGCTCCAGGTGCCCGACCTCGACGTCCGGCGCGAGGACCCGTGGACGCCGCGGCTCTTCTACGCCTACGCCGAGGCCCTGCTGGGCGCGGGCCGCCGCGACGACGCCGTGCGCGCCTTCCTCGACGCCGCCCAGACCGACATCGACGGCGAGACCGACGCCGAGGAGCGCGCGGCACTCGTCGCGGCGGGCATCGACACCCCGCCCGGCGAGCTCGGCGACGACGACCTCGCCGACACCGAGGACGCCGGGGACGCCGCGGAGCCGGCCGCCCCCGACACCCCCGACGACGACGCCGTGGAGCCGGACGAGGTCGCCGCGCCGGACGCGGCCGTCGTCGACGCGGCGGAGGACGACGCGGCGGAGGACCCCGCCCCATGACGCAGCACGACGCGCTGCTCGTCGACCTCGACGGCACCGTCTACGCGGGCCCCCATGCCATCCCCGGCGCGGTCGAGGCCCTCGAGGCCGCGCGGGCGCGGGGGCAGACCGTCTCCTACGTCACGAACAACGCCTCGAGGGCGCCGGGCGCGGTGAGCGAGCACCTCACGTCGCTGGGCCTGACCCTCACCGAGGACGACGTCGTCACGAGCGCCCAGGCCGGCGCGGCCGTGCTCGCGCAGCGGTGCGAGGCGGGCGCGAAGGTGCTGATCGTGGGCACGGAGGCGCTCGCCGACGAGGTCCGCGCGGTCGGCCTGGAGCCGGTGCGCTCGGCCGACGACGATCCGGCCGCCGTCGTGCAGGGCCACGACCCCGACACCGACTGGCGCCGGCTGGCCGAGGCGTCCCTGGCCCTCGGGCGCGGCGCGACCTGGGTGGCCTGCAACGTCGACCCGACGCTGCCCAGCGACCGCGGCATCATGCTCGGCAACGGCTCGATGGTCGCGGCGCTCCGGACGGCCACCGGCCGCGAGCCGGAGGTCGCGGGCAAGCCCGCCGCCCCGCTGCTGCGCCAGGCCGTCGAGCGCGTGGGTGCCTCGACGCCGCTGGTGGTCGGCGACCGGCTCGACACCGACATCGAGGGCGGGCACGCCGTCGGGGCCGAGACGCTGCTGGTGCTGACCGGCGTCTCGACCGCCGCCGAGGTCCTCGCGGCCCCCGGGTACCAGCGCCCCACCTACCTGGCCGCCGACCTCGCGGCCCTCGCCGACCTCGAGGCGACCCGCGTCGACGCCGACCAGGGCTGGGACGCCCGGGTGGTGGACGGCGTGCTCGAGCTGAGCGCCCCCGACGGCTCGGGGTCGACCGACCGGGACGGCGCAGCTCGCGGCACTCCGCGCGCTGTGCCGGGCCTGGTGGGCCGAGGAGACGTCCGACCCGCCCGCCGGACCCCGCGGTGCGGCCGGGCGACGAGACCGCGGACGGGGTCGTGACCGCGCTCGCGCTGCCCCGCGCCGAGAGCGGCTAGCGTGGTGGGCGTGGAGCAGGAGGATCGGCCGGCGTCCGAGGAGCTGGCGCGCCTGCGCGCGGCCGCGGCGGCCATCGCCGACCTCGACGGGGCCCCCGCCGACGCGGGCCCCGACGGCGAGGCCCCCGGCGCCGAGCCCCACGGCGCCGACGCCGGGTTCGACGCGGCCGTCCACGCGGACCGGTTCGCCGAGCTCCACGACGCCCTGGTCACCGTGCTCGCCGACGTCGACCGGGGCTGAGCGGGTGGCCCGGACGACGAGCCGCCGGCTGCGCCTGGACGCCGAGCTGGTGCGCCGCGGGCTCGCCCGCTCCCGCGAGCACGCCGCCGCCCTGATCGCCGCGGGGCGCGTCACCGTCGGCGGGGGCGTGGCCCACAAGCCCGCGACGGGCGTCGAGACCGCCGCCGCCGTCGTCGTCGCCCCCGAGCCCGACGGCACCGTCGACGACTGGGCCAGCCGCGGCGCGCACAAGCTGCTCGGGGCGCTGGACGCGTTCGGCGACGTCGTCGTCGAGGGCCGCCGGTGCCTCGACGCGGGCGCCTCGACCGGCGGGTTCACCGACGTGCTGCTGCGCCGGGGCGCCCGCGAGGTGGTCGCCGCCGACGTCGGGTACGGGCAGCTGGTGTGGTCGCTGCGCACCGACGACCGCGTCACCGTCCTCGACCGCACCAACGTCCGCGCGCTCACCGCGGACGCGATCGGCGGGCCGGTCGACCTCGTCGTCGCCGACCTCTCGTTCATCTCGCTGCGGCTCGTGCTCGACGCGCTCGCGGCCTGCACCGCGCCCGACGGCGAGCTGCTGCCGATGGTCAAGCCGCAGTTCGAGGTGGGGAAGGACCGCCTCGGGCAGGGCGGCGTCGTGCGGGACCCGGCGCTGCGGGCCGAGGCCGTCGACACCGTGGTCGACGCCGCCCGCGAGCGCGGTCTCGGGCTGGTCGACGTGACCGCGAGCCCGCTGCCGGGGCCGTCGGGCAACGTCGAGTACTTCCTGCGGCTGCGGCGCGGCAGCCTCTCGACGCGGGCGGAGGACACCGAACGGGTACGCCGAGCGGTGCAGGAAGGCCCCACATGACGGGAGAGACCGTGTCGCGGGACGCCCTGATCGTCGTCCACACCGGCCGGGAGGCCACGCGGAAGGTGGCCTCGACCGTCGCGTCCCGGCTGCACGCCGCCGGCTTCACGCTGCGGGTGATGCCCGACGAGTACTCCACGGACGCGCACCTGTTCGACGAGCTGCCGCCCGACGAGCGCCCGCTGCGCATCGACCCCGACGACGACGCGGCCAACGGCGCCGAGATCGTCATCGTTCTCGGCGGCGACGGCACGCTGCTGCGGGCCGCCGAGCTCGCGCGGGCGGCGCGGGTGCCGCTGCTCGGGATCAACCTGGGCCGGGTGGGGTTCCTCGCGGAGGCCGACCTCGACGACGTCGACGAGGTGCTCGACGCGGTGATCGCGCCGGTCCTACCGCGTCGAGGAGCGCATGACGGTCGACGTCGCCGCCACCACGGACGGGCAGGTGCTGGGGCGGACCTGGGCGCTCAACGAGGCGATCGTCGAGAAGACGAACTGGGCGAAGCTGCTCGACGTGGTCCTCGAGGTCGACCACCGGCCGGTGTCGGAGTTCGCATGCGACGGCGTGCTCTGCGCGACGCCGACCGGCTCCACCGCGTACGCCTACTCCGCGGGCGGACCGGTGGTGTGGCCCGAGGTACAGGCCATGCTGCTGGTCCCCTCGAACGCCCACTCGCTGTTCTCGCGCCCGCTCGTGGTGTCCCCGGAGTCCCGGGTCGCGCTCGAGGTGTCGCAGCGCGGCGACGCCGGGGTGCTGGTGTGCGACGGGCGCCGGACGGTCGACCTGCCGCCGGGGTCGCGCGTGGAGATCGTGCGCGGGACGACGCCGGTGCTGCTCGTGCGGCTGCGCAGCCAGCCCTTCACCGACCGGCTGGTGCGCAAGTTCGAGCTGCCGGTCCAGGGCTGGCGGGGGCGGCGCGGGGACTGAGCCGGGGCGTGCCGCTCAGCGAGGTCCACCCACCGTTCGACCATGTGTTCGAGTCGGATCGGCGTGTTCGCCCCCGGGTGTCGGACCCCGTCGTTATCGTGACGCCGTGCTCTCCGAGCTGAGAATCCAGGGCCTCGGCGTGATCGAGGACGCGACCCTGGAGCTGCACCAGGGGCTCACCGCGGTGACCGGCGAGACCGGGGCCGGCAAGACCATGGTGATCACCGGGCTGCACCTCCTGGGTGGCGGGCGCGCGGACTCGTCGCGGGTGCGCCGCGGGGCGTCGCGGGCGGTCGTCGAGGGGCGCTACGTGCTGCCCGAGCCCGATCCGGGCGCGGCTCCACCCGGCGACGATGCGCCCGACGAGGCCGGCGACGACCGTCGACGACGCCGAGGGCGGGCCGCGGGACGCGGCCGGGATCGCGCGGGACGCGGGCGCGGCGCTCGACGACGACGGGTCGCTCATCGCCGCGCGCACGGTGTCCGCAGACGGCCGGTCGCGGGCGCACCTGGGCGGCCGGTCGGTGCCCCTCGGGGTGCTCTCCGACGTCGCCGACGCCTCGCTCGCCGTCCACGGCCAGCACGAGGCGCTGCGGCTGCTGCGCCCGGCCGAGCAGCGCGCGGTGCTCGACCGGTTCGCGGGAGCGCCCGCCACGGAGGCCCTCGCCCGGTACCGGGACACCCGCACGCGGTGGCGGGCCGCCGTCGCGGAGCTGGCGCAGCGCCGCGAGCACACCCGGGAGCTGGCCCGCGAGGCCGACCTGCTGCGCCACGGGCTGACCGAGATCGAGGCGCTCGACCCGCGGCCGGGCGAGGACGCCGACCTCGTCGGCGGAGGCCCGGCGGCTCGCCGACGTGGACGACCTGCGCTCGGCGGCGCTGACCGCGCTCGCCGCCGTCGCGGGGCCGCCGGACGGCACCGGGGACGAGCCCGACGCCACGGCCCTCGTGGGGGAGGCGCGCCGTGGCCTCGCCGCCGTCGAGGACCCGGCGCTGACCGCGCTCGAGCCGCGGCTGGCCGAGGTGTCGACGCTGCTCACCGACGTCGCCGCCGAGCTGTCGGGCTACCTCGCGGGGCTCGAGGCCGACCCGGAGCGGCTGGCGCAGGTCCTCGAGCGCCAGGCCGCCCTCAAGGGGCTCACCCGCAAGTACGCCGCCGACGTGGACGGCGTGCTCGCCTGGGCGCGGACGGCGTCCGAGCGGCTGGAGTCCCTCGACGTGTCCGACGAGGCGCTGGCCGCCCTCGCCGCCGAGGCCGACCGGCTCGCCGGCGAGCTCGCCGAGCGGGCCGCGGCCCTGACCGCGGTCCGCGCCGAGGCCGCCGAGCGCCTCGCCACCGCGGTCACCGCCGAGCTCGACGGGCTCGCGATGGCCGCCGCGTCGGTGACCGTGGTGGTCGGCCGCAAGGACGCGACGCCGACCGACCCGGCGGGGCTGGACGTGCCGGGCGTCGGGGCGGGTGGTCGCCGGGCCGGACGGGGTGGACGAGGTGGAGCTGCTGCTCGCCCCCCACGCCGGCGCGCCGTCGCTGCCGATCGCCAAGGGCGCCTCGGGCGGCGAGCTCTCCCGCGTGATGCTGGCCGTGGAGGTGGTCCTCGCGGGGGCGGACACGGTGCCGACGCTGGTGTTCGACGAGGTCGACGCCGGGGTGGGCGGGCACGCGGCGGTGGAGATCGGCCGGCGGCTCGCCCGGCTCGCCGAGACCCACCAGGTCGTCGTCGTCACCCACCTCGCGCAGGTCGCGGCCTACGCCGACCGGCAGCTGATGGTGGACAAGGGGGCGGCCAGCGAGGGCGTCACCCGCAGCTCCGTGCGCTGCCTCGACGACGCCGAGCGGGTCGTGGAGCTCGCGCGGATGCTCGCGGGGACCGAGGAGACCGAGACCGGCCGGGCGCACGCCGAGGAGCTGCTGGCCGCCGCGGCCCGGGACAGGCGCGGCGGCCCCGCGGGGCGAGCGGAGCGACGGGGTGGGCTGTCGGAGCCCACCCCGATCACGAAGGGGGTGACCAAGGTCCGCGGGCGGGGCGAGCGGAGCACGGGGCGGCGCGCCGGCTGAGACGTCGCAGCGCTCGATGTCGCCGCCGACGGACTACTCGTGGGGTCCGTGTGACGGATGAGGTCCCCGAGCCGGGTGAGGCGTGGGTGTCCGGTCGGCGTGGCGGCGTGGCCTGGGCGTGATCGGCGGCGACCATCGGCCCATGCGATGGCCAGCTCGGGGAGCGCGGACGACGGAGGCGCCGCCCGGCGTCAGCGGCACGGCCCGGTTGGGCCGCGCCGGCGCCGGAACCACCCGGGCGGGCGGTGCCGGCGCCGGCTACCTGCGCCGGCTCGGCCCCGGCGACGTCGCCGTGATCGACCAGGTGGACCTCGACCGTGCGACGGCCACGGCGCTGCTCGACGCGGGCGTCGTCGGCGTCGTCAACGCCGCCCCCTCGATCTCCGGGCGCTACCCGAACCTCGGCCCGGGAGATCCTCGTCGAGTCCGGCGTCGTGCTGATCGACGACTGCGGCCCGGGCGTGTTCTCCGACCTCGCCGACGGTGCGACCGTCCGGCTGCACGACGGCGCGGTCCACGTGGGCGAGCGCGAGGTGCTCCGCGGCTTCGCCCAGGACCGTGACACCGTCGCCGACCTGCTCGACGAGGCCCGCGGCGGGATGGCCGCCCAGCTCGAGGCGTTCTCGGCCAACACCAGCGAGTTCCTCGGGCGCGAGCGGGCGCTGCTCGTCGACGGGCTCGGCGTCCCCGCCATCGCCACCACGATGCGCGAGCGCCACGTCGTCGTCGTCTCCGGCAGCTCCGGCACCCTCGCCGAGCTCCGCTCCATCGCGGGCTACCTGCGCGAGTACACCCCGGTGCTCGTCGGGGTCGGCGAGGGCGCGCTCGCGCTCCGCGACGCCGGGCACCGGCCGGCCGTCGTGCTCGGCACCGTCGCCGAACTGGACCCCGCGCTGGCCCGCCGCGCCACCGACGTCGTCGTCCCCGCCGACAGCGACGGCCACATCACGGGCCTCGCGCGGCTGCAGGACCTCGGGGTCGACCCCGTCGCGTTCGCGTCCTCGGCCAACCCCGAGGACATGGCGCTGCTGCTCGCCCACGCCCACGGCGCCGCCCTCGTCGTCGCCGTCGGGTTCGACGCGAGCCTCGGCGGCTTCCTCGACCGCGGCCGCTCCGGCTCGATCCCCTCCACGTTCCTCACCCGGCTGCGGCTCGGCCCGACGCTGGTCGACGCGCCCGCCGTCCGGGCCCTGCACCGGAGCCGCGGCTCGGCGACGGTGCTGGCGCTGCTGCTCGCGTCGGTGCTCGCGACGGCGGTCGTCGTGGCGCTGGCCCTCGGTGCGGGCCCCGCGCTGCTGGAGCTGCTCCAGACCGTGGGCCGCGCGATCGCGGCCTGGGCCGCCGACGTGTTCCGGAGCGTCGTCGGATGAGGTCGTTCCGCTACCACGCGGTGTCGGTCGTCGCGGTCCTGCTGGCCCTGGCGCTCGGCGTCGCCCTCGGGGCCACGTCCGGCTCCCGGGCGGGGCTCGGTGCCCTGACCCCGTCCCGGAGCGACACCGGGCAGGTCGGCGCCCTGACCGCCGACCGCGACGCCGCCCGCGCCCAGCAGACCCAGTCCGACCGGGTCCTGGACGCCGCGGCGCCCGCGCTCGTCTCCGGGCGGCTCGCGCAGCGCAGCGTCGTCCTGCTCGCGGCCCCCGACGCCGCGCCCGCCGACCTCGACGCGGTGTCCGGCCTGGTCGCGCGGGCGGGCGGGCACGTCACCGGGGCACTCGGCCTCACCGACGCCGCGCTCGCCCCCGACCGCGCCGACGCGCTGCGCGCCCTGGTCACCCGCGTGCTGCCCGCCGGGGTCCAGCTCCCCGCGACCACCGACGCCGGCACCCTCACCGGCGCGCTGCTCGGGGCGCTGGTGACGACCACGAAGGGCCCGTCGAGCAGCCCCGCCGAGGTCGGCACCGCCTTCACCGCGCTCGCCGACGGCGGCTTCCTCGCCCCGGGACCGGCCCCGGACCCCGCGCAGGTGGCCCTCGTCGTCACCGGCGACGGCCCCGCCGCGGCCCCGGACGCCGCCGGCCGCGCCACCACCCTCGCCCACCTCGTCGGTGCCGTGCACGCGGGCGGGGCGGGCACCGTCGTCGCGTCCCGCGCGGTCTCGGGCGAGGTCGCCGCGGTGCGCGCCGACCGCGGGCTGGCCGGGGTCTCCACGGTCGACGGGGTCGGGACGGCCGCCGGGCGGATCGCCACGGTCCTGGCCGCGGGGGAGCAGGCCCAGGGCCGCTCCGGCAGCTACGGCACCGCGCCGGGGGCGGCCGCCCTGCCGGGCGTCGCGCCGGGCCCGGGCCCCGCCTGACGTCCGAAAAGTCGCTGTCGCAGGACACTGGGTGTCCGAGAACCGTCGTCGATCACCGGGCCCGACGACCGCCCCGTGCGCGGGCCCGGGGGAGTCCGGCCAGGTCACCCCGCGCGCGGTGTTACGGTGAGGTCCCGTGGACCGGTGCCCGAACGCCCGTTACTCCCGGACCGACCCCCTCCGCATCGGAGGGATGTGACGATGCAGCACTCGCGCACCACGAAGCACGTCTTCGTGACCGGCGGCGTCGCCTCCTCGCTGGGCAAGGGGCTGACCGCCTCGAGCCTCGGCCAGCTGCTCACCAGTCGCGGCCTGCGGGTGACGATGCAGAAGCTCGACCCCTACCTCAACGTCGACCCCGGGACGATGAACCCGTTCCAGCACGGCGAGGTCTTCGTGACCGAGGACGGCGCCGAGACCGACCTCGACATCGGCCACTACGAGCGCTTCCTCGACCGCGACCTCAACGCGCGGGCCAACGTGACGACCGGCCAGGTGTACTCCGAGGTGATCGCCAAGGAGCGCCGCGGCGAGTACCTCGGGGACACCGTGCAGGTCATCCCGCACATCACCGACGAGATCAAGTCGCGGGTGCTCGCGATGCGCGACGGGGCCGAGGGGTCCGCGCCCGACGTCGTGATCACCGAGGTCGGCGGGACCGTCGGCGACATCGAGTCGCTGCCCTTCCTCGAGGCCGCCCGCCAGCTGCGCCACGAGGTCGGCCGCGACAACTGCTTCTTCCTGCACGTCTCGCTGGTGCCGTTCCTGGCGCCGTCCGGGGAGCTGAAGACCAAGCCGACCCAGCACTCCGTCGCGGCGCTGCGCAACATCGGTATCCAGCCCGACGGGCTCGTGCTGCGCGCGGACCGGCACATCCCGGAGGAGATGACCCGCAAGATCTCCCTGATGTGCGACGTCGAGGACGACGGCGTCGTCGCCTGCCCCGACGCCCCGTCGATCTACGACATCCCCAAGGTCCTGCACACCGAGGGCCTCGACGCGTACGTCGTGCGCCGCCTCGGGCTGCCGTTCCGCGACGTCGACTGGACGCAGTGGGGCGACCTGCTCGAGCGGGTGCACCAGCCGTCGGAGACGGTGACCATCGCCGTCGTCGGGAAGTACGTCGACCTGCCCGACGCCTACCTGTCGGTGAGCGAGGCGGTGCGGGCCGGCGGCTTCGCCCACCGCGCCAAGGTCGAGATCCGCTGGGTGCCCTCCGACGACTGCGCCACGGCCGCCGGCGCGGCGACCGCCCTCGACGGGGTGCACGGGGTACTCGTGCCCGGCGGGTTCGGGGTGCGCGGCATCGAGGGCAAGATCGGCGCGCTCGACCACGCCCGCCGCCACGGCATCCCGGCCCTGGGCCTGTGCCTCGGCCTGCAGTGCATGGTCATCCACGCCGCCCGCGCGCTCGCCGGGCTGACCGACGCGAACTCCGCCGAGTTCGACCCGGCCACCCCGCACCCGGTGATCTCGACGATGGCCGACCAGACCGACGTCGTCGCCGGCGAGCGGGACATGGGCGGCACGATGCGCCTCGGGGCCTACCCCGCGGTCCTCGCGCCGGACACCGTCACCCGCGCCGCGTACGGCACCGGCCGGGTCTCCGAGCGCCACCGGCACCGCTACGAGGTCAACAACGCCTACCGCGAGCAGCTCGCCGAGGCCGGGCTGGTGTTCTCCGGGACCTCCCCGGAGGGGACGCTCGTCGAGTTCGTCGAGCTGCCGCGCTCGGCGCACCCGTTCTTCGTCGGCACCCAGGCCCACCCGGAGCTCAAGTCGCGCCCGACGCGCGCGCACCCGCTGTTCGCGGCGTTCGTCGCGGCGGCGCTGCGCCACGACGCGTCGTCGCGGCTGTTCGGGCCCGACGAGGAGCGGTCCGTGCCCGGGCCCGCCGACGCCTCGGAGGCCCGACGGCGCCGAGGTCCCGGTCGACGGCGCCCGCGTGGCCCAGACGGCCGCCCGGTGAGCGCGGACCCGACGGAGACCGCGCCGCCGGTCCCCACGACGCCGCCGACGCTGGCCGACCCGCACGGCGGTCACCCGCCGCACTCGTTCGACGTGGTCTCCTCCGAGATCCTCTACGACGGCGCGATCTTCGCGCTGCGCGGCGACCACGTCCGGATGCCCGGGGGCCGGGTGGCGACGCGGGAGAAGGTCGAGCACTTCGGCGCGGTCGCGATCGCCGCGCTCGACGACGACGACCGGCTCGTCATGATCTACCAGTACCGGCCCGCGATCGGGCGGCGCATCTGGGAGATGCCGGCGGGCCTGCTCGACGGCGGGCCCGACGAGGAGCCCGTGGAGGCGGCCAAGCGCGAGCTCGTCGAGGAGGTCGGGGTGACCGCCGACGACTGGTCGACCCTCGTCGACGTCGTCGGGTGCCCGGGGTTCGCCGACGAGTCGGTGCGGGTCTACCTCGCGCGCGGCCTGCACGACGTCGACCGGCCCGCGTCGGCCGACGACGAGGAGGCCGACCTGGTGATCCGGCGCGTCCCGCTGGCCGACCTCGTGACCGGCGCGATGTCCGGGGACCTCGTCAACGGGCCGTGCATCGCCGGGGTGTTCGCGGCGGCCGAGGTCGTGGCCGGCCGGTTCACCCCGCGGCCGGTCGACGCCCCGTGGATCGACCGGCCGAGCGACTACGCGCGGCGCCGGCAGGGCTGAGCCGGCGCTCGCGTCGTCCTCCGTGAGGGGTACATGGGGCAGGTCCACGCGGCGCGTCGGGGTGCCCGGCGTGCTCCTGATCACGAGCATCCGGGGTCGGCCGCGTCGATCCGCGGCCGAGCGGCTCGCGCGGGTTAGCGTCGACCCCCGACGAGAGGGGCGCGCATGACGGCGACCGGCGTGGAGCCCGCCCCGGAGCTCGCGGACGCCGTCGCGACCTACCTCGACCACCTCGACGTCGAGCGCGGCATGTCCCCGCACACCCTCTCCAACTACCGCCGGGACCTGCGGCGCTACCTCGAGCACCTGGCCCGGGCCGGCCGCAGCGAGCTCGCCGAGGTCGCCGAGAACGACGTCGGGGCGTTCCTCGTCGCGCTGCGCCGGGGCGACGAGGAGCACCCGCCGCTGGCGACGTCGTCGGCGTCCCGCGCGGTCGTCGCCGTCCGGGGGCTGCACCGGTTCGCGCTGGCCGAGGGCCTCGTCGCCCGCGACGTCGCCGCCGACGTCCACCCGCCCGCACCGGCCAAGCGGCTGCCGAAGGCGCTCGACGTCGCCTCGGTGGTGCGCCTGCTCGAGGCGCCCCCGGAGGACGACCCGCGCGGCGTCCGGGACCGCGCGCTGCTCGAGCTGCTCTACTCCACCGGCGCGCGGATCAGCGAGGTCACCGACCTCGACGTCGACGACGTGGACACCGAGCAGCGCACCGTCGTGCTCACCGGCAAGGGCGGCAAGCAGCGCCTGGTCCCGGTCGGGCGCCCGGCGCTGGCCGCGCTGGAGGCCTACCGGGTGCGGGCGCGGCCGGGGTTCGCGGTGCGCGGGCGGGGGACGCCGGCGCTGTTCCTCAACGCGCGCGGCGCACGGCTGTCGCGCCAGAGCGCGTGGAACGTGCTGCGCGAGGCGGCGGAGCGGGCGGGGCTGACGCGGGCGATCTCGCCGCACACCCTGCGGCACTCGTTCGCGACCCACCTGCTCGACGGCGGGGCGGACCTGCGCGTCGTGCAGGAGCTGCTCGGCCACGCGTCGGTGACGACCACGCAGATCTACACGCTGGTCACGGTGGACTCGCTGCGGGAGGTGTTCGCGACGTCGCACCCGCGGGCGCGGGGGACCGGCGCGCCAGGTCGGTGAGGTCGAGGTCGGCGCCCGGCGCGGCCACCGCGGACAGCCCGACCGGCGCGCCGTCGACGGTCAGCAGCGGCATCGACACGCGCCGGGGCCCCGGCGAGGCTCGCCAGGCAGGTCAGGCCGAGGGTCGCGGCGCGGGCGGCCTCGAGCGCCGGGTCGCCGGGCGCCGCGTCGCGGTCGGCGCCGGGGAGGACGTCGCGGGCAGGAGCAGCGCGACGCCGTCGGGGAGCAGCCCCCGGAGCTCGGCCCGGGCCCGGGCGAGCCGGCGGCGGACCGGCGCCCCGCGGCGGCCTCGTCGTCGGAGACCGTCGCGGCGGTCGCGAACCGGGCCGCGACGTCGGGTCCGAGCGCGCCCGGGTGGGCGCTGACCCAGGCGCCGTCCGCGGCCCACGCCTCGTGGCCCTGGACGGTGCGGAAGGCGGCGCACCAGCTCGTCAGGACCTCCGGCGCGAGGTCGACCGAGCGGACGTCGTCGAGGTCCAGACCGGCCACGGCCGCGTCGAACGCGGTCGCCACGCCGGGCGTCGACCGCGTCGAGGAGGGCGGGGACGACGACGCCGTGGCGCAGCGGCCCGCGGCGCGCGCCCGGCAGCAGCGTCGTCGTGACCCGGTGCAGGGTCGTCGCGTCACGGGTCAGCCACCCGACGGTGTCGAAGGACGGGGCCAGCGGCAGCATCCCGGCCCGGGGGACGGCGCCGTGGGTGGTGCGCAGGCCGAACAGGCCGCAGTAGGAGGCGGGGACGCGGATCGAGCCCGCGGTGTCGGTGCCGAGCCCGACGTCGACCTGACCCGTCGCCACCGCGGCGGCCGGTCCGCTGCTGGAGCCGCCGGGGATGCGGTCCGGGGCGGCGGGGTTGGGCGGGGTGCCGTAGTGGGCGTTGGTGCCCGGCGAGGCTGTAGGCGAACTCGTCGGTGCGGGCGATCCCGGCGACGTCGGCGCCCGCGTCGAGGAGGGCCGCGACGGCGGCGGCGTGCGCGTCGGCCGCGGCGGCTCCGGCGAGCCAGGTGGGATTGCCGGCGCCGACCCGGTGCCCGCGCACGGCGAACAGGTCCTTGACCGCGACGGTGGTGCCCGACAGCGGGCCGACCCGGGACCCCGGCCACGAGCGGCGCGCCGAGCTCGCGCCAGATCGTCCCGTCGACGGGCGGCGCGGCCGCGGCGTCGGTCACGCGAAGTCCGCCTTGCGGATGGTGCCGTGCACGCCCTTCGTCCCGTCGACGACCTGCGAGACCGCGTAGTCGGTGGCGGCGGAGAGGTAGGCGTAGGCCTGGCGGCGGTCCATGCCGTAGCGGTGCCCGAGGAGGTCGATCGAGCGGCGGACGGCGTCGCGCATGGCCTCGTCGAGGTCGGGGTCCAGGCCGATCGGGATCCACAGGTCCGGGGTCTCGCCGAGGGGGCCGGTGAGGGTCCCGAACCGTTCCGGGACCTCCGCGGCGGGCACGAGGTCGAGGCGCAGGGTGGCGCGCAGCGGCGCCTCGAAGGCGGTGAGGGCGACCTCGCCGTCGCCCTGGGCGAAGTGCGGGTCGCCGACGGCGAGCAGCGCGCCCGGCACCGCGACCGGCAGGTGCAGCGTCGTGCCGACCCCGAGCAGCCGGACGTCGATGTTGCCGCCGTGGACCCCGGGCGCCACCGAGTGGATCCGCTCGGTCCCGGCCACCCCGACGAATCCGAGGAACGGGGCGAGCGGGAAGCGGGCGCGGGCCTCCGGGTCCTCCCCGCGCAGCGCGATCGACCCGGCGCCGTCCTCGACCAGGCAGAACGCGCTGAACACCGGGTCGTCGCCGATGACCTCGCCCGGGCAGGGCCCCGAGCCCGTGCCGGCTGGAGACGATGCCGTAGGGCACGCGGGGGGCGAGGTCGAGCACGGTGATCGAGAGGACGTCGCCGGGCTCGGCCCCGGTGACGGCGACCGGCCCGGTGACCACGTGGGGCCCGTCGGCGAGGGGGTCGTGGCGGCAGGCCGCAGGCGGCGATCGCGGCGGCGTCGGAGAGCACCGCGTCGGCGGGGACGCCGAAGCCGCCGAAGAAGCGGACGGGGTCGCGGCCCTGGTCGGCGAGGATGCCCTCGTGGCTCACGGTGTCGATCGACGACGACCTCGCCCGGGGCCACCTCGAGCACCGGCCCGTCGGCGCCCGCGGGCATCCACCCCCAGGACACCGTGCCGGGGGTCGAGGGCAGGTGATGCCCGGTGACGTCGCGCGCGGTCCAGCGGCGGGAGGGCGGCGAGGGCCTTCGCGATGCGGTCCGGGCTCACGGGCGGGGTCATGGGCGGGGCTCTCCTTCGTCGGTGGCGAGGTCGGCCACGATCGGGGGCCCGAGTTGACCGGGGTGTTGCCCGGCGTTCACGGGGCCGGTGACGCGAGATCGTCCGCCCGCGTGGCGCCGAGTGGACTCCCACGGCTGCCGCAGCAGCCGGCAGGGTCCACTCGGCGACGAGGAGGGCTCAGCCGCGGAGCCCACACACGACGACGAGGGGCGAGGTGCGATCCGCGAGCCCGGGCACGACCTCGTCGAGGAGCTCGACCAGCTCGCCGTGGGTCCCCACCCGCCGCGCCGGGCAGCCCAGCGCGGTCGCGAGCCCGGCCACGTCGACCTCGGCGAACCCCGGCCACGGCGCCTTCCCGCCCGCCTCGGCGGCGAGCCGGTCCATGATCGCGTAGCGGCCGTTGTCCATGACGAGGACGAGGACCCCGACGCCGTAGTGCGCCGCCGACCACAGCGCCTGCACGCCGTAGAGCGTCGAGCCGTCGCCCACCACGGCCACCACCGGGCGGGTCGGCGCGCCCATCCGCATCCCGATCGACGCCGGCACCCCGAAGCCCAGCCCGCCCTCGGCCGCGGAGAGGAACCCAGCGGGGCGCGGGCCGGGACGAGCCGGTGCAGGTCGGGCCGCGACGACGGCGTCTCCTCCACGACGACCGCGTCCGCCGGCAGCCGGGCCGCGAGCGCGGTGAACACCGCCGGGGCGTCGAGTGGGGCGTCGCGGGGGTCGGGTCCGCGCCGAGGGGAGCGGCGCCGTCCGGCCGGCGGACGCCGCTCGCGCCGTGCTGCCGCCGGGGAGGGGCCGCGGGAGGGCGGCCGTCAACGCGGCGACCGTCCGCGCCGGGTCGGCGAGGAGGGCCAGGTCGGCGCGGCTGTGGTGCAGGTCCTCGGCGTCGTCGGTGACCAGCGCGATCGTCGTCCCGGGCGCCACCAGCTCCCCGGGCGAGTACTGGTACTGGCGGAACACCGGCGCCCCGACCACGAGCAGCAGGTCGTGCCCCTCGAGCGCCGCCCGCAGCGCGGCGCGCTCGGGCGGCAGGTGCCCGGCGAAGCGGCGGTGGTCCTGCGGGAAGCCGGCCCGCGCCGCGAACGCCTCCTGCCACACCGGCGCGCCCAGGTGCTCGGCCAGCTCCACGAGGGCGGCCCACGCGGCGGCGCCGTCGGCGTCGGCCCCGACGATCAGCGCCGGCCGGCGCGCGGCACCCACCAGGGCCGCCAGCTCGGCGACCGCCCCGGGCTCCGGGTCCCGACCGCGGCGCACGACGACGGGCGTCGGGAGGACCCGCGGGTCGGCCGGGGCGGCCCAGTCGTCGCTGGGGACCGCGACGATCGCGGGGCCCCGCCCGCTCTGCGCCTCGTGGAACGCCCGGTCCAGCGCGGCCGGGACGTCCTGGGGGCGCGCCGGGTCGAGCGTCCACACCGGGTAGGCGCCGGCGAGGCCGTCGAGGTCGCCGGTGAGGAACGGGCGCGAGGTCAGGTGGCGGCGGTCCTGCTGCCCGACGAGGACCACGAGCGGCGTCCGGTTCACGCGGGCCGTCGCGAGCGCGCCGACCGCGTTGCCCAGACCCGCCGTCGTGTGCAGCACCACCAGCGCGGGCCGGTCGGTGGCGGTCGCGTAGCCGGTGGCGAGCCCGACGACGGAGCCCTCGTGCAGGGCGAGGGTGAACGCGAGGTCGTCGGGCAGGTCGGTCAGCAGGCTGATCTCGGTCGACCCGGGGTTGGCGAAGACGCGGTCGAGTCCCCGCCGTCGCAGCACGTCGAAGGCCGCCTCGCGGACGGTGCGCTCCACCGGGGCCCTGCGGAGTCGGCGCTCAGGTCGCGGCCCGGTCGGGCTCGGGCGCGTCCGCGAGGTCGTCGGCGCGCCGGGTGCGGGTCACGTCGCCACCGCGACCGCCCCCAGGGCGGCCACGAGCGCGAACACGAAGAAGCCCCAGGGGTAGGCGAGGCCGCCGGCCACGAGGGCGCCGGTCAGCGCCGGCCCGGTGATCGCGCCGAGCCGACCGACCCCGCTCGCCGACCCGAGGGCCGTCGCCCGCATCGCGGCGGGGTAGATGCGGCCGACCCAGGCGTAGACCAGGACCTGGGAGGAGAACACGAAGATGCCGGCGAGCAGGATCGCGACGTAGACGGTGGCGCCCGGCAGGCGCACCGCGAGCAGCGCGAGGAAGACCGCCGCCGTCACGAACCAGGTGATCGTGGCGGGCCGCACGCCGATCCGGTCGGCGACCCGGCCCCCGATCAGCAGCCCGATGACGGCGCCGACGTTGAGCGCCAGCAGCTGGTAGAGCGCCTGGGTCAGCTGGTAGCCGGCGAGCCGCATGATCTCGGGCAGCCAGGTGTTCAGGCCGTAGACGAGCAGCAGGCCCATGAACGAGGCGACCCAGAAGGCGATCGTCGGGCCCGCGAAGCCCGCGCGGAACAGCTCGCGCACCGGGTTGACGCGCGTCTCCCGGGGGCCGGCCCGGGCGACCGGCGGGGTGTCCCGCGGCAGCTTCGCCGCGAGCACCGGCAGCAGGGCCAGCGCGGGCAGGGCCCCGGCCACGAAGAGGAACTCCCAGCCCAGCGAGACGACGAAGAGGGCCCCGAGCAGGGAGGCCAGCACCGCGCCGACGTGGTAGCCGGTCATGAGGACCGTCATGGAGCTGTTGCCGCGCCGGCCGGGGGAGTGCTCGGCGACCATCGCGAGCGCCACCGGGACGACGCCGCCGAGCGGGACGCCCGCGACGAAGCGCAGGATGCCGAGGCTCAGGGGGCCGGTCGCGAGCGCGCACGCGGCGCCGAGGAGGGAGAAGGCGAGGACGCAGGCGAGGATCGTGCGGCGGCGCCCCACGACGTCGCTCACCGGTCCCACCGCGAGCGCGCCGACCATGACCCCGAGCAGGCCGACGGTGGCCACCGTCGTGGCGCTGCCGGGATCGAGCGCGAACACCGGGTCGCGGCGCAGGACGGGGATGACGACCCCGAGCACGACGAGGTCGTACCCCTCCAGCGCGACCGCGGCCCAGCAGAGCCCCCGGACCCAGCCGGAGGCCGGGGCGGTCGTCGTCGACGGTGCGGACATCAGCCACCTCCTCGCGGGACGTGGCGTCGGCGGCGCGTCCCGTATGTCGGGAGTATGGGAGAGCGCCGTCACGGCGTCAGCCGGTTCTCGCACCCACCGGAATCGGGGGCCGATCCTGGTCGGCCCGGTGCCCGAGCCGCCGCGAGGCCGCGGCGGCGGCCATGCGCACGGCGGGGATGAACGGCGGCAGCGCCGCCGACGACGGGACGACGACGGCGAGCGCGGCCACCACGCGGTCCGCGGCGTCGAGGACGGGGGCGGCCACCGACGCGGCCCCCACGGTCATCTCCTCGCGGGAGAGGCAGTAGCCGGTGCGGCGGGCGACGCCGAGGGCCTCGCGCAGCGCGGCGGGATCGGTGATCGTGCCGGGCGCCAACCGCGGCAGCCCCCGGGCGAGCACCTCGTCGACCAGCGCGGCCGGGGCGTGGGCGAGGAGGACCTTCCCGGGGCCGCTCGCGTGCAGCGGCATGTCCCGGCCCACCCGGGAGCGCACCGTGAACTCCTCGTCGTGCCCGGCCAGCCGTTCGACGAACAGCGCCCGGTGCCCGTCGAGGACGACCAGGTGCACGACGTGGCCGGTCGCCGCGGCGAGGTCCTGCATCGGCGGGAGCGCGGCCTCGCGCAGGTTCCGCGCGGACGGGGCGAGGGCGCCCACGCGCCACAGCCGCATCCCGATCCGGTAGCGCCCGCGGCCGATCCGCTCCAGGGCCCCCCAGGCCACGAGCTCGGCGACGATGCGGTGCGCCGTGGCCGGGGGCAACGAGGTCGCGGCCACGATGTCGGCGAGGGCGAGCTCGGGGGAGGCGTCGGAGAACGCGGCGAGCACGCCGAGTGCACGGCCCAACACAGAGCGCGGCGAATGTTCCGCGACCGGTTCTGTGGTGTGGGTCATCGGTGGGGATGCCCCTGCGGCGATCTCGCCACACCCGGCGAGTCGCGGTGACTCCGGGCGGACGGGCCTCCTAGCCTGGCCGGACGACGAGGAACGTGCGCGTCGCCCCGCGGTGGTCGGGCCCCGTGGGGACGGGAGGGAGGCTCGGGATGTCGGCAGGGCTGTTCGACGCCGAGTCCCTCCACATGGGTCCCCCCGACCCGGGCCGGTCCGAGTCGTCGCGGCGGGACCGCCCCGGCCGACGCGGGGGAGCCCCCCGCGCGGCCCCGTCGCGAGGTCCCGGAGCCGACCCCGCTGGACACCCACGGCCCGGCGACGGTCCTCGCGATGTGCAACCAGAAGG
>CAVQUY010000016.1:0-99063 GCA_963716955.1 uncultured Actinomycetota bacterium
GAGTTCAAGGAGTGCCTCCCTGTGCCCGCCAATAACATTCTCGAATAGCCCCACGCACACTCCACACACGAACCTTGCACGAAAAACGCTTGGTTGTGCGAGGCGTGATGATCCATTGAACCGTCCAGCGAGCAAGCCGGCGGAAGAGTGGGAGTGGGATACCTGCGAGTTTCCATCGCAGATTACAAGGTAAAGCCAAACGCGCGGACGTCCGAGCGGGTTTTGTCATGCCACCATGCGAGGAAGTATTTCTTGGTGACCCGTTGAGCCGGAACGGCATGGTAGAGGACAGCTGTCGGCTCGTAGCGCAGTTTTTCTCCCGCAGCGAGTAGCCGCTCACCAAATTCGCTATCTTCGCTGCCCAGGATTGTCCCGGGCCGGCGCCCTATGTCGACGCGAAAGTTTCCGTACCGCTCTAATACATCGCGTCGGAACGCCATGTTGTTTCCGAAGGGGGCTTCCGATAGATCAACGGATTCGAGCCGGCTGATCGAAGAGAGCCAGCGGGGCGAGTGCAAAATACTCATTCATTGGCAACCAGCGTGGAGGAGTGAAGTCCCTTGCCGGCAACGTTCTCCCGCTCGCGCCAGCGTACGTCGAGGCACGAATGGATTGCGTCAGATTGTGCAGCCAGTCCTGCTCGACGATCACGTCATCATCAGTAAATGCCAGAATATCTCCTGAAGCTTCACGGATACCGCGATTGAGAGCATGAGATCTACCAGGCGTCGGCTCGAAAACGTAGCGGAAAGAAGAGGGATGGCGCTGAATGAATTCCTGCACTAACTTCGCGGTGTCGTCCGTCGAATTATTGTCGACCACCAGCACGTCCCACTCCTTGGAATCCGTCATTTTGCTGGAAGCCAGACTAGTCAGTGCCAGGCGGAGATCCTCACACCGATTGTATGTACATACAATGACGGTGACCTTCATAATGCCTGGTCTTCCTTCATTGCCGTTCTCAATTCTGATGCCTGGGTAGAAGATCGTAGCTCTTCAATGCCTTCGCGCTCGCAGCGGGACTGGACGATGCCGCAGGAATCTCAGACTCGGCACTCGCGAGAGCTTTCAACCTCTGACAGAACAAATCGACAGGATCTTTTGGGATCACTTGATCTACACGCTCTCGTGCAGTCAGCCCAAGCTGCCGCCACCCTGTTCTTCCCTCCCAAGCTCGTTGAAGTGCAGTCGAAATCGCGGCCATCGTCGCCGCGGGCGCGACAAATCCAGTTTCACCGTCGTTACACAATTCCACATTGCCACCCACATCGGTGACGACAGCCGGCCGGCCGCATCGCATCGCTTCGACTAGAGCAAGGGGCAAACCCTCGTAGCGCGAGGGGAGCATCAGTAAATGGTTCTGCTCCCAAATCGCACCAACGTCGGAGACGTGACCATGGAAGTTCACATTCTGAAGCTGCAGTAGTTCTGTCATGCGACGCATTGCAATAAGGTCGGGACCTCTACCATAGAAATTCACTTCTACGGGCCGATCCCGCCATTCGGGTTGCGCCAAGGCCTGTAGTAACAAGTCCTGTCCCTTCGCGGCGATCTCGATCCTGGCGACGCATGCGAGCTTCCACCCGTTCGCCTCGTCGGGCCAAGTGAACCCGCGGCCGGATTGGACATTGCAGGGGTTTCTAACTAATTCCCCATGCAAAAGCGGATCGCCGGTTTGCAGACGAAGTAGATCGAGATTGCGGGAAACGCAGAAGACCCGCCGCGCCGCCTTATAGGCCAACACCGCAGCGTCCAGTTGGCCGCCGAACCACCATAGCTCGCAGTTGCAGTGCACGATCATGACGAAGGGCAAGCCCGCACGTCCGCAGAGGCGTGCCCAGCCAAAACCGCCTGAGTTGTGGCCCTGGGAGATGACAACCAGATCCGGACGATATCGCCTCAGTCGCAGCTGAGCTCGTGGGCGATCGAGCAGGAGTGCTTGTTCCGCAGGCGGCGACTGATGGCGTCGAGCATGGAGGGGATGGTGATCGATGCGAACGCCTATGCTCCGCCAGCAGGGTGATCTTTTCGGACGGTTTTGGCCAGTGCGCGAACGAAGCATGGACCTCATGCCCCTCCTCACGAAGTCGCACTGCCGTCTGGCTCCACAACTCCTCACTGCCGCCCCAGGGAAAGCCATTCATCGTGCTGACAAACTGAAATCTCATTCCGTTCCGCCCTGCGACTTGATGCTCCCGGTGGCCTCACCGGAAAGGTGCTTCATCTCGCGCCTGCCAGGAGCTTACGCTGGCTCAGAATAGTTGTCACCGTTTCGATGACGTAATCCTGGGCCGTGGGAGTGAGACCGACCGAGCAAGGCAGACTGATTGCCTGGCGATGTAGTTCCTCTGCGCGCTGGGAGGGTGGGTGGCCTTTGCATCATGAGCCGGTGAGCCGTGCATGGGCTGCCACAAAGGGCGAGCCTGGATCCTATGCGTGTCGAGTTCCCGCAGCAGCTCGCGTGAACGAATGCCTGCCAGGTTCTCGTCGACAAGGGCCGTGAACATCCAATAGGTGCTGAAAGCCCACTCGGCCTCCCTTGGCACAATGATCCCTGGAAATAACGCGAACGCCTCCTGGTATCGAGCCGCTATCTGCCTTTTGGCGGTCACGAAGTCGTCCAGCTTCTCCATCTGAGCACATCCCATGGCAGCCAACACATTCGTCAATCGGTAGTTGAAACCTACCGCATTGTGTACATATTCGATCGGATTGTCCTTAGCCTGGGTGGTCAGATATCGGGCCCGCGCCGCCCATGCTGCATCATCGGTCACCAGCATGCCGCCTCCGCCGGTGGTAATGATTTTGTTTCCATTGAAACTGAAGCAGGCGGCACGTCCAAAACTCCCGAGGCTCTTGCCGCGGTAACGCGCACCCAAGCCCTCTGTGGCATCCTCAATCACCGGGCAATGAGGCACCTTCTCCGCAACCGCAAGAATGGGGTCCAGGTCCGCTGGATGCCCGAGGATATGGACTGGCAGAATTGCCTTAATCCGTCTGCCACTCACACGGTTTCGCAAAGTCTGGCCATCCCATATGCAGCCGTTTTCCAGAAAATCGGCCAGGGCCGCAGAATCAATTTGAAAGAAGCGCGGCTCCGAATCGATAAATACTGGCCAGGCTCCGATGTAGCGGACTGCATTTGCCGGCGCGATAAATGTAAGGGTCGATACCACAACTTCATCATCAGGTTCGACGCCGGCGAGCAGCATCGCGATGTGCAGAGCCGCCGTGCCATTCACGGTGGCCACTGCGTACTTGACGCCCACGTAGTCGGCAACCATCTGCTCGAAGCGATCCACGTAGCTGCCGACAGAAGATACCCAATTGGTATCGAGATTATCCTTCATGTATCGCCACTCATTGCCTTGCAGTTCGGGCACAATAAGCGGAATCATGTCAGCGGACGGCTGTGCGCCTGGGGAAAGGACTTCTTTCGTCTTCAATTGCTATACCTCGGATCGTCGAAACGATCAATGACGTTGCTGATAACAAGCTTCGCGACCTCATCGATTCCCTGGGGGACAGTGCGCGTGATCTTGTATCCGAGTTGATCCTGTGATGCGGAGAAAGATACACGATAGTCGCGAGGGTCTTCCGTCTTGTGAACGTATTCAACGACGGCATCGGAGGCATACGGTTGGATCATCTTGACCAATTGCTCTTTTTGTAAAGTTCAGGCCTGTCGCGCCCACGTTGAAGACGGTGCCGCACACTTTGGAGGCCTCAGAATTCAGCACCACTTGGATGCCGCGTGCCGCGTCCCGCACATGGACATAGGGCCGCCAGAACTGCTCACCAAAGACCTTCAGGTGCTTCTTCGTAATCATTTCCATCGTGAACTCATTCACGGTGAGATCGAAACGCATGCGCGAGGAAACACCGAAGATCGTCGCAAAACGAAGCGGTGTAGGGCACCATCCATTTCTTCCAGCGCTCTGCAGCAAAGCCTGCTCTACCGCAACCTTGGTCTCGGCATAGAGCGAGACCGGACTCAGCTCTGAGGTCTCGTCGACGTAAGCGACATCTTTCATCTTTCCGTAGTTGCTGCATGTGGATGCAAACACAAAGCGGCTGACGCCCGCGTGTTGGCTATCTTCGATCAGTGCCAGCGAGCTCTCCAGGTTCACTGCCCGAGCGAGTTCTGGCTGGCGGGAACAGGCGGGGTCACCCACTATCGCCGCAAGATGGACGACAGCATCCATCCCGGTAACTGCAGCCTTCCGCAATGCTCGCTCGCGTAGGTCTCCGCGCACAAACTCGAACCCAGGATGCGACCAGGCAGGCAGCAATGGTGACCCACCGTGCAGAAGCGTGTCCAGCACGCGAACCGTATGCCCCTCGGCCAATAGTATTGGTACGAGAGTTGAACCAATATATCCAGCACCACCAGTAACTAGTATCTTCATCTAATTTCTTCCACTCTTCTTTAGAAACAACATTGCGGTTAAAGTAGAACGATCAGGCCTTTGTCAGCCCATCGTTGGAGATACGCGAGCGTATCTGATTCTGGAAGGCCCATCTGATCGGCGATGGCCTTTACGCTTATGGGCCGGTCCTGCGCCGGAACGAAATCCATCAGGCGGCGCATTCGCTGCAAGGTTTCGGGGGAGCTGTCGCCAAGCGCAACCTGCCCGGAATCGACATAAAGATCATAATCAGGATGAGAGAGGCACATATTGCCCTGGAATTTCTTAATGAGAAGGGGTGTGGATTCAGGCGATCGATCGTGTTCATCAGAACTCCCACCGCCTCGTGAAGAGAGACTTCGCTGATTCTCTCTGCTGTATCGAAGCTTGAGTGATATTCGGGATATGGGAAACGCGACAGCGAGATCATCGGGATTCCGTAGTTCTCCCAAATATATTCATCGTTGATGATGATGCTCTGAAACGGACCGGTACGATACGGCAGGCCCGATGCATCCAGACTTGCTTTGAGCGCGTGCACTGTGCTGACCATGGCGCGACGCGGTTCCTGGAGAGCGAGCGGCGTCGTAGAACCGAGCATTTCGAGAAAGATACCTTCGAGAATCTCGCGGCGCTCCTGCTCACTGAGATGATTGAGGTAGAACTCGGATCCGATGATGCCGGGCGACAGCACGAGAGAATATGTGAACTTGGTCTTGCGCCCCTTCAGACGGCGCAGGACTTCGAGGCCGACGACGCACCCGGCAAGCCCATCGTTCGCGACTCCGGCGTGGTCGAGGTTACCGCCTAGAACGATCGTGGTAGCCAAGGTGCCAGTGTGCTTGTACTCGAGGATTTTCAGCGCGCCCGGAGCCTCGCGCGTCCGGATGAGGACATGGTAGCTGCCTAGCGTCAATGGATCGAACACGCGTTTCGGAACGCAGAATCCCCAGTCACGCTCCCAACTGCGAAACTGTTGCCGGTAATGAAACGGGATGGAATCCTCGTAACGATGGTCGTAGTGCAGATGCCGGCGCAGTTCTTCGAGGTCCACCCTGCCCGAAAAGTTCTTCGAGAGCGCAATCACCCCCAGGGGGTGGCGGCGCCATCGTAGATGATCTGCCCATCGCGCTCAATTTTGGCCTCTTCCACATCCCACGATGGCGGGATCACCCATCCGTTGTGCTGATGCGACTCGGGCACGGAAATCACACGAAATGCAAGCTCGTTGCAAAGGTACGAGACGGCTTGGTCATAGCCGCGGGAACAGACGGCGCGCGGAAGTGGCGTGAGATCGCGCAGGATCTCCATCATGGTCTTCGCCCCGATGCCCTCCACGGCAGCATCTCGTTCCGGAGCCGCAGCGCGGTGGGTCCGAACACTCGCGTCAGTCATCGTACTTGCCTGCCTATTTGCGATCGCCAGATTGTCTGCAACGGAACTCCACACACCAGAGTGACCTTCTGGCTGTCAATAGGACAATGGAACGAAAGCGGGATGCAATGTGGCGAAAGGCTCTCTTTGCACCTCGCGGCAGGGATATGGCTCATCCGGCTGTCTTGGGAGCCAGCCGGTTCGAGACGATCCCAGGGCCGCTCGCGAGGCCCATGAACGGCGCGCGAACTCAATGGCTGTTCCGCGCAGGTTTCCCGGCATGGTCCAACCAAACAGGGCACGCAGTTGCTCTGGGCTGAGTTTGTTGTCGTAGCCCAGCATCGCCTGGCCGAGTTCAAAGTTCTGCACTGCTTTCCAGGGATCCACCCGCAGTGGCCCGAGGTAGACCTCGCCATTTCGTATCGTTTCCTCGGAGAAGAGAGCTTCTACCGTCTCGGTGATAGGCCGCCCAGCCACCATCCTTCAGAATGTTCTCTCGAAATACCGGAGTTGCCGTACCCCATATCGATACCTTCGCCCCAAAATAAAGCGCGTAAAAGACATGACTGCCATAGCTGTCCGTCGTGACATATTCGAAGCTCTCAAAGAGCGCGCGCATGCGATTCAGTGCGTTGGTGTCCGCAATGCCCGCGCCCCGCGCCACAGGGATGCCACCCTCAGCGAATTGCGGCACCCAGAGATTGCGCGCGATGCAGTAGGCGGAAACGCAGGCCGCGACAAGGTCGAAATGATCTTTGATCTCGGCGATTTCCTCCACATATCGTTCGCAGGAGGGCATCAGGACATCGGATGCCAGGGAATGCGTGGGCATCACGAGCAAGCTATTGGGAATCCGGCTGAGTCCCGAGGGCTGCGTATAGATGATGGGTAGCCCAATTGCGCGTACATCTCGATAGCCGCCTTCTCTGAGAAACGCTTCTTCATCCTGCCGCGCCACAGAGCGTTTCGTTGACCTGGGCGCGTCATAAACGAGGACCTCAGGTCGCAGCCTATGCCAAGGTGGGATAGTGCCATGCTGCCAACTGCCGGGAAAGGACGAGGGGGCCTCTGCGCAGGCCGCAGTACGCCGCAGCGAGCTGGAGCGCTCCGTAGTAGTCACCACCGTACGTCTGCGACCAGGGCCGCAGGATGGCCCTCGCGGACCACGGGCAGGACGGGCGTTCCGCTCATCCATCGGAGATTGGAAGGAGGGTGCCACGGACTTCCCTGCCAGCGTCTCGAGTGCCATACTGAGACTCTTATACATATCTCTGGATCACCAGGATGTTCCCCTGTAGCGGGATCTTCTGGGACCATATTCGGGCTGGTCATTGCAGGCGCACCTGCTGTAATCACTTTCGTAAAGGGGATGATGCGGGAAGCCTGCAAGTGATCATGCGGCACAGCGGGAAATGCAGAAACGCGTCCCCGAATGGGCGTCCGGCTCTAACTCGGAAGGTCGTTGGTGTCGAGGCGCGGCAGGGCCAAGAGGATCATCGAGCGCCAATCTGGGCCACCCGGGCTTCGACGGTAAATCCAAGGCGGCAGTCGACGAGGCCGCAACTGTTCGAGAAGCGACCTGGTTGAAGCCACCGTAGGGGTAACAGATCGTCCAGTTGTCGAGTGGCCACGCCGCATTCGCCCCAGGAAGTGCGAGGGACCGAGCGGACCTTCCTCGGCCTGCGCCTCCGCAGGCGATATGGTTCAGCCACGCGTGGGTGTAGCCGTGACTGCCGACGTGCATCCCGTAGGCGGCGAAGGCAGGCGATCTGCTCGACCGACATATAAAGCTCAGCGCGCAAATGCCGCTTCGTCGCGGGTAACGTGCTCGGCAAAGAGCCGCCGCACGATCTCAGCTGCTCGAACCGGCTCGGGAAGTTCCCGCTGCAGGAGACGCTTGCGCGAGCACCGTGACCGCGCGCGGGTCATAACGGTGCTGTTCCGTGACGGAGGCGAGATATGCCTCGCGCGCCTTGATGACCTCGTCGCGCCGGTACCGCCTGCCCATCGCCCTCCCTCCCCCGTCGCTCCGACACCCACCCGCGGACCACGCAGACACCACGGGCCCGGTCCCGCACCCGAAGGCGCGGGACCGGGCCCGTGACGACCGCGATGTCGTCAGTTGACGGCGTGGATCGGGTTCGAGCACGACTTCTGGATGCCCGCCGCGTTGCCGTGGCCCGCCTTGGAAACGAGCGGGACCGACGCCGCGTTGTCCTGGACCGGGACCTGGACGCCGAGGACGTTGACCGGGACGTCGTTGTTGCAGGCCTCGCCCGTGGTGTTGGGGGCGAAGTCGCTCGAGTTGACGAGCCCCTTCTGGGGTCGTCGAGCCGTCGGCGTGCTCGGAGCCGGCGAACGCCATCCCGGTGGTGGCGACGAGGCCGGAGCTGATCAGGGCGGCCGACAGGACGACCTTGCGCATCATGGTCATGGGAGTTCCTCTCGTGGGGGGAGCGCCGGACCGTCGCCGCTGTGGCCACTGTGTGCCACGGTGTGCGACCGTCCGAATACGTGGCGTCAACGGCTGCGGAGATCTCCGGGTCACGGTTTCCGGACACCGATCTGCCGAACGGGTGACGGACGACCCCGCGGGGCATGCTCGGGGCATGGCGGTCGACGCGGACCCGGTGATCCTCGAGGTGGCCCTCAACGGCGCCACCCCGCGCGAGCAGAACCCGCACGTGCCGCGGACCCCGGCCGAGATCACCCGCGACGCGCTGCCTGCCTCGACGCCGGCGCCGCCATCGTGCACAACCACCACGACGACCCGATGTTCACCGCCGACGGCGTGCACGCGCTCGAGCCCTACGTCAGGCCTGGGAGCCCGTCGTCGCCGCGCGCCCGGACGCCCTGCTCTACCCGACGATGGGCGCGGGGGCGCGCGGAATCCCCGTCGAGGCGCGCTGGGCCCACGTCGAGGCGCTCGCCCGGCGCGGCCTCGGCGGGATGACGCTCGTGGACCCGGGGTCGGTCAACGTCGGGCTCACCAGCGACGGCACCGTCCCGGACGCCGCCGCGGCCGGGCCGTACCAGAACAGCTACGCCGACACCGAGTACATGTTCGCCCGCTCGGCGGCGCTGGGGGCCGCGCCCAGCATCTCGATCTTCGAGCCCGGCTTCCTGCGCACCGCGCTGACGCTGCACCGCCACGGCCGGGTGCCGCCGGGCGCGATCGTGAAGCTCTACTTCGGCGGGTCGCTGGAGTTCGGGCTGCCGCCGACCGAGCGGGCGCTCGACGCGTACCTGGAGCTCCTCGGGCCCAGCGGGCTGCCCGTGGTCGGTGGCCGTGCTCGGCGGCGACGTGGTCGGCTGCGGGCTGGCCCGCCTCGCCCTCGAGCGTGGCGGGCACGTGCGCGTCGGGCTCGAGGACCACGCCGGGGCGCGCCGGCCGTCGAACCTCGAGCTGCTCGACGAGGCGACGTCGCTGCTCGACTCCCTCGGGCGGCGTCCGGCGACGTGCGCCGAGGCGCGGGCGATGCTGGGCGTGCCGGCGGGGTGAGGCGCGCGTGAGACCGTCAGACCCGCGCGGGGGCGTCGGTGCGCACGCGGTAGCCCGACCCGACCACCGTGTCGATGATCCCGGGGTCGCCCAGCTTCTTGCGCAGCGTCATGACGGTGACCCGCACCGTCGTCGTGAACGGGTCGGCGTTCTCGTCCCAGACCCGCTCGAGCAGCTCCTCGGACGACACGACGGCCCCGGCCGCGGCGAGCAGCACCTCGAGGACGCCGAACTCCTTGCGGGTGAGGTCGACCGGCTCGCCGTCGCGCAGGACGGTGCGCTTGGCCGGGTCGAGCACGACGCCGGCCGCCTCGAGCACCGGGGGCGTCGCCGGCGTGGCGCGGCGGCCCAGCGCCCGGATGCGGGCCACGAGCTCGGGGAAGTCGAAGGGCTTGGCGAGGTAGTCGTCGGCGCCCAGGGCGAGGCCGGCGACCTTGTCGCGCAGCGTCCCGCTCGCCGTCAGCATGATCACCCGGGTGACGCCGCCCGCCATCTCGGCGCACAGGTCGTCGCCGGAGCGGCCCGGGAGGTCGCGGTCGAGGACCACGACGTCGTAGCGGGTCACCGAGGCCTTCTCCGAGCCGGTGTCGCCGTCGTAGGCGACGTCCACGGCCATGCCCTCACGACGCAGGCCCCGCGCCAGCGCGTCCGCCAGGGCCTGCTCGTCCTCCACGATCAGAATGCGCACCCCACCACGATGCCACCGCCCGCCTGAGCGGGACCTGAGGATTCGCTGGGTGGATCTCCTCGAGGGCGCATGCCGCGGCCCTCGGGCCCGGGCCCCCACATGATCATGAGCACTGGAGGCAGCCGGGACCGCGTGGATCGTGCCCGTGTGCTGTTGATCAACGGGGCGGGCGCGGGCCCCGGGATGACGGGCACACCATGCACCCCGGAAGGCCCTCGAACCTGCCCCACGTGCTGTTGATCACGGGAGGGGCCGGGCCGGGCGCGGTGCGGGGCGGGCCCGACTCAGCGGCCGGCGTCCCCCGCGGCCCGCGGGAACGACACCACCGGGACGTCGTGGTCGGCGCGCCCCGAGACCCACTCCGTGACCCGCCGGGCCACGTCCTGGTCGGTCAGCCCCGCCGCGGTGAGGATCGCGCCGCGGCTGTCGTGGGCGAGGAACGCCTGCTCGAGGGCGATCCGGCGCACCGGGACGTCGACGCCGGCCTCGGTGAGCCGGTCGGCCACCGCGGAGCCGAACCCGCCGTGGCGCCCGCCGTCCTCGACGGTGACCACCAGCCGGTGCGCCGCCGCGAGCTCGCAGAGCACGTCGGGCACGGGCTGGAGCCAGCGCGGGTCGACGACCGTGACGCCGATCCCCTGCGCGGTGAGCCGGTCCGCGGCCTCGATCCCGAGCTGGCCGAAGGTGCCCACGACGACGAGCAGCACGTCGGGCGCCGACGGGGCCTCGTCCTCGAGGCGCTCGATCGCGGTGGGACGGGGTGCGGCGCGGGAGAGCCGGCCGGGCTCGGCGAGGACGTCCACGGCCCCCGGCCCGCCGGTGGCGTCCGCGCCGCCGACGCCGATCCGGCGCAGCGCGGGCACCTCGCCCGGCACGGCGCCCTTGGACCAGCGCAGTGCGGTCGGGCCGTCGTCGATGCCGACCGCCTCGCGCAGCTCCTCGCGCAGGGTCACCGCGTCGCGCGGCGCCGCCACCCGCAGGCCGGGGACGATCCCCATGACCGAGAGGTCCCACATCCCGTTGTGCGAGGCGCCGTCGGACTGCCGGTGACCCCGGCGCGGTCGAGGACCACCGTGACCGGCTCGCGGTGCAGCGCCACGTCCATGAGCAGCTGGTCGAAGGCGCGGTTGAGGAACGTCGAGTAGATCGCGACCACGGGGTGCAGCCCGCCGTGGGCGAGCCCGGCCGCGGAGGTCATCGCGTGGGCCTCGGCGATCCCCACGTCGAAGAGCCGCTCGGGGTAGGCCTCGCCGAACGCCGAGAGCCCCGTCGGGCCGGGCATCGCGGCGGTGATCGCGACGACGTCGGAGCGCTCGCGGCCGAGCTCGAGCATCGCGTCGGTGAACACCGAGGTCCACTCGCGCGGCTTCGGTCCGACCGGCAGGCCGGTGTCCGGGTCGAGCACGCCGACCGAGTGCATCTGCTCGGCCTGGTCCTCCTCGGCCGAGGGGAAGCCGCGGCCCTTGTAGGTGACGGCGTGCACGATCACCGGCGCGCCGAAGTCCCGCGCGGCCGACAGCGCCGTCTCCAGGGCCGCGACGTCGTGACCGTCGACGGGCCCGACGTACTTGATGCCGAGGTCGGAGAACAGCGCCTGCGGGGTGAACGCGTCCTTCACCCCGGCCTTCGCGGCGTGCATGGCCGAGTACAGCGGGCCGCCCACGAACGGGACCTTCTGCAGCGCCCGCTTGCCGTGCTCGAGGACCTCTTCGTAGCGGGGCGCGAGCCGCAGCGTCGAGAGCCGCTCGGAGAGCCCGCCGATGGTCGGGGCGTAGGAGCGGCCGTTGTCGTTGACGACGATGACGACGGGCCGGTCCGAGCCGGCGATGTTGTTCAGCGCCTCCCAGCACATGCCGCCGGTGAGGGCGCCGTCGCCGACCACCGCCACCACCGACCGGTCCCGGCCGAGCAGCGCGTCGGCCTTCGCCAGCCCGTCCGCCCAGGACAGGGCGGTGGAGGCGTGGGAGTTCTCGACGAGGTCGTGCTCGCTCTCGGTGCGGCTCGGGTAGCCGGAGAGGCCCCCGCCCTGGCGCAGGCCGTCGAACGCGCCCGACCGCCCGGTGACGATCTTGTGGACGTAGCTCTGGTGCCCGGTGTCGAACACCAGCGCGTCGCGCGGGGAGTCGAAGACGCGGTGCAGGGCGAGCGTCAGCTCGACGACGCCCAGGTTCGGGCCGAGGTGGCCGCCGGTGCGGCAGACCTTGTCCACGAGGAACCCGCGGATCTCCGCGGCCAACGAGTCGACCTCACCGGCGGCCAGCCCCTTGAGGTCGGCCGGGGTGCGGACGCGCTGCAGCAGGCTCACTGCTCCTCGCCTCATCTCTGACGGGTCCCGATCGCCCGACGCGCGGGCCCGGTCAGTCTACGGAGGTCCGCAGCCCGTGCAGGGCCCGCGCGCGGGGCGGGTGACGCGTCAGACCCTCGCGGGCGCCTCAGTCGGTCCGCGGGCGGCGGGCCACGTACACGACGGCGGGCGGCGCGTTGAGCCACACCGTGCGGCTGACCACCACCTCCTCGAACGTGGCCTCGAGGTTGCGCTGCACCTGCTTCGCCGTCGGGAAGAAGCGGATCCAGGCGTGCGCGAGCTGCGTCACGGCCCCGCCGGGAGCGGCGAGGCGGGCCAGCAGCGGGAAGATCGAGCGGTCCTTCGGGGCGGTGGCGAGCCAGGGCAGGCCGGACACCGACAGGTCCGCGCGCACCCCCTCGGCGAGCAGCTTCTCGACGGCCGCGTGGGCGTCGTCGCAGATGACCTCGACCTCGGGGTGGCGCTCGCGCAGCACCGCGGCCATCTCCGGGTCGAACTCGATCGCGATGTGCCGGCCGCGACCCTGCAGTCGCTTCTGGACCTCGTCGGTGACCGAGCCGGTGCCCGCCCCGAGGTCGACGACGACGGGGTCGCCGGTCGCGGGCAGCGGGGCGATCGCCTGGCGGCACAGCGGCGGGAAGCTCGGGAACAGGGCCGCGACGTGCAGCGGGTCGCGGAGGAAGGCACGGCTGAAATGACGGATCTCGGTCACCGGGGCTCCTGGGCTGGTGCGGCGGGTTCGGCTGGTTCAGCGGGTTCGGCTGGTCGCGGCGGTCTCGGCGGTCCCAGCGGGCGGCTCGAGCGCGCCACCCGCGGCGACGACGGCGGCGAGCAGGGCACGGGCGACCTCGCCGACCATCGCGTCGTCGGGCGAGAACGCCGGGTGGTGCAGGCCGGGGGCGCTGCCGAGCACGGCGTCGGGGTCGGCCGTGCCCACGAACAGCATCACGGACGGGATCGGCGACGCGTCCTCCCCCGCCGAGTAGTGGGAGAAGTCATCCGCGCCGCACGAGCGGAACGTGGTGTCCAGCGTCAGGCCCGTCGGGCGGGACGCCTGCTCGCCGCGGCGGCGCCGGCCGAGGGCCGCCGCGATCGCGCCCGCCAGGCGCTCGTCGTTGACGACGGCGGGCTCGTTGGGGACCACCACCATCTCGCCGGTGCAGCCGTGGGCGGCGGCGGTGTGCTCGACCACGTCGCGGACGGCGGCGAGCATCTCGTCCCGGTCGGCGTCGAGGGAGCGGACGGTGCCGCGGGCGGTGGCCTCGGCGGGCACGACGTTGGGCGCGCTGCCCGCCGTCAGCTGCCCGATGGTCACGACGCCGGCCTCGAGCGGGTTCACCCGCCGCGACACCACCTGCTGGATCGACACGACGACCTGCGCGAGCGCGAGCACCGGGTCGCGCGTGCGGTGCGGGTAGCCGCCGTGCCCGGCGCGGCCGTGGACGGTGATCTCGATCTCGTCGGACGAGGCGTTGACCGGCCCGGGCCGGGCGGACACGACCCCGCGCAGCAGCTCGGGCTGGACGTGCACCCCGAGCACCGCGCGCCGGGGTGTGCGCCCGGAAGGCGTCGGAGGCGACGACGTCGGCCGCCCCGCTCGGCGCCTTCTCCTCCCGCGGCTGGAACACCGCGAGCAGCGGGGCGGGCAGCAGCTCGGGCCCGGCCGCCGCGACCGCGCGGGCGAGCGCCACGAGCGCGGCCACGTGGACGTCGTGGCCGCAGACGTGGGCGGCGGGGTGGGCGGCGTCGGAGGCCGAGGTGAAGGGCAGCCCGGTCGCCTCGACGACCGGGAGCGCGTCGAGCTCGGCCCGGACGGCGACGGCGGGTCCCGGCCCGCCGAGGCGCAGCATCCCGCCGGTGCCGGCCACCGGCTCGAGCGCCAGGTCTCTCCCCGACGCTCCGCTCGCCCCTGCCCCGAGGGCGGCCGCCACGGCGTCGCGGGAGTCGCCCTCGTCGCCGGAGACCCGGGGCTCGCGGTGCAGCACGTGCCGGAGCTCGACGGCGGCGGCCAGCTCCGCCTCGAGCGCGTCGGCCAGCGCCGTCGGGACCGTGGTCGTCGGGGGCGGCGACGTGGTGACGGCTCGCTCACGCCGGCATCCGCGCGTAGACCCGGCGGGCGTTCTCGCGAGCGATCATGGTGGCCACCCGTTCGGCGTCGGCAGGGGACATCTCGTCGGTCGCGCACGCCTGCTCGAGCAGCCCGCCGAGGGCCGCCCGGAACCGCAGCGCGCCCAGCAGGTGCAGCTCGGGCAGGCCGTAGGCGTCCGAGGCGTAGAGCACCTTGGCAAAGGGAGCGAGCTCCAGCATCTCGGCGATCACCGAGCGGGCCCGGGCGCCGACGTAGGGCACGGCGAGGCTGACGTCGACGTGCACGCCCGCGAACACCTGCGCGAGCCACGCCGCCTGGCGGTGGTACGGGTAGGTGTGCAGCAGCATCAGCGGCACGCCGAGGGGCTCGACGAGGCGCGCGAAGGCGGTGAGCAGCGCCGGGTCGGCGCGGTGGAGGTCCTCGTCGGCGTCGCCGAACCCGGTGTGCAGCTGCAGCGGCAGCCCGGTGTCGAGGCCCGCCCAGATGCCGTGGCGCAGCAGGACCGGGTCGCGCAGCGGGGTGCGCTCGGCCGCCCGCCGCGGCAGCCAGGCGTCGGCGGCGACGGCCACCTCGGCGGGCTCGGGGCGGCGCGGGTCGACGTCGAGGCCGGCCCGGTAGGCCAGCACCGTCTTGCAGGCCACGGGGAGCGGCCGCCGCCCGGCCGCGGTGCGCCGCGCGATCTCCCCGGCCACCGCCTCGCCGTAGCCCGCGGCGTCCACCCCCGCGTCCGCGACGTCCTCGGCCACCGCCTCGAGGCGCACCACCTCCCCGACCGGCACCCCCGCGGCCTCGGCCAGCTCGTCGAGCCCGAGCAGGCCGTCGACGGCGAACCCGTGGTCGACCAGCAGCGACGTCGTGCCCGCGGCGCGCAGCAGGGCCCGCGACGAGCGGGCGGTGCCGATCTCGGCGCGCCGCGTCAGGTACTCGTCGGCCGCGGCGTGCGGCGGCAGGCCCAGCACCGGGGAGCACCAGCGGCGCACCGAGAAGCCGAGCGCGGAGTCGAACGCCGAGGTCCCGGGCGCCGGCCCCTGCCCCTCGGTGAGCAGCGCCTCGAAGGCCGGCCGGTCCAGGTCGGCGCCCACGACCGAGTGGCAGTGGTGGTCGACCAGCCCCACGCCGTCGAGGAAGCTCACCGGCCCCGCCGGGACGAGGCCGAGCGCGACGAGGCTCCCGCCTCCGGAGGGGTCGGACAGCTCACGCGCCGTTCCGGAGGTCGGACTCCCGCACCAGCGTCGCCACGCACTCGACGTGGTGGGTCATCGGGAACGCGTCGAAGACCCGCAGCCCCTCGAGCCGGTAGCCGGTCTCCGCCAGCGCCGCGACGTCGCGGGCCAGGGCCGCCGGGTCGCAGGCCACGTGGACGATCCGCCGCGCCCCGACCGCGCCGAGGCGCGCGGCCAGCGGCCGGCCCAGTCCCTTGCGCGGCGGGTCGGCGACGATCACGTCGGGGGCACCGGTGGAGCTCGCCAGGCCCTCGAGCACCTTCTCCACCCGGCCCCGCACGACGCGGCACGCGGGCAGGTCGGCCAGGTTCGCGCCGGCCGCGGCGGTGGCGTCGGGGTCGGACTCGACGATCACGACGTGGCCGTCCGGGCCCACCCGCTCCGCCAGCGACGCGGCGATCAGCCCGGCCCCGCCGTAGAGGTCCCACACCGTCTCGCCGGGGCCGAGGTCGCCGACGCCCTCCAGCGCCGCCGCCACCACCGCGTCGGCCGCGCCCGGGTGGACCTGCCAGAACGCGGGCGCGGGGAGCTCCCAGTCGCGACCGGCGGCGCGCTCGTGCGCCGTCCCGGACCCGACCTCGGGGTGCCGCTCGCCCTCGAGCAGCTCCGCGGCGTGGGTCTCCCCGGCCGCGTCGCGCACGATCTCGATCTCGGCGGTGGGGGTCCACTCCCGCTCCAGGACCGGCTCGAGCGCCCCCGGGGCGGCGATCGGGCACATGCCGACCGGGAGCACCTCGTGGCTGCGGTGCGCCCGCAGACCGGGTCGGCCGTCGTCGGTCACCGCCATGCGCAGCCGCGTGCGCCACCCCAACGGGCCGCCGGGCAGCGCCTCGCAGGTGATCTCCCGCTGGATCCCGGCGATGTGCCCGAGCTGCTCGGCCACCACGGCCGCCTTGAGCGCGCGCTGGGTGTCGTGGTCGGCGTGCTGGAAGTCGCAGCCGCCGCAACCGCCGGGGCCCGCCCACGGGCAGGCCGGCTCGACCCGCCCCGGCGCCGCCCGCAGCACCGTCACCGCATCGGCCCGGCAGAAGGAGCCGCCGCCGTCCTCGGTGACCACCGCGTGGACCCGCTCGCCGGGCAGGGCGTGGCGCACGAAGACCACGCGCCCCTCGTGGCGGGCCACGCAGTGCCCGCCGTGGGCGACCGCGCCGACCTCGACGTCGAGCATCCGGTCGACCCAGGACTCCGCCGCCGCCGGGGCCGTCGCCACGGGGCCGCCCGGCTCAGCGGACATCGGCACCGGGGCGCGGGGACGCCCCGTCCGGACCCGCGGGGTCCGTCGGCGAGGCCGGCCCGCCGGGGCCGGTGCCCGGCGGCACGGCGCCGGTGGCCGAGGAGTCGCGCCGCGGCGAAGCCCCCGCCGACGCCGGGTGGCGGCGCCTCGTAGCCGCGGCGGGCGATGCCCGGGGCCACCGGGGGTCGCCGGGCGGCCGCGCGCGCCGAGGACTCGAGCTGCCACGGCACGCTGACGACCATCACGCCCTTCTGGAAGAGGAGCCGACCCTTGAGCCGCAGGGCGCTCTGGTTGTGCAGGACCTGCTCCCACCAGCGGCCGAGCACGTACTCCGGGATGAAGACCGTGACGACGTCGCGGGGGTTGTCGGTCCGGATGCGCTTGACGTACTGCAGGATCGGCCGGGTGATCTCGCGGTAGGGGGATTCCAGCACCTTGAGCGGGACGGGGAGCTGGCGGGCCTCCCAGTCGGCGACGACCTTGCGGGTGTCGGCGTCGTCGACGTTGACCGTGACCGCCTCGAGGACGTCGGGCCGGGTCGCCCGGGCGTAGGCGACCGCCCGCAGCGTCGGCTTGTGCACCGTCGAGACCAGGACGATCGCGTGGTTGCGGCTGGGCAGCACGCCCTCGAGGACGCCGTCGGGGGCGGCGATCTCCTCGGCCACGCGGTCGTAGTGCTTGCGGATCGAGAGCATCAGCGCGAACGCCAGCGCCCCCGCGACGATCGCGATCCACGCGCCCACCGTGAACTTCGTGATGAGCACGACGACGAGGACGACGCCGGTCATCGCCGCGCCGAACGTGGAGATCGACGCGCGACCGGTGCAGGCGGCGCCGTTCGCCGTCGCCGGACTCGGTGCGCAGCAGCCGGTTCCAGTGCCGCACCATGCCGGTCTGGCTCAGCGTGAACGAGACGAACACCCCGACGGTGTAGAGCGGGATCAGCGCCGTGACCTCGGCGCCGAACCCGACCACCAGCACGACGGCGAAGAAGGCCAGGAAGAGGATCCCGTTCGAGAACGCCAGCCGGTCGCCGCGGGTGTGGAGCTGGCGGGGCAGGTAGCGGTCCTGGGCGAGGATCGAGCCGAGCACCGGGAAGCCGTTGAACGCGGTGTTCGCGGCGAGCACGAGGATCAGCGCCGTGAAGATCGTCACCGCCCAGAACCCCGGCGCGAAGCCGTGGAAGATCGTCTGGGCGAGCTGGGCGATCAGCGTCTCCTGCTTGTAGCCCGGCGGGGCGTTGACCAGCTGGGTGTCCGGGTCCTCGGCGAGGCGGACCCCGGTGGCGCGGGCGAGGGCGAGCATGCCGCCGAACAGCCCCACCGCGATGAGGCCGAGCATCGCGAGCGTGGTGGCCGCGTTGCGCGACTTGGGCTTGCGGAACGCCGGGACCCCGTTGGAGATGGCCTCGACCCCGGTCAGCGCCGCGCAGCCCTGGGTGAACGAGCGCAGGACCAGGAACGCGAGCGCGAACTGGGAGAGCTGGTGGTCCTCCCCCACCACCCCGACCGCGGCGCTGGGCGCGACCAGCGGCTCGCCGGACAGGGTCAGCCGGACGACCCCGACGACGATCATGACGACGAGGCTCGCGATGAAGCAGTAGACCGGGATCGCGAAGGCCGCCCCGGACTCCCGCACGCCGCGCAGGTTGATCGCGGTCAGGATCGCGATCGCCACCACGCAGAACAGCACCTTGTGGGTCCCGACGAACGGGATCAGCGCCCCCAGGTTGTCCGCCGCCGAGGACATCGAGACGGCCACCGTCAGCGTGTAGTCCACGAGCAGCGCGGAGGCCACGGTGAGCCCGGCGTAGCGGCCCAGGTTGACCGTCGCGATCTCGTAGTCCCCGCCGCCCGACGGGTAGGCGTGCACGTTCTGCCGGTAGCTGACCACGACCGTGGCCAGGACCAGGACGACCGCGACGCCGATCCACGGCGAGAACACGTAGGCCCCGAGCCCCGCCAGCGACAGCGTGACGAGGACCTCCTGCGGCGCGTAGGCCACGGAGGAGAGGGCGTCGGAGGCGAACACCGGCAGCGCGATGCGTTTGCGCAGCAGCGTGTCCGACAGCTCGTCGCTGCGGAACGGGAGTCCGAGCACGAGGCGTTTCGCGGCGGTCGCCAGCCTGGGCACGGCGCAGAGCGTAGGCCGACGACGCCGCCACCGGGCAGCGCGACCGCCGGAACTCCTCCCCCGGCCCGCGGGCGTCCCGGACACCGCGTCCGCAATCCCCGGCGTTGCCGCACGGATCGTTCGGGCACCCGCTACCGTGCGCCCCGACCGGAGCCCGGGGCGGGCGGTCCTGGAGTCATCAGGGCGACCGTGGGCCAGCGCGGCCCCCGGCGCGACGGGAGGACGCGTTGCACATCGTCGTCATGGGCTGCGGTCGCGTGGGGTCGGCGCTCGCCCTGTCGCTGGAGCGCCTCGGCCACGAGGTGGCCGTCGTCGACCGCGACCCGCAGGCCTTCCGGCGCCTCGGCAACGACTTCCACGGACAGGAGGTCGTCGGCGTGGGGTTCGACCGCGAGGTGCTCACCTCGGCGGGGATCCACCGGGCCGAGGCGTTCGCGGCGGTCTCCTCCGGTGACAACTCCAACATCATCTCCGCGCGGGTCGCGCGGGAGACCTTCGGCGTCGACACGGTCGTCGCCCGGATCTACGACGCCAAGCGCGCCGCGGTCTACGAGCGCCTCGGGATCCCGACGGTGGCCACGGTCCCGTGGACCACGGACCGCTTCCTGCGGATGCTGCTCCCCGACGGCGTCGCCACCGCCTGGCGCGACCCCTCGGGCACCGTCGCGATCATGCAGCTGCCCTTCCACGAGGACTGGTCCGGGCACCCGGTCAGCGCGCTGGAGGAGGCGACCGGCAGCCGCGTCGCGTTCATCGTCCGGTTCGGGACCGGGGTGCTGACGCGGCCCGACACGGTGATCCAGGCCGACGACGTGGTCTACGCCGCGGCGGTCAGCGGCACGGTCGCGTCGGTCACGCAGGCCGCGAAGACCGCGCCCGCGGAGCGGGGCTGACGACGATGCGGGGGACGACGTGCGCGTGACGATCGCCGGGGCGGGCGCCGTGGGGCGCTCCATCGCCTCCGAGCTCATCGAGAACCACCACGAGGTGATGCTCATCGAGCGCGACCTCGCCGAGGTGGAGCCCGAGTCGGTGCCCCAGGCCGAGTGGGTGCACGCCGACGCCTGCGAGGTCGCCTCGCTCGAGGACGCCCAGGTCCAGGACTGCGACGTCGTCATCGCCGCGACCGGGGACGACAAGGTCAACCTCGTCGTCTCGCTGCTCGCGAAGACCGAGTTCGCGGTCCGCCGCGTGGTCGCGCGGGTGAACGACCCCCGCAACGAGTGGCTCTTCACCGAGTCCTGGGGCGTCGACGTCGCGGTCTCGACGCCGCGGATGCTCGCCGCGATGGTCGAGGAGGCGGTGTCGGTCGGCGACCTCGTGCGCCTGCTCACGCTGCGCCAGGGCAAGGCGAACCTCGTGGAGGTGACGCTGCCCGCGGACACCCCGCTCGCCGGCCGGCCGGTCCGCGACGTGCCCCTGCCCGCCGACGCGGCCCTCGTCGCGATCCTGCGCGGCGGGCGGGTGATCGTGCCGCAGTCCGACGACCCGCTCGAGGGCGGCGACGAGATGCTGTTCGTCGCCGGCGAGAACGTCGAGCAGGAGATCCACACCGTGCTGACCACGCATCAGGAGGGCGGCCGGGAGCTGATCTGACCCCGGACGTCAGAAAAGTCTCTCTGCAGACACTGGACGTCCGGAAACCGTCGTCGACCACCCGGGGGGACGCCGTGCTCGACGGCGCGCTGACGCTGCCCGGCGGTGGCCTCGTCCGCGGCCGGGGGCTGCGCCACGGTCTGCCGCCCGGCCCGACGCCCGCCTTCGGGCTCTACCTCGGCTCACCCCGCGCCGCCCGGCGTCACGACCCGGCGCCTGACCTGGCCGCACCGCTGGCTCGTCTGGCCGGACTTCCGCCTCCCCCGCCACCCCGCCGAGGCGGCCGACGCCGTCGTCGGGACCCACCACCGGATCGTCGCGCTGGGTGAGGACGTCGAGGTCGCGTGCGGCGGCGGGGTGGGGCGCACCGGCACCGTCCTCGCCTGCCTGGCCGTGCTCGACGGTCTCGGCCCCGACGAGGCCGTGTCCTGGGTCCGGGCCCACCACCACCGGCGGGCCGTCGAGACCCGGGGCCAGCGCCGGTGGGTGCACCGGTTCGCCGCCGAGCACCGGCCCGGCTAGCCCTCGGCGACCCGCGCGTGGTGGCGCGCGGCCTTCGCCCGGTTGCCGCAGGTCGCCATCGAGCACCACCGGCGCCGCCGCGACGGCGAGGGGTCGAGGAAGAGCCAGGAGCAGCGCCCGCACAGCCCGATCCGCTGCCGCTCCTCCCCCGCCAGCAGCGCCGCGGTCGCCAGCGCGAGGCGCCGCGCGGGCAGCGCGAGCCCGGCGTCGTCGACCGTCACGAGCCAGGCCGGGCCCCGGGTCGGGTCGGCGGCGAGGTGCGCGACGCGGTGGGCGGCGGCGACGTCGTCGGCGACCCGCGCCCGGTCGGCGTCGTCGGCCTCCTCCCCGGTCACGGCCGCGGCGAGCCACCGGTGCAGCGCCTCCCGCTGCCCCAGCACCTCGTCCAGGGCCCGCGCCGCCTCCGCGGGGTCGGCCGCCGCGCGGGCGGTCAGCGCCGCGCCCTCGGCGTCGTCGAGCACGCCGGCCGCCACGGACCAGCCGACGAGGTCGTCGTAGGAGCCCAGCCGCTCGACGTCCCGCGCCCGCGTCGATCCGCCGACGGTGTTGGTGAAGTCGAGCGCCACGTGGCCGCCGACGAACGCCCCCGGATCCCACGTCACGCGTTGACACCTCTCCCTCGTCCGACTAACCCTAATATAGCCGAAAGGGGTTAGACATGGACCTGACCGAGACCTTCACGTTCCGCGGCGACCAGGTGCGCTGGGGCGCCGTCGGCGAGGGCGACCCACTGGTGCTGGTGCACGGCACGCCGTTCTCGTCGGCGGTCTGGCGGCGCATCGCCCCCCACCTGGCGCGGCGCCGCCGGGTCTACGCGTTCGACCTGCTGGGCTACGGCGCCTCGGACAAGCACGCGGGCCAGGACGTCTCCCTCGGCGTGCAGAACGAGCTGTTCGCCGCGCTGCTCGACCACTGGGGACTGGAGCGGCCCGACGTCGTCGCCCACGACTTCGGCGGCGCCACCGCCCTGCGCACGCACCTGCTCGACGGGCGGGACTACCGCACCCTGACCCTGATCGACCCGGTCGCGCTCAGCCCGTCGGGCTCCCAGCTCGTCCAGGGCGCCCGCGGCCACAGCGAGCGTCTACGCCGCGCTGCCGCCCTACCTCCACGAGGCGGTGATGCGGGCCTACCTCGGCGTCGCGACGTACCGCACGCTCGAGGAGCCCGAGCTGCGGCGCTACCTCGATCCGTGGCTCGGCGAGGTCGGACAGGCGGCCTTCTACCGGCAGGTCGCGCAGATGGACGACCGGTACACCGACGCGATCCAGGACCGGCTCGGCGAGCTCCGCTGCCCGGTGACGATCCTGTGGGGCGCGCAGGACGCCTGGATCCCCCTCGAGCGGGCGCACGACCTGGCCGGCCGCATCCCGGGCGCGCGGCTGCGGGTGGTCGACGACGCCGGGCACCTGGTCCAGGAGGACAGCCCGGAGTCGGTGGTCGCGACGGTGCTGGAGGTGCTCGACGCCGTCCCCGCCTGACGTCCCTGCCCGACGGGGTCCGCCCGACGGGCTCGCCGTCGACCTCGTGGGGGTGCTGCTCGGGCTGCTCGTCCGCCCGCTCGGCCGGCGGACGGGGCGACGGTTCACGGGGCTGTCCGGGCCCTGCTGGGCATCGTGGTCCTCGCCGCGTCGGGCGGACGTCGTGTACCTGGGGTTCGGCCGGCAGGTCGACCGGCGGCGCTGCTGGTCATCTCCGCTCCGAAGCTCTCCGACTGGCTGCTCGCGTTCCCGGTGGACCCTCGGCGTCCTCGTCGTGCTGCTCGCGCCGGCCCGCCGGGGTGCGGGCGCTGCCGCGGCTCCCCTCAGGCCGTCGCGGCGCCGGACTCGGCGTCCGCCTCCGCGCGCTCGGCCTTGGCCTCCTCGGTGGCCCGCCGGATGGCCCAGACCGTGACGGCGGCCGCGAGCAGGGCGAGCGGCACCCCCATGGCGAGGCGGACCCAGCCGAGCCAGGTGTCGGCGTACGCGGAGTCGTAGAGCCAGCGCTGCACGACGAAGCGGGCCCCGAACACGACGACCCAGGCCAGCGTCGCGAGGTCGTACCCGCGGCGCAGGCGGGCCGAGCGCCGCCAGTGCTGCCCCTCACCGTTGACCAGGTGCCACAGCGTCCCGACCAGCGGCCGCCGTACCAGGATCGAGATCGCGAAGACGCCGCCGTAGATCAGGCTCGTCCAGATGCCGAGCAGGAAGAAACCCTTGGCCTGCCCGGTGCGCCACGCGATGAAGGCGCACACCGCGACCCCGAACAGCCCGGAGAAGGCCGGCTGCAGCTTCTCGCCCCGCACCAGCCGCCACACCGCCACCGCGGCGGAGCCGACCACCGCGGCGATGATCGACGCCACGAGCGTGTGGAAGAGCGCCTGGGCCACGACGAAGACCACGACCGGGACGGCGGAGGCGATCAGGCCGGAGACGCCGCCCATCTGCTCGAGCAGGGTCGGGGTGCGTGCCTCGCCGGCCTCCTCCGACCCGTCGTCGGCACCCTCGTGGTCAGCACCGTCACGACCGGCACCGTCACGACCAGCACCGTCACGGCCGTCGTCGTCGCGACCGGCCGCCGCCGGCCGGCCCACCCGGCCGTCGCGGACGGGTCTCGTGCCGGCCCGGCCGTACACCGGCGCCGTCGGCGCGTCCGGCCGCGGCCGGCGCGGGCCGAGCGGCCGCCCCACGGCGCGGGACCCGGCCGGATCCGTCTCGTCCGCCGCGGCGACGTCGTCCGCGGTGACGGCGTCGGCGTCGAAGCCGTCAGCGCTGAAGACGTCGGTGGGCGAGTCGTCGGGACGCGCGTGGCGTCCTCCGGTCCGGTGGTGGGACTGACCGGTATCGGGATGGCGGATGGTCGGGCTCCCTCAGGGCGCGCGCTGCAGCTCGTAGTACGGGTTGTAGATGACCTTGCGGCCGTCGCGGACGGCGACCCGGCCGCTGGCCCGCAGCGTGCGCCCCGGCTCGATGCCGGGGATGCGCCGACGGCCCATCCACACCAGGGTGACGCCGTCGGTGCCGTCGAAGAGCTCCGCCTCCAACGTGGCGACGGAGTCCCGCGGGCAGATCTCGACCGACCGCAGCCGGCCCTTCACGGTGATCGCCTCACCGGAGCCCGCGCAGTTGCTCGCCAGGTGACAGCCGGACCGCGCCGCCTCGGCGGACAGGTCGTCGGCGTCCAGATCGGACACGTCGGAGGTGAGCTTGCGGACCATCCGCGACACGAACCCCGAGCCCTTGCCCATCGTCCGCTCCTCGTGAAGGGCACCGCGGCCTCCGCGGTGCCGCCCGGACCCCACATCGGGCCCGAGGACAATGTAGCTCCGTTCAGGCCCGCCCGGGCGAGGTGCCGGGATCGCTGCGCCGGGGGCAGCATCATCGGGATCACGGGGCCGTCCGGCGAGGTGATCTGCCGGGGCCGGGTGGGCAGGGACTGGAAGAGCGTGTCGCGGAAGGGCTCCGGCACGTCCTCGGGCACCTCGAGGGGCAGCAGCGACCGGACGGGCAGCGGGTCGGGCGAGCGCACCACGACGGTGCCGCGGACCATCTCGCGGAGCATCCCGTGCAGGGTGAGGGCGTGCACGGCCGGGCCGGTCCCGACGCCGCGCAGCAGCCAGCGGGGGCCCTCGACCGCGACGACGCGGGCGACGATGTCGCCGTTGCGCGCCACCAGCTCCCGGCCCCACTCGCCGCGGTCGCGCCGGATCGTGGCGCCCTCGGCGCCCAGTTGCTCGGCCAGCTCCTCGATCAGCTCGCCCCACAGCCCGCCAGTGCGGGGCGCGGCGAAGGCGCTGACGGTGAGGCGGCCCTCCGGGACCATGGCGTGCACCGCGCGCAGCGGGCCGGTCGGGTCCGGCTCGCAGACCAGCTTCGCGCTCGGGGGCACCGGCAGCTGGACGGAGCCGAGATCGAGGCGCAGGCGCCCGTCGCGCGGTGCGACCTCGGAGTCCCAGGGACCCCGGTGCTGGTGGTGCTGGCGGCCCGCGGGATCCGCCGAAGGGGACACCTGCGCGATGCGGCCCTTGCGGTGCCGCCCCCGCGCCGGTTCGGTCACGACCACGTCACCTCAGAGCTCCTCCGCCACCGGAACACGCCGGTCGTCCTCGTCCTCATGGGCATCGGCTGCGTGTGCCCGGTCCTCAATACCCTCTTCGTGACCAATCCGTGATCTCGGGGGGCCGACGTCACCCGTCCCGCCCCATCCTCCCGTGGACCCGAAGCCGCCGGCGCCCCGCCCCGACCCGGGGAGCTCGTCGACCACCCGCACGGTCGGCAGCTCCACCCGCTGGATCACCAGCTGCGCCACGCGGTCGCCGCGCCGGAGCACGACGGGCCGCCGGGGGTCGTGGTTGACCAGGCAGACCCGGATCTCGCCGCGGTACCCGGCGTCCACCGTCCCGGGCGCGTTGAGCAGGCCGAGGCCCTCGCGGGCGGCGAGCCCGGAGCGTGGGCACACGAACGCCGCGTAGCCGCTGGGGAGGGCCACGGCGACCCCGGTCCCGACGAGGGTCCGCTCCCCCGGCGCGAGCTCCACGTCGGTGGCGGCGCACAGGTCGAGGCCGGCGTCGTCGGGGTGGGCCCGACGGGGCACGGGCAGTCCCGGGTCCAGACGGACCACGTCGACCTCCAGCACGGTCGGCGAGATTACCCTGGAGTCCGTGACGCGTTCCCGCCCGTCCGCGGCGCCCGCCCGGCCGGTCCCCCCGCCCGGGCTCGAACGGCTCGGCCTGCCGTGGTGGGCGTGGCCCCCGGGGCTGCTCGCCGGGGCGCTCGTGGGCCTCGAGTTCGACATGGCCCTGCCGCGCATGCCGTTCTGGCTGCCCTACCTCGTCGTGATCCCGCTGGCCGTCGCCGTGCTGTGGTGGCTCGGGCGCGTCCGCGTGGGGGTCGGGGAGGGTCCCGACGGCGAGCGCGAGGTCTGGGCGGGCACGGCACACATCCCGACGCGGTTCGTCGGCCGCACCGACGTCGTCCGCGACGAGGGCAAGCGGACGGCCCTCGGACCGCAGCTCGACCCGGCGGCGCACGTCCTGCACCGGCCCTGGGTGGCCGCCGCGGTCCGCCTCGAGATCCTCGACCCGGACGACCCCACTCCCTACTGGGTGGTGTCGACGCGGCATCCCGACCGGCTGCTCGCAGCCGTCCGCCGCGAGCCGTAGGCCCCTGGGAGACGCGAGAGGCCCGGGCCGGGGAGGCGTTCCCCGGGCCGGGCCCGTCGTGGTCGTGCTGTCGGTGGTCGGTGCGGTCGGGTCGGTGTGGAGGTCAGGCCGCGCAGTCGCGGCAGATGAACGCGTTGCCGCGGGTCTCCGCCAGTCGGCTGCGGTGGTGGACCAGGAAGCAGCTCCCGCAGGTGAACTCGTCGGCCTGCTTGGGCAGCACCCGGACCGTCAGCTCCTCGCCGGACAGGTCCGCACCCGGGAGCTCGAAGCTCTCCGCGGTGTCGGTCTCGTCGACGTCGACGGCCGCGGACTGCGCCTCGTTCCGCCGGGCCTTGAGCTCCTCGAGGCTGTCCTCTCCGATCTCGTCGGACTCGTTGCGGCGCGGGGCGTCGTAGTCGGTCGCCATATGGTGTGTCCCACCCTCGTATTGCGGTGTTGTCGTGCGGCTGCACAACGTGGGACGGCGCCGGTTTGTGCCGGGCCGTCGAGTGACGCGGGTCTCATCGACGCCGGGTGCTGACACCTGTCACGCCGTGAGGCGGCGCGAGGGTAAACCACGGATCGCCGCGGCGGCCCGGGGAACCACTGCTCCGAAGGTGTGATCTCGGGGTCCCGACGCGGCCCGGCCCGGCCGGTGGTCCCGATCCCGGTGCGGCACCGGGAGTCGGCCGCGGGCCCGCCACTAGGGTGGTGCCCCGTGGCCGCCTCCGTGTCCCGGGCCGGCGGCGGGTACCGGCGCCGTCACCTGCTCCCCATGGGCCTGCTGGTGCTCGTCCTCGCCGTCGCCAGCCTGCTGACCTGGATCGTCGTCTTCGCGAACTCCACCGCCACGTCGGTGACCTCGTGCAACGCCCCGGCCTCCGGCGGCGGGACCGTCGAGTCCCGCACCGCCCTCGACGCGACGCCCGCCGCCCCGCCCGCGGACACCGCGGTGCGGGTGCTGAACGGGGCCGGGCAGCGCGGGTCCGCGCAGCTCGCCACGGTGGAGCTCGGCGAGCTCGGCATGCCGCAGGCGGGCGAGCCCGACAACGACCCGCTCTACCCCGCGCAGGACCTCTCCTGCGTCGGGCAGATCCGCTACGGCCCGGCCGGCGCCTCGGCGGCCCGCACGTTGTCGCTGGTGGTGCCGTGCGCGGAGCTGGTCGACGACGGCCGGCAGGGCGCCGCCGTCGACCTCGCGCTCGGCAGCGACTTCCGCGACATCACCCCGAGTCAGGGAGCCCAGGACGCCCTCAAGGCCCTGACCCGCGAAAGCTCCTCGGGCGGCACCGTGCCCGGCACCGAGCCGGCCGCCCTCTCGGCGCTGCGCAACGTGGACTGCTCGGCGTAGGTGCCTCCGGCTCGTGAGCAGAAAGTGTGGCTATGCCCGCACTGGGTGCTCACGGGCGCGGAGCGCACCTGAGGAGGTCGGTGAGGCCCGCGACGAGCCCGGGCCCGGCGGCGAGGACGGCGTCGGCGCCGAGCCCGTCGGGGTCGGCCGGGTCGGGGCGGCGCACCACCGCGCCCGCCTCCTCGGCGATCAGGGCGCCGGCGGCCCAGTCCCAGGGGTTGAGGCCGTGCTCGTAGAAGGCGTCCACCCACCCGGCGGCGACCGAGCACAGGTCCAGCGAGGCACAGCCCCCGCGCCGGATGTCGCCCACCTCGGGGGCGATCCGCGCGATGAGGGCCGCCTGCCGGCGGCGCCGCTCCGGGTCGTAGCCGAGCCCGGTGGCCACGACGGCGACCGCGGTCCGCTCCAGCGCGGACGCCCGCAGCGGCCGACCGTCGAGGGTGGCGCCGTGCCCGGCCGCGGCGCTCCACACCCGCCCCGAGGCGGGCTCGACGACGGCGCCGGCGAGCGGGCGGCCGTCGACCTCGGCGCCGATCGAGACCGCGAACCAGGGCAGGCCGTGGGCGTAGTTCACCGTGCCGTCGATCGGGTCGACGACCCAGCGGACCTGGCCGGGCCGCGGGTCGGCGTCGGCCCCGCCCTCCTCGCCGAGCACCACGTCGCCGGGGCGCAGCGCGTCGAGGCGCTCCCGGATCAACGCCTCGCACTCCCGGTCGCCCTCGGTGACGACGTCGGTGGCCGAGCTCTTGGTCGGCAGGTCGGCCACCGAGCCGGGTCCGACCACCCGGTCCCGGACGGCGAGCGCCAGCTCGGCCGCCTCCCGCGCCACCTCGACGGCGACCTTCTCCAACGTCCGGACTTCCTGATCGTCCACGGCTCCCATCGGATCACAGGTGACTAGGCTCGCCGGGCAGCGCGAGAGGGGACCGGAGTGAACGACGCATGGCGACTCGGGATCGACGTCGGGGGCACCGGGGTCAAGGGCAACGTGGTCGACACCCGCACCGGTGAGCTGGTGGCCGACCGGGTGCGCATCGCCACACCCCACCCGGCCACGCCCGAGGCGGTGGCGGACACCGTCGCCGCGGTCGTCGAGGCGCACGACTGGGAGGGGCCGGTCGGCATCACGCTCCCCTCCGTGGTCAAGGACGGCGTGGCCCACACCGCGGCCAACATCGACCCGAGCTGGCCGGGCACCGACGCGCTGACGCTGTTCGGGGAGCGGCTGGGACGCACCTCGGTGCACGTGCTCAACGACGCCGACGCCGCCGGGCTCGCGGAGATGCGCTTCGGGGTCGGGCAGGGCCGCGGCGGGGTCGTCTGCATGCTCACCATCGGCACCGGGATCGGGAGCGCGGTCTTCCACGACGGCGTCCTGCTGCCCTCCACCGAGTTCGGGCACCTGCAGGTCGACGGTCACGACGCCGAGACCCGGGCCTCCGCCGCGGCCCGCGAGCGCGAGGACCTCAGCTGGGGGAAGTGGGCCAAGCGGCTCTCGCGCTACCTGCAGGTGCTCGAGGACCTGATCTGGCCCGACCTGTTCGTCCTGGGCGGCGGCGTCAGCAAGAAACCGGACAAGTGGGTGCCGCTGCTCGAGGCGCGCACCGAGGTCGTGCCCGCGCAGCTGCAGAACCAGGCCGGCATCGTCGGCGCCGCGATGGCCGCGGCCGAGGGCACGAGCCCCTGACCTGCGGGTTCGTCCCCGATCGAGGCACGCGAGGATCTCCGCACGTGGGGCGCGACGACTGGTCCCCGTGAGGTACGGGCGGCGGTCACCCGGCGTCGTTACAATGGAGCACAGCCCAGGTCGGCGCACCGCCTGGACCGGGTCCGCAGCCGCTCCCGACGTCCCTCGTCGTGACCGCCCGCGCCCCGCCCGTCGGCCGGTGCCCCGCCCCGCAGTCTTGCTCTTCCAGCAGTGTCGTTCGTCGCGAAAGGTCGTACGTGGCAGCCGCAGATTCCGCCTCCCGCCGTCGCGCCTCCACCGCCACGGCGGAGCAGCCCTCCGGGCTCGCCGTCGTCGGCACGGAGGACGCGGAAGCCCCCAGCCCGGCCCAGGCGACGACCGCGGCTCCGTCGCGGTCCACCAAGTCCGGCGGCCGCACGGCGAAGTCGGGCGCGGCGGCCAAGCCCGGTGCCGCGACCAAGACCGCGAAGAAGGCGCCCGCGAAGAAGGCCGGCTCGGCCGACGCCCCGGCGGAGGGCGAGGCCGAGGCCGACGCTCCCGAGGGCGAGCTCGAGGAGGCCGCTCCCGGCGCCGAGGACCTGACCGACGAGGTCGAGGCGCTCGGGGCGGAGGTCGTCGAGGTCGTCGAGGCGACCGACGTCGAGACCGAGGAGCCCACCGAGGAGGACAAGAAGTCGGGCGACTTCGTCTGGGACGAGGAGGAGTCCGAGGCGCTGCGCCAGGCGCGCAAGGACGCCGAGCTCACCGCCTCGGCCGACTCGGTCCGCGCCTACCTCAAGCAGATCGGCAAGGTGGCGCTGCTCAACGCCGAGGAGGAGGTCGAGCTCGCCAAGCGGATCGAGGCCGGCCTCTACGCGGCGGAGCGGCTGCGCAAGGTGACCAAGAGTCCGCGCAGGACCTCGCGACGCAGATGAAGCGCGACCTGCGCTGGATCGTCCGCGACGGCGAGCGCGCCAAGTCCCACCTGCTCGAGGCGAACCTCCGCCTCGTCGTCTCGCTGGCCAAGCGCTACACCGGCCGCGGCATGGCGTTCCTGGACCTGATCCAGGAGGGCAACCTCGGCCTGATCCGTGCGGTCGAGAAGTTCGACTACACCAAGGGCTACAAGTTCTCGACCTACGCCACGTGGTGGATCCGCCAGGCCATCACCCGCGCCATGGCCGACCAGGCCCGCACCATCCGCATCCCGGTGCACATGGTGGAGGTCATCAACAAGCTCGGCCGCATACAGCGTGAGCTGCTCCAGGACCTGGGCCGCGAGCCCACCCCGGAAGAGCTGGCCAAGGAGATGGACATCACCCCGGACAAGGTGCTGGAGATCCAGCAGTACGCCCGGGAGCCGATCAGCCTCGACCAGACGATCGGCGACGAGGGCGACTCGCAGCTCGGTGACTTCATCGAGGACTCCGAGGCCGTCGTGGCCGTCGACGCGGTGTCGTTCACGCTGCTGCAGGACCAGCTCCAGTCGGTCCTCGCCACGCTCTCCGAGCGCGAGGCCGGCGTCGTGCGCCTGCGCTTCGGCCTCACCGACGGCCAGCCGCGCACCCTCGACGAGATCGGCCAGGTCTACGGCGTGACGCGCGAGCGCATCCGCCAGATCGAGTCGAAGACGATGTCGAAGCTGCGCCACCCGTCGCGCTCGCAGGTGCTGCGCGACTACCTCGACTAGGTCGAGCACCTCCTCGCGACACTCGCGGGACGGCCAGGAACGGCGCTCCCCGGGCGGGACGCGGTACGATGGTGCCGCGAACCCGGGACGCCCCCTGCTGCCCGTCCGGCACGGTCGGTCCGTCTGGTAGGCCGTCACCGTCGACCGGTGGGTGTCCCCGGGCCGCGGACCGTTCGGATCCGGCGTGGCGCTCGCCCGGGGATCCGCGGGTCGGTCCGCATCGCGGCGGAGTCGCGCGGGTCGTCCCCGTGACCCCGCCGACCGCAGCACGATGCCGGGCAGGGGATGCCGGGTGTTGACCGAGGAGGTACGTGGCTCGTCGAGGCCAGACCCAGACCAGGGCCCGCCGTGGCGGGGGCCCGGGTGATCGTCGGCGTCCGCGCGCCCGCGAGGACGTCATGTCGGTGCTCACGGACGCCGTCCGGGAGGTCCAGACGGCGCTGGAGCGCCGCCGGGTGACGTCCACGACGCGCACGACGTTCCAGGCCGCCACCCTGCTGCTGCGCGACGAGCGCGCGCGGGTCCGGGCCGACGAGTCCATCGGCGAGGGCCGGCGGACCGAGAAGCTCAAGCGCCTCGACGACGTCGCGTCGTCCCTGGCCCGGACCGCCGTCCGCGACCAGGGCCTCATGGCCCTGCTCGGCGAGGACGCCGTCGTCTCCCCCGAGGCCCGCACGCTCGAGCGCGAGATGGCGGCGCGGGCCGGCATCGAGTCGGCGCCCGTCGAGGCGCCGCCGGTCGAGGAGGCCCCCGCGGCGCCCGCCAAGCCCGGCGTCGTGCCGCAGTCGGTCGTCTCGCGCCAGATGGCCAACCCCTTCCTCGCCCCCGACTTCTCGGCCGCGCGGCCGAGCGCGGCCCGCCCGTCGCGGCTCGCCGGCTGGGAGCTCCTCGGCCCGCTGCTGCGCTCGTTCGAGCGGGCCGGGAGCGGGGCCTCGGCGTGCATGGACCTGCCCGAGCCGATCTCCCGGCGCGCGGCCGGCGGTCACGAGCTCATGCCCCACCAGGCCCGGCTGGTCGCCTCGGCGGCCGAGGGTCACCGGACCTTCCTGCTCGCCGACGAGCCGGGCCTCGGCAAGACCGCGCAGGCCCTGCTGGCCGCCGAGGCGGCGAAGGCGTTCCCGCTGCTCGTCGTCGTGCCGAACGTCGTCAAGACGAACTGGGTGCGCGAGGCCGGGCTGTGGACCCCGCGGCGCAAGGCCACCGCGATCCACGGCAACGGGGACTCGATCGACGGGTTCGCCGACATCGTCGTCGTCAACTACGAGGTGCTCGACCGGCACGTGGGCTGGCTCGGCGAGTTCGGCTTCCGCGGGATGGTCGTCGACGAGGCGCACTTCATCAAGAACAAGACCTCGCAGCGCTCGCAGCACGTGCTGGGGCTCTCCGAGCGCATCCGGTCCTTCACCGCGCGGCCGCTGCTGATGGCGCTGACGGGCACCCCGCTGATCAACGACATCGAGGACTTCCTCGCCATCTGGGAGTTCCTCGGCTGGATCGACGACAAGAAGCCCCTCCCGGAGCTGATGGACGCCCTGACGGCGACCGGGCTGACCCCCGCGGACGCGGGCTTCTCCGCGGCGGCCCGGCAGTGCGTCGTCGACCTGGGCATCGTCCGGCGCCGGAAGGTCGACGTGGCCGCCGACATCCCGCCGCGCCGCATCGCCGACCTCCCCGTCGAGCTCGACGGGCCCACCGGCCGGTCGATCCGCGCGGCCGAGCGCGACCTCGCCGCACGGATGGTCATCCGGTACACCGACGCCATCGCCGCCCGCGGCACCGGCCCCGTCGAGGGCATCGACCACGACCTCGTGCGCCGGGTGGCCACGTGGGAGCAGAAGGACGCGGCCGGCTCCCCCAACGGGGACAACGTCTTCAGCATGATGCGCCGCATCGGCCAGGCGAAGGCCGCCCTCGCCGCGGACTACGCCGCCCAGCTCGCCCGCAGCGCCGGCAAGGTCGTCTTCTTCGCCAAGCACATCGACGTCATGGACGCCGCCGAGGAGACGTTCGCCAAGCAGGGCGTGCGCTTCTCCTCGATCCGCGGCGACCAGACCTCCACCGTGCGCCAGCGGAACATCGACGCGTTCGTGAACGACCCGGACGTGTCCGTCGCGGTCTGCTCGCTGACCGCGGCCGGGGTGGGCATCAACCTGCAGGTGGCCTCCAACGTGGTGCTCGCGGAGCTCCCCTGGACCGCGGCCGAGCAGACCCAGGCGATCGACCGGAGCCACCGGATCGGTCAGTCGATGCCCGTCACCGCGTGGCGGATCCTCGCCGCGCAGACGATCGACGCCCGGATCGCCGCGCTGATCGACGACAAGGCGGGCCTCGCCGCCGTGGCGCTCGACGGGTCCGACGAGGAGGTCGGGTCGTCGACCGACGCGCAGCACGCGGCGCTCGTCGCCATGCTCACCGAGGCCCTGTCCGCGGCGCCGTTCGGGAGCTGACCGCGGGCTCAGCCCAGGCCGAGCATCCGGACGGCGTTGTCCTTGAGGATCAGGCACGCCGAGCTCACCGATGGCGTCGTAGAGCGGGTAGAAGCGCACGTCGTTCGGCTCGAAGGCCTGCAGGCTGGGCTGGGGACGTGAAGCCGCGGACCCCGTGCTCGGTCACGAGCCGGCGGGCGCGGGCGACGGCGGCCTTGCCGGTGTGCGGGCTGGGGACGTGAAGCCGCGGACCCCGTGCTCGGTCACGAGCCGGCGGGCGCGGGCGACGGCGGCCTTGCCGGTGTGCGGGTCGACGGACCCGAACGGGATGAGGACGTCGGCGTGCTGCCGGGCCTGCTCGGCGCGGAAGTACTTCGCCGAGGCGTCGAGGAGCTCCTGGTCGAGGGCGGTGCAGCCGTGGCTGTCCTGCTCGACGTGGACGTGGACGTCGATCGCGTCGAGGGAGTCCAGGGCGAATGCGGTCACGTCGGTGTCCTCACGTCGGGTGCGGGAGTGGGCGTCGAACATCTCACGATCGAGCCGGCAGCGACCCCGGCAGCCCGACGGCCGGGAGCACGGCCGCCTCGAAGCGGATCATCGCGGCGATCCGGTCACCGCGCAGGCGCAGGACGTAGAGCCCGACGCCGGGACGCGCGCCGTCCGGGGTCCGCAGGTACGCCCCGAGGGCCGGCTGGCCGTTGGCCCCGGACGGGACGAGGTCGAAGCGGCGGCCCGCGTCGAAGAGCCCGGCGCAGAACCGCACCACGAGGTCGCGGCCCTCGTACTCGTGGGGCATCGGGGGCATCGCCATGAAGACGTCGTCGGTGAGCAGGGCGACCAGCGCCGCGACGTCCGCGGCCTCCCACGCCCGGACGAAGCGCGCGACGACCGCGGCCTCGGCGGCCGACCCCCGGGCGGGCGGCGGCTCGGGGTCGGCCGACCACCCCTGCCGCAGGCCGGCGCGCGCCCGCTTGAGGGCGCTGCGCACCGACTCCGTCGTCGAGTCCAGCATCCCGGCCACCTCGTCGGTCCGGAACGCGAGGACGTCGCGCAGGACGAGCACGGCGACCTGGCGCGGCGGCAGGCGCTGCAGGGCGGTCACGAACGCGAGGGAGACCGTCTCGCGGCGCTCGTGACGGGCTTCGGGCCCGGGCGGTGCGTCGCGGGCGCCGTCGAGAGCGGTGCCGAGGGCACCGTCGGCGAGGGGCTCGAGCCAGGGCACCTCCCCGAACCCGCTCGGCTCGGGCGGTTCGACGCCGGGCACGTCCCACCCCGACGCCGGGCGGCGCGCGGCCGCGCGGCGCGCGTTGAGGCAGCGGTTCGTGGCGATGCGGTAGAGCCAGGTGCGCAGCGACGCCCGTTCCTCGAACCCGCCGAGGCCCTGCCAGGCGGCGAGCAGGGTGTCCTGCAGGACGTCCTCGGCCTCGGTGGCCGAGCCGAGCATCCGGTAGCAGTGCACGAGCAGCTCCCGCCGGTGGGGCACGGTCAGGTCCGCGAACGCGGCGCCGTCCCCGGCCCGCGCGCGGGTCAGCAGCCCGACCGCCACCTCACCGTCCCCGTCCACCCCGCACCTCCGCCGGGTACCGACACCGTCGCGCTCCCGGACGGGGCGCCCCCTCCGGCCGGCCCGCGGTGTCCATCCCGGTGTCCGTGGTCCGCAGCGCACCGAGGAGGCCCCTCATGGGGAGGATCGTCGTCAGCGAGAACGTGACGCTGGACGGGGTCGTCGAGGACCCGACCGGGGAGGAGGGTGCCGGGCGCGGCGGGTGGTTCCTCCGGATGACCGACGCCGACCGCGACGCGTGGGCGGCCGTCGGGCACGCCGAGGCCCGGGACGCGGCGGCGCTGCTGCTCGGCCGGCGCAGCGACGCGTCGTTCGCGGGGCGCTGGTCCTCGCGCACCGGTGCGTGGGCGGACCGGCTGAACAGCCTGCCCCGGTACGTGGTGTCCGCGACCCTGCCCGAGCCCCGCTGGAGCCCCGGGACGGTACTGGCGGGCGAGGTCGTCGCGGAGGTGTCGGCGCTGCGGCGGCGGATCGACGGCGACATCGTCGTCTACGCCAGCATCCGGCTGGTGCGCACGCTGCTCGCGCACGACCTCGTCGACGAGCTGCGGCTCACCGTGCACCCGGTCGTGGTCGGCGACGGGACACGCCTGGTCGACGGCACGGACCGGGCGCGGCCGTGGTGCCTCGTCGAGACCCGCGCGCTCGGCACCGGCCTCGTCCTGCTCACCTACCGCCCGGACCGCACCGCCGGGGACTTCGAGCTCTCCCACAGCTCGCCGCCGGTGAGCACGTAGACGAACGGCACGACGGGGACGAGCGCGAGGACGGCCCAGACGATCTTCGCGGTGCCGCTGAGCTCGGGGCGCACGAGGACGTTGAGCCAGACGAGCACGACCGCGATCGGGTGGAGGAAGCAGACGAGGAGCTCGGCGATCTTCTTCATCGAGACTGCTCCCTGGCAGGGGGCGGCCTGGTCGACGGCCCGGTCCCGCGAGGTTAGCGACGAACGCCGGTGCGGCCAATGGCGTCACCACGGCTACCGTGGCCGGGTGGACGACTTCCTGGGCCCCGGTGCGCACGGTCAACGGGTCCGGCCCGAGGAGCGCCGCCGCTACCAGTTCGGCCTGGGCTTCAACGTCGTGGCCGGCATCATCTGGCTCGTCATGTACGTCGCCACCGGCGCCTGGTACTTCGCGGTCCTGCTCGCCGTGTGCGCGGTGATCGCGGGGATCGCGGGCTGGGCGCTCATGGCGCTGCGGTCGGGGTCAGGGCAGTAGGACGGGTCAGGGCACCAGCACGAAGCCCTCGCGCGCGGCCGCGTCCCGCAGCGGCGCGTCGAACGCCGCGAACGTGCGCACCCGGTCGTCGGCGGCCGCGGCGGCGCGGGCCGAGGCCAGCTGGACCGCGTCGTACGCCCGGAGCCCGTGGGCTCCCGCGAGTCCCGCGGCGTCGTCGAGCACCGACGGCGCCGGCTCGACCACGGCGAACCGCGAAACGGTCGCCGTGTAGTCGGCCTCGAAGTCGGCCACCAGGGTGGCCGCCGTGCTGTCGCGCCGTGCGCACGCTCCGCGCTCCTGGAAGGATGTCGACCATGACCCAGCACCCGGACGCCGACGAGCTGCCCGGCCCGGACCCGGCCGAGGTCCACGAGCGGTCCGTCGCCGTCATCCGCGCCATGGACGCCGGGGACCTCGAGGCCGTCGGCGGTCTGCTCGCCGAGCTCGCGGGGCCGGAGGAGTTCGCGGCCCAGGTGGTCAGCCTCGCGAGCCTCGCGCGACTGCTGCTCGACCAGGTGCCGCAGACCGCCCCGGACAACGACGAGGCCCGCGCCGCCGTCCTCTCCGAGCTCGCCCGCGTCCTCGTCGCGGCCGAGACGCCCGACGCGGACTGACCGCGCGCCGCCACCCGGCGGGCGCCCGGCGTCGTAGGCGAGGATCGGGGGGTGAGCGCAGCGGACGTCCTGACCCCCGGCAGTCCCGCGACGGCCGAGGACGCCGCCCTCGCCCGGGAGCTCGCCGGGGAGACCGGCGAGCTGTTGAGCGCGCTGCGCGCCCGCACCCGGCCGGGCCGGGACCGCGAGTACGCGGGCGACGCCGACGCGCACACCTTCCTCACCCGCGAGCTCGCCCGCCGCCGCCCCGACGACGCCGTGCTCTCCGAGGAGGGCTCGCTCGACCCGGGCGGCTGGCGCGGGGCGCACCGGCTCTGGATCGTCGACCCGCTCGACGGCTCCAGCGGCTTCGGGCGCGGCACCGAGGAGTGGGGGGTGCACGTCGCGCTGGTCGTCGACGGCCGGCTCGCTGCGGGCGCGGTCGCGGTGCCCGGGATGGACGCGCTGGTGGACTCGGCCACCGTCGAGCCCGTGCCCGACGACCCGCTGGCCGCCTCGACCGAGCACCCCGGCCGGGACGCCCTCGCGGTGACGGTGAGCCGCTCGCGCCCGCCCGCCGAGCTGCGGGCCGTCGAGCGGGCCTTCGACGTCCGGCTGGTCAAGCGGTCGGCGGCCGGGGTGAAGACGCTGGCCGTGCTGCGCGGCGAGGCCGACGTCTACCTGCACTCCGGCGGGCAGTACGAGTGGGACAACGCCGCGCCGATGGCGGTCGCGATGGCGGCGGGGCTGCGCGCGACGCGCATCGACGGCGCCGAGGTGCCCTACGGCCAGGACGACCCCTACTCCCCCGACCTGCTCATCGCCCGCCCCACCGTGCACGCGGCGGTCCTGGCGGCGCTGCGGGGCTGACGCACCGGGGTGGTCAGTGCCGCCGGAGCGTCACGAGCTCCTCGAGGACCTCGACGACCTCGTCGGCGTCGGCCACCCGGCGCACGCCGTCGTCGTCGGGGTCCTCGTCGTCGTCGACGAGCACCCCGATGTCGTCGGGACCCAGCCCCGCCAGGGAGTCCGGGTCGGCGTCGATGACCAGCGCGACCCCGCCGACGCTGCGGCGCAGCTCGGCGAGGTCGCCCGGGGCCGCAGTGGCGCAGGCCGCCCTTGGAGCCGGAGAGGAACATCAGCTCGGCGACCTCGTCGGGCGGACGCCGGGAGACCACGGCCACCGTCGTGCCCGGCAGCGCCAGCAGCACGTTCAGCGCCTCGGACGACTGCTGGACCGCGCGGTCGTCGCCGTCGGGCGACAGCGCCCCGTCGAACCCGCAGGCGACCAGCAGCGTCGGCTCGTCACCGAGCCCCGCCATGTCCGCGAGCAGTTCCTCGACATCGGTCTCCACGCCGCCTCCTCGCCCCGCGCTGATCACGCGGGACGGTGCCACGGCCGCGGCGCCCCGGCCAAGATCCGCACGCCCGGGTGCAGGGTCTGCCCGCGCTCGACCGGGTACGCAGGGAGCATGACCTCCCCCGACCTGCCCACCGGACTCTGCCTCGGCGGCAACGTCTTCGGCTGGACCGCCGACGAAGCGACCTCGTTCGACCTGCTCGACGCGTTCGTCGACGCCGGCGGGCGCATGATCGACACCGCCGACTCCTACATGGCCCGGGCCGAGGGCCTCTCCGGCGGCGAGTCCGAGACGGTGATCGGGCGCTGGCTCGCGCGGCGGGGCCGGCGCGACGACGTCGTCGTCGCCACCAAGGTCGGGTCGTGGGCCGAGCGCAAGGGCCTGGGGCCGGACAACATCCGCGCCGCGTGCGACGACTCGCTGCGCCGGCTGCAGACCGACCACATCGACCTCTACTACGCCCACCGCGACGACTTCGACACCCCGCAGGAGGACTACCTCGCGGCGTTCGACGAGCTCGTCCGGGCCGGCAAGGTGCGCGCGATCGGGGCGTCGAACTTCGAGGCCGACCGGCTGGCGGGCGCGCTGGAGCTCTCCGACAAGCACGACCTCGCGCGGTTCGCGGCCGTGCAGCCCCACTACAACCTCGTGGAGCGGGCCTACGAGGCCGAGCAGGCGCCGGTGGTCGAGCGCGAGGGCCTCGTCTGCTACCCGTACTTCGGGCTCGCCAAGGGCTTCCTGACCGGCAAGTACCGGCCCGAGGGCGGCGACGTGGACACCGGCGCGGCCAGCGGCACGATGGCGAACGCCCGCGCCGAGGGGGCGCGGAGCTACCTCGACGACCGCGGGGTGGCGCTGCTCGGGGTGCTCGACGAGATCGCCGCGGCGCACGACGTGCCGGTCGCCGCGGTCTCGCTGGCGTGGCTCGCGGCGCAGCGCACGGTGGCCGCGCCCATCGCGAGCGCGCGCACGCTCACCCAGCTGCGCGAGATCCTCCCGGCGCTGCAGCTGCGGCTCTCCGACGACGAGCTGGGGCGGCTCACGCCGCGCCTGAGCCCCCGGATCACCCCGCCGGCGCCGGGCTCGCCGTCGGGCGCCGGCGACGCGGCGGGCCGTGCCGGCGACCCGTCGCGAGCGGGATGGAGCCCGGGCGCCGGCACCGCGGCGGTTCGCGCCCGGAGTCCCACGTCGTCGAGTGGGGAGATCGCCTGGTCCTGACGGCGGCTCAGTAGCGCCAGCGCCAGGCGGCGAGGACCTCCTCGGTCTCCTTCTCCAGGCCCCACGCGGCGTCCGCGCGCCGCACGGCGAGGAAGGCGCCGAGGGCCTCCTCGCCGAGCGCGGCGGTGACGCGCGGGTTCCCGACGAGGGCCTCCTCCTGCTCGGCCTGGCTCGCCGGCAGCGTGGCGATGCCGGCGGCCGCGCGCTCCTTCTTCTTCCAGGTGCCCGGGTCCTCGCCGATCGGGGCGGGCGGGGCGAGGTTCTCCTCGACCCCCGCGACCCCGGCGGTCAGGACCGCGGCGAGGGCCAGGTAGGGGTTGGCCGACGCGTCGGAGACCTTGAGCTCGAGGTTGGCGTGGTCCTCGCCGAGGAGCGCCGAGCCCGGGACGTAGCGCAGCGGGGCCTCGCGGTTCTCCACGCCCCAGAACGCGTAGGCCCCGGCGAAGAAGCCGGGACGCAGGCGGGCGAGCGAGCCCAGCGACGGCGCGCGTCACCGCGGCGACGGCGGGCAGGTCGCGCAGCAGGCCGGCGATGTAGGCACCGCCGGCCGTCCCCCGCGGCCCCTCCGCGGTCCCGGCCAGCAGGTTCTCCCCGCCGCGCCACAGCGAGGTGTGCACGTGCCAGCCGTTGCCCGCCGCGGCGAGCGTCGGCAGCGGCGCGAACGACACCCGCAGCCCGTGGGCCTCGGCGGCCCCGAGCACGGTCTGGCGGGCGAGCAGCTGCTGGTCGGCGGCCGTCACGGGGTCGGATGGCGGCGAGGGAGAGCTCGACCTGCGCCGGCCCGTACTCGGCGTGGACCTGCCCGAGGCGCAGGCCGTTCGCCTCGGCGTCGCGCATGACCGCGGCGACGAAGTCGTCGATCGGGAGCAGCGCGTGCGGGCTGTAGGCGGGGCCGGGGTGGGCGGGGACGAGCGCGTCGTCCTCCGGGTCCTGCGGCTGCTCGTAGACCGCGAACTCCATCTCGTAGCCGACCAGCGCCGAGTAGCCGTCCTCGTCGAGCCGGGCGACGGTGCGCTCGAGCACCGAGCGCTGGTCGAACGCCCAGGGCCCGCCGTCGGCGGTGACCTGCTTCCCGGGCGCCCAGGCGAACGCGGGCTGGCCGGCGAGGCGGGTGATGCGGTCGAGCTGCGGGACGAGCCGGAGGTCGCCCGACGGGGTCTGCAGGCCCGGTGCGGCGAAGGTGATGGCGTCGTTGGTGTCGAAGACCGCGAACAGCGTGGTGACGCCGACCCCGGTCGCGGCGACCTGCGGCAGCGCCGCGACCGGGACGGTGCGGGACCGCGGGATGCCGTTGTTGTCCGCCCACGCGACGATCACGCCGACCACCCCGTCGGCGGCGAGGGCCGCGGCGAGCTCCCGCCCGCGCTCCCCGGCGTCCTCGACAGCAGTCACGGCCCCCACCTCTCCTCGACAGGAATCGGCGGTCAGGCTAGTCAGCGCCGCCGCGAGGGGAATCCCCGGTCGCTCTAGCCGACCGAGGGTTCCCCTCGTGCCGGGGCAGGGGGTTCCCCTCGTGCCGGGGCAGGGGGCTCCCGCCGCAGCGCCACCCCGCCGACGACCGCCGCGATGCCCACCGCCTCGAGCGGCGCCGGGATCTGGGCGAGCCCGACGAGCCCGACCACGGTCGCCGTGAGCGGCAGCAGGGCCAGCAGCAGCGCGAAGCGGGCCCGGCCGAGCTGCCGGAGCACGACCTGGTCGAGCACGTAGGGCACCACCGACGAGAGCACGCCGAGCGCCAGCGCCGAGCCCAGCAGCACCGGGGACGCGGCGATGCTCCCGACGGTGAGCGCGAGCGGCGAGAACAGCACCGTCGCCACCACGAAGCCCGATGGCCAGCCCGTCGATCCCCTCCCCCGCCGTCCCGGCGGCCCGCGACACCCGGGTGCCGAGCACGATGTAGCCGGCCCAGGCCAGGGCGGCCGCGAGCGCGAACAGCACCCCGAGCAGCGAGCCCTCGAGCCGGACGTCGGCGATCAGCCCCACCCCGGCGACGACGAGGCCCAGCGCCAGCCAGTCCCGCCGGCTCCGCGACCCGAGCGCCGCGACGAGCACCGGCCCGGAGAACTCCACCGCCACCGCCGTCCCGAGCGGCAGCCGCGCGATCGCCTCGTAGAAGACGATGTTCATGCCGCCGGTGACCACCCCGAACGCCCCGGCGAGCAGCACCCGCCGCGAGGTCCAGCCACTCCGCACCCGGGTGGTCCGACGAGGCTCCCGCCGCACTGCGCTGCTCGGCCCTGCGGTCCCTGCGCCGTCCGGCCGCGGCGGCGGCGAGCCGCCACACCCCGAGCACGACCGCCGCGCCCGCGAGCCGCAACCACGCGACCCCGGCCGGCGAGGCCTGCGCGAACAGCCCGACCGCGAGGGCCGCGCCGGCGTACATGGAGACCCCGCCGACCACGAAGAGTAACGGCGCCGGGAGACCGCTCGTCGCGGAAGATCGACTCACCATCGTGTGGTCCCGGGGCGGATCGGATAACAGCGGTCGCTCCCCGTCGATGAGCGGTACGTGACCCTGGACAAAGCAGTGTGTGAACACGAGCGGTCGTCGCCGCGGTCTGACACAGTGGAGGAGCCCCGGTCACTCGGCCGGAGCCTGCGGGACCGGTCTCTCGACCGGCGCCCGAACGGAGGGAGATGACGATGCCCGGAACCCTGACCCGGCCAGAGCTCACCGCCTCGGACCGATGCGACCGCTGCGGGGCAGCGGCGCAGGTTCGCGCCGTCCTGCCCTCCGGCGGAGAGCTGCTCTTCTGCGGCCACCACGCCCGTGCCCACGAGGCGAAGCTGAAGGAGCTCTCGATCGACGTGCAGGCTGGGCAGGCCGTCTGAGGCCCCCCTGACCAGCGGCGACGCCCACGCGGCCGCGACACCCGACACCACGGCGGGCGGGAACCACCACGGTTCCCGCCCGCCGTCGTCGTGTGCGGGGTGCCGAGCGGCCGGCGCCGGCGCGGCGGCCGTCGCGCGCGGCCGGGACGACGGCCGACGGGCCCGGGCGTGACGCGCACGATCGCGTGGTCCCCGGACCCACGCCGCCGTCGCCGTCGCCGCGGCGCACGACGCGGGCCCGGCGGCGCCCGGCGACGACGGAGTGTGACGGCGAGGTGTCCTCGATGACGGACACGTATCGCGACGAGATCGACACCAGCAGTGCACGGCGGGGACAGGTGTGACGTCGAGCACAGCGTCCTGGTCGGTCCCCGGCGCCGTCACCGCCAGGATCGCAGCGTCGCGATGCGCTCCTCGATCTGCTCGGCCGTCGCCACCGGGGTCGCCGGACCACCGCAGGCGCGACGGAGGTCGCCGTGGATGACGCCGTGCGGGGCGCCCGTGCGGTGGTGGTGGGCGGCCACGAGCGTGTTCAGCTCGCGGCGCAGCTCCTTGAGCTTCTCGGCCGCACCGGGCTTGGGCCGGGTGGGCGGCACGATCGGCGTCGGTTCGGCCGTACCCGGGGTCGTCCGGTCGTCGAGCTGCTCGCTCTGGCGCCGGCGCAGCAGCGCACGCACCTGGTCGGGGTCGAGCAGGCCGGGCAGGCCCAGGTAGTCCTGCTCCTCGTCCGAGCCCGAGCCGGCCGCGGTGCCGAACGAGGCGCCGTCGTAGATGAGCTGGTCGAGCTCCGCCTCCGCCGAGAGCGCCTCGAAGCTGCGCTCCTGCTCGCCGGGCTCGTCCTCGGTGCGGTTGGCGCGCTCGAGCAGCTCGTCGTCCAGGCCCTCCTCGGGCCGGTGCGGGTCGCCGAGCACGTGGTCGCGCTGCAGCTCGAGCTCGCTCGCCAGCCCGAGCAGCGTCGGGACGCTGGGCAGGAACACCGACGCCGTCTCCCCGGCCCGCCGCGACCGGACGAAGCGGCCCACGGCCTGGGCGAAGAAGAGCGGCGTCGACGCGCTCGTGGCGTAGACCCCGACGGCGAGCCGCGGGACGTCGACGCCCTCGCTCACCATCCGCACCGCGACCAGCCACCGGTCGTTCGACGCCCCGAAGGCCGCGATCCGCCCGGAGGCCTTCGGGTCGTCGGAGAGCACGACGACGGGTTCCTCCCCGGCGATCCGCCCGAGGGTCTTCGCGTAGGCCTTCGCGGTCGTGTGGTCGGTGGCGATCACGAGCCCGCCGGCGTCGGGCATGCCCCCGCCGCGCAGCTGCGTCAGGCGGGTGTCGGCGGCCTGCAGGACCGCGGGCATCCAGTCGCCCTTGGGGTCGAGCGCGGTCTTCCACGCGCGCGAGGTGTGCTCGGCGGTGAGCGGCTCCCCGAGACGCGCCGTCATCTCCTCGCCGGCGCTCGTCCGCCAGCTCGCCTGCCCGGAGTAGGCGAGGAAGACCACCGGACGGACCACGCCGTCGGCCAGCGCGTCCGCGTAGCCGTAGGAGTGGTCGGCCCGCGAGCGCAGTGCCCCGGCCGAGTCGGGCTCGTAGGTGATGAACGGGATCGGGCTGTCGTCGGAGCGGAACGGGGTGCCGGTGAGCGCGAGTCGCCGGGTCGCCCCGCCGAACGCCTCCCGCGTGGCCTCGCCCCAGCTCTTGGCGTCCCCGGCGTGGTGGATCTCGTCGAAGATGACCAGGGTGCGACGACCCTCGGTGCGGTTCATGTGCAGCACCGGGTGCGCGGCGACCTGGGCGTAGGTCACGGCGACGCCCTGGAAGTCCGCCGACAGCCGGCCGACCGAGTTCGAGTACTCGGGGTCGATCGCGATCCCGACCCGGGTGGCGGCCTGCGACCACTGGTGCTTGAGGTGCTCGGTGGGGCAGACGATCGTCACGGTGTCGACCGACCGGTCCCCGAGCAGCTCGGCGGCGACCTTCAGCGCGAACGTCGTCTTGCCGGCGCCGGGGGTCGCGACCGCGAGGAAGTCCTTCGGCCGGTCGGCGAGGTAGCGGGTGAGGGCGCGGCGCTGCCACTGGCGCAGGGGCGGTGCGGACGGTGCCGGACCGTCCGTCCCCGGTCGCGGGGCGGGGTTCCTGCGGGGCGCGCGCGTGGTCATGACCCTCCGGGCGGGACGTGGCCAGGGACTCCCGGCGTCAGGCGCCGGGCGGGGGTGGTGAGGACGGGTGGAGGACCGGCCTCACTCGTCGTCGCCACCGCCGCGGGGGAGCTTCGCGAAGATCTCCTTGCAGGCCGGGCACACGGGCGACCCCGGCTTCGGCGAGCGCGTCACCGGGAAGGTCTCCCCGCACAGCGCGACGACCATCGAGCCCATGACGGCGCTCTCGGCCACCTTGTCCTTGCGGACGTAGTGGAACACCTTCGGGTCGTCGTCGTTCGTGCGGTCCGTGCCCTCCGGGCGGACGTCGGGGAGCACCGCGGTCTGGCTCATGGCTCCATGATGCCCCACGCGCGCGCGACCCGTGGCACGGTCCCCGGGATCGCGTCTAGCCGCCGGTCCCGGTCCGCGGCGGGTCGTGCTCCGTGGAGTCCTGCCGCCCTTGATGGGGGCCGTCGGTGCGGTTCGAGCGCGCCTCGAGGACCTCTGAGGCCTCGATGATCTGCGCGTCGGACACCTCCGTCAGCGCCTTGCGGTTCGGCTGGTAGCGGTTGACCTTGCCCGCCTTCTTGGGCAGGCGGTCGTTCGCGATCAGCACCGCGATCCACGGCAGCGGCACCGACAGCACGATCAGGAGGACCGCGATCAGTGCGCTGCCGAAGATCATGTAGGACACCCCGGCCAGCACGAGGCACGGGATGCGGCACGCCATGATGATCGAGTACCGCCGCTTGCGGACGGCGAACTCGTCGTCGAACGAGACCTGGGCCTCGGTGATGAGGACGGGGTCCTCATCGTGACGTCGGCTCACGGCATCACCTCCTGTACTGACACTGTCCCACTCCGGGTCCCCGTCGGCACGCCCATCACACCCGAGGTCCGGACGCACGACGGCCCCCGGAGGGAGACGAGCGTCTCCTCCGGGGGCCGTCGGCCGGCGCGGCGGTCGAGCTGGTCGGAACGATCATCGCGCGCGATCGGGGGTCAGACCAGGCTGGAGCCCTGGGCGGCGTCGAAGCGCTTCGCGGCGTCCGCCCAGTTCACGACGTTCCACCAGGCCTTCACGTAGTCCGGCTTGACGTTCAGGTAGTCCAGGTAGAAGGCGTGCTCCCACATGTCGAGCATGACGACCGGGATGATCCCCAGCGGCACGTTCGCCTGCTGGTCGTACAGCTGGAAGATTCGCAGCTTCTGGGCCAGCGTGTCGAAGCCCAGGATCGACCAGCCGGAGCCCTGGATCGTCGTCGCGACCGACGTGAAGTGCTTCTGGAACTTCTCGAACGACCCGAAGTCGCGGTCGATCGCCGAGCCGAGGTCACCGGTCGGCTTGTCCCCGCCGTCGGGGCTGAGGTTCTGCCAGAACACCGAGTGGTTGATGTGCCCGCCGTAGTTGAAGGCGAGGTTCTTCTCCCACAACAGGGCCGTGGTGCCGATCGTGTCCTGCTCGCGGGCCTCCGCGAGCGCGTCGATCGCGGCGTTCAGCCCGGTCACGTAGGTGTTGTGGTGCTTGTCGTGGTGCAGCTCCATGATCTTGCCCGAGATGTGGGGCTCGAGTGCCCCGTAGTCGTAGGGCAGATCGGGCAGCGTGTACTCCGCCATCGCTCACGTCCTCCTCGGATTCGGCCGGCGCACCTCGTCGGGGCGCGCCGCCGGCTCGAACGGTGGTCCCCTGGGTCGGCACGGCGGAAACCGGAGATCGTCGTCGGCTGGCGCGGGGTCCCCGGCAGCCGCAGGCGGCGCGTCAGAAGAGCCCGGGGTCCCCGTCGGGCAGACCGGCCGCCGTCACCGTGAGCCGGGCGAGCTCGGCGGCACCCAGGGCGGGCAGCCGCGTCGCGAGGTCGAGGAACCGGTCCTGCTCGGCGGCGTCGAGCATCCCGTCCGCGAGCGTGCGGAACTTCGCGACGTAGGCGTCGCGCCCGAACGGGCGGGCTCCCCGGGGATGCGCGTCGGCAACGGCGAGCTCGTCGGCGACGGTGGACCCGTCGTCGAGGGTGATCGTCACGCGCCCGCCGAACTCGGGCTCGCGCCGGTGGTAGGCCGCCGTCCACCGCGGGTCCTCGATGGTGCGCACCGTGTGCCAGAGCGCCACCGTGCTCGGGCGGTGGGCGCGCTCCGGGGTGTACGAGCGCTCGTGGTGCCACTGCCCGTCCTCGAGGGCCACCGCGACGATGTAGGGCACGGAGTGGTCGAGGGTCTCGCGGGTGGCATCCGGGTCGTACTTCTGCGGGTCGTTCGCGCCGGACCCGATGACGTGGTGGGTGTGGTGGCTGGTCTCCAGCAGCACGTCGGTGACCTGCCCGAGGTCGGGGACGCGCTCCCGCAACCGCCGGGCCAGGTCGATGATCGCCTGGCTCTGGTACTCGGCGGAGTACTCCTTGGTGTAGGTGTCCAGGATCGCGCGCCGGGGCTCCCCCGGCCCGGGCAGCGCCACCGTGTACCGCGCGCCCGGCCCGTCGAGCAGCCACGCGAGCACGCCGTCCTCGCCCTCGTAGACCGGGTTCGGCGCGCCCTCTCCCCGCATCGCCCGGTCGACCGCCTCGATCGCCACCTTCCCGGCGAACGCCGGTGCGAACGCCTTCCACGACGAGATCGCGCCCTTGCGGGACTGGCGGGTGGCGGTCGTGGTGTGCAGCGCCTGGCCGATCGCGGCGTAGGTCGTCGCGGGCTCCAGGTCGAGCAGCGTCCCGAGCCCGGCGGCGACCGCCGGCCCGAGGTGCGCGACGTGGTCGATCCGGTGCGCGTGCAGGCAGATCCCCCGGACGAGCGCGACCTGGACCTCGTAGGCCGTGACGACCGCGCGGACGAGCGCTGCCCCCGTCGCCCCGGTGTGCTGGGCGACCGCCAACAGCGGCGGGATCGTGTCGCCGGGGTGGGCGTAGTCGGCGGCGAGGAATGTGTCGTGGAAGTCCAGCTCACGCACCGCGGTGCCGTTCGCCCACGCCGCCCACTCCGGCGAGACCGTCTCGCCCGGCGGGAGCCCGAGCACGGTCGCGCCGCGGCCCGGTGAGGGGTGCCGCCGCGCCTGGGTCCGGGCCGTGGTCGGGGCGTGTCGGGCGAGCGCCGCCGTGGCGACCGCGACGTCGTCCACGACCCGGTTGACGACCATCTCGACGACGTCGGCCTCGGGCTCGACCGGGTCGGCCGCCACCTCTGCGAGCGCCCAGGCGAGCTGCTCGGCGCGGGGCAGGCGGTCGGTCGACGGGATGGACCCGGACCTCGTGCTCGATCACGGCGCCGAGGGTGGCCGGTCGGCCGTACGCGCGCGAGCCCGACAGCCGGCTCCGGACACCACCACGCCTCAGGCGGCCTGCTGGTGTGCGGGTTGCCATGGTCGGTTGTGGCGTGGTCTTCGCAGGGGGTCGAGCCAGGCGGGTGGGGTGAACCAGGGCAGTCCGTCGATCATGTGGACTTCCCAGCCGCTGTGGTGGATCACGCTGTGGTGGTAGGCGCAGAGCAGCACGCAGTTCTCCAGACAGGTCTCCCCGTCATCGGCCCAGTGCTGGATGTGGTGGACCTGGCAGCGGCGGGCTCGGCGGCGGCAGCCGGGGTGGGCGCAGTGGCGGTCGCGCAGGATGACCGCGCGGCGCAGCGCGAGGGGCACGGTGCGGGTCTTGCGGCCGAGGTCGAGGACTTCGCCGCGGGCGCCGAGGACGGCGGGGATGATCTCGGCGTCGCAGGCCAGGCGGCGGGCGGTTTCGGGGCGGACCCAGGTGTTCTCCCCGAGCAGCGCGAGCCGGCCGGTGAACCCGGTGGGGTCGGTGTCGGCGACCGCGCGGCGCAGGGTGTCGTAGTTCAGGGTGAGGGTGAGCGCGACCCGTTCCCCGCCCTCGAGGTCGGCCCGCGTCCACGCCGGCGGCCCTCCCGGTACCGGCCCGGCGACCCCGCCAGCTGGACCGGCGTCAGCGGGCTCGTTGTCAGCGGCGTCGCCGTCAGGGGCGTCGCCGTCGCGGGCGTCGCTGTCAGGGGCGTCGTCGGTGACCGTGTCGTCGTCGTCGGTTGCGGGGCCGTCGCCGGTGTCGTCGTCGGGGGTGTCGTTGTCGGGGGTGGGGTCGTCGGGGAACAAGGTGAGGGTGCCGGTGATCTCCCCGGTGCCCCCGGTGGCGTCGTCGGTGTTCAGGCCGCGGGTCAGGGCTTCCGCGGCGAGCTCGAGCAGGGCCTGGGCGCGGCGCCCGGGCAGCGTCCGCGCCGCCTGGGTCCCGAAGCCCTCGCCCCGCGGCTCGTCGGGGTCCGGGTCGGGGGTGGGGTCCGCGGGTGGGGTCGCCACGGTCAGCGCGGTGTGCAGCGCTTCGGCGGCGGCGGGGTCACGGTAGGTGAACCTTCCGACCAGGTGGCCGTTGCGCCGGCGCAGGTAGTGCAACTCGTTGTCGGGCAGCGGCTCGTCCTCGCGGGGCGGTGCCGTCGGGGTCGAGCAGCGCCAGCACCGCCTGCGCGGCATCAGCGAACCCCGCGGGGCTGCGGGTGGTGGCCAGCCCCGCCAGCTCGGCCTCGGTGGTCGCCAGCACCTCCGGGGCGATCGCCGGCGTGACCGCGGCCAGCCGGCGCATGGTGGTGCGGATGACCTCGACGTGCCCGGGCCCGATCACCCCGCCCTCGACCTGCCCCGCGGTGGCGGGCAGCTCAGGGGCGATCGTCGTGCCGGTCGGGGACACCGACCCGGCCAGCGCGCGGGCCTGGCGGGCCAGCCGCGCCGCTTCGCTGGGGGTCGATCCGGACGTGGTCGGTCAGCAGCCGCGACGTGGAGCGGTACCCGGACTCCCCGACCGCGCCACTGGCTTCCAGGCCGGTCAACGCCCGGTAGCAGCGGGCCTGCGCGCGGCGCAGCGCCACCCACGACGCCGACACCTCCGCCAGCGCCACCGCCGACGCCCGCGACACCCCACCATCACCACTGGCGGCCTCGGAGACCCCGGGCACCGCCCACCGCCCGCCGTCCTCGCCCCCAGGCCGGGATCGACGTCGAGATCGAGGTCGTGGTCGTCGGGGAACCCGAGGGGCCCGTCGAGGTCTTCGTCCCAGGCCGGAGGCAGCTGCGGGGGACCGGGCAGCTCGGCGTCGAAGGTCCACCCGAACCCGTCCTCGACGAGCCCGGGCACGGTGGCCTCCCAGCTCGGGGACGGTTCGACGGGCGCGGCCACCCACCCAGTATCGAACACGTGTTCGAACAATGGAAGCGGTCAGACGGAGCAATTCGACCAGGGCGAATGGATCACGACAGGCGCAGGAGGTACGTGTCCATGATCCAGCCCTTGCGCTCCCGCAGCTCGGCGCGCCGGCGCAGGATCTCCTCCCGGACGTCGCCGACCCGGCCGCTGACCAGCGCCTCGTCGGGCGTGCCGAGGTAGGCGCCCCAGTAGACGACCGCGTCGTCGGGGGCGGCGTCGACCCCGTGGGCGTCGGCGCCGTCGAGCATGACGACCAGGTCGGCGCGTTCGGTCGGGGTGCCCGCGATGACCTGGCGCGCCGGCGTCACGGCCACCGGCCGGCCGGTCCGCGTCATCGTCACCCGGTGGGCCGCGGTGAGCGCCGCGGGCGCCGAGATGCCCGGGGACCACGGTCCACGAGATGGCGACGTTCCCGCGCTCCGCGATCCGCTCGACGGTGTCGACGGTGCCGTCGTAGATGCCCGGGTCCCCCCACGCCAGCAGGGCGACCGACCCGCCGTCGGGAACCTCCGTCGCGATCAGCTCCTCGTAGAGGGCGAGCCGCTCGTCGCGCCACTGCTGGGTCGTCTGCAGGTAGTGGCCCTCCTCGGTGGTCCCCCGCTCGCGGTGGGCGTCCTGGCGGCGCACGACCGTCGCCTGCGGGGCGAACCGGGCCGCCAGCGCGGCCCGGGCGTCGGTCAGCTCGTCCGCGGCGCCGCGCTTGGCGAGCAGCAGCACCACGTCGACCGCGCCGAGGACCTCCACGGCGTCGAGGGTGAGGTGGCCCGGGGAGCCGGCGCCGATGCCGACGACGTGCACGGTGCGCATGACGCCATCCCACCACCAGGCGGCCGGAGGACGATGGGACCGTGTTGCACACGACGACGACGCCGGCCGCGCGACGGCGGGCGTTCCGCGACGGGCTGGCCGCCGACGGGCTGCTGCGGCTGCCGGGCGCTCCGAACCCGCTGGCCGCCCGCATGATCGCCGAGGCCGGGTTCGAGGGCGTCTACGTCTCCGGTGCGGTGGTCTCGGCCGATCTCGCGCTGCCCGACGTCGGGCTCACCACGCTCTCCGAGGTCGCCGCCCGGACCGCCCAGATCACGCGGGTGACCGACCTGCCGGTCCTCGTCGACGCCGACACCGGCTTCGGGGAGCCGCTCTCCGCCGCCCGCACCGTGCAGATGCTCGAGGACGCCGGCGCCGCGGGCTGCCACCTCGAGGACCAGGAGAACCCGAAGCGCTGCGGGCACCTCGCCGGAAAGGTCGTCCGCCCGGTCGAGGACATGGTGCGCACCGTCCGGGCCGCCGTGGGCGGTCGTCGCGACCCCGACTTCGTGGTCTGCGCCCGCACCGACGCGGCCGCCGTCGAGGGGCTCGACGCCGCGATCGACCGCGCGCGGGCCTACGTCGACGCGGGCGCCGACATGGTCTTCGCCGAGGCCGTCTCCGGGCCCGCCGACATCGAGCGGTTCCGCGCCGGCGTGACGGTCCCGCTGCTGGTGAACATGACCGAGTTCGGCCGCAGCGAACTGCTCACGGCGACGCAGCTCGCCGACCTCGGCGTCGACGTCGTGATCTACCCCGTCACGCTGTTCCGCCTCGCGATGGGCGCCGTCGCCGACGGGCTGCGCACGCTCGCGGCCGAGGGCACGCAGAGCGGCCTGGTCGAGCGGATGCAGACCCGCGACGAGCTCTACGAGGTCCTCGACTACGACGCGTACGCCGACTTCGACGCGTCGGTGGCCGACTTCCGCTAGCGGCTCGGCACGACCGCCGCGGCGCAGTCGTGCGGTGGTGCGTTGTGTCGGAGAGGTCGGACCGGCGAGCTCTGATCGGCGGTCGGGCGTGCCGCGGCCGTCGCTCGGTCGAGACGCCGCGTGCGGTGGGAGCAACTCCGCGCGGCGGCGCATGCAGCGCGGACACCCGGGGGCAGCCGCTGCCACGACCACGACGATCGAGGTGAGCGATGTCCGAGGACACGGCCCAGCACGAGCAGACCCATGATCAGGCCCCCGTCGGCGGCGGACCGGACTCCGACCGGGACAGCCGGGACGAGAGCGGCGCCAGCGCCCCGGACGTCTACCTGGACGTGCCGGTCCTCCAGGTCGACGAGATCGACCTCGAGGTCGAGGACCTGCGGGCGCACGTCTCCCTGCAGGCCGAGGTGCTCGACCTCGTCAAGCTCAACGTCGGCGTGGACGCCTCGCTCGGGCGCGTCAAGCTCGGCATCCGGGGCGTCAACGCGCAGGCCACGCTCAAGGTCCGGCTCGACGAGGTCGCGAGGATCGTCGATCGGGTCCTGGACACCATCGACAACAACCCCCAGATCCTCGAACACGTGACGCGCGGGCTCGGGGAGGCCACGCAGGAGGTGGGGTCCGGGGCGGGACGGGCCGTCGAGCAGCTCGGGGGCGGCGCGAGCGATGCGGTCTCCGAGGTCGGCTCGGGGGCGGCGACGGCCGCGGGTGAGCTGGGACGCGGCGCCGGGGACGCGGTGTCCGACGTCGGCGAGGGTGCGGGCGAGGCGGTGTCCGACGTCGGCGAGGGTGCCGGCGAGGCGGTGTCCGACGTCGGCGAGGGTGCGGGCGAGGCGGTGTCCGACGTCGGCGAGGATGCCGGCGAGGCGGTGTCCGACGTCGGCGACACGGTCGGACGTGGCGAGGTGGGCAGCGGACTCATCGACGGCAGCGACAACGACGCGACCGACACCGATGAGGCGGCCGAAGAGGACGAGCAGGCCGAGTCCGACGTCGAGGACACCGACAACGCGGTCGAGGACGAGGACGAGGACGACGCCGAGGCGACGGACGCCGACGGCACCGACGGCACCGAGGACGTCGAGGACTCCGAGGACGAGGACGTCGAGGACTCCGACGGCTCGGAGGACGAGGACGGTCCGGAGGACGTCGAGGGCGACGGCCCCGAGGCGGCCGACGACGCGGACGCTGACGTCGAGGACGCGGACGACGCGGATGCCGACGACGTCGACGACGGATGCCGACGACGTCGAGAGCGAGGCGCGGACGACGCCGAAGCGGACTCCGACGACACCGCCGACGACGGTCCCGACGAGGTCCTCGTCCAGGCCGACGCCCCGGCGCCGGTCCGGCGGGCGGGGTCCGGACGTCGTCGCGTCCACGGGCGGGAGCAGGAGGGCGCGCCCTCGGAGCAGGAGCGCCGGGCCGGGCGGGAGACGCAGGAACGGCAGGCCCCGGCCCGTCGTCGTGCCGGCGCTGCCGACCAGGAGCGGGACGCGGCCCCGGCCCGTCGTCGTGCCGGCGCAGGCGACCAGGAGCGGGACGCGGCCCCGGCCCGCCGGCGGCGTGCGACCCGCGCGCCCTCCACCGAGCGCCGTTCGGGCGACCAGTGAGCTGGCTGTCCTTCCGGAGCTCCGTCGCCGCGGAGGAGATGTCCTTCGGCGAGGTGGAGGGCGACGAGATCGTCTTCCGCGGCGACGGCGCGGAGCGGTCGTGGTCGGGCACCCGGCGCCGGAACCTGCCGCCCGCCGTGACCCCGCACGCGACCTACCACGACGTCCGGGTCGACCTGGTCGTCGAGGGCGCGCTCCCGGACAGCGGAGAGGTCAGCCCTTCGCTGCCGCCTTCTCCTTCGCGGCCTTCTTCTGGGCCTGCTTGAAGTCGCGGACCTCGGCGAGGGTGGTGGCGTCGACGACGTCGGCGATCGAGCGCCGCGAGCCCTCGTCGCCGTAGGAACCGGCGGCGTCGCGCCACCCGTCGAGCTCGAGCCCGCACTGCTTGCCGAGCAGCGCCGTGAAGATCTGGGCCTTCATCTTCCCCCAGCCGGGCAGGGCGTCGAGGCGGCGGAAGACGTCGTCGCCGTCGGCGGCCTCGGTCCAGATCCGGGTGACGTCGCCGTCGTAGTCCTCGACGATCGCCCGGCACACCGACTGCACCCGCTCGGCCATCGACTTCGGATAGCGGTGCAGCGCGGGCGGGCCGGTGAAGGCGGCGACGAGCGCGTCGTGGTCGTAGTCCGCGATCTTCTCGGCCGTGATCTCCCCGATCCGCTCGGTCAGCAGCGCCGGGCCCGCGAACGCGCGTTCCATCGGGAACTGCTGGTCGAGCTGCATCCCGATGAGCAGCGCGAGCGGGTTCTGCGACAGCACCGCGTCCGCGTCGGGGTCCTGGGCGAGGGTCAGCGACGGCACGGCGCCCACCCTAGGACGTCAGAGGGCCTTCGTGAGCACCGCGAAGCGCAGGTCGTCCGCGTGCGGGAAGCCCACGCCGGGCTCGCCGTAGGGGAACGGACGGGTCTCCCCGGTGCGCCCGTAGCCGCGGCGCTCGTACCACGCGATGAGCTCGGGCCGCCGGTCGATCACGCACATCTCCATCGTCGTCGCCCCGCCCGCCCGGGCGTGCTCCTCGGCGGCGGCCAGCACCGCCTTCCCGAGTCCCGAGCCCTGCAGGCCCGGGCGAACCGCGAACATCCCGAACGACGCCGTCGGCTCCCCGGCCCGGTGGGTCACGGCCGCGCAGCCCTCGTGGGCGCCGGCGACGAGGAGGGTGATCGACGGGTCGGCGAGATCGGCGGCGAGCAGTTCGCGGGTGGTGCGCGGGCCGGCGATGAGCTCGGCCTCGGTGGTCCAGCCGGAGCGCCCGCCGGCGCCGCGGTAGGCGGAGTGGATCAGCTCGAGGAGCGCGTCGACGTCCTCGGCGGCGGCGGTGCGGAACGTGGGAGCAGCGGTGGTCACGCCGTGGATTGTGCGCGACCGGGCTCGAGCTGGCCCAGACCGCGGTCGACGTCGGCGGGGGTGCGCCCGATCACCGGGAGCCCCCGCCACCACAGCGCGATCCCGCGGCGCCGGATGGCGAGCGCGACCCGCTGGGTGACGAACGGGTGCCGCGCCAGGGCCCGCAGGACGGTGCGGGGCGTCGCCGGGTGCCGACGCCCGCGCAGGGTGGCGACGAAGGCCGTCGTCGGGGACCCGTCACCGTCGGGACGCTGCAGCACGACGGTGGCCGAGAGCGTCTCCCCCGGCTCGGGCACCCGCATCCGGTACTCGCCGTCGACGGGGAAGAACGGCGAGACGTAGAACTCCTTGTCGACGCGGGCCCGTCCGGCGTCGTCGACGTCGAGCAGGTAGTGGTGGCGCCCGCCGTAGGTGTTGTGGACCTCGGCGACGACGTCGGCGAGCGCGCCCGCGGCGTCGTGGCACCAGTAGAGCGTGATCGGGTTGAAGACGTACCCGAGGGTGCGCGGGTGGGCGAGCATCAGCACCCGCGCGGGCCGGGGCCGTCCGTGCGCGGCGAGGAACGCGTCGAGGTTCGCGCGGATCGAGCGCTCGGGGTGCCCGAGGTGGTCGGCGCCGCGGAACGCGATGAGCCGGCCGAGCCGCGGCAGGTCGTCGAGGTCGACCAGCCAGAGGTACATGCGGTGGGTGAACGCGTCGTCGAGGGTCTGGCTGCGCCGGTGGGAGACGACGACGTCGTAGATCGCGGGTCCGTGATCGACGCCGGTTTCCGGACGTCCAGTGTCTGCAGAGCGACTTTCCTGACGTCCGGGGATCACCACGCCACCCCGAACGACGCCGCCGCCCGCACCCCCGACGCGCAGCCGTCCTCGTGGAAGCCCCAGCCGTGGTAGGCCCCGGCGAAGGCGATCCGGCCGTCGTCCAGCTCCGGTAGCCGGCGCTGCGCCGCGACCGAGGCGGGCGTGTACGCCGGGTGCTCGTAGTCCATGCGCGCGATCACCGTCGACGGGTCGACCCGGTCGGTCGCGTTGAGCGTCACGACGTAGGTCTCGGGGGCGTCCAGGCGCATCAGCCGGCTCATGTCGTAGCTGACGAGGACCCGGTCCTCCCCCGGCACGCGCAGCAGGTTCCACGACGCCCGCGCGTCCGCGGCGCGCGGCAGCACCGAGGTGTCGGTGTGCAGCCAGGTCTCGTTCGCCGAGTACGTGAAGGCGCCGAGCACGTCGCGCTCGGCCGGCGTCGGGGCGGCCAGCAGCGACAGGGCGGTGGGCGCGTGGGTGGCGACGACGACCCGGTCGAACCGGTGGGCCACGTCCGCGTCGTCGCGCACCTCGACGCCGGCGCCGTCGCGGGAGATCGCGCGGATCGGGGTGGACACCTCGACCGCGGACAGGCCCTTCACCACGCGCTCGACGTAGCGCGCCGAGCCCCCGACCACCGTCCGCCACTGGTGCGAGCCGCTGACCGAGAGCAGGCCGTGGTTGGCGAGGAACGCGAACAGGTAGCGCGCCGGGTACTGCATCGACAGCCCGGCGCCGGACGACCAGACCGCCGAGACCACCGGGACGGCGAAGGTGTCGACGAAGTGGCGCGAGAACCGGTGCCGGCGCAGGAACTCGCCGAAGGTGACCTCCTCGTCGAGGTCGGTGTGGCCCGCCAGCACCCGCCGCGCCGCCCGGTGGAAGCGCAGGACCTCGGCGAGCATGCCGAGGTGGCGGGGGTTGACGACGTTGCGACGCTGCGCGAAGAGCCCCGCCGCGCCCCGCGCCCCGGCGTACTCCAGCCCGCTGGCCTCGTCGCGCACGCTCATCGACATCTCGGAGGGCTGCGTCGCGACCCCGAGCTCGGCGAAGAGCCGGATGAGGTTCGGGTAGGTCGCCTCGTTGTGGACGATGAAGCCGGAGTCGACGCTGACGGGCCCGAGGTCGTGGGTGTGGGCGTGGCCGCCGAGCCGGTCCTCCGCCTCGAACAGCGTGACGTCGTGGTCGCGCTGCAGCACGTAGGCCGCGGTCAGCCCGGAGACGCCCGGCCCCGACGACGGCGACACGGTCACGAGGCACGGCTGCTCCTGTCGGCAGGTCTACAAGGGAACCGACAGACCCTCGGGAGCGCCGGCGGTCATGGCGTTCGCGACGGCCTCCTCGAACGGTTCGAGGCCCAGCGCGGCGAGGGTGAACCGCGCGACCAGCGCGTGCCACTCCCCCGCGCGGCGCAGCATCGCGTGCCCGTCGCCGTGGACGTCGAAGCGGGCGACGCGGTCGCTGATCCGCGCGACCCGGCCCGCGAACGCCAGCGACGCCCGCGGGTCGGTCATGCGCTCGCGGTCGCCGTGGGCGATCAGCAGCGTCTGCCCCGCCAGGTGCTGCGTCGGCTCGTTCCCCCCGAGCCACGGGGCGAGCGCCGCGACGCCGACGACGTTCGGGTCCCCGCCGACCCGCAGCGCGGCCCGCCCGCCCATGGAGTGCCCGACCAGGACGACCCGGACGTCGTCGCCGTGCCGGCGGCGCACGTCGTCGAGGGCCCACCGCGCGTCGCGGACCGGGTCGAGATCGGGCTCGTTCCACCCGCGCACCCGGTAGCGCAGCAGCGACGTCTCGACCCCGCGGGACGCGCTGCTCCGGGCGATGGCCTGCCCGAACGGCACCATCCGCACGTGGGAGAGCAGGAACCCGCCGGCGTCCTGGTGGCCGTCGGGGCGCCCGCCGTGCAGGACGAGCGCCACGCCGGCCGTGCCGCTGCCGTGCGGGATGGCGGGCTCGAGGCGGGGCAGGGTCGCGACGGCCGAGCTCGACCGGAGGCGGGGCAGGGTCACCCCATCCATCGTGCCGCCGCCCGCGCGGTCACGTCGGGTGGCGCGGGACACTCCGCGCGGAGCGCGAACCGGGTCCGCGACCCGGGACCCGCGAACCGGGACCCGACCGCGGCCGAACGCGCAGGGACGTTCCCCATCAGCGCGCCGTGTTCGACGGAAGGACCCGCATGAAGGCCGGAGACACCGCCCCCGACTTCACCCTCTCCGACGACGAGGGGCGCGAGCGCACCCTGTCGGGCCTGCTCGCCGACGGTCCGGTGGTGCTGTTCTTCTACCCGCTGGCCTCGTCCGGGGGCTGCACCCAGGAGAGCTGCCACTTCCGGGACCTGGCCGCGGAGTTCGCCGAGCTCGGCGCGCAGCGGGTCGGCATCAGCGCGGACTCGGTGGAGAAGCAGCACACGTTCTCGGCGAACAACTCGTTCGACTACCCGCTGCTCTCGGACCCGAAGGGCGTCGTCGCGAAGCAGTTCGACGCCAAGCGCTCGTGGCTGCCGGCGCTGCCGGTCAAGCGCAGGACCTTCGTCATCGACACCGACCGCACGGTGCTCGAGGTGATCACCGGCGAGATGCGCTTCGACGAGCACGCGGACTCCGCGCTCACCGCGCTCCGCAAGCGCGCGACGGCCTGACGCCCACCCACGGCCATCGTCACCATTCGGGGGCGTGGGCGATGGAGTCGGCGGCGATCCGGATGATCCGCCGGGTGCCGCCGGCTCCGCCGAAGCCGGGGTAGGGCCGGCCCAGGTAGCGCTGGGAGAGCTCCTCGATGTGCTCGGCGCCGCCGTCGGTGGTCGTGTCCACGACGTGTCCGCGCACGCCCCAGTAGCGGGCGGGCTGGTCGGGGTCGGCGACGTTGACGGCCACCCGCGGGTCGCGGGCCACGTTGCGGGCCTTCTGCCGGCCGTCGACGACGTTGATGACGATGTGCTCGCCGTCGGTGTCGACCCAGGTCTCGGTGAGCTGCGGGGACCCGTCGGGCATGACGGTCGCGACGAAGCAGGGGGCGGGGCGGCGCAGCAGGGCGACGAGCCCCTCGGGGAGCGTGACGGACACGGGATGGGTTCTCCTCAGGTGGCGCGGGCCGCCGCGGAGCCGGGCGGCAGGGGGAAGAAGCCGGACGTGCGCTCGACGTACTCGGGGTAGCCGGGCCGCGTCGACATCGACTTCTCGGTGAGCTCCTTGCCGGTGACCCCGATGAGCAGGTAGCTCATGAGGGCCGGCCCGACGATGGTGACCAGCCCGGCCGGGTGCCCGCAGGCGACGAGGAAGATGCCCCACCACACGCAGAAGTCGCCGAAGTAGTTCGGGTGGCGGGTGAAGCGCCAGAGCCCGGAGTCGAGGACCGTGCCCTTGTTCCGCGGGTCCGCCTTGAAGCGGGCCAGCTGGGCGTCGCCGACGGACTCGAAGACGAATCCGACGAGCCACACCACGGCACCCACGACGACGACCGGCAGCGTCACCGACGCCCGCACCATCGCGGCGAGCACCGGCAGCACCACGACGACCATGACGCCCATCTGCGGCAGGTAGACCTTGCGCAGCACGTGGGCGGTGACCGCGCCGGGCGGGTGGTCGTCGCCGAGCATCTCCGCGTAGCGCGGGTCCTCGCCCTTCCCGTGGTTGCGCCAGCCGATGTAGATCGCGAGCCGCAGCCCCCACACCACCGGCAGCACCAGCGCCACGAGCCGGACCACGTCGTTCCCGACGCCGAGCGCTCCCGAGACCACGTAGGCCGCCACCGCCACGAGGACGAAGCCCAGGCCCCAGGTCACGTCGACGACGCTGTGCCTGCCGGCGGCGCGCGCGACGACCAGCGTGACCGCGAACGCCACGACGACCACCGCCACGGCGACGCCGACGAGGATGCCGGCGGCGGTCCAGTCGAAGCTCATGGGCGCGGAGTATCCGCGTGCGGCGACGTCGGCCGCGGGCTCGAAGGACCCGCGCGTCGCCGGCATCCCGGAGCGGCCCGTCGTCGTGGGCCGGACCAGCAGGATCTGGTCGACGCCCATCCGGTTCTCCTCGAACGCGAGCGCGGCCCCGACGAGGTAGAGCCGCCACATCCGCGCGCCCCGCTCCCCGGCCAGCGCCACCGCGCGGTCCCAGTTCGCCTCGAGGGTGGCGATCCAGGCGCGGCAGGTCGGCACGTAGTGCTCCCGCATGACGTGGACGTCGCGGACCTCGAGCCCGGCCCGCTGCAGCAGGGTGAGCGTGTCGCCGACCGGCCGCATGACCATGTCCGGGGTCACGTAGGTCTCGATGAACGCCCCGCCGCCGGGGTGGTCGCCGGGCCGGCGGGACATCTGCTGCACGAGCGCGCGGCCGCCGGGGTGGACCGCGCCGACGAGCGTCGCGGCGAACGTCGGGTAGTTCCCGTCGCCGACGTGCTCGCCCATCTCGATGCTCGACACCGCGTCGAACGAGCCGTACTCCTCGATGTGCGCGGCGATGTCGCGGTAGTCGACGAGGTCGACCTGCACCTTGTCGGCGAGGCCCTCGGCGCGGATGCGCTGGTTGATGTGGTCGCGCTGCTCGACGGCGATCGTCACGCCGCGCACGTGCGCGCCGTAGTGCTTCGCCGCGTGGATGGGCAGCGAGCCCCAGCCGCACCCGACGTCGAGCAGCGTCGATCCCGGCCGCAGGTCGAGCTTGCGGCAGATCATGTCCAGCTTGGCGTCCTGGGCGGCGCGCAGGTTCGCCGCGGTGGGCGGGGCGGCGAGGTCGGTCCAGTAGCCCGACGAGTACGCCATGTTCTCGTCGAGGATCAGCTCGTAGAAGTCGTTGCCGGCGTCGTAGTGGTGCGCGATGACGGCGCGGTCGCGCAGCTTCGAGTGCAGGCGCGCGAACCGCGGCAGCGTGATCGCCTCGGGCGGCGGCGCCGGCTTCGGGACCGAGCAGGCCGAGCCGCGCGGCCGTCCCGACGAGGCCCGGCAGCTCGCCGAGGCGGGGCCGCCGGGTCGTGATCGCCCCGTCGCGGAAGAGCCCCCACATCGCGGCGAGGCCGGCGCCGAGGTCGCCGTCGACGTCGAGGTCCCCGGAGACGTAGGCGTGCGCGAGCCCCATCTCGCCCGGCTGCCACAGCAGGCGCCGCAGGGCCCGCCGGTGGTTCAGCACCACGACGGGCGCGCCGGAGCCGGCGGGCGCGCCGGCCTCGCTGCCGTCCCACGCGCGGATGCGGACCGGGAGCCCGCCGTCCGCCCGGACGAAGGTCCCGATCGCCCGTGCCACCCGTGCTGCTGCCTGACCCATGTCCCGACGATCGCGGCCGCGGCCCCGGCGGTTCGGGGGAACTACTCATGCGGGCGGGGCGGACGACAGGACATGATCCGGGTCATGAGCTCGCAGCCCGACGACGCGACCAGCGCCGGTACGCCGCCCGTCGAGACCTCCGCAGCCGACGACGGGGCCGCCCGCCGCGCCCGCCGCGTCGCCTCCCGGATCCCGTTCCGCTGCGCGGTCGTCGGCCCCCCAGGTCACGGCCTCCGACCACCCCGCCCCGCGCGCCCACCCGCGGGTGCGCCGCGTCGCGCAGGGCCACGACGCGCGCCCACCCGGTCGTGCGATGCGGCTGTGGCGCAAGCTGGCGATCTGGCTGCTCTACCCGCGCCTCGACCGGGGCTTCGGCTACGGGTTCGCGATCGACCTGCTCTGGCCGGTGCTCATGGCCGTCGCGCGCTGGGACTACCGCGGCGGGCGCCACGTCCCGTCCGAGGGCGGCGTGCTGCTCGCGGTGAACCACCTCACGCACGTCGACCCCATCGTGCTGGTGACCTACTGCATGGCCCAGGGCCGCGTCCCCCGGTTCCTGGCCATGTCCGAACTGTGGGACATGAAGGTCGTCGGGGCCCCGCTGCGGGGCGGCCGCCACATCCCGGTGGACCGCCGGGCGTCCGGGATCGAGGCCTACCGCGCGGCGGTCGAGGGCGTGAAGCGCGGCGAGTGCATCGTCGTCTATCCCGAGGGCGGCTTCCCCGACCACTCCGACGGCTGGCCGCAGAAGGCCCACACCGGCGTCGCGCGGATGGCGCTCGCGACCGGGGCCCCGGTGATCCCCGTCGGGCAGTGGGGGTCGAACCACCTGCTCCCGCCGACGGCGAAGGTGGGCACCCTGGTCCCCCGCGCCACGTTGCGGGTGCTGGCCGGCGAGCCGGTCGACCTCTCCGACCTGGTCGGCAGGCAGGGGCAGCGCAAGGCCCTCCAGGAGGCCACCGACCGGATCATGGGCCGGGTGACCGACGAGCTGGCGATCCTGCGCGGCGAGACCCCGCCGGCCCCCGAGGACCGCGTCTCCGACGGGACCAGGAACGGCTGAGCACCGATCAGCCGGGGTCGGCCCGCAGCCACGTGAGCGCGGCCGTGACCCGGCGGTCCTGCCGATCACCCTCGAGACCGAGCTTCATGAAGATGTTCGCGACGTGGGTCTCGACCGTGCGCTTGTCCACCGTCAGGCTCTCCGCGATCGCGGGGTTCGACAGACCCTGCGCCACGAGGTGCAGGACGTCGCACTCGCGCCGCGTGAGCGGGCGCAGGCTCCCCTGCCGCTCCCGGTAGCGCACCAGGCGCTCGATGATCCCGGGATCGATCGCGGTCCCGCCCGCGCGGATGCGCTCGAGGGCCGCGAACAGCACCTCCGGGGAGTCGACCCGGTCCTTGAGCAGGTAGCCGATGCCGGACTCCCGGATCTCGAGCAGGTGCGCGGCCCAGGTGACGTCGTCGAAGTGGGAGAACGCGAGCAGCCCGATCGACAGGTCGAGGTCGTGGAGCCGTCGCGCGACGCGGAGCCCGGAGGCGTCGTCGGAACCCGCCTCGAGGCGGATGTCGAGGATCGCGACGTCGGGACGCTGCTCGGCGACGATCGGCACGAAGTCCGCGGCCGTGCCGGCGTCGCCGACGACGTCGACGCCGCCCGCCTCGAGCAGGTACCGCAGGGCCGGCCGGAACACGCCGTCCTCGAGGAGCGCTACGCGCACGGGATCGTCACCACCACCCTGGTCCCCCCGGACCCGCGGTCCCCGACCCACAGCTCGCCGCCGAGCGCCCGGGCGCGGTCGCGCAGGCCGGTCAGGCCCGTCCCGCCCTCCGGGCAGGCACCGCCGCGGCCGTCGTCCGCCACCTCGAGGCGCGCGAACCCGTCCTCGACCCGGACCCGCACGTGGACGCGGGTGGCGTCGGCGTGCTTGACCACGTTGGTGAGGGCCTCGGCGGCGGTGTAGTAGAACGCGCCCTCGACCTCGGCGGGCAGGCGCGTGCCCGGCACGTCGATCGTGGTCGGGACCCGGTGGCCCTCCGCCAGCCGCGCGAGGGCGGCGCACAGGCCGTCCTCGCTGAGCACCATCGGGTGGATGCCCCGCGCGATGTCCCGGAGGTCGCCGAGGGCCGCCCGCACGGTGTCCTGCGCCCGCTCGATCGCCGCCTGCACCTCCGGGTCCCCGGACACCCGCAGCCGGACCGTCGAGAGCGCCGCGCTCACCGCGACGAGCGGGCCCTGGGCCCCGTCGTGCACCGCGCGCTCGAAGCGCTGCCGCTCGGCCTGGGTCGCCGTCACGATGCGCTGGCGGGACGCCCGGACCTCCTCGAGCTGGGCCTGGACGCGGTGGTGGAGGCGTCCGTTGGCGAGGGCGAGGCCCGCGGCGCCCAGGGCCGCGGAGACGAGGTCGGGCTGGCGGCGCAGCGAGGGATCGAGGGCGAGGCGGGCCAGCGGCTCGCCGTCGGCGTCCCGGACCTCGGCGTGCCAGCGGTCGTCCTCGGCGGTCTCCTCCTCGCCGTCGACGCCCTCGTACCGTCGGTGCGTCGGGCTCCAGGTGGACAGCCGCAGGCCGGGGTCGGCCACGGCGGCCCGCAGGGCGTCCTGCACCGCGTCCGCGCCCGACGAGGCCGTCGTCAGGCGGACGACCAGCTCGGCGACCGCCGCCCGCGCGGCCTGGCGCCGGACCGCGACGACGAGGAACGCCACCGGCGTCGTCGCGACCGCCACGGCGACCACCACCAGCGACATGTCCCGGACCCACGCGGAGACCTCGACGACGTGGACGCCGACGTAGGCGAGGCCCGCGACGGCGATGCCCCCGGCCGCGCACGCCGGGGGCAGCGTCTCCCGCCGACGAGGCCCCGGGAGCGCCGCAGCTTGGCGGCCAGCAGGCCGAGCAGCGTCGCGAAGAAGACCCCGAGGCCGAGGAACCAGGCCGTCGTGAGCTCGTCCCACCGGACCCGGTCCTGGGCGCCGGTGAGCCCGAACCACACGGTGTCGGCGGGGTAGCCGGACCACTCGGGCCGCCCGAGGACGGTGCGCACCAGGGCCCCGCCGCACGACCACGCCCCGAGCAGCGCGAGGAAGACCGCCTCGTACCGGCGGCCCAGCGCCCGCCCCGGCCAGCGCAGCAGCGCCCAGGCCCCGAGCACGTACCAGAGCGGACCGAGGAGCTCGGAGAGCAGCGGCAGCGGACCGGCCCGCCACTCGTTGCCCCACGAGATCAGCCACACGGCGGCGACCGCGACGAGGATGCGTCCGGTGATCCGCTGCGCGGGGTCCTGGGTGAACAGGGCCCCCGTCGTCGCGATGGTGACGCCCACCGACGCCGCGGCCACATAGGTGACGAGGTCGTAGGTCGCGAGCGGCGCCAACCACCCCAGCGACACCACCGCCGACCCGACGGCGGCCACGGAGGCGACGACCCCGGTCCGTGGACACGCCCCCCTGGCGTCGATCTGACCGGCGCCCACGGAAAGACTGACCGGGGTCGTCACCGCGGGCACGCTCTCAGCGCCGTGGACGTCGGTCATCCGTGCCAGCACGGAGGCCCGGCCGGCGAGCAGTGGTCCGCGACACGGACCATGCTCGCCGGCTCCGGAGCAGCCGGTCGGCTACTTCTGCTCCATCTGCTTCTGCATCTCCTCCACCACCGACGGGTCGACGAGCGTGGAGGTGTCGCCCAGCTCCTCGCCCTCGGCGAGGTTCTTGAGCAGGCGGCGCATGATCTTGCCGGACCGCGTCTTGGGCAGGTCCGGGGCGAAGATCACCGAGGCCGGCCGGGCCAGCTTCCCGATCGACTGGGCCACCTGCTCGCGCAGGGCCTGCTCCAGCTCCTCGGTGCCCTGCGCGTCGCCCTTGAGCGAGACGAAGGCGACGATCGCCTGCCCGGTGTCGGGGTCCTTGCGCGCCGCGACGGCGGCCTCGGCCACGTCGTCGTGCTCCACCAGCGCGCTCTCCACCTCGAAGGTCGAGAGGCGGTGGCCGGAGACGTTGACGACGTCGTCGATGCGGCCCATCAGCATGATGTCGCCGTCGGCGTCGTACTTGGCGCCGTCACCGGCGAAGTACGCGTCGGAGTACTTCGACCAGTAGGTGTCCTTGAAGCGCTGGTCGTCGTTGTAGAGCGTGCGCATCATGCCCGGCCACGGCGCCGTCAGGACCAGGTTGCCGGTCTGGTCGGTGCCGAGCGACGTTGCCCTCGTCGTCCCGGATCTCCGGGCGCACCCCCGGGAACGGCTGCTGGGCCATGCCCGGCTTGAGCGTGGTGATGCCGGGCAGCGGGGTGATCAGGATGTGCCCGGTCTCGGTCTGCCACCAGGTGTCCATGATCGGCGCCTTGCCGCCGCCGACGTACTCCCGGTACCACTCCCAGACCTCGGGGTTGATCGGCTCGCCCACGCTGCCGAGGATCTTGATCGACGAGAGGTCGTGGGCCTGCGCGTGCTGCTCGCCCCACTTCATGTGCGAGCGGATCGCGGTCGGCGAGGTGTACAGGATCGTCACCCCGTACTTCTCGACGATGCTCCACCAGACTTCCTTGTCCGGATATCCGGGGACGCCCTCGTAGAGCACCGACGTGAGGCCGTTGGCGAGCGGGCCGTAGGTGATGTAGCTGTGCCCGGTGATCCAGCCGATGTCGGCGGCGCACCAGTAGACCGAGTCGTCCTTGACGTCGAAGACCAGGTTGGTGGTCGTCGTGACCCCGACCAGGTAACCGCCGGTGGTGTGCACGACGCCCTTGGGCTTGCCCGTCGAGCCCGAGGTGTAGAGGAGGAACAGCAGGTCCTCGGACTCCATCGGCTCGCACGGGCAGCTCTGCGCGTCGCCGTCCACGTCGGCGATCAGGTCGTCGAGGTACACGTCGCGGTCGCTCATCGGGATGTCCGCGCCGGAGCGCTTGACCACGACGACCTTCTCGACGGTGGTCGGGTTGGCGTCGAGGCCCTGGTCGGCGTTGACCTTCTGGTCGCCGGCCTTGCCGCCGCGCATCGCCTGGTCCTGGGTGATGAGGACCTTGCACTCGAGGTCGTTGCAGCGCTCGGCCACGGCCTTGCCGCTGAACCCGCCGAAGACGACCGTGTGCGGGGCGCCGAGCCGGGCGCACGCCAGCATGGCCACGACGGCCTCGGGGATCATCTGCATGTAGATGCCGACGGGGACGCCCTTGGCCACCCCGAGCTTCTTGAGCCCGTTGGCGAACTTGACCACCTGCTCCTGCAGCTGCGCGAAGGTGATGTCGCGCGCCTCGGAGGAGTCCGGCCCGTCGTCGGGGACGACGTGCAGCGCGACCTTGTCGCCCTTGCCGCCCTCGACGTGCCGGTCGACGCAGTTGTAGCAGGCGTTGAGCTTCCCGCCCTGGAACCACTTCGCGTACGGCAGGTTCCACTCCAGCACCGTGTCGTACGGCGTGAACCAGTCGATGCGCGCCTTGGCCTGCTCGTCCCAGAACTCCTCGAGATCCTGCTCCTTCATCTCGGGGCGGGCGTTGGCGGTCTTCGCCAGTTCGGAATCCGGCGCGTACTGCTTCCCCTGATTCGACGTACTGGTGCCCTGCTCCGACATCCGCTGGCCCTCCGGATCGATCGACTACGAATATGGCTGGCCGGCCCCGACGCAGCGCCGCACCAGGTGTGCACAGCGTCACGGGCCGACCTCGATCAGGCAACCCTGCCACGGTCCGCGCGGCACGGTCCCCTCTCGTCGGACAGGCTGTTTCCCCATCGGGGCCCTGTGCCACACGTCACAAGCTCGTGTACCGCGGTGAACCGATCAGGAGCAGCCTGTCCGACACTGTCCCCCGTGATCGAATCGACGTCGGAGACCGACCCCGGGCGCGGTCCCGGCCTCCTGCCCGGGCTGGCCGCGCGGCTCGCCGCACCCTTCCGCGAGGCGGGGTTCACCGTCGAGGGCGTCGCGGCGGCGCTGGGCGCCGACGCGGGCGCCGCGCTGGACCGCGGGGAGCCCGAACCGGCCGCCCGGGCGGTCGGCGCGGACTCCCCGCTCGCGACGCTGGTCCGGCTGTTCCTGCTCGGCGAGGCCCGGCCCGCCGCCGACGTGGCCGCCGCGCTCGCCCCCGTCGGGCTCGACGAGGCCGTCGACGCCGGGCTCCTGTCCCGCGCGCGGGGAGACGCGCGGGGGCGACGGCGCGGTCGTCGCCGCGCTCGACCTGCGCCCGCACGCCGACGACCACGGCTCCTGGTGGGTGGTCTCCGACCTCGAGCTCCGGCCGGACCGCCGCCCCCTCCGACCCCGACGCGCCCGGCGCCGAGGCGGACCGGGCCCGCGAGCACGTGCTCGGCACCGGCGCGGCGTCGCTCTCGCTGGCGCGCGCCACCGTGCGCCGGCCCGTCGGGACGCTGCTCGACCTCGGCGCCGGCTGCGGGGTGCAGACGCTGCACGCCTCCGGGCACGCCGCCGCCCTGACCGCCACCGACGTCTCGGAGCGGGCGCTGACCCTCGCGCGGACGACGTTCGCGCTCTCCGGGATCGACGCGGAGGTCCTCGCCGGCCCGTGGTGGGAGCCGGTCGCCGGGCGCCGCTTCGACCAGATCGTCTGCAACCCGCCGTTCGTGCCCGGCCCGCCCGAGATCGAGCACGTCTACCGCGACGCGGGCCTGGGCGGCGACGGCGCGAGCGAGCTGCTGGTCTCGACGCTGCCCGGCCACCTCGCCCCGGACGGCGTCGGGCAGCTGCTCGCCTCCTGGCTCGTGACCCGCCCCGACGTCGAGGCCGCCCGCGCGGCCGGGGATCCGCACGACGGGTGGGACGCCCGGCCCCGGCGCTGGCTCGCGGCGGCCGCCGAGGCCGCCGAGCCGGGCGGGCTGGACGCATGGGTGGTGCAGCGCGACGTCGCCGACCCCGCCCTGCACGTCGGGACCTGGCTGCGCGACGCCGGCGTCGACCCCGCCTCCCCCGCGGGACGCGCGCGCTCGGCGCGGTGGCTCGACTTCTTCGCCGCGCAGGACGTCGTCGCGATCGGCTTCGGGTTCGTGACGCTGCGCCGGACCGCGCCGGGCCTCGCGGGCACCGTCGTGTGCGAGGACATGCGCCAGGCCCACGGGGACCCGCTGGGCCCGGAGGTCGAGGCCTGGCTGGACCGGGTGGCGTGGCTGCGCGGGCACGACCTGCTCGACGAGGCCCTCGTCGTGCCCGCGACGACGGCGCTGGAGCGCGGGTACACCCCGGTGGCGCCGGAGGACGCCGCGGACGAGGACGACGGCGGCGGCGACCCGGCCTGGCGGCGGATCGGCGGGACGCTGGTGCGCCTGGACGGCCCGCAGTGGCGCCACGACCTCGACGGGCTCGGCGAGGCCCTCCTCGCGGGGTGCCGGGGCCACCTGCCGCTGCGCGACCTGTGCGAGCTGCTCGCCCTCGCCCACGGGCGCGACCCCGAGGAGCTCACCGCGGCCGCGCTGCCCGTCGTCCGGGAGCTCTTCCTGCACGGGATGGTGGCGCCGGGGACGGCCCGGTGAGGGCCGTCGTGGCGCGGGTCCTGCGGGCGTCGGTCACCGTGGACGGGGCGGTCGTCGGGGCGCTCGACGCGCCGGGCCTGCTGGTGCTGCTCGGGGTCCACCGCGACGACCCGGCACGGGTGGGCACGGCGGACGACCCGGTGCCGACGATGGCGCGGAAGCTCCACGAGCTGCGGGTGTTGCGGGGCGAGCGGAGCGACGGGGGATCGGGTCGCGGAGCGGTCGTGCGCCGACACCGGCGCGGGGCTGCTCGTCGTCAGCCAGTTCACGCTCTACGGCGACACCCGGAAGGGCCGGCGCCCCTCGTGGTCGGCCGCCGCGCCGGGCGAGGCGGCCGAGCGGATCGTCGCGGCCGTCGTCGAGACGCTGCGGGCCCGCGGGGCCGCCGTGGCGACCGGGGTGTTCGGCGCGGCGATGGCGGTCGAGTCGGTCAACGACGGCCCGTTCACGGTGCTCGTCGAGGTCTGAGGGCCCCAACGGGTTGCGCGCAAGTCGTTGCCCATCCATGGCCCGGAACACGCGTCGGCACCGTCACAAGCGGTTAACCGGTCGGTGGGCGGCGGTCGGGAACGATCGCGCTCCACTGCGCGTTCGACCACATGACGCGGTACGCACCAGACCAAGTGCCGCGCAGGGAGGATTCCATGACGGCGACACTCGCCCCGCAGGAGTCTCGCGACGCCGAGGCTGTCCTGCCCGAGTCGACCCACGACGTCGTCCCCGAGACTACTGCGCTCCAGACCGAGGCAGAGGCCCAGAGCGACCTCGACGCCCAGAGCCCCGCTGCCGACCTCGTGCGCGTCTACCTCAACGGTATCGGAAAGACCGCTCTCCTGACGGCCGCCGACGAGGTGGAGCTCGCGAAGCGCATCGAGGCCGGGGTCTACGCGACCCACCTGCTCGAGGACGACTCGCTCGACGCGGGCCGCGCCCGGGACCTCCGGGCCGTCGCCCGTGACGGTCGCCGCGCCCGCGCGCACCTGCTCGAGGCGAACCTGCGGCTCGTCGTCTCGCTGGCCAAGCGCTACACCGGCCGCGGGATGCCGCTGCTCGACCTCATCCAGGAGGGCAACCTCGGCCTGATCCGGGCCGTCGAGAAGTTCGACTACTCCAAGGGCTTCAAGTTCTCGACCTACGCGACCTGGTGGATCCGTCAGGCCATCACGCGCGGCATGGCCGACCAGGCCCGCACGATCCGCCTGCCCGTCCACCTCGTCGAGCAGGTGAACAAGCTGGCCCGCATCAAGCGGGACCTCCACCAGACCCTCGGCCGCGAGGCCACGCACGAGGAGCTGGCCGAGGAGTCGGGGCTCCCGGTCGAGAAGGTCGCCGACCTGCTCGACCACAGCCGCGACCCGGTGAGCCTGGACATGCCGGTCGGGTCCGAGGAGGAGGCCCCGCTCGGGGACTTCATCGAGGACGCCGAGGCCACCGACGCCGAGTCGACGGTCATCTCCGGCCTGCTGCACGACGACATGCGCCGGGTCATCGCCACCCTCGACGACCGCGAGCAGAACGTCATCCGGCTGCGGTACGGCCTCGACGACGGCCAGCCGCGCACGCTCGACCAGATCGGCAAGCAGTTCGGTCTGTCCCGCGAGCGCGTCCGCCAGATCGAGCGCGAGGTCATGGGCAAGCTCCGCGAGGGCGACCGCGCCCGCCGGCTCAAGGCGTACGCGAGCTGAACTGGCACCGATTCCGTCACCGCTGGTGACGGAATCGGTGCGGTGCGGCATCGGCGGGACCGCCCGCTCGCCTGCTTGACCCCTCCGTTCGGAGGGCGGCATGCTCTACCTCAGCGCCCGCGATGTGACCCCCGGCACGCCGGAACGGCGGTACCGCGGCGCGACCAAGACAGGACGACCACGACGGTCGTCGGCGACGAGGGACCGGGACGGCCGGGGGCCGGCCCGGTCTCTCGGCTTTCCCCGGGGTTCCGCGCAGTCGTGATCCCGGGCGCCGCGACCCCGCATGATCATCAGCACGTCAGACAGGATTGATCTCGGTCCGGAGCGCGTGGTGTGCCCCTGATCCAGAGCGGGCGTCGCGCCGGCTCGACGCCGCGCGGGCCCGGGCCTCAGCGCACCTCGCCGGTGAGCACCACCCGCCGCGTCCCGAGGTCGGCCGCGAGCGTCACCTCCAGCGGCGGGTAGCGCAGCTCGCGGGTGCAGGGGCCGGTCGAGGTCGTCGTCTGGACCACCCGCAGCGTCACCGCCGCCGGCGGTCTGGTCGACCACCTGCGCGCTCGCCTCGGTGCACCCGCCGGCCCGCCCGTAGACGCCGAGGGTCCGCGGGCCCCGGGTCCACACCAGCGTCGGGAACCCCGGCGGCAGGCCGCGGGCCTCGACGCGGGCGGGATCCAGCGCCGTCGTCCCGTCGGGCGGGTCGGCCGTCAGCGGGTCGGCGGTCGCGGGCGCCGGGGCACTGGGCGGTGGGGCCCCGGTGGCGATGGTCGGCGGGGTCTCCGGGCCGGGCGGGGGCGGGGACGAGGTCCCGCCGCAGCCGGCGAGGAGCGCGACGCCGAGCAGCGCCGACGGGAGCAGGACGGTCATCCGGAGCGCGTTCATCGCGAGCGAGTGTGGGTGGAGACCGGGCCGGCGACGGCGAAATCCGCTCACACGGGCTACGCCCGCAGCCGCCGCGGGCCGGCGTCCCGGGGCCCGGGCGGCGGGCCGAGGACCGCGCGCATCGACGTCGGGTGGGCCCCGCGCTCGGCGACGAGGACCGGGTCGAGCGCGAGCGAGCGCAGCTCCGGGACGTGGTCGGCGAGCTGTCCGACCCGCAGCAGCAGGTCCTCCAGCGCCGCCAGGTCCGTGGGACGGTTGCCGCGGTAGCCGTCGAGCAGCGGCGCGGCCCGCGGCGCGCGGACGAGGGTGTGGGCGTCCATCGTCGAGAGCGGCGTGGCGCAGTAGGCGCGGTCCCCGAGCAGCTCGGTGACCACCCCGGCGAGGCCGAACGAGACCAGCGCGCCGAACGACGGGTCGTCGCGCAGCTCCACCACCACCGGCATCCCCGGCGGGACCTGGGTCTGCACGGCCACCTCGTCCGAGCCGGAGAGCTGCGCGAGCTGCTGGTAGGCGGTCCGGACCGCCTCGGGCTCGGTCAGCCCGGTGCGGACCCCCGCGATGTCGCTGCGGTGGCGCCAGGTCCGCACCACGGTCTTCAGCACGACGGCGCCGCCGAGCTCGGCCGCGGCGTCGACCGCCTCCTGCGCGGAGTGGGCCCGGCGGAACGGCGCGATGCGGATGCCCACGGAGCCCAGCAGCGCCTCGGCCCGGTCGTCGCCGAGCACCGTCGCCGACTCGAACGGCCCCCACTCCTCCACCAGCGCGCGGGCGGCCCCGACGTCGCAGCCCGGCGGGACCACGAAGTCGCCGACCGGGCGCGCCAGCCACTGCGTGTAGCGCACGACGCGGGCCAGCGCGCCCACCGCGCGCTCCGGCGACGGGTAGGACGGGACGCTGCCGCGGGCGGGGACGGCCGCGCCGCCGGCCTCGGGCGGCGAGGGCACCACGAGGTGCTCGGGCACCCCGGCCGAGGCCAGGAACGTCGTCGTCACGGGCTTGTCCGCGCCGGTCACGGCCTCGGCGAGCGCGTCGGCGTGCTCGGCGCCGTCGGTGGACACCGGCGGGGAGAACACGACGACGAGCGCGTCGCAGCCGTCGTCCTGCAGCGCGCGCAGGGCCGCGTCGGCGAACTCGGCGGGCTCGGCCATGGCCCCGACGTCCACCGGCGGGAACGCGAGGTGCAGGCCGAGGGCGAGCGCGACGTCCGCGGCGAGCGCCCCCAGCGCGCTGGAGTTCCCGACGACGCCGAGACGCGGCCCGCTCGGCAGCGGCTGGTCGGCGACGAGCAGCGCCACGTCGAAGAGCTCGTCGACCGAGCCGACGCGGATGACGCCGGACTGGTCGAACACGGCCGCGACCGACGCCTCCTCCAGCGGCGAGGTCGACGCCGCGAGCCCCGGCGTCGCGTGCCGCCCGCTGGCCACCGCGATCACCGGCTTGCGGCGCGCCAGCCGCCGGGCCACCCGCGCGAACTTGCGCGCGTTGCCGAAGCTCTCCAGGTAGAGCAGGACGACGTCGGTGGCCGCGTCGGTGTCCCAGTACTGCATGAGGTCGTTGCCCGAGAGGTCCGCCCGGTTCCCGGCCGAGACGAACGTGGAGAGCCCGAGCCGGCGCTGCGCGGCCGCCGCGAGGATCTGGATGCCCAGGGCACCCGACTGGCAGAAGAACCCCACGCGCCCCGGGGGCGGCAGCCGCGGGGCGAGGGTGGCGTTGAGGCGGTAGGCCGGGTCGAGGTTCACGACGCCGAGGGCGCTCGGCCCGACCACGCGCATCCCGCGGGAGCGGGCGAGCGTGACCAGCTCGCGCTGCGCGGCGGCCCCCGCGTCGCCGGTCTCGCCGAACCCGGAGGTCAGGACGACGAGCGCCTTGACCCCCTTGGCCAGGCAGCCGTCGACCACCCCGGACACCTCGGGGGCGGGCACGGCGACGACGGCGAGGTCGACGTCGTCGGGGATGTCGGTCACCGTCGGGTAGGCGCGGACGCCGCGCACCGAGTGGGCGTCCGGGTTGACCGGGTAGACCGGCCCGGTGAACCCCTGGCGCAGCAGGTTCGCGAGCACGACGTGGCCGAGCTTGCCCTCGTCGACCGACGCGCCGACGACCGCGACGGAGCGCGGGTGCAGGACGTTCGCGACGCTGCGGGCCTCGGCGGCCTGCTCGCGGGCGAGGCGGACCTCGGTGGAGCGCTCGGTCGCGGCGACGTCGAACTCGAGGTGCAGCGTCGAGCCCTCCATCGCGCGGGTCACGTCGTAGCCGGCCTGGCGGAACGTCCGCAGCATCGCGCGGTTCTCGGTCAGCACCTCGGCCACGAAGCGCCGGATCCCGACCTCCTCGGCCGCCGCCGCCAGGTGCTCGAGCAGGATCGAGCCGAGGCCGCGGCCCTGGTGGTCGTCCCGGACGACGAACGCGACCTCCGCGGACGGATCGTCCGGGCCGAGGCGCACGTAGCGCCCGATCGCGATGATCTCCTCCCCCAGCCAGATCACGAGGCCCACCGAGTCGTGGTGGTCGACGTCGGTGAACCGCTCGAGGTCGCGAGCGGGGATCTTCGGGTAGGGGCTGAAGTACCGGAAGTAGCGGGTGCGCTCGGAGAGCCGGGAGTGGAAGTCGACGACGGCGTCCGCGTCCGCCGGGCTGATCGGGCGCAGGTGGGCGGTGGCGCCGTCGGCCGCGACGACGTCGGCCTCCCAGTGCCGCGGGTAGGGCGCGTCGGGCACGGTGCGCATCGGCAGGGTGGCGGCGTCCATGTCCGTGCGCGCCCCGTCGGTGGGCGTGCCGGGGTCCTTCTCGGACGCGGTCTCGGGTGCCGAGCTCATGGTCTCCCGTCCGGGGCGGTCTCTAGTCCATGACGTTCTGCGGTTCCAGGCCGTGCAGCGGGAAGACGGCCCGGCGCGTCTCGAGGACGAAACGATCCACGTCGACCTCGGTGTACCCGCCCCAGGGCGACCACTCCGTCGATGCGTCCTCCGTCATGCTCGTGGGCAGCGGCCGCGTCGAGATCCGGGCCGCGTAGGAGGTCCACGACGCGGGGATCGGGCGCTGCGGGTCGAGGTCGCGGTCGAGCACCGTGGCGAGCAGGTGGGTCCACGAGCGCGGCACGCCGCGCACGAGGTTGTAGCCCCCGCCGCCGAGCGCGAGCCACTTGCCGCCGGCGTACTCCCCGGCGAGGTCACGGCACGCCCGGTAGATCGCCCGGTGGCCGTCGACGGTGAGGGAGAGCTCGGCCAGCGGGTCCTCGTGGTGGGTGTCGGCCCCGAACTGGGTGACGAGGATCTGCGGCTCGAAGGCCCGCAGCATCGAGGGCACGACGGCGTGGAAGGCGCGCAGCCACTCCGGGTCGCGGGTGCCGGGCGGCAGCGGCACGTTGATCGCGGTGCCCGGCCGCGGCGCCCTCGCCGAACTCCGAGGGGAACCCGGTCCCGGGCCAGAGCGTGCGCGGGTGCTGGTGCATCGAGATCGTCATGACCCGCGGGTCGTCGAGGAAGGCCGCCTGCACCCCGTCGCCGTGGTGCACGTCGGTGTCGACGTAGGCGATCCGGGTGTAGCCGTGGTCGAGCAGCCAGGAGATCGCGATCGCGCAGTCGTTGTAGATGCAGAAGCCCCACGCGTGGTCGCGCATGGCGTGGTGGAGGCCGCCGGCGAGGTTGACCGCGCGGTCGGCCCGGCCCTCCGCGATCTCCCGGGCGGCCGCGATCGAGCCGCCCGAGACCAGCGCGGCGGCGTCGTGCATCCCCTCGAAGATGGGGTTGTCCGCGGTGCCGAGCTGGTGGGCGGGGTCGTCGCCGTGCTCCGGGGCGCGCCGGACGGCCGCCAGGTAGGACGCGACGTGGACCCGCTCGAGCTCCTCGTCCGGCGCCGGGGTGGGGACCAGCGGCTCGACGTCCTCGAGCACGCCCAGGGCGCGCGCCAGGCGCATCGTCAGGTCCAGGCGCACCGGGTGCAGCGGATGGTCCGCCGAGAGCTTGTACGCGAGGAGGGCCTCGTCCCAGACCACGGTGGTGCGCATGGGGCCCGACGCTACCGAGGCCGCTCCCGTCACGCGCCGGTCGCGACCGGCCGCTTCGCCGCGCACCAGTTCGACCACGAGCCGACGTAGAGCGCCACCGGGTCCTCCGGCGGGCGCACCCCGGCGATCTCCGCGGCGAGCACGAGCATCGTCGCGCTGACCCCCGAGCCGCAGTACGCCCCGACCGGCCCGGTGTCCCCGACGAGCGCGCGGAGCGCGGTGGCCAGCTCGTCGGCGGACCGCCAGCGGCCGTCGGCGTCGAGCAGGGACCCGGCCGGGAGGTTGCCCGGCCCCCGGCACGTGGCCGGCCACCGGGTCGATCGGCTCGGTCTCGCCGCGGAAGCGCTCCGGCGCCCGGGCGTCGAGCAGCACGCCGCGCCCGGCGACGTCCACCGCGGCGTCGGCGGTGAGCACCGGCATGGCGCCGGCCGCGATCGCGATGTCGCCCGGCCGGCGGGCCCCGCCCGACTCGGTGGCGGTCGGCCCGCCCGCCGCGGTCCAGGCGTCGAAGCCGCCGTCGAGGACCCGGACCTGCGCCGGCGCCAGGCCCGCCCAGCGGAGCACCCACCAGGCCCGGGCCGCGGCCATGGCGTCGCCCGCGCCGACGCCGTCGTGGACGACGACGGGGGTGGCCCGCCCGATCCCGGCGCGGCGCAGCGTGGTCTGGAGGTCGTCGGGGTCGGGCAGCGGGTGGCGGCCGGCGGGGCCGGGCGGGCCGGCCAGGTCGGTGTCGACGTCGAGGAACACCGCTCCGGGCACGTGCCCGGCGTCGAAGTCGGGCTCCCCGACGGGGTCCGGCCGGCGGCGCGGCTTCCGGCCCTCGGGCGGCGGCACGAGCCGCCAGCGGACGTCGAGGACGACGGGCCGCCCGCCGGTGCCGGCCGGGCCGCCGGCGAGCTCGGAGATCAGGTCCGGGGCGGCGACGAGCGGTGCTGCGGGGGTCGACACGCACCCATCGTGCACGGCCGCGCCTCGCGGTGCGTCCGTGGTGTCCGACTCCGTCGCTAGGATGGCGGGCGGCACCGGAAGGGGTGGGGATGAACGACCTCATCGACACCACGGAGATGTACCTGCGCACCGTCTACGAGCTCGAGGAGGAGGGCGTCACGCCGCTGCGCGCGCGGATCGCCGAGCGCCTCGAGCAGAGCGGCCCGACGGTGAGCCAGACCGTGGCCCGCATGGAGCGCGACGGTCTCGTCCAGGTCGCCGGGGACCGCCACCTCGAGCTCACCCCGGAGGGCCGCGCCAAGGCCGTCTCCGTGATGCGCAAGCACCGGCTGGCCGAGCTGCTGCTGGTCAACGTCATCGGCCTGGAGTGGGAGCACGTCCACACCGAGGCGTGCCGCTGGGAGCACGTGATGAGCGAGGCCGTGGAGAAGAAGGTCTTCGCGCTGCTCGGCGAGCCCTCGGTCTCCCCCTACGGCAACCCCATCCCGGGCCTCGACGAGCTGCGCGGCGGGGTCACCGAGCTCCCCACCCGCACCCCGACGCCCGACGAGGCGGGCCTCGTCCGGCTCGACGAGTTCGCGCGCTCGGGCGGCGGCACCGTCGTCATCCGCCGGATCGCCGAGCACGTGCAGCTCAACGAGACCCTCATGGCCGGGCTCAAGTCGGCGGGGGTCCTGCCGGGCAGCGACATCGAGGTCGTGGGCATCCCCCGCTTCGGGGACGCGGTGAACGTCGGCCACGGCGGCCAGCGCTCCGAGGTCGACCCGCTGGTCGCGCACGCGGTGCTCGTCCGCGCCGTCTGAGCTCTCCTCGCCCACCCCCAGGAGCGCCACAGGGCCGTACGTCAGACTCGGGGGCATGAAGCTGCTCGTCACCGGGGGCGCGGGCTACGTCGGCAGCGCGTGCACCGCCCACCTGCTCGCCGCGGGCCACGAGGTCACCGTCCTGGACGACCTGTCCACCGGGCACCGCGACGCCGTCCCGGCCGGGGCCGCGTTCGTCGAGGGCGACGTGGCGGCCGCGGCCGACGACGTGCTCGGGACGGGCCCCTTCGACGGCGTGCTGCACTTCGCGGCGCGCTCGCTGGTCGGCGAGTCCGTGGTGGACCCGGCGAAGTACTGGCACGGCAACGTCGTGACCTCGGTGGCGCTGCTCGACGCCGTCCGCGCCCACCGGGTCCCGCGGCTGGTGTTCTCCTCCACGGCCGCCACCTACGGCGAGCCGGAGACCAGCCCCATCACCGAGGACTCCCCCACCCGGCCCACCAACCCCTACGGCGCCACCAAGCTCGCGATCGACCACGCGATCGCCTCCTACGCCGCGGCCTCCGACGGGGAGCTCGGCGCGGTGTCGCTGCGCTACTTCAACGTGGCGGGCGCCCACCGCCCGGCCGACGGCCCGATGGTCGGCGAGCGGCACACCACCGAGACCCACCTCATCCCCCTCGTGCTGCAGGTCGCCCTCGGCCGGCGCGAGCAGGTGTCGATCTTCGGCGACGACTGGCCGACCCCGGACGGCACCTGCGTGCGCGACTACATCCACGTCGACGACCTCGCCGCCGCCCACCTGCTCGCCCTCGACGCGGCCGGGGAGCGCGGCGGGCACCTGGTCTGCAACCTCGGCAACGGGACCGGCTTCTCGGTCCGCGAGGTCGTCGAGGCCTGCCGGCGGGTCACCGGGCACCCGATCCCCGCGGTCGTCGCCCCGCGCCGCGCCGGGGACCCGGCGGTGCTCGTCGCCTCGGCGCAGCGCGCCCGGACCGAACTCGGCTGGACCCCGCGGCGCGGGGACCTCGACGGCATCGTCGCCGACGCCTGGGCGTTCGCGCAGGCCGCGCCGGTGGGGGCCGGCCGGTGAGCCTGGTGCTGTTCGACCTCGACGGCACCCTCGTCGACTCCGGCCCCGGCATCCGCGCCTCGGTGCGGCACGCGGCGGCCGCCGTCGGGATCCCCGAGCCCACGCCCGAGCAGCTGCGCACCCTGATCGGGCCGCCGTTCCCCGCCGCGTTCCGCGACGTCCTCGGCGTCGACGTGGCGACCGGCGACGCGATGATGACGGCGTACCGGACGGTGTACGGCGCCGGCGAGATGTTCGACGTGACGGTCTACGAGGGCATCGACGAGGCCCTCGACGAGCTGGTCGCGCGCGGCGACGTCCTCGCCGTCACCACCAGCAAGCCCGCCGTCTACGCCCGCGAGATCGTCGAGCACCTGGGGCTGACGGCGGCCTTCGACGGCGGCGTCCACGGCGCCGCGCTCGACGGCAGCATCGAGGGCAAGGCCGCCGTCGTCGGGCTCGCCCTGGCCCGGCACGGCGACGGCCCCGTGGCGGGCCTGGTCGGCGACCGCCACCACGACGTCGAGGGCGCCCGGCACCACGGCCTGATCTGCCTCGGGGTGTCGTGGGGGTTCGGGGGCCGCGCCGAGCTCGAGGCGGCGGGCGCGGCGGCCGTCGTCGACAAGCCCGCCGAGCTCCCCGCCGCCCTCGACGACCTGCCCTGACCGGCCCTGGCCGGCCCTGACCCGGCCTGCTCGCGCCGCCCCGGTGCTCACGCCGCCAGGCGCGCCGCGGACTCGGCCGACGACTCGGCGACCATCTCCCGCAGCGCGGCGGGGTCGACCCCGGACGCGACGAGCGCGGCGAGCAGGCGGCTGAGCTGGTGGTCCGGGTCGGCGGCCATCGCGCGGTCCAGGGCCACGGTCAGCGCGGCCCCGCCGCCGCGGTCCAGCGTGGCGAAGGCCAGCAGGGTCGCCGGCTCGGCGACCTCCGGGGCGGGCACGGCGCGGGCGAGCAACGTCCAGAGCCGTGCGGCGTGGTCCGGGTCGACCGCCTCGTCGTGCCCCGCGGCGAACCCCAGGGCGACGTCGCGGACCCGCGGGTCGCACAGCGCGACCGCCAGCCGCGCGATCTCCTCCTCGGCGAGCACCACGTCGCGCCCGACCTCCGCGACCGCGTGCCGGACCGCCTCGAGGTCCCGGCGCGCCGCGGCCGCCCCGGCGAGCCCCCGGTCGGTCAGCGCGGCCCGGTGCGCGTCGTCCACGAGCTGCCGGCGCCGGCGGCCGGTCGCCGCCGGCTCGGGCGCCAGCGCCGCCGCCACCTCGTCCCGGGAGCCGTAGGTGACGCGGCCGATCCCCGCGGACTCGGCGGCGGCGAGCGTCCCGGTCGGGTCGGGCACGGTGCCGGAGCAGCCGCAGTCGTCGTAGCAGCGCCAGGGCGCGCCGGCGGCGACCCGCGCCGCCCACACCGCGCCGCTCACCGGGACCCCGAGCTCGGCGAACGCCTCGGTGAGCGCGTCGACGAGCCCGGCGTGGGGCGGACGCTCGCCGGGCTCGGCGTCGGCGACGACGACCACGACGACCTCGTCGGGCTCCGAGCGCGCGAACCGGTCCCGCAGGGCGTGGGCGAGCACCCGGTCGACCTCGGCCCGCTCGTGCGCGGCGGCCTCGGCCACCAGGTCGACGCGGGCCATGCCCCCGACGCGGCTGCGGCCCTCGCGGCGGTGCATCGCGATCGCCACCACCGACTCCTCCGGGACGAAGCCGAGCATCGAGGGCAGCGACCCGACGAGGTCCTGCGGCCCGCCGAGCCGGACCACCACCTGGTCGTCGGGCGCCCGGCGCGCCCGCGGCGGGTCGGGACGGGGCGGCGTCCGGCGTGGACCGGAGCGGGGCGGTGGCCGGCGACGGGCGTGCCTGCGGGAGCTCATGACCCTGGGACTCCGCCCGGCGCGATCCGGATCCACGGTTCACCCGGACGGCCGCACGGGCAGTCGAGGTGTCACCGGGACGTCATGTCGGGCCGCTTGCCGCGCCGGTGATCACGGGTCAGGCTCGCCGTCGTGACCAGCGCCACGGACGGCACCGTCCGGCACGACTACGACCTGCTCGTCATCGGCTCGGGTCCCGGCGGGCAGAAGGCCGCCATCGCCTTCGGCATGTGAGCAGTAAGTGCGGTGATGGCCGCACTTACTGCTCACATGCGCGGAGCGCACCTAGGAACCGGTCGGGAACCGCAGCAGCGCGCCGACGTTGTCGGCCAGCTCCGCACCCGCGCCCAGCACGGCGATGTCGCCGCCCATCGCGCCGGCCGCGCGGACGAGCACCTGCTCGGCCGGACGCGCCACGGGCTCGGCGTCGGAGATCGACGCGGCCCGGTCCTTCTGCGTCGAGATGGCCTCGGGGCGTGTCGCCGACGTAGAGCTCGCCGGGCACCGGGTGCGCGTCGACGAGGATCAGGGTCGCGATCGCGCCGGTGCGGGCCGCCTCGAGCACCTGCTCGAGACCCTCCGCGGCGTTCCCGTGGCCCTTGGCCTCGTGGAACTGCTGGTCGATGGCGGTCTCCCGCTCGGTCGCGAACCGCCCGACCTCGGTGAGGAACGCGTCCTCGAGCGCGTCCTCGCTGGCGCCGGCCGCGCGGCTGCCCGCGTCGATCTCGCGGGTCATCTCGAGCAGGCCCTTGGGCATCTCGGTGCGGACGACCTCGCGCCCGCTGACCTCGCCGGCCAGCACGATCAGCTCGGGCCGGAACTCCGACGCCGCGGACTTGATGCCCTTCACGACGTCGGCGGCGTTCTGGTACGCCGCCTCGGCGTGGCGGCGCTGGCGCTGCTTGTGGGCGTTGCCGCCCTCGCGCGGCTTGTGCACGGACTCCACGGCCGAGCCCTTGATCGTCTGCTCGTCGACCTCGCGGGCGCCCTCCGCGTTGGAGGCGACCACCTGGTAGACGTCACCGCCGGTCTGGTCGGCGACGACGAGCAGGGCGCGGACGCCGCCGGACTGCGACCGGAAGTACGTCCCGAGCTCGGGCAGCGGGGACCAGGTGGCCGAGTCCCGGCCCGGTCGACGCCCTCGACGGGGTCGTCGAACAGCACGCCGTCGGCCGAGGCCACGACCACCCGGCCGTACGCGTCGAGCTCGCCCCCGGGGGTGTCGGAGAACAGCTCGTCGAGGGCCGCGATCGTCTTGTCGTCCGCGCCCTGCTCCGACAGCGACTTCGAGAGGCCCCGCCAGCGCAGCTCGGTCTGCTTGGCGGCGTTCTCGCCGGGGTTGGTCGCCTCCAGGTAGACCGTCGCGAACGGCCCCTGCCGTTCGAAGAGTTCCCGCGTGCGCGACAGGTCCATCCCGTCTTCCTCCTTCTCGCCGCGCCCGCTGGGGTCGGAGCGCGGCTCTCGTCCACGTCTTGCCTCCCGGCGGTACCCGGTCGACCGGGGAGGGCATGCCTGGTGCGCGGTGAGCGGAAGGGAGGGCCGGACCAGCGGATCACCACCCGCGCAGGTCGACCTCCCAGGTCTCCACGACCTCGTCGTCGCGCACCAGGTGCATCCGCTCGTGGAGGGCGACCGTCGGGTCGATGTGCGCCGGGACGACGAGCACCCGGTCCCCGACGGCGACGGGGGCCTCGTCGTCGGGCGCGAACGTCACGTGCTCGTCGGAGCAGAACCAGACCTGCGCCGTGCGGGATGGACGGGTTCCCGTGGTCCATCCCCAGCGCCTTGAGCCCGACGTCGGCCACCGCGTACGCCGGCATGTCCGGGCGCGCCGCCGAGGTGTGGACCACCGTCCCCAGCACGTGCAGCGCCTGGCGGTACCCCACCCCCGCCGCCGTGTAGGCCGAGTCCATGAGCGCGTACGAGCCGGCCTGCATCTCGGTGACCCACGTGTTGACCGCCGAGGTCCCGGTCCCGCCGCCCGAGACGACCTCCCCGCCGACGTCCGCGTGCGCCGCCAGCAGCCGTGCCATGCACTCCTGCGTCAGCCGGGCCCGCTCGGCGACGTCGGGCAGCGCCTGCAGGTGGCCCTCGTAGCCCATGACCCCGCGGACCTCGAGCCCGCTCGCCCGCGCCGTCTCCGCCAGCGCACCCGCCTCGTCGGGCTGGATCCCGCACCGCGGCAGCCCGACGTTCACGTCGACCAGCACCTCGCGCACCCCGCCCGCCGCGGCCGCCCCCACCGTCTCGGGCGAGTCGACCGCCACCGTCACCCGCGCGCCCCGGGCCAGCAGGGCTCCCAGCCGCCGCGCGTCCAGGACCTCGTTCGCCAGCAGCAGGTCCTGCCCCAGACCGGCCGCGACCATGCCCTCGACCTCGCGGATCGTCGCGCACGTGAACCCCGGCGAGCCGTGCGCGGCCTGCCGGTGCGCCAGCGCCGTCGTCTTGTGCGCCTTCACGTGGGGCCGCAGCGTCGCGCCCGGCCAGCGGTGCGCCATGTCGGCGAGGTTGGCCTCGAGCGCGTCGGCGTCGACGACGAGCGCGGGTGTCTGCAGGTCAGCGAGGTGGGGCACCGAGGATCCGATCGAGGTGGGCGTTGGTGAACCGGCCCTCGGGGTCGAGCCGGTCGCGCAGCGCGACGAAGGCGCCGAACTGCGGGTACGACGCGGCCAGCTGGGCCGCCGTCCGCGTGTGCAGCTTCCCCCAGTGCGGGCGGCCGCCGAGCGCGGTCATCACCGACTCCACGGCCGCGAAGTAGGCCTCGTGGGGCCGGCCGCGGTACACGTGGACGGCGAGGTAGGCGGTGTCGCGGCCGGACGCCGTCGAGAGCGGGACGTCGTCGGCGCCCGCCACCCGCACCTCCACCGGGAAGACCACGTCGGCCGCGTGCCGGGCCGCCGCCGCCCGCAGCCCGTCGAACGCCTCGCGCAGGGCCGCGCGCGGCACCGCGTACTCCATCTCGAGGAACCGCACCCGGCGCGGGCTGGTGAACACCCGGTAGGAGCGGTCGACGTACTCGGCGTTGGCCATCTGCCCGGCGAGCACGCGGTTGAGCCGCGGCACCAGCGACGGCACCCGTGACCCCAGCCGGCACACGGCCTCGAAGGCCCCGTTGCCGAGCAGCTCGTCCCCCACCCACTCCGCGACCCGGCCGCGGGTCGGGCCCGCGTCGGCCGTCCGGTCGTTGACCTTCGTGGCGGCGATCCCGGTGTGCGGGAACCAGTAGAACTCGACGTGGTCGTGGGCGGCGGCGAGCTCGTCGAAGGACTCGAGCAGCTCCTCGAGCGGCAGCGCCGACTCCCGCGCGTGCAGTCCGAAGGCGGGCACGGTCTCCAGCTCGACCGCCGTCACCACCCCGAGCGCCCCGAGCCCGACCCGCCCGTGGTGGAAGAGCTCCGGGTTCTCGGTCGCGCTGGCGGTGACCGCACTGCCGTCGGCGAGGACCATCTCCAGGCCCCGGATCCCCGCGGCGATCCCCAGGTGCCCCGCGCCCGTCCCGTGCGTCCCGGTGGCGACGGCGCCCGCGACGGTCTGGGCGTCGATGTCCCCGAGGTTGGGCAGGGCGAGCCCGCGCGCCCAGAGCAGCGGGTTGAGCGTCCGCAGCGTCATGCCGGCCGGGACGGTGACCCGGGTGCCGGCCACCCGCAGCAGGTCCGGCGACGACGGGGTCGCGAGGGCGACGCCGTCGGGGACCCCGATCCCGGTGAACGAGTGGCCGGACCCGACGGCCTTCACCCGCAGGCCCTCGCGCGCAGCGCTCTTCACGGCGGCGACGACGTCCTCGGTGTCCCGCGCGGTCACCGTGCGCGCGGGCGACGTGCGCTGGTTCCCGGCCCAGTTGGTCCAGGTCATCGCGCGGTCTCCGGTCATGACGCCTCCAGGGTCCCGACGGCGGGTGCGGGCTCGGCCGGGGCGGGCAGCCCGGCGGTGCCGTCGCGCAGGCGGCGCCGGAGCACCGCGAGGTACCAGAGCCCGGTCAGCGCGAGGCCGCCGAGCACGACGTAGTCGGCCGCGCGGAACGCGTCGGGCAGCGTCAGCGCCGCGACCACCACGACGAGCCACACCAGCGCCAGCCCCGCCACCGGCAGGGCGGCGCGGCCGAGCGAGAAGCCCGCCTCCCCCGTGCCCGCGAGCCGGCGGCGCCGGGCGAGGTAGCCGCCGAGGGTCAGCAGGTAGATCAGGTAGGGGACGAGGGCGGTGGCGCCGACGAGGATCGTGAACGCGGCGCCGTCGAGGGTGCCGTAGGCGAGCAGAGCGAGGCACACGACGAGCGAGGTGACCAGGGCGGGGATCGGTGTCGCGGTCGTCGGGTTGACCCGGGCCAGGAGGCGGGACCCGGGCAGGAGCCGGTCGCGCGCCATCGCGAAGAGCAGCCGCGAGTTGGACGCGGCCGCCACCACGAGCAGCGCGAACATCGAGAAGACCACGACCACCAGGAACACCCGCGTGAGCACCGGGCCGAGCCAGTACGCCGCGATGGCGGCGAGCGGCACCGGCGAGGCCTCGACCGCGGCGAGGTCCGGGATGGCGACGGTGAAACCGATCAGCGCGACGAGCCCGAGCACCCCGGAGATCACGGCGGCCGCGATCATGGCGCGGGGGACGGTGCGGCGGGCGTCGACGGCCTCCTCGGCCATGTCCGCCGCGGCCTCGAACCCGACGAGGGTGAAGATGCCGACCAGCGCGCCCCCGACGACCGCGTCGGCGATCGGCGTGCCCGGGTTCACCCTGCCGAGGAAGCCGAGACCGTGCCCGCCGTCGGGCGTCCCCGCGTGCCCGTGCACCCAGAGGCCGAGCAGGAGCAGCGAGAGCACGACGGTGCCCGCGATCTCGGCGAACACCGCGAGGTTGTTGACCCGCGCCGCCCACGACACGCGCACGATGTTGACCCCGAAGGCCAGCAGCAGGGCGACGACGGCGATGACCAGCAGCGTCGCCGGGGCGGCGGCGTCGAGGCCGAGGACGGTGGCGGTGAGCGGGGCGAGCCCGACCAGCGCGATCCCGGGGAGCCCGACCGCGCCGTAGAGCAGGCCCAGCGAGCCGACGGTGTAGCCGAAGCGGGTCCCGACCAGCCGCGCCGTCCACTGGTAGTTCGCCCCCGCGAGCGGCATGTGCCCGGCGAGCTCGGCGAGCACGAGGACCACCAGCACCTGCCCGACGGCGGCCACCGGCCAGAGCCACACCGCGGCCGGGCCCATCGTGGTGAGCCCGTAGGCGTAGTTGACGAAGATCCCGGTGGTGATCGAGACGACGGAGAACGCGATCGCGAACAGCGCGAAGCGCCGCAGCACGCGCGGGAACGCCGTCGCGTAGCCCCCGCCCGTCGTGTCCGCCACGGTCGTGAGCGTGTCAGGAAAGTCGCTTTGCAGACACTGGACGCCAGGAAACCGGCGTCGATCATGGCGAGGTCGGCCACCACCCGTGCACGACGACGTCGGGTGCGGTACGCCTGTCGCGTGCCCGAACTGCGGACCGTGGACGTCACCGAGGTCGAGGCCGTGATCGCGGGGCTCTGCGTCGAGGCCAACCACGAGCTGCGCGCGGACCACGTCGCGGCGCTGCGAGCGGGGGCGCGACGCCGAGGAGTCGCCGATCGGGCGCGAGGTGCTCGACCGGCTCCTGGAGAACGCCCGCGTCTCGGCCGCCGAGCAGATCGCGTTCTGCCAGGACACCGGCTACGCGGTGCTGTTCCTGACGATCGGGCAGGACGTGCACTTCACCGGCGGCTCGCTGGCGGAGGCGATCGACCGGGGCGTCGCGCAGGGCTACCGCGACGGCTACCTGCGCGCCTCGCTGGTCCGCTCCCCCGTCGACCGGGTCAACACCGGCGACAACACCCCGGCGATGGTGCACTACGACCTCGTGCCGGGATCGACGATCGAGCTGACGCTGCTGGTCAAGGGCGCGGGCTGCGACAACATGAGCGCCCTGCGGATGCTCACCCCCGCCGCAGGGGTCGAGGGCATGAAGCGGTTCGTGGTGGAGACGATCGAGAAGGCGGGACCGAGCGCGAGCCCGCCGGTGACCGTCGGGATCGGCATGGGCGGCACGTTCGACCGCGCGGCGGTGCTCGCCAAGCGGGCGCTCACCCGCGACCCCACCGGCTCGCCCTCGCCGGACCCGAAGCTCGCGGAGCTCGAGGCGGAGCTGGTCGAGGCGATCAACGCGACCGGGATCGGGCCGGCCGGGTTCGGCGGGACGGTGACGACGGTGGCCGTGCACGTCGAGGCCTACCCCACCCACATCGCGGCGTTCCCCGTGGCGATCAACCTGGACTGCCACTCCCACCGGGTGCGGAGCGTGACCCTGTGACGACCTCGCTGCCGCTCCCGCTCGCGGACCCGGGCTCGCTGCACGCCGGCGACTCCGTCCTGCTGTCCGGCATCGTGTACACCGGCCCGCGACGCCGCCCACGCCCGCTTCGCCGAGGCGATCGCGGCCGGCGATCCCCTGCCGTTCGACGTCGAGGGCGCCACGATCTACTTCGTCGGCCCGACCCCGGCGCGCCCCGGCCACGTCATCGGCTCCGCCGGCCCCACCACCGCCAGCCGCTGCGACGCGTACTCGCCGATGCTCGTCGAGCGGGGCCTGCGGGCGATGATCGGGAAGGGCCGGCGCAACGAGGCCGTCAAGGAGTCGATGCTCGCCCACGGCTGCGTCTACTTCGGCGCGATCGAGGGCACCGCGGCACTGCTGTCGCGCTGCATCACCAGCGCCGAGATCGTGGCCTACGAGGACCTGGGCGCCGAGGCGGTCCGACGCCTGACCATCGAGGACTTCCCCGCACTCGTCGTCAACGACCTCCACGGCAGCGACCTCTACGACGACGGCCCGGCGCGCTACCGCCGCGTCTGAGGCGGAATCGCACGCAAACCGGACGCCCGGCGCCCCGGCCCCGCGCCCGACGCCGGGAAGTGCTCTGATCGCTCCCGGAGCGGTGCCGCCGGCACCGACGAGGAGGGAGTGCCCGCATGCGCTACGACGCCGTCCTGGCCGAGACGATCGGCATCCGGGGACACGGCGGCGACCTCATCGAGGCCTACACCGCGCGACCGATGGACCCCGGCCCGCACGCCGGCATGATCGTCATCCACCACATGCCCGGGTACGACGCGGCGACCAAGGAGATCACCCGCCGCTTCGCGACGATGGGCTACTCCGCGATCTGCCCGAACCTCTACACCCGCGAGGCGCCCGACGCCGACCCCGACGACGCCGCCGCCACCGCCCGCGCCAACGGCGGCGTCCCCGACGAGCGCTTCGTCGGCGACGCGGCCGGCGCGGCGGCCTGGCTGCGCACCCTGCCGAACGCCACCGGCGCCGTCGGGGTGATCGGCTTCTGCTCGGGCGGGCGCCAGTCGGTGCTCACCGGCATCGAGGTCGACGTGCAGGCGGCCGTGGACTGCTACGGGGCGTTCGTCGTCGGGACCCCGCCGGAGGGCTTCCCGCTGCAGGTCTCGCCGCTGACCGACCGGCTCGGCGACCTCGGGGCGCCGCTCCTGGGCCTGTTCGGCAACGACGACTCCTACCCCTCGCCCGACCAGGTCGACGAGCTCGAGAAGCTGCTCCAGCAGCACGGCAAGACCTACGAGTTCCACCGCTACGACGGGGCCGGGCACGCGTTCTTCTCCGTCGACCGGCCGTCCTACCGACCCGAGGCCGCCGTCGACGGCTGGGGGAAGATCGCGTCCTTCCTCGACACCCACCTCGTCCAGGACCCCGTGGGAGCCGCCTGATGTGCACCTACTCCACCGAGAAGGTCGCCCTGGAGCGCTCGTCGGGGAAGACCCGCGACGGCTGGGCGACGATGTCCGAGGCGACCGTCTACTACGACCACCCGGTGCACGCCCCCGACGCGCACACCGTCAACATCGACTTCCTCGCCCCCGAGCGGGGCCCGGGCTCGCGCATCGCGGTCGAGCTGTCGCTGGACTCCGCCCGCGAGCTCCTCGCCGCCCTGGCGACCACGGTGGAGCGCGCGGCGTTCCACTAGGTCAGCCGACGCAACGTCGTGACCCGCTCCACGACGGCGGCCGGGCTGGGCTGGGCGGCCATCTCCGCCCGGACCTCCCCGGCCGCCGTCGCGAACGCCTCCTCGGTGAGCAGGCGCCCGACCGACGCGCGCAGGGTGGCGACGTCGAGGCCGGCCGGGTCGTGGGAGAGCCCGACGCCGCGCCGGACGACCCGGTCGGCGGCCATCGGGTTGTCGGCGAACGAGGGCAGCACGAGCTGGGGCACCCCGTAGAACAGCGGCGCCGCCGTCGTGCCGGACCCGCCGTGGTGCACGATCGCCGCGCACGTCCCGAGGAACGACGACAGCGGCAGGTAGCCGACCGAGCGCACGTTCTCCGGGCAGCGTCCCGAGCTCGCCGAGGTCGGCCGTCCCGGCGGCGAGCACGACCTCGACGTCCATCCCGGCCAGGGCCTCGAGCACGACGGCGAGGCTCGACACCCCGCTCAGGGCCGGCACGACGGTGCCGAGGGTGACCGCGACCCGGGGCCGCTCGGGCCGGTGCAGCGCCCACTCCGGGACGACGGTGCCGCCGTTGTAGGGCACGAACCGCATCGGCCACCACGGCGCGCCGTCGCGCTCGTCGTGGGTGACCTCCGTCCGCGCCGAGGCCGCCCATGCTCGGCGGGCGCGGGTCGATCCGGGCGACGGGGACCGGCGTCCCGCTGGATGTCCAGCTTCGCCCGGACGAGGTCGTTGACCGCGCCGTCGCCGAACCCGTCGTGCCCGGCGCGCCAGTCGACGTCGCGCATCGACCAGGAGATCCGGTTCCCGACCTCGAGCGCCGGGACGTCGAGCGCGGCGGCGGTGAGCATGCCGGCGGCGTGGTCGGAGGGGTAGGCGACGAGGTCGGCGCCGAGCGCGCGGCCCGCCGCGATCGTCCCGGCGGTCATGGTGACGGTGAACAGGCCGAACGGGTTGCCGGCCTTCGCCGCGAGCCGGTACTCCTCGGGCAGGTCCTCGTCGGGCTCCCCGCCCGACATCACCCGGCGCATCAGGTCGCCCCACACGTCGCGCTCCGGGTACACGTCGTACACCGGCAGCCCGGCCGCGGGCGCCACGGTGGCCATCTCGGACGTGGTCGCGAGCAGCACGTCGTGCCCGGCCGCCCGCGCCGCCCAGACGAGCGGGACCAGCGGCAGCGTCAGGCCGTACCCGGGCGCCGAGGCGAAGAGGATCCGCACGGGACGAGCCTGGCAGACCGGCGGGTCGTCCTCGTGGACGGCGTGCCCTCGCCCGGGGCAGCAACGGCACGTTCCTGGCGTCCGACGCCAGAACGGCGCCGTTCGCTCGGGCACGGCCCGCACCACGGTAGGCAACGGCGCGTTGCTGGCATCTGACGCGCGATCGGCGCCACTCACCCCGTGGGCCGACTGTGACCGAGCCACTTTGCTTTCCGATAGTTAGCGATATATCGTCGAGCCATCGCCGACAGTCGGCGGTATCTCGAACCGAGAGGAACATCCACATGTTCACCAATCACGAGCGCCCCGAGTGGGCGCAGCAGCGCGGCCCGGGTGGGCCGCACCAGCACCGAGGCGAGCCCGGTGGGCCGCGTCGCGGTGCCCGTCGACGGGGTGGCCCGTTCGGCGGCATGGACTTCGGACCGCCCTTCGGCGGCCCGTTCGGCCCCGGGGGTCCCCGTGGGCGCGGACGGGGCTGGGGGCGCGGCCCGGAGGACGAGGGACCGGGACGGCGTCGACGCCGGCCGGGTGCCCGGCGAGGACCCGGGTCCCGGCCCGTGGGGTCCGGGTGGACCGCGCGGTCGCCGAGGCGGCCCGGGTGGTCGCGGACGCGGCCCCGGCGGTCGTGGTCACGGCCGTGGCGGTCCGGGTCGTCGCTCGCGCGGCGACGTCCGCCTCGCCATCCTCGCGCTGCTGCGCGAGGAGCCCCGCCACGGCTACCAGATCATCCAGGAGATCGCCGAGCGTTCGGGCGGTTCCTGGAAGCCCAGCCCGGGATCGGTCTACCCGACCGTCTCCCAGCTGGCCGACGAGGGCCTGGTCCACACCGAGAAGGAGTCCGGCCGCACGGTCGTGCACCTGACCGAGGCGGGCCGCACGTACACCGAGGAGCACGCCGCCGAGCTCGACGCGGTGTGGTCGCAGGTCGAGGCGGGTGCCGACGACGGGTTCGCCCGGACTCCGCACCTCGGGCCGCGGGCTGGCCGGCGCGGTCGCGCAGATCGCCCAGGTCGGCAGCTCCGAGCAGGTCACGCAGGCGACGGGCATCCTCGACGAGGCCCGGCGCAAGCTCTACCTGCTGCTCGCCGAGGTCGACCCGGCCGCGGCGACGAGCGGCGGCGAGGCCGAGGACGGCGGGTCGGAGGACCCGGTCGACGAGACCACGTGACCGCCGACCGCGCCGCCACACCGGCGCAACGTCCCCGTCACCGGACGTCACACGGCGCTCCTACGCTCACCCGTGGCCCGCAGGGGAGCGCTGCCCTCCGCGCGCGGCTCCCCGGTCGCGCCGTTCCGGGCAGCGCTGCACGCGGGACCGACCCGGTCCGGCTCCGAGACCCGCTCCGGCGAGGACGGCGCCCGGGCGAGCGCGCTCGCCGGTCGGCAAGATGGGTGAGTGACCTCCACCCCCACCGAGATCAGCACCGACGACCCGTACCTCTGGTTGGAGGAGGTCACCGGCGACGAGGCCCTGGCCTGGGTCCACGAGCGCAACGGCGAGAGCCTCGGGGTGCTGGCCGAGGGCGAGCGGTTCACGGCGCTGCGCGACGGCCTGCGCGCGGTGCTGGACTCCGACGACCGCATCCCCTACACCCGCCGTCGGGGGGACCTGCTCTACAACTTCTGGCAGGACGCCGAGCACCCGCGCGGGCTGTGGCGGCGCACCACCCTCGAGGACTACCGCACCGGCGACCCGGACTGGGAGCTGCTGCTCGACGTCGACGCCCTGGCGCGCGACGACGACGAGAACTGGGTCTGGGCGGGCGCCGCGGCGCGCTGGCCGGACTACACCCGCGCGCTCGTGCAGCTCTCCCGCGGCGGCGCCGACGCGACCGTCGTCCGCGAGTTCGACCTGGCCGCGAAGCGCTTCGTCCCCGAGGACGAGGGCGGCTTCGCCCTCCCCGAGGCGAAGAGCCGGATCTCCTGGATCGACGACGACACGGTCTTCGTCGGGACCGACCTCGGGCCGGGCTCGATGACGACGTCGGGCTACCCGCGGGTGATGCGGCGCTGGACGCGGGGCACGCCGGTCGCGGACGCGCCGGTGGTGTTCGAGGGCGCCGAGACCGACGTCGCCGCGTTCGCCGGGCACGACCACACCGTCGGCTTCGAGCGCGACTTCGTCGGGCGCAGCCCGGACTTCCACACCACCGAGGAGTTCGTGCTCCGGCCCGACGGGACGCGGGTCCTGCTCGACGTGCCGTCCGACGCGGACACCGAGATGGAGCGCGCCTGGCTGCTGGTGCGGACGCGCTCGCCGTGGACGGTCAGCCCGGGAGGAGATGGGCAGGGCGTCGAGTACCCGGCGGGCGCGCTGCTGGCGTTCGGCGCCGAGGACTACCTGGCCGGCGGCCGGGAGCTCACCGTGCTGTTCACGCCGACGGCGAGCCGCTCGCTCGCGGGCTGGTCGTGGACGCGCAGCCACCTCGTCCTGACCCTGCTCGACGACGTCGCGACCCGGCTGGAGGTGCTCACCCCGCCGGCGGGCCCGGAGCAGGCCACGCCCGGCGACTGGGCGCGCCGCGAGCTGCCGACCGGCGACGACTTCTCCGTGGTCGGCGTCGTGGGGGTCGACCCGGACGAGAGCGACGAGGTCTTCCTCGACACCGACGGCTTCACCCGGCCCTCGACGTTCGTCCGCACCGAGATCGGGGCCACCGCCGACCAGGACGCCCCGCTGGAGACGCTGCGCTCGGCGCCGGCGTTCTTCGACGCCTCCGGGGTCACCGTCCGGCAGTTCTTCGCGACCTCCGACGACGGCACCCGCGTGCCCTACTTCGTCGTCGGCCAGGAGCGTTCGACGCCGGGTCCGGTGCTGATGACCGGCTACGGCGGATTCGAGATCTCCCGGACGCCGTCGTACTCCGGGGTGATGGGCCGCGGCTGGATCGAGGCGTCCCCCGGGCAGGGGTGGTAGGGTGGCACGTACGTCGTCGCGAACATCCGCGGCGGCGGCGAGTACGGCCCCGAGTGGCACACCTCGGCGCTGCGCGAGCACCGCCACCGCGCCTACGAGGACTTCGCCGCCGTCGCGCGCGACCTCGTCGAGCGCGGGATCACGACGCCGGCAGCAGCTCGCGGTCCACGGCGGCTCGAACGGCGGGCTGCTCATGGGCGTGATGATCACGCGGTACCCGGAGCTGTTCGGCGCCGTCGTCGTCATGGTGCCGCTGCTGGACATGCGGCGGTTCCACCTGCTGCTCGCGGGCGCCTCGTGGATGGCCGAGTACGGCGACCCCGACGACCCGGACGACTGGGCCTTCATCTCGGAGTACTCGCCGTACCAGCAGCTGGCGGCCGACGCGTCGTACCCGGCGATCCTGGTGACGACCTCGACCCGCGACGACCGCGTCCACCCCGGCCACGCGCGGAAGTTCGTCGCGCGGCTGCGGGAGTACGGGCACCCGGTGGAGTACTACGAGAACGTCGAGGGCGGGCACGGCGGCGCGGCCGACAACGCGCAGCGGGCCTTCCAGTGGGCGCTGGTCCTGGAGTTCTGCCGCCGTCGGGTGGGCTGAGCGCCTGGTGTCAGACCAGGCGACCCAGCAACCGACCGACCTCGGCCTCGGCGTCGTCGGTCAGCCCGGTGTGCACCGGGCCGGCCTGGACCACCGTCGAGCGCGGCGCGGTGAGCCACCGGAACCGCTCGCCCACGGAGAGCACCCCGGCCGGGCCCTCCCCCGCCACCGTGCGCTCCCACGCCCGGACCGCCGTCGCGACCTCGTCGACGTCGAGGTCGGGCGCGAGCGCGATCAGCCGCGCCGGGTCCAGGGCCAGCCGGATCGTCAGGTGCACCTCGTGGCGGCAGTACAGGAGCACGCCGACGTTCACGCACTCGCCGCGGTCGACGCGGGGCACCACGCGCAGCGGCGCCCACTCGTAGGAGTTCTTCTGTGGCTCACGGCACCCACGCCCGCTCCGCCAGCCGCGCGAGCAGGTGCTCGACGTAGGCCTCCCGCGCCGCCGCGACCGAGGAGAAGTGCTCGTCCTCGGCGAGCCACTCCTCGGGCACCGTGGCCACCACCGCCTCGAGGGCCTCCCGCGTCACCGCCGGGGCGAGCGCCGCGTCGGCCGCCGCCCGGGACGCCGCCGTCGTGGACGGCGCCAGCACGTGGTCGGAGGTGTCGTAGGCCCGCCCGACGACGCCGGCCGCGCGCGCCCAGGAGTGGTGGAAGTAGAGGCAGGCGCCGTGGTCGATGCACCAGAGCTTGGCGGTGCCAGCGCAGCAGGTTCGGGTTCCGCCAGGTGCGGTCGACGTTCTCGACGAGCGCGTCGAACCACAGCACCCGCGCGGCCTCGTCGGGGTCCACCGTGTGCGCCACCGGGTCGAACCCGATCGCGCCCGGCAGGAAGTCCATCCCGAGGTTCGGTCCGCCGGAGCGGGCGAGCAGCTCCTGGACCTCCCAGTCGGGCTCGGCGCGCGCGACGACCGGGTCGAGGTCGACGACGACGAGCTCGGGCACCCGCAGTCCCAGCGCCCGCCCCAGCTCGCCCGCGACGACCTCCGCGACGAGGGCCTTGACGCCCTGCCCGGCGCCGGTGAACTTGACGACGTAGGTGCCGAGGTCGTCGGCCTCCACGACCCCCGGCAGCGATCCGCCCTCGCGCAGCGGGGTGACGTAGCGGGTCGCGGTCACGCGCCGCAGCGTCATCGGAAGTTCCGGCGTCACGCGAGGTCCAGCGCGTACCAGACCTGGGCGTGGGGGTTGTCGTTGTAGGGCGCGACCTCGACGAACCCGGCCCGCTCGTAGAGCGTGCGGGCCTCGATCAGGTCGGCGCGCGAGTCGAGCACCAGCCGGGCGCGGCCGGCCTCGCGGGCGCGCGCGGACGACCTCGTCGAGCAGCAGCTTGCCCACCCCGTGCCCGCGCACGGCGGGGGCGGTCCACATCCGCTTGATCTCGGCCGCGTCCTCGGGGACGTCCTCGCCGCGCCAGCGCAGCCCCACGCAGCCGACGGCCTCCCCGTCGTCCTGCACGGCGACGAGGAAGGTGCCGAGCGGCGCGACCAGGCCCTCGTCGGGGCTCAGCGCCGCGAACGCCGCGACCTCGTCGGCGGTGGCGGGCCGGCCCTGCATGCGGCCGATGACGTCGTCCAGGTAGCCGTGCAGCGCGCCGAGCCCGGGCTCGACGTCGGGGCGGGCCTCGTGCAGGGCGATCGTCGTGCTCACGCGCGTCATTGTCCGCCCGACGTCCGGGCCGCCCGGGACCCGGGGTCCCGGGTGGTCAGTCGGCGGCCGGCCAGCGCACGGCGAGCCGGGCGCCCCCGTCGGGCGAGCGCCCGGCGCGGCACGGTCCCGCCGCGCCCCTCGACGAGCCGGGCGACGAGCGCGAGGCCCAGCCCGGCGCCGGACGCGCCGCTCGTGGCGTCGAGCCGGGTGAAGCGGTCGAAGATCCGCTCGCGGTCGGCGGCCGGGATGCCGGGCCCGTCGTCGTCGACGAGCAGGCGCACCCAGCGGCCCGCGGGCACCGCGGACACGTGCACGACGCTGCGGGCGTGAGCGGCGGGCGTTGCCGAGCAGGTTGTCCAGCACCAGCCCGACCTCGGCCGGGGTCGCGGCCGCGCGGACCGGGACGGGCACCCAGACCGTCGTCGCCACCGCGTCGTCGCCCGCCCGTGCCAGCGCCTCCCCGAGCGCGTCCGCGAGGTCCACCGGCACGGCCTCGCCGCGGGTGCCGCCCTCGGCGCGGGCCAGCGCCAGCAGGTCCGCGACCAGCGCGGAGAGCCGCTCGGCGTCGCGGGCCACGCCGCGCCAGGCCGCGCGGTCCTCCTCGGAGCTGCCCGGCGACGGGTGGGCGACCGCGACCTCGGCCTGCGCGCGCAGCGACGCGATCGGCGAGCGCAGCTCGTGGGCGGCGTCGTCGGAGAAGCGCCGGAGCCGGTCGACGGCCTCGTCCCGCCGGGCCAGCAGGGCGTTGATCTCGACGGCGAGGGCGGTCAGTTCGTCGGCGGCGACCGGGACCGGCAGGCGCCGGCCCACGTCGAGCCCCGCGGCGGCGGCGCGCAGGCGGTCGACGGGGCGCAGCGCGGCGCGGGTGGCGACCCACGCCGCCGCGGTCAGCGCCGCCGCCGCGACCAGCACGGCCGGCAGGAACCAGCCCGCCGCGCCGCGCAGCAGGGCGACCGCGCCGTCGAGGTCCCGGACGGCGAGCACGAGCCGGCGCGACCCGTCGGGCAGCGTCACCGGGACGGCCACCCACCGGGTGGGCCCGCCGGGCTCGTCGTGGGCGGCGGGGCCGCCCGGCACGCCCGTCGTGACCGGCTCGCCCGCCGCGAGCGTGCGCACCTGCGCGGGGTCGAGCGGGAGCGGACCGCGGCCGTCGGCGGGGGCGCCCGCGAGGTCGACGACGCGCACGCCGAGCGGCGGGGGCGCCCCGGCCGTGACCGCGACACCCGCCGTCGTGGCCCGGTCCCGCAGCTCGCCGTCGCCCGAGGCGACGACCGCCGAGAGCAGCAGGCCCACCCACAGGCGGGCGAGCGCGAGGAGCACGACGACGGCGACGACCGCGACGGCGAGCGTGATCCGCGTCCGGAGCCCGCGCCGCGCCCACCAGCCGCGGAGCCGGCGCCGGGGCCGTTCCGAGCGAGGGCGCCCCTCGGTCGGTCTATCCGTCGAGGGGCGCCCCTCGACGGAACGGGGCTCGGGTCCGCGTTCCGAGCGAGGGGAACCCTCGGTCGATCTATTCGACCGGAGGTGCCCCTCGCTCACGTCGGAGGCGCTCACGGCCGCGACTCGAGGCGGTACCCGTAGCCGCGGACGGTCGTGACGAGCCCGTCCGCGCCCACCACGGCGAGCTTGCGGCGCAGGTAGCCGACGTAGACCTCCACGACGTTGCGCGCGGCCGCGCCGTCGCCCCACACCGCGGTGAGCAGCTCGTCCTTGGTCACCGTCTCGCCGGGCCGGGCGGCGAGCGCGTGCAGCACGCCGGCCTCCCGCCCCGAGAGCTCGATCTCGCGGCCCTCGAAGCTCGCCGTCCCGGCGCCCGGGTCGACGACCAGCGGGCCGAGGACCACCCGGCCGTTCACCGGCCCCCGGCGCCGCAGCAGCGCGCGGAGCTGGGCGACGAGCACGACGAACGAGAACGGCTTGACGACGTAGCCGTCGGCGCCGAGGTCGAGCCCGTCGGCCTGGTCGACCTCGCCGTCCTTCGCCGAGAGCAGCAGCACCGGGGTCTCGTCGCCGCCCGCGCGCAGCCGCTCGAGCACGCGGTAGCCGGACAGCCCGGGCAGGACGATGTCGAGGACGACCGCGTCGAACCCGCCCGTCTGCGCCTCGGCGAGCCCCGCGAGGCCGTCGCCGACCGCCACGACGTCCATGCCCTCCGCGCCCAGGCCGCGGACGAGGGCGGCCCGGACCCCGGGCTCGTCGTCGACCACCAGCACGCGGGGCACACCCGCGACGGTAGCCGCGCGGATGCTGTGGGGGTCTCAGCCGGCGCCGCGCAGGATGGACGCCATGAGCAGGAGACAACGTCTGGGTGCGGGCCTCGCGGGGATCGTGGTGGCCGGCGCGGTCGCCCTGGGTGTGGCCGTCGCCCCGACGGCCGCGGCGGCGCCCCCGCTGCCGCCGGTGAGCCCGGAGGACCTCGTGGCCTCCGTCATCACCGCGAAGCCCGGACCGCTGAACGGCACCGTCACCGTCGACAACGAGCTCGGGCTGCCCGCGCTGCCGAACGCGCCGCAGGCCGCGAACGGCACGTCGACGGCGCGGGTGTGGTCGAACGGCGACGGCAAGGGCCGGGTGGCGCTGCCGTCCTCGGAGGGTGAGCGCACGCTCGTCTCCGACGGCACGACGCGGTGGTCCTACGACTCGACCGACCGCACCGCGACGAAGGCGCCGGCCCACCCGGCGACCCCGCCGTCGCGGCCCGGCGTGCCCGGCGGGGTCGACCCGCAGACCGACCCGGCGGGCGCGGCGACGTCCATGATCGCGGACCTGCGCAAGACGAGCACCGTGTCGGTGGAGGGCACCGCCGAGGTCGCGGGCCGGTCGGCCTACCAGCTCGTGCTCACCCCGCTGCCGACCGAGCGCACCCTGCTGCGCGAGGTCCGGGTGTCCGTCGACGCCGAGAAGCGCCTGCCGCTGCAGCTCTCCGTGCTCGCGACCGGCTCCCCCCAGCCGGCGTTGACGATCGGGTTCTCCGACATCACGTTCGGGCCGCAGGACCAGTCGCTGTTCACCTTCACCCCGCCGCCCGGCACGACGGTCAAGGACGCCCCCGCCGAGGGCGATCACGGGACCCCGCCCGCCGGCGCGCAGGCGCCGAAGACCGTCGGCGACGGGTGGGACCGCGTCGTCATCGCCCAGCGGCCCGCGGCGACCCCGAACCAGCCGAACCAGCCCGGCCGCCCGGTGGCGCTCCCGACCTCTCGACCCTCGGCACGCCGGTCAGCGGCCCGTGGGGCCAGGGCCGGCTGATCACGACCGCGGTCGCGACCGCGATCGTCACCAGCGACGGCCGCATCGCCGCCGGGGCCGTGCCCGAGCAGGTCCTCTCCGAGGCGCTCGGCCGGTGACCGCGGCGCCTGGGACCCTCGACGTCGTGCCGTTCCCCGAGCGCCCCGCTCCCGACAGTGCGACCGAGCACGCCGATGGGGGCCCGCGCCCGCCGCCCGGGCGCGGGGCCTGCGCAAGACGTTCGGGCGGGTGGTGGCCGTCGACGGGGTCGACCTGGAGCTGCCCGCCGGCGCGATCGTCGGGATGCTGGGCCCGAACGGCTCCGGCAAGACCACGCTGATCCGGATGCTGCTCGGCCTGACGCGGCCGACCGCGGGCCACGTCGAGCTCCTCGGCCGGACCGGCGACGACCTCCCGGCCGCGCTGCCCGACGTCGGGGCGCTCGTCGAGGGGCCCGGGTTCCACCCGTTCCTGTCGGGGCGGGACAACCTGCTCCGCGCGGCCGCGCTCGAGCCGCGCCTCGACGGCGACCTGCGGGCGCCGGTGGACGCGGCGCTGGAGCGCGTCGGACTGTCCGAGGCCGCCCGGCGGCGCTACCGCGGCTACTCGCTGGGCATGAAGCAGCGCCTCGGCCTCGCCGCCGCGCTGCTCGTGCCGCGGCGGCTCGTGGTGCTCGACGAGCCCACGAACGGCCTCGACCCGGCGGGCACCCGCGACGTCCGGCGGATCATCGCCGAGCTGCACGACGCGGGCTCCACCGTCCTGCTCTCCTCGCACCTGCTCGCCGAGGTCGAGGCGGTGTGCACCCACGTCGCGGTGCTGCAGCGGGGCTCGCTGCTGGTCTCGGGCGAGCTCTCGGCCCTGCTGGACGGCGGCACGGGCGAGCTCGTCGTCACCACCGACGACCCCGACGCGGCCCTGGGCGCGCTGCGCACCTCGGGCGCGAGCGCCTACCTGCGCGACGGCGGCCTGGTCGTCCCCGCGGGTCCGCTCGAGCCGCCGGAGGTCGTCGCGGCGCTCGTGGGGGCGGGCGTCGGCGTGTGGGAGGTCCACCGCCGCCGCGCCCACCTCGAGGAGTTCTTCGCCCGGCTCACCGAGGAGGACGCGTGACCACCGCGACGCGGCCCGGCGCCGCCGCCACCCGCAGCACCGCTCCCCTGGGCCGGGTGCTCGCCGCGGAGCTGCGCTGGGTGCTGCGCCGGCCGCGGACGCTCGTCGTGCTCGGCCTGCTCGCCCTCGTGCCGATCGCGATCGCCATCGGGATCGCGGCCACCGGCGGGCCGTCGGGACGAGGCCTGGTCGCCCAGGTCGCGGGCAACGGCTTCGTCCTGCCCGTGGTCGCGCTCGGGCTGTCGCTGACCCTGCTGCTGCCCCTCGCGGTCGCCAGCGCGGGCGCCGACGCGATCGCGGGCGAGGCCGCCACCGGCACGCTGCGGGGGCTGCTCCTCGCCCCGGTCGGGCGGCTGCGGCTGGTCGTCATGAAGTCCGCCGGGGTGATCACGGTGGCGGTGCTCGCGGTGCTCGTCGTCGCGGTCGTCGGGATGGTCGCCGGGACGGTGGTCGTCGGCGGCGCGCAGGGCACGCTCGTGACGCTCTCGGGCACGACGCTCGGGATCGGCGAGGCGCTGGGCCGGATCGCCCTGGTGGCGGTGTGGACGGTCGGGCAGCTGCTGGCGATCGGTGCGGTGGCGCTCGCGATCTCGACGTTCACCGAGCACCCGCTGGTCGTGCTCGCCTGCGTGCTCGGCGGGCTGATCGTCTTCGGGGTGCTGTCCGCGATCCCGTCCCTGGAGTGGCTGCAGCCGGTGCTGCTGACCACCGGGTTCTCGGCCGGCACCGACGTGCTGCGCGACCCGCTGCCCCTCGGCGGGCTCGGGTCGTCGACGGTGCGCGCGCTGGTGTACGTCGTGCTCGGGCTCGCCGTCACCGTGGCCCGGATGCGGCGCCGGGACGCCTGACCGCCGCTCCGGCCTCGGCCGACCGGTCCTTGATGCGGATCACGGGGTCCCACTACCGTACTGGGCCCGCCGGGACCCGACCGGCCACCGCACCCCCCGGAGCAGCGCATGAGCACCCCGACCGACGCGCCGACCACCGTCACCAACATCGGCGTCGTCATGTTCACCGTCAGTCGACGTCGACGCGGCCATCGCCTTCTACCGCGACCGCCTGGGCTGGGAGGTGCGCGGCGACACGGCCTTCGGCGAGAACGGCGAGAACCGCTGGGTGGAGGTGGCGCCGCCCGGCTCGGTCGCGCGGCTCGCGCTCAACCCGCCGATGTACGACGAGCCCGGCGGGAGCTCGATCGGGGTCGAGACCGCCGACGTCGTCGGCGAGCACCGCCGCCTGTCCGCGATCGGCGGCATCGACCTGGAGCCCGAGCCGATGCGCACGCCCGGGGCCCCGCTGATGTTCATGCTGCGGGACCCGGACCAGAACGTCGTCGTCGTGGTCGAGGCCCCGGCCGGCTGAGCGGGACCGGGGGCGTCCGTGACCCCGCCCGGGCCGGGCGGGGTCACGGACGCGGGCTACGTCAGGTCCGGGCCCCGTGCACCCGGTCGCGCATGGCGGAGATGACCGCCTCCTCCTCGGGCGTG
>CAVQUY010000017.1:0-538554 GCA_963716955.1 uncultured Actinomycetota bacterium
GGGCCTTCGAGGGCGCGCAGGGTCCGTCGAGAGGTGCCTCACGCGGCCGGCTCCGGACCCACCTGCGAACCCGCGCGTACGCGCCGGGTATCGTCGTACCCGGTGCCCGACGCGATCGGGCCGCTGCGCTGCGCCCCCACGGGGCGACGCGGTGGTGACGGGAAGCGTCGGCGGTGTCGGTCAGCGGGGCCTGCGGTCCTGGACAGCGACGACACGCCCGACCCCGCGACCCACGGACCGGAGTCCGTGCGGTGCGGACGACACCGACAGACGTAGCGACACGACGAGCAGGACACGAGCCAGAGGGACGAATGCCCACCATTCAGCAGTTGGTCCGCCGGGGCCGCGAGGACAAGGTCGAGAAGACCAAGACCGCGGCCCTGAAGGGGAGCCCGCAGCGGCGCGGCGTGTGCACGCGCGTCTACACGACCACCCCGAAGAAGCCGAACTCCGCGCTCCGCAAGGTCGCGCGCGTCCGCCTCTCGAACCAGATCGAGGTGACCGCGTACATCCCGGGCGAGGGCCACAACCTGCAGGAGCACTCGATCGTGCTCGTGCGCGGTGGCCGCGTGAAGGACCTGCCGGGCGTGCGCTACAAGATCATCCGCGGTGCGCTGGACACGCAGGCGGTCAAGAACCGCAAGCAGGCCCGCAGCCGCTACGGGACGAAGAAGGACAAGGCCTGACATGCCGCGCAAGGGACCCGCTCCGAAGCGTCCGCTCGTCGCCGACCCGGTCTACGGGTCGCCCCTGGTGACGCAGCTGGTGAACAAGGTGCTCGTCGACGGCAAGCGCTCGCTGGCCGAGCGCATCGTCTACGGCGCGATGGAGGGCTGCCGGGAGCGCAACGGCGCCGACCCGGTCGTCACGCTCAAGCGTGCGCTGGACAACGTGAAGCCGGCCCTCGAGGTCCGCAGCCGCCGTGTCGGTGGCGCGACCTACCAGGTGCCGATCGAGGTGCGCGCCGGCCGCTCGACCACGCTCGGGCTGCGCTGGCTGATCAGCTACTCGCGGGCGCGCCGCGAGAAGACGATGGTCGAGCGGCTGACCAACGAGCTGCTCGACGCCTCGAACGGTCTGGGTGCGGCCGTCAAGCGCCGCGAGGACACCCACAAGATGGCCGAGTCGAACAAGGCCTTCGCCCACTACCGCTGGTAGCGGGCCCGGCCCTCCGGCCCCTCCCGGTGCGAACCACCGGGTGCGGGCGGGCGGCCTCGCGAACATCCGCCGCGGGACCCGCGGCGACGAACCGAGAAGGAAGAGGACCCTCGTGGCACGCGACGTGCTGACCGACCTGGGCAAGGTCCGCAACATCGGGATCATGGCCCACATCGACGCGGGCAAGACCACCACGACCGAGCGCGTCCTGTACTACACCGGCATCAACTACAAGATCGGTGAGGTCCACGACGGCGCGGCCACGATGGACTGGATGGAGGAGGAGCAGAAGCGCGGCATCACGATCACGTCCGCCGCGACGACGACCTTCTGGAAAGACCACCAGATCAACATCATCGACACCCCCGGGCACGTCGACTTCACCGTCGAGGTGGAGCGCTCGCTGCGCGTGCTCGACGGCGCCGTCGCCGTGTTCGACGGCAAGGAGGGTGTCGAGCCCCAGTCGGAGACGGTGTGGCGCCAGGCCGACACCTACAACGTCCCGCGCATCTGCTTCGTCAACAAGATGGACAAGCTCGGCGCGGACTTCTACTTCACCGTGCGGACCATCAAGGAGCGGCTGAACGCCAAGCCGCTGGTCCTGCAGCTGCCGCTGGGCTCGGAGCACGAGTTCTACGGGGTCATCGACCTCGTCCGGATGCGTGCGCTCACCTGGCGCGGCGAGGTCTCCAAGGGCGAGGACTACGCCATCGAGGAGATCCCGGCGGACCGCCAGGACGAGGTCGCGGAGTACCGCGAGGCGCTCATCGAGTCCATCGCCGAGAACGACGACGCGCTCATGGAGCGCTACTTCGCCGGCGAGGAGCTCACGGTCGAGGAGATCGAGCACGGCATCCGTGCCGTGACGCTCGCCGGCGAGTACTACCCGGTCATCTGCGGCACGGCGTTCAAGAACAAGGGCGTGCAGCCCATGCTCGACGCCGTCATCGCCTACCTGCCCGCGCCGACCGACGTGAAGCCGGTCGAGGGCACGCTGCTCGACGGCGAGACCCCGGTGGTCCGGCACGCGACGACCGAAGGAGCCGTTCTCGGCGCTCGCCTTCAAGGTCGTCTCGCACCCGTTCTACGGGAAGCTGACCTACGTCCGGGTGTACTCGGGCAAGGTCAACCAGGGCGCGCAGATCATCAACTCCACGAAGGACCGCAAGGAGCGCATCGGGAAGCTCTTCCAGATGCACTCCAACAAGGAGAACCCGGTCGACGACGCCATGGCCGGGCACATCTACGCCTTCGTGGGTCTGAAGGACACGACGACGGGCGACACGCTCTGCGACCCGCAGAACCCGGTCGTCCTCGAGTCGATGACCTTCCCGACCCCGGTCATCTCGGTGGCCGTGGAGCCGAAGTCGAAGGCCGACCAGGAGAAGCTCTCGACGGCCATCCAGCGTCTCGCCGAGGAGGACCCGACCTTCCAGGTCGCCCAGGACGACGAGACCGGCCAGACGATCATCTCGGGCATGGGCGAGCTGCACCTCGAGGTGCTGGTCAACCGGATGAAGTCCGACTTCAAGGTCGAGGCCAACATCGGCAAGCCGCAGGTCGCGTACCGCGAGACCATCCGCCGGCCGGTCGACAAGTACGAGTACACGCACAAGAAGCAGACCGGTGGCTCCGGGCAGTTCGCGCGAGTGATCATCAAGCTCGAGCCGATGGAGAAGAACGAAGAGGGCGCGCTCTACGAGTTCGTCAACAAGGTCACCGGCGGTCGCGTGCCCCGCGAGTACATCCCGTCGGTCGACGCCGGTGCCCAGGACGCCATGCAGTACGGCGTGCTGGCCGGCTACCCGATGACGGGCCTGCGCCTGACGCTGCTCGACGGTCAGTACCACGAGGTCGACTCGTCGGAGATGGCGTTCAAGGTCGCCGGCTCGATGGCGCTCAAGGAGGCGGCCCGCAAGGCGGACCCCGCCATCCTCGAGCCCCTCATGGCGGTCGAGGTGAACACGCCCGAGGACTACATGGGCGACGTCATCGGCGACCTGAACTCCCGCCGTGGCCACATCCAGGCCATGGAGGAGCGCAGCGGCAACCGCATCGTCAAGGCGCTGGTGCCGCTCTCGGAGATGTTCGGCTACGTCGGTGACCTGCGGTCGAAGACCCAGGGGCGGGCGAACTACTCCATGCAGTTCGACTCGTACGGCGAGGTCCCGGCCAGCGTGGCCAAGGAGATCATCGCCAAGGCGACCGGCGAGTGACCGACCGACCGCGGCCCCGAGTCCCGACGACGGGACGACGGGCCGCGGTGAGGCCGGGGAAAAGTCCCCGTTAGCCTCGTGAGGTCACCTCGGGTCCTCCGCCCGGCGTCACGCCCACCCAGAGGACCGCACCACCCGACGACGCACGACCCAGAAGTCCAGGAGGACGAGAGAAGTGGCGAAGGCCAAGTTCGAGCGGACCAAGCCGCACGTCAACATCGGCACCATCGGTCACATCGACCACGGGAAGACGACGCTGACCGCGGCCATCACCAAGGTGCTGCACGACAAGTACCCGACCCTCAACCAGGCGTCGGCGTTCGACATGATCGACAAGGCGCCGGAAGAGCGCCAGCGCGGCATCACGATCTCGATCGCGCACGTCGAGTACCAGACCGAGAAGCGGCACTACGCGCACGTCGACTGCCCCGGGCACGCCGACTACGTGAAGAACATGATCACCGGTGCCGCCCAGATGGACGGCGCCATCCTGGTCGTGGCCGCGACCGACGGCCCCATGCCGCAGACCCGTGAGCACGTGCTGCTCGCCAAGCAGGTCGGCGTGCCCTACATCGTCGTCGCGCTGAACAAGGCCGACATGGTCGACGACGAGGAGATCATGGAGCTCGTCGAGATGGAGGTCCGTGAGCTCCTCTCGGCGCAGGAGTACCCCGGCGACGACCTCCCCGTGGTCCGCGTCTCGGCGCTCAAGGCGCTCGAGGGCGACGCCGAGTGGGGCGAGGCCATCATCAGCCTCATGGACGCCGTCGACGACGCGATCCCCTCGCCGGAGCGCGACACCGACAAGCCGTTCCTCATGCCCGTCGAGGACGTCTTCACGATCACCGGCCGCGGCACCGTCGTGACCGGTCGTGTCGAGCGCGGCATCGTCAAGGTGAACGAGGAGGTGGAGATCGTCGGCATCCGCGCGAAGTCGATGAAGACCACCACCACGGGCATCGAGATGTTCCGCAAGCTGCTCGACGAGGGCCGCGCCGGCGACAACGTCGGTCTGCTGCTCCGCGGCATCAAGCGCGAGGACGTCGAGCGCGGCATGGTCGTCTGCAAGACCGGGTCGATCACCCCGCACACGGAGTTCGAGGGCCAGGTCTACATCCTCGGCAAGGACGAGGGCGGTCGGCACACGCCGTTCTTCAACAACTACCGCCCGCAGTTCTACTTCCGGACGACCGACGTCACCGGCGTCGTGACGCTGCCGGAGGGCACCGAGATGGTCATGCCGGGCGACAACACCGAGATGTCGGTCCAGCTGATCCAGCCCATCGCCATGGAGGAGGGCCTCCAGTTCGCCATCCGTGAGGGTGGCCGGACCGTGGGCGCGGGCCAGGTCACGAAGATCAACAAGTAGGCACCTGCTCCCACCCCCGGTGTCGGCGCGCCACGGCGCGCGTGCGACACTGGTCAGGTTGCTTGCCCGGGCGGTCGGCTCAATCGGTATCGAGCCGGCCGCCCCGGCGTGAGCGGGGTCCGTGACGGGAGTCCTGAGGGAGCACGACCGTCGCGGCACCGCTCGGAGCGGGACCGGGCACCCCTCGGGGGTGCCCACCGTGCCGCCGACCGGCGCAGGGTCGGGGCGGGACGGACACACCATGAACAGCGAGGGTCCGTGAGGGCCTGGAGCCGCGGAGCGACCAGCGTCCGGGGCGCACCGGCGCGACGGGGACGACACACCCGACCGCGTGGACCGGAGAGGTCCACGGGACCGGGTGGACCGCCTCCGGCGTGCGGGAGCAGAACCGGCCGAGCACCGAGAAGAGGAACGGCAAGCCACCATGGCGGGACAGAAGATCCGCATCAGGCTGAAGGCCTATGACCACGAGGCGATCGACGCGTCGGCCCGCAAGATCGTGGAGACCGTGACGCGTACCGGTGCCTCGGTGGTCGGCCCGGTGCCGCTGCCCACGGAGAAGAACATCTACTGCGTCATCCGCTCGCCGCACAAGTACAAGGACTCGCGGGAGCACTTCGAGATGCGCACCCACAAGCGACTGATCGACATCGTCGACCCGACGCCGAAGACGGTGGACGCGCTCATGCGCATCGACCTGCCGGCGAGCGTCGACGTCAACATCCAGTGAGGTCGGAGATGTCGTCAACCTCCAGCGAGAGGCAGATGAACGGGGTCCTCGGCACCAAGGTCGGCATGACCCAGGTGTTCGACGAGGCGAACCGCATCGTCCCCGTGACCGTGGTCAAGGCGGGCCCCTGCGTCGTGACGCAGGTGCGGACCCCCTCCACCGACGGCTACAACGCGGTCCAGCTCGCGTTCGGCGCCGTGGACCCCCGCAAGGTGAACAAGCCCGAGACCGGGCACTTCACCAAGGCCGGCATCACGCCGCGCCGCCACCTCGTCGAGCTCCGCACCTCGGACGCCTCGTCCTACGAGGTCGGCCAGGAGGTCACGGCCGAGGTCTTCGGTGCGGGCGCCGTCGTCGACGTCTCGGGCACCACCAAGGGCAAGGGCACCGCCGGCGTCATGAAGCGCCACGGCTTCCACGGTCTGGGCGCGAGCCACGGCACGCAGCGCAAGCACCGCTCGCCGGGCTCCATCGGCGGCTGCGCCACCCCGTCGCGTGTCTTCAAGGGCATGAAGATGGCCGGCCGCATGGGCCACGTGAAGACCACCACGCAGAACCTGACCGTGCACGGCGTGGACGCCGACGCGGGCCTGCTGCTGATCCGCGGTGCCCTCCCCGGCCCGCGCGGCGGCCTGGTCCTCGTCACCTCCGCGGCCAAGGTCCACCCGAAGGGCGGTGACCAGCAGTGACCTCGTCCCCGACCGCAACCGCGTCCGGCGACGCGGACGTCCGGGAGGCCCGGCGCCCGTCGTTCACCGCCGGCGAGGCCCGCCGCGTCGCGCGCCTCGAGGCGCACATCGCCGCGGGCGCGGGCGAGACCCGCACCGTCCCGGTGCACACGCCGGCCGGCGACACCGACGGCACCGCGGAGCTCCCCGGTGAGCTCTTCGACGCCCCCGCGAACACCGCGCTGATGCACCAGGTGGTCACCGCGCAGCTCGCGGCGGCCCGCCAGGGCACGCACGACACGAAGACGCGCGGCGAGACCCGCGGCGGCGGCAAGAAGCCGTACCGCCAGAAGGGCACCGGCCGCGCCCGCCAGGGCTCGACCCGGGCGCCGCAGTTCACCGGCGGCGGCACCGTCCACGGGCCGACGCCGCGGGACTACTCGCAGCGGACCCCGAAGAAGATGAAGGCCGCCGCCCTGCGCGGTGCCCTCTCGGACCGCGCCCGCCACGAGCGCATCCACGTCTTCTCGGCGCTCCTCGAGGGCACCGCCCCGTCGACGAAGGGCGCCCGTGCGGCGCTCGCGACCGTCGTCACCGCCGACCGCGAGCACCGCCACGTGCTGGCGGTCGTCGCGCGGGAGGACGAGGCGGCCCGCCGCAGCATCGCGAACCTGCCGGCGGTGCACCTGCTCACGCCGGACCAGCTCAACACCTACGACGTGCTGCGCGCGGACGACGTGGTCTTCACGACCGCCGCGCTCGACGCGTTCGTCACCGCTCGGACCAGCGGGGAGGCAGACCAGTGATCGCGGACCCGCGTGACGTCATCCTCGCGCCGGTGATCTCGGAGAAGAGCTACGGCCTTCTCGAGGAGCGCCAGTACACGTTCCTGGTGCGCCCGGACGCGAACAAGACCCAGATCAAGATCGCCGTCCAGCAGATCTTCGACGTGCAGGTGGCGAGCGTGAACACGCTCAACCGCGAGGGGAAGCGCAAGCGTTCCCGCCGCGGCTTCGGCAAGCGCAAGGACACCAAGCGCGCCGTCGTCACCGTCACGCCGGAGAGCCGGACGATCGACGTCTTCGGCGGACCCGGGGCGTAGGGGAGTTCTGAACCATGGGAATCCGCAGGTACAAGCCGATGACCGCCGGGCGGCGCGGCGCGAGCGTCTCGGACTTCGCCGAGATCACGCGTGACCACCCGGAGAAGTCGCTGGTCCGCCCGCTGCACAACAAGGGCGGCCGCAACGCCACCGGTCGGATCACGACCCGGCACCAGGGCGGGGGCCACAAGCGGGCCTACCGCCTGATCGACTTCCGTCGCAACGACAAGGACGGCGTGCCGGCCAAGGTCGCGCACATCGAGTACGACCCGAACCGCAGCGCCCGCATCGCGCTGCTGCACTACGCCGACGGCGAGAAGCGCTACATCATCGCGCCGGAGCGGCTGGGGCAGGGCGACGCGATCGAGAGCGGCCCCCGGGCCGACATCAAGCCGGGCAACAACCTGCCGATGCGCAACATCCCCACCGGCACGGTGATCCACGCGATCGAGCTCCGCCCCGGCGGCGGCGCGAAGATCGCGCGCTCGGCGGGTGCGCGGGTGCAGCTCGTGGCCAAGGACGGGCCCTACGCCCAGCTCCGGATGCCCTCGGGCGAGATCCGCAACGTCGACGTCCGCTGCCGCGCCACGATCGGCGAGGTCGGCAACGCCGAGCACTCCAACATCAACTGGGGCAAGGCGGGCCGCAACCGCTGGCGCGGCAAGCGCCCGACGGTGCGCGGTGTCGCGATGAACCCGGTCGACCACCCGCACGGTGGTGGCGAGGGCAAGACGTCCGGTGGCCGGCACCCGGTCAACCCGGCCGGCACTCCGGAGGGCCGCACCCGCGGCCGCAAGGAGAGCGACCGCATGATCGTGCGCCGCCGGCGTACCGGCAAGAACAAGAAGCGCTGACGGGCAGGGAGGAGACAGCGATGCCACGCAGTGTCAAGAAGGGGCCGTTCGTCGACGACCACCTGCTCAAGAAGGTCGACGCGCTGAACGAGTCCAACCGCAAGTCCGTGATCAGGACCTGGTCGCGCCGCTCGACGATCATCCCGGACATGATCGGCCACACGCTGGCCGTCCACGACGGGCGCAAGCACGTCCCGGTGTTCGTCTCGGAGGCCATGGTCGGGCACAAGCTCGGCGAGTTCGCCCCGACCCGCACGTTCCGCGGGCACGTCAAGGAGGACCGCCGGTCCCGTCGCCGCTAGGCGACGCCCGACGGTCACGTCCCGCGAGACCAAGGAAGGTAACGAACGATGGCTGCACCAGCCGACACCGACGCGACCCCCCAGGGGGCCGTCGCGCGGGCTCGCTACGTGCGCATGTCCCCCATGAAGGTCCGGCGCGTGGTGGACCTGGTGCGCGGGATGCCCGTCGGCCAGGCCGCTTCGGTGCTGCAGTTCGCCGAGCAGGCGGCGGCCAAGCCGGTCGCGAAGCTCGTCGCGAGCGCCGTGGCGAACGCCGAGAACAACTTCGACCTGGACCCCACCACGCTCGTGATCTCGACGATCACCGTGGACGAGGGCCCGACCATGAAGCGGTTCCAGCCCCGGGCGCAGGGGCGTGCGTACCGCATCCGCAAGCGGACCAGCCACATCACCGTGGAGGTCACTGCAGTGACTTCCGACCGCGGTGGCAAGGGCGGCCGCCAGCGCTCGAAGGGAAGGACCCGCTGATGGGTCAGAAGATCAACCCGCACGGGTTCCGCCTGGGCATCACCACCGACTGGAAGTCCCGGTGGTACGCCGACAAGATGTACGCCGAGTACGTGGCCGAGGACGTCAAGATCCGTCGCATGCTCTCCAAGGGCATGGAGCGGGCCGGCATCTCCAAGGTCGAGATCGAGCGCACCCGTGACCGCGTGCGCGTCGACATCCACACCGCCCGCCCGGGCATCGTCATCGGCCGCCGCGGCGCCGAGGCCGACCGGCTGCGCGGCAACCTCGAGAAGCTGACCGGCAAGCAGGTCCAGCTGAACATCCTCGAGGTCAAGGGCGCCGAGGCCGACGCGCAGCTCGTCGCGCAGGGCGTGGCCGAGCAGCTGTCGAACCGCGTGTCCTTCCGCCGCGCGATGCGCAAGGCCATGCAGTCGGCCATGCGCAGCCCGGGCGTCAAGGGCATCCGGGTGCAGTGCTCCGGCCGCCTCGGCGGCGCGGAGATGTCGCGCTCGGAGTTCTACCGCGAGGGCCGGGTGCCGCTGCACACGCTCCGCGCGGAGATCGACTACGGCCTGTTCGAGGCCCGGACCAACTTCGGCCGCATCGGCGTGAAGGTCTGGATCTACAAGGGCGACGTGGTCGGCGGCAAGCGCGAGTCCGAGCGCCAGGCGGCCCTCGACGCCGCCACGCGCGACCCGCGCGGCGGCCGGGGCAACCGTGGTGGCGGCGACCGCCCCCGCGGCCGTCGCTCCGGCGCCTCGGGCACGACCGGCTCGGGCACCGAGGCCGGCCGCGCCGCCGCCGAGGCCGCGTCGTCGACCCCCGCGAGCTCCGGATCGGAGGGCTGACGCGTGCTGATCCCGCGCAAGGTCAAGTTCCGCAAGCAGCACCGGCCGGACCGGTCGGGTGCGGCCAAGGGCGGCACGCAGATGTCGTTCGGTGACTTCGGCATCCAGGCCCTGGAGCACGCCTACGTCACCAACCGGCAGATCGAGTCCGCCCGTATCGCCATCACCCGGCACATCCGCCGTGGCGGCAAGGTCTGGATCAACATCTTCCCGGACCGTCCGCTCACCAAGAAGCCGGCCGAGACCCGCATGGGTTCCGGCAAGGGTTCGCCGGAGAAGTGGGTGGCCAACGTCAAGCCCGGCCGGGTCATGTTCGAGATGAGCTACCCGAACGAGGCGACCGCCCGAGAGGCACTGCGTCGTGCGCAGCACAAGCTGCCGATGCGCTGCCGCATCGTGACCCGCGAGGAGAGTTTCTGATGGCCGCGGGAACCCCCGCCAGCGAGCTGCGCGAGCTGACCGGTGAGGAGCTCGTCGCGCGTGCCCGCGAGGCGAAGGCCGAGCTGTTCAACCTCCGGTTCCAGATGGCGACCGGGCAGCTGGACAACAACCGCCGGCTGCGGATCGTCCGGCACGACATCGCCCGCATCTACACCGTGATGCGCGAGCGGGAGCTGGGCCTGTCCGCGGCCCCTGACGAGGAAGGAGCGGCATGAGCGAGAGCACCGCCACGAGCTCCGGAGCCACCGCTCCGGAGCGCGACGAGGAGCAGCAGGTCCGCTCCGAGACGAAGACGGCCGGCAAGACCGAGCAGAGCCCGGTCTCCGAGCGCAACGACGACCGCGGCCTGCGCAAGACGCGTGAGGGCCTCGTCGTCTCCGACAAGATGGCCAAGACGATCGTCGTGAGCCTCGAGGACCGGGTGAAGCACCCGCGCTACTCGAAGGTCATCCGCCGGACCAAGAAGGTCAAGGCGCACGACGAGCACAACACCGCCGGCCCCGGCGACCGCGTGCTCCTCATGGAGACCCGGCCGCTGTCGGCGACCAAGCGCTGGCGCCTCGTCGAGATCCTCGAGAAGGCCAAGTAATCATCAGCGCCACCGAAACCATCCGGCGCACGTCGCCGGGAAGGTCAGGAGAGAAGCAGTGATCCAGCAGGAGTCGCGACTCCGGGTCGCCGACAACACGGGCGCCAGGGAAATCCTGTGCATCCGTGTGCTCGGTGGCTCCTCCCGCCGCTACGCGGGGATCGGCGACGTCATCGTGGCCACCGTCAAGGAGGCCATCCCGGCGTCCGGCGTGAAGCGCGGCGACGTCGTCAAGGCCGTCGTGGTGCGCACCGTCAAGGAGAAGCGCCGCCCGGACGGCTCGTACATCAAGTTCGACGAGAACGCCGCGGTCATCATCAAGAACGACCGCGAGCCGCGCGGGACCCGCATCTTCGGCCCGGTGGGCCGCGAACTGCGCGACAAGCGCTTCATGCGGATCATCTCGCTCGCGCCGGAGGTGCTGTAGCCAGATGAAGGTCAAGAAGGGCGACACGGTCCTCGTCATCGCCGGCAAGGACAAGGGCGCGAAGGGCAAGGTCATCCAGGCCTACCCGGACCGCGACCGGGTCCTCGTCGAGGGCGTCAACCGCGTCAAGAAGCACACGGCCCAGTCCGCGAACCAGCGTGGTGCGCAGTCCGGCGGGATCGTCACGCAGGAGGCCGCGATCCACGTCTCCAACGTGATGGTCGTCGACGCCGACGGCAAGCCGGTCCGCGTCGGCTACCGCGAGGGCGGCGAGGGCGAGCAGAAGCGCGTGCGCATCTCGCGCAGCACGGGGAAGGACATCAAGTGACGAGCACCAGACGGTCCACGACCGCCCCGCCTGCAGCAGCGCTACCGGGACGCGATCCGGCCGGCGCTCACCGAGCAGTTCGGCTACGCGAACCCGATGCTCGTGCCCGGCGTCGTCAAGGTCGTCGTGAACATGGGCGTCGGCGAGGCCGCGCGCGACTCCAAGCTGATGGAGGGCGCGGTCCGCGACCTCACCCTCATCGCCGGCCAGAAGCCGGAGATCCGCCGGGCCCGCAAGTCGATCGCGCAGTTCAAGCTGCGCGAGGGGATGCCGATCGGCGCCCGCACGACGCTGCGGGGCGCGCGGATGTGGGAGTTCCTCGACCGCCTGGTGTCGATCTCCCTGCCGCGCATCCGCGACTTCCGCGGGCTCGCGCCGAAGCAGTTCGACGGCTCCGGCAACTACACGTTCGGCCTGTCCGACCAGTCGATGTTCCACGAGATCGACCAGGACTCGATCGACCGGCCGCGGGGCATGGACATCACCGTGGTCACCTCCGCGACCACCGACGAGGAAGGCCGGGCCCTCCTGCGCGCCCTCGGCTTCCCGTTCAGGGAGAACTGAGAATGGCGAAGAAGGCACTGGTCAACAAGGCCGCGAAGACCCCGAAGTTCAAGGTCCGCGGCTACACCCGCTGCAACCGCTGCGGGCGGGCGCGGGCGGTCCTCCGGAAGTTCGGGCTCTGCCGCGTCTGCCTGCGCGAGATGGCGCACAAGGGCGAGCTCCCGGGCGTCAGCAAGTCGTCGTGGTGAGCCCCGTGACCCCGACCGACGCCGACGGCGCGCACGAGGACGAGCTCCCCGGCCGCGCCGATCGACCCGCAGCTGCTGGCCCTCATCCAGCGCGTCGCCCACCGCGAGCACCTGCTCGACGGCACCGGGGCGCCGACGCCGGGCCAGCCCCACGACAATTCTCTGACCCGCCCCGGACGCCGCAGGCCCGTCACGGGGTCGTCCGCCCGCCGGACGACCCGGGGTACCACGGCGAGGAAGGTGACCTGGTCGCGATGACGATGACCGACCCGATCGCGGACATGCTGACGCGCGTGCGGAACGCCAACTCGGCGTTCCACGAGAGCGTGTCCATGCCGCACAGCAAGCTCAAGGCCACGGTGGCCCAGGTCCTGCTCGAGCAGGGCTACATCGCGGCGTACCGCACGGAGCCGGCCGCAGTCGGCCAGAGCCTCGTCATCGACCTGAAGTACGGGCCGAACCGCGAGCGCAGCATCGCCGGGCTCAAGCGCGTCTCCAAGCCCGGTCTGCGGATCTACGCGAAGTCGACCGAGCTGCCCCGCGTGCTCGGCGGCCTCGGCGTCGCGATCATCTCGACGTCCTCGGGGCTGCTGACCGACCGGCAGGCGTACCAGCGACGGATGGGCGGGGAAGTCCTCGCCTTCGTCTGGTAGCGGGAAGGGGAATCGAACCATGTCACGCATCGGCAAGGCCCCGATCACCGTCCCGTCCGGCGTGGACGTCGCGATCGACGGCCAGCAGGTCACGGTGAAGGGCCCGAAGGGCACGCTCAGCCACACGGTCGACCGCCCCATCGGGGTGGCGCTGGAGGACGGCGTCCTCTCGGTGTCGCGGCCCGACGACGAGCGGGAGAACCGCTCGCTGCACGGACTGTCGCGGTCGCTGCTCAACAACCTCGTCGTCGGGGTGACGCAGGGCTTCGAGCGCAAGCTCGAGATCCACGGCGTCGGCTACCGCGTGCAGCTCCAGGGCAGCACCCTGGTGTTCGCGCTGGGCTACAGCCACCCGGTCCGCATCGAGGCGCCCGAGGGCGTCACCTTCACGGTGGAGAGCCCGACCCGCTTCTCGGTGCAGGGCTCCGACAAGCAGGTCGTCGGCCAGGTGGCCGCGAACATCCGGCGCCTCCGCAAGCCCGACCCGTACAAGGGCAAGGGCGTGCGCTACGCCGGCGAGCAGATCCGCCGCAAGGTCGGGAAGACGGGTAAGTGATGGCTGAGACCACCGAGAAGAAGCGCACCCAGGTCGGGAAGAACGTCTCCGAGACCCGCCGCACGGGGCGCGTGCGTCGTCACGCGCGCCTGCGCAAGAAGGTCGAGGGCACCCCGGCCCGTCCGCGCCTCGTCGTCACCCGCTCCTCGCGGCACATCACCGCGCAGGTGGTCGACGACCTCGCCGGCCACACGCTCGCGCACGCGTCGAGCCTGGAGGCCGACGTCCGCGGGCTGGAGGGCGACAAGAAGGCGCAGGCCGCCAAGGTCGGCGAGCTCGTCGCCAGCCGTTCCAAGTCGGCGGGCATCGACGCGGTCGTCTTCGACCGCGGCGGGCGCCGCTACCACGGCCGCATCGCGCAGCTCGCCGACGCGGCCCGCGAGGGGGGCCTGACGTTCTGATGGGCTCCCACACGTACACGCAACGGAAGGACGCCTGATGCCGGGCACTCAGCGCCGCGAGGGCGGCGGCCAGGGCGGTCGCGACCGCCAGGGCGGCGGCCGCGGCGGCGCGCAGGACAGGTCGGCGACGCTCGAGCGCGTCGTCGCCATCAACCGCGTGGCCAAGGTCGTCAAGGGCGGCCGTCGCTTCAGCTTCACCGCGCTCGTCATCGTCGGCAACGGCGACGGCGAGGTCGGGGTGGGCTACGGCAAGGCCAAGGAGGTGCCGGCCGCGATCGCCAAGGGCGTGGAGGAGGCGAAGAAGAACTTCTTCCGCGTCCCGCGGATCGGCGGCACCATCACGCACCCCGTGCAGGGCGAGGACGCCGCCGGCGTCGTCCTCCTGCGCCCCGCGAGCCCCGGTACCGGCGTCATCGCCGGTGGGCCGGTGCGCGCGGTCCTGGAGTGCGCGGGGATCCAGGACATCCTGTCCAAGTCCCTGGGCAGCCAGAACGCCATCAACATCGTGCACGCCACGGTGGCCGCCCTGAAGGCGCTGCAGGTCCCCGAGGCCGTCGCGGCCCGCCGGGGTCTGCCGCTGGACGAGGTCGCGCCGGCGCGGATGCTGCGCCAGCGTGCCGGTCAGGGGGTCTGAGCCATGGCCGACCTGTTGGTCACCCAGACGCGCTCCGGGATCGGGGGCAAGCGCAACCAGCGCGAGACCCTCCGGACCCTGGGCCTGCGCCGGATCGGCATGACGGTGACGCGGCCGGACACGCCGCAGAACCGCGGTCTCATCCACACCGTGCGGCACCTCGTCGCGGTCGAGGAGGCCTGACATGCCCGAGAACTCCGAGTCGCCCATCAAGCTGCACCACCTGCGCCCCGCTCCGGGGAGCAGGACGCAGAAGACCCGCGTCGGCCGCGGTGAGGCCTCCAAGGGCAAGACCGCCGGCCGCGGCACGAAGGGCACGGGCGCCCGCAAGAACGTCCCGTCCTCGTTCGAGGGCGGCCAGATGCCGCTGCAGATGCGCCTGCCGAAGCTCAAGGGCTTCCGCAACCGCAACAAGGTCGTCGCCCAGGTCGTCAACGTCGGCGACCTCGCGCGGCTGTTCCCCGACGGCGGCGAGGTCGGCCCGGCCGAGCTGGTCGCCGCGGGCGCGGTGCGCGCCGGACACCCGGTGAAGGTGCTCGGCGAGGGTGAGCTGGGCTCGGTGACGGTGCAGGTGAGCGCGCACGCGTTCTCCGGCTCCGCCAGCGAGAAGATCACCGCCGCGGGCGGGACGACCACGGTCGTCTGACCCGCCACACGACACCACCCGGGCCCGGGGTCGCCGATCGTCGGCGACCCCGGGCCCGTCGTCCGTCCGCGGCGACAGCCCGCGCTGTGCGGCGCCGGTGCGTCCGGGGCCGGGCGGGGTGCCCCGCCTCTGCTGTTACCCTCGCCGCAGGGCCCGCCCCCCGGAACGTCAGCCGTCCGGCCCGGATCGCCCCCTCGGGGCGCCGACCGCGACCGGTCGAGCGGCGGAGCCGGAATCCACGACCAGCTGGAGGTCCGAGTGCTCGGCCCCGTGCGGTCCGCGCTGGCGACGCCGGACCTGCGCAAGAAGATCCTGTTCACGCTCGGCATCGTCGCGGTCTACCGACTCGGCGCCACCCTGCCGGCCCCCGGGGTCTCGTACACCAACGTGCAGGCCTGCCTGCGCCAGGTCCAGGGCGGTGACGCGGCCAGCGTCTACTCCCTGATCAACCTGTTCTCCGGTGGCGCGCTCCTCCAGCTGTCGATCTTCGCCCTGGGCATCATGCCCTACATCACGGCGAGCATCATCGTGCAGCTGCTGACCGTGGTCATCCCGCGCTTCGAGCAGCTGAAGAAGGAGGGCCAGTCCGGTCAGGGCACGCTGACGCAGTACACGCGCTACCTGACCATCGCGCTGGCCATCCTGCAGTCGACCGGCATCGTCGCGCTCGCCGACCGCGGACAGCTGTTCCAGAACTGCGACCCCTCGCAGTTCCCGATCCTGCCGAACGCCGGCGTCTTCGACCTCGCCGTCATCGTGCTCGTCATGACGGCCGGCACGGCCATGATCATGTGGTTCGGCGAGCTGGTCACCGAGCGCGGCGTCGGCAACGGCATGTCGCTGCTGATCTTCACCTCGATCGCGGCCCGCATCCCGGCCGAGGGCCAGCAGAATCCTCTCCAGCTCGGGCGTCCTCGTCTTCACCGTCGTGTGCGTCTTCGGCCTCGCGATCATCGCGAGCGTCGTCTTCGTCGAGCAGGGCCAGCGGCGGATCCCGGTCCAGTACGCCAAGCGCATGGTCGGGCGCCGGATGTACGGCGGGACGTCGACCTACCTGCCGCTGAAGGTCAACCAGGCCGGCGTCATCCCGGTGATCTTCGGGTCGTCGCTGCTCTACCTGCCCGACCTGCTCTCGCGGCTGGTCGGCAACTCGAGCTCCGGGTTCGCCGTGTTCGTGCAGAACTACCTGGCGAACCAGTCGAACTGGCTGCACATCCTCCTGTACTTCGCCCTGATCATCTTCTTCACCTACTTCTACGTCGCGATCACGTTCAACCCCGAGGAACGCGCCGACGAGATGAAGAAGTTCGGGGGCTTCATCCCGGGCATCCGGCCCGGGCGGCCCACGGCGGAGTACCTCCAGTACGTCCTCTCGCGGATCACCTTGCCGGGATCGATCTACCTCGGCATCATCGCGGTCCTCCCGAACTTCTTCCTGGGCCTCACCGGCGGTCAGAGCCAGCAGAACTTCCCCTTCGGTGGTACCGCTGTCCTGATCATGGTCGGCGTCGGCCTCGACACCGTGAAGCAGATCGAGAGCCAGCTGATGCAGCGCAACTACGAGGGCTTCCTGCGCTGACCCGGGGTATCCCCGTCCGCTCGCGGGGGCCCGGGGACGGCCCCGCAAGGCAGGATGGGTGCGCGTGACCGACGACGGTCGCGCCGGAGAGGAGTGGACATGAGGATCGTTCTGGTGGGGCCGCCCGGAGCAGGCAAGGGCACGCAGGCGGCGCGGTTGTCGGAGCGGCTGAACGCCCCGCACATCTCCACCGGCGACCTCTTCCGCGACAACATGAAGAACGGGACCGAGCTCGGCCAGGAGGCCCAGCGGTACGTCGACGCGGGCGACCTGGTGCCCGACGAGGTCACCGTCGCCATGGTGAAGGACCGCCTCGCGCAGCCGGACGCGGCGGAGGGCTTCCTGCTCGACGGCTTCCCCCGCAACACCTCCCAGGCCGACGAGCTGAACACGGTCCTCTCCGACCTCGACCAGAAGCTCGACGCCGTCCTGCTCTTCGAGGTCGACGACGAGGAGCTGATCCAGCGCCTCACCGCGCGCGGGCGCTCGGACGACACCGAGGACGTCATCCGCAACCGGCAGGAGGTCTACCGCCGGGAGACCGCCCCGCTGATCGAGTACTACCGCGACCTCCTCGTGACGGTCGACGCCATGGGCAGCATGGACGACGTCACCGACCGGGCGATGGACGCGCTGGCCGACGAGCCGGGGGACTGAGCGGCGGTGGGACTGGGCCGGGTCGTGCGCGGGGCCGGCCAGCTGGGGGGCGCGGGCCTCGCGGACGTGGGCGCGAACCTCGGCCGGGTGGCCGGGCGCCTCTCCGGCGGGCGGATCGGGAGCGACGTGCAGATCAAGTCCCGCGGCGAGGTCGAGGCGATGCGCGCCGCCGGCCTCGTCGTGGCGACCACCCTCGCGCGCGTCGGCGCCGCCGCGGTGCCCGGGGCGAGCACGGCCGACCTCGACGCCCTCGCCGAGTCGACGATCCGCGAGGCGGGCGCGGTCCCGTCGTTCCTCGGCTACCACGGGTTCCCCGGCAGCATCTGCGCGTCGCTGAACGCGGAGGTCGTGCACGGCATCCCCCGGGCGAGCACGGTGCTGGCCGAGGGCGACCTGCTCTCGCTGGACTGCGGAGCCGATCCTCGACGGCTGGCACGGCGACGCGGCGGTGACCGTCTCGATCGGCACGCCCGCCCCCGGGGACACCGAGCTGTCGGCGGCGTGCCGCGCGGCGATGTGGGCGGGGATCGCCGAGGTGCGGCCGGGCAACCGCCTCGGCGACGTCTCGCACGCCGTGGAGGCCGAGGCCCGCCGCCACCGCACCCCCGCGGGCGAGGCCTTCGGGATCGTCGAGGACTACGGCGGCCACGGCATCGGCACCGAGATGCACATGGAGCCGTTCCTGCCGAACCTGGGCCGCGCCGGCACCGGCCCGCGCCTGCGCGAGGGGATGGTGCTCGCCGTCGAGCCGATGCTGACCGCCGGCGTCGCCGAGACCGAGGAGCTCGACGACGAGTGGACCGTCGTCACCGCGGACGGGGCGCGGGCCGCGCACTGGGAGCACACCGTCGCGGTGACCGAGGCCGGTCCGTGGGTCCTGACCGCCGGCGAAGAAGCGGATAGCTGAACTGTCTGCTACTCCGCTGCGCCGGTCCCCGGGAACGGGGACCATCGCCGGCCCGTGGGGGCTGACCCTGCTGCTGGGTGCGGTGGGCCGGACGGCGCAGCGCCGGGTCGCCCCTGACGGCACGAACGGCCCGTCCGTCACCGAAGAAGGTGACGAACGGGCCGTTCGTCCCGCGGGGTGGAGCGCCGGCTACTTCGGGGCCATCCGGATCGCGCCGTCGAGGCGGATCGTCTCGCCGTTGAGCATGGGGTTCTCGACGATGTGCGCGACCAGCGCCGCGTACTCCGACGGGTCGCCCAGCCGGGACGGGTGCGGCACCTGCGCGCCGAGGGAGTCGATGTTCTCCTGGGGCAGCGTCGCGAAGAGCGGGGTGTGGAACAGGCCCGGCGCGATGGTGCAGACGCGGATGCCGAGCGAGGCGAGGTCGCGGGCGATCGGCAGCGTCATGCCGACGATCCCGCCCTTCGAGGCGGAGTAGGCGGCCTGGCCGATCTGGCCGTCGAAGGCCGCGACGGAGGCGGTGTTGACGACGACCCCGCGGTCGCCGGTCCCGCCGGCGTCGCCGGTCAGCGGCTCGTTCTCGCTCATGGCCTGCGCGGCCAGCCGGATGACGTTGAAGGTGCCGACCAGGTTGACGTCGAGGACCCGCTGGAAGTCCTCGAGCGGGAACGGCCCCTTGCGTCCCGCGGTGCGGTGGGCGTTGCCGATGCCCGCGCAGTTGACCGTCACGCGCAGCGTCCCGAGCCCGGTCGCCGTGTCGATCGCGGCGCCCACCTGCTCGGGGTCGGCGACGTCCGCCGCCGCGAAGACCGCCCGGTCACCGAGCTCCTTCGCGACCTGCTCGCCCGCCGAGGAGGGCAGGTCGAGGATCACGACCGACGCCCCCCGGGCGTGCAGCTTCTCCACGGTCGCCCGGCCGAGGCCGGACGCCCCTCCGGTCACCAGTGCGACGGCACCGTCGACATCCACGTCGCTACCTCCGGTCGTTCTGCGGTCTACGTGCCGCCATCGTGGCCCCGGGGACGACAAACGGTCAACGCTGACGGTTGGCGGTCCGGGGTGGCCGGGCCCGCGACCCGGTGACCGGGCCCACGACGCGCCCCGCGTACACTCGACGATTGGTGCGCGTGTCGTGCCGGTGTCCGCACGCGTCACCCGATCCCCGGTGGAAACCCCGTGGGTGGGCCCGTGCCTCCCCGGCGCGGTCGGCGCGGGCCCGATCCGGTGTGCACCCGTACGCCGGTGGCAGCGGGACGACGTGGTCGCCCGGCGAGCGCTCCCGGTCCTGGAGGTCCGGGGTGCGGGAGCCGGCGGCCGGCGAGAGAAGTGCGGAGGACATGGCGAAGAAGGACGGCGCCATCGAGGTCGAGGGCCGGGTCGTCGAGCCCCTGCCCAACGCGATGTTCCGGGTCGAGCTCGAGAACGGGCACAAGGTCCTGGCACACATCAGCGGGAAGATGCGTCAGCACTACATCCGAATCCTCCCCGAGGACAAGGTCGTCGTGGAGCTGTCGCCGTACGACCTGTCGCGCGGCCGGATCGTCTACCGCTACAAGTGATGAGCAGAGCGAGGAAGAGGACGTGAAGGTCCAGCCGAGCGTCAAGCGCATCTGCGCGAAGTGCCAGGTGGTCCGCCGTCACGGGCGGGTCATGGTCATCTGCGACAACCTGAGGCACAAGCAGCGCCAGGGCTGACAGCAGCTCAGCCCTGCCCGGGACCCGTCCCGGGGACGCGAGAAGAACATCCCCGTACCTACGTCGACATCGACTCGGCGGAACCACCCCCGGCCCGGGAGGCCGGGGCCCGGACGGCCACGTGCCGTGCGGGACGGACGGGGACCGACACCTCCCGACGACACGAGGAGTACGTCGCCACATGGCACGCATTTCCGGCGTCGACCTCCCCCGCGAGAAGCGGATGGAGATCGCGCTGACCTACATCTTCGGGATCGGCCGCAGCCGGTCCAAGGAGATCCTCGCCGAGACCGGGATCGACCCCGATCTCCGCAGCAAGGACCTGAGCGACTCCGACGCCGCGCTCATCCGCGCGTTCATCGAGGGCAATCTCCGGGTCGAGGGTGACCTGCGCCGCGAGATCCAGGCGGACATCCGGCGCAAGGTCGAGATCGGCAGCTACCAGGGCCTGCGTCACCGCCGGAACCTTCCGGTCCACGGGCAGCGGACGAAGACCAACGCCCGCTCGCGCAAGGGCCCGAAGAAGACCGTCGCCGGCAAGAAGAAGGCCGCCCGCAAGTAAGCGGGAGCCGACCCACCCTCGCAGCAGACGCAGAACTCGGAGAGAAGCACCGCATGCCACCCAGGACCCGCACCGGCGCCGCAGGCGCCAAGAAGGTGCGCCGCCGGGAGAAGAAGAACGTCTCCCAGGGCCAGGCGCACATCAAGAGCACGTTCAACAACACGATCGTCTCGATCACCGACCCCTCGGGCGCCGTGATCAGCTGGGCCTCCGCCGGCCACGTCGGCTTCAAGGGCTCGCGCAAGTCGACGCCGTTCGCCGCGCAGATGGCCGCCGAGAACGCGGCCCGCAAGGCGGCCGAGCACGGCATGAAGAAGGTCGACGTCTTCGTCAAGGGCCCGGGCTCGGGCCGCGAGACGGCGATCCGTTCGCTGCAGGCCGCGGGCCTCGAGGTCGGGACGATCTCCGACGTCACCCCGCAGCCCCACAACGGCTGCCGCCCGCCGAAGCGTCGTCGGGTCTAGGGGAGGAGGAGAGACAGATGGCTCGCTACACCGGCCCCATCACGCGCAAGTCCCGCCGCCTCAAGGTCGACCTCGTCGGCGGCGACAAGTCCTTCGAGCGCCGCCCGTACCCGCCGGGGCAGCACGGCCGGATCCGCATCAAGGAGTCCGAGTTCCTGCTGCAGATCCAGGAGAAGCAGAAGGTCCGCTTCACCTACGGCGTCCTCGAGAAGCAGATGCGCCGCTACTTCGAGGAGGCGAACCGTCGCGAGGGCAAGACCGGCGACGAGTTCCTGCGCCTGCTCGAGTCGCGTCTGGACTCGGTGGTCTACCGCGCCGGCCTGGCCCGCACCCGTCGTGCGGCCCGCCAGCTCGTCGGGCACGGCCACTTCCTGGTCAACGGCCAGAAGGTCGACGTCCCCAGCTACCGGGTGACGCAGTACGACATCATCGACATCCGCGACAAGTCGCGGAACATGCTGCCCTTCGTGGACGCGAAGGAGTCGTTCGGGGATCGCCCGATCCCCGGCTGGCTGCAGGTCGTCCCGGAGACGCTGCGCATCTTCGTCCACCAGCTGCCCGAGCGCGCGCAGATCGACACGCCCGTGCAGGAGCAGCTGATCGTCGAGTTCTACTCCAAGTAGCTCGACCCGCCCGGCCCGGCGATCCCGCCGGGCCGGGTGCACACCGTTCGGCGTCAAATAGCGGACGCCCGAGCATCGGAAGGAACACCAGTGCTGATCTCCCAGCGCCCGGCCCTCTCGGAGGAGCCGGTCGACGAGACCCGGTCGCGGTTCGTCATCGAGCCGCTCGAGCCGGGCTTCGGCTACACCCTCGGCAACTCGCTCCGGCGGACCCTGCTGTCGTCCATCCCGGGCGCGGCGGTCACGTCGATCCGGGTCGACGGGGTCCTCCACGAGTTCACCACCGTCCCGGGGGTGAAGGAGGACGTCACCGACATCATCCTGAACCTCAAGGAGCTCGTCGTGAGCTCCGAGGAGGACGAGCCGGCGACGATGTACCTGCGCAAGCAGGGCCCGGGCACGGTGACGGCGGGGGACATCGTCCCGCCGGCCGGCGTGACCGTGCACAACCCCGACCTCCACATCGCGACCCTGAACGACCAGGGCCGCCTCGAGGTCGAGCTCGTGGTCGAGCGGGGCCGTGGCTACGTCCCCGCCGCCCAGAACAAGGCCTCCGGCGCCGAGATCGGCCGCATCCCGGTCGACTCGATCTACTCGCCGGTGATGAAGGTCAGCTACAAGGTCGAGGCGACCCGCGTCGAGCAGCGCACCGACTTCGACAAGCTGATCCTCGACGTCGAGACGAAGCCCTCGCTCACCCCGCGCGACGCCATCGCGTCGGCCGGTCGCACGCTGACCGAGCTGTTCGGGCTCGCCCGCGAGCTCAACATCGACGCCGAGGGCATCGAGATCGGTCCCTCGCCCGCCGAGGCCGACTCGATCGCCGCGTTCGCGATGCCCATCGAGGACCTCGACCTCACGGTCCGGTCCTACAACTGCCTCAAGCGGGAGGGCATCCACACGGTCGGCGAGCTCGTCGGCCGGTCGGAGGCCGACCTGCTGGACATCCGCAACTTCGGTGCGAAGTCCATCGACGAGGTCAAGATGAAGCTCGCGGGCCTGGGGCTGGCCCTCAAGGACAGCCCGCCCGGGTTCGACCCGAGCGCCGCGGCCGCCGACTACCCGTCCGAGGGCTACGAGTCCTACGGCGACGGCGGCGGGTACGGCTCCTTCGGGACCGAGGACGGCCAGGACTTCGCCGAGACGGAACAGCTGTAGCTGGCACAGCAGCTTAGCAGACACAGCAGCTCTGGCACCACCGCAACTCTGACGTACTGCCCCCGGCCGGCCCGTGCGACGGGCCGGCCGGAAAGGCGGCTGAGACAGGAGCACCATGCCCACCCCCACGAAGGGCCCCCGCCTCGGCGGAATCCCCGGCGCACCAGAAGCTGATGCTGGCCAACCTGGCCACGTCGCTCTTCACGCACGGCAAGATCCACACGACGCGGGCCAAGGCCGAGCGCCTGCGCCCGTACGCCGAGCGCCTCATCACGAAGGCGAAGAAGGGCGACCTGCACAACCGTCGCGAGATCTCGCAGCAGATCCGCGACAAGGACGTCGTGCACCGCCTGATCGCCGAGATCGGCCCGTTCTTCGCCGACCGTCCCGGCGGCTACACGCGGATCACGAAGACCCTGCCGCGCAAGGGCGACAACGCCCCGATGGCGATCATCGAGCTGGTGAACGAGCGGCTCGCGTCCACCGAGGCGTCGGCGGCGACGCGGTCGGCCGCCAACCGTGAGGTCGGCGGCCCGGCCGGCGGTGCCGCGGCGACGGCGGCGACGATCGCGGCGGCGGAGTCGTCCGAGTCCGAGGCGTCCGGGTCCTCCGACGTGGAGGACACCCCGTCCGACCTCGCCCCGTCCGACGACGCGACCGAGGCGGCCGAGGCCGAGCAGGCCGTGGGCACGGACGCCGAGCCGGAGGTCCCCGAGGCCGAGGCCGCGGCGTCGTCCTCGGAGACCGAGGTCCCCGAGGCGATGGCGGACAACGCCGCGTCGAGCGCCGGTCTCGAGCAGAGCGGCGACGACACCGAGGGCACGTCCTGACCGGACCGACCCCCGAGCACGACCCCGGGCCCGCCGTCGACCACGACGGCGGGCCCGCGGTGTCTGCGGACGCGCGTCAGGACGGCGCCGCTTCCCTGCCGCCGGATGTCGAGCAGCGGACCCGTCGCCGACGTCAGGGTCCGGCTGCGGCTCGACCTGGCCTACGACGGCACCGACTTCGCCGGCTGGGCCCGCCAGCCCGGCCTGCGCACCGTGCAGGGGGTGCTCGAGGAGACCCTCGCGACGCTGGCGCGCGTCCCCGTGGCCCTGACCGTCGCCGGGCGCACCGACGCGGGCGTGCACGCCGACGCGCAGGTCGCCCACGCCGACGTCCCCGCGACCGGCACCGCGCTGCTCGACGACGGCGCCGTGCCGGACGGGCTGGTCCGCCGGCTCGCCCGGATGCTCCCGCCCGACGTCCGCGTCCACGCCGTGGCCCTCGCTCCCGACGGGTTCGACGCCCGCTTCTCCGCGGTCCGCCGCCACTACGCCTACCGCGTGTGCACCGCGCCGTCCGGCCCCGAGCCGCTCCGGGCCCGCGACACCCTGCGCTGGCCCCGCCCCCTCGACGTCGCCGCGATGGAGGCCGCCGGCCGCGGGCTGCTCGGCGAGCACGACTTCGCCGCGTTCTGCCGCCCCCGCGAGGGCGCCACCACGATCCGCGAGCTCCAGCACCTGTCGTGGTCCGCCGTGCCGGGCGAGCGCGACGTCGTCGAGGCGCGGCTGTCCGCCGACGCGTTCTGCCACTCCATGGTCCGCTCGCTGGTCGGGGCGCTCCTGGCCGTGGGCGAGGGCCGGCGCGAGGTCGGCTGGCCGGCGTCGCTGCTCGAGCGCCGGGCGCGGTCCTCCGAGGTCCACGTCGTCGCGGCCCACGGGCTGCGCCTGACCGGCGTCGACTACCCCGACGACGCCGGGCTCGCCGCCCGGGCGGCGACGACGCGGGCGGTGCGCACGCTCGGTCGGTGAGGGCCGGGTGCGGCCGGCCGCCGGCGCCCCGGGTCCATGATCAGCAGCACGTGGGGCATTCGATGGAGGCCACGGACCTGCGTGGAGTGCCCTTGCGCGGACGGGACCCGACTGCGTCCTCGATCAGGAGCACAGGGGGCAGGCGTGCGGGGCGCCGGACGTGCGCGGCGTGCCCCTCGACGGGGCCGATCCCGCCATCAGCTGCGCCGGACCGGGCCCAGCAACGCCGTCTCGCGCTCGGCGGTGACGAGGTCCAGGCGGCGCCAGAGGTTGCGGCCGAGGACGACGACGCCGTGGTCGGGCAGGGTCCGCAGCGTCTCGGCCATCGGCTCGGTCAGGCGCCACAGGCGGGCGGCCAGGTCGGCCTCCTGCGGGGGCATCCGCCCGAGGAGCACGACGTCGGCGTCGTCCGCCGCGTCCGCGACCGCCGGGGACAGGGCGGGCAGGACGAACAGCGTGGCCCGCCACGGGCCGGTGGGCGGGGGCGGGCCCGCCGGGGTGGCGCCGCGGTCGTGGACGGCGAGCAGGGCGCCGGTGTCCCCGGGCCGCGGCGCGGCGCCCTCGTCGTCGGGGGGCTCGTCGGTCCCGATCCGGACGCGGTCGGGGTCGGCCGCGGCCCGGGCGACCGGCTCCCAGGCGGCGCGGCGCCCCGTCGTGACGGTGACGCGGGCGCCCTGCCCGGCCGCGCGCAGCGCGATCTGGCGGGCGAGGTGCAGGGCGCCGAGGACGACGACGCGGGTCGGGACCGGCCGCAGCAGCGCGAGGGTCACGGGCGCGCCCTGCGGGTCGGCGCCCAGCACGACGCCGGCGGAGGCCACCGGGGCGACGAGCGCGTCGAGGGCGGACGCGGGGACGCCGACCGCGGCCGCGTGCCCCGGGTCCGTGCGCCGCGCGCTCACGGGGAGCCGCCGTAGGGCAGCGTCGCGCGCAGGGCGGCCGCCTGCCGCCCGTGCCGCGGCTCGAGGCGCAGGCCCCGTGCCCGGCCCGCGGCCACGACCGCGCGCCCGGCCGCCGCGAGCTCGTCGGGGGTGCGGGCGCTGACCCGCACGCGGACGGCCACGCCCACCGTCGGCTCGGCGCCGGGGCCGACCTGGTCGGGGAGCAGGGCGAGGGCGACCGTCGTGGCGGCGTCCGGGGCCGCGAGGTCGTCGAGGTCCAGGCGTGTCCCGGCGGGGACCCGGAGGTCGGTGGCGTCCCAGGCGGCGTGCCCGACCTCCCCGACGACGACCGCGTCCCAGCGCTCGGTCACCCCGCCGTCGCCGTGGTCGAGGTCGGTGGCGGCCGCGGTCGCGACGGCGTCGCGCAGCCCCTCGCGGTCCAGCGGGCGCACCGGGAGGTCCCGGTCGGCGAGGACCCGCGAGATGCGGGCGAGGGCCCCGACGAGCGCGCGGCGGGTGCCGAGCACCCCGCCCCCGCGCTCGGCGACGGCGCCCGGGGCAGCGGTCCGGGTCGAGGCGCACGACCAGCCACGCGCTGCGGTGCGCCGCGTCCGCGAGCGGCCCGAGGACCTCGCGGTGCGCCTGGCGGGCGGGGGAGTCGGCCCCGCCGGGGCGCACGTGGCGCACGACGGTGAGCGCGTCCAGCACGACGCCGCGGTCGGACAGGGTCCCGGCGAGGTCCGCCAGCGGGAAGCCGCCGACGGAGCCGTCGTCCCGGGGCCGGGCGGGTCGAGCAGGAGCGGCAGTTCCTCGGCGTCGGGGACCAGGACCGCGCTCCAGGTGCCGTCGTCGGCGCCGACGACGGCGACGGGGCGCCCGTCGTGGTCGCGGCCGTCGACCACGACGACCTCGCCCAGCGCGGCGTCGAGGGGCCCGAGGTCGAGGCCGTCCGACTGCTCGTCCGGTCGGCCGTCCCGGGCCCGCGGCGTCGCGGACGCGGAGCCGGTGGCGCAGGGCCAGCACCGCCCAGGTGCCCACGAGCTCGCCCCGCACCCGGACCAGCCCCGCGACCAGCGCCGCCGACAGCACGATCCCGGCGAGGGGGAGCAGCCCCGGGCTCAGGACGACGAGGCCGAGCGCCACCGCGAGCCCGACCTCGACGACGAGGATCCCGCCGAGCCGGCCGGGCGCTGCCCCGCCCCGTCGCCCGCCGTCCGGTCGCGCCGCCGCCCTCGCCGACCGCCGCGACCGCCCGGCCCGGAGCGCGCGACGACGCTCACCGGGTGCTCCGACGCCGGACGAGCAGGAGCCCGGCGACCGCGAGGACCACCACGACGGTGCCGGCCGCCACCCACGGCAGGACACCCGCGCGTGCCGAGACGGCGGCGGCGGTGCCGGGGCGGCGACGGGCGCCCGGACCCCGGCCAGCGCGGCGCGGACGTCGAGCCCGCCGGCGCCCACCACCGGGTCGCGTCCCGGGGCGGCGCCCGGCACGGGGGCGGTGGTGTCGACGAGCCGCGCCACGATCGCCGCGGCCGGCAGCGTCGGGAATCGGGCCCGCAGCAGGGCGGCCGCGCCGGCGACCCGGGCGGCCGCGAAGCTCGTGCCGGTGACCGGCCCCGGGGCCGAGCCGGGAAGCGTGAGGTCGGTGGTCAGGCCGCCCGAGCGCGCGTCGAGGGCGGCCGGGACGTCCCCGGGTGCGGCGAGGTCCACCCACGGTCCGGCGAGCGAGGCGGGGTCGGGACGGCCCGCGGCGTCGAGGGCGCCCACGGTGAGGACGTCGTCGTCGAACCAGCCGGGAGCGGGGACCGTGACGACCCGGTCGCGGGCCTGCGCCGGGTCGTTCGCCGGGCAGGCCGGCCCGACGTTGCCCGCGGCGGCGACCACGACGACGCCGCGGGCGGCCGCGTCGTGGACCGCCGCCCGCAACGCGCCCAGCGCCGGGTCCGTCCCCCCGACGAGGGCCGCGGCGGGGCGGCACGCCGCGACGGCGAGGGTGAGCACCGCGACGCCCGGCCGCGCGGCGGCGGCGCGGACCGCCCGGGCCAGGGTGGCCTCGTCGCCGGCGCTCGCCGCGCCCGTCGTCGAGGACCACGCGCTGTCGGCGCGCACCGCGAGGACGCGGGCCCCGGGGGCGACGCCGGAGACGCCGTCGTCGGCGCCCGGGGCCGCGGCGACGACCCCCGCGACCGCCGTGCCGTGCCCGTCGCAGTCGTCGGTGGCCGAGCGCCCCGCGACGAAGTCGCCGCCGTCGACGACCCCGCCGGACAGGCGCGGGTGCGCCGCGACCCCGGAGTCGACGACCGCGACGGTCACCCCGTGCGCGTCCGACGCCCGGGACCGCGTCGGGCTCCGGGGTGAGCGCGGCGAACCCGTCCGGCGCCACCCCGGCGGGGCACGGGCCGCGCGACGCCAGGCCCGGCAGCGCGGCGGGCGCCGTGGGGAGGGCGGCGAGCGCGGCCGCGTCGGGTGGCGGCGGCGCGGGCGGGGCGACCGCGATGTCGTCCTGGGTGGCGGTCGACCTGCGCGGCGAGACGCGGGCCGCGCCGCGGCGGGCCCGGCGGTGACGAGCAGGACCGTCAGGACGGCGAGCGCGGCGGCCGACGCCCGGGACGCCGCGCTCACCGCAGCCGCACCGCCGAGTAGAGGTCGCACACCGCGAGCGCGAGCGGGATGACGGCCGCGATCCCGACGCCCTCGAGCAGGTCCACGGTCCGGCGCGCGGCGGGGGAGGAGCGCCGCCCCGGCAGGGCCGACCCGAGCAGCACCGCGAGCGCGCCGACGACGACCGCCGCGACCGCGAGCCCGACCCGCGCTGCCCCGGGCGGTGCCGCGGCCACCGCCCCGACCCCGACGGCCGCGCCGCCCACGAGGGCCCCGACCAGCAGGATCGTCGCCGGCAGCGCGTTGGCGTAGCTGCGCGAGCGCAGGGCGGGCAGGAGGACGAGCAGCACGGCGAGCACCCAGCCCGCGGTGCCCCGCCACCCGTCGCCGGGCTCGGCGGCGAGCACGGCCGCGGCGGCGGCGAGCACCGCGACGGTGCCGCCCGCCAGCCCGGCGAGCACCGCGTGCGCGCGGTCGGCGCGGCGGTCCAGCGCCGCCGGGTCGCCCGGCCCGGCGTCCTCGGCGAGCTCGGCCGCGGACGCCGGCACCTGCGGCAGCGGGAGGCGGGCGAGGGCGATCCCGAGCCGGGGCAGCGCGGACAGGACGACGAGCGCCACCGCGCCCGCGCCCGCGGCGACGGCCGGGGCGTCGACCTCGGCGCCGCGGGCCGTGGCCAGCGCGCCCACGACCGTCGCGACCGCCCCGACGACCGTGGCGATGCCCGCGGCGGTCGCCAGCCCGACGAGGACCGCGAGCGCCACCCGGTCGGCCCGCGCGGTCCCGAGCAGCGTGGAGCCCGCGGCGACGAGCGCCAGCGCCGCGGCGAGCAGCAGGTGCGGGGTGCCGGCGCCCTGGGTGAGCGGGCCGGTGTCCCCGGTCCCGGACGGCACCGCCGCGAGCCCGCACACGGCGCCGGCGCCGGTGGCGAGCAGCCCGAGCACCGCCGCGGGCCCCGGCCGGGAGAACAGCCGGGCGGAGGACGCGCCGAGCACCGCCGCGAGGACCGCGACGAGCGCGGCCACCCCCGCGGTCACGAGGCCGCCCGCCGTCCCGGGACCCCGCCCGGCCGCGACCAGCGCGCCGAGCGCGACCGCCCCCGCGACCGCCGCGCCCGCCAGGCCCAGCGCGTGCGCCCAGCCCGCGTCCCACGGCCGGTAGCTCGCGGGGGTGGACTCGGCGACCGCGTCCACCACGTCGTCGTACAGCGGGGCGGGGGCCGCCTCGGCCCGGCGGCGCAGGACGAGCTGGTCGCCGTCGAGGACGCCGAGCCCGTCGAGGGTCTCGCGCGGGTCGACCGGCGCCCCGCCGAGCGGGGCCAGGGTCCACGCGGTGCCCGCGGGCCGGTCGGCGCTGCGCACGGCGTCGTCGCGACGGTCCGGCGCCTCGCCCGGATCCCCCCGCTCGGTCATGTCGACCAGCACCCCGAGCAGCTCCGCCACCGGGACGTCGCCGGGCAGGGCGACGTCGACCCGCGTCGTCGGCGCCAGCACGGAAATCCGGGTGACGGGCGCGGCCGCGTCGGGCGTGACGGGGGGCGGGACGAGTGCGGGAGCGCCGTTCGTACCGGGTCCCGACGGCGGGTGGCCGAGCGCCGCCGGGGGACGGGCGCGGCCGGTGCCGGTGCTCATCGACTCCCCCTCCCGGAGATCCTCTCCCGCGGGCCCGGTCGCCCGCCCCCGATCCGGACGACCTGCGCGGATCGTGCCCGATCACCTGATCGGCTCCTTAGTATGGCCTCCGCGAGGCGCCCGAGCAGCGGGCGAACGCCGGAGATCCCGATGGCCGGCGCCCGTCGGGGGGCGGACGGTCCTCGAGCGGAGAGCAGCCGGAGGAGGGGCGTGGGCACGCAGGTCGTCCGACGCGGGCCGCGTCCGCCCGCCCCGGTGATGCCGGCGGGCGAGATCCCGCTCGAGGCCCCGCCGGCCGAGCCCCGGATCGCCCCGGCCGGCCTGCTCGCGCGCCTGCTGCCGCTGGTGATGCTGCTCGCGTCGGTCGGGTTCGTCGTCGTCATCGGGATCGACAACCCGACGTCGTGGCTGTTCGGGGGCATGATCGCGCTCTCGACGCTCGGCATGGTCGCCGGCGGCTCCTCGCGCGGCGGGGCCCAGCGCCGCGCCGAGTCCGACGCCGAGCGCGCCGACTACCTGCGCTACCTCGCCCAGATCCGCCACCGGGCACGGACGGTCGCCGCGGAGCAGCGCGCCAGCCTGGAGTGGACCCACCCGGACCCGGACGCGCTGGTGACCCTGGTCCGCGGGCCCCGCACCTGGGAACGCCGGCCCGGCGACGCCGACTTCGCGCACGTCCGCGTCGGTCGCGGCGCCCAGCGGCTCGCGACGGCGCTCGTCCCGCCGCAGACCGGCCCCGTCGAGGACCTCGAGCCGGTGACGACGGTGGCGCTGCGCCGCTTCGTCCGGACCCACTCCGTCGTCGAGGCCCTGCCCACCGCGGTGTCGCTGCGGGCCTTCGCGGCGGTCGGCGTGAGCGGGACGGCCGACGCCGAGCGCCGGCGCGCGCTGGTCCGGGCGCTCGTCGCCCAGCTCGTCACCTTCCACGGCCCCGACGACCTGGTGCTCGCCGTCGCGGCCCGCGGCGAGGGGCGGCTCGCGTGGGAGTGGTGCAAGTGGCTCCCGCACGTCGCGCACCCGCGCCTGGCCGACGGCGCCGGCCCGATGCGGATGATCGCGTCCTCGCTGGCGACGGTGCAGGCGTGGCTCGCGCCCGAGCTCGCCGACCGGCCCCGCTTCACCCGGGGCGCCGCCCTGCCGTCCGGGGCGGCCCACGTCGTCGTGGTCCTCGACGGGGCGGACGGCGTCGGGACCGGCGGGGTCGCGGGGGACGGGCGACCGCGCGCTGGTCGAGGACGGGCTCGCCGGGGTCACGCTGATCGACGTGGACGGCGGTGCGCTCGACGGCCTGGTCGCCCGCCGCGGGCTGCGCCTCGTCGTCGCCGACGACCCCGACGGGGGCGAGCGGATCGGCGCGGGCAGCGGCAGCGCACCCGGCGGGATCGAGTGGTTCGGGCGGCCGGACGGGCTGTCCGGACCGGAGGCGGAGGCGCTGGCCCGGCGGCTCGCGCCGTGCCGGACGCCGGGTGCGGCGCGCGACGAGGCCGGCCCGTCGACGCCGGGGCTGCTCGAGCTGCTGGGCGTGGACGGCGACCCGGACACCTTCGACGTCGGCGCGGCCTGGCGGCCCCGCGCGGTGCGCGCGCGCCTGCGCGTGCCGTTCGGGATCGGCGAGGACGGCGAGCCGGTCGAGCTGGACCTCAAGGAGGCCGCGCAGGAGGGGATGGGCCCGCACGGCCTGTGCGTCGGGGCCACGGGCTCGGGCAAGTCCGAACACGAGTCAGGCGCACGGCGTGTCGAGCCTCTGACCTGCGATTAGTCCCTTGGCGTGTCCCCGACGATCTTGCCGACGGTGTTCCTGTGCAGACCGGTCACACTCACGATCTCTGCCTGCGTGAGCCCTGCCCGGTGAGCCGTGATGATCGCTGCCTCTAGCCGGGCCCGTGCCGCGTCGTCTGCCTGCCGGGTGGCCTGCCGTACCTCTACCGCCTCGGTGAGCTGAGCACGTGCGGCGGGCCTGTCCACCCCTCCACAGTCGCACCGCCTAGCGAATGGTCGACATGCACATCTAGAGGGCATCCTGCCCACATGGCTAGCCACAGACGAGGGGACCGATCCGAGCGTGACGAGTGGGGGATGCGTCCAGACCGTCGGCACCGTCCGTGCTGGCTGGTCCGTCTGTGGCGGAGGATTCGATCCACACCGGCTAGAAGACCTGGCGGATGATCACGCCCCCTCCTCGGTTCGTCGTCGTCCGGGAGTGGCGCCCGTTCGAGAGTTGACGCTGTGGCAGGCTGCCGAGCATGGCTACGGGGGACGGGTGGCGTAACAAGCTCTGGTACGGCAATAACCTCGACGTACTCCGGGAGCACATCGCTTCCGAATCGGTTGATCTCGTCTATCTAGACCCGCCGTTCAACTCCAACCGGTCGTACAACGTACTGTTCAAAGAACGCTCCGGCGAGGATTCGCAGGCTCAGATTGAGGCATTCGACGATACGTGGGTGTGGAGCTGGGAAGTCGAGCACCTCTATCTTGACCTGCTTCAAAGCGCGTCCGTTAAAGTCTCCGAGTTTCTCCAGGCAACGCGGAAGCTTCTCGGGGACAACGACGTACTCGCCTACTTGGTCATGATGGCCGCGCGGCTAATCGAGCTTCACCGAGTCCTTAGGTCTACCGGCTCTATCTTCCTGCACTGCGATCCGACCGCCAGTCACTACCTAAAGATTCTTCTCGACGCGCTGTTTGGGCCCGAGAACTTCCGCAATGAGATCACTTGGCAGCGTTCCGGAGCTAAGAACGACTCACTTCGCTACGGACGCAGTCACGACATTATATTTTTCTACACGAAGGGAAAGAAGTTCACGTGGCACACGCAATACACAGATTTTGAAGACGCTTCGGTCGCAAAGAACTACACGCACACCGAGGTTGAGACGGGCCGACGTTATCGACGGGGCGATCTGACCGCCGGTAAGCCGGGCGGTGACGTTGACTTTGAATGGCAGGGGGTCAGACCGTACAAGGGCCGCCATTGGGCCTACTCGCGCGAGAACATGGATAAGATGCTCGCCGACGGTCGGATAGAGTTTCGCCGTACGGGCATGCCGGTCTACAAACGCTATTTAGACGAACAGCCGGGCGTGCCGCTCCAGGACGTCTGGACTGATATCCGACTGACGTCTTCCGATAAGGAACGGCTGGGATACCCGACGCAGAAACCAACCGAGTTACTAGAGCGGATTCTGCTTTCGAGCACCAACGAGGATGACCTGGTCCTGGACCCGTTCGCGGGATGCGGGACGACAGTAGACGCTGCGCAGAAGCTGGGCCGCCGCTGGATCGGGATTGACGTGACCACGATCGCCGTTGACCTGATCGATGCGCGGTTGCGGTTCACCTACGGGCCGTCTATTGAGCGCACGTACGACATCCGCGGAATCCCGGAGGACATGACCGGCGCCGTGGCGCTGTTCAAGCACAACGCTTTGGAGTTCGAGCGCTGGGTGGTTATGCGACTGGACGGCACACCGAATGAGCGTCAGGTCGGGGATCGTGGAGTCGACGGTGTCATCCGATTCCTGATCGACGCTAAGGGTGCGGTTGGTCGTGCTCTGATCTCGGTGAAGGGTGGCGCTACCAACCCTGGTCACATCCGTGACCTGATCGGGACTATTCAGTCACAACATGCTGAGATGGGCGTCTTCGTATGCATGAACGAGCCAACCAAGGGCATGCGGGAAGCGGCTAATCACAGCGGAGTATTCACACATCCGCGAGACAAGAAGACGTACCCGCGCGTGCAGATCGTCACCGTCCAGGACTTGCTCAACGGTGACGGCCCTCGCCTGCCGGTGACCGAGATTCCGTACATGCAAGCTCAGAAGCGGTCGACCAAGGGTGCTGGCCAATACGCGCTCGACCTCTGAGCTTTTGGCTAAGCCCTCCCCCTTAGGCCCCCGGTGCTGCTCCCTGGTACCGGGGGTCTTCGTCATGCCACACGGTATTAACCCCCAGATGAGACGCTTAGGGGGCCATGAACGCTTAGCGTGATGACGGGCATAACTGATGCCCCGTGAGACACTAAGACAAATCCCAGGTCAAGGCCGTGTGTACGCGGTTACGCATACCTCCGTGCGATACTTAAGCCACGAAGAATAAATGTGGTGAGGACGGTATTACCCGCAATCCCTCACACTTAGTACAGCTCTACCTATAAGCCCACGGCTACGGGCAAACAAGTAGCCGCATGGAAGAGACGAAGAGAGACCCATAATGTCATCGATCGAAACCCGCATCCTCGCGGCGCTAGACAGCATCACGCACGACTACCGGAGTGACCACCACCGTCCGACGGTTTGGGTTGTCTTCGCTCATGTGGCACTGAACCTCATTCTGTACCGCGCCAAGGGTGCCGTGATGGCAACGAATACGTGGCTGTCTGAGGCCACCGGCTTTGACGGCACGACGTGCGGTGAAGCAATGCATGTCCTCTTCCAGCTCGGACTGTTGGTAGACGAGACGGACACGGCTATGGGTGATTACGTCCGGGGTAGGGCCAAGACCACTCCCCCGGATAATGCCCGGGTGGTCAGCCTCGGTAAGGGCCTAAGTGCCGAGGGGGTCCAAGTGCCGAGGGGCCTGAGTGCCGACCAATGTAACTCTTTTAGAGTTACTAGTGGTTTGTCGCTGTCGCTCCCCGGGGTGGAACAGATTACTGAGGTAGAGGTAAACCAGGTTAGGGAATGGCTAGTGAACGTAGAGCTACAGGCGCCCGTATGGCGCCGTCCTGCTACTGCTCCCGGTTCTATTGCTAGGGCCACCGGCCCCCAGGGTGCCCGTCTCTACTCGGTACTGCTCCGTTGCTCTAATCCTTCCAAACCAGCGGAGTTGTCCAAACTCTCCAATATCAACGTGAAGAGGACTCGGTCCCTACTCAATGACTTTGGAAAGCTCGGACTAGCAACGAACACCCCGGCAGGGTGGACCGTTGGCCCTGTAAAGCCCTCAGACCTTCCAACAGACTCCCCGGTCCCTCAGTCCACCCCGGCACCGGTAGCCCCTCAGCGTTCGTTTGAGCCCCAGGACGGGTGCTTCGTGTGTGGCTTCCCGGACGACTCGTTCTGCGGGTGCTCAGAGCTCGAACCCCCGGTGTCCTTTGGAGACGAGACAGACGACGAACACGCTTGGACTCCCGAGGACGAAGCAAAAGCACAGGCCCGTATCGCTGAGCTAATGAAAATCCTTGCCTGACCCCTATCCCCACTAAGAGGAAACATGACACTTCCCCTCGGACTCCCAATCGATCCGAACGAGCACGTAACCGCTACCGAAGCACGAAAGTTCCTCGGAATCTCCCCGGTTCGCATTTACCGGTGGACCGAACGAAACTCAATCCTGGTCCGTGGCACTCGTGGTGGTCACAAGCTTTACCGCGTCGGTGACCTAGCAGACCTAGAGGAAAAGGCAATGGCCGATCCTCGGAGTAAGACCTATGCGTCCGCGTGATCTCCCGTTCCATGCGTCCAACCGGTTGACCACTCTGGACGAAGCGGGAGAGGTCTTCGCTTGTGACCCGCATACCGTGGGCCGTCGGTTGGCAGACATCGGTATTGCGCCCACAGATTCCGTGATGGACCGATCAGGCCGTGTGATTCACCGGTGGCCTATGGACGCAATCGTCACGGCCATCTACTACCCCTAGCAGAAAGAGCTACCTATGCCCTGTTTGTCAGAGGCCCGTGCCTTTACCGGTGTGCCCAACGCACGGACTGAGCCATGCCGTTGTGACCGTTGCCGACCGCCACGAAAGCTCACCCCGGCTGAGAAGGCCGATCGTCTCGCCCGTGAGCTTGTGTCGCCGTTTGAGCGGTAATGGCAGACCTCGGATACCGCACACCTACCCGGCTCGCCTTTGGCCGTGGATCACTTAGCGGATTGCTAGGCGGGTGGCACGGGGAGGCTGGTCACGGTGGAACGGTTGCCATCCTGGACGAATACACAACCACCTACGGCACTCTCCGGACTAGCCGGGGAAGCAACCACTATGACCGAAGCCCAAAGGTACCCGGCAAAACCTGAGTGGTGGACGTGCCCCGTGGATGCCCCGTAATGGCTCCATTGTGAGCCGTCAGCATGTCTCTCAGCTTCCCCGGGTCTCAGGACACCCTTTGAATTGCCAGCCCCTTAGATTTCCCCAACGCACCTAATGAGAATCATCCCCATGACTATCACGTGTCCCCGTTGTGAGAAGAGTTGGACCGGACTTGCCGTTGCACACTGCGGCGGCTGTCACGAGACGTTCAACTCTCCCGACTCTTTCGATCGTCACCGCCGCAATTACCGGTGCCTCAGTCCGAGCGATGCAGGGCTAGGCCCGACCGCACGCGGCTATTGGGGGCGGCCGAACACCAGAGCTGCGGACTACCGAGTTGCGGCCTAAGTGAAACAAGCCCTGTAATCAATTCTAAGCCGGTCGCCGGCCTCCCTAGCCCTTTACCCCAGAAACACTTTCTAGGCCCTCAGCGTGGACGCTAGAGGGTCGCAATGACTACCTACGAAGGACATACACCATATGAGTACCGGATATTACTTCGGCGGACGTGAGATGACCGCTACTGAGGCCCGTGCGGCCGGACTTCCCGTAGGGGAGTCAACCCAACACCTTCCGAGGGTCACCGTTCCCCGCTACCAAACGGGAGACCAACTCTTTACGCGGGAAGACCTCTTGCAGATGTTCGAAGCCGATTGGGGTAGCGGGATTAATAGCGGAGATGTAGACGCATTCATTAAGCGTCATTTTTGGGAGCGGACTTATGCCGTTCCTACCGCTTACGTTCCATATCCCCCGATGCCGGACATTCCCGAGGGTCTAGACGATAGGGAGCGTTCCCGGATTGTCTCCGACTATGAGCAGGGGAGGTCTGCCAGCCGTAAGGCACGTGAGCTGTACCGGATTGACTCTCTGCCTAAGTTCGTCCCGTCGTATGAGTACCCCTCCGTTAATGACGACGCCCGAGTTAATGCCGCTAGGGCCGACCGAATCAACAACCTTTAAGGAATACGATTATGACTGAGCAGCTTTCGCACGATGACCTTAAGGGAATGACCTTCCACGAGATTAATGCTGCCCGAAAGGCTGGAAAGCTTAACGAGGTTATGTCTTCCCCTAACCCGGATCGACAGGGTGGCTATCGCCATAATGGAAACAACCTTGTTGGTCAGCCGCGCGATATGAAGACGTTTATCGCTAAGAAGCAGGCTGAGAAGCAGAGTGCCTAGCTCAGGATTAAGGGAGCTGGAAAGGGACCTTTACAACGCTAGCCACGGTTCGGCCGGTGAGGAAACCCGGAAGGTCATTAATAGAGCAGGGCTAGAGATAAAGAAGCATTGGTCCAACCTAGCCGCTGCCTATGAGCAACAGGGTAGTGCTGGCAGATACGACAAAAGCATTAACTATTCCCCATATGGCGGGAATGGTACTTATGGTGTGGAAGTCGGCCCCGATAAGTCACGCAGACAGGGCCCGCTAGGCGTAATCATCGAGTTTGTAGACGATACAAGAATGGGTGAAGCTGCCCTAGCCCTAGAAGCTCCCCGAATGGAAAAGTTCTTGGGTGATATTGGAATGGACCTACTTAAATGACATTTCCAAACGGCACAATTGCCCGTGCCCTAGAAGTAGGACGGGCTAAGCGACAAAGCGTATTGATTGACCGGTGCGTTGTTAGCCGTCCCGGTACTTACGAATGGGACCCCGCTAATCCTACGGGTGGTGGTTCAAATACCCAGGTACTTTATGACGGCCCGGCATCATTTAAGCAGTATGCCCCTGGTCAGAGAATGGGTAGTAACCAGTCCGGGGCTATTGTCACGGTGACTACCTACGTATTCACCCTGCCCTACTCCGATACCGCATACGGGATTACCGAGCTGGATAGCGTGGAGTACGAAGGCCGTGTCTATCCCATCTCCTCTATCGACCGAGGTACGACGCGGGTAGCTACCCGTCTCATAGCGGTAGAGCAGGCACAGGGTGACTAAGCACCCGAGGTATGAGACAAGGGCCTCTCCTCCCTTAGCTCCCTCGGTGTCCCCTCTATGCCGACTGATCACGGCATAGCGGGATGTGTGGGGGGATGGGTGGAGGGGGCTACTTGGTCCCCCTCTGCCTGTCCCCCCTTCTATATGCACAACCTATTGCACATAGATATGTATTGCATATGTGTATGTGTGTATGGCCTATGCATATGTACCCCCTAATACACCCCCCTCTCTCCACCCCCCTAATGCATAGCCCCTTAGTGCACGCCTTATGCATGATCATCATTATTGCTAACAACTAATTGCATTTCACAATTGTTTCCTTTGATCACATTTCGCATGATCGATTGAACACATTTCGTTGGTTCGGAGCTTCGTGGGGCGAATCGAACGGCGCGATTCGAACATTTGATCGAGGGCCCGGGGGGTGGCCCCCATTGCTGACCCCCTAAGGACCGCCGGGGGGTGCTCTAAACCTCGCGCCGGGTTAGCAAAGTCGAGCTAGGACTCAGAAAGGGCCGAATATGGCCTATTCCGTGGTTGACATTAAGAATGAGACTTTTGGCAGGTGGAAGGCCCTTTCGCTAGCCCCCGAAAAGGGTCCAAATAGGCACGCATTGTGGATATGCAAGTGTGCGTGTGGCGTAGTCCGCGCCGTTAACTCGGACAACCTAATTCGTGGCCGTTCCCTTTCGTGCGGTTGCTCTCGTAAGACTCCATAACAACTAATCAAAGGACTAAAGAATGGCCCAGAGAACGGTCAAGGTCGATCTGACAGCTAGTGTCGATCGCTATGAGGCTTCCGTTAATGATGCTTACACGGATACCAAGCGTCTTCGTAACGAGGCTGAGCGATTCAGCGGCAAGAAGTATTCTGCTGAGCTGGACGTCAATACCAAAAAGGCTGAGGCGAATGTTGCCCGGCTTAAGAAGCGAATTGAAATGGACAATCCTCAGCTTGGGTTGGACATTCGAGAGGCTGAGCTTAATGCAGCTCAGGTGGAGCGGACCCTTACAAAGCTCCGCAATATGGATGCTTCCCCGGCTGTAGACCTCAAAATTGCACAGGCTGAGGCAAAGCTCGGACGCATTAATGCAAAGCTGGAAGACCTCCACAATCGGAAGGTTTCTCCCGAGGTACACGCGGAATTGGCTGCGGCTGAGGCTGAGCTAGCTAAGTTCCAGTCTGAGCTAAACCATATCGACGGACAGACGGTTACCGCACACGCCAAGGTGGAAGTGCGGGACGGCATTTCCAAGGTTGCCATGCTTTCGGCTGCCCTCGGAACGCTTGGCCCGGCTGCTATCGGTGCCGGTGCGGTTGCGGTCGGTGCTATCGGTGGTCTGACTTCCACTCTGTCTATCGGTGCTGCTGCTGCCGGGGCTGTAGGACTTGCTTTCTCCGGTATGGGTGATGCCATTTCGGCTGCCAATGCGTATGCGCTAGAGCCAACGGCAGAGAACCTTAAGAAGCTGACTGAGGCTCAGAAGGGGCTTACTCAGTCTCAGAAGGACTTTGCATCCTTCGTCTCTACCAAGGTCATGCCTGCCGTTCGTCAGCTACAGGCCACTTCGGCTAACGGTCTTATGCCCGGTGTCCAAAAGGGACTGTCCGAGCTAATGGTCATCCTGCCCGCTGTAGACGGACTGTTGGGCGAGACTGCCCGGACGCTCGGAGATATGGCAGCCGCTACCGGGGATGCTCTGAATAACGGCCTGTGGCAGAAGTACATCGGATTTATTCAGGCTGAGGCACGTCCGACCCTTACCGGTCTTGGTACTGCCATCGGAAAGCTGATCGAGGGCTTTGCGGCTATGCAGATGGCCTTTGCTCTCTTTACCGAGACATCATTAACGGTCTGCGGGATATGGCTACCGAGTTCTCCAATTGGGCACAGACTGCCGACTTCTCTGACTTCGTTGCGTACATTCAGCAGGTGGGTCCGAAGGTCATGGATATGTTTATGTCCATCGGCTCCGCTATCGGTGGACTCATTAAGGCTGGTGCGCCCCTTGCCCCGGTCATGCTGGACATCATCACCGCGTTTGCTGACCTGGTCTCCACCGTCGCCAACATTCCGGTGGTGGGTACCGCTCTGATCGGGCTAGCGGCTGCCCTAGGGACGCTCAACCTCGCTATGAAGGCTTCCTCTGCCATCGGGGCTAGTCGTCTCGTCACGGGGCTTACAAGCCTCGGAGGGGCTGCCCGTGGAGCTACCCCGGCCGTGGCTGCGGTTGGGGCTGCCGGGGCTACGGCTGCCGGTGGGATGACTACCGCCTCCGGTGCCTCTACGAAGGCTGCCGGGACGATGGCTGCGCTTGGACGTGCGGGTGGAGCTCTCGCCCGTAACCTGCCCCTCATCGGGATTGCGCTAGTCGGTGTGGGTGCTGCGGTTGACGAGTTCTCCACGTCTACCTCCGAGGCAGTCGCAGGACTACAGGCGACCGGACAGGCTGGAATTGCTTTCCGCGCTGAGTTGCGGGAGCAGGATGCCGGTATCCAGGCCAACCGGGAAAACTTGGGTGAGTGGTCCAACACTCTTATGGAGTCGGTCAACTCGTTCTTTGGGATCACCTACGGGACGAAGGCAGCTACAGACGCATTCAACGAACAGCTAGCCACGATGACGCCGCTACAGCGTTCCTATGCGCTTACTCAGCAGGCACAGGGTGCATTGGATGATGCTATCGCTAGGTTCGGTCCGGGTTCCCGACAGGCTGTAGATGCATTCAACGCGCTTAATGTGGCTAGCGAAAACAACGCGGTCCAAATGGAACTTGCCGGCTTGGCTGGTCAAGCTTATTACCAAAAGCTTTCCCAGCTCGTTTCTGTTGCCGGTCCGGCCGGTGATGCGGCCCGCCGTTTCGCTAGTGGGCTTAGCATGGCTGAGCTTTCGGCTATCGGGGCTTCCGTCTCGATTAACCAGACGGGACAGGCAATTGCCACGCTCCCCGATGGGAAGACGATCGTCCTTAGGGCCAACGGGAATGACGCGGCTGTCCAGATTCAGGCTGTCAGTACGAGTCTCGATAAGGTCCCGCCGGGGAAGACGGTAAACGTCGGTGTCATCGGTGCTGCCGCTATCGAAATGCTGCGGAGTATCGGGGTACAGGTCACGACTCTTCCCGACGGAACGGTTGAGGTCACGGCTAATACCCAGCCTGTAAAGGATAAGCTTGCCCAGACGGCTAACGATATTGCCGCTGGTGCGCCTCTGACGGTTCCGCTCACCGTGGACACGATGTTGGCCGATAACAAGGTTAACGACTTCCGGGGTAGCAAGGAGGGTGGACCTCCGATCTTCATGCCCACCACGGCCAATACTGCCCCGGCTAATGCTGCGGTAGACCTGTGGGCCGGATATGCCAACGCGCTCAATCCGAATCCTGCGGTTAGTGCTAACACCGCTCAGGCCACGTGGAACGTCAATTCGTGGGATACGGACGCGGCACGACGCAATCCGATTCCTACGGTCAACGCGAACACCGCCCCGGCTACTGGTGCGTCTAACCAGTGGGATCGGGCTACTCAGGGTCTCTTGCCTATCCCCGGTGTGAGTGCCAATACGGGACAGGCTGACGCTAGGTCTCGCGATTGGGAACGGACTACGGCAGGGATGCGACCCACTCCCCAGGTGGATGCAAACACCGGTCCTGCCCGTAGCGTGATCCAAGGGCTTAAGGATTGGGCTAGCCGTGCGGTTAGCTTCGTTGTTAACGCCGTGACCGGTAAGTCTGCCGGTGACATCACTCAGCCGATGGCAGAGGGTGGAGTGGTTGCCAATGCCCCCGGTAACTACCTGAGCCCTTACAACCGGAAGTATGGCGATAAGGAGCTTCGTCAGATGCCGGGTGGTGGCGCTCGTATGGTTGCGCCGAATACGTGGCGTGTGGTCGGGGATCGTATGGACGTGCCAGAGCTGTACGCACCCCTAGACGGTTCCGGCCGTAGCCTCTCCCTTATTGCCCAGGGTGCCGCTGCCTTTGGTAAGGCCGTGGTTGACGCAAAGGCTATTGCTCAGCTCACCGGTACCAATTACCAAATGCCCAGGTCTGCCCCGGTTCCTCAGCGGGTGAACGTTGCCGGTGAAATGGCTATGGCCGGTGGAAACACGACGTACCACACGGTCAATATCGATGCCCCGATCCACAATCCTGTTGCTGAGCGGGGTAGTGACTCTGTGGCTAGGCACCTTTCCCGCCTCTCTGACCTCGGACTCTTCGGATCGGATGTCTAAATGCCTAAGAACGCATCATCCCTACGTTCCCAAAAGCGTCGTCGCTATGTGCTTGCGGGTTCCGATCGTATTTGGAATACGTACGGCCGGTTACCTAACGACGAGGAAATGGCAGAGCTTTACGCACAGGCCGATGCAAAGTGGGGTCCGCCTGTCTCACCGGAGTTCCACAATGCCAACCGGGCTAGTAAGCCGGGTGTCCTCGGATACCAACCGCTCACCCGAGAGGAACGAGACGTACAGGCTCAGATGGCCGCTATGGAGGTCCTAGGCCCGTGGCGTGGAGCTGAGGGCCAGCACGGAGGGTCTAGCGGGTAACCCTGGAAGTCCACCCGATCGGCGGTTCGGGTCACTCAGCCGATCAACGTGAGGGGCTGCCTAGAGGCTTAGAGCACCCGTCCGGGATACCCGTCGAGTGCATGCGGGTGTGGATCGGGGGACGAGGACTCTTTCGTTCAGTAGCAGTGAGCTAGCGACCGGAGAGGGTTGAGCGGGTCCGACTCATGTTGTATTCGCCCGATCCGGTGAGGCTGCGTACCGTCCGCAACGTGCCGAGCTTCGGAATCTCAGGGGGCGTGATCCTTGCCGCGATCTATGCCATCCGAGAGATCGTCATATGGGTGGTGTGTCTCCACGGCACCACCGGAGCGGACCGGACTGCCGCCATACGAGCACTAGCCCAGCGCTTCCAACCCCGGTGGCGCCGTGACCCTAAGTCGACCTAGACAGACAGATGCCCTACCCTCGCCTAGCTTTATGAGGGTAGGGCTTTGTCATGCCCGGGCTACTTCCCCAGCTTTAACTCTAACTGGATTGCGTCAGGGTCAAACGCAGCAGAGCCACGCTTGTCCGTGGGAAGGATCGTCACCGTGACAGCGGAGCTAATAGCCTTCCGCCGCTGGTCAATATCTAGGGCGTTCCACCGCTCCCAAACCTCGGACGGTTGGATGTCGTCAAACATCGGGATGTGCGTCTCCGGACCGGTGCTCATCTTCTCCCTGATCTCTGCCTCACGCTCTCGGTTCCGGTCCATCATCGTGCGGAAGTCCACGCGGGTGATGTAGCCATCGGCATAGTCCTGCTGAATATCCGTAGCCCTATGCTGAACGGCTGTCAGCTCGGAGGTAAGTGCAGACCACTCGGGAGTAACGACCTTACGGGTAGCTCCCTTGTCCTTAGCCGCCTGGATAAGCCCGGCAATAAAGGCGGCTGCCTGTGCGTTCACCACCAGGTCTGTCTTATCCGCATTCCGGGAGAGGTGATTAGGCCCGGTGCCCTTTCCTCCGTTGCAGACGTAGCGGGTAGCACGGTTACCGCTAGCCGTAGTCCGGACTTTGGACCCGCACACTCCGCAGAGGTAGATGGACGAACCGAGGTAGGTGGGTTGATTCCCCGGGGAAGTCTTCCGCTTAGGGTCCGACAGGATAGCAACCACGGCTAAGCGTTCGTCATCGGAGACGATGGGTTCCCAGCTAGCCGGGCCGAATGATTCCGGGGACCGGTTAATCTTCCGGGTTCCGTTCTCGTCCCACTCGGTAGGCTTGTACTTGATTAGCCCAGCATTACGGGGACGGACCAGCAAGTCCCGAACGGCAAGCGGGGTCCACTCTTTACCTGCCGTTGTCTTAACTCCCCCCTCATTCCAGTCACGCACGATGGAACGAAGAGAGCCACCGGCAAGGATCGTCTGTGTGGCTTTCCGAATCTCTGCCGCCTCAGTCGGACGGATAGTTTCTCCGTCAGGTTCAAAACCAAACGGACGCCTACCCCCTCCAAACTTCCCGGTGCGTGCGTTCTCCAAAGCCTTACGAGAAACACGCTCGGAGATACGGGCAGACTCCGCCGCATCCTGTGCCGATTTGATACGGGCGACAAACTGACCGTCTGCGGTGGACAGGTCATCATCGCCGCTGGCAATAGTCCTGATCTTTACTTTGTGACGCTCGGAGAGCTGGATCAACTCTTCGTATTCCATCGGACGACGGGTAAGCCGAGAGGTGGAATAGGCCAGGATAATATCAAACTTCCCGGCTTTGGCATCGGCAATCATCCGGGCATAAGCCTTACGGACTTTCTGGCTCTTGGACGAAGCCCCGGTGTCGTTATCCGTGTACGTCTCCGACAATCAGCCAACCCTCACGATCGGCCCGCGCCTGGCAATCGTCACGCTGCCGCTTAACGCCTAATTCCTCCCCGGCCTTATCCGAACTGATGCGCAGGTAGACAGCCGCGCGGATCACCGGGCACCGCCCACGAACTCGTGACCGAGGTGGACGTGCAGCTCACGGATGTGGTCGCACACGGTGCAGAACCTAGGTGCGACGGGGCGGGTCTTGCGGGGGCGGGGGGAGCGCTTCGGGGTGGTCATGCCTCGGAGCGTACAACCCATGTACCGACAAGTCCGAGCTGCTGCGGACCCTGGTCCTCGGCCTCGTCACGACGCACTCCTCGGCGGCGCTCAACCTCGTGCTCGTCGACTTCAAGGGCGGCGCCACGTTCGCCGGGCTCGCCGCGGCGCCGCACGTCGCCGCCGTCATCACCAACCTCGCCGACGACCTCGGGCTCGTCGACCGCATGCAGGACGCGCTGGCCGGGGAGATGAACCGGCGCCAGGAACTGCTGCGCGCGGCGGGCAACCTGGCGAGCGTCGCCGACTACGAGCGGGCCCGGGAGCGTGGCGCCGACCTCGAGCCGCTGCCGGCGCTCTTCGTCGTCGTCGACGAGTTCTCCGAGCTGCTGCACCAGAAGCCGGACCTCGCCGACCTGTTCACCGCGATCGGGCGGCTGGGCCGCTCGCTGCAGATCCACCTGCTGCTGGCCTCGCAGCGCCTCGACGAAGGCCGGCTGCGCGGGCTCGACTCGCACCTGTCCTACCGGATCGGCCTGAAGACGTTCTCCGCCGCGGACTCCCGCGCGGTGCTCGGCGTGCCCGACGCCGCGTCGCTGCCCTCGGTGCCCGGCGTCGGCTACCTGCGCTCGGACACCTCGACGATGGTCCGCTTCACCGCGGGCTACGTCTCCGGGCCCCACCGTCGCGAGCCGCGCCCGCGCGCGGCGCCGCTGACCGGCCCGCGGACCGCGACGCGGCCGCCGCGCCCGTTCCACGGCGGGTGGGTGGACCTGCCGCCCGCGCTGGCCGGGCCCGAACCGTCCGGTGAGGACGCCGCCGCCCTCGTCGAGGCCGACACCACCGAGCCGAGCGTGCTCGACGCCGTCGTCGAGCGGCTGCGCGAGGCCGGGCCGCCCGCCCACGAGGTGTGGTTGCCGCCGCTGGAGGGGCCGACGGCGCTCGAGGCGCTGCTCCCCCCGATGCGCGAGACCCCCGACCGCGGGCTGTGCGCCCCCGGCTTCCCGGCCAACGGGTCGCTGCGCCTGCCGCTCGGGCTCGTCGACCGGCCCTACGAGCAGCGTCGGGACCTGCTCTGGGCCGACCTGGCCGGGGCGGCGGGGCACGTCGTGGTCGCCGGCGGGCCGCAGTCGGGCAAGTCGACGACGCTGCGCGCCCTGGTCACGGCGGCCGCGCTCACCCACACCCCGGCCGAGCTCGCCTTCCAGGTCGTCGACCTCGGGGGCGGCACGCTCGGCGGCCTCGCGGCGCTGCCGCACGTCGGGACCGTCGCCGGGCGGGGCGACACCGACCTGGTGCGCCGCGTCGTGGCCGAGGTCGCGGCCGTCCTCACCGGCCGGGAGCGCTGGTTCCGCGAGCACGGCATCACCTCGGCCGCCGACCTGCGCGCCCGGCGCCGTCGCGGCGAGCGGTTCGCCGGCGACGACGGGCTCGGCGACGTCGTGCTCGTCATCGACGGCTGGCACGCGTTCCGCGCCGACCACGAGGCGCTGGAGTCGACGATCATCTCGCTGGCGACGGCGGGGCTGTCCTACGGCGTGCACGTCGCCATCGCCGTGAGCCGCTGGGCCGAGCTGCGTCCCGCGCTGAAGGACCTGCTCGGGACCCGCGTGGAGCTGCGCCTCGGCGACCCCGGCGAGTCGGAGGTCGACCGCCGCGTCGCGACGACCGTCCCGGCGGGCCGCCCCGGGCGGGGCCTCGCCCCGGACCGCCACCACGTGCTCGTCGCGCTCCCGGGGGACGACCCGTCGGCGGTCGCCGCCGCCTGGACCGGCCCGACGGTGCCGCCGGTGCGGCTGCTGCCCGAGCGCGTCGAGGTCACCGAGCTGCCCGGCCCGGGCGAGGGCGAGCCGCACCTGCTGCCGATCGGCGTGGACGAGGAGCGCCTCGCCCCGGTCCTGCTCGACGTCGCCGCGGACCCGCACCTGGTGGTCTACGCCGACGGCGAGTCCGGCAAGACCGCGCTGCTGCGCCTGCTCGCCCACCAGGTCGTCACCCGGTACAGCCCGCAGCAGGCCCGGCTGATGATCGTCGACTACCGACGCGGGCTCCTCGGCGTGGTCGACTCGGAGCACCTCATCAGCTACACCTCCTCGGCCGAGGCGCTGACCGCGGCGGTGACGGACCTGGTGGCGTCGCTGCGGCGGCGCCTGCCCGGCCCCGACGTCACGCCCGAGCAGCTGCGGGCCCGCTCCTGGTGGACCGGGCCGGAGGTGTTCCTGCTCGTCGACGACTACGACCTGGTCGCCGCCCCCTCGGGCAACCCGTTGGCCCCGCTGGTCGACCTGCTCGCGCAGGCCAAGGACGTCGGGCTGCACCTCGTCGTGGCCCGGCGCGCCGGCGGCTCCGCGCGGGCGATGTTCGAGCCGGTGCTGACCCGGCTGCGCGAGCTCGCGACGCCGGGGCTGGTCGGGAACGGCAGCCGCGACGAGGGCCCGCTCGTCGGCGCGGCGCGGCCCGGCCCGCGTCCCCCGGGGCGGGCGGTGCTCGTCACCCGTCGGCACGGCGAGACGCTCGTGCAACTGGCGTGGCGGGACCCGGACACCCCGATCCGGGCGGTCGCGGACCGGTCCGGAGCGGACGGGCCCGGCGAGGGCGGGCCCGGCGAGGGCGGGCGCCGGCGAGGGCGGTGCCGCCGGCGAGCGGGCTGGTGGCGATCCGCGGTGACCGGTCCCACCGTCGCGGTCGACCTCGGCGAGTTCGGCGTCGCGGCGGCCGTCGACGACGGGCGCGAGGTCACCGAGCTCGACCTCGAGCTCGCCGCCGTCCTCGCCCCCGACGACGGCGAGGCGCTGCTGACCGGCCACGACGCCCGCCGCCGCGCGGCCGCCGATCCCTCCCGGTTCGAGCCCAGCCCACGACGGCACGTGGACGAGGCGTCGTTGCTGCTCGGGACCCGCGTGGTGGGGGTCGGCGAGGCCCTCGGTGCCGTCCTCGCCGCGACCGTCGACCGCGCCGCGCCCGCCCTGCGCGGGGCCCGCCCGGCGACCCTGGTGCTCACCCACCCCGCCTCGTGGGGCGCGTCGCGGCGCGAGGTGCTCCGCCGGGCCGGCGCCGGGCTCGCGACGGCGCTGGTGCTCGTGCCCGAGCCGGTCGCGGTCGCCGCGCACGCGGCCTGGATGCGTCCCGGCGGGACCCCGGACGGACCGGTCGCGGTGCTCGACGTCGGGACCCGGACCGCGCGGGCGGCGGTGGTGGCCGGGGCGGAGCCCGCCGTGCTCGCCGAGCGCTCCTCGCGGGCCTTCGGCGGCGACGACGCCGACGAGCTGCTGCTGCGGGCCGTCCTCGCGGGGCTGGCGGCGGACGCGCCGGGCGCGGCCCGCGTGCGCGAGGTGGTCGCGGGGACGACGCTGCCCGACCGGCGCCACCGGCAGGTGCTCGTCGAGGACGTCCGGGCGGCGCGGGAGCGGCTCTCCGACGCCGAGCAGGCCGAGATCCCGCTGCCCGGCGGCGCGACCTCCGCCTGGTGCTCGCGGGGTGAGCTCGAGGACCTGCTGCGCGAGCCGTGCGAGGGGCTCGTCGCGCTGCTCACCCGCACCCTGATCCGACGCCGGGGTCGAGGCCACCGCGCTCGCGGGGCTGCGGCTGGTCGGGGGACTGGCGCGGACGCCGCTGCTCGGGACGCTCGTGCACCGCGAGCTCGGGGTGCCGCCGGTCGTGCCGCCGGAGCCGCGGACGGTGGCGGCGCGGGGCGCGCTGCTCGTCGTCGGGGGATCGGCGGGTCGGGGCTGCTCGGTCGGGTGGCGCGGCGGTGGCGCGCGGTGCGAACGGGTCCGGACGTGCGGGTGGGAGCGCCCCGGCGCGTCCGCCGGCCGTCGTCGCCGCCTCCTCCGGGGGAGCTCCGGCTCCGGCCGGCGGGTGGACCGGTGGGCTCCCGCTCCTGCCGGACTGGCCGCGGCCCGCGGACCCGGACCGGACGACGACCGTCCGGCACCCGGCGGCGACCCCCGCCCGGGGCGTCGCCGCGCCGGGCGCGCCCACCGGGCCGAGCGCGCCGGCCGGCGCCGTCGGCGGGCGCGACCGGGCCGACGGTGCCCGTGCCGCCGGTGCGGGCGCCGGTCACGCGCAGCGGCGTCGCCTACCCCGCGGTCGCCGCGGTCTCCGACCCGGACGGGCCGACGATGCGCATCGCCCGCCCGCTCGTGCCCTCCTCCCGGGCCCTCGTGCGCACCGAGACACCCACGCGGGGCCGCGCGCCGTGGTCGCCGCGGCGCCGGGCCGCGGTGGTCGCGGCGGCGACCGCGGCCGTCGTGGCCGTGGTGCTCGCCGTCATCGGGCTGCGGGGCGGGGACGGCTCGGCAACGGCCGCCCCGCCGACGGTCGTCTCGGCGTTCGCCCACGCCTACGAGCTGCCGGCCGGCTGGATCCCCGACGGCACCGACGCCGCCGCGCGCCGCAGCCGGATCCGGCCCGTCGACCAGCCCCGGGGCCCGAACCTGATCGCCGTGCAGGAGAGCGCGCTGACCTCGCCGGACCCCCAGACCGCGCGGGCGCAGCTGCTCGCCGGGTTCGAGGCCGCCCGCACCGGCGGCGGGGATGTCTCCGACCTGCAGCCCGACACCACCTTCGCCGGCCGGACGGTGGCGACCTACCGCCAGGTCGCCGCCCCGGGCACCACCGTCCAGTGGGTCGTGGTGTTCACCGGGACCACGCAGCTCTCCGTCGGGTGCCGCCACGACGACCAGGACTCCGACGCCGTCCTCGCCGCCTGCGCCCGGGTGGTCTCGACGCTGCGCAGCCCGCCCTGAGGGGCGCTCGTCTCCTCGCCTCCGGCTCGCTCCCCGCGTTGATCAGGGGCACACGAGGCAGGGATTCGGGCGGCCCGAGGCGCGTGGTGTGCCCCTCGCGGCGGGATGGGTGCTCGGGCTGCTCGCCCGCGCGGCCCGCGTCGATCAGGGGCACACGAGGACAGGGATGCGGGCGACCCGAGGCGCGTGGTGTGCCCCTCGCGAGCGAGGGCGCTCGAGTTCGCCGAAAGCGCCCCCACGCGCGCGGGCGGGATGTCACTGTCAGGAGGCCGGCGCGGACCGGCGCGACGACCGACGAGGGGAGCGGCCGGTGGCCGGACAGTTCGGGACCCAGACCGGGGTCATGACGACCGCGGGTCAGCACGTGTTCGAGGTGCGCGACCAGATCAACGCCCAGCTGGCCCAGCTGCGTGCCCAGCTCGGGCCGCTGGAGGGCACCTGGCGGGGAGACGCGTCCACCGCGTTCCACCAGCTCATGGCGCGCTGGAACGACGACGCCCGGCGCATCAACGCCGCGCTCCAGTCGATCGGCGAGTCGGTGCAGGCCTCCGGCACGACGTACCGCGCCGCCGAGGACGAGATCGCGTCGTCGACCTCACGGATCGGCCAGGCCCTCTCCTAGCGCGACCCACCGAGCCCCCGAGCACATCGGTACACCGAGAGAGGAACCCCGACCGTGGACGAGATCCGGGTGACGTTCGGCGAGCTGACCGCCGCCCAGCAGAGCGTGACCAGCACCGCGACCCAGATCCAGGGGCGCCTGGACGACCTGAAGCGCCAGCTCGCGCCGCTCGTGGCCGACTGGACCGGCGCCGCCGCCGAGCAGTACCAGGCCCGCCAGCACGAGATCGACACCGCGATGGCCGACCTCGCGCAGGTGCTCGGCCAGATCGGCGGACGCCTCGGGCAGGCCGAGCAGCTCTACCGTGCGACCGAGCAGCAGAACGCGATGCGCTACGCCTGAGACGGGGCCGGGGGTGGGTGGCGGGTGCTCGGGAGGCGCCGCGTAACCTGGACAGTCGTTGCGCGGTGAACGCCTGCCGCGAGGGGACCGCCTGCGTGCGTCCCCGCAGACATACCGCAGACCAGTTATGACCGTGACGAGGTAGCTCCGTGCGCACGTTCAGTCCGAAGCCCGGCGACATCGACCGCGCCTGGCACGTCATCGACGCCACCGACGTCGTCCTGGGCCGTCTGGCCAGCCAGACGGCGCAGCTGCTGCGTGGGAAGCACAAGCCCACGTACGCCGCGCACGTCGACACCGGCGACTTCGTCGTGATCGTGAACGCCGAGAAGGTCGCCCTCACCGGCAACAAGCGGGACGACCGCTTCGTCTACCACCACAGCGGCTACCCGGGCGGCCTGCGGGCCCGCACGGTCGGCGAGGAGCTCGACCGCTTCCCGAGCCGCCTGGTGGAGAAGGCCGTGAAGGGCATGCTCCCCCACAACCGTCTGGGCCGGGCGATGGCGTCGAAGCTCAAGGTCTACGCCGGCCCCGAGCACCCCCACGCCGCCCAGCAGCCCGTGCCGTACGAGAATCCGACAGGTGAGCCAGTGACCAGCCCCGACGACCCGAGCGTCGAGAACGACAGCTCCGACTACGAGATCAGCTCCGAGGCCCCGGAGGGCGGGCAGTCGCTCGCCGAGGCCGCGAACCTCCCCGCCGACGGCGTCGAGGCGACGAGCGACGACGATCTCGGTGCCGAGGTGTTCGGCGACGCGCCGGCCCCGGTGTTCGCCACGATCGACCGCCCGATCCAGACGGTGGGCCGCCGCAAGAAGGCCATCGTCCGGGTCCGCCTCGTCCCCGGCAACGGCAAGCTGACGATGAACGGGAAGGCGTTCGACGACTACTTCCCGAACAAGGTCCACCAGCAGCTCATCCGTGAGCCCCTGGTGAACACCGAGCGCACCGAGCAGTTCGACATCTACGCCAACCTCACCGGGGGCGGGACGTCGGGCCAGGCCGGCGCACTGCGCCTCGCCATCGCGCGGGCCCTCGTCCTGATCGACCCCGAGGACCGCCCGGGCCTGAAGAAGGCCGGCTTCCTCACCCGTGACCCCCGGGCCACGGAGCGCAAGAAGTACGGCCTCAAGAAGGCCCGGAAGGCTCCGCAGTACTCGAAGCGCTGATGGGTCGCCTGTTCGGGACCGACGGCGTCCGCGGCCTCGCGAACGCCGACCTCTCGCCCGAGCTGGCCCTCTCCGTCGCCTCCGCCGCCGCCCGCGTGCTCGTCGAGCACGCGGGAGGTGGCGGTTCGGCGCGCCCGGTCGCGGTCGTGGGCCGCGATCCGCGGGCCAGCGGGGAGATGCTCGAGGCCGCGGTGTGCGCGGGCCTCTCGGCCGCCGGCGCCGACGTCCGGCGGGTCGGTGTGCTCCCGACGCCGGCCGTCGCGTTCCTCACCGCGCGGCTGGGCGCCGACCTCGGCGTCATGATCTCCGCCTCGCACAACGCGATGCCCGACAACGGCATCAAGCTCTTCGCGTCCGGCGGGCACAAGCTCCCCGACGCCGTCGAGGACGAGATCGAGGCGCACGCCGCGCGTCCGGTGCACGCCGACGAGCGGCCCACCGGGCACGACATCGGACGGGTGACCGACGAGCCCGACGCGCTCGCCCTCTACCTCGACCACCTGCTCGCGGCCACGCCGACCCGGCTCGACGGCCTGCACGTGGTCGTCGACTGCGCGCACGGCGCCGCGTCGCTGGCCGCCCCCCGCGCCTACGAGCGCGCCGGGGCCCGCGTCACGACGCTCGCCGCCGAGCCCGACGGCTGGAACATCAACGAGGGCGTCGGCTCCACCCACCTCGACGGCCTGTGCAAGGCGGTCGTCGCGCACGGCGCGGACCTCGGCATCGCCCACGACGGCGACGCCGACCGCTGCCTGGCGGTGGCCGCGGACGGCACCGTGGTCGACGGCGACCAGATCCTCGGCGTCCTCGCCGTGGGGATGCGCGAGGCCGGGGAGCTGGCCTCCGACACGCTGGTCGCCACGGTGATGAGCAACCTCGGGCTGCACCTGGCCATGGACGGGGCCGGGATCGCGGTGCGCACCACCGGCGTCGGCGACCGGTACGTGCTCGAGGAGCTGCGCGCCGGGTCGTACACCCTCGGCGGCGAGCAGTCCGGGCACGTCGTGCTCCCCGGGCACGCCACCACCGGCGACGGCCTGCTCACCGCGCTGCGCCTGATGGCGCGGATGGCCGTCGACGGGCCGGCCCCTCGGGGAGCTGGCCGCCGTCGTGGAGCGGCTCCCGCAGGTGCTGGTCAACGTGCACGTCCACGACAAGGCCGCCGTCGGCGCCTCGCCCGAGGTCGCCGAGGCCGTGGCCGCCGAGGAGACCGCGCTCGCCGGCCGGGGCCGGGTGCTGCTGCGGCCCGTCGGGCACCGAGCAGGTGGTGCGCGTGATGGTCGAGGCGCCCACCGAGGACGTCGCGCGCGACGTCGCCGACCGCCTCGCGGCCCTCGTCGCCGCCACGTCCTGACGCCGAGTGGTGCCCGGAGCGCGGCGGGACCCCGCCGCGACGCGCCGGGGGACGCGCGAGGGCCGGCCCCGGAGGTGGATCCGGACCCCGGGCAGAGGAGGCTGGTCGGCGTGACGCGGCGTCCGGGGCACCGGCGAGGGGGCGACCCCGCGGCGTCGCCGTTGCGCGCGGTGCCGCCGGCCCGCCGGCTCGCCGACCTCGGCGTCGCCGACTCCGACGCCGTGCTCGCGGCCGCGGACGCCGCGATCGACGGGGTGGCCGACGTGCTGCCCGCCCGCCTCGCCCTCGCCGGCCCGGCCGGGCTGCCGGCCCCGCCCGTCGACGCCGCGGGGCTCCTCGCCCGGCACACCGCCCAGCGCGGGGTGCGCTTCGCCGCCCTCGCCGCCGGGGCGGAGGACCTGCGGGGCGCCGCCGCGCGTATCCGGGCCCGCCACCGGGCGCTCGCGGAGGAGGCCGGCACGCTCTGGGAGCGCTGGTCGGGACCGTCCGCGGAGGAGGTCGCCGACCGGGTGGTGTCGCTCGGCCGCGCCGCCCAGGAGATCGTCACGCTGCTCGAGGAGACCGCGGACACCGTCGAGGGGGCCGGGCTCGCGGTGGCCGACGACGTGGCCGACCGGGCCGCCGCGGCGACGGACCTCGCCGCCGACCTGCCCTACCCGCCGAGCGGGCCCGACACCGCGGCGGCGCGCGCCTGGGCGGCCGACCTCGACGCCCGGCTGCACCGCTACCTCGACGTGGCCGACCGCACCGACGAGGCGATCGCGGCCACCTGGCGCGACCTCGCCGAGCGGATCGGGGTGCTGCGACGGCTCTCCGGGAGCCCCGTCGACCCGGACGACCTCGTCGCCGACGCGGGAGCCCTGCCGCCGGACCTGCTGGCGCTGCCCGAGATCCTCGCCGCGCTCGGGTCCCTGACGGACCTCGACGCGGACCCGGACCTCGGGACCGACGACGACCCACCCGGGCCGTCGGGACCCTCCGGCCCGGTTCAGACCGTCGACGACTCCCGGTAGACCTTCACGTCCGTGCCCTTGACCGCACCGTCGACGACGTCGGAGTACTTCTTCTCCCCGGCGAGGTGGTGGAGCAGGAAGCCGGTGAGCAGGGCCTTGACGGTGGTCCCGACGCCGAGGTCGGCCTTGCCGTCGAGGACGAGGTCGCTCCAGTGCCGGCCCTCGACGATGCCGAGGTGGGAGGCCTTCTTGACGGTGCGCATCACCGACGGGCCCGCCCAGGCCTCCGCCACGGGCTGCGTCCCGGCCGCGGGCGGGGCGACGAGGTCCTTGCCGAACGCGATGTGCATGCCGGGCACGTGCACGGCCCGGGCGGCGTCCTGGGCCGAGGGCCGGGACTCGGAGAGTGCGATGGTCGCGACGGCCTGGACGACGAGGTCGGACCCCGACTCCCAGTAGGGCTCGCCGACCGCCTGCACCCGCGTGTCGTGGGCGGTCACGCTCGCCGCGAGCACAGCGGCGCCCGCGCCCATGCCGTGCCCCGCGAGCCCGAGCTTGCGCGGGTCCACGCTGACCGCCGCGCCCCGCGCGGTCCCGCCGAGGCGGACCGACGAGCAGACGTCGAGGGCGGTGCGCAGGTCGGCGGCGAAGGCGCGGTGCGAGGCGAAGGGGCTGCGCTCGGTGTCGGGGGCCGCGGCGACGATGCCCCACGACGCCAGGTGGCGCAGCAGGCCGAGGTAGCGCGACGCCGGGTTCAGCCAGTCGTGCCCGAACGCGACGGCGGGCAGGCCCTCGCCGGCCGCGGGGGTGAACACCACGCCGGGCAGGCCGACGAGCGCCAGCTCGCCGCGCAGCACCTCGTGCGGCCCCGGCCGCCCGAGCTCGGAGACGATCTGCTTCGCGCTCGCCATGGCGCCGGACCCTAGAGGATCCGCCGGGGCGCTGGCCTGCCGGAATCGGGGAAACTCAGCACGCCGGTAGGTAAGTCGCGGGGCACGTCACCCCGGGGCGGGCGGGGCGCGGATCCGGCCCACCTATCCTCGGGAGCCGTGTGCGGCATCGTGGGGTACGTGGGCTTTCGCCCGGCACGCGACGTCCTGCTGGGGGGTCTGCGGCGGCTGGAGTACCGGGGGTACGACTCGGCGGGCATCGCCACCGTGCGCCCCGACTCGGGCGTGGTCGAGGTGCACCGCGCCGCCGGGGCGCTCGACAACCTCGTCGCGGTGCCCGACGCGGCTCCCGAGGGTGAGGTGCCCGCCCGCACCGGCATGGGGCACACCCGCTGGGCGACCCACGGCGGCCCGACCGACCGCAACGCCCACCCCCACCGCGACGCGAGCGGGCGCGTCGCCGTCGTCCACAACGGGATCATCGAGAACTTCTCCGCGCTGCGGGCCGAGCTCGAGGACGACGGCGTGGAGCTCGCGAGCGACACCGACACCGAGGTCGCCGCCCACCTGGTCGCCCGCGCGCTCGACGAGGCCGCGGCCGCCGGGGAGGACACCGGGCTGACCGCCGCGGTGCGCCGCGTGGTGAACCGGCTCGAGGGCGCGTTCACGCTGGTGTTCGTCCATGCGGACCGGCCCGACGAGATCGTCGCGGCGCGGCGCTCCTCCCCGCTCGTCGTCGGGATCGGCGAGGGCGAGACCTTCGTCGCCTCCGACGTCTCGGCGTTCATCGACCACACCCGCGACGCCGTCGAGCTCGGCCAGGACCAGATCGTCACGCTGACCCGCGACGGCGCCGTCGTCACCGACTTCCACGGCGACCTCGCGCCGACCCGGCCGTTCCACGTGGACTGGGACATCGCCGCCGCCGAGAAGGGCGGCCACGACTTCTTCATGCAGAAGGAGATCGAGGAGCAGCCGGCGGCGCTGGCGGACACGCTGCGCGGGCACCTCGTCGACGGCCGCATCGTGCTCGACGAGCAGCGCCTGTCCGACCAGGAGCTGCGCGACATCGACAAGGTGTTCGTCGTGGCCTGCGGCACCGCCTACCACGCGGGCCTGCTCGCGAAGTACGCGATCGAGCACTGGTGCCGCATCCCGGTCGAGGTCGAGGTCGCCAGCGAGTTCCGCTACCGCGACCCGGTGCTCGACCGGTCCACCCTCGTCGTCGCGATCTCCCAGTCCGGCGAGACCGCGGACACCCTCGAGGCGGTCCGGCACGCCCGCGAGCAGAAGGCCCGGGTCCTGGCGATCTGCAACACCAACGGCGCCCAGATCCCCCGCGAGTCCGACGCGGTGCTCTACACCCACGCCGGGCCCGAGGTCGGGGTGGCGGCGACGAAGACGTTCACCAGCCAGGTCGTCGCCTGCTACCTGGTGGGCCTCGCGCTGGCGCAGAACCGCGGCACGAAGTACGCCGACGAGGTCGAGCGCGAGTACCGGGCGCTGCTGGCCTCGGCCGACGCGGTCAAGGAGGTCCTCGCGACGGCGGTGGAGCCGACGCGGGAGGTCGCCCGCGAGCTGGCCGACTCGAAGGCGGTCCTGTTCCTCGGCCGCCACGTCGGCTACCCGGTGGCCCTCGAGGGTGCGCTCAAGCTCAAGGAGCTCGCCTACATGCACGCCGAGGGCTTCGCGGCGGGCGAGCTCAAGCACGGGCCGATCGCGCTGATCGAGCAGGACCTGCCCGTCGTCGTCGTGATGCCCTCGCCGCGCGGACGGGCGACGCTGCACGCGAAGCTGCTCTCCAACATCCGCGAGATCCAGGCCCGCGGGGCGCGGACGATCGTGATCGCCGAGGCGGGCGACGAGACCGTGCGGCCGTTCGCGAGCGTGCTCATCGAGGTGCCCGCGGTGCCGACGCTGGTCCAGCCGCTGGTCGCCGCGATCCCGCTGCAGGTGTTCTCCGCCGAGGTCGCGCGGGCCCGGGGGTACGACGTGGACAAGCCGCGCAACCTGGCGAAGTCCGTGACGGTGGAGTAGTGGGCGAGCCCGTGAGCACTTTCCGGGCATCGCGCGAAAGTGCTCACAGCCGGCGCACCTGGCCGCGCGGGCGGGGAGTGTGAGCACTTTGCGCTATACCGGAAGTGCTCACCAGGCGACGAAGGACCCACGTGTACGGCGTCTGGACGCCCGAGCAGGTCAGCGCGGCCGAGGAGCCGGTGCTGGCCCGCACCCCCGAGGGCGCGCTCATGCGGCGCGCCGCGTACGGGGCCGCGCAGGTCGCGCTGCGGATGCTGGCGGAGCGCTCCGGCGGGGTGGCCGGGCGCCACGTCGTCGTCCTCGTCGGCGCCGGCAACAACGGCGGCGACGGGCTGTGGGCCGGCGTCGAGCTCCGCCGCCGCGGGGTCGGCGTCACCGCGGTCCTCCTGCGCCCCGACCGCGCGCACCCCGCGGGTCTCGCCGCGCTGCGCTCGTGGAACACCCGGGTCGTCACCGCCCCGGAGGAGGCCCTCCCCGCGATCGGGCGCGCCGACCTGGTCCTCGACGCGATCGTCGGCACCTCGGCGAGCGGCGGCCTGCGCAGCCCGGCCCCGCTGCTCGTCGGCGCCGCGGAGACCGCCGGCGTCCCGGTCCTCGCGATCGACACCCCGAGCGGCGTCGACCCCACCACCGGCACCGTCCCCGACGCGACCGACGAGGGGCCCGCCGCGGTCACCGCCGCCGCGACGGTGACCTTCGGCGCCCGCAAGCCCGTGCACGTCCTCGCCCGGGACCGCTGCGGGCCGGTGACGTTCGTCGACCTCGGCCTGGGCCCCGAGCTGGGCGAGCCCCCGATCACCGTCCTCGACGCCGCCGACGTCGGCGCCCGCTGGCCCGTCCCCGGGCCGGGCGACGACAAGTACACCCAGGGCGTCGTCGGGGTCGCCGCGGGCAGCGCCACCTACCCCGGCGCCGCGGTGCTCGCGAGCGGTGCCGCGTGCCTGGCCACCAGCGGCATGGTCCGCTACGCCGGCAGCGCCGCCGACGAGGTGCGCGCGGCATGGCCCGAGGTGGTGGCCACCGACCACGTCGAGGACGCCGGGCGCGTGCAGGCCTGGGCGATCGGCCCCGGCCTCGGCACGGGCGACGACGGCGCCGCGACGCTGCGCCACGTCCTCGGGGCGGGCCTGCCGGTCCTCGCCGACGCCGACGCCGTCACCCTCCTCGGCGCCCACGCGGACCTGCGGGCCCAGGCCGCCGAGGTCCCCGTGCTGGTCACGCCGCACGCCGGCGAGTTCGCGCGGCTGGTCGCGGAGCTCGACTGAGTTCACAGCCCGGACCCGCGCCGCCGACCGCGTCGACGCCGCCCGGCGGGCCGCGGCGGCCCTCGGCGTCACGGTGCTGCTCAAGGGCAACGCGACCGTCGTCGCCGCCCCCGACGGACGTGTCGTCGTCCACCCCGCGGGCAGCTCCTGGCTGGCCACCGCCGGCTCGGGGGACGTCCTGTCGGGGATCGCCGGGGCCCTGCTCGCCGCCGGGCTCGAGCCGTTCGACGCGGCCGGGCTCGCCTGTTTCGTGCACGCCCGGGCGGCGGAGATCGGAGCCGGCGCTCCCGGCGCCCCGGTGCCCGCCTCCCACGTCCAGGCGGCGATCCCGGACGCCATCCGCTCGGTGCGCGCCGAGGCGGGACGGTGACCGCCGCTGCGGCCGCCCGGATCGAGGCCGTCGTCGACCTCGACGCGATCCGGCACAACGTCGCCCTCCTCGCGCGCCTCGCCGGGGGCTCGGGGGCCTCGACGATGGCCGTGGTCAAGGCCGACGGGTACGGCCACGGCGCCGTCGACGTCGCCCGCGCCGCGCTCGACGCGGGCGCCACCTGGCTCGGGGTGTGCACCCTCGACGAGGCCGCCGAGCTGCGGGCCGCGGGCATCGCCGCCCCGGTGCTGTCCTGGCTGCACGTGCCCGACGAGGACATGACCGGGGCCGTGGCCACCGCGGTCGACCTCGGGATCGCCTCGCCCCGCGACCTCGCCGCCGCCGCGGGGGCCGCCCGCGCCGCCGGTCGCCCCGCCCGGCTCCACCTGAAGATCGACACCGGGCTCTCGCGCAACGGCTGCCCGCCCGCGGACTGGGGCGCCCTGCTCGACGCGGTGGCCGCCCTGGCCGACGAGGGGGTCGTCGAGCCGGTGGCGGTGTGGTCGCACCTCGCGTACGCCGACGCCCCCGGCCACCCCACGATCGACCGCCAGGCGGCCCGCCTCGACGACGCCCACCGCGCGGCCACGACCCGCCTGGGCCGCCCCCTGCTCGCGCACCTCGCCAACTCCGCGGCCACCCTCACCCGCCCCGACCTGCACCGCGACCTGGTCCGCCCGGGGATCGCCGTCTACGGGCTCGACCCGGTCGAGGGCCCGCACGAGCCCCCGGGCCTGCGGCCCGGCGATGACCTTCCGCAGCCGCGTCGCGCTGGTGAAGACCGTCGCGGCCGGCGAGGGCGTCTCCTACGGCCACATCTGGACGACGCCGGGCCCCCGGGACCTCGCGCTGGTGCCGGCCGGGTACGCCGACGGCGTCCCCCGGCTCCTGGGGTCCTCGGGGCGCTTCGCGGTCGGGATCCACGGGGTGCGCCGGCCCGTCGTCGGCCGGGTCTGCATGGACCAGGTCATGGTCGACCTGGGGCCCGCCGGGACGCCGCACGGCGTCGCCGAGGGCGACGAGGTGGTGCTGTTCGGGCCCGGCGACGGGCGGCCCCCGCAGGACGGGGGCCTGCCGACCGCCGCCGAGTGGGCCGACCTGCTCGGGACCATCCACTACGAGATCGTGACCGGCGTCGGGAGCCGGCCCCGCCTCCGTCGGGTCACGGGGCCCGGAGGGGTCACGCACGCAACAGACGGGGTGGATCCGCCCCGGACGTGGTAGAAGGCCGATATGGCGACGGCGGAGTCGGGGCTCCCGAGCGGGTCCGGGGACGCGGGCGGGGCATGAGCGGCGACGATCGCCGGCACACCGGCGGGATCCTCGGTGCCATCGCCGGCACCGTGCTCGGGGGCGCCGCGGCGGCCGGGGCCGTCGGCGCGGGCGTCGCCCGGTCGCGGGTCGTCCGGGCCCGGGCCGAGCTCGAGGAGTCCGAGGCCGCCCACCCCTCGAACCTCGGCATGCTGCCGCGCGGCCGCGAGTCGTCGGTGGCCGCCGACGACGGGACCCGCCTGTCCGTCGAGGAGGTCGAGCCGACCACGCCCGGCGCCACGCCCGAGCTCACCGTGGTGCTCGTCCACGGCTTCGCGCAGGACCGCCGCTGCTGGCACTTCCAGCGCCGGATGCTCGCCGGGCTCACCGAGCCGGCGGTGCGCGTCGTGCTCTACGACCAGCGCCGCCACGGCCGCTCGGGCCAGTGCTCGGCGCGGGCCTGCACGATCGCCCAGCTCGGCGCGGACCTCGACACGATCGTGCGCACCGTCGTCCCCGAGGGGCCGACTCGTGCTCGTCGGCCACTCCATGGGCGGCATGACGATCATGGCGCTGGCCGAGCGCCACCCCGCGCTGTTCCGGGACCGCGTGCTCGGGGTGGCGCTGGTGAGCACCTCGGCCGGGGACGTGGGCACCGTCGGGCTGCAGCGGGCCGTGCTCTCGCACCGCAACCCCGTCGTCAACGTCGTCGGGCGGCTCGCGCACTGGCGCCCCGAGGCCGTCGACCGCATCCGCCGCCTCGGCGGCAACGCGATGTGGGCCGCGGTGGCCCGGTTCTCCTTCGGCGACCCGGAGACCGACCCGGTGCTGGTCGACCTCGTGGACCGGACGATCGCCTCCACGCCGCTCGACGTGCTCACCTCGTTCGCGAACACGCTCTCCACCCACGACCGCAAGGCCGCGCTGCGGGGGCTCTCGCAGTGCGAGGTCCTGGTCACGGCGGGCACGAAGGACGTCATGATCCCGTACGAGCACTCCGAGGTGATCGCGGCCGAGCTGCCGCGCGCGGAGCTGCTGCCGCTCGAGGGCGCCGGGCACATGGCGATGCTCGAGCAGCCCTCGGAGCTCGACGCCGCACTGCTCGAGCTGCTGCGCCGGTGCACCCACCGCAGCCAGGTGCTGCGCCGCCTGCGCCCGCAGGAGACCGGCTCGACCTCGCGGCGCTCGCGGCTGCGCCGGCCGCGCCGGCGGGCGTGAGCGGAGCCGCGCCGGGGTGCACCCGGCCCGTCCGACCGCGCCGCGCGGCCCGCGGCCCTCCCGCCGGACGCGCGGATCGTCGTGGACGCCCTGACCGCCGACGACGCCGCGGACTGCGCCCGGCTCGAGGCGGAGCTGTTCCCCGGCGACGACCCCTGGACCGCGTCGGCGTTCCGCGCCGAGCTGCATGCCGGGTACCCCTACCTGGCCGCGCGGTGGGTCGGGCGGCCGGGCCCGGAGCCCGGACGAGCTCGTCGGCTACGCGGGGATCGCGCTGCTCCCGGCGGCGCCGTTCTCCCGCGAGGCCGCCGAGGCGGAGGTGCACACGATCGGCGTCGCGGCGCACGCGCAGGGCCACGGCGTGGGGCGGCGGCTGCTCGCCGGGCTGCTCGCGCGCGCCGACGCGCTCGGGGCGGTCACGTTCCTCGAGGTGCGCACCGACAACGTGCCGGCCCTGGCCCTCTACCGCTCGGAGGGCTTCGAGGTGGTCGGCACCCGCCGCCGCTACTACGCGAGCGGGGCGGACGCGTACACGATGCGGCGGCCCGCGAACCTCCCCGCGGACCCTCGTTGATGGATTGGCACTCGCAGCGCTAGAGTGCCAATCGAACGGCACCGGAGCCGGCTCGGCACCCGCGACGGCGGGCCGGCTCCACCAGGCCGTCACCCCAATCCAGAACCAGCTGGACCCCAGATCGTGGAGGTCATCCCGTGGCGAGCGTGAACATCAAGCCGCTCGAGGACAAGCTCGTGGTACAGGCCTCTGAGGCCGAGACCACGACCGCGTCCGGCATCGTCATCCCCGACACCGCGAAGGAGAAGCCGCAGGAGGGCAAGGTCCTCGCGGTGGGCCCCGGCCGGGTCGACGACAAGGGCAACCGTATCCCGCTCGACGTCGCGGTCGGCGACGTCGTCATCTTCTCGAAGTACGGCGGCACCGAGATCAAGTACAACGGCGAGGACTACCTGGTCCTGTCGTCGCGTGACGTCCTGGCGGTCGTCAACTAGACGACGCCCTGACCCACATCCACCGCCCCGGTGGCCCCCGACCCGGGGTCCCGGGGCGGTGGTGTGCGTAGACCCAGGTCGCACCGGAAAGGACCGGCAGTGCCCAAGCAGATCACGTTCGACGAGACCGCCCGCCGCGCCCTCGAGCGCGGGGTGGACCAGCTCGCCGCGGCGGTCGTGGTGACCCTCGGTCCCCGCGGACGCCACGTCGTGCTGAGCAAGAGCTTCGGTGGTCCGACGATCACCAACGACGGCGTCACCATCGCCCGCGAGATCGACCTCGAGGACCCCTTCGAGAACCTCGGCGTCCAGCTCGCGAAGACCGCCGCCACCAAGACCAACGACGTCGCCGGCGACGGCACGACGACGGCGACGGTGCTCGCCCAGGCCCTCGTCTCCGAGGGCCTGCGCAACCTCGCCGCGGGCGCCAACCCGACCGCGCTCGGCGCGGGCATGGCCGCCGCGTCCGAGAAGATCACCGAGGTGCTGCGCGAGCACGCCACCCCGGTGGACGGCAAGCGGGGCATCGCCTCGGTCGGCGCGGTCGCCTCGCGCGACCAGGAGATCGGCGACCTCATCGGCGAGGCCATGGAGAAGGTCGGCGAGGACGGCGTCATCACCGTCGAGGAGTCCTCGACCCTCGCCACCGAGCTGGAGATCACCGAGGGCCTCCAGTTCGACAAGGGCTACGTCTCGCCCTACTTCGTCACCGACCCCGACTCGATGGAGGCCGTGCTCGAGGACGCGCACGTCCTCCTGCACCGCGAGAAGATCAGCTCCATCTCCGATCTCCTCCCGCTGCTGGAGAAGGTCGTGGAGTCCGGCAAGCCGCTGCTGGTGGTCGCCGAGGACCTCGAGGGCGAGGCGCTCTCGACCGTCGTCGTCAACGCCATCCGCAAGACGCTGCGGATCTGCGCCGTCAAGGCGCCGTTCTTCGGCGACCGGCGCAAGGCGTTCCTCGACGACCTCGCCGCGGCCACCGGGGCCACGGTGGTCAACCCCGAGGTCGGGCTCAAGCTCTCCGAGGCCGGCCTCGACGCGCTGGGCACCGTCCGGCGCGCGGTGGTCACCAAGGACGCCACGACCCTCGTCGAGGGTGGCGGCGACCGGGCCGCGGTCGAGGCCCGCGTGTCGCAGATCCGTCGGGAGATCGAGGACACCGACTCCGACTGGGACCGCGAGAAGCTCCAGGAGCGGCTCGCGAAGCTGGCCGGCGGCGTCGCCGTCATCAAGGTCGGCGCGGCCACCGAGACCGAGCTCAAGGAGCGCAAGCACCGCATCGAGGACGCGGTCGCCGCCACCCGGGCCGCGGTCGAGGAGGGCATCGTCCCCGGCGGGGGTGCGGCGCTGCTGCACGCCTCGGCCGAGCTCGAGGGCGGGCTCGGCCGCACCGGTGACGAGGCCACCGGCGTCGCGCTCGTGCGGCGGGCGCTGTCGGCGCCGCTCAAGGCGATCGCCTCGAACGGCGGCCTCGAGGGCGCCGTCGTGGCCGCCAAGGTCGCCGAGGGCGGCTGGACGACCGGCTACGACGCCGCGAGCGAGACCTACGGCGACCTCATGGACGCCGGGATCATCGACCCGGTGAAGGTCACGCGCTCGGCGCTGGAGAACGCGGTCTCGATCGCGCGCATGGTGCTCACCACCGAGAGCGCGATCGTCGACAAGCCCGCGGAGGAGCCCGCGCCGGCGGCCGGTGGCCACGGCCACGGGCACGGCCACGGGCACTGAGCTCGCCGCACGACACGACGAAGGGCCCGGCCGGGTGGCCGGGCCCTTCGCTGTCGTCGCGCGCGGGTTCGCTGACGGTGCCGTGATCAGGCGGCAGGTGCGCTCGGGATGCCGCTGTGCCCGTCGGGGCGCGAGCTCGCGCGCGCAGCGCGCCTGCCGTTGATCAGGGGCACACGGGGCAGGTGAGCGGGCCGCTCGGGATGCCGGGTGTGCCCCTGGTCAACGCCGGGGCGGCTCAGCGGATGACGATGCCGCGTACCTCGATCCCGGAGCGGCGACCGCCGGCGGCGGCCGACCGTTCGGACTCCGAGAGTCCGCCCCAGATGCCGTAGGGCTCCCCGGCGGCGAGCGCGTGGCGGCGGCACGGCTCCATGACGGGGCAGCTCTCGCACACCGCCTTCGCGCGGCGCTCGCGGCTGGCGCGGGCCGGGCCGCGCTCGCCGTCGGGGTGGAAGAAGAACGCGCTGTCCATGCCCCGGCAGGCCGCGTGGAGCTGCCAGTCCCAGAGATCGGCGTTGGGTCCGGGCAGTCGACGGACGTCGGCCATCTCGACCACCTCCTCGTCCTGACGGTGGTGGTCCCGCGGGGGACCGCGGTCCTGGAGCCCCCGACATCGTTCCCCACCACGGGCTCGGGTCCGCCGGATTCGTGACCGTGCGTGCCCGCGGTCGCGCGGAGGGCGACCGTGAGACGACCCTATGACCGTGGACCTGAGGGGGACAAGACGTAGTGGTGTGAGCCGCCCCCCTGGGTAGGGCCCCGCCCGAACGGTCGTCCGGATGCGCGATGCCCGCCCGGCAAACGTTGGTACCGTGATTCCGTACGGTGACGGGACTTGCCCAAACGACCACCATCCGTGATCATGCCGGAAGCAGTGCGTGTCCGGTGCTCCGTGTGGGTGGCGGAAAGCAGGTCGGCGGTGTTGGGTCCGGCGTCACCGGACCGCTCCGCGGCCGTTGTCGATGGAGGGGGACCGGCGTGACCGTCGCTGGCAGACGTCCGGACGGTCACTCCGGCACGCGGGACGAGGGAGCAGACATGGCGCGGGTCGCGGATCCGACACGGGAAAACCACGGATCGGACTCAAGGTCTCCGGGAGTGGCGCCGATGTCCAGTAGTGCCCGCCAACCGTCTGCAGGAACGCTGCAGGGAGGAGCTTCCGTGACGACGGTCCTGATCTGCGACGACCGCCGCAGCGTGCGTGAAGGACTGACCCGCGTGATGTCGGCCGTCCCGGGCGTCCACCGCATCGACTGTGTCGCCCACGGCGACGAGCTGCTCACCCGCTTCTCGCGCCAGAGCGTCGACGTGGTCCTCGTGGGGACCCAGCGCGCCGTGCCGACCGGGGTCGAGGCGACCCGCCGGCTCGTCGCCGCGCACCCCCAGGCCAACGTCATCGTCTTCGGCGCTCCCGACGACTCCGGCAGCATCGCCGCCGCGATCGCGGGCGGGGCCCGCGGTTACCTGCGGTGGGACGCGTCCCGGCCCGAGCTGGTCGCCGCCCTCGCCCACACGCTCGCGAGCACCTCCGTGCCCGCACCCCGCACGCCGTCCGACTCCGGGGTCCAGCTCACCGAGCGCGAGCTGCAGGTGCTCCGGGGCATGGCGCAGGGCAAGAGCAACGGCCAGATCGGCCGCGAGCTCTACCTGTCCGAGGACACCGTCAAGACCCACGCCCGGCGGTTGTTCCGCAAGCTGGGCGTGCGCGACCGGGCGCAGGCCGTGGCCCACGGCTTCCGCCGCGGTCTGGTCTCCTGACCACCCGGCCCCGCCCCGTGCGCGTGCAGCCGCTCCGCGTGTCGCAGCTCCCCGCCACCGGGCCGACCCCGTCGTCGTCGTTCTTCGGGGCCGACGACCCCAACCGTCTGCGCCCGGGGGTCGAGCTCGCCCCGGACGACCTGCCCACTCCCGCGATCGGAACACCGCGTGCCGTCCACCGCGCCGCGGACCGCTGGCGTGTGCCGGATCGGGCGAACCCGTCCGGAGGACGTGGCGCGAGCCATCCGCAGGAGCGGTACGGTGACCGCTTCGGGCCGCCCGACGCGGTGGCGCCACGGACCGAGGTGGACCTCCGGGTCACACCGCCGCGTGTAACGCCGGGGCCACGGGGAGCGATGACCGAGTCAGGGAACGACCTCGAGAGGCTGGTGGCCGCCGCCAACGACGGCGACCGCTCGGCTCTCAATCGTGTCCTCGCGATCATCCGTCCGCTCGTCGTGCGCTACTGCCGCGCGAGGATCGGCCGGCAGGAACGGTCGTCGGTCTCCGCCGACGACGTGGCCCAGGAGGTGTGCCTCGCCGTGCTGACAGCGCTGCCCGGCTACCGCGACCAGGGCCGTCCGTTCCTCGCCTTCGTCTACGGGATCGCGGCCCACAAGGTGGTCGACGCCCACCGCTCGGTGGCGCGCAACCGCTCCGAACCCGTCTCCGAGCTCCCCGAGGAGCTCGATCCGTACGACGGGCCGGAGCAGCGCGCACTCAACGGAGCGTTGTCCGTCCAAATGGGTCAACTGCTCGACACGCTGCCACCCAAACAGCGGGAAATCCTCGTGCTGCGTGTCGTCGTTGGGCTCTCGGCGGAGGAGACCGCGGAAGCGGTCGAGTCCACACCCGGTGCGGTCCGGGTAGCACAGCACCGCGCACTGTCGAAGCTGCGGACCGCCGTGTCCGCGATCTCGGAAGAGGTGAGTTAGGTGGGTGGTCACCGCGCTTTCGGTGCTGGTGACGATCTCGTCGACGGCCCGGTGGACCTCGCCGCGGTACGCGCCGACGACGCCCTGCTCGACGCCATCGCCGGCGGGGCGGTCCTCGGTGGGGTCGGGAGTCACGAGGACGTCTTCGGGCGACCCGGTCAGGACGACGACCATCTGGCCGCCATCCTCGCCGCGTGGAAGGCCGACATCGAGGCCGACCCGATGCCCGAGCTGGTGTCGCTCGACGAGGCCGCCGATGCGGTCGAGGCGGGTCACGAGGCCCGGCAGCGCCGGAACGGCCGAGCGCGCCGGCGGATGCCGTTCGCGGTCGCCGCGGCCGCCATCGCCATCGCGCTCGCGGGCTTCACGGTCGCCGTGCACTCGGCGCAGCCGGGCGACACGATGTTCGGGCTGACGAAGGTCCTCTTCTCCCAGCAGGCCGACAACGCCCAGAAGGCCCAGGTGGCCCGCTCGACGATCGAGCAGGCGAACACCGCGATCCGCCAGGGCGATCCCGCGACGGCGCAGTCGCTGCTCCAGAGCGCGGCCGGCCAGATCCAGGCCGTGCAGCCCCAGGACCAGCCGCCGCTGCAGCAGCAGCGCGAGGAGACACTGAAGTCGCTGACGCCGACGCCGCCCGCGGCGACGGGGAGCCCGACGACGGCGCCGAGCGCGAGCAGCGGCCGCGAGGGCACGACGCCGCCGGCGAGCCGGACCGGCGCAAGCGGACGAGGCCGAGTCGCTCCGACCGAGGCGAGTCCTGTCGCCCGACCCCTCCAGCGCGCAGCAGCCAAACCCCGCGACGCCGACCGACCAGGCGAAGAGCGCGCCTGCGCCGGTGACGTCGACGCCCGCGCCGGCGCTCGGCACCGGCACCGGCACCGGCACCGGCACCGGGGACGCCGAGCTAGGTCACACACGAACAACGGGCCCGGTTCCCCCTCGGGGGAGCCGGGCCCGTCGTCGTTCTGGGGGCTGGAGGCCGGGCTACTGCTCGGCGAGCGTCGCGTCCGCGAACCCGCGGCAGTACTCCCACGTCACGTAGGAGGCCGGGTCCGGGTCGAACGGGGGCTCGTGGGGGCGCATGTGGCCCTCCTCGAGCAGCTGCTGCAGGCTCGCGCGCAGCAGGTCCCAGTCGTGGAAGTGCTGCTCCTCGCAGTCGTCGCAGTCCACGACGACGCCCCGGATCCCCCGAGGGGCGAGCAGCGCCTGGAACACCGCGAGGTCGCCGAGGTCGGCGACGACCTCGTCGCGCTCCTCCTCGTCCAACGGCAGGTCCTCCGGGGCCGTGACGTCGTGCAACGCGTCGAGCATCCGGGAGGGGTCCGACGGGTCGCCCGCGAACGGGTCCGGAGGCAGGGCTTCGTACGGCACGCCCCCGAACCTACCGGTCGCCGGGTCGGGACCGGCGGGGCCCCGAGGTGGTCCGGACCGCACGGACGTGCGCGGTTCGACCTCGTCGTCGCCTGCGCGACGGGGACCACCGCCGGGGCACGACTAGCATCGGGGGCATGGTGCTGACGGACCCCGGCGTGCCGGAGAAGTACGGCCTGCTCGGTCTGACGTTCGACGACGTCCTCCTCCTGCCCGCGGAGTCCGACGTCGTGCCCTCGGAGGCGGACACGTCGGCCCGCCTCTCGCGGAACATCACCCTGCGCATCCCGCTGGTCAGCTCCGCGATGGACACGGTCACCGAGGCGCGCATGGCGATCGCGATGGCCCGCCACGGCGGCATGGGTGTGCTGCACCGCAACCTGCCCGCCGAGGAGCAGGCCGCGCAGGCCGAGGTGGTGAAGCGCTCCGAGGCCGGCATGGTGACCGACCCGGTGACCTGCTCGCCCGAGGACACCCTCGCCGACGTCGACGCGCTCTGCGCCCGGTTCCGGATCTCCGGCCTGCCCGTGACCGACCCGTCGGGCCGTCTCGTGGGCATCATCACCAACCGCGACATGCGCTTCGAGGTCGACCACACCCGCAAGGTGCGCGAGGTCATGACGTCCTCGGACCTCGTCACCGCGCAGGTGGGCGTCACCGCCGAGGCCGCGCTCGGGCTGCTGCGCCGCCGCAAGGTGGAGAAGCTCCCCCTCGTCGACGGCGCGGGGATCCTGCGCGGGCTCATCACCGTCAAGGACTTCGTCAAGACCGAGCAGTACCCGATGGCCACGAAGGACCCCGACGGCCGGCTGCTCTGCGGCGCGGCGGTCGGTGTCGGCGACGACGCCTGGACCCGCGCGATGTCGCTGTCCGACGCCGGGGTCGACGTCCTCGTCGTCGACACCGCCCACGGGCACTCCCGCGCGGTCGTCGCCATGGTCGCCAAGCTCAAGCAGGAGCTGGGGGACCGGGTGGACGTCGTCGGGGGCAACGTCGCGACCCGGGCGGGGGCCCAGGCCCTCGTCGAGGCGGGCGCCGACGGGGTGAAGGTCGGTGTCGGGCCCGGCTCGATCTGCACCACCCGCGTGATCGCGGGGGTCGGCGTCCCGCAGATCACCGCGATCGCGGAGGCCGCGTCGGCGGCGACGCCCGCCGGGGTGCCGGTCATCGGCGACGGCGGCCTGCAGTCGTCCGGGGACATCGCGAAGGCGATCGCCGCGGGCGCGTCGACGGTGATGCTGGGCTCGCTGCTCGCGGGCACCGCGGAGACCCCGGGCGAGCTCGTGCTCGTCGACGGCAAGCAGTACAAGACCTACCGCGGGATGGGCTCGCTGGGCGCGATGCAGACCCGCGGCCAGCAGGGCTCGTACTCCAAGGACCGCTACTTCCAGGACGACGTCCTCTCCGACGACAAGCTCGTGCCCGAGGGCGTCGAGGGCCGCGTACCCTTCCGGGGCCCGCTCACGCAGGTCACCCACCAGCTGGTCGGCGGCCTGCGGGCGGCGATGGGCTACACCGGGTCCCGGACGACGGCGGAGCTGCAGTCCGCGCACATGGTGCGGATCACCGCGGCCGGCCTCGCCGAGTCCCACCCCCACCACGTGACGATGACGGCGGTCGCCCCGAACTACGGCGGTCGCTGAGGCCAGGAAGGGCACCATGCGCGAGCAGGTCGAGATCGGCCGGGGCCGCAGCGCCCAACGCAGCTACACCTTCGACGACCTCGACATCGTCCCGTCGCGGCGGACACGGTCGTCGTCGGCGGTGTCCACGGCCTGGCAGCTCGACGCGTACCGCTTCGACCTGCCGCTGCTCACGCACCCGACCGACGCCGTCGTCTCGCCGGCGACCGCGGTCCGCGTCGGGGAGCTCGGCGGCCTGGGGGTGCTCAACGCCGAGGGCCTCTGGGCGCGGCACCCGGAGGCGGACAAGGCGCTCACCGAGATCGCCGAGCGCGCGGGCGCGGACCCGGCCGCGGCGCTCGGCGAGCTCCAGCGCCTGCACGCGGCCCCGGTGCAGCCCGACCTCCTGGGCGAGGCCCTCGAGCGGGTCCGCGGGGCCGGGGTCACCCTCGCCGCGCGCGTCAGCCCGCAGCACGCCCGCGAGCTCACCCCGACCCTGCTGGCGGCCGGCGTCGAGATCCTCGTGGTGCAGGGCACGATCATCTCCGCGGAGCACGTGGGCGGGGAGGGGGAGGGTGGCGAGCGGCCGCTCGACCTCGAGGACTTCATCGAGTCGCTCGACATCCCGGTCGTCGCGGGCGGGGTCGGCGACTACCGCACGGCGATGCACCTCATGCGCACCGGCGCCGCCGGCGTGATCGTCGGCTACGGGCAGGCGGCGTCGACGTCGACCGACGCGGTGCTGGGGATCGGGGTGCCGATGGCGACGGCGCTGGTCGACGCCGCCGCCGCCCGCCGCGACTACCTCGACGAGACCGGCGGGCGCTACGTCCACGTCATCGCCGACGGCGGGATGGCGACCTCGGGCGACATGGCGAAGGCCATCGCGTGCGGCGCGGACGCGGTGATGCTCGGCGAGCAGCTCGCGGGCGCGGACGACGCGCCGGGCGGCGGCTGGTACTGGACCTCCGCGGCCGCGCACCCCAACCTGCCCCGCTCCGCCGTCGCACGGGTGCCCCAGCACGGGACCGACCTCGCCGCGGTGCTGCGCGGTCCGGCGCCGGCCGCGGACGGCACGGTGAACCTCTTCGGGGCGCTGCGCCGGGCGATGGCGAAGACCGGCTACTCCGACCTCAAGGAGTTCCAGCGGGTCGGCCTGTCCGTGCGCCGCTGACCCCGACGTCGTTCCGACGCGAGGGCGCCCTTCGGTCGGATAGAGCGGCCGAGGGGCGCCCCTCGCCGGAACGCCGGCCCTACCCCCGACGGAACGAGGGGCACCTTCGGTCGAATAGATCGACCGAGGGTGCCCTTCGCTGCAGGACGGGGTGTGGCAGGCGTCGAGGTCGGACGCGAGGAGCTCCGCGAGCGCGTCCACGGAGGCCTGCGCGCCCACGACCTCCGGGTCGGCGGACAGGGTGACCTGCTGGCCGCCCCGGACGCCGAGCCCGAGGACGGCGAGCATGCTGCGCGCGTCGGCGCTGTCGCCCTCGGCGGTGGCCAGCGTGACCCGCGCGGGCTGGGCCGCGGCGGCCTTGCAGAACACCGCGGCGGGGCGGGCGTGCAGGCCGATCTGGGTCGCGACGACGACGGAGCGCTCGATCATGGTGCCTTCCGGGTGCTGGTGTCGGGCGTGCTCATGGTGCCTCCCCGGGGAGGTCGAGGGCGGCGGATGTGGCACACGGCGCGGGACGTCCGGGTGCGGGACGTCCGGGGCCGACGCGGCGGAGGATCCGGCGGCGGGCCGACGTCGAGAAACGGTGGATCGGCCTCGACACCCCGGCGAGGGAACCCGAGACCGAGGAGCCACCGATGACCCGTCCCGCCGCCTGGATCGACGTCACCGCCCGCGACGCGCCCGCCTCGAGGGCCTTCTACGCCGGGCTCTTCGGCTGGCGATCGACGTCGTCGAGGAGCTGGACTACGGCTCCGTGGGAGCTGCCCGGGATGGGCGTCGATGGCGGTGATCGGCGACCTCGAGGGGAACCGCATCGGGGTGTGGACCCCGCCGTCGTGATCAGCGGGTCCGCAGCGTCGCCACCCCCGGACCCTCGAGGTCGTCGCAGAACGCGCCCCGGCCCGCCATCGCCATGACCAGCGCGAGGGTCGGCCCGGTGACGAGGGGATCGTCGTCGGCACCGGTCGTGAACGGGCCGTCGGTGGCGACGAGACGCAGCCCGGCGGCGTTCGACCGGCTGCGCACGATCGAGTTCCGCGTCGCGAAGAACGCCGCGAGCGGGGTCAGGGTCGAGGCCGGGGACGCGTGGACGAGGCCCAGCGGGCGGCGGACGTCCCCGCCGTGCACGACGATCTCGCCGAGCCACATCGCGACCGGCCCCGGCGGGCAGGTCGTGCTCGGGACGACCGCCCGGAAGCGGTCCAGGGTCTCGCTCGGGCGTGCTGCCGCGGTACTCGGCGAGACGGCGGGCGTTGTGGCGATCGACGTTCCCGCGGGCCCCGAGGACGCTGCGCACCCACCGGAGCGGGCCGGTGCTCGCGCCGGCCACCAGGTGGGCGACGGTGTCCTCGACCGTCCACTCGGTGCACAGCGAGCGCTCCGCCCACTGCGCGGCGGTCAGATCGGCGAGGTCGGCGACGAGGGCGGCCCGCTCGGCGTGGATCGCGGGCCAGATGTCCGTGGTCACGGTGCTCATGGTGGTGGGACCGGTCTCGGGCGCGGAACTCATCGGGCACGATGGAGGCCGTGACCAGCAGTGGCGAGCACCCCGTCCTCGTCGTCGACTACGGCGCGCAGTACGCCCAGCTCATCGCCCGCCGGGTGCGCGAGGCGTCGGTGTACTCCGAGGTCGTGCCGCACACGACGTCGGTCGACGACCTGCTCGCGAAGGACCCGGCCGCGATCGTGCTCTCCGGCGGTCCCGCGTCGGTGTACGCCGAGGGGGCACCGAGCATCGACCCGGCGCTGTTCGAGACCGGCGTCCCGGTGTTCGGCATCTGCTACGGCTTCCAGCTCATGGCCTCCGCGCTCGGCGGCACCGTCGCGCACACCGGGGACCGCGAGTACGGGCGCACCGACCTCCACGTGACCGACCCCGGCCGGCTCCACGGCGACCTGCCCGAGGCGCACCCGGTCTGGATGAGCCACGGGGACGGCGTCACGAGCGCGCCCGAGGGGTTCACGACGACCGCGTCGTCGCCCGGCGCGCCGGTGGCGGCGTTCGAGGACGTCGACCGGCAGCTCGCCGGGGTGCAGTACCACCCCGAGGTGGGGCACTCGCCGCACGGCCAGCTCGTCCTCGAGCGCTTCCTGCGCGACGTCGCCGGCATCACCCCGGACTGGACGGCCGCGAACATCGTCGAGGAGACCGTCGAGGCGGTCCGGGCGCAGGTCGGGCCCGAGGGGCGGGCGATCTGCGGGCTGTCCGGCGGGGTCGACTCGGCGGTCGCGGCGGCGCTCGTCCAGCGCGCGATCGGGGACCGGCTGACCTGCGTCTTCGTCGACCACGGCCTGCTGCGCGAGGGCGAGCGCGGCCAGGTCGAGCGGGACTTCGTCGCCGCCACCGGGGTCGACCTGGTCACCGTCGACGCGGCCGAGGTCTTCCTGCGCGAGCTCGCCGACGTCGTCGACCCCGAGGAGAAGCGCAAGATCATCGGCCGGGAGTTCATCCGGTCCTTCGAGGGCGCGGCCCGCGATCTCGCGGAGGGGGAGGGCGTCGGGTTCCTCGTCCAGGGCACGCTCTACCCCGACGTCGTCGAGTCCGGCGGGGGCTCCGGCTCGGCCACCATCAAGTCCCACCACAACGTCGGCGGGCTGCCCGACGACCTGCAGTTCTCGCTGGTCGAGCCGCTGCGCTCGCTGTTCAAGGACGAGGTGCGCGCGGTCGGCACCGAGCTCGGGCTCCCCGAGACGATCGTCGCGCGCCAACCCTTCCCCGGGCCCGGCCTCGCGATCCGCATCATCGGGGCGGTCGACGCGGACCGGCTCGCGACGCTGCGCCGGGCGGACGCCATCGCCCGCGAGGAGCTCTCGGCGGCCGGGCTCGACCGCACCATCTGGCAGTGCCCGGTGGTGCTGCTGGCCGACGTCCGCTCGGTGGGCGTGCAGGGCGACGGCCGCACCTACGGGCACCCGGTGGTGCTGCGGCCGGTCTCCAGCGAGGACGCGATGACCGCCGACTGGACCCGCGTCCCCTACGAGACCCTCGAGCGCATCTCCACCCGGATCACCAACGAGTGCGCGGAGGTCAACCGCGTCGTCCTCGACGTGACGAGCAAGCCGCCGGGGACCATCGAGTGGGAATGACCACGCCGTAGTCGATCGGGTACTGCGCGGCACGGGGGTGGACACGGCCCCGTCCGGCGGTGTGCGCTTGATCAATGGACGGACGTCAGGCACTGCCGCCCCGCCGGCCGTTCGTCGGTCGCCGGGCCGAGCTGGCGGCGATCGACGGGGCCGTCGCGGCGGCGCGCCGCGGCGAACCGGGGATCGGCTGGATCGCCGGAGCGGCGGGGATGGGCAAGTCGGCCCTGCTCGCGTGCGCGATCGCCCGTGCCGGTCCGGTGAACCTGCTGACCGCCACGGGTGACGAGGCGGAGTCGGCGCTCCCCTACGGCGTCGTCGACCAGCTCGCCGCCGCCCTGCCCGCCGACCTGCTCGCGCAGTACCCGCTCGCCGGGCCCGCGCGCGATCCCGGCGCCGACCCGATGGTGGTGGGCGCCGACCTCCTCGCCGCGCTCGGCGCCGTCCGCGGCGACGATCCGCTGCTGGTGGTCGTCGACGACGTGCAGTGGGCCGACGACCTCTCGGTCCGCACCCTGGTCTTCGTCCTGCGACGGCTCCGCCACGACCGCGTCGTGGTCCTGCTCGGGGTCCGGACCCCCGACCCCGGCCTGCTCGACGGCGAGGACGACGCCGCGGTCGACCCGCGCTGGGAACGCATGCTCGGCTCGGTGCACGGCGCGCGCCGGCTCCCGCTCACCGGCCTCGCGCCCGCCGAGCTGTCCGAGCTGGCCGCGGCCATCGGACGACCCGCTGCGCTCGACGGGGACCGCCGAGCGGCTCCGGGCCCGGACGCGCGGCCACCCGCTCCACGCCCGGACGCTGCTCGAGGAGCTCGCCCCCGAGGTCCTGGCGGCCACCACCACCGACGTGCTGCCCGCCCCGCGCTCCCTCGCCGCGGTGGTGCTCGTGCGGCTCTCGCGCGCGAGCGCCGCCGGGCAGGCCCTCGTCGTGGCCGCCTCGGTGCTCGGCGAACCGTGCGCCCTCGCGGACGCGGCCGCGCTGGCGACGGCCGCGGGGCTCGACCCGATCGACGATCCCGCGGCCGCCCTCGACGAGGGGGTCCGGGTCGGCCTGCTCACCGAGCGCGGGGACCGACCGGTCGGCGGCGTCGGGTTCGTCCACCCCCTGCTGCGGGCCGCGGTCTACGGCGACCAGCCGCCGGCGCGACGCCGGGCCCTGCACCGGGCGGCCGCCGCGCTCGTCCGGGGTCGCGCCGCCCTGACCCACCGCATCGCCGCCGCCTCGGGCCCGGACCCGGAACTCGCCGCGGACCTCGAACGCATCGCCGGGGACGCCGCCGCCGAGTCCTCGCCGCTCGACGTCGCCGACCTGTGGCACGCCGCCGCCGCCGTCTCGGTGGACCCCGACGACCGCGAGCGCCGCGCCTTCCGCGCCGTCGAGGTGCTGCTCGCGGCGGGGGAGATCGGGCGGGCGTCGGCGCTCGAGGGCGAGGTCGCCGCGGCCCGCCCGGGTCCGGTCCGCGACGGGCTGCTCGGGCGGCTGGCCCTGCTGCGCGGCGCGCTGGCCCGGGCCCGGCCGCTGCTCGACGCCGCTGCGCGGGACGCCGACGACCGGACCCGCGCGATCGCGACCGCCGACCTCGCGCTGCTCTCGGTGCTCGAGGGCCACCCCGCGCGGGCCGTGGAGCTGGCGACGGCCTGCTTCGCCGACCCCGCGAACGGCCCCCTGGTGCGCCAGCCCGCCGGATTCGCGCTGATCCTCGGGCTCGTCGCGCGAGGGGCGCCCGGACGACGCGCGCGCGGTCCTCGGCGTCGCCGCCGGTCCCCCGGAGGCCCGGACCCCGCTCTACGCCGACACCCTCGTCGTGCAGGGGATCCTCGCCACGTCGGTCGACGACGACGCCGCCGCCGAGGTCGATTTCGGCGAGGCCCTGCGCCTGGCCCGGACGGGGCGGCCGGTGCGCACCGCCTCCCTCGCCTCGGCCTACCTCGCGATGGTCCGCGACCGGACCGGGGCGGCCGACGGCCTCGACGCGGTCGAGCTGGCCGTCTCCTCGACGCGCGACGCCGGGCAGGGCTTCGCCGAGCTGATGGTGCGCGGGCACGCCGCGGCGATGCACGCGCTGCGCGGGCACGCCGGGCCGGCCCGGGCCCACCTCGAGGTCGTCGCCGCCGGCTCGGCCTGGTGGGGCTCGACGATCGTCACCGCCTCGGCCGGCGCGCTCCTCGCCCTCGTCGAGGACGACGCGGCCGGCATGCTGCGGGCCCTCGAGCCGGTCCTGCGTCCGGAGGTCGCGGCGCTGGCCGACGCGATCGGGGCACTCGGGCCCCGGGCACTGCACGCGGAGGCCCTGCTCCGCCTCGGTCGCGTCGACGAGGCCCGCGCGGCCGTCGAGGCCCTCGAGGAGCTGCTCGCCGACCGCCCGGCGGGGCACGTCCGCGTCGACGCCGCCCGGCTGCGGGGGCTGCTGGCCGAGGCCGACGGGGACCCGGCCGGGGCGCGCGCGGCCTTCGAGTCCGGGCTCGCGGCCGCACGGACGGCAGCGGTGCCGCTCGCGCGCGCCCGGCTCGAGACCGATCTCGGCCGCCACCTGGTCGCGGCGGGCGAGCGCCGCACCGGCGTCGACCTGCTGCGGGCCGCCCGCGACCGGCTCACCGCGCTCGGCGCGACCCCGTTCCTCGCCCCGTGCGAGGACCTCCTGCACGCCGCCGGGCTCACGCCGTCGCCGGAGGAGGAGGCGCTCGGGCTGACGCCGCACGAGGACGCCGTCGTCGCCCTCGTCGTGCGGGGGCTGACCAACCGGGAGGTCGCGCAGGAGCTGTTCGTCTCCCCGCGCACCGTCGCCTACCACCTGTCGAACGTGTACGCGAAGCTCGGCGTCACCTCCCGGGCGCAGCTGCGGGACCGGACCGCCGTGCCGACGCGCTGACGCAGCGGAGCACGGCGGTCACCGCCGGTCGACTGGAAGCCGTACTGGAAGGAGCGACCGGGGCGGCCGCACCGCCCTGACCTGCACGCTCGTCCCCAACGGAGACGACGACGGGGAGGTGGGCTCGTCCATGCGGGTCACTCTCGACATCGCCCGGTCCCCCGACGGCCGGCTGGAGGGCACGGCCGCCACGGAGACCGGGTCGGAGCACGCGTTCTCGGGCACGCTCGAACTGCTGCGGGTCCTCGAGGACCTCCAGCCCGGGGCGCCCCTGACGTCAGGGACCATCCCGCGGAGCCCGCGGTGACCCCGGCCGGGCCGCGACGAGGTCCCGGCGTCCGGGACTACGTCCGCGCGCTCGTCCTCGGCCTCGTCATCGGCGGGCTGTGGATCGCGCACCGCGGCGAGCCGCTGTGGGAGCACGCGGTCCGCACCCTCGTCGTGATCGCGGTGGTCCCGGTCGTGGCCGCGCCGCTGCTCGCGTGGTGGCGCCGCCGCGACGGTGCCGAGACCCAGGGGTAGCGGCTCTCGCTGCGCCGCTTCGTCGCGGCGAAGGCGCTGCTCGTCGTGGCCGGTCTGGGCCTGGACCTGCTCCTGACCCTGTGGATCCCGGACCTGGCGGACTTCGTCGTGGCGGCCGCGCTGCTCGTCGCGGTCGTCGTCGCCGGGACCCGCTACCACCACCTGCTCCTCGTGCCGACCGGATCGCCGGTCACCCGCCGGCACGCGCCCGTGAGGAGCCGCCGGTGGTGGTCCGTCCCCGCATTCGCGAGGATGGACCACCATGGCGACGACGATCTTCAGCGAGATGTCGGCCCTGGCCGTCGAGTACGACGCGATCAACCTCGGGCAGGGCTTCCCGGACACCCCGGGGCCCCAGGAGGTCGTCGACGCCGCCGTCGCCGCGATGCGTCGTGGGCTCAACCAGTACCCGCCGGCGATCGGGGTGCCGGCGCTGCGCGAGGCGATCTGCGCGCACCAGCGGCGCTTCTACGGGATCGAGCTCGACCCGGCGTCGCAGGTGGTGGTGTGCGCGGGCGCCTCGGAGGCGCTCTCCTCGGCCCTGATGGCCCTCGTCGCGCCCGGCGACGAGGTGATCGCGCTCGAGCCGTTCTACGACCTCTACGCGGCGACCGGCGCGCTGATCGGGGCCTCGCTGGTGCCCGTGCGCATCTCGGCGCCGGACTACCGCCTCGACCCCGACCTGCTGCGCGCGGCGGTGACCGACCGGACGACGGCCATCCTGCTGAACTCCCCGCACAACCCGACCGGCGCGGTCCTGTCCCGGGCCGAGCTGGAGGCCGTCGCCGCCGTCGCCCGGGAGCACGACCTGCTCGTCATCACCGACGAGGTCTACGAGCACCTGCTGTTCGACGACGAGGTCCACATCCCGATCTCGACGCTGCCCGGGATGGCGGAGCGGACCGTCACGGTGTCCTCGGCGGGCAAGACGTTCTCGGTGACCGGCTGGAAGATCGGGTGGGCGACCGGGCCCGCGGCGCTGATCGAGCGGGTGCTGGGCGTCAAGCAGTGGTTCTCGTTCGCCTCCGGCACCCCGCTGCAGCACGCGGTCGCGGTGGGCCTCGGGCTGCCCGACGAGCGGTTCGCGCTGCTCGGCCGGGACCTGCAGGCCAAGCGGGACCTGCTCACCGACGGCCTGCGCGAGCTGGGGATGGAGGTCTACCACTCGAAGGCGACCTACTTCGTCACCGCCGACATCGCGCCGCTCGGCGAGACCGACTCGCTCGCGTTCTGCCGGTCGCTGCCGGCCCGCGTCGGGGTCGCGGCGGTGCCGAACCAGGTGTTCCACGCGTCGCCGGCGGGCGTCGAGACGCAGGTCCGGTTCGCCTGCTGCAAGCGCGACGAGGTGCTCGCCGACGCCCTGCTGCGGCTCCGCAAGCTGTAGGCGCAGCCGCCACCCCCGGTCCGCCGCGCGGGGGGCGCGGACTAGTGTTCTCGCCTCCGGCTCGGCCGGCGACCCCGAAGGTGGCCCGTGGTCCTGCGCATCGCTGTTCCTGACCGTGGTGTGGTGGCGGCCGCCGCCCGATCCCTGCTCGACGCCACCGGGTACGGGTCCTCCCCGACCAGCCTGCTCGCCGCGCCCGCCCTGCTCGGGGCCCCGGTCAAGGTCTTCGCGCTGCCCGAGCGGGACATCCCGTTGTACGCGGCCGAGGGCGCCCTGCACCTCGCGGTGACCGGCTCGCTCGTCGGTCGACGAGGCGTCCGTGTCGGTCCCGGTCGCGCTGGCGCTCGACGTCGGTGCGCACGAGCTGGCGCTCTACAGCTCCGAGCCCCGGGTCCGCACCGAGGGCGACCTGCACGGCGCCCGGGTCGCGACGCCGCTGCCGAACCTGGTCCGCCGCCACCTCGCGACCGCGACGATCGCGGCCCGCCGGGTCGTCCCCCTCGACCCGGTGGAGCACGCCGTCACGCTCGGGATCGCGGACGCGGTCGCCGCCGTCGTCGACTCCCGCGCCGACCTGTCCGGGCCGATGCGCGCGATGCGCCGGCTCGGCACGGTCCGCACCGGGCACCTCGTCGTCGTCGAGGGGCGGGCGCCCCGCGACGACGTGACACGCCTGGTCAGGACGCAGGTGCTCGCCCGGCTGCGGGCCGCGGGCACGGCGAGCGCGACGGCACTGGTGCAGTACGACTGCCCCACCGGTGCTGGTCGAGCAGACGACCGCGCTCGTCGAGTCCGGCCGCCCACCCGAGGTCCACCCGCTCACGTCGGGGTGGAGCACGGTGCGGCTGTCCGTCGAGCGGGACCGCACCGAGGGCGTCGTCGAGTGGCTCCTCGACCTCGGGTGCCGCGAGGTGGTCACGTTCGTGCCGCGGGACCACCGCGTCGGGCACCGCGCGCACGGCGAGGCCGGGCGCGTCCCGGAGTCGCTGCCGTCCCCGCGGGGGCTCCCGCTCCCGCTCCCGCCGGAGCCGGTCGCCGAGGCGGCGCACCGGGGCCGGCAGGCCGCACGGCGCTGAGCCCGGCCCGTCGCCCGCGCGGCGGGCTAGCGTGCGGGCATGGGCGGACGCGTGGTCGTGGTCGGCGGCGGACCGGGCGGGGTGCTGCTGACCTACCTGCTGGCCCGGGGCGGCGTCGCGGTGACGCTGCTCGAGGCCCGGCACGACTTCGCGCGGCGCTTCCGGGGCGACACCCTCGCGCCCGGGGTGCTCGAGTACCTCGACGACCTCGGCCTCGCGCAGGACCTGCTCGCCGAGATCCCGTACACGCGCTCGGAGATGTTCCGCTGGCACACCCCGACGAAGACCTACGACCTCGTCGACTACCGCGGCGCCAGCCGCCGGTTCCCCTTCTTCGCGCTCATCCCGCAGGCCCGGTTCCTGCCGTGGCTGGCGGCGCGGGCGGAGGCGTTCGGGGCGCAGGTGTGTCTGGGGGCGCGGTTCTCGTCGCTGGTGCGGGCCGGGACGGGTGAGGACGGGGCGCGTGCGGTCGGGTCGTCGGCGTCGAGTACACCGTCGACGCGGTGGCCCAGCGGCTCGACGCGGCCCTCGTCGTCGGGTCGGACGGGCGGTCGTCGAAGGTGCGGGCCGCCGCCGGGATCACGGCGACGGAGCTCGGGGCGAGCCTGGACCTGCTGTGGTTCGCGGTCGAGCGCCGCGACGACGACCCGTCGTACTCCGGGCTCGACCTGTTCGCCCGCCCGGGCGGGACGATCGCGCTGCTCGACCAGGGCGCCGGCGAGTGGCAGGTGGGCTGGTCGATCCCCGCCGGGACGTACGCGTCCGTGCGCGAGGCCGGCGTCGGGCCGCTCGTGGACGCCGTGGCGTCGGTGCTGCCGTGGCTCGCGCCGCGGCTGCGGGCCGCGCTGACGTCGGTGAACGACCTGACGCTGCTCCCCGTGCGGATCACCACGGTGGACTCGTGGACGCGGCCCGGGGTGGTGCTGCTCGGGGACGCCGCGCACGTGGTGTCGCCGGTCGGGGGCAACGGGATCAACCTGGCGCTCGCCGACGCGGCGGAGCTCGCCAACCAGCTCGTGGGGCCGCTGCGCGCCGGGGCCGGCGCCGACGAGGTGGACGCGGCCGCGGCGCGGCTCGAGACCGTGCGCCGGCCCTCGGTGGAGGCCGAGCAGCGCCGGCAGGTGCGCACCGAGCAGGCGGCGGCGACGCGGAACGCGTCCGGGGTGGTCGGGCCGCCGACGGCGCTGCGGGTGCTCTCGGCGATCCCCGGGTTCTCGCGGTTGGCGGGGCGGCGGGTCGGGGTGCGGGTGCCCGCCCGGTGCCGGAGATCGCGTCGCGCTGACGCCGACGACGGGGCGTCGCTGTCACGCAATGCAACCGAGCGACGCGATCGCTTGCACTCGGGGCCGCGCTAAGGCCGACCGCGGCCGCCCCGTGCGTCCACTCGCCGCCGCGCAGCGTCGCCACCACCTCGGTGGTCCCGATCCGGTCGGGGTCGACGCGGGTGACGTCGTCGCCGAGCACGACGAGGTCGGCCAGCATCCCCGGGGCGAGGGTGCCACGGCGGTCCTCGTCGCCGGCGATCCAGGCGGTGTCGACGGTCAGCGAGCGCAGCGCGGTCACCGCGTCCACGCGTTCCTCCGGACCGATCGTGCGCCCCGACGACGAGCGCCGCGTCACCATCCCCTGCATCGTCGCGCAGCGGGTGCCCGTCCGCGACGCACGGCCGGTCCGACGACGCGGGCACCCGCACCCCGGCCCGCAGGAACGACGCGTGCCGGTAGAGCAGGTCCGCCCGCTCGTCGCCGACCGCGGCGACCATGGAGTCGCCGATCTCGTGCAGGAACCGGGCCTGCGGCACGGGGGTGACGCCGAGCGCGGCGAAGCGGAGCACCTCGGCGTCGGAGACCACCCCGGCGTGCTCGATGCGGTGCCGGACCTCCGGGTCCGGGCGCCGCACCTGCGCGTCGGCGAAGGCGTCGAGCGCGGCGGCCACCGCGCGGTCGCCGATCGCGTGCGCGGCCACCGTCCAGCCCGCGAGGTGCGCGCCGACGACCATCTCGTGCATGTGCGCCGGGTCGTCCTGGAAGTAGCCGGCGTGGTCGCGGTCGCGGAACGGCGCCGTCATCGCCGCCGTCCGGGAGCTCAGCGCGCCGTCGAAGAAGATCTTCATGGGGCCGAGGCGGAGGTCGTCGTCGCCGAAGCCGGTGCGCATGCCGAGGTCGAGCCCGACGCCGTCGCCGCCGGGCAGCGGGGTGCAGCGCGGCGTCCACCGGCATGACGACGACCCGCTGGAGCAAGCGCCCCCCGCTCGCGGGCCAGCTGGTAGGCGGCGAGCTCGCGCGGGGTGCGGCCCATGAACCCGCCCGCGATCCCGCACTCGGTGACGTGGGTGAGCCCCTGCTCGGCGTACACCCGCGAGGCGCGGGCCAGCGCGTCGGCGACGTCGTCGACGGCGAACGGGCGGAGCAGGTCCGCGAGCAGCGGCTGCGCCGCCTCCTCGACGACGCCGGTGGGGACGCCGTCGTCGTCGAGCACCACCTTCCCGCCCTCGGGCACCACGGCCGGGCCGCGCCGGCCGGACGCGTCGAGGATCCCGGCCCGCCGCAGCGCCTCGGTCGACCCCGCGCACACGTGCCCCGACCGGTGCTGCAGGCGCACCGGTCGTCCGCCCGCCGCGCGGTCGAGCGCCGCGTGGTGCGGGGAGCCGCCGAGGACGACGTCGTCGTAGCCCGCGCCGACGACGAACGCGTCCGCCGGCAGCTCCGCGGCCCGGGCGGCGACGGCGTCGTAGACCTCGTCGAGGGTGCGCAGGACCGAGAGGTCGATCTCGGCGAGGGTCTGGCCGAACCACGCCATGTGGTTGTGCGCGTCGCCGAGGCCGGGCACGACGGTGGCCCCGCCGCACCCGGCGGTGCGCCGCGCGGTCAGCCCGGCCGGGAGCGTGCCGTCCTCGAGCACCGCGAGCACCCGCCCCCGGTGGATCGCGAGCCCCCGGGCGCGGGGACCGGTGCCCTCGCCGTCGAGGGTGAGCACGTCCGCGTCGTGGACGTGGAGATCGATCTGCACGGGCGGCCTTCGCTGCCGGGCGATCCGGGGACGTGCGCGAGGGGCACCGGCGGCCGGTGGAGTCGACCGGAGGTGCCCCTCGCTCGGGCCGGGTGGGGGTCAGCGGCGGCGGCGCACCGTCGCGAGCAGCGCCCCGGCCCCGACGACGACGGCCGCCGCGGCGAGGACCCACCGCGGGTCGACCGCGACGAGCACCGCCGGCGCGGCGACGGCGAGCACCGCGACCGCGAGGCAGACCAGCCCGACGAGCATCGCCAGCGGGTCGAACCGGCGCCGCGGCGGGGTCACGGGCTCACCGGTGGCCAGGGCGGCGTCCGCGTGGACGGTGTAGGGCGAGTCGGGGGTGCGCCAGGACGCGGGGCGGTCGCTCGGCCCGGTCATGCGCTCGGTGTCAGCCACGCTGCACCGCCACGTCGCCGGCGCCGCTGCGCGCGGTCACGTCGAGGACGAGCCCACCGGGCCCGTCCGGGCCGAGGTCGACGCGCCCGGCGACGTCGGAGGTCGCGCCCAGGCAGTCGACGTCCCCGACGCCGCTCTCGCAGCTGACGGTGACGTCGGCGGTGGCGGGGACCCGCACGGTGACGTCCCCCGCGCCGCTCTCGACGACCGTGCGCACCGGGGGTGCGCCGACCGGCGGGGCGGCCAGGCGGCGCAGGTCGAGGTCGATGTCCCCGAGCCCCGTGCGGTACTGCGGCGCCACCGCCGTGAGCAGGACCGGCGCCTCGGTCACGTCGCCCGCGCCCCGGCTGACCCCGCTGCCCGGGCCGGTCCACGGGGCCCCGAAGTCCGGCTGCGTGGCCGCGAGCGACCCCAGCACCGTCAGGATGATCAGCGGGACCGCCGCCAGCACGAGGCCGCGGCGCGGGCGCTGCGGGGCGATCGACCCGACGACGAGCCCGACCCCGACGACGGCGAGCGCGGCGGCCGGGATCCAGACGGGGCTCGCGCCGGGCAGCCCGACGAGCAGGGCCGCGCCGGCGAGGCCGGCCGCGACGAGCGCCAGGGCGAGGGTCACCGGGGTCAGCACCGGGCGCGGGCCCCGCACCGGGGCCGCCGTCGGCGGCCCGCGGCCGTGGTTCGGCGGGCAGGCTCCAGCCACGGGGGGCCGCGCCGAGCGGGTCCCAGGCGACCGGGCCGTCGTCGTCGGCCCACGCCCCGGCCGGCGGCACCGCGACCGGCGGACCAGGGGGCGGCCTCGGCCGCCGGGGTGCCGGCCACGCCGAGGTCCGCCCGGGCGGTGTGCAGCAGGTACAGCGCGACGCCGGCGAGGGCGAGCGCGACGAGCGTGACCACGCGCCCGGAGAACGCGGGGACGAGCGTGGCGGCCGCGACGATGACGGTCGCGACGACGACGAGGGTGGGCGGTCCCGATCGGCGTCCGCGGGCCGCGCGCCGCGCGGTCCCGCCGGGGCGGGTCGGCCGGGTCCGGGGGCAGCACGAGCCAGCCGAGCAGGTAGAGCAGCAGCCCCCCGCCGACGATCGCCCAGACGACGAACGCGACCCGCACGAGCGTCGGGTCCAGGTCGTAGCGGCGGGCGATCGCCCCGGCGACCCCCGCGATCCTGCTCTCGTCGCCGCGGCGCGCCGGCCGCGTGTCCCAGGCCGACCGCGTGACTGCCGCGATGTCGGTCCCCGCCCGTGCGCGGTCCCCGCGCTGTGTCCCGGCCGGCCCGCTCATGGGCTCCATCCTCTCCGTTCGGGCGGCGCCGGTGGTACGCCGCCGCCGATCCCTCCCCGCCGGGCGCCGTGTCGCGCCGACGAGGTCGAGCGTCACCGACCGCGCCGCCCGGGGCGTCCGGGTGCTCCCCCGGGTCTTCGGCCTCGGGGGACCCCCGCTTTTCCCGGGGTCCGCGACCGGTGGATCCCGAGGCCGGGCGGCCGCCGGACGTGTGACGATGGCTGCCGTGACCGTCCCGGAGCCGGTGCGCGCCGCGGGCCCCGCCGACCCCGTGGAGGCGCCGGACCCCGCGCACCGGGTGCTGCGCCACCGCCGCGGCGCGGTCGTCGCGGGCGTGGCCGGCGGGGTCGCCGACCACCTCGGCGTGCCGGTGCTGCGGGTCCGCGTCGTGCTCACCGTGCTGTGCGCGCTGGGCGGCGCCGGGGTGCTCGCCTACGGCGGCCTCTGGGCGTTCTGCCCGCTCGAGCCGGCGGGCACCGAGCGCGAGGTCGACGACCGCGACCGGCTCCGCGGCTACGGGCTCGTCGCGCTCGGGCTCGCGCTCGCCCTGGTCCTCTCCGCGGTCGGCGAGCAGGTGTCCGGCTGGGTGCTGGGCCCGCTCGGCATCGCGCTGGTCGGGGCCGCGGTGGTGTGGCGCGAGGCCGACGGGGACGGCGAGGGCGCCCGCGCGGGCCGTCGCGGCCGGCCGCGGATCGTCTCCGGGCGCGGCGGGGTCTTCCGCGCCGTCCTCGGCGTCGTGCTCGTGGCCGGCGGCATCGTGGTGTTCCTGCTCGGGAGCGTCAGCGGCGCGGTCGGCAGCGGTGCTGGGGCGAGCGGAGCGACGGGGAACGACGCCGTCGGGGCCGTGGAGTTCGGGCTGCTCGCCGCGACGGCCACGCTCGTCGGGGTCGTCGTGCTCACCGTGCCGTGGTGGATGCGCCTCGCCCGCGAGCTGACCGCCGAGCGCCGCGAGCGGATCCGCTCCGAGGAACGGGCCGAGATCGCCGCCCACCTGCACGACTCGGTCCTGCAGACCCTCGCCCTGATCCAGCGCCACACCGAGAGCGGCGACGAGGACTCCGCGGCGGTCCGCGAGGTCCGCCGCCTCGCCCGCCGTCAGGAGCGGGAGCTCCGCGAGTGGCTCTACGGCGAGCGTGACCGCCCCGCGGGACCGGAGGACGCCGTCGCGGACCCGGAGCACCGCTGCTTCGCGGCCGCCCTGCGCGCCGCGGCCGGCGAGGTCGAGGACGCCTTCGCGGTGACCGTCGCACCCGTCGTCGTCGGGGACGCCGCGCACGACCCGCGGACCGCGGCCCTCGTCGCCGCCGCCCGCGAGGCGATGGTGAACGCCGCCAAGCACGCCGGGGTGGAGGAGATCAGCGTCTACGCCGAGGTCGAGGACTCGCCGGGCACCGTCGCCGTGTTCGTCCGCGACCGCGGCTGCGGGTTCGACCCGGAGGCCGTCCCCGACGACCGCCACGGCCTCGCCGACTCGATCCGCGCCCGCGTCGAACGGCAGGGCGGCACGGTGCGCGTCCGCACGACGCCCGGCGAGGGCACCGAGGTGGCCCTCACCCTGCCCCGCGCCGCGCCCGTCCCCGAGACCCCCGACCGCACGACCAGCGAGGTGGCATGAGCACGCCGACCGGTGACCCCGTCCGCGTCTTCGTCGTCGACGACCACGCGCTCTTCCGCCGCGGTGTGCGCGCCGAGCTGGAGGGCCCGGGCGCGGCCGGGGTCACCGTGGTCGGCGAGGCCGGGTCGGTCGGCGAGGCCGTCGCGGGGATCGGGCACTACCGCCCGGACGTCGTGCTGCTCGACGTCCACATGCCCGAGGGCGGCGGGGCGGCGGTGCTCGCGCCGGACGCGGGTCGAGTACCCCGACGTCGTGTTCCTCGCGCTGTCGGTGTCCGACGCGGCCGAGGACGTCATCTCGGTCATCCGGGCGGGCGCCCGCGGCTACGTCACCAAGACGATCTCCGGGCGGGACCTCGCGGACGCGGTCCGCCGGGTGCGGGCGGGCGACCCGGTGTTCAGCCCGCGGCTCGCGGGCTTCGTCCTGGACGCCTTCGCCGACCGGCCCGGCGCCGCGCCCGCCGGTGGACCCCGAGGTCGACCAGCTGACCCGCCGCGAGCGCGACGTCCTGCGCCTGCTCGCCCGGGGCTACGCCTACAAGGAGATCGCGGCCGAGCTGGTCATCTCGGTCAAGACCGTCGAGACCCACGTGTCGAGCGTGCTGCGCAAGACGCAGTCCTCGAACCGCCACGAGCTCTCGCGCTGGGCGTCCGACCGGCGGCTGGTGTAGGTGCGCTGCGCGCTCGTGAGCAGGAACGGCGGCTGATGACCGCACTTTCTGCTCACGGGCGCGGAGCGCACCTACGACGACGGGAGCGGCTGGTCGGAGTCGATCAGCCACGCGCCGTTGCTGCCCTGGGTCATCCCCAGCTCGTGGGTCTCGCGCACCGGCGCGCGGCCCTGGGGGTAGAACACGAGCGTCGCGCGCACCCGGTCGTCGCCGACCGCGGTCGCCCCGGTGACCTGCACCGCCGAGATCGTCGACCAGAACCCCTGGTAGGCCGAGTACCCGCCGGACGAGCGCTGCTGGTCCGGGCCGAGCCGGGCCCACCCGGCGGCGGCGTTGCCGGGGACGATGCCGTAGTAGTCCCGCACCGCCGCCACCATCGCGGCGTGCTCGTCGACGGGTGCGCTGGTGGGGGCGGGCCCGACGGAGGCGCCGGTCGACTCGTTCGAGCTCGTCGGGCCGGCGAACAGGACCGCGGCGAGGATCCCGGCCAGCAGGGCGACGGCGAGGACCACGACGACGACGAGGGTGGTCGGGCGGCCGCGCCCCCGCTTCCTCGCCGGGGCCGCCGGCGCGGGCGCCGCCAGGCCGGCGGCCCACGGCTCGGCGGGGACCGAGCGGGGCCCGGAGCCCCGGTCGGCCTGCGGGAGCGAGGCGCGGGGGACCGGCGCGCCCGGTGCCGGACTGCGCAGGCCGTCGGCGGAATCGGGCGAGGGCTCGGGATCGAACGGGCTCCCGCGCCAGGTGGCGGGCGGGGCCGGCCGGCTGCGGCCGCCGGGGGTGACCGGGTCGGACTCGGCGGAGCGGCGGGAGTCGGGGATGCGCGCGTCGGCCGCGTCGAGCTCGGCCCGCGACCAGCCGGACGACGACGTCGAGGACGCTCCCGCGGAGTGCGCGATGCGGCCCAGCTCCCGGCGGGCCTCCGCGGGCGTCGGGCGCTCGGAGGGGTCGTCGCGCAGCAGGCGCATCAGCAGCGCGGTGAGCGGGCCCGCCTGCACGGGCGGGTTCACGGCCCCGGCGGCCACGGCGTGCAGCAGCGCGAGCGCGTTGTCGTCGGACCCGAACGGCGGCATGCCCTCGACGGCGGCGTAGAGGGTCGCGCCGAGGGAGAAGACGTCCGAGGCGAACGTCGAGTCCTCGCCGCGGGCGACCTCGGGGGCCAGGTAGGCCGGGGTACCGGCGAGCATCCCGGTGCGGGTCAGGGTGAGGTCGCCGGTGGCGCGCGAAATCCCGAAGTCGGTGATCTTGACGGTGCCGTCGGCGCCGATGAGCACGTTCCCGGGCTTGACGTCGCGGTGCACGATGCCGGCCTGGTGCGCCGCGTCGAGCGCGTCGGCCACCTGCCGGCCGATCCGGGCCACGAGCCGCGGCTCGAGGGGACCGTGCTCGCCGAGCATCGCCGCGAGGCTGCGCGAGGGCAGGTACTCCATGACGAGCCACGGCTCGTCACCCTCGATCGACGCGTCGAACACCGAGATCGCGTGGGGGTGCTGCAGGCGGGCCGCGATCCGGCCCTCGCGCAGGGTCCGCTGGCGGACCTCGTCGGCCTCGCTCTCGTCGAGACCCTGGTTGAGGAACACCTGCTTGACCGCGACGACGCGGCCGAGTCGCTCGTCGGTCCCGCGCCAGACCACGCCCATCGCGCCCGAGCCGATCCGCTCCTCGAGGCGATACCGCCCGGCGACGACACGACGAGGTGTCACCGGCCTCCCTCCGCCCGAGCCTGCGGCCTCCACGGGCCCCCACGGGGGATCAGGGTAGAGGTCACGACGTGCGCGGTCCCACGGTCGGGTGACGCGTGTCCCCGCAGGTGCGGCGGAGGGTCTCAGCTCCCGCCACCGAGCAGACCCGACGCGGCGCCCGTCACGGAGCTGACCAGGCCCGAGGCGCCGCCGCCCGACGAGCCGGAACCCGTTCGACGAGCCTCCGTCGGAGGAGCTGGAGCTCTTGGCGTCGGACGAGCCGGAGCTCTTGGAGTCGGAGGAACCGGAGTCCTTGGCGTCGGAGGAGCCGGAGTCGTGGAGCCGGACGAACCGGAGTCCTTGGCGTCCGAGGAGCCGGAGCTCTTCGAGTCGGACGAGCCGGAGCTCTTGGAGTCGGAGGAGCCGGAGCTCGTCGAGTCGGAGGAGCCGAGCTCTTGGAGTCGGAGGAACCGGAGTTCTTCGAGTCCGAGGAACCGGAGGAGGTCTGCGTGCTGCCGGAGCCCTGGTCGTCGGAGGACGGGGTCGACTGCGAGGACTGCGTCGTCTCCGGGGCCTGCGTGGACTCCGGCTTCGCGGTCGTCGAGGACGACCCGGACCCGCCGCCGGTGAGGCTGCCGACGAGGCCGGTGACGGTGCCGGTGGTCTTCTCGACCGTGGACCCGACGGCCGCCGCCGGGGTGGTCGGGGCCGAGGAGGCCGTCGGCGTCGAGGGGGTGGTCGACGGCGTGCCGACGGAGGTCGCGGCCTCGGTGACGGGTGCCGTGACCGTTGCGGTCTTGGCGAGGAACTGCGCGGCCGTGCTGGTGACGGTCGCGACCATCGGGACCGCCGGAGCAGCCGGTGGCGCGGCGACCGGAGCGACCGGCGCCCCGCCGGTGGCGAGCGCGACGACCTCCGAGAGGGGGCTCGCGGGATCCGGGGTGGAGCCACCGCTCAGCGGGAGGCCACCGGTGACGGCGCCGAGCGCGTCCACCGTGCCGCCCAGGGAGCCGGTGAGCCCGGTGACGGTCCCGCCCAGGCCGCCCGCGACACCACCAACGGTGCTGCCGACGAGCCGGTGACGGCGCCCACCGACCGTGCCGCCGACAGCGCGCTGATCACGCCACCGGCGGTTCCGCCGACGCTGCTGACGACTCCACCCACGGTGCCGCCCGACGCTGCCGACGGCTCCACCGGCACGGTGCCGCCGACGCGCGCCGGACCACGCCGACCTGCGGTGTCCGCCGACGGCGCCGACCACGCCACCCGACGGTTCCGCCGACGCCGCTGATCACGCCTCCGACGGTGCCGCCCACCGCACCGCCGACGCCGCCGGTCCGCCGACGGTCCCGCCGAGGCCGCCGCTCGCGGCGGTGACGGTCGCCGCCGAGTCCGCCGACGGCGCCGACGGTGCCGCCGAGCTGCCGCCGGTGGCGCTGACGGTGCCGCCGACCGGCCCGCCGGTCACGCCGCTGACGGTCGAACCGACCGTGCCCCCGTTACGCCGCCGACGGTGCCGCCTCCGCCGCTGATGATCCCGCCGACCGTGCCCCCGACGGAGCCACTGCCGTGCCCCGGTGCTCCCGGTGCCGCGGTCCTGGAGCCTCGGTGCCGGGGACCCCGCCGCCTCCGCCCGTGCCCGGCAGCGTGACGCCGCCCCCGGCGCCCGCCCCCGCCCCCGGAACGGGTGCGGCGGGGGCGGTCGCGCCGGGGAGCGACGTCGCGCCGGAGGCCGCGATGCCCGCGAGGACACCGCCGAGCGCTCCGCTGGGGAGGCCGAGGCTCTCGGCCACGGTGGTGAAGGCGACGCTCTGCGGGGTCGCGGTCACCGGGATACCCGGGGATCCCGACGACGCCCGCCGCGCCCGGCACCGCGCCGGCGCCGGCCGGCGTGCCGTCGGGGCCGACACCGGGGGAGTCGTCGACCGGCGGGTTGAGCGCACCGATCCCGGCCCCCACGACGCCGAGCGCGGTGCCCCCGACGAGCAGCGCGGCGATGGTCACCCGGGTGGCGGCCACGCTGCGGCGCAGGGCGAGCGGGGCGGCGTGCCGGCGGACCCGGCCGCCGGAGGTGACGACGGTGCCGGACGCGGAGAAGGGTCCGGTGTCGTCGCGCAGCACGAGCTCGGAGACCGCGATCCCGGAGCTGTGACGGGCGCCGGGGCGACGCTCGTGCGGAGCCTCGGGAAGGGGGGCAGGATCGGATCGTCGGACCCGGCCGTTCCGGAGAGCCCGGCCCAGCCGCCGGCCCTCCGCAGCCGCCGCTCGTCGCCTCCGTGCATCGACGCCGAGATGCTCACGTCGCCACTCCTGATTGGTCAGCCCCCGCCGAACGTCACGCTTCGTGGCACGAAGGTCTACTCGTGAGTTCGGGAGTCGCCCAGCCGCCGAGTGGTGGCATGGGCCGATCGACCGGGTTGCGTCGCCGTACGGCCACGGATCGACACGAGCGGGTGTCACTCGTCCGAACGACTCAGTCACGGAGAGGTCACTGTCGTTCGTCGCAGCGACGACGACCGCTCGGCGACAGCACGGAGCAGTGCGGTCACCGTCCGTCGCAACGATCAGTGGTCGATTCCTCCACACGTCCGGCGCAGCATGGGCTGATCGGGGGAGGAGGCAGGGCGCTCAGGCCGACGGTGGGTTGGCCAGACGCCGACGCGCCGCCTGCAGCTGGTTGACGGAGAAGAGACCGATCCCGCCGCCGAGGAGCAGCCCGATCACGTCGGGCGTCACGCCGCCGTTGGTGAGCAGCAGCGCGACGAGCGCCCCGAGCGCGAGGCCGCCGGCCGCGGGCAGCCGCTTGCGGGCGTCCGCCGCGAGGTGGCTGGCGCCCGGCCGCTTCTGCGCGACCGAGCGCAGCATCAGCAGGTAGCCGCCGTACCCCACCGCGCCGAGCAGGCCCAGGATCGCGACGATCGTCGCGATGAGGTCGATGACCAGTCCCATACGTCCAGGATGCCAGCTCGGGTGCGTGCTGGGCGTCTGTTCCGCCGCGGGCCGGACTCAGCCCCCGCCGAGGCGGCCGCGGCCGAGGCGCAGCAGGAGCATCCCGAGCTCGCGGCCCTCGGCGCCGAGGTCGCGGAACCGGGCGAGGACCTGCATCTCGCGGTTGTAGACGATGCGGGGGCCGCCGGCGTTCATCCGCGCGAGCCCGATGCGCTGGCTGATCTCGGACCGGCGCTTGATCAGGCGCAGGAGCTCGGCGTCGATCGCGTCGATCTCGACCCGCAGGTCCGGGATCTCCTCCGCGGTGGCGGGGGCGAGACCGGCGGGCTCCGGGGCGGTGGTGCCCGTCGGGGTGTCGGCGTCGGGTCGAGGTCGGGGTGTCGGTCACGGCGGTGGTCCTCCGAGGGGGTCGGAGCCGTCCGGACCCCGGCACGAGAACGCCCCGGGGTCCTCGGACTCCGGGGCGGGTGGTGGGCGGCGACTCAGCGCCGGGCGACCACGGGGACCGGGAGCCGGTACCCGTGGGGAAATCGCCTCGTCGCCTGCACGTCCCGGAGGGTAGCGCCGGACCCGGCCGGACGCCATGACGTCGGCCCCGGGCCCGCCGTCGTCGAGGGGCACGCCACGCAGGCGCCGGCCCGGCATGGATGCGTGGTGTGCCCCTGGGCGTGAGGGTGTCGAGGGGGGCGCCCCGTCCGACGTCGAGGGGCACTCCACGCAGGTTCTCGGCCCGCCCGGGATGCCTGCTGTGCCCCTCGATCGGCGGCCCCGCGAAGTCCGCCCGGACTGGCCCCGGACCGTCGGGGGTGGCGGGTAGCGTGACCAGGCGATGAGTAGCACTGACACCGGGCCGGTCCGGGGGTCCCGGCCCAGCTCCGGACGGCCCAGCGCGGCGGCCGGGCTGGCGGCCCGCCTCGCGGGCGCCGCCGGCACCACCGCGCTGCGTCGCACCGGTCCGGGCAGCCCGGAGTCGGACGCCCGGACGGCCGTCCGGACCCGGGTCGCGACGAGGCCCGCCCGGACGAGGCCCGCCCGCGGCCCGACCGGCGCCGCGAGCAGGCGGAGGCGCAGGCGGCGGCGCTGCTCGAGGGCATGAACCCCCAGCAGCGCGAGGCCGTGGTGCACTCCGGGTCGCCGCTGCTCATCGTCGCCGGCGCCGGCTCGGGCAAGACCCGGGTGCTCACCCACCGGATCGCCTGGCAGCTCGCCCACGGCGCGCACCCCGGGCAGATCCTCGCGATCACGTTCACCAACAAGGCCGCGGCCGAGATGCGGGACCGGGTCACCGGCCCTCGTCGGGCGCCGGGCGAACGCGATGTGGGTGTCGACCTTCCACTCCATGTGCGTGCGCATCCTGCGCCGCGAGTACAAGCACCTGGACCTGTCGAGCACCTTCTCCATCTACGACGCGGACGACTCCCGGCGCCTCGTCGCCACGATCACCAAGCAGCTCGACCTCGACCCGAAGCGCTACCCGCCGCGCGGGCTGCTCGGGCAGATCTCGGCGTGGAAGAACGAGCTGACCGACCCGCTCACCGCGGCCGACGCGGCGGGCAACGACTACGAGCGGCGCTGCGCCGAGGTCTACGCGGTCTACCAGCAGCGGCTCCAGGCCTCGCGGTCGCTGGACTTCGACGACCTCATCTCCCGCACCGTCGACCTGCTGACCCGGTTCCCGGACGTCGCCGAGCACTACCGGCGCCGCTTCCGGCACGTGCTCGTCGACGAGTACCAGGACACCAACCACGCCCAGTACGCGCTGGTGCGCGCCCTGGCGTCGGGCTCGGAGGACGGGTCGACCCCGCCGGCCGAGCTGTGCGTGGTGGGCGACGCCGACCAGTCGATCTACGCGTTCCGCGGCGCCACGATCCGCAACATCATCGAGTTCGAGCGGGACTACCCCGAGGCCCGCACGATCCTGCTGGAGCAGAACTACCGCTCCACCCAGATGATCCTCACCGCCGCGAACGGCGTGATCGCCCGCAACCCGGACCGTCGGGACAAGCGCCTGTGGACCGACTCCGGCGACGGCGAGAAGGTCGTCGGCTACGTCGCGGACAACGAGCACGACGAGGCCGCGTTCGTCGCCGCCGAGATCGACCGGCTCGTCGACGGCGGCGAGGTCCGCTTCGGCGAGGTCGCCGTCTTCTACCGGACCAACGCCCAGTCCCGCGTCTTCGAGGACGTGTTCGTGCGGCTGGGCATGCCGTACAAGATCGTCGGCGGGGTGCGGTTCTACGAGCGCCGCGAGGTCCGGGACGCGCTCGCGTACCTCAAGGTGCTCTCGAACCCCGAGGACACCGTCGCCCTGCGGCGCATCCTCAACGTGCCCAAGCGCGGGATCGGCGACCGCGCCGAGGCCGTCGTCGCCGACCACGCCGAGCGCGAGCACGTCACCTTCGCCGCCGCCCTGCGCCGGGCCGCCGCGGGCGAGGTCCACGGCCTGGCCACGCGCTCGCAGCGCAACATCGCCGACTTCGTCGAGATGCTCGACGCGCTGCACGCCGGGGTCGCGGGCGGCGAGGAGGTCGCGGACACCCTCGACGCGGTGCTCACCAAGTCCGGCTACCGGGCGGAGCTCGAGCACTCCGAGGACCCGCAGGAGCAGACGCGGCTGGAGAACCTGACCGAGCTCGTCAGCGTCGCGCGGGAGTTCGTCGGCGACGCGCGGGCGAACGCGGCCGTCGCCGAGGACGCCACGACGGACGGCGCCGCGGACGTGCCGGCCGGTGTCGTCGTCGCCGACGACGGGCTCCCCGAGCCGGGCTCGCTGGAGGCGTTCCTCGAGCGGGTGTCGCTGGTGGCCGACGCCGACTCCATCCCCGACGGCGGTGACGGCGTGGTCACCCTCATGACGCTGCACACCGCGAAGGGCCTGGAGTTCCCGGTCGTCTTCCTCACCGGCTGGGAGGACGGCGTGTTCCCCCACCAGCGCGCGCTCGCCGACCCGACGGAGCTCTCCGAGGAACGGCGCCTGGCCTACGTCGGGATCACCCGCGCCCGGCAGCGGCTCTACGTGTCGCGGGCGCTGATGCGCTCGGCGTTCGGCCAGCCGCAGGCCAACCCGCCGTCGCGGTTCCTCGACGAGCTCCCCGCCGACGTCGTGGACTGGCGGCGCAGCGGCCCGGAGCGCTCCGCGCCGAGCGCGTCGACGAGCTTCGGGTCGGGCCGCACCTGGGGTCGTGACCTCACCGGGGCGCGCTCCCGGCCCTCGCCCATGCGCTCGCCGGGCCTGAGCGGGCCGACGCTGCACCTCGAGGTCGGTGACCGCGTCAGCCACGACAAGTACGGCCTCGGCCTCGTGACCGTGGTCGACGGCGTCGGGTCGAAGGCGACGGCGACGATCGACTTCGGCTCGTCCGGCACGGTGCGCCTCATGCTCATCGGCGGCGTGCCCATGCAGAAGCTCTGACCCCTCCGGGTCGCCGGGTCGTTTGCCCGCGGGTAGCCCTGGACTGACGCGGTCGACCAGCGAGCCGTCCGTCGGAACGGCTGAGCCGGGGAGCGGTGTGGACACGATCGACGACGTGCACGACGACGGACTGTTCGGACCCGACTCGGTGACCTGGCGGGTCCACCTCGAGCCCGTGCTCTGGATCGCCGGGATGCGCGCGCTGCTGCTGCAGTCGCTGCACCCGCGGGTGATGCGCGGGACCTACCAGAACTCGGCGCTGTTCGACCCGAAGAAGGCCTGGCCGCGCTTCCAGCGCACCGTCGAGTTCGTCGGCACCCGCACCTTCGGCAGCACCGCCGAGATCGAGGCCGCCGGGGGCCGCGTCCGGCGCATGCACTCGATGCTGCGGGGCTACGACCCCGACACCGGCAACGACTTCCGCCTCGACCTGCCCGACAACCTGCTCTGGGTCCACGCCTGCGAGATCGACTCCTACGTCGACGTCGCCCGCCGGGCCGGCGTCCTCGACGACGACGGCGCCGACGCGCTACCTGGCCGAGAGCGTCCGCGCCGCCGAGGTCGTCGGCCTCGACCCGGCGATCGTCCCGTCGTCCCGCCGGGCGATGGCCGCCTACTTCGACCGCGTCCGCCCCGGGCTGCGGCTGATCGACGAGGCCCGGCTCGGCGTCGGCGGCCTGCTCACCCCGCAGCCGCACGCCCCGGCGTCGGCCGCCATCGCGCTGTCGACGATCGCGGGCCTGGCGTTCGGCACGCTGCCGCGCTGGGCCCGGCGGCTCTACGGCCTGCCCGGCCTGCCCACGACCGACGCCGCCACCACCGTGGCGCTGCGGCTCGTCCGGGGCGCGACGTCGCTGCTGCCCGACCCGCCGATGCCGCCCCGGATCGCCCGCGCCCGCGACCTGGTGCGCAGTGCCTGATGCGCTGCTCGTCATGGACTTCCAGGTCGATTCCTGGACCTCGTCGACGACCCGACCACCTCGCGGCCGGGTGATCAGGCCGCCGTCGTGGGCTCCGGGAGCCAGGAGCCGTGGAACCCGGTCGGTACTCCGCGGGGCAGGGTCACGGCGGCCACCGGCCGGCTCACGTCGCTCGCGTCGAGGACGAGCAGCTGCGACGCGGAGCCGTCGGCCCGGGTGGTGATCGAGAGCAGCCAGCCCTCGTCCTCGGCCCGGTCCGGGCGCGCCGACGGGACGAACACCGCCTCACCCGCCTTGACCTCCGGCCCCAGCTCGTGGGCCGTGGTGTTCCCCGACGCCAGGTCCAGCCGCACGATCGCGTTCGCGCGGTCGGTGGAGGTCACGGCGTAGCGGTAGCGCGCCGCGCGCCCGACCCGCGCCGGGTCCACCGTCGGGAACTCCACCGGGCGGTCGTGCAGCGGGGTCTCGACGACGGCGCCGGTGGCCGGGTCGAGCGTCCAGCGGTGCATCCGGGAGACGCCGAGGGCGGCGGCCTCGCCGGCCGGGTCGGCGCCCGCCGCGCCGGAGGCCGCCCGGCGCCGTCGCCCGGACCACGACGCCGCCATGGCCTCCGCGGTGTAGCGGGCACCGTCGAGCACGATCCTGCCGGCCTCGTCCTCGTGCGCGGTGCCGACGTGGAAGACGTAGCAGGGGTCGATCTCGAACCAGCGCACCGTCGCCGTCGGGTCGTCGTGGCGCATGACGCCGAGGCGGGCGCCGTAGGACTCGTCCCAGCCGAAGGGGAAGCCGGTCACCATCCGGCGCAGGGAGAAGGTCAGCGGCAGGTCGAGCCACACGACGTGGTTCGCGGTGATCGCCGCGTCGTGCATCAGCGTGGGCTTGCGGACCTTCACGCGGCGGCTGACGACGAGCTCGCCGGCGGCGGACACGCGGTGGTAGGTCAGGTAGGGCGGCACCGGGGAGTAGCCGTAGAAGTGCAGCTCGCCGGTGTCCGGGTCGGTCTTCGGGTGCGCGGTCATCGCGGTGCGCAGCCGGCCGCCGAAGTCGCAGGGCCCGACGGTGTCCAGCTCGCGGTCGACCTCGTAGGGCAGGCCCTGCTCGACGAGCGCGAGCAGCCGTCCGCCGTGCTCGATGACGTGGGTGTTGGCCGGGACGGCGGTGAGGTCGACCCCGCGCCACGTCAGGAACCGCCGGCCCGCCAGGGCCCCGGTGCGGACCCAGCGGTTGCGGTACCAGCTCGCGCGCCCGGCCTGCAGCCGCACGCCGTGGAGCATCCCGTGGCCCCGGAACCAGTGCCCCGGGTCGTCGCCGGGCAGCGGGTTCGGGCCGTTGCGCACGTACCGCCCGTCCAGCTCGGGCGGGAGCGTCCCCTCGACGGGCAGGTCGACGGCGTCGATCTCGTCGGGCACGGGCGCGTAGTGCCCCGCGAGGTGGGTGGGGCGGGCGTCCTCGGCGGCGCTCAGGGCGGTCCTCCCGGGGGTCTGCTGGTCTCCGAGGACCAGCGTGCGCCGCCGTCGTCGGGTCCGCGCGCCGGAGCGAGGGGCACGTCAGGCAGGTTCTCGGGCCGCCGGAGCTGGCGTGCGCCCTCAGTGCCCGCTCGACGTCGGGCGCGACCCCGCTAGTCCTGCTCGTCCCCGAGGGAGATGCCGCGCGACGCGAGCCACGGCAGCGGGTTGATCTTGGTGCCGCCCGGCGTCCACACCTCGAAGTGCAGGTGCGGCCCGGTCGACTCGCCGCGGTTGCCGATCTCGGCGATCTGCTGGCCCGCACGCACCTGTCTGGCCCTCGTGCACGTAGGACCGGTTGACGTGGCCGTAGACGTTGATCGAGCCGTCGGCGAGCTGCACCCGGACCCACATCCCGAACCCGCTCGCCGGGCCGGACTCGACGACGGTGCCGTCGGCGACCGAGACGATCGGGGTGCCGATGGCGTTCGCGATGTCGACGCCCTTGTGGGAGGTGCCCCAGCGGGCGCCGAACCCGGAGGTGAACGTGCCCTGCGCGGGCAGTACGAACTTCGGGGCGCGGCGCGGCGGCGGCCGCGTCGGTGACCTTGCGGGCCTTCGCGAGCGACGCCGCGTGGGAGGCGCCCGCCCGCTCGGTGCCGGGCGGGACGGCGAGGACGCCAGTCGTGGCGGCGTCGAGCGCGGCCGGGGCGGTGGTCCCGGCCGAGGTCAGGGCCAGGTCGGTCCGCGTCTCGCCGGTCGGCGCGTCGACGTCGGTGGCCAGCGCGTGGCCCGCGGTGGCGATCGCGCCCGCGGCGACGGCGGTGACGGCGAGGCGGCCGGTCAGGGCGCCCGGGGTGCGACGACGGCCCGACGGGTGGTCGGGCCGGCCGGGGCTGGGTCGCGGCCGGGGCTGCGACCTGGTGCGGGGCGCAGGTCCGGCGGCGGCCGGGACGGCAGGGCGGGTACGCGACCGGAGCCGCCGACGAACGCGGCCGTCCGTCCCCACGACGCGGGCGCCGCGCCGGGCACCCCTGCGAGCGCGGGGACGCCGCCGGCGAGGAGGCCGAGCGCGGGAGCGCCGGGTCGGGGAGCGCCGGAGCGGGGGGCGGACCGTGCGGGCGGGGTCGGGCGGGGGGAGCTGTGACGCGCCACGACCATCCTCTCGCGGAGTCGGGGCGCGGTCGGACGCACGGCGGTGGCGTGGGGAGCGCCGGTCGGATCGTCGGGGTCGATCCGTGAGCCGTTCGTGACCGCACCGTGATGCTGACCCGGCGACCGTGACACGGAACCCCAAGGGCGGGCAAACGTCCGGTCAGGAATTCGCGGACCCACACGCCGTGTGCGCGTCCCGGCGCGCCGAGTGGTCGTCGTCGTGATGAGGGGCCGGTCCGACCTCATCGCCCGCCTCGAAGGGCACTGCTGGCATGTCGGCGGGCTCGCGGGGCTGCCCGACGTGCTCCTGGTCTCGGGGACTGAGGGTCGCCCGGGAGCGGGCCGTGGCGCCCGGATCAGCCGGCGGCGCTCGTCGTCCCCGCCCCGGCCGGCGCGGCGGACCGCCGCGCGGCGCGCTCCCGGGTGGACCGGGTGCGCGCGAGGGCGCACGTCACGAGGTGCACGGCCGTCGGGTCGATGGTCATGGCCATGTGGCCGACGTGGTCGAGGCGGACGTTCTGGACCTGCAGGTCCGGGTGCTCGAGGCGGCCGTTGCGCTGCGGGACGATCAGCTGGTCCATCCGGCTCCACACGGCGAGGAACCGGGTGCGGCACCCCGGCGCCGGCTCGGTCAGCTCCTCCAGCAGGTCCGAGCCCGGCTGGAGCTGACGGGGCACGACCGTCGGCGGGAGCAGGTGCGCGATGAGCGAGCCCTGGTGCGGGCTGCCGAGGGTCACGAGCGTGTCCACGCGGGCGTCGCCGCCGAGGCGCTGGACGTAGTAGCGGGCGATCAGCCCGCCCAGCGAGTGGCCGACGACGTGCACCCGGTCGGCGCCGGAGACCGCGCACAGCCGCTCGACGTGCTGGCCGAGGTCGCGGGCGGCGTCGCGGATGTCGCCGGTGAGGGCGGTGATCGGGCTGTAGTTGACCGCCTGCACGGTGCCGTGGCCGCGGCGGCGCAGCACGCGCGCGAGGTGGACGAAGATCGAGCGGTTGTCGACGATGCCGTGGACGAGCAGGACCGGGGTGCCGGCGCCGTCGAGGTCCGAGACGAGCAGCGAGCGCTCGCCGGGGGGCAGGTCGTCGGTGCGGTGGTGGGCGTGGACGCCGCCGGGGCGCAGGGCCTCGTCGAGCAGCCCCCACGGGTAGACCGACAGGTGCACCGCCGTCCACGCGACCTCGACCGCGAGGCCCCGCAGGCCGCGGGGCACGCCGATGGTGCGTGCGGCGTAGGAGAGCCCGCCCCACGCCGCGGCAGCGAGCGAGGCCACCGTGCTCGCCGGTGGCGGCGCCGGTTCGACGGTCGCCGCCCCCGCCGGCGACATGACCCCGGTCACGTCCATGAAGGCAACGTTAGGCGACGTTCACCGGCGTGTCGCGACGGGCGGGTCGGATGACCGATCAAGCTGGTGGTCCCCCGAGGAAGTGGGTATCTGCATGGTCCTCCCGAGTCCCGCCTAGTCTGCGCGGACATGACGGCTTCACCGGCCGACGCCGGGTCGCGGCGCCCCGGGCCCGCCCCGGGCGGCCCGACGCGGCCGGGGCCGGGTGCCCCGACGCCGGGACGCGCGTCCCGGGCGTGGTGGATCGCCGTCGCGTTCGTGACCCTCGCCGTGGCGCTGCGGATCACCGTCGCGCTGGCCGCCCCCGGCGCGCTCGGTGCCCCGGTCCGCACCGCCGGGGTGCTGGCGCCGCTGGTGGGACTCGCCGCCGCGATCGCGCCCGGGCTCGCCACCCGCCGGGGCCGTCGTCCGCTCGGTGTCGCGTCGCTGTCCGCGCCGGCGGCGCTCGGCGCGCTCGGCGCCGGGGGCCTGCTCCTCGACGTGACGCTGCTGGTCGACCCGGTGTCCGCCGCGCGTCCGGACGTGCTGGCCGGCGGGACCTCGGGCCTGCCCGCGGGGCTGGCCGCCGCGCTCGTGGTCGGCGACGTCGCCCTGCTGGCGGCGGCCACCGTCGCGACGACCGGACTCGTCGCGCTCGCCCGCCGCGCCGGCGGATCCGTGTTCGGCACCCAGCGCGGGGCCGCCCTGCTGCGCCCGGTGGCCGGCGCCCTGGTGGTCGCCGCGGGCCTCGCCGCGGCCCCGTTCACCGTCGACGGACCCGGCACCGGCTTCGCGCCGCACGCCGTCCTCGACACGCCGCCGCCGGCCGGGGCGGGGATCGCGCTGCTCGCCGCGACGGTGGTCGTCCTCGCCCTGCTGCCCGGGGCCCGGGCCCTCGCGGGCCCGCCGGAGGAGCCCCGTCGTGGCGCCCTCAGCGAGGCCGACGAGGCCGGGATGCGGGTCCGCCGCGCAGTGCACACCGCGCTCGGCGCCGGGATCGTGGCGGGCGTGGCCCCCGTGCTCGCCGCCTCGATCGCCCGCGCGGGGCTCGCGGTCTCGCCGGGTGCGGTCCTCACCGTCGCCGGCGGGCTGCTGCTGATCGGGGTGCCGGCCCGGACGGCGGTGCTGCGCTCCCGGGCGGCCGGGGTCGCGGCCCTGCTCGCGGCCACCGCCGCCCTGTTCGGGGCGCTGCTGCCGACGCTGTCCGGCTCCTCGGGCGCCGCGGGCAGCCCGCTGCAGACCGGGACCGGCCTGCTGCTGCTCCCGGCCGCGGTGGTGCTCGCCGTGCCGGCGCTGCTCGTCGTCGTCGGGACCCCGCGCGTCGTGGTCCGGGCGCGCCCGACGCTGTCGGTGGCCTGGCTGACGGTGCCCTTCGCGGCCGGACCGGCCCTCGACGTCGTGCTCGCGGGGGTCGACGGAGCCGACACGCCCGCCGCCGTCCTGGGCCCCGACGTCGCCGCGACCGGGGCGGCCGTCGGCGTCGGCACCGGGGGCTGGGCCGTCCTCGCCGCGCTCGTCCTCGCGGTGCTGACCGCGGTGCTCGCGGCGGGCGCGGGCTTCGCGGAGCGCCGCGACGTCGCGGGCGGGGCGACGTCGCCCGGCGCCCCCCTCGGGGCGCGGCCCGCCGACGGCACCGACACCGTGGAGCCCGACCCGACGATGCTGCCGATGGCCGCGCTGGCCGCCGTGCTCGCCGTCCCGGGCTTCGGGGGGCCGCTCGCCCGCGACGCGCTGGCCGCGAACGCCGCCGGCGGGACGTGGCAGAACCCGGGCGCCGCCGCGTGGGGGTCCCTCGCCGGGGTGGTCGGTGTCGCGGTGGCGACGCTGCTCGCGCCCCGCGCCCGGCCCGCCCGGGCGCTCGCCCTGCTCGGCGCTGCGGGGGCGCTGCTCGTCGTGCGGCTCTCCGCGCTCGTCCTCACCCCGCCCCGTCCGGGGGAGAGCGTCGGCATCGGGACGTGGGCCGCCGTCGCCTGCCTCGTCGTCACGCTCGCGGCGGCCGGGGTGGCGATCCTGCGCATCCGCGAGGCGGCCCGGCCCGCACGAGGGGAACCCTCGGGCGGATAGGGCGACCGAGGGGTCCCCTCGCGCGAACGGGTCGGGGATCTCCGCGAGGTGTGGCGGGGGTCGCCCCCGGTGCCGCGCCCGGGTGCACGACACGCCGCTAGGGTCGCCTCGGTCCCGCCGCTCGGGCCCGGGCCGTCCGCCGCGCCTCGCCGCGGCCCGAGGACGACGCCACCGGGCCTCCGTGCCGGACGGGGCCGCCGCCGGAGGCCACCGACGGATGCTGCCGGTCAGTGATGGAGGAGTTCACGAGTGGACCTGTACGAGTACCAGGCGAAGGACCTCTTCGCCGCCCACGGAGTGCCGGTCCTGCCGGGCCGCACCGTCGACACGGCGTCCGACGCCGAGGCCGCCGCGGGTGAGATCGGCGGCGCGGTCGTCGTCAAGGCCCAGGTGAAGGTGGGCGGCCGCGGGAAGGCCGGCGGCGTCAAGCTCGCCGAGAGCCCCGCGGAGGCCAAGGAGAAGGCCGAGAAGATCCTCGGCCTGGACATCAAGGGCCACGTCGTGCACCGCGTCCTGGTCACCGAGGCCAGCGACATCGCGGAGGAGTACTACTTCTCCTTCCTGCTCGACCGCTCGAACCGCACCTTCCTCGCGATGGCGTCGGCCGAGGGCGGCATGGAGATCGAGGAGCTCGCCGTCGAGCGGCCCGAGGCCCTGGCCCGGGTGCCGATCGACGCGATCGCCGGGGTCGACAAGGCCAAGGCCGACGAGATCGTCGCGCAGGCGAAGATCCCGGCCGAGGTCGCCGACGAGGCCGCGCAGGCCATCGTCAAGCTCTGGGACACCTTCGTCGGCGAGGACGCGACGCTGGTCGAGGTGAACCCGCTGGTCCGCGACCCGCAGGACCACATCATCGCCCTCGACGGCAAGGTCACCCTCGACGAGAACGCCGCGTTCCGTCACGAGTCCCACCTCGGGCTCGTCGACCAGCAGACCGAGAACCCGCTCGAGGCGAAGGCCAAGGCCAAGGGCCTGAACTACGTCAAGCTCGACGACGGCCAGGTCGGCATCATCGGCAACGGCGCGGGCCTGGTCATGTCCACGCTCGACGTCGTCGCCTACGCCGGTGAGCAGTACGGCGGGATGAAGCCCGCCAACTTCCTCGACATCGGCGGCGGCGCGTCGGCCGAGATCATGGCCGCCGGCCTGGACGTCATCCTCGGCGACGACGACGTGCGCAGCGTCTTCGTCAACGTGTTCGGCGGCATCACCGCCTGCGACGCGGTCGCGAACGGCATCGTCGAGGCCCTGAAGATCCTGGGCGACGACGCCACGAAGCCGCTGGTCGTCCGCCTGGACGGCAACAACGTCGACGAGGGCCGCCGGATCCTCGACGAGGCGAACCACCCGCTGGTGACCGTGGTGGGCACGATGGACGACGCCGCCGCCAAGGCCGCCGAGCTGGCCGCGCAGGGAGCCTGAGATGTCGATCTTCCTCAACGAGAACAGCAAGGTCATCGTCCAGGGGCTCACCGGCTCCGAGGGCATGAAGCACGGCCGCAAGATGCTGGCCGCGGGCACGCAGCTCGTCGGCGGCGTCAACGCGCGCAAGGCCGGGACGTCGGTCGACGTCGACGGGCACCTCGGTGCCGGTCTTCGGCGGCGTCGAGGAGGCCATGAAGGAGACCGGGGCCGACGTCTCGGTGCTCTTCGTGCCGCCCAAGTTCGCCAAGGACGCGGCCATCGAGGCCATCGACGCGGGCATCGGCCTCGCCGTCGTGATCACCGAGGGCATCCCGGTGCACGACTCCGCGTGGTTCTGGGCGCACGCCTGCGCCAACGGCAACCGCACCCGGATCATCGGCCCGAACTGCCCCGGCATCATCTCGCCCGGGAAGTCGCTGGCCGGGATCATCCCGGCGAACATCGCGGGCCCCGGGAAGATGGGTCTGGTGTCCAAGTCGGGCACGCTGACCTACCAGATGATGTACGAGCTGCGCGACGTCGGCTTCTCCAGCGGCATCGGCATCGGCGGCGACCCGATCATCGGCACGACGCACATCGACGCCCTCGAGGCGTTCGAGGCGGACCCCGAGACCGAGGCCATCGTCATGATCGGCGAGATCGGCGGCGACGCCGAGGAGCGCGCCGCGGACTACATCAAGGCGAACGTGACGAAGCCGGTCGTCGGCTACGTCGCCGGGTTCACCGCGCCCGAGGGCAAGACGATGGGCCACGCCGGCGCGATCGTGTCCGGGTCCGCCGGCACCGCGCAGGCGAAGAAGGAGGCCCTCGAGGCGGCGGGCGTCCGGGTCGGCAAGACCCCGACCGAGACCGCCGACCTCGCGCGTTCGCTCGTCTCCTAGGTTCCGGATGTAGCAGGGTGGGCCGCCGGACCGGTCGCGTCGTGACGACGCGGCCGGTCCGAGGGTCGACGACGCCGTTCCGGGAGGACATCCGATGAGTGCAGGACCTTCGAGCTCCGGTCCGTCGGGGTCCCCCGAGAGACGGGGCGGTGGGCCCTCCGGGTCGGAGCCGTCCGGGCCGAACGGGCACCGGCGAACGGGCCGTCGACGGTGCCGGCGCCGGGACCGTCGTCGCCCGCACGCGGGACCCCCGAGCCGGCCGGGTCCCAGCCCCGGCCCGCCCGGACCCCACCCCGGGCCGCCGTCGCAGCCCGGACCGGCCCTCGGGCCCCCGAGCCGGCCGTTCGGCGGCGTCTCGCCGTACGGCGGCTCCGCGTGGGCGGGTGCGGGGGGTCCCGGATCGGGGCCCGCGCCCTCCGGGCCGGGGCCCGGTCAGGGACCGGGGCCGGGTCAGGGCGGTCAGCCGCCGGGCTGGGGGCGCCCCGCGCCGCCGACCCCCGCACGCGGCGCGCCGGCCCCGCGCCACAGCGGTCCCGCGGCCGGCCCGACGGTGCCCAGCGCCCCCGCTGCGGGGGCCGGCGCGTCGTCGGGGTGGTCCGGGTCGTCGTCGGGGTCGTTCGAGGGCACGACGGGACCGTTCGCCCGCGGGGCGACGGGGGCGCCCGCCGGCCTCGGGCGCATCGCCGCGATGGCCGCCGCGGGCCTGGCCGTCCTCGCGTTCCTCGCGACGTTCCTCACCAGCTTCGACCCCGGCGGCCTCCTGCCCGCGCTCGTGCTCGCCGGCGGTCTGACCGTCGGCGTCGCCGTGCTGCCCACCGCCCCGCGCACCGTCCTGCCCGGCACGGTCCTCACCGTCACCGCGGCGCTGATCAGCCTCCAGACCCTCGCGGTGAGCGACGGGTTCGACGTCGTCGTCGTGGTGCTCGCGGTCCTCACCGCGGCCGCCGCGGTGGTCGCGGCGCTGTCCGCGATCGGCCTCGCTCGGCGCGGCCTCGTCCGGTGCCGGCGGGGCGTCCCCCGACCAGGCGCGGTCCTCGGCCCCGTCGGGCCGTCCCGGTCTCGGCGGTGGGTCCCCGGCGGGCCCGGATCCCGGGCCGGCCTCGGGCTCGTTCGCCTCGCCGGGCGAGCAGCCCACCCAGCGCGCCGGCCACCAGGGCGGCCCGCCCTCGGCGCCCCAGCACGCCGCCGGCCCGCCGGCGGGTCCCGGGCAGCGAGGGTGGGGGCCCATGTCGTTCTCGCCCGCGGGGCGCCCCGGCGACCCGTCGGGGGACGACCCGGCGGCACGCACCCAGGTCGTCCAGCGCACCCCGGCGCCGTCGGGGCCGGGAGGCGCGGACGGGGCGTCGTCGGGGCCGGGCGGGGCCCCGGGCCCCCGCGACGGCGCGACGCCCCCACCGACCACTGCCGCCGCACCGACCACCGCCGCGCCGCTGACCGACGGCCGGACGGCGCCGGGGCGCGGTGCCGACCGGGACGAGGGTGCGGCCACCCGGTCCGACCCGGAGGCCGCGTCCGGGCCGGCCGGGTCGTCGGCCACGACGGAGGAGCGGCAGCCCGCCATGTCGATGCTCGGCGGGGAGTCCCCGGCCGAGCGCCGCGACGAGGGCACCGCCACGCCGCCGTCGGGGGAGCCGCGCCGCGCGCGGTCCGCGACCGGCGCGCGTCCCGCTCCCCGACGGGTCGGGCGACGCCACCCCGCCGTCCGGGTTCCCCCGGCCCGGCGGGTGGGGCGCCCCGGCGGACGGGACCGAGGGCGCGGCCGGGTCGGCCGCCGACGACCGCGACCGCCACGGGGCCCACGAGGCCCCCTGACCCGGGCGCCGCGGACGCGGCGACCCGGCGTGGCGGCCGGGCGGGCGGGCGCCGGGGTGGAATCGTGGGTCCGCGTGAGCGCAGCGGCCCCGACCTCCGGCGCCGCGGCCCCCGCGACACCCGCCGCGGGCCGGTCGCGGCCCCGTCGCCGCCGCCCCGACCTGCCGCCCCGGCTCGGCGTGCTGGCCGAGGTCGCCCTCGTCCCGGTGCTCGTGTCGTACGCGGTGGTCGTGGTGCTCGCGGCCCTGATCACCGCCTCGGCGTCGGGCACGACGCCGGGCGGCGCGCCCGGCCTCGCGCAGGCCCTCGGGTCGGGCATCCCGCTCTGGCTGGCGGTCCACCTCGTGCCGCTGACGGTCAGCGGCGCCCCCCTCGGGATGCTGCCGCTGGCGCCCGCCGCGGGGGTGGCGGTGCTCGTCGCCCTCCTCGCCCGCCGCGGCGTCGTCCGGCTCGCGGCGCTGCCGGGCGCCGACGGGGCCGCGGACGGTCAGGACCCGCGACCGGACCGCTGGACCTCGCTCGCCGTCCCCGTCGTCGCGGCCGTCGCGGCCGTGCACGCCGCCGCGGGCGTGCTCGCCGCGGCCCTGCTGACCCCGGACACGGCGACGATCCCGGCGGACGCCTCGCCGGCGACCGCGGGCACGGTGGCAGGGCTGCTCGCGGGTCTGGCCGCGGCGGCCGGGGTCGCCGGACCCTGTGGGCTCGGGGCCCGGGTGCGGACGCTGCCGCGCTGGGTCGCCCGGGGCCTGCGCGCGGGGCTGGGGGCCGCGGCGGCGATCGTCGGGAGCGGGGCCGCGCTCCTGCTCGTCGTCCTGCTCGCGCACGCCGACGCCGTCGCCGGCTCCTTCGCCGCGACCGCGCCCGACGTCGGGAGCGGGGCCGGTCTGTGGCTGCTCGACGCCGCGTACCTCCCCAACGCCGTCGTCGCCGCGTCGTCCTGGCTGCTCGGGCCCGGGTTCGCCGTCGGCGGGGTGGTCGCCGCGCCCACCGGGGCGACGGCCGGGCTCGTCCCGCCCCTGCCCCTGGCCGCCCTGCTGCCGTCCGGCCCGCCCCCGACCTGGGCCGGTCTGGTGTTCGCGCTGCCCCTCGCCGCCGGGTCGGCCGTCGGGTGGCTGCTCGCGCCGGTGGGCGCGGTCGGACGCGTCGGACGGCCGGCCGGGGAGCCCGGCGCAGGACGTGCTGCGCCGCGTGCGCCCGGTGCTCCTCGCCGCCGCGACCGCCGGCGTGGTGCTCGCGCTCGCCGCCGCGCTCGCCGGCGGGCGGCTCGGCTCCGGGCCGTTCGACCCCGTGGTCGTGCCGGCCGGGCCGGTCCTGCTCGCCACCATCGCCTGGATCGCGGTGCCCGGCGCCGTCGTCGCCCTCCTCGCCGCCCCGGCCGGCGCGCCCGCCGGCGGCCGACGGCCGCGTCGGGAGCCGGACGCGGAGGCCGCCGCCGCGGGGGAGGAGCCGGAGGGCGACGTCGTCGACAGGGAGTCGGGCCCGGAGGCGGAGGTCCCGGAGGCGGAGGTCCCGGACGAGGCGGAGGCCCCGGAGGCGAGAGGCCCCGACGAGGGCCGGACGACCAGGACGCGGAGGGGCCGGCGGCCGGCGAGCCGGACCGCGCCTGACCCGGCCGCGGACGACGGGCACGTCACGCAGCGCCGGGGCGCCCGCGACCTGCGCGTGTGTGCTCCTGATCGTGGGGCCGGCCCGGCCCCCGACGTCGAGGGGCACACCAGGCTGCTCGCGGGGCCCGGTGAGCTGCGCGGTGTGCCCCTGATCAACCCGGTACGCCCGGGGTGTCGTGACCGACAGCGTCCCGGTCCCGGCGGCCGACTAGTCTCGACGGCGAGGATCGTCGAGACGCCGGGAGCCCAGGTCTGTGCACCGGCGGCAAGGAGATCGCGCTGAGCACGCACGCGGGCCCGGGTGACCACGGAGGCTCCCCGGTCGGGACGCGCCTGGAGGTCCGGGCGCCCGCACGCGTCGTCGTCCTCGCCTCCGGCTCCGGCACCCTCCTGCAGGCCCTGCTCGACGAGGCCGCCGCGATCGACGTCGAGGTCGTCGCCGTCGTCGCCGACCGCCCGGGCGTCGCCGCGCTGGACCGGGCCCTCGAGGCGAAGGCCGAACCCGTCGTCGTGCGCCTCGGTGACCACCGCACGCCCGACGGCACCGTCGACCGGGCCGCCTGGGACGCCGCCCTGGCCGACGCCGTCGCCGCGCACGACCCGGACCTCGTCGTCTCCGCCGGCTTCATGAAGGTCCTCGGGCCCGCCTTCCTCGCCCGGTTCGGCGGCCGGACGATCAACACCCACCCCGCGCTGCTGCCCGCGTTCCCCGGGCGCGCACGGCGTGGCCGACGCGCTCGCGCACGGCGTCAAGGTCAGCGGCGCGACCGTCCACCTCGTCGACGCGGGGGTCGACACCGGGCCGGTCCTGGCCCAGCAGGCCGTCGTCGTCGACCCCGACGACGACGAGGCGACGCTGCACGAGCGGATCAAGGTCGTGGAGCGCCGCATGCTCGTCGAGACCGTGGCCGCCCTGGTGCGCCACGGCGCCACCATCACCGGACGAACAGTGAGGATCGAAGTGACCGCTGCCCCCCAGACCGCCCCCGCCGGGCAGGGGACCGACGGCCGCCGTCCGGTCCGCCGCGCCCTCGTCAGCGTCTTCGACAAGGCGGGTCTGCTCGACCTCGCCACCGGCCTGCACGCCGCGGGCGTCGAGGTCGTCTCCACCGGCTCGACCGCCGCGCGGATCGCCGACGCCGGCGTGCCGGTGACCCGCGTCGAGGAGCTCACCGGGTTCCCCGAGTGCCTCGACGGCCGCGTCAAGACCCTGCACCCCCGCGTGCACGCCGGACTGCTCGCCGACTCGCGGCTGCCCACCCACGTCGACCAGCTCGAGTCGCTCGGCATCGCGCCGTTCGACCTGCTGGTGTCGAACCTCTACCCGTTCACGCAGACGGTGGCCTCGGGCGCCTCGCCCGACGACTGCGTCGAGCAGATCGACATCGGCGGTCCCGCGATGCTCCGGGCGGCCGCGAAGAACCACGAGACGGTCGCGGTCGTCACCGACCCGTCGCGCTACGCCTGGGTGCTCGCCGAGGTGGCGGCCGGCGGCGTGACCCTGGCCGACCGCCGCGCGCTGGCCGCCGAGGCGTTCCGGCACACCGCGTCCTACGACGTGGCGGTGGCCTCGTGGATGGGCAACGTGCTCGCGCCCGACCCCGCGACCACCTCCGACGGCACCTCCGTCCCGTTCCCGGGGTGGGTGGGGACCACGGCGCGCCGGCGGGCCGTCCTGCGCTACGGCGAGAACCCGCACCAGGCCGCCGCCCTCTACGCCGCCCCGGAAGCCACCGGGGGCATCGCCGGCGCGGTGCAGCTGCACGGCAAGGAGATGTCGTACAACAACTACGTCGACGCCGACGCGGCGTGGCGGGCGGCGCACGACCACGGCCCGGACCGGGTCTGCGTCGCGATCATCAAGCACGCCAACCCGTGCGGGATCGCGGTCGTGCGCCGGGGCGAGCGCAGCGAGGGGGAGACGACGTGGCGGAGGTGCACGCGCGGGCGCACGCCTGCGACCCGACGTCGGCGTTCGGCGGCGTGATCGCGGTGAACGCGCCAGGTGACCGTCGCGGCCGCCGAGCAGATCGCCGAGATCTTCACCGAGGTGGTGGTGGCGCCGTCGTACGCCGACGGCGCGGTGGACGTGCTGGCCCGCAAGAAGAACATCCGGGTGCTGACCGCCGAGTGGGCGCCGGCCGCGGCCGAGCAGCGCCCGATCTCCGGCGGGCTGCTCGTGCAGCAGCGCGACGCCGTCGACGCCCCCGGCGACGACCCGTCGTCGTGGACGCTCGCGACCGGGTCGGCGGTGTCGGAGCAGGTGCTGGCCGACCTCGCGTTCGCGTGGCGGGCGTGCCGGGCGGTGAAGTCGAACGCGATCCTGCTGGCGTCCGGCGGGGCGACGGTCGGCGTCGGGATGGGCCAGGTCAACCGGGTCGACTCGGCGCGGCTCGCGGTGGCCCGGGCCGGGGACCGGGTGCGGGGGTCCGTGGCGGCGTCCGACGCGTTCTTCCCGTTCCCCGACGGGTTCGAGGTGCTCGCCGAGGCCGGGGTGGCGGCGGTCGTGCAGCCCGGCGGGTCGGTCCGCGACAACCTGACGATCGAGGCCGCCGAGAAGGCCGGCGTCGCGATGTACCTGACGGGGACGCGGCACTTCGCGCATTAGCCGTTCATGATCCCGGGATGGCGAGGACCGAGGCCTGGTCGTCCACGGCCTCGTCGTCCTGGTGATCATGGCCGGGGCGGTCTAGGGCGGGAGGTGCCCGCGCGCCCAGCACGCTGCGGCGCCGTGGCAGTTCGTCAGCGCGATCAGGGCGGCGTGGAGGGCGGCCAGGCGGTCCGGCGGGACGGACGCGACGGTGTTGTCGCGCTGGTCGGGGTCGGTCGTGGTGTCGTGGTACTCCTTCTCGCCGGTGGCGTACTCGGTGTAGGTCACCGGTCCGCTCGCGATCGCCGCGTAGCTGGGCGGGTTCGCCGCCTTCCGGCCCGGGGTGCGGTCGGGATCGTCGGGGGCCAGGGCCGGGCCGTGGTGCTCGACGAGCGCGGCGGTGCGCCAGTCGGGTGGGTCGGCGCCGGCGAGCAGCGGGACCAGGGTGTGCCCGTCGGCGATCGGCAGGGGTGGTGCGTGCGCGAGGTCGGCGAACGTGGGCGCGACGTCGACGTTCTGCACGGTCTGCGGGATCGTCCGGTGCGCCACGCCCGGGCCGGCGACGATCAGGGGGACGACGAGGTCCGTCGCGAACGTCGTCTGCTTGCCGGCGGACAGCTCGTGCTGGCCCATGTGGTAGCCGTTGTCGGAGCTGAAGACGATCTCGGTGTCCGCCGTCCGGCCCGTGCGGTCGAGGGTCGCCTCGAGCCCGGCGAGCACGTCGTCGACCGACGCCGAGGCCTGGGCGCGCTTCCGGTACCCGTCGTCGAGCCGGGCGACCTGCTTGGGCGTCAACGGGGTGCGGTCCCGCAGCCAGGCGGGCGCGGTGGGGGCGTCGGGCTGGTTGAACGACGGGTCCCGGGGCGCCTGCAGGCCGGGGAAGTCCTGGGCGTGCCGCGGGGCCGGGGTGTACGGCGAGTGCGGGGCGAAGGTCGCGAGCTCGAGGAAGAACGGCCGGTGCGCCGCGGACTGGGCGGTGATGAAGGCCGAGCCGCGCGCCCCGAGGACGTCGGGCATGTAGTCGGCGTCGGCGTGCCCGTGGTCCACGAGCGTGCCGTTCTCGTTCAGCGCGTAGTCGAACTCCCGGTAGCCGTTCCCGGCGACGTCCCACTCGTTCCAGCCGGCCTGCGGGCCGTCGGTCGGCTGGTAGCCGTTGAGGTACTTGCCCAGCATCGCCGTGGTGTAGCCGGCCCGCTGCAGGTCCGCCCCGATGGCGTCGCGCTCCTCGCCGCGCGCGTGGAAGACGTCGTAGCCACCGTCGGGGGAGGAGTTGGTGAAGACCCCGGTGTCGTGCGGGAACGCCCCCGTGAAGATCGACGACCGCGACGGGCAGCAGAGCGTGTCCGCGTCGTCGTCGGCGGCGAAGCTCGCGCCCCGGGCGGCGAGCGCCTGCACGTGGGGCATCCAGCGCAGCAGGCTCGGCTCCAGGTCGTCGGTGAGCACGAAGACGATGTTCGGGTGACCGGCCTGCGACGCCGGGGCCACGCCCGCGGGCCCGGGCAGCTCCGGCGGGTCGGGGTCGGGTGCCGATCCCGCGCTGCACGCGGTCGCGAGGAGGGCGAGGACGCAGCACACCACGACGGCGAGGGCGCCCCGGGCCGGTTCCCTGATCACGCGCTGAAGGGTGGTGCCGATCGGTGGCCGGGCGCCCGGGCGCGGGCGGAGTCTTCAGGACGGCATCAGCTCGCCCGCTCGAGGAGGAGACCGTGACCGGACCGCACGACCCCGAGGAGCACCCCCGGGGCGAGGAGGAGCCCTGGTACGGGACCGGGTACGACGACGAGGCCACGGCGTCGCACCCCGGCGGGTACGGCGAGGGATCCGCGGCCCCGGACGCCTCGTCGGAGCATCCCGACGAGTACGCCACCCCGCACGGCGGGAGCACGTGGACCGGCGGGACCCCCTCCTCGCCGGGGTCGCCGCAGGGCCCGACGGACCCGCCGACGCAGCCGGGGACCCTGCGCGGGCCCGGCGTGCACCCGACGGCGGACGAGCCCGCGACGGTGCGCTCCCCGGCGACCGAGGCACCCCGGTCGGGCTGGTGGCGGTCGCGGCGCGTGCGGGTGGGGGCGGCCGCGACCCTGGCCGGCCTGGTCCTGCTCGGGGGCGGCTTCGGGGCCGGCTACGCCGTCGCGGACGCCTCCGCCCCGCCGGCCGCGGCGCACGCCACCGCCGCGAAGGGAGCGGGCCAGGGGACCGCGGCGCAGGCCCGGCGGCGCCAGGCCGCGCAGCGGCGGCAGCACCGGGGCGGTGCCGCGACGCCGGGCGCGGGAGCGGGTGCGGGCCCGGGCACCGGGACGGCTCCGGGGGCCACCGCGGGCGCGCCGACGTTCTGAGCGTCACCCGCTCCGGCGTCGTCGTGGCGCGTTGTCGGTGGGGTGGGTTAGCGTTCTCCTCGTTCGAACAGGTGTTCGACGAACGAGGAGGTCGACATGGCCCCATCCGTCGAGGCGTCCCCGCACGAGGTCCTCTCCCGGCGGTTCTCCGAGCTGGGGCTCGTCCGGGCGTCCGAGCTCCCGGGCCGGGCGGGGCCGGGAGCTGCGGTCCGGGGCGCAGCATCGCACGCCGGACCGTCGCCGCGCGGGGCGTGGCCGGAGCCGGAGCCGGAGCCCGAGCCGGACGGGAGCGGGGCCCGGAGCGGGCCCTGCTGCCGGTGGCGGGGCCGCTCACCGGTCTGCTGCCGTGGGGCGGGCTGCGGCGGGGGTCGACGGTGTCGGTGCACGGGTCGACGGCGCTGCTGCTCGCCCTGGTGGCGGAGGCCTCGCGGGCGGGGTCGTGGTGCGCGCTGGTCGGGCTCCCGGGCGTGGGCCTGGCCGCCGCCGACGAGGCCGGGCTGGACCTCGCGCGCACCGCCCTCGTCCCGCGGCCCGGTCCGCGTCCGGCGAGCGTCGTGGCGACGCTGGTCGACGGGCTCGACGTGGTGGTGCTCGGCGGGTGCCTCGGCGTGGCGGGCGGGTGACCGGCAGCGGCTGGCCGCACGGGTGCGCCAGAAGGGCGCGGTGCTGATCCCGGTGGGCGCCTGGCCCGGCGCGGACGCCGAGCTGCACGCCACCGGGGGGACCTGGTCGGGGCTGCTCGGCGACGGGGCGGGCCGGCTGCGGTCGCGGCGGGTGCACCTGCGCTGCGCCGCCCGGGGCCGCGCGCGCGACCGGACCGAGGACGTCCTGCTCCCCGGCCCCGGGGGACGGACGGCGGGGGTCGGTCGCCGACGCCGCGGGGGTGGACACCCACGCCCCGGCCGACCTGCCGGCGAGGACGGGGTGAACGAGGCCGCGGCGGCCCCGGTCCGGGTGGTCGCGCTGTGGTGCCCGGACTGGCCGGTCGTCGCCGCGTGCGCCGAGTCCGGCATCCCCGCCGACCGTCCCGCCGCCGTCCTCGTGGCCCACCGGGTGGTCGCCTGCTCGGCCACCGCCCGGGCGCAGGGCGTCCGCCGGGGGCTGCGACGGCGGGAGGCGCAGGCGCGCTGCCCGGACCTCGCGGTCCTCGGCCGCGACGCCGACCGGGACGCGCGGGCCTTCGAGGTGGTCGCCGCGGCGGTGGAGGAGCTCACCCCGGGCGTCGAGGTGATCCGTCCCGGGCTGGTGGTGCTCGCGGCGCGCGGTCCCGCCCGCTACTTCGGCAGCGAGGAGGCCGTCGCCGAGCGCCTCGTCGACCACGTCGCGGGCCGCGCCCGGGTCGAGTGCCAGGTGGGGGTGGCCGACGGGGTGTTCGCGGCCGCCCTCGCCGCCCGGCGCAGCGCGATCGTCCCGCCCGGGGGCTCGGCGGCCTTCCTCGCCCCGCGGCCGGTCACCGAGCTCGAGATGGAGCCCGGGGTCGAGCCGGACACCGCGGGGGCGGACGTCCCGGGGGCGACCGCCCGCGCCGAGCTCGTCGGGCTGCTCCGCCGCCTGGGGCTGACCACGCTGGGGGACTTCGCCGGCCTGCCCGCGACCGACGTCGCGTCCCGGTTCGACGCGGCCGCGGTGCGGGCCCACCGGCTGGCCCGCGGCCTCGACGAGCGCCCGCCCTCCCGGCGCCGCGTGCCGGACACGCTCACCGTCGAGGTGCCCCTCGACCCCCCGGTCGACCGCGTCGACGCCGCCGCGTTCGCCTCCCGGGCGCTCGCCGAGCGGCTCCACGCCGCCCTGGGGGACGCCGGGCTCGCCTGCACCCGCCTCGGGGTCCGGGCCCGGACGACGACCGGTGAGGAGCTCGCCCGCACCTGGCGCTGCGCCGAGCCGCTCACCCCCGCCGCCACCGCCGACCGCGTCCGCTGGCAGCTCGAGGGCTGGCTGTCGCGGCGCGGGCCGGAGCGGGGCGGGGGCGAGGGGCTCGCGGCCCTGCGGCTGGTGCCGGAGGAGGTGGTCGACGCCGGGCGCCTGCAGCTCGGGCTGTGGGGGGAGACCGGCGTCGCCGACGAGCGCGCCGGTCGCGCGCTGGTGCGGGTGCAGGGGCTGCTCGGGCCCGAGGAGGTGCTCACCGGGGTCCCCGGCGGCGGCCGCGGGCCGGCCGCGCGGGTCCGCACCGTGCCCTGGGGCGACGAGCGGACCCCGGCGCTCGACCCGGCGGCCCCCTGGCCGGGGACGCTGCCCGCCCCCTCGCCGTCCACGGTCCCGCCCTCGCCCCTGCCGGCCCGGGTCCTCGACGCGCCGGGGGCGGCCGGTCCGGGCGGCCCCGCGCGGCGGGCTCTCCGCGGCCCCGGCGCAGGTGTCGATCGGCGAGGACACCGGATCGGCGCCGGTGCGGGCGTGGGGCGGTCCCTGGCCGGAGGAGGGCCGGTGGTGGGACCCGCAGGCCCCGACCGGCTGCCTGCGGGTCCAGGTGGTGTGCGTCCCGCCGGTCTCCTGGCCGGCCGCGGGGACGACCGGCGATCTCGACGACGGTCCCCGCGCCGACGGGGGTGACGATCCCGACCCGGCGGCCGACCTGGCCCCCGACCCGGCCGCCTCCTCGGCGGACGCGGTCGGGCTGGCCCTGCTGCTGGTGCTGCGTGACGGCCGCTGGACCGTGGAGGGGATCTACGACTGAGCGGGGTCCTGCTCCTCGGGCGGGACGAGGTTCTCCACCTCGAGGGCGTCGCCGCCGGGCATGACCTCGCTCGGGTCGGGCTGGTCGGGGTCGACGGGCTCCCCGGTCAGGGGCTTGGCCGGTGGCACGACCATGGCGTCGTCGGTCGATCCGTCCGTGCTCATCACGTGTCCTTTCGTCGTCGATGGACCGGGGCGGATACCCGCGCGTGGCCCCGCTCACATCACGCGACCGGCGGACGGCGGGGACTACGACCAGTCGGGGGCGTGGATGACCTGCCAGAGGTGGCCGTCCGGGTCGGCGAAGGTCGCGAGGTGACCCCACGGCTCGCGTCACCGGGCGCTCCACCACCGTGGCGCCGGCCGCCTCGGCCCGGGCGAGCACCGCGTCGACCTCGGCGTCGTCCGCGGCCGGGAGGCTCAGCAGGCACTCGCTGGTGCCCGGCGCGGCGACCTCGTGGCCACCGGTCACCCACCCGAAGCCGCCACGCGGGATGAAGATGACGCGCACCCCGTCCGAGACGACGACCTGCAGCGGCTCGGGCACGCCGTCGTCGGCCGGGGCGCCGGGCGTGGCGAACCCGAGGCCGTCGCGGTAGAAGGCGTGCGCCCGGACCCGGTCGTCGGTGGGCAGGGCGAGGATCAGCGGCGGGGTCACGGAGACGTGGTAGCACGATCAGGATCGTCGAGTCCATCGTCAGGACTCCGCTCGCGTCGCCCGCTCGGGCGGATCCGCCGGTCCGGTCGCCACACTGTCGGACCCCGGCGCTACCCTCGTCGTCATCGAACACGTGTTCGACAGTGACGAGCTCGGGGAGGCCGGGATGGGCTGGGGCAATCCGGCGGTCAGCTGGTCGGAGATGGAGCGGATCCTCGCGGGGCGGCCGCGCGCCGGGTCGGCGCCGCAGCCGGCGAGGGCGCCCCGGAGGTCGACGGGCCCGGCACGCTCCACCCGGCGGACGTGGGCACCGTGCCGGCCCGCGAGAGCGGTCGTCGGGGCGCCCGTCGCGCGACGTGGCGCACCCCGGGGACGGGGGTGACTCGCCGGCCTGGAGCCGGACGCGTGCGCCCTACCGGCCGCCGTCCGACCCGGTCGCGGCGGGTCCCGCGCCGGCGCCCGTCCCGTTCGCCGAGCTGCACACGCACTCCACGTACAGCTTCCTCGACGGCGCGAGCCAGCCCGAGGAGCTCGTCGAGGAGGCCCACCGGCTCGGCCTGGAGGCGATCGCGCTCACCGATCACGACGGCATGTACGGGGTGGTCCGCTTCGCGGAGGCCGCGCAGGAGCTCGGCGTGCGCACGGTGTTCGGCGCCGAGCTCTCGCTGGGCCTGTCCGCCCCGCAGAACGGGGTGGCCGATCCCGAGGGGGAGCACCTGCTGGTGCTGGCCCGCGATCCGGCGGGGTACCGGGCGATCTCGCGGACGATCACCGACGCCGCGATGGACCCGGCGGCGGAGAAGGGCCGCCCGGTGCACGATCTCGAGCGCGCCGCGGCGACGCTGCGCGACCGGGTCGTGGTGCTCACCGGCTGCCGCAAGGGCCACGTGCGCCGGGCGCTGGACGCGGGTGGACCGGAGGCGGCGGCCCGGGCCCTGGACCGCCTGGTGGGGCTGTTCGGGGCGGAGTCGGTGGCCGTCGAGCTGAGCGACCACGGGCTGCCCGTCGACGTCGAGCGCAACGACCTGCTCGCCGGGCTCGCCGCCCGCGCCGGCCTGGCGACCGTCGCGAGCACCGCCGCGCACTACGCCACGCCGGACCGGGCCCGGATCGCCGCCGCGCTCGGCGCCGTCCGGGCGCGGCGCAGCCTCGACGAGGCCGAGGGCTGGCTGCCGCCGGGCACCGCGCACCTGCGCTCCGGGGCGGAGATGGCCGCCCGGTTCGCGCGCCACCCCGAGGCGGTCACGCACGCGGCGGTGCTCGGGCGGGAGTGCGCCTTCGAGCTGTCGCTGCTCGCCCCCGAGCTGCCGCCGTTCGACGTCCCGCCGGGGGAGACCGAGGCGAGCTGGCTGCGCCACCTCACCGACCTCGGGGCCCGCAAGCGCTACGGCGGCCGGGCCGACAACCCGCGGGCCTGGGAGGTGATCGACCACGAGATGGCGATCATCGAGGGGCAGGGCTTCCCGGGCTACTTCCTCATCGTCGCCGACATCGTGGACTTCTGCCGCCGGGCGAACATCTACTGCCAGGGGCGCGGCTCGGCCGCGAACTCGGCGGTCTGCTTCGCCCTGGAGATCACCCACGTCGACGCCGTGAAGATGGACCTGCTCTTCGAGCGGTTCCTCTCCCCGGAGCGCGACGGCTACCCCGACATCGACCTGGACATCGAGTCCGACCGTCGCGAGGAGGCCATCCAGTACGTCTACGACCGCTACGGCCGGGACCGGGCGGCGCAGGTCGCGAACGTCATCACCTACCGGCCGCGCTCGGCGGTCCGCGACGCCGCCCGGGCGCTCGGCTTCGCGCAGGGCCAGCAGGACGCGTGGAGCAAGCACATCGACCGGTGGGGTCCCGGAGCGGACCTGGGCGACCAGGTCCCGGGGATGCCGCGGGCGGTGGCGACGCTCGCGGAGGAGATCGCGGGCTTCCCCCGCCACCTCGGCATCCACTCCGGGGGCATGGTCATCTGCGACCGGCCGGTCGACCAGGTGGTGCCGGTGGAGTGGGCGCGGATGAAGGACCGCAGCGTCATCCAGTGGGACAAGGACGACGCGGCCGCGGTCGGCCTGGTGAAGTTCGACCTGCTCGGGCTGGGCATGCTCTCGGTGCTGCACTACGCGAGCGACTACGTGGCCGCCCACCACGGCCGCCGGTTCGAGCTCCACGACCTGCAGCCCGAGGACCCGGAGGTCTTCGCGATGCTGGCGCGGGGCGACTCGGTGGGCGTGTTCCAGGTGGAGTCCCGCGCGCAGATGGCCACGCTGCCGCGGTTGAAGCCGCGGGAGTTCTACGACCTGGTCGTCGAGGTGGCGCTCATCCGGCCCGGGCCGATCCAGGGCGGCTCGGTGCACCCGTACATCCGGCGGCGGAACAACCTGGAGCGGGTCGTCTACGACCACCCGCTCTGCGAGCCGGCGCTGCGCAAGACCCTCGGGGTGCCGCTGTTCCAGGAGCAGCTCATGCAGCTGGCGACCGACGTCGCCGGGTTCACCGCCGCCGAGGCCGACGAGCTGCGCCGGGCGCTGTCGGCGAAGCGGTCCGAGGAACGGCTCGAGCGGCTGCGCGAGCGGTTCTACGCCGGGATGGCGGCCAACCAGATCACCGGGGAGCTGGCCGACCGGATCTTCGCGAAGACCAAGGCGTTCGCGAACTTCGGCTTCCCGGAGAGCCACTCGATCAGCTTCGCGTCGCTGGTGTACGTCTCGGCGTGGTTCAAGCACTACTTCCCGGCGGCGTTCTGCGCGGCGCTGCTGCGTGCCCAGCCGATGGGCTTCTACTCCCCGCAGAGCCTGGTCGCCGACGCGCGCCGCCACGGCGTCGTGGTCCTCGGGCCGGACGTCGGGCGCAGCCGGGCCGAGCCCGAGCTGGAGCCGCACCCGGACAGCGAGGGCGGGGTCGCGGTCCGGCTCGGGCTCGCGGACGTGCGGGGCCTCGGCGACGAGGTCGCGCAGCGGATCGTGGCCGCGCGACCGGAGACCGGCTTCGCCGGGGCGGCGGACCTGGCGCGCCGGGCGGACCTCACCACCGCGCACCTGGAGGCCCTGGCCACCGGCGGTGCGCTGGGCTGCTTCGGCCTCGAGCGGCGGGAGGCGCTCTGGGCGGCGGGCGCGGCGGCGGCGGGCACGGCGGTGACCCGGGCGGGCGTCCGCCACGACCGGCTGCCGGAGACCGCGGTCGGGCTCGACGCCCCGGCGCTGCCGGGGATGTCGGCGGTGGAGCTCACGATCGCGGACGTGTGGGCGACGGGGCTGACCCCGGACGGCCATCCCGTCGCGCACCTGCGGGCGGCGCTCGAGGAGCGGGGCGCGGTGTCCGTGGCCGGGGTCGCGGCGGTCGGGGAGGGGGAGCGCATCGAGGTCGGCGGGGTGGTCACCCACCGGCAGCGTCCCGCGACCGCAGGCGGGACGACGTTCCTCAACCTCGAGGACGAGACCGGGATGCTCAACGTGATCTGTTCGGAGGGGCTCTGGGCCCGCCACCGGGTGGTGGCGCGCACGAGCGCGGCCCTGGTGATCCGCGGGCGGGTGGAGCGGGCGCCCGACGCCCCGACCGTGGTCAACCTCGTGGCCGACCGGGTGGAGCGTCTCGAGCTGGTGGTGCCGTCGCGCTCCCGGGACTTCCGGTGATCGCGACACCGACCCTCGGTGCCGGGCGGGACCGGACATCACAGACACTGATGGGGTGTCTCCGGCCGGTTCCGACGGCCGGAGGCACCCCCACCAGGTCAACGACCCGACGGACCGCGCGGGACCGTCGGAGGAGCGGTCAGCCCTTGATCAGCGGCCGTCCCATCGGCAGCGAGGACCCGCCGTTCGCGACGCTCATGGCGTCGAAGAACAGATAGACCCCGACCAGGGTGAACGCGAACACCGCGATCCCGCCGATGGCGAGCAGCCCCGTCGAGCCGGCGGCGGTGCCCAGCAGCACGAGCAGCAGGGCCAGGTCGACCAGCACGAACAGCGCGGTGAACACCGACGGCAGCCGCAGGGTTGCCAGCGTCAGGATCACGATGCCGATCAGCCAGGTGAGCAGGAACGTCTCCTGCGCCCCGATGGCCGCCCCGGGCGCGGTGGCGTCCCCGAACCAGTTGTGACCGAGGCTGGTCACCAGGACCGAGAAGCTCAGCCAGAACCCGGCGAAGATGCCGAAGATCGCCGCCACCGGGCCGGCGTGGTTCCGGATCGCCCAGACGCACCCGATGAGCTGCCCGATCCCGGTGCACATGAACAGGATCGGGATCAGGCCGAGCACGGCGTTCGACGACCCCGTGAACCCGACGAGGTACAGCCCGAGGGCGACCGAGCCGATCACGAACGTCGGGACGCCGAGCAGTGCTGGGTTCGCCGCGGCGGCCGCCGCCTCTTCCGCCGCAGTGTGCTCAGGCCGGGTCTCGGCGGCATGCGCCCCGCTGCTCTCGTCGACTGTGGTCATCGCCCACTCCTTCGTACCGGTTCCTACGGGCGCGTCCGTGCCGCACGCGGTCCGTCCGTGCCGCACGCGACCGCCCGCTGACCGTCCGAGTGTGATCTCTCGCACTGCGTGGAGGGAACCGACCGGGAGTAGGGGGTGTCGTTCCCAGCCCGTCCGTGAACCGGTTCAGGCATGCTCCACCACCATGAGGCCCCCTGCCCGGCTCCCGGTCCTCCCACGACGAACCGCCCGATCGGGCAGGGCCATCCGGGGGAGCGGCCGTCTCCTGCGCGGCGTCCTCGCCGGTGTCGCGGGGACCGCGGCAATGGCGGCGACCGGCCGCGCGTACCGCGAGGTCTACGCCCGCCGCCGCGGGATGGCGCCCGGGGACATCACCGAGATCCTGGACTACGACCAGTCCGACCACGTCGTGGTGGCCGCCTCGACGGTCCTGCAGCGCGTGACCGGGTGGGCCCCGCGCACCCCCGGCGAGCGGCGCGTCCTGTTCTGGCTCGTCCACTGGGGCTACGGCTCGGCGGTCGGGGCCGCGCACGCGGAGCTGCGCCACCGCCTCGGGGGCGAGCCGGCGGCGGGGACGGCCTTCTTCCTCGGCTGCGAGGTCATGGCCCTGGGGCTCTTCCCCGTCCTGGGCGGGACCCCGGTGCCCTGGCGGTGGGGGCCCCGCCTGCTCACGGTCAGCGTCGTGCAGCACGCCGTCTACGCCGGCGCGGTCGCCGCCGCCGACGCGGCCCTCGAGCGCCGTGCGCGCTGAGACGCCCGCCCGCCCGGAGCGCGGGGCAGGGGCGCGACGGGGACACCGTCCGGGCGGCCGCCACCCACGTCATCGTCTGTGGGCTCGGCGGCCTCGGCCTGCGGATCGTCGAACAGCTCCACCACCGCGACGAGCCGGTCGTGGTCGTCGACGACGACCGCGGTCACGGGCGCGGTGCCCACGTCCTCGAGACGTGGGGCGTCCCCCTCGTCGAGACCGACCCGACGGTGCCCGGCAGCCTCGACGCCGCCGGCCTCGACACCGCGCGGGCGGTGGTGTGCGTCATGGCCGGCGACCAGAGCGAGCTGCGGAACCTGCACGTCGCCCTGCACGTGCGTGAGCGCCGCCCCGACGTCCGGGTCGTGACCTCCCTCGGCAACGCCGCCATCGGTCGCGCCGTCGCCGCCGACCCGGGTCCTGGCGCGGTGCTCGACGTCGCCGCCCTCGTCACCCCCGCCCTCGTCGAGGCCTGTCTGCTCAGCCCGGTGCACGCGCTCGAGGTCGCGGGGACGCGGTTCGTCGCGGCGGGGACCACCGCCCGCTCCGCCACGACCCTGCGCTCGCTCTACGGCGACCTCGCCCCGCTCGCCGTCACCGCGGAGCCCGACGGGGCCACGCACCTGTGCCCGAGCCGGGACCAGCGGGTCGAGACCGGGGACCGGGTGACCGTGCTCGGCACGGACACCGAACTGGCCGACGCCGGGGTGGAGGCGACGACGGCCGTCCCCCTGCCGCGGCGCGGCCCGACCACGCGGCGTGGGGCCGGGTACGACCCCGACGCCACGCACGGCCGGGCGGGGGTGCCCCAGCGGGCCGCCGCGGCGCTGCTCGCGCTGGCCCGCGAGTCCGACCGCGGACTGCGCTGGGCGATCGCCGCGCTGGTGGGCCTGCTCGTGCTCTCGACGGTCGTCATCACGCTCGGCTACCACTACCCCAACGGGCGGGGGCTCGGCGTCGTCGACGCCCTGTACTTCACGGTGGAGTCGGTCGCGACGGTCGGGTTCGGGGACTTCAGCTTCGCCGACCAGGCGGTCTGGCTGCGGCTGTGGGCGGTGTTCCTCATGCTCGCCGGGGTCGTCACGACCGCGATCCCGATCGCCTACTTCACCGACATGCTCATCAGCCGGCGGCTCTCGGCCACCGCCGGGCGGCGCGCGGCGGCCGCGTCGGTCGGCCACATCGTGATCGTCGGGCTGGGGGCGGTCGGGGTGTCGGTGGCCGAGGCGCTGCACGCCCGCGGCCGCGACGTCGTCGTGGTGGAGTCCGACCCGGCGAACCGCCACCTGCCCCGGGCCCGCGCCCTGCGGATCCCGGTGGTGTTCGGCGACGCCACGACCACGGCCGCCCTGCAGGACGCGCGGGCGGGACGGGCGGCCGCCGTCGCCGTCACCACCAGCGACGACATGGCGAACATCGAGACCGGCCTGGCGGTGCGCGACCTGCTCGGCGATCGGCGCCCGGACGTCCCGGTGGTGCTCCGGCTGTTCGACCGCGAGCTCGCCCGCACCGTCGCGCGGCGCTTCGGCTTCGGGTCGGTGCGCTCCATCGTCGGGCTCGCCGCCCCGTGGTTCGTCGGTGCGGCGCTCGGGCTCGACGTGCTCGGCGACATTCCCCGTGCACGGCCACGCGTTCCTGCTCGGCCGGCTCCGGGTCGACGCGGGCAGCGCGCTCGACGGGCTCGCGATGCGCGACCTGTCCCTGCGCACCCGGGTCGTGGCACTGCGTCGCGCGGCCGAGCGCGCCCGCGACGGAGCCGGTCACCAGGACGTGCCGCTCGACCACCCGCCGCGGCGCGACACCCGGTTCGCGGCGGGCGACGAGGCGTTCCTGGTCGGTCCCGACGAGGAACTGCTCGAGGTGCTGGCCCGCTCCCGGGCGACGCCGGCGGCGAGCACCCGGGACACGACCGGGCCGGGCGCGCGATGATGGCGCCGTGACCGCGACGATCCTGGACGGCAAGGCCACCCTCGCGACCATCATCGCCGAGCTCTCCGAGCGGGTCGCGAAGCTCGCGGCGGCGGGCCGCACCCCGGGCCTGGGCACGGTGCTCGTCGGGGACGACCCGGGCTCGCAGTCCTACGTCCGCGCCAAGCACCGCGACTGCGCCAAGGTCGGCATCACCTCGATCCGCCGCGACCTGCCGGCCGACGCCACCCAGGCCGACGTCGAGGCGGCCGTGGACGAGCTGAACGCCGACCCGGCGTGCACCGGCTACATCGTGCAGCTCCCGCTTCCGAAGGGTGTCGACGCCAACGCGGTGCTCGAACGCGTCGACCCCGACAAGGACGCCGACGGGCTGCACCCGACCAACCTCGGTCGCCTCGTGCTGTGCGAGCCGGCGCCGCTGCCGTGCACCCCGCGCGGCATCGTCGAGCTGCTGCGCCGCTACGACGTGCCCCTGGACGGCGCGAAGGTGACGGTGCTCGGCCGCGGGATCACCGTGGGCCGCCCGCTGGGCCTGCTGCTCACCCGCCGCAGCGAGAACGCCACCGTGACCCTGTGCCACACCGGCACGCGGGACCTGCCCGCCGAGGTGCGGGCCGCCGACGTCGTCGTCGCCGCGGCCGGCGTACCCGGCATCGTCACCGCGGACATGGTGCGCCCAGGGGCCGCGGTGCTCGACGTCGGCGTCTCCCGCGGCCCGGACGGCATCCTCGGCGACGTCGCCGAGGACGTCCGCGAGGTCGCCGGCTCCGTCGCCCCCAACCCCGGCGGGGTGGGCCCGATGACCCGGGCGATGCTGCTCACGAACGTCGTCGAGCGGGCGGAGGCCCTGCTCGGCAGCGGGGCGTGACCCGGTGACGGCGGCGGAGGGCCCGAGCGAGGAGGTCGCCGGTACCGAGCCGCCCGGGACCCCGACCACCGGCACCGCGACCACCGAGAGCGCGATCCCCGCTCCCGTGCAGGGCCCCGCGACGAGGTCCGGCTCCTTCCCGGTCGCCGTGCCGCCCGGGCCCGACGGCGGCCGTCCCGGCGCCGGGCGCCACGCCCGCCCGCCCCGCAGCGCCGGCTACTACGTCCGTGCGCTCGGGCGGCGCGTGCGGGCGCAGGCGGCGCTGAGCGCGGTCCTGCTGGTCGTGGCGATCGCGTTCGTCCGGATCGGGCTGCAGCACTGGCGCGAGGGCACCACCGAGCTCGGGCTCGCGCTCCTGCTCGCCGCGGCCCTGCGCGCCGCCCTGCCCGACCGGACCGCCGGCCTGCTCGCGGTCCGCCCGCGGCGGGTCGACGTGGCCACCTACGCCGTCTTCGGGCTCGTCGTGATCCTCGTGTCCCTGACGATCACCGGCGGCCCGCTCGCCAGTCGCTGAGGGCCCGCCGACGACGACGGGCAGGACTCGGGCCCGGCGGTCCTGAGTGCTCTGATCACGGCGCCCCGGCCGCGACGACCGCCACCACCCGACGGTGACCCGGGAGACGTGCCCGGACCCGTCGTTCGGCGGTGTCGCGTTGATAGCGTGCGGGAAACAGGAGCGCACGGGCGCCGCGACGGGCCCCGGCGAGCGCCCCGCAATCGTGCGGCGCCGTGACCAGGCGCGAGAGGAGAGCCCGCAGCGTGGCGAAGATCAAGGTGGAGGGCACCGTCGTCGAGCTCGACGGCGACGAGATGACCCGGATCATCTGGCAGTTCATCAAGGACAAGCTGATCCACCCGTACCTCGACATCGACCTCGAGTACTACGACCTCGGGATCGAGCACCGCGACGAGACCGACGACCAGGTCACGGTCGACGCCGCGAACGCGATCAAGAAGCACGGCGTCGGCGTCAAGTGCGCGACGATCACGCCGGACGAGGCCCGGGTGGAGGAGTTCGGCCTCAAGCGCATGTACCGCTCGCCCAACGGGACGATCCGGAACATCCTCGGCGGCGTCATCTTCCGCGAGCCGATCGTCTGCCAGAACATCCCGCGCTACGTCCCGCACTGGACGAAGCCGATCGTCGTCGGCCGTCACGCCCACGGCGACCAGTACCTGGCGCAGGACTTCAAGGTCCCGGGCCCGGGCACCGTCACCATCAGCTACACGCCCGACGGCGAGGGCGAGCCGATGGAGTTCCAGGTCGCGAAGTTCCCGGAGGCCGGGGGCGTCGCGCTGGGCATGTACAACTTCAAGGACTCGATCGTCGACTTCGCCCGCGCCTCGCTGCGCTACGGCCTGGACCGGAACTTCCCGGTGTACCTGTCGACGAAGAACACGATCCTCAAGTCCTACGACGGCATGTTCCGGGACACCTTCGAAGAGATCTTCGAGTCGGAGTTCAAGGCCGACTTCGAGAAGGCCGGCCTGACCTACGAGCACCGCCTCATCGACGACATGGTCGCCGCGGCGCTCAAGTGGGAGGGCGGCTACGTCTGGGCCTGCAAGAACTACGACGGCGACGTCCAGTCCGACATCGTCGCGCAGGGCTTCGGCTCGCTGGGCCTGATGACCTCGGTGCTCATGACCCCGGACGGCACCGTCGAGGCCGAGGCCGCCCACGGCACGGTCACGCGGCACTTCCGCCAGCACCAGCAGGGCAAGGAGACCTCGACCAACCCGGTCGCGTCGATCTTCGCCTGGAGCCGGGGCCTGTCCCAGCGGGGCAAGCTCGACGGGAACGACGCCCTCGTCGACTTCGCGCAGAAGATCGAGGACGTCTGCGTGAACACCATCGAGGACGGCAAGATGACGAAGGACCTGGCGCTGCTGATCGGCAAGGACGCGCCGTACCTCAACACCCAGGACTTCCTCGACGCCCTCGACGAGGGCCTGCAGAAGGCCATGGCCGACTGACCCGCGCCGACACCGACGACGGAGGGCATTCCCGGGGACAATCCCGGGGGTGCCCTCCGTGTCTGCGCGGGTAGGACACGGGCACTCTCCGAGCAACCGGGCCCGGGGCGCGGGTCGGAGGGACAGGGCAACGTGACGCAGCCGAACGCCGCGGGAGACCGCGGGTCGACGCCGGTCCGGCAGAGCCGGGGGCGCCTGATCGGTGACGGCCTCGCGTGGACCGCCCAGTGGAGCACCCGCCTCGTCCTCACCGCGCTGGGCGTGGTGCTCATCGGGCTGGTCATCGGCCAGCTCTGGGACATCGTGTTGCCGGTGGCGCTCGGGCTGATCATCGCGACGGTCCTGGAGCCCCCGGCGACCTGGCTGCGGATGCACCGGGTGCCGCCGCTGCTGGCGGCGGTGATCGTGCTGCTGGTGGCCCTCGGGCTGGTCGGCGGGGTGATCGCCCTGATCGCCCCCCTGGTCGTCGCGCAGGTCCCCCAGCTCGTCACCAGCGCCGGCGCGGGCCTCGGCGCCGTGCAGGGATGGTTGTCGCAGACCTTCGGGCTGGGCCAGACCCAGATCGGGGCGGTCGTCCAGGGGGCGGTCAGCCAGCTGCAGAGCCAGGCGACGAACATCGCCGGCACCGTGCTCACCGGGCTGACGACGATCGCCAGCGGCGTCATCGACCTGGTCCTCGCCCTCGTCCTCGCGTTCCTGTTCGTCAAGGACGGCTACCGCTTCCTGCCCTGGATGCGCCGCCAGGTCGGTTCGACCGCCGGGATCCACCTCGCCGAGGTCGGCGCCCGGGCCTGGGACCGCCTGGGCGGCTTCATCCGCTCCCAGGCGATCGTGGGGTTCATCGACGCCCTGTGCATCGGGGTCGGGCTGGTGATCCTCGGCGTGCCGCTCGCGCTGCCGCTGGCGGTGCTGACGTTCTTCGGGGCCTTCATCCCGATCGTCGGCGCCCTGACCGCCGGGATCCTCTCGGTGCTCGTCGCCCTGGTCTCCAACGGCTTCACCAACGCGCTGATCGTCGTGATCCTGATCCTCGCGGTGCAGCAGATCGAGGGGAACCTGCTCCAGCCCCTGGTGCAGGGCCGCGGGCTGGGGCTGCACGCCGCGGTGATCATCCTGGCCGTGACGGGCGGGAGCAGCGTCGCGGGGATCGTCGGGGCGTTCCTGGCGGTCCCGGTCGTCGCGGTCGCCGCCGAGATCGCCCGCTACATCAACGAGCAGATCGACGCCCGGGCCCGCTCGGACGAGGAGCACCCCTCGGACCTGGCGCCGGCCCCGCCGGCGAAACAGCCCAGGACACGCTTCTCGTGGCTGCGGCGGGTCCGTCCGTCCGATGGCACGGGCGAGCTGGGGGGCGAGGGCGCGGCCGGTCCCGACCACGAGGAGGCGCCCGACGCCGGGCCCGCGACGAACGGCACCGGCACCGGCCGCCCCTCGCGCCACGACCAGCTCTCCGCGGCCCGCGAGGCCACGACGACGAACGAGTGAACCTCGCCCCGCGACCGGGGTGTTCACGACAGGGCAACATCGCTGCCCTCCACTACGACCACGGCCCGCCACCGGTGAGGAGCGCCGATCCGTTGCCCGAGAGCGAGCCCGTCGAGCGCCTGTCGACCCACGTGCTCGACGTGGCGGTCGGGAAGCCCGCGGAGGGCATCCCGGTCGTCCTGGTCCGCGACGACGACCAGACCGTGCTCGGGCGTGGGACGACCGACGCCGACGGCCGGGTCGCGCGGCTCAACGAGGAGCCGATCCCGCCCGGGGACGTGACGCTGACGTTCGACGTCGACGCCTACATGTCCGGGACCCACGGCACCGTCTTCCACCCGAGGATCACGGTGCACGTCCGGCTCGACGGCCATCGGGCGCACTACCACCTGCCCGTCCTGGCCGGGCCGTTCTCCCACACGACCTACCTGGGGAGCTGATCGCGAGTGGGCATCGTCCTGGGCACGAACCAGTACGGCAAGGCCGAGGTGCGGCTGGTCCACGTGGACCGCTCGACGCCGCGGCACGTCATCACCGACGTCAACGTCACGAGCCAGCTGTTCGGCGACTTCGCCGAGACGCACCTGACCGGCTCCAACGCGCGGTCATCGCCACCGACACCCAGAAGAACACCGTCTACGCGCTCGCCCGCACCGGCGGCATCACGACGATCGAGGAGTTCGCGCTGCGGATGGCGCGCAACTTCGTCGACTCCTACGAGCAGGTCACCGGCGCGCGGCAGGAGATCGAGCAGTACGGCTGGGGCCGGATCGGGACGACCGACGGACCCCACGGCGGGCACGACCACGCCTTCGTCCGCGGGGGCACCGAGACCCGCACCGTCGTCGTCACCAAGCGCGGCGAGGCCGAGACCGTGATCTCCGGGCTGACGGACCTCGTCGTCCTCAAGAGCACCGGCAGCGAGTTCTGGGGCTTCCCGGAGGTCGAGTACACCTCGCTCGTCGAGACCACCGACCGCATCCTCGCGACCGCGGTGTCCTCGCGCTGGCGGTACGCCACGACGAGCAGGAAAACGATCCGTGACTGGGACAAGTCGTTCGCCTCGGTCCGCCAGGTCATGCTCGACCACTTCGCCGGGACGCACAGCTACTCGCTGCAGCAGACGCTGTACGCGATGGGGCAGGGCGTGCTGGAGACCCACCCGGAGATCGCCGAGATCCGGTTCTCGATGCCGAACAAGCACCACTTCCTCGTGGACCTCTCGCCCTGGGGCCTCGAGAACCCGAACGAGGTCTGGTACGCCGCCGACCGGCCCTACGGCCTCATCGAGGCGGCCGTGACCCGCGACGACGTGCCCGCGGACGAGGCCGCCTGGGCCGGGATCACGGGGTTCTGCTGAGCTGGGGGCGGGAGGGGGACGCACTAGTCTCGCCAGGCGATGCCCCCCGCGCCCGCCCTCGTCGTCCGCGCCCGCCGCGCCGTCCTGCCCACCGGGACCGCGCCGGCCGCCGTCGTCGTCACCGAGGGGCGGATCACCGACGTCGCCGGCCCCGACGCCCCGCTGCCGGAGGGGGCCGCCGTCGTCGACCTCACCGACGACGAGGTGCTGCTCCCGGGCCTCGTCGACAGCCACGTCCACGTCGACGAGCCCGGCCGCACCCACTGGGAGGGGTTCGCGACGGCGACCGCCGCGGCCGCCGCGGGCGGGGTCACCACGCTCGTCGACATGCCGCTGAACTCGATCCCGCCGACCGTCGACGTCGACGCGCTGGTCACCAAGCGGGACGCGGCGCGGGAGGAGATCGCGGTCGACGTCGCCTTCTGGGGCGGCGCGGTGCCGCTGCGCGACGGCGTCCCGGACCCGGCCGGGCGGGTCGACCCGGACCGGATGGCCGCGCTCGTCGACGCCGGCGTGTGCGGGTTCAAGTGCTTCCTCACCGACTCCGGCGTGCCGGAGTTCCCGCCGGTCTCGGCCGACGACCTCGAGCTCGCCGCCCGCACCTGCGCGGCGCTCGACGTGCCGCTGGTGGTGCACGCCGAGGACGACGGGGTGCTCGGCGAGGCCCCGCCCGCCGGCGCGGACTACCGCTCCTTCCTCGCGTCGCGCCCGCCCGGCGCGGAGACGACGGCGGTGCTGCGGCTCGCCGCGGTCGCGTCCCGCACCGGCGCGCGCGTCCACGTCCTGCACGTCTCCGCGTTCGAGGCGGCCGAGGAGATCGGCGCCGCCCGGGCCGCCGGGCTGCCGCTGACCGGCGAGACGTGCCCGCACTACCTGGCGCTCGCCTCGGAGACGCTGACGAGCACCGCCGGGAAGTGCTGCCCGCCGGTGCGCTCGGAGTCCAACCGCGAACTGCTCTGGGGCGCGCTGGCCGCGGGCCGGCTGTCGGCCGTCGTGTCCGACCACTCGCCCTGCCCGCCCGAGCTCAAGGACGGCGGGTTCGACCGCGCGTGGGGCGGGGTGTCCTCGCTCGAGGTCGCGCTGCGCGTGGTGTGGTCGGGGGCGGCGGCCCGGGGCCACACCCTCGCCGACGTCGCGGCGTGGATGTCCGCCGCGCCGGCGGCCCTCGCCGGGCTCGAGAGCGCCAAGGGCGCGATCGCGACCGGCCGCGACGCCGACCTCGTGGCGTTCGCCCCCGACGAGATCGCCGAGGTGGACCCGGCCGCGCTGCACCACCGCCACCCGGTGACCCCGTACGCGGGGCTGGCGCTGCGCGGCGCGGTGCGGCGGGTGTGGCTGCGCGGGACGGAGTCGCCGGGCGCGGGGAGCGGGCGGCTGCTCGCTCCGGGGAAGGGGAACGCGTGAGCGACGGGACGGGCCGGGGCGGCGCGTCCGGGGCGGCGGCCTGGGTCGACCTGGCGGTGCGCGCGGTCGGCGGCGCTGTGGTGGCCGCGAGCGACGAGACCTTCGCCGAGAAGGAGAACCTGGTCTCCACCGCCGACGCCACCCACGCCGCGCACACCTTCGGGCACAAGGGCCAGGTCTACGACGGCTGGGAGACCCGGCGGCGCCGTGCGGAGCCGGACGGTCCCGGACCGATGGACCCGGCCGGCGACGACTGGGCGGTGATCCGGCTGGGCCTGCCCGGCATCGTGCACCGCGTCGTCGTCGACACCGCGTTCTTCGACGGCAACCACCCGCTGTCCGCCGGGGTCGACACCCGCTGGATCGAGGGCCACCCGACGCCCGCCGAGGCCGTCGACGGCCCGTGGGAGCCGCTGTGCGGCACGCCGCTGCAGGGGAACACGGCGCACACCGTCGAGGTCGGGGCGCCGCGTGCGGCCACCCACGTCCGGCTGCGCATCCATCCCGACGGCGGCGTCGCGCGGCTGCGGGTGCTCGGCGAGGTCCTGCCCGACGTCCGGCGCTGGCGCGGCATCGGCGTCGACCTCGCCTCGCTGGCCGCGGGCGGGCGGGTGCTCGACGCCTCGAACCGGCACTACTCGCCGCCGGAGAACCTGCTGCTCCCGGGCACCGCGGCGCACATGGGCCAGGGCTGGGAGACCCGCCGGCGCCGGGAGGGCGGGTTCGACTGGGTCGACGTCGCGCTCGGCGTCGCGGGCCGGGTCCACCAGGTCGTCGTGGACACCACGCACTTCGTCGGCAACGCGCCCGGCACGGTGCGGCTGGTGGCGGCGGGGGGTGACGGGGAGCGCGAGCTGCTGCCCGAGACCGCGGTGCAGCCCGACGCCGAGCACTGGTTCGGCGTGCCCGACGGTCTCGACGACGGCCTCGTCGTCGACCGCGTGCGTGTCGAGGTCCGTCCCGACGGCGGGTTCGCGCGGCTGCGGCTGTTCGGCCGCCCGACGCGGGAGGCCGCCGCGGCGGCGGGGCTGCGGCGGTTCCACGCGATGCCCGCCGTCGTGGCCGAGCAGGTGCTGCTCGGGTGCTGCGGTGCACCGGAGTGGGCGGCCGCCGTCGCCGCGCGGCGGCCCTACGACGACCTCGACGCGCTCGTCTCGGCCGCCACCGAGGGCATCCTGGCGCTCGACGAGAAGGGCCTGGCCGCGGCGCTCGCCGGGCACGCCCGGATCGGCGCGCCGTCCGGCGGTGCCGGGGCGCGGGAACAGGCCGGCGTGGCCGGGCTGGACGAGGACGGGCCGGCGGGCGCTGGCCGAGGGCAACCGCGCCTACGAGGAACGGTTCGGCCACGTGTACCTGGTGCGCGCGGCAGGCCGGTCGGGCGAGGAGCTGCTCGCCCTGCTGCACGAGCGGCTGCGGAACGACCCGGAGACCGAGGCCGAGGTCGTGCGGGCCCAGCTCGCGGAGATCACGGCGTTGCGGATCGAGGCCCTGTGGACGCCGTGACCCCCGACCCCCGTGACAGCAACGGCACATTCCTCGCACCTGACGCCAGGACGGCGCCGTTCGCTCACGTCGACCTGCTCGTCCGCGGCGCGATCGCTCGTGGCCACGTGCGACGACGCCGGCACCGAGGTCCCCGGCGGCTGGGTGGCGGTCCGGGACGGCGTGGTCGTCGAGGTCGGCACCGGACCGGAGCCCGACGCGACCGAGGTGCTCGACGCCACCGGCTGCCTCGTCACGCCCGGGCTGGTCAACACCCACCACCACCTCTACCAGAACCTCACCCGCGGCCTGATCACCGACGGGACGCTGTTCGAGTGGCTCACCGGCCTCTACCCGGTCTGGGCCGGGATCGACGAGGAGGCGGCCTACCTCTCGGCGTGGGCCGGGCTCGCAGAGCTCGCGCTCTCCGGGTGCACGACCTCGACCGACCACCTCTACGTCGCCCCCCGCGGCGCCGGCGACCTGTGGGCCGCGGAGATCCGGGCGGCCGGCGAGGTGGGGATGCGCTTCCACCCCACGCGCGGCTCGATGACGCGTGTCGGTGAAGGACGGCGGGCTGCCCCCGGACTCGGTGGTGCAGGACGACGACGAGGTCCTCGCCGACTCCGAGCGCCTCGTCGCGGCCTTCCACGACCCGCGGCCCGGCGCGATGGTCCGCGTCGCGCTGGCGCCGTGCTCGCCGTTCAGCGTGTCCCCGGAGCTGATGCGCGCCACCGCGGAGCTCGCCGAGCGCCTCGACGTCCGCCTGCACACCCACCTGGCCGAGGACGCCGACGAGGACACCTACTGCCTGGAGACGTTCGGGCGCCGGCCGGTGGACCAGTTCGAGGAGGTCGGCTGGCTGACCGACCGGGCCTGGGTCGCGCACTGCATCTTCCCGTCGGACACCGAGATCGCGCGGCTCGGCGCGGCCGGCGTCGGCGTGGCGCACTGCCCGTCGTCGAACTCGGTCCTGGGCAACACCCGCATCTGCCCGGTCACCGACCTCCGCGCGGCCGGCGTCCCGGTGGGCCTGGGCTGCGACGGGTCGTCCGCCAACGACATCGCCTCGCTGTGGGTCGAGTCCCGGCACGCGATGCTCCTCGCCCGCGTGCGCGGCGGGCCGAAGGCCGCGTCCGCCCGGCAGGTCCTGACGATGGCCACCCGCGACGGCGCCCGCTGCCTCGGCCGCGACGGCGAGATCGGGCAGCTGACGCCGGGCGCGGCGGCGGACCTCGCGGTGTGGCCGCAGACCGGGCCGGCGTTCGCCGGGGCGCTCGCCGACCCCGTCGCGGCGTGGCTGCGGTGCGGGCCGACCGTCGCGCGGCACACCGTCGTGGCGGGCCGACCGGTGGTGCGCGACGGCGTGGTCACCGCGCCGGGGCTCGACGACGTCCTCGTGCGGCACCGGGAGGCGGCGGCCCGGTTGCAGGGGCTCGCGCGGTGACCGACCCCGACGTCGGAGAAGTCGCTCTCGCAGACACTGGACGTCAGGAGATCGGCGTTCACGCCCGGGCTCTCCGACGGCCTCCTCGACGCCCTCGACACCCGCCTCGCCGTCACCGACGCCGCCCTCGACGCCGACGAGGCCGCCCGCGCCCGCCTCGCCGCCCGCGGCCCCGAGCCGGTCCACGTCTGCTACGTCCCCGCCGACCGGGTCACCGCCCGCACGGCCACCGAGTGGGGCGACGAGGCCGTCGCCGTCCTCGAGCGGTTCGCCGACGACCCCGACCTGCCCGACGTCCTCGGCCTCGACCCGGCCGCCCTGCGCGAGGCCCTGCCCCGCGTGTCCCGCACCCTCGCCGAGCAGCCCGTCGCCGACCTGCGCGCCGACCTCGAGGACGGCTACGGCCACCGCGAGGACGCCGAGGAGGACGCGGCGGCGACGGCCGCCGGCCGAGCCGTCGCGGCGATGCTGGCCGGCACCGAGGGCCCCGCAGCGCGCCGGACCGCGGGTGAAGTCGATGGAGCGCGCCACCCGCCGTCGGGGGCTGCGCTCCTGGGCGCTGTTCACCGACGCGTACCTGACGGCCGGCGGCGACCCGGGACGCCTGCGCGTCACGCTCCCCAAGGTGTCCGCGCCCGAGCAGGTGGCCGCGTTCGTCGAGGCCACCGCCGCGCTCGAGGCCCACCACGGGATCGGGCCCGTCCCGGTGGAGCTGCAGATCGAGACCGCCCGAGGCGCGCAGCGGGTCGACGCGCTGGTCGCGGCCGCGGGGTCACGCGCCGCCGGACTGCACTACGGCACCTACGACTACTCCGCCGGGCTCGGCATCGCCCCCGACCAGCAGCGCGCCGACCACCCCGCCGCCGAGCACGCGAAGCACCTGATGGCGCTCGCGGGCGCGGCGGCGGGCGTCCCGGTGTGCGACGGGTCCTCGGCGATCCTCGCGGTCGGCGACCGGGACGCCGTCCTCGCGCGCCTGGCGCGTCCAGGCCCGCATCGTGCGCCGCGCCCTCGAGCTCGGGATCACCCAGGGCTGGGACATGCACCCGGCGATGATCCCGGCGCGCCTCGCCGTCGTGGTCGCCTTCCACCGCGCCGGGCTGGACGCGGTCATCGAGCCGGCTGCGCGCCTACCGCGACGGCGCGTCGGACGGCGTCCTCGACGAGCCCGCCACCGAGCGCGCCCTGGTCGGGTTCCTGCGCCGCGGGGTCGCGTGCGGGGCGGTCGACGACGACGAGGTCGGGTCGCTGCTCGGGCCGTGACCGCTCAGGCCTCGAGGTTCTCCAGGTCCTCGAGGAGGCCGGGGTGCGTCGGCGTCCACCCGAGGGCGTCGCGGGTGTGGGTGCTCGAGGCCGGCTGGTCCATCGCGAAGATCGGGCCGAACGGGCCGAACTCCTCCTCGGGACGCGACTCGACCGGCAGCCCCAGCCGGCGCCCGATGACCGCCGCGAGGTCGCGCACCGCGTCGCCCTCGTCGGCGACCGCGTGCCACGACGTGCCCGGCCGGGGCCGACTCCAGGGCCAGCCGGAACAGGACCGCCGCGTCGAGCGCGTGCACCGCCGGCCAGCGCTGGGTCCCGTCGCCCGGGTAGGCCGCCACCCCCGTGCGCCGCGCCTGGTCGGTCAGCAGGCCGGCGAACCCGCCCCGCCCGTCGCGGTGGACGGTGCGCGGCATGCGGACGGCCGTGGCGCGCACGCCGCGCGGGGCCAGCGCGAGCAGCGCGTCCACCGAACGGCCCCGGCCGCCGACGACCCCGTCGGTCGGCAGCGGGTCGGCCTCGGTCGAGGGGCGGCCCGGGACCCAGGGCGTCCCCGAGACCGTGGCGATCGGGCGGTCGGTCCCCACCAGCTCCTCGCCCATCACGGCGAGCGGCGGCGCTCTCCTCCGCGACCGACCGCGCGAGCGCCTCGGCGCTGGAGTAGTCGCCGCTGAACGCGAGCTGGACCACGCCGTCGGTCTGCGCGACGCCGGCCCGGAGCACGTCGAGGTCCGCGATCCCGCCCGGCAGCGCCTCGGCGCCGGCCTTCTCGACGGCCCGCGCCGACTCGTCGGAGCGGGCCAGGGCGAGCACGGTGTGGCCGTGGCCGAGCAGTTCGGCGACGACGGCGGAGCCGATGGTGCCGGTCCCGCCGGTGACGAAGACGTGCATGAGGAGCTCCTCGTGGTAGCGTGATGCGACTTGCGTCTCATCACCGTAGCACCGTGACGAGACCGAGTCTCATCACTAGGATGGGCGCCGTGGCGCGCTGGGAGCCGGACCCGCGGTTGCGGCTGGTGCGCGCCGCGATCGACCTGTTCGCCGAGCAGGGCTACGACGCCACGACCGTCGCCGCAGATCGCCGCGCGCGCCGGGCTGACCAAGGCGACGTTCTTCCGGCACTTCCCCGACAAGCGCGAGGTGCTCTTCGCCGGGCAGGAGGCCCACAGCGCCCTGCTCGCCGAGGGCGTCGCGGCGGCGCCGGACGAGGCCACCCCCCTCGAGGCGGTCGCCGCGGCGCCTCGACGCGGCTGACCGGGAGCGTTCGTCCCGGAGCAGCGCGAGTTCGGGCCCCGGCTCCGCGCGGTCGTCGCCGCCCACGACGAGCTGCGCGAGCGCGACGCGTTCAAGCGGGCCGGCCTCGCGACGGCGCTGCTCCGGCGCGCTGCGTGACCGCGGGGTCCCCGAGACCACCGCGCGCTGGCCGCCGACCTCGGCGTCGAGGCCTTCCACCGCGCCTTCGCCCGCTGGAGCGACGAGCCGGAGGGACGCGGTCCTTCCCCGCGCTCGCCCGCCAGGCCCTCGAGGAGCTGCGGGCGGCCGCCACCACGCTGCACTGACGACCGGGCCGTCGCGCGGTCCCGACGCGCGGCGGCCACGACCTACAGTGGGCGGACGCCGGCACCGTGGCCGTCCACCACCACCCGAGCTGGCACGGAGGTCCGCGATGTTCACCGTCCCGACCGTCGACCTCGCCCCCTGGGTCGATCCCGACGGTGACCCGGCGCCCGCGAGCGCACCGCCGCGCCCTCGACGACGCGTGCCGCACCGTCGGGTTCGTGCAGGTGACCGGCCACGGGATCGCCGACGACGTCGTGGCGGGGCTCGCCGCCGCCCTCGACGACGTCTTCGCCCTCCCGATGCCGCAGAAGAAGGCGCTCGTCGTCACCGACGGCACCAACCGCGGCTACTGCCCACCCCGCAGCGAGTCGGTGAGCCGCAGCCTCGGCGTCGAGCAGGCCACGCGGATGAACGACTTCTTCGAGGCGTTCAACGTCGGGACCAGCGCCGACGGGCCCGGCGACGGCGGCGACGGCAACCGCTGGCCCGACGTCGAGGGCTTCCGCCCCCGCGTCGAGGCCTGGTTCGCCGAGGCGCAGCGGGTCGCGCGCACCCTGACGCGGGCCTTCGCCGACGCGCTCGGCGTCGCGCCCGACACCTTCGCCCGCCTCGCCCACGACCCCGTCGAGGTGCTGCGGATGAACCACTACGCGCTCGAGGAGCAGGACCTCCCCGAGCGGCGCCGACCTCACCGGCATGGGCGAGCACACCGACTACGGGATCGTCACCGTGCTCTGGGCGGACCGGGTCGCCGGGCTGCAGGTGCTCGGTCCCGACGACGGTGTGTGGCACGACGTGCTGCCCGCCGACGGGGCGCTGCTGGTCAACCTGGGCGACCTCACCGCGCGGCTGACCGGCGACCGCTGGCGCTCGACGCTGCACCGGGTGAAGCCGCCGATCGAGGACGGCCGGGTGAAGCGACGCCGCTCCGCCGCGTTCTTCCACGACGGTGACCTCGACGCCGTCGTCGAGACCCTCCCGCTGGACGGCGCCCACCCCTACCCGCCGACGACGGTCCGCGACCACCTCGACGCCAAGCTCGCCGGGAGCCGCGGCGGCACGCTGAACGCGGCCGCCGACCGCGAGGCCGCCCGCGTCCGCGCGGCGGCGGGGAGCGCCCGGTGAGCGCGCCGACCGACGAGACCTGGCTGGCCGAGGCCGTCGCCCTCGCGCAGCAGAACGTCACCGACGGCGGCGGCCCGTTCGGCGCGGTGATCGTCGCCGACGGCGCCGTGATCGCCCGCGGGCAGAACCGCGTCACCCGCGATCTGGACCCCACCGCGCACGCCGAGGTCACCGCCATCCGCGAGGCCTGCCGGCTGCGCGGCGACTTCTCGCTGGCCGGCGCCTCGCTCTACGCCAGCTGCGAGCCGTGTCCGCTGTGCGTCTCGGCGTCGCTCTGGTCGCGGCTCGATCGGGTGGTGTTCGCCGCCGACCGCCACGACGCCGCCCGCGGCGGGTTCGATGACCGGGAGTTCTACGAGCTGTTCGCCCGCGATCCCGGCACCTGGCCGATGCGCGTCGAGGCCCTCGGGGCGTCGCTGCAGCTCGATCCGCGCGCGCCGTTCGACGCGTGGCTCGCCAAGACCGACCGCGTCCACTACTAGCTCCACCGGAGGCCGACGATGGATCTGCTCACCGTCGAGACCCTCGACCGGCCGGGCGGCGACGACGAGGTCCGGGCGCTGCTGCCGGGGCTCGGGACCGACCGCGCCCTGCTCGGCGGCGGGACCTGGCTGTTCTCGGTGCCGCAGCCGCACCTGCGGGGCCTGGTCGACCTCACGGCCGCCGGCTGGACCCCGATCAGCGCCGACGACGACGGCCTCGTGATCGCGGCGACCGCCACCCTCGCCGAGCTCGCCGACCTCGACCCGGACGCTCACCCGGCGTGGCCCGCGCTGCCGTTGCTGGCGCAGTGCTGCGAGGCGCTCGTCGGGTCCCGCAAGGTCTGGCACGTCGCGACCGTCGGCGGCAACATCTGCCTCGCTCTGCCCGCCGGCCCGATGATCACGATGGCGGCGGCGCTCGACGGCGTCGCCGTGGTGTGGGACGCCGCCGGGAACGAGCGCCGCGAGCCGGTCGTCGACCTCGTCGCCGGCCCGCAGCGCACCACCCTCGCCGACGGCGACCTGCTGCGCGCCGTGCACCTGCCCGCCGCGGCGCTGCGCGGGCGGACGGCACTGCGCAAGGCGTCGTTGTCGCCGCTCGGGCGCTCGGCCGTGCTGCTCGCCGGCCGCCGGGACCCCGACGGCGGGATCACCCTCGCCGTCACCGCCGCGCTGCCCCGTCCCGCCGTGCTGCGCTACGACGGGCTCCCCGACGCGGCTCGGCTCGCCGCCGACCTCGACGCGCTCGGGGACACCCACGGCGGCTGGTACGACGACCCGCACGGCTCGCCGGCGTGGCGCCACGCCATGACCCGCCACCTCGCCGAGGAGATCCGGACGGAGCTGCGGTGACCCGCGTCGACGGCGCCCCGCTGCCCGACGGCCCCCGGCCCGGCCAGTGCCTGCGCACCTACCTGCGCGAGCACGGCCACCACGCGGTGAAGAAGGGCTGCGACTCCGGCGACTGCGGCGCCTGCACCGTGCTCGTCGACGGCGTGCCGGTGCACTCCTGCCTCTACCCGGCGGTGCGCGCGACGGACGCGGAGGTGACGACCGCCGCGGGTCTGCCGGAGGGTCCCGACGACGTCCGCGACCGCTTCGTCGCCGCCGCCGGCTTCCAGTGCGGGTTCTGCACCCCGGGGATGGTGACGACGGCGTGCGCGTACGCCGACCGCCTCGCCGACCCCGCCGAGCGAGGCCGCACCCTGCAGGGGAACCTCTGCCGCTGCACCGGCTACCGCGCCGTCGGCGACGCCCTCGACGGCCGGACCACCACCGCGTGTCCGGACGCCGGGTCCGCGTTCGGTGCGCCCGCGCCCGCCCCGGCGTCGGGGCGCATCGTCCGCGGGTCGGAGCCCTACACCCTCGACGGTCCGACGCCGGACGACCTGGCCCACCTCGTCGTCGTGCGCAGCCCCCACGCGCACGCGCGCATCGTCGGGATCGACACGACCGCGGCGCGCGCGGTGCCCGGCGTCCTCGCGGTGCTCACCCACGAGGACGTGCCCGCCACGCTCTTCTCCACCGCCCGCCACGAGGACCGCCTCGACGACCCGGACGACACCCGCATCCTCGACGACGTCGTCCGCTTCCACGGCCAGCGCGTCGCCGCGGTCGTCGGGACCGACCTGGCCGCTGCGGAGGCCGGGGCGCGGGCCGTCGTCGTCGACTACGAGCCGATCGAGCCGGTGCTCGACCCCGAGACCGCACGCGGCGCGGTCGCGGTGCACGGCGACAAGGGCCCGGAGAGCCGCATCCTCGACCCGGCCCGCAACGTGGTCGCCGCGATCCACGAGGGCGTCGGCGACGTCGGCGCGGGGATCGCCGCAGCTCGGGAGGCCGGCGGCGCGGTCGTCACGGGCACCTGGCGCACCGGCCGCGTGTCGCCGGCGTCGCTGGAGACCCACGCCAGCCGGGCGTGGGTCGACCCCGACGGCAGGCTCGTCGTGCGTACGTCGACGCAGGTCCCGTTCCTCGTGCGCGACGAGCTGGCCCGGCTGCTCGGCCGGGACCGCGACGAGGTGCGGGTCTACGCCGGCCCGGGTGGGCGGCGGGTTCGGCTCGAAACAGGAGCTGCTCACCGAGGACCTCACCGCGCTCGCCACCCTGGCCACGGGCCGACCGGTGCAGTGGGAGCTCACGCGCACCGAGTCGTTGACCGCGACCCCGACCCGCCACCCCATGCGCGTGGCCGTCACCGCCGCGGCCGTACCGGACGGCACGCTGACCGCGCTGGCGATCGACGTGCTGTCGGACGCCGGGGCCTACGGCAACCACTCGCCGGGCGTGATGTTCCACGGCTGCCACGAGTCGATGGCGCTCTACCGCTGCCCGAACAAGCGCGTCGACGCCGAGGCGGTCTACACGACGACGCCGCCGTCGGGCGCGTTCCGCGGGTACGGGCTCGGGCAGGTGCAGTTCGCGATCGAGTCGGCCCTCGACGACCTCGCCCGCGAGCTCGGCCTCGACCCCTTCGAGCTGCGGCGACGGGTCGGTCGTGCGGCCCGGCGACGCGTTCGTCGCCTCCGCCGACCCGGCCGATCACCCCGACGACCTGCACTTCGGTTCCGACGGCCTGCCGCAGTGCCTGGACCTCGCGCAGGCCGCCCTGGGGCGCGACGGTGATCCGGCGCCGGACGGTCCCTCGTGGCGGGTGGGGGAGGGGATGGCGGTGGCCATGATCGCGACGATCCCGCCGCGGGGGCACCGCTCCCAGGCCTCCGTCACCCTCGAGCCGGACGGCGGCTACCGCGTCCGCGTCGGCACCGCCGAGTTCGGCAACGGCACCGCCACCGTGCACGCCCAGATCGCCGCCTCCGTGCTCGGGGCCCGGCTCGAGAAGGTCACCGTCACCGGCGCCGACACCGACTCGGTCGGGGCCGACACCGGCGCGTTCGGGTCGACGGGCACCGTCGTCGCCGGGACCGCCGTCGCGCGGGCCGCCGAGGCCCTGGCCGCCGAGCTGCGGGAGAAGGCGGCGGCGCGGCTGGGGATCGCGCCCGAGGAGTGCCGGGTCGGGCCGGAGGGCGTGCACGGACCCGACGGTTCCGTGGTCGCGGCTCGCGGAGCTGGCCGGCGCGATCGGGGCGGGCGAGCACGCCGGCAGCCCCCGCTCGGTGGCCTTCAACGTGCACGCCGTCCGGGTGGCCGTCGACACCGACACCGGCGAGCTGCGGATCCTCCGCTCGGTGCACGCCGCCGACGCCGGGGTCGTCGTCAACCCCCAGCAGTGCCGCGGGCAGGTCGAGGGCGGCGTCGCGCAGGGGATCGGGACCGCGCTCCACGAGGAGGTCCGCCTCGACGAATCCGGCCGGGTCACCACCCGGGTGCTGCGGGACTACCACCTCCCGCAGTGGTCGGACGTGCCGTTCACCGAGGTGCTCTTCGCCGACACCGTCGACGCCCTCGGGCCCTTCGGGGCCAAGTCGATGAGCGAGTCCCCCTACAACCCCGTCGCGCCCGCGATCGCCAACGCGGTCCGCGACGCCGTCGGGGTCCGGCCGTACCGCCTCCCGATGACCCGGGACCGGCTGTGGGCGCTGTTGCACCCCGCCGAGGAGACGCTCATGCACGGGGATCCCGGAGATCCGCGTGCATGAGCGTCTTCTCGACGAGGGATGGAGCCGATCCGGACCCCGTCGCGTCAGAACCCCGTGGGACTCGACCGGTGGCCGACGGATCGGCCGTTCCGCGGCTCGGAGGCCGTGCGCCGGGGGCTGGTGACCTGGCGGGTGCTCCAGGGCCCGGGCTTCTGCCGTCTCGCCCACGACACCTACGTGAGATCGGCCGTCCCCGACTCGCCGACCCGACGGATCCTGGGTCTGGCGGTCTGGGCCGGTCCGGAGGCCGTCGTCACGGGTTGGTCGGCGTGTCGGTGGTGGGGCTGCGAGGTCCTTCCCCGCCCGGAGCCGATGGTCGAGATCGCCGTGGTGGAGCGCCGCCAGAGTCCACCGGCCGGCTGCCGGGTCCGACGCTGCCGGCCCCGCGAGCAGGACGTCGTCGAGCGGTCCGGTGTCCGGGTGACGACACCGCTCCGGACGGCGTACGACCTCGCCCGCCTCGTCCCCCTCGTCGACGCCGTCGTCGCGGCGGACGCTCTGGGGCGGTGCGGTCGCTTCGTTGGTGCGGACCTGGCCGGGTTCGCCTCCGAGCAGGGGACCACGCGAGGGTGCCGGAAGGTCCCCGAGGTCGCCCGGCTCATGGACCCGAAGTCCGAGTCGCCGATGGAGAGCCGGGTCCGCGTCGACGTCGTCCGGGCAGCGTTCCCGGTCCCGGTGAGCCAGCACGTGGTGTGGGACGGGCACCGCTTCGTCGCGCGCCTCGACCTGGCCTGGCCCGAGTGGAAGGTGGCGGTCGAGTACGACGGCTGGAACCACGCGGACGACGACCGGCGGGGCCGCGACGTGGAGAGGATCGACGCGTTGCGCCGCCTCGGATGGATCGTCATCACGGTGACAGCCCGGCAGTACTTCCGGACCCCGGGCTGGATCGAGTGCCGCGTCCGCGAGGCGCTCATCGAGCGCGGAGCCATCTGAGCGTCGAGGAGACGTTCATGCACGCAGGATCGCTGGGTCCGGGTGCACAGGCGTCTCCTCGGCGACCACTGGGGGGAGCTAGAGCCGTACCGCCACGACCCCCGAGACGACCGCCAGGGCCCCGAGCACCACGAACGCCGCCCCGAACCCGCCGACCAGCCCGGCGAGCACCACCCCACCCGCCGGGGCCAGCGCGACCGCCACGGTCAGCGGCGCCGAGAACACCCCGTTGATCCGCCCGAACGACCCCGTCCCCCAGCGGTCGGACACCGCGGACGCCTGGAGCAGCGTGTGCATCCCGCGGCACGCCCCGGCGAGGACGCCGATCGCGATGACCAGCGCCACCGGGCCCGGCACCAGCCCGGCGGCGATCACGAGGAGCCCGCCCACCCCCACGACGACCGCGATCCGGACTCCCGGGCCGGTCCGGCGGGACAGCGGGGCGAAGAACAACCGCCCGCCGACCTGCCCGACCCCGACCAGGCCCAGCCCGACGGCCGCCGTCCCCAGCGACGCCCCGCGCCCCACGAGCAGCGGCACGAGATTGATCGTCGCCGCGTACAGCCCGAAGCCGGCCAGGGTGATGACCGCCGCGAGGAGCACGAACCGCGGGGAGCGGACCACCGTCCGGGCCCGCTCGGCCTCCTCGCCGATCGACCCCGGCGAGCCGCCCGCCCGCGACCACGACGGGGTGAGCAGCAGCAGGTGCAGCGGGACCGTCACCACGCCCAGGATCACCGCCAGCACGACATAGCTGCCACGCCATGTCAGGTGCGAGACCAGCAACGCCGTGAGCGGCGCGAACACCGTCGACGCGAACCCCGCCACCAGCGTCACCGTGGTCAGCGGGCGCAGCCGGTCCTCGCCGTACCAGCCGGTGATCGCCGCGAACGCCGGCGGGTAGAACGTGGCCGCCTGCGCCACCCCGCCCAGCGCCCACGCGAGGTAGAACAGCGGCAGCGACGGGGCGGCGGCCACCGCGAGCAGCGCCGCCACCCCGAGCGCCGAGCCCGCGGTCATCACCGGCCGCGGGCCCCGGCGGTCGATCAGCCGCCCGACGACGATGCCGCTCGCGGCGGAGACCACGGCCCCCGTCGAGAACGCGCCGACGGTCGCCGTGGCCGACCACCCGGTCTCGACGGTGATCGGTCCGAGGAGCACCGGGAACGCGTAGTAGAGCGAACCCCAGCTGACGACCTCGGTGACGCACAGCGCCGCCAGTCCCCGACCACGAGCGTCCATCGCCGACGGAGCGTGCCACGCCGGCGTCGAGGAGGACGGGTCAGGCGGCCTCCACCTTCGGCATGATCTCCTCCTTGATCCGCTTCAGGTCGTCCATCGTCTTGGAGGTCGGCACGTCGGTGAACGGCGGCCAGATCAGCGGCATCGTCATGCCGGCCTCCTTGTAGGCCTTGAGCCGGTCGGTGAGCTGACCGGCCGTCCCCACCAGCAGGTTGGACGCGACGCCGTTGACGGTCTGGTCGACCTCCTCGTCGGTGATGACGGTCCAGATCATCGAGCAGATCTCGAGGTCCTTCGAGCGCTTCGGGCTCCCGATCTCCTCGAACTGCTGGTCGATGGCGGTGAGCCACTTCGCGAGGCCCTCGGGCGAGTCCTGGATCCCGATCCAGCCGTCGAGGTCGTACTTGGTGATGCGCTTCGCGGAGCGCAGCGGGTCCTTGAGCCCGCTCATGAAGATCGGCGGCCGCGGCTGCTGGAGCGGCTTCGCGCCGAACCCGCAGGGGTCGAAGTCGGCGAACTCGCCGTGGTACTCGAAGTGCTCGTTGGCCCAGACGCCCTGCAGGATCTCGATCGTCTCGCGCACGTGCTTGTGCCGCTTCGGGAAGATGTGGGCGGCGCTCGCGGCCGCGAACTCCTCGGGCATCCAGCCGGCCCCCAGGCCGACGTTGAGCCGGCCGTTCGGACAGGTGGTCGATGGTGGCCAGCTCCGCGGCGAGGACGCCGGGCGAGCGGAACGGCGTGTCGATGATGCTCATCCCGATGCGCACCTTCGACGTCTTCGCCGCGAGCCACGGGATGAGCGGGAAGCCCTGCAGCCAGTTGCCCGTCGAGGCCACGGGGAGGGCGTTGGGGAGCCCGTCCATCATGCCGAAGGAGTACTGCAGCTGCTCCCGGTCCGAGGCCTCCGGGACGACGATCCGGTCGAGCGTCCAGACCGAGTCGAAGTCGAGGTCCTCCGCGAGCTGCGTGAGGTCCTCGAGCTCCTTGACGGTGATCTCGGTGCGGAAGTTGGGCAGGTAGAGGGCGAGCTTCATGTCGGGCGGCCTCCTGAGAGCGTGGCGGAACGGGTCAGGCGCCGGGTCGTCCCGACGGCGCTGGCCCGTCCCGACGGCGGTACGGGACCGGCCGCCGCGGCCGGGTCGGCGGGGCAGCGGTCACGGTGCCACCCTGGGTGACCCGCATCACAGCGCGGTCAACGATTCCTCAACGCACCCACAACGGGCCGCTCCCCGCCGATCCGGCCCCTTGTGGCCCGGCTCACGGGGTGGGCACGATCCACCCCGACGGACGAGGAGGGGGTCGGCGTGGACCCGAGCACACCGCGGGTGCTCGTCGTCGACGACGACGAGGCCGTGCGCACCGTCGCGTCCTGGCAGCTGGAGTCCGACGGGTTCGCCGTCGCGCAGGCCGGGGACGGCGACGAGGCCCTCTCCGCGATCGACACCGAGCGTCCCGACCTCGTCGTGCTCGACCTCTCGATGCCCGGCCTCGGCGGGCTCGACGTGCTGCGCCGGGTGCGCGGCGCGCCGGTCACCGCGGCGCTCCCGGTGATCGTGCTCTCCGGGCGCAGCGGGGAGACCGACCGCATCGTCGGGCTCGACCTCGGCGCCGACGACTACCTGGTCAAGCCGTTCTCGCCGGGCGAGCTGGCGGCCCGGGTCCGTTCGGTGCTGCGCCGCGCACGGCCCACGACGGCGGCCGGGCCCCCGATGGTGTGCGGGCGGCTGGCGCTCGACGCGGCCGCGCGCGAGATCACCGTCGACGGCGCCCCCGTCGAGCTGACGGCCCGCGAGTTCGACCTGCTGGCCTTCCTCGTCGCCCACCCGCGCCAGGTCTTCAGCCGGGCCCAGCTGCTCGCGCAGGTGTGGCACAGCGAGGGCTGGCAGGGCGAGGCGACGGTGACCGAGCACGTCCACCGGCTGCGCGCCAAGCTCGGCCTCGACCCGGCGGCCCGCCCGCGCATCCGCACGATGCGCGGCGTGGGCTACCAGCTCGACCCGTGACCGCGCACGTGCACGACACGCTCGGCACCGCCGACGCCGCGGGCCTGCTCGACCGCCAGCACCGGGTGCTGGAGCTGCTCGCCGGCGGCGCCGGCCGGGCCGAGGTGCTCGGCGCCGTCACGCTCGCCCTCGAGGAGCTGATCCCGGGCAGCCGCTGCTCGGTGCTGGTCCTCGACGCGGCCCGCGGGACCCTGCACCACGGGGCCGCCCCGTCGCTGCCCGCCGCGTACTCCGCCGCGATCGACGGGATGCCGATCGGCGCGGACGCCGGGTCGTGCGGCACCGCGGCCTACCGGGACGAGGCCGTCGTCGCCGAGGACATCGCCTGCGACGCCCGCTGGGACCGGTTCCGCGCGATCGCGCAGCCGTACGGGCTCGGGTCGTGCTGGTCGAGCCCGATCCGCGGTCAGGACGGCGTGCTCGGCACGTTCGCGGTCTACCACGCCCGCCCGCACCGTCCCGACGACCGCGAGCGCCGGCTCGTCGCCCGCTTCACCGACCTCGCCGCGGTGGCCCTGGAGCACGACCGGCTCTACGGCGCGCTCGCCGAGAGCGAGGAACGGTTCCGCCGCACCTTCGAGGACAACGCGGTGGGCATGGCGCTCACCGACCTGCAGGGGCGCTTCCTCAAGGTCAACGACGCGCTGGCCGCGATGGTGGGGCGGCCGGCGGCGGACCTGCTCGCCGCCGACCTCGACGCGGTGCTGCGCCCCGCCGACCGGGCGGGCGCCGCGCTGCTGCTGCGCGGCCTCACCACGGGCACGGCCCCCGCGGAACCGCTCGAGGTGTGCCTGGTGGGCGGGGACGGGCGGACCGTGCAGGCCGCCCTCACCGCCTCCGTCGTGGGGAGCGGGAGCAGCCGGCACGTGAGCCTCAACGTCGTCGACGTCACGGCCCGCCGGGCCGCGCAGCGCGACCGCGCCGCCCGCCGGGAGGCCGAGCTGGCCGCCCGGGTCGCCGAGGACGCGAGCCGGGCCAAGTCGGTGCTGCTGTCCACGCTGAGCCACGAGCTGCGCACGCCGCTGCAGGCGATCATCGGGTTCTCGGAGCTGCTCGGCACCCTCGACCTGCCGCCCGCCCGCCGCGAGGCGGCGCTCGGGCACATCGACGCCGCGGCACGCCACGTGCTCGACCTCGTCGGCGACGTCCTCGACCTCGCCCGCCTCGAGGCGCGGGCCCTGCCGCTGGCGCCCGGGACGGTGGACCTGGCCGCGCTGGTCCACGAGGTGCTCGACCTGCTCGAACCGGTGGCCGCCCGCCGCGGGATCCGGTTGGACACCGACCTGCCGGCGGCGGGCGGACCGATCGCGTCCGCCGACCCGCGCCGGGTGCGCCAGGTGCTGATCAACCTCGTGACCAACGGCGTGCGTCACAACCACGTCGACGGCTGGGTGCGGGTCGACGCGGGGGACGAGGACGGGGACGGCCGGGTCGTGCTGGCGGTCTCCGACGGTGGACCGGGCATCCCCGCGGCGCTGGCGCACCGGTTGTTCGAGCCGTTCGCCCAGCTCGACGGCGGGGCCGCCGACGACGCCGGCGGGGGGACCGGGCTGGGGCTCGCGCTCGTCCGCGGGCTGGTGGAGGCGATGGCGGGGACGGTGACGGTCGGGAGTGCCCCCGGGGCGGGGACGACGGCGACGGTGCGGCTGCCCGGCGGTGGCGGCGCGGAGGCGGTGGCGGAGCCCGCGGACGTGGCCGCCCCCGGCGATCCCGGCGTACGTTCGGTCCGTGGCTGATCACCTGGTCGGGGCGGACGACCGCGGGGCCGACGACCTCGCGCGCGCCGGCGTCGAGGACGTCGTCGCGCTGCTCTCGGCCCGCGGCGCGGAGCTCGAGGACCTGCTGTCGCGGGCCGCCGCGCGCCGCGACGCGCACCTCGCCGCGCAGGGCCGCGTCGGGACGGTCACCTACAGCCCGAAGGTCTTCGTCCCGCTGACCCGGCTCTGCCGCGACCGCTGCCACTACTGCACGTTCGCCACGGTGCCCGGCCGCGTGCCCGCGGCGTACCTGGAGCTCGACGAGGTCCTCGACATCGCCCGCGAGGGCGCGGCGCAGGGCTGCACCGAGGTGCTGTTCACCCTCGGCGACCGGCCCGAGGCCCGCTGGAACGCCGCCGGCGCCTGGCTCACGGCGCACGGGTACACCTCGACGATCGACTACGTCCGCGCCGCCGCGCAGGCGGTGCTCGACGAGACCGGGCTCCTGCCCCACCTCAACCCCGGGGTGATGAGCCCGGACGAGCTGGCCGTGCTGCGCCCGGTCGCCCCGTCGATGGGGATGATGCTCGAGTCGACGTCCACGCTGCTGATCGAGCCGGGCGGGGCGCACTTCGGGTCCCCGGACAAGGACCCGGCGGTGCGGCTGGCGGCGATCGCCGACGCCGGGCGGGCCCGCGTCCCGTTCACCACCGGCATCCTCGTCGGGATCGGCGAGACGCGCCGCGACCGCGCGGAGTCGCTGCTCGCGCTCGCCCGCCTCGCGGGGGAGTACGGCCACCTCCAGGAGATCATCGTCCAGAACTTCCGCGCGAAGCCGGACACCGCGATGCGCGGCGAGCCGGACGCCGAGTTCGACGAGTTCGTCGCGGCCGTGGCCGTCGCGCGGCTGCTGATGCCGCTCGGCGTGAGCGTCCAGGCGCCACCGAACCTCGCGGGCGAGCTCGGCGAGGGCTCGGCGGACAGCGCCCACAGCGACCAGGCCCTCCTGCTGCGCGCCGGCATCGACGACTGGGGCGGCGTCTCCCCGGTCACGCCCGACCACGTGAACCCCGAGCGCCCCTGGCCCGGGCTCGACGACCTCGCCCGCGTCACCGCCGAGGCCGGCTTCGCGCTGCGCCCGCGGCTGACGGTCTACCCGCGCTACGTCGCGGGGGACGGCTGGATCGACCCGGCCGTGGCGCCCGCCGTCGCGGCGCTGGCCGACGAGCAGGGGCTGGCCGCCGTTCGTGACCCGGTGGCGGCATCGTCGTGAGCACACCGACCGCCGTGCGCTCCCGGCTCGGCGCCGCCGAGCGCGACCCGTCCGGCCTGTCCGACGCGGGCTACGTCGAGCTGCTCGGCGCCGACGGCGACGAGCTCGAGGCCCTGTGCGCCCTGGCCGACGCGGTGCGCCGTGACACCGTCGGCGACGCGCTGACCGTCGTCGTCAACCGCAACCTCGCGCCGACGCTGGTGCACGACCCCGACCACCTCGACGCACTCGTCGACGAGGCCTGGGAGCTCGGCGCCACCGAGGTCTGCGTGCAGGGCCCGGTCCCCGAGGACGCCGGCCCGGACGCCCCGCTCGCGCTGGTCCGCCGCATCACCGCCCGCCACCCGCTGCACCTGCACGCCTTCCGCCCCGCCGAGGTCGCGCAGGCGGCCGACCGGGCGGAGGTCGTCGCCCCGGGAGTTCCTCACCGCCGCCCGCGACGCCGGCCTCGGCTCGGTGCCCGGGACGGCGGCGCGCATCCTCGACGACGACGTCCGCCGCCTGCTCACCGGCGGCACCGACATCCCCGCGGTGCGGTGGATCGAGCTGGTGACCACGGCGCACGAGGTGGGGCTGCGCTCGACGGCGACGATCGTCTACGGCCACGTCGAGACCCCCGCCCAGCAGGTCGCCCACCTGCGGGCACTCGCGGCGATCCAGGACCGCACCGGCGGGTTCACCGAGCTCATCGCGATGCCGCTGGCCGACGTGCCCGAGCAGCTCGCGGGCCGCGTCCGCGGGGCCTCGACGCGCGAGACCCGCGCGCTGCACGCCGTCGCGCGCCTGCTGCTCCACGGCCGGATCGACCACGTCCAGGCCGCCTGGCCGAAGCTCGACCGGGCCGTCGTCCTCGACGTCCTGCGCGGCGGCGCCGACGACCTCGGCGGGCTCCTGCTCGACGGCACGCTCGACCCGGCCGCGGGCCCCGAGGCCGGGCGCGTGCTCACCGCCGACGACGTCGCGGCGATCGCCCGCGAGCTCGACCGCCCGGTGCGCCAGCGGACCACCCTCTACGGCGAGGTCCCGGCCGGGCGCCGCACCGTGGGCCGGGCGACGTGACCGCCGACCGGGCCGACGTCGCGATCGTCGGCGCGGGGTTCGCCGGGCTGGGCCTCGCGATCCGGCTGGCCCGCCGCGGGTTCACCGACTTCGTCGTGCTCGAGCGGGCCGACGACGTCGGCGGGACCTGGCGGGACAACCGCTACCCCGGCGTCTCGTGCGACGTGCCGTCCCACCTGTACTCGTACTCGTTCCGTCCGGCGCCGGACTGGTCGCGCGTGTTCGCGCCCGGCGAGGAGATCCACGACTACCTGCGCCGCGCCGCCGTCGAGGAGGGCGTGGCGCCGCACGTGCGCTACGGCGCCGAGATGTGGCGCGCGCGCTGGTCGGCCCCCGAGGGCCGCTGGGAGGTGACGACGGCGGCGGGCACCTGGTGGGTGCGCGTCCTCGTCCTCGCCGCCGGCCGGCTGACCGAGCCGCGCGTCCCCGACGTCGTGGGCCTCGACGGTTTCGACGGGCCCGGTGATGCACACGTCGCGCTGGGACGACGACGTCGTGCTCGACGGCGCCCGCGTCGGCGTCGTGGGCACGGGCGCCTCCGCCGCGCAGGTCATCCCGCGCCTGGCCGAGCAGGCCTCCGAGCTCGTCGTCTTCCAGCGCACCCCGACGTGGGTGGTGCCGCGGGGGGACCGGCCGTACTCGCCCGGCGAGCGCCGCCGCCTCGCCGAGCACCCGGAGGACGCCCGCGCCCTCCGGGAGGAGATCTTCGACGACGCCGAGCGCTCCGTCGACGCCCGACGGCGGGTGCGGCCGGCGATCGACGAGCTGCGCGCCCGCGCCCGGCGCCACCTGCACGAGCAGGTCGCCGACCCGGACCTGCGTGCCCGCCTCGCCCCGGGCTACGAGATCGGCTGCAAGCGCATCGTGCTCTCCGACGAGCTCTACCCGGCGCTGGCCCGCGACGACGTCGTGCTCGAGGACTCCGCGCTGGCCCGGGTCGACGGGCGCACCGCGGTCGCGGCCTCCGGCGCGCGGTACCGCCTCGACGCGCTCGTCCTGGCCACCGGGTTCCACGCCGCGCGCCAGCCCTACGCACCGCGGGTGCACGGGCGGCGCGGCACCCTCGCCGAGCACTGGGCGGGCGGGATGACCGCCTACGCCTCGACGAGCGTGCACGGCTTCCCCAACATGTTCGTGCTCGACGGCCCCAACGCGAGCCTCGGGCACAACTCGGCGATCTACATGATCGAGACGCAGATCGAGTACGTCCTCGGCGCGCTGGACCACCTCGCCCGCGCCGGGGAGCCCCTCGAGGTCTCGGCGGCCGCGGAGCGCGACTACGTCCGCGACGTCGACGCGGCCGCGCGCGACACCGTGTGGCTCGCCGGCGGCTGCCGCAGCTGGTACCTCGACGAGGTCAGCGGGCGCCTGACGCTGCTGTGGCCGGGCTCGGCGCGCTCCTTCCGCGAGCGCAACGCCCGCTTCGACCCGGCGCCGTACTCGTAGGTGCGCTCCGCGCTCGTGAGCACTAGCAGCGGCTATAGCCACCGTTTGTGCTCACGAGCGAGGAGCGCACCCAGCGTGACCGCCGGTGCCGTTGGGTAGTGAGCCCGGTGCACCCCCGCCCGGCCGGACGGGGGTGCGTCGGGGACCAGCGCCCGCGGGAGCGTCCGGGGGCCGAGAGGGGCGAGCGCGCGATGACGACCACCACCGCCGGCACGACCGGCGGCAGCACCACCGCGGAGCCGACGAAGCTCGAAGCAGCTGCGGGCCCGGTACCCGTGGCTCGACCACCTGGTGCGGGCCGGCGGCCGGTACACCGAGAAGCACGGTGACCACTACGCCGCGGCCATCACCTACTTCTCGATCCTCGCGCTCGTGCCCGCTGCTCATGATCGCCTTCGCGGCGGCGGCGTTCGTGCTGGCGAACAACCAGGACCTGCTGAACCAGATCCAGTCCGGCATCACCGCGGCCGCCCCGCCCGGGCTCGGCGACCTGCTCAACAAGGTCATCGCGCAGGCGATCGCGCAGCGCAGCGCGGTCGGCATCATCGGTCTGCTCGGCGCGCTCTACTCCGGGCTCGGCTGGATGTCGAACCTGCGCGAGGCCCTGTCCGAGCAGTGGGACCAGCGCGGCGATCCCCCGACGGTCGTCAAGCGCTACCTCGGCGACCTCGTCGCCATGATCGGGCTGGGCGTGGCCCTCGCCCTGTCGTTCGCGGTCACCGCCGTCGCCACCGGGGCCTCGCACGCGGTCGCCCGCTTCCTCGGTCTCGAGGGGCAGACGTGGGTGCAGGTGCTGCTCACGATCGCGGGCATCGCCATCACCCTGGCCGCGAACTGGCTGGTCTTCCTCTGGGTGATCGCCCGGCTGCCGCGGGAGCCGGTGACGCTGCGCTCGGCCGGCCGGGCCGCGATCCTCGCCTCGGTGGGCTTCGTCGTGCTCCAGCAGGTCATGACGGTCTACATCTCGAGCGTGACCGAACTCGCCCGCCGGCGCCGCGTTCGGGCCCATCATCGGTCTGCTGGTGTTCGCCAACTTCGTCTCGCGGTTCATCCTCTTCGTCACCGCCTGGGCGGCGACGCTCAAGGAGAACGAGCGCGAGGAGATCCCCGAGCCGGCGCCCGTCATCGTCCGGCCCGCGGTCACCGTGGGGCGGACGCCCGGGGCCGGCGCGACCGCCGGCCTGCTCGGCGCCGGGGCCGTGCTCGGCGTCGTCGGGAGCATCCTCGGCGTCAACGGGATGCGTCGCGGCCGACGCTGAGACCCCGCGCCCCCGGGGGTGAACGGCGCCGTCCTGACGTCAGATGCCAGGAACGTGCCGTTGCTGGCTCGGGGGCGGGCGACCGACATCAGCTCCGGCGACGCCGGATCCGGGCGGCCAGCACGACGAGGCCGAGCACGACGACGGCGCCGATCGCCACCGGCGCCACCCAGTTCGTCGACCCGGTGACCGGGGAGGCGCCGCCACTGGTCGGCGACGCCGCGCCGGCGGGGGAGGGCGCCGCCGCCGTCGTCGAGCCGAGCGTCGTGCCCGGCGCCGGCTGCGTCAGCTGCCCGACGGCGGCGCCGCGGGGCAGCGCGAAGCCGTAGTCGAGCAGCGCGATGCCCTGCTCGTACATCAGCACCGGGCTCTGCTCGCCGTGCATGAGGACGACGACGAGCCGGCGCCCGTCACGCTGTGCGGCGCCGATGTAGGTGTGGCGCGCGTCGTCGGTGAACCCGGTCTTGCCGCCGATGCGCGCCCGGGTACTGCCCGAGGAGCTTGTTGTCGTTGTCGACCGCGAACGGCGGGTTGGGGCCCCACCCGGGCAGGATGATCTGCTTCGTGCCCACGGCCGTCGCGAACGGCTCGTGCGCCATCCCGAGGCGGAAGATGCTCGCGAGGTCGTAGGCCGACGACGACTGGCCGGGCCCGTCGAGGCCCGACGGGGTCGCCGCGCGGGTGTCGAGGGCGCCGATCTGCGCGGCGGTGCGGTTCATGAGGTCGACCGTCGCGGGCACCGAGCCGGTGAGCCGGATCGAGAGCGCGTGCGCGATGTCGTTGCCCGAGGCCATGAGCATGCCGTCGAGGAGCTGGCGGATCGTGTACTGCCCGCCGGGCCCGATGCCGACCCGGGTGCCCTCCTGGTCCGCGTCCTCCTGGGTCCCGACGACGGTCTGGTCCATCGGCAGGTCCTGCGCGACCAGCAGGCCCGTCAGGGTCTTCAGCAGCGACGCGGGCCGCAGGCGCGCGTGCGGGACCCGCGCGGCGAGCACCTCCCCCGAGTCGAGGTCGGCGACGACGTAGGACTGCACGCCCACCGCGGGCGGGGCCGGGGCGCCCGACGGCACGACGGTGCCGCAGGTGCCCATCGCGTCACCGCCGACGGGGCGGGCGGGGACGGGCAGCGGCGCCGGTGCCGACTCGCCCGGACGCGGGGCCTCCGACGCGTCGACCGCCGGTCCGGGCGCGGTGACGTCGGCGCAGGACTGCTGGGCCGGGAGGTCGGTCGCCGCGGCCCCGGTCCCGGCGCCGAGGAGCAGGAGGACCGTGGCCAGGACGACGGCGAGCGGGAGACGCGACGCAGCGGGCATCGGTCACCGACCCTAGCCCGCGCGGCGGCGCGGGGAGGCTCAGGCCTCCCCGCCCTCCTCGTCGGCCGCGGCGTCGCCGTGGCCGTGCCCGTTGAGGCTCGAGGTCAGCGCGGGCTTGCGGGCGCTGCGGCGGGCGGCGGGGCGCGGCGCCGGGGACTGCTGCTGCTGGCCCGACCCGAGGATGATCTCCGCGAAGGTCGAGAGCGCCTCGTCGAGCTGGCCGGCCTGGCGTCGCTCGGACTCCTCGTTGGAGCGGTTGACGAGGGCGACGACGGCCTCGTGGTCGGGCCGGTTCACCAGGGTCCCGTCGAGCTTGTCGAGCGAGGCCTCCAGCGAGGACGCCACGGTGGAGACGCGGTCGGTCAGCGCGGACTCGACGCCGTCGACGCGGGCCGAGAGCCCGGCGACGCTACGCTCGACGCCCTCGACCTTGCCCGAGAGCGTGGTGTCGAGACCGTCGATCGCGGCGGCCACGCTGCTCGCCACGTTCTCCACCCGGCTGCCGAGCGTGTGCTCGACGCCCTCGACCCGCGTGCCCACGCCGTCGAGCCGCGCGGTCAGCGCCTCGAGCCGGCCGGTGAGGTCGCGGAGCTGCTCGCCGGACTGGTCGCGCGCCGTCTCCCAGTCGGTCCGGGCCGTGTCGCGCGAGCCGGAGATCTCCTCGGACAGCGACCGGGTCGTCTCGCCGAGGGCGCGCGAGGTCTCCTCGCCCTGGGTGCGCAGCGAGGACTCGACGGACTCCAGGCGCTCGCGGAGCGGGCCGGTCACCGCGGCCGGGATCTGGTCGAGGCGCATCTCGTGGCGGTCGAGGCGGTTGTCGAGGTCGTCGAGGCGCTTGTGCAGCCCCGACAGGCGGTCCTCGAGCCCGTCCATCCGCCCGGCGACGCCCTCGAAGCGTCCCGCCATCCCGTCGAGCCGGCCGTCGAGCTGGGCGAACGGGGTGGCCAGCCGGTCCGCGACGCGGTCCACCAGTCCTTCGACCAGGCGGGCCAGGGAGGAGACCGCCGACTCCTGGGCGTCGAGCTTCGCGACGGTCTCGTCGAGCCGCTCGGCGAGCACGCTCATCTCGGTCCGGTCCGGGACCTCCGCGAGCCGCTTGCGGACGGCGCCGAGGGCGTCGAGCGCGGCGAGCCGACCGTGGATCTCGTCGAGCGAGTCGAAGATCTGCTGCTGCTCGCTGTCCCTGACCTCCGCGGCCCGGGTCAGCATGCTGCGCATCCGATCGAAGGACATGGTCTGGTTGGAGTCGATCACGCGGAGCCCACTCTCTGCGGGGACGGCCAGGCTGGACGGGGCGGACCGGCCCCGAGACGTCGCGGGGGCAGGCTAGCCAGGCCTGGTGACCCGATCGGACGCGCCCCCGCAACGGCGGGCGACGTGACGCCCCGCTCGTCACACCGGTCACGGATGGCGCAAGCGCCCCAGGAATCGGTCCTCCAGTTCACGCCACCGGGTGGTCTCGCGCTGGAACGGCGGCGACGGGGTGAGCCGGTTGGGGTCCGGGCGCAGCACGAACGAGACCAGCCAGCCGAGGGATTCCGAGGTCGCGAGCGCCTCCCGCGTCTCGGCGTCCCCGGCCCAGTCGGCGGCGTCGAGGAAGAGCTCGACGGCGAGCTCGAGCTGGGCGGGGTCGACCGCCTGCGGGCCCTCGAGCAGGTCCTCGGCGAGCCCGGGGAGCACGTAGGTGTTCTCGGGGGCGACGTCGATCTCGAGGTCGCCGCCGACGGCCGCCGTCACCACCTCGGACCAGGTGGAGACCTCGGCGAGGTCGTGGCCGTCGGCGCCGTCGCCCGCGATCCACGTGCGCAGGGCCCGGGCGTGGGGGAACACGTCGATCCGTCCGTCGCGGCCGAGGAACACCGGCTCGTCGTCGAGGAAGCAGCGCAGGGTGACGACCTCGCCCTCGTCGGAGAGGATCGAGATGGGGTCGATCCCGACGTCCTCCCAGAACCCGGGCTCGGGCTCCTCGTCGGCGTCGACCAGGTCGCTGCGCAGCGACTCGCCCGCGGTGTCGCTGCGCAGGTCCTCGGGGGCGTCGGCGAGCGGCCCGGCGACGGCGGAGTCCTGGGGGTCGGTGGCGACGGCCTCCGGGTCGGCGGGGGAGTTCTCGGCGTCCTCCCGGCTGCCCGAGGAGGCCTCCGCGTCGTCGTCGGGGGCGGTGCCCTCGGCGTCGTCGGGGCCGTCGGTGGCCGCGTCGAGGTCGCCGACGGGGGCCGGGGTCGCGGTGGCGCGCAGCTTGGCGGCCAGCTCGGTGTCGACCTCGGGCACGCGCACGAGGGCGTCCAGGGCGTCGAGCACGTCGTCCCAGCGCTCGGCCACGACGTCGGCGAGCTCGGTCCACAGCGCCCCGCCGTCCCGGCCGCCGAACGCCGCCACGCCCTGCGGGAGGGCCGCGAAGGCCGGGGTGGAGTCGAGGATCCCGGTCACCGCGGTCAGGTCGCAGACGTCCGCGAGGGACCGGACCATCGCCGTGATCTCCGCGAGGTCGTCGACCACCCAGGTGTCGGGCTCGTCGGCGACGAGCTCCGGCGCGCCGATGACGTCGTAGCGCTGGATGTCCTCGGGGGTCAGCTCGTCGACCGACAGGCCGCCGACGACCCCCCACGCCGGGTGGTCCGCGAGGTCGTGCGGGGTGCCGTCGGCGTCGCTCGTGCGGATCCAGGCGGCCAGGTCGGCGGCGTCGGCGAAGGCGAAGACGTGGTCGTCGTCGCCGAGGAAGGCCTCCCACTCCTCGCCGTCCTCGCGCCAGCGCGGGGCCCAGAGGGTGACCAGGTCCCCGTCGGTGAGCGCGAGGGTGATGGGGACGATGTCCTGGGCCACGGACGGCCTCCGGGTCTCCTGCGGGGTGATCACGTGCGGCGCCACCCTAGGGGTGCCGAGGTGACCAGGCCGTTCGGGGACGCCGAGAGCGGTCGACGGGCCCTGCGACGGGGCCCGGCGTGGCAGGCTGCCCGCGTGCGGTTGCTGCGGACGCCCGAGGAGCGCTTCTCCGCCGTCGAGGGCTTCGGTCACCGGCCCCGCTACGTCGAGGTCGCCGATCCCGACGGGGGGCCGGAGCGCCTGCGCGTGGCCACCTACGCCGTCGGGCCGGAGGGTCCCGACGCGGGCCCGACCGTGCTCCTGCTGCACGGCGAGCCCACCTGGTCCTTCCTCTACCGCCACGTCCTGGACGCGCTCGCCGGGGCGGGCGTGCGGGCGGTCGCGGTCGACCTCGTGGGCTTCGGGCGCTCCGACAAGCCCGCGGACGTGGCCGACCACACCTACGCCCGCCACGTCGCCTGGGTGCGCGAGGCGGTGTTCGACGCGCTGGGCCTCGACGACCTCGTGCTCCTGGGGCAGGACTGGGGTGGCCTGATCGGGCTGCGGCTCGTGGCCGCGGCCCCCGACCGCTTCCGCGCCGTGGTCGCCGCCAACACCGGGCTCCCCACCGGCGACGTCGACATGCCCGAGCCGTGGTGGCGGTTCCGGCGGGCCGTGGAGCGGGCGGACACCCTCGACGTCGGGCGGCTCGTCGCCTCGGGCTGCGTGCGGGGGCTCCCGTCCGCCGCCCGGGCCGCGTACGACGCCCCCTTCCCCGACGAGGCCCACAAGGCGGGCCCGCGGGCGATGCCCCTGCTGGTGCCGACCCGCCCCGACGACCCGGAGACCGAGGCCAACCGGACGGCGTGGGCGGCGCTGGCCGATTACGCGCGCCCGTTCGTGGTGGCGTTCTCCGACTCCGACCCCATCACCGGGGCCATGGCACCGGTCCTGCGCGACCACGTCCGGGGCGCGGGCGCCGGCGGCGGCGAGGACCCCGGGCACGCCGTGCTGCGCGGCGCGGGCCACTTCCTGCAGGAGGACGCCGGGTCGGAGCTGGCCTCGGTCGTCGTGGGCGTCGTCCGGCGGCTGGCCCGACCGGGTGATCGCCCCGGCGCTTGAGGCCCGGGAGACCGAACCCCTCGAAGGAGTGAAGTCACGCCGTACCCCGTGACTCGCTCGCGGAACCTGCCGTTGTGGGGGTCGTGACAGTCGGGCCCGGTCACCACGGGCCCGGATTACCTGGGACCCCTGGAGAGAACATCGTGTCGATGATTCGCAAGACCGTTCTGGCCACCGCCATCATCGGTGCCGGCCTCACCTCGATGACCGGTGCGGCCTTCGCGGGCGACGACCCGGGCGACGGCGGCCACAACAACTGGGACAACGACCACGGCCACAGCCGCCACCACCACGGCCACGACTCGTGGGGCCACGACAAGCGGCGACCAGAAGTCGTCGTCGTGCACCAACAACGTGGCGGCGGCGAACGAGTCCAAGAGCGGCGGCCTCGTCGACGTCCTCGGCGGCGCGCAGACGATCATCCCCGTCAACGTCTGCCACATCCTGGACGACAACTCGATCCTCAACGGCAACCACGTCAACGTGCTGTAGCCGAGACGTCGGTCGAGCAGCGGCCGGCGGGCCGCGCGGCCTGCCACCAGAACGCCAGCCACGGGCCGGCACTCCTCGGGACACCACGTCCCGGGTGAGTGCCGGCCCGTTCTGCGTTGTAGCGCACTGGTCCGAACGGGTGGTTGCCCTCCGCTATTGCTCCTGTTCAGCGTCGAGTTCGGTCGCCGACCCCCGGGTTCTCCGCAACCTGACCGTGACCTTCACTCGATCGAGGCGTTGATGTCACCGAGTCGTGGCGCCGCCTGGTCGTCGCGACCGACGCACCGCGTGTTCCGTCCGATCACGCGACGACGACCAATGGGGAGAAAGCGTGTCGACGCTCCGCAAGACCGTTCTGACCACCGCCATCATCGGCGCCGGCCTCGCCTCGACCGCCGGTTCGGCGTTCGCGACCGACTGCGGCCACGAGGGCCACCACAAGTCGCACGAGTCGAGCCACTCGAGCCTCGTCGAGCGACTGCACGAACAACGTCGCGGCCAAGAACGACACCAAGGCCGGCAGCTTCGCCGACGTCCTCGGCGGCGCGCAGACGATCATCCCGGGCAACATCTGCGACAACCTGAACAACAACAAGATCCTCAGCGACAACAGCCTGTCGGTCCTCGGCCTCGGCGGCGGCCTGCCGACCTTCCCCGGCGTCGGATAAGTCGCTCGCCCCGCCCTCCCGACGGCCCCGGACGTCGGGGAGCGGTGGTCGTGCACAGCATCTGGTCGTAGTCGGCCACGCCGACCGGGTCGCTCCCTGACCCGGTCGGCGGGCCACGGCCCCGTCCGTCACGGATGGCGGCCACCCCCTCGGAATCGTCTCGAGCAGGAGAAGCAGCGTGTCGATGTTCCGCAAGACCGTGCTGGCCACCGCGATCGTCGGCGCCGGCCTCGGGTCCATGTCCGGCGCGGCCTTCGCGGGCGACTGCCCGAGCGAGCGGCGGCCACCACAGCAGCCACCACCACGCCTCGTCGGGCCAGACCGAGTCGTCGTCGTGCACCAACAACGTCGCGGCCCAGAACCGGACGGGCGCGGGCAGCTTCGCCGACGTCCTCGGCGGCGCGCAGACGATCGTCCCGGTCAACGTCTGCCACAACCTGGACGGCAACCAGCTGCTGAGCGACAACCACCTCGGCCTGCTCTAGAGCGACCGCGTTCGCGCACGTCAACGGCCGGTTCCGGCCTCCTGCGGGAGGTCCGGGGCCGGCCGTCGTCGTGTCGGCAGCGTTCACGAACGGGCGAACGTCGTGACTGAGCCGTGACCCTTGTTCGACCATCGGCGTTGAGGCGGTGTCATCATCGCCGGACCCGAGCATCCGCTGGGAGTCCGGACCCAGCGCACGACCATGTATCGGGGGATTCATGTCGATGATCCGTAGGGCCGCCGTCGGAGCCGTCATCCTGGGCGCGGGCTTCGCGTCCACGGCCGGTGTGGCCATGGCGAACTGCAGCCACGACGAGGGCCACGGCCACGGCCACGACCACGGCCACGCCGCGGGCCACAGCAGCAGCTGCACCAACAACCTGGACCTGCTGAATGCCTCGAAGAGCGACGGCTTCTTCAACGTCGCGGGCGGCGCGCAGACCGCGATCGCGGCCAACATGTGCGACATCGCGAACGACAACGCCGTGGGCAACGACAACGAGGTCTCGGTGCTCGGCCTCTGAGCCAGGTTCCGCTCGGTGACGGCCGGGTCATCGCACGCGTCCTCGACGGGCGCGTGTGGTGGCCCGGCCGTTTCGTCGTTTCCGGGGAATACCCGTCCGTGCATTTCTCATCCATTCGGGGAGCGGTCGTGACAGGCAACGACTACGACGTCGTGACCAGCGAGGATTCACGAACGGGCGAACGTCGTGATTTGCCCGTGACCTCCCGGGAGAACCATCCGTTACTGGTTCGTCCGCCGGATCGGGATTCTCGCGCCAGCGGTCGACGCCATTGCCCATCGGGGGAACAGGAAGAACACATGTCGATGCTCCGCAAGACCACCATCACCGTCGCGATCGTGGGGGCCGGCCTCGGCTCGCTGACCGGCGCGGCCTTCGCGAACACCCACCACGGGTCCTCGCACGACTCGCACTCGTCCTCGAGCTGCACCAACAACGTCAAGGCCCTGAACGCCTCCAAGAGCGGCGGCTTCGTGGACGTCGCGGGCGGTGCGCAGACCGTCGTCGCGGCCAACGTCTGCCACATCCTGGACGACAACAAGGTCCTGAACGGCAACGTGGTGAACATCGGCGGCACCGCCACCACGATCCCGGGTGCGCCGACCTTCCCCTGATCGAACAGCGCACCGGAAAGCCGGTGCCCCTTTCCGGTGACACCGGATCGGGGCACCGGCTTTTCGCATTTCCGGGTACGTCCGAGAACTGCGGCGGCCGGGGACGTTCAGCTCGCTGCAGGAATCGGCTGCTCGTCGTCGCGCGGACCGAACATCGGCAGCGCGTCCACCCAGGGCTCCGGGCTCCCGTCCCATTCCCAGCGGCGCATCTGCGCCCGGCTGCGACGGCTGTGCAGGCCCCGGTAGAGCTCGTAGAAGTCCACCGTCACGGTGCTGCGCGACCGACGCCGGCGCCCCGCGTCGTCGCGCCGCGGCGCTCGCCCGGGTCGTCGGGGCTGCGCCACTCGATCCCGGCGGAGCGCACCACGAGGCTCGGCGACCCGCGGATCCCGCGGACCACCTGCCGCACGACCAGGCGGGCCGCCGCGGCCCACCCGTCCCACGGCGGTGCGGGCGCGCCGAGCGCCTCGACGAGGTCGCCCTCGTGCACCAGCAGGTCGTGCAGCACCCCGGCCGGGACGCGCCGGTCCTCGATCGCCGTCGCGGTGCGGTCCGCGTGCTCGTCCCACTCCGCCAGCAGCTCGCCGACCGTGCGCCCCGCGCCCCGCTCGACGTGCGCCGCGGTCCAGGCCGGACCCGGCATGCCGGCGGTGTGCCGCGCGGCCACGTCGGCCGCCGTGCCCGCGAGGTGCGCGACGAGGTCCCGCACCGTCCAGTCCGGGCAGGCCGGGACGCGGCGCGCCAGGTCGGCCTCGCCGAGCCCGGCCACCAGGGCGGCGACACGGTCGTGGCCGGAGCGGTAGGCGTCGTCGAACACGGCCGCAGCGTGCCAGATCGGGACGGCGCGGTCCGCGCGTTCCCCGTCGCTCCGCTCGCCCCGCTGTGGCGTTGTCCCCCGTCGCTCCGCTCGCCCCGCTAGGTTCCCGCGGCATGCTCCTCGTCGTCGACCACCCGCTCGCCCGGGCACGGCTGACCACCCTGCGCGACGCCCGGACCGACCGCGCCGCCTTCCGCAGCGCCGTCTACGACCTCACGACGATGCTGGTCTACGAGGCGCTCCGGGACGCACCGGTGATCGAGAGCCCGCTGACGACGCCGGTCGCCGACACCGTCGGCGCCGAGCTCGCGGCCCCGCCGGTCCTCGTCCCCGTGCTGCGGGCCGGCCTCGGGATGGCCGAGGCGGCCCACGCCCAGGTGCCCGGCGCACTCATGGGCTTCGTCGGGGTCGCCCGCGACGAGGAGACCCTGCGGCCGACCCCGTACATGGAGTCGCTGCCCGACGACCTCGCCGGCCGCCCGGTGTTCGTCCTCGACCCGATGCTCGCCACCGGGGGCTCGATGGCCCACACGATCGACCTGCTCGTCGCGCGCGGTGCCGACGACGTGACCGCCGTCTGCGTCGTCGCCGCCCCGGAGGGGGTGTCGCGGCTGCGGGGGGACCACCCGGCGGTGCGGATCGTGACGGCGGCCGTCGACGAGCGGCTCAACGAGGTCGGCTACATCGTCCCGGGGCTCGGGGACGCGGGGGATCGCCAGTTCGGCGCGATGTGACGTCCGTGCCGGCGAGGGTGCCCATCGGCTCGCGTCTACCCGGCCGTGGGCGTCCCCTCGCCGGATCGGGGCCGGCCGTCAGGCGTTCCGGCGGTGGGTGCCCGGTCGCCCGTCTATCCGACCGAAGGGCCCCTTCGCTCAGAACCCGCCCGACGAGCCTCCCGCGCGGAAGCACCTCGACGCGAGCGGGAGAATGGAACCCATGAGCGAGTCCGTGCTGACCGCCGTCGCGTGGCCCTACGCGAACGGCCCCCGGCACATCGGCCACGTGTCCGGCTTCGGTGTGCCCTCCGACGTGTTCTCCCGCTACCAGCGGATGGTCGGCAACCGGGTCCTCATGGTCTCCGGGACCGACGAGCACGGCACGCCCATCCAGGTCCAGGCCGACGCCGAGGGCACCACCCCCCGCGAGCTCGTGGACCGCTACTCCCGCGTGATCCAGGACGACCTCGCCGGCCTGGGCCTGTCCTACGACCTGTTCACCCGGACCTCCACCGACAACCACCACCGGGTCACCCAGGACCTGTTCGCCGGGCTCTGGCGCAACGGCTACGTCCTGCCCGAGACGACGCTCGGCGCGATCAGCCCGTCGACCGGCCGCACCCTGCCCGACCGCTACATCGAGGGCACCTGCCCGATCTGCGGCTACCCCAGCGCGCGGGGCGACCAGTGCGACAACTGCGGGAACCAGCTGGACCCGGCCGACCTCGGGAACCCGCGCAGCCGCATCAACGGCGAGACCCCGGAGTTCCGCGAGACCGAGCACCTCGTGCTCGACCTCCCCGCGTTCTCGCAGACCCTCGGCGCCTGGCTCGACACGCGCACGAACTGGCGGCCGAACGTCCTGAACTTCAGCCGCAACCTGCTCGAGGACCTGCGGCCCCGGGCCATCACCCGCGACCTGGACTGGGGCGTGAAGGTCCCGCTCGACGGGTGGCGCGACGCCCCGATGAAGCGGTTCTACGTCTGGTTCGACGCCGTCATCGGCTACCTCTCGGCCTCGGTCGAGTGGGCCGACCGCGCCGGGAAGCCGGACGCCTGGAAGGAGTGGTGGTGCGACCCCGCGGCGTCGGCCTACTACTTCATGGGCAAGGACAACATCGTCTTCCACTCCCTGATCTGGCCCGCGATGCTGCTGGGCCAGAACGGCGCGGGCGACAAGGGCGGCGAGCCCGGGGTGTTCGGGACGTTGAACCTGCCCACCGAGGTGGTCTCCAGCGAGTTCCTGACGATGTCGGGGTCGAAGTTCTCGACGAGCCGCGGCACCGTCATCTACGTCGGGGACTTCCTGCGCGAGTTCGGGCCGGACGCGCTGCGCTACTTCATCGCCGTCGCGGGCCCGGAGAACCAGGACACCGACTTCACCTGGGACGAGTTCGTCCGGCGCACCAACTTCGAGCTCGCCAACGAGTGGGGCAACCTCGTCAACCGCTCGATCTCGCTGGCGGCGAAGAACGTCGGCGCGATCCCCGAGCCGACCCGGCCCGAGGCCGCCGACGCCGAGCTCCTCGCCCAGTCGCGGGCGGCGTTCTCGACGGTGGGCGCCAACCTGGCGCGCTCGCGGTTCAAGGCGGCCTCGTCCGAGGCGATGCGCGTCGTCGGCGCGGCCAACGCCTACCTGAGCCACCAGGAGCCGTGGAAGCGCAAGGACGACCCGGAGCGGCGCGACACCATCCTGCACACCGCGCTGCAGGTCGTGCAGGACGCGAACACGCTCCTGACGCCGTTCCTGCCGCACGCCGCGCAGCAGGTCCACGAGGCCCTCGGCGGCACGGGGGTGTGGGCCGCGCAGCCGCATCGCCAGGACGCGGGGGAGACCGGCCTGGGCACCACCCACTCCGTGCTCACCGGGGACTACGCGGGCGAGCAGGCGCGGTGGGAGTCGACGCCGATCCCGGTCGGGCGCCCGCTCGCCCGGCCCACGCCGCTGTTCGCGAAGCTCGACACGTCGCTGGGGGAGACGGGCCCGTCCTGGGCCCCCATCGCCCACGATGGGTAGGTCGGACCGGGCGGGGACGGCCGGGTGCCGCCGCCCGTGCCCGAGCCCATCCCCGGCGGCGTCGTCGACAGCCACACCCACCTCGACGCCTGCGGGGCCACCGACCCCGCGACGCTCGCCGCCGTCCTCGACCGCGCCACCGCGGCCGGGGTCACGGCGATGGTGACGACGGCGGACGACCTCGCCTCCGCGCGCTGGGCCGCCGGTGCCGCGGCCGGCGACGCGCGGGTGTTCGCCGCCGTCGGGCTGCACCCGACCCGCAGCCGGGACCTCGACGACGCCGCCCGCGCCGAGATCGAGCGCCTCACGACGCTGCCGCGGGTGGTCGCGATCGGCGAGTCCGGCCTCGACGACTACTGGACGACGCGGCGGGAGGACTGCGCGCCGCTGGACGTCCAGCGCGAGGCGTTCGCCTGGCACATCGACCTCGCCAAGCGCACCGGGCTCCCGCTGGTCGTCCACGACCGCGAGGCGCACGACGCCATCGTCGACGTGCTCCGCGCCGAGGGCCCGCCGGAGACGGTCGTCTTCCACTGCTTCTCGGGCGGTGGGGAGCTCGCCCGGCACTGCGCCGAACGGGGGTGGCTCATGTCCTTCTCGGGCACCGCCACGTTCCGCAACGCCAACGCCGTCGAGCTGCGTCGGGCGGCCGCGCAGGCCCCCGAGGACCTCCTGCTCGTCGAGACCGACGCGCCCTTCCTCACTCCGCACCCCTACCGCGGTCGGCCGAACGAGCCCTACTGCGTCCCCCACACGGCCCGCGACCTCGCCGAGCTCCGCGACCGACCGGTGGAGGAGCTGGCCGCGGCCGCCACCCGGAACGCCCAGCGGGTCTTCCGGCTGGCCGAACAGCCTCAACCGTGACCGTGTGTACTCCGAGTGTGCGTCCGGTGACCGCGCTCGTCGTGGGGGGGCCGCCGCTCGGCGCACCACGTTCGTGTCGCCTTGATGGTTCTGACACCCAGGTCGTTACCGTGCTGTGACTCGCCGGGATGGGACCACCCCCGGCGTCCGGGATCGGGACGGAACCTCCCCCAGGGGCCGGCTCGGCAGCACTCCCCGGACGCGGTCCCTGCCCGGAGGTACGAACGATGTGGATTCCTCCGTGGCTCTGCTCTGCTCCCCAGCGGTGCGCTCCCCGCACGGCCGCTCGACGACCGCCCCCGAGCTCGTGGCGGCCGGTCGATGAGCGCCGGGACCGCACGCGACACCGAGACCGGTACCGCGACCGCCGACACCGGCTGGTTCGACGCGATCGAGGACTCGTGGAGCGAGGACGGCTGGGACGGTCTCGACGCGAGCACCGCGGAGTGGCAGGCACGTCGCCACGGCACGACGGTCCAGGACCTGGACCGCCACCGGACTGGTCCGCTCCCCACCTGGGCCGATGACATCACCGGCCCGCTGCCGATCGCGGGGCCGGGCTGGGCAGCGCCCGGCTCCGCGAGCGGCACGGTCGAGACCGGCCACGACCTCCCCGACCTCGACGAGTGGAACGACCTCGAGCAGCGCACCGGCCTCGCCGGCGCGACGGCCCTCGCCCCGGAGCCCGCCCCGGCCCCGGCCGGGCTCGACCCGGAGTCCTACCGCGAGCGCGACCTCACCGACACCGGCCGCTACTCGCTCGCGGTCAAGGGCGGCGTCGCGGCGGCGCTCATCGCGGTCGCCGCGGGCGGCAGCACCGCGGTCGCGATGGACAAGGAGGTCACGGTCACCGTCGACGGCGTCGACCAGACCGTGCACACCTTCTCCGGCACCGTCGGGGGCGCGCTGCGCTCCGGGGACATCGCCGTCGGACCCGCCGACCAGATGTCCCCGTCGCCGGCGGCCACGCTGCACGACGGCGACCACCTCGTGGTCAACCACCTGCGCCAGATCAACCTCATGGTCGACGGCAAGCCGCAGACCATCACGACGACGGCCAGCACCGTCGCCGACGCCCTCGCCCGGATCGGCCTGCCGGCCCAGGCCGTCGCCTCCTCGGTGCCGCTGGGCGCGCTCATCCCCGCGAACGGCATGAACCTCTCGGTGCAGCTGCCGAAGACGGTGACGTTCATCGACGGCGGCGGCGCCCCCCAGACGCTGACGACGACCGCGGCGTCGCTGCAGCAGTTCCTCGCCCAGCGCGGCGTGCCGATGGGCCCGGCCGACACCATCTCCCCGCTCGGGCCGAACGGGCTGACCAACGGGGCGACCATCGCGATCACCCGCAACGTGGTCACCCAGGTCACCGAGACCGCGCCGATCGCCCCGCCGATGCAGACCATCTCCGACCCGACGCTGAACGCCGGGACCACGAAGGTCGACCAGCCCGGCCAGGCCGGCGAGCAGGTCCAGAACTTCACGGTGAACCTGACCAACGGCAAGGAGGTCGGGCGCACCGCGACCGGCGCCCCGACGATCACCAAGGCCCCCGTCGGCGGCGTGATCCGCAAGGGCACCAAGAAGGCCGAGCCGGCCATCGGCAGCACCGCCAAGTGGGACGCCATCGCGCGCTGCGAGTCCGGCGGCGACTGGTCGATCAACACCGGCAACGGCTACTACGGCGGCATCCAGTTCGACAAGCAGACCTGGAACGCCTACGGCGGCAGCCAGTACGCCCCGCGCCCCGACCTCGCGTCGAAGGCCGAGCAGATCGCGGTCGCCGAGAAGGTGCGCGACTCCCGCGGCGGCTACGGCGCCTGGCCGGTCTGCGGCAGCAAGGGCTGACCGCCCGCACACCCCGACCGGGCCCTGGGATCATCAGCGACGTGATCCCGGGGCCCGTTCGTCTGCTCGGCGCCTCCGACGTCCGCGCCCTGGCCGCCGAGCTCGGGCTGCGGCCGACGAAGAAGCTCGGCCAGAACTTCGTCCACGACGCCAACACCGTGCGCCGCATCGTCCGGCTCGCCGACGTCGCCCCCGGCACCACGGTGCTCGAGGTCGGCCCCGGCCTGGGCTCGCTCACCCTCGCCCTGCTCGACGCGGTGGGTCCCGACGGGGCGGTGGTCGCGGTCGAGGTCGACCCGGCCCTCGCCGCGCGCCTCCCGGCGACCGCTGCCGAGCGGGCCCCCGGGCGCACCCTGCACGCCGTCACCGCCGACGCGCTGCGCCTCGGGGCCGCCGATCTCCCCGTCGCCCCCACGGCCCTCGTCGCCAACCTGCCCTACAACGTCGCCGTCCCGGTCGTCCTGCACCTGCTGGCGGAGCTGCCGGACCTGCGCCAGGGGCTCGTGATGGTGCAGTCCGAGGTCGCCGACCGGCTGGCCGCGCGCCCCGGCGAGCCGGCCTACGGCGGGCCCAGCGCCAAGCTGGCCTGGTACGCCGACGCCCGCCGCGCCGGCCCCGTCCCCCGCGGCGTGTTCTGGCCGGTGCCCGGCGTCGACTCCGCGCTCGTGGCCTTCACCCGCCACCCGGGCGGGGACCTCGGCGACGACGCGGCCCGCCGCGCCACCTTCGCGGTGGTCGACGCCGCGTTCTCCCAGCGGCGCAAGTCCCTGCGGGCGGCCCTGGCGGGGTGGGCCGGCTCGCCGGCGCGCGCCGAGGAGCGGCTGCGGGCCGCCGGCGTGGACCCCACGGCGCGGGGCGAGCAGCTCGGCGTCGCGGCCTTCGCCGCCATCGCCGCGACGGCCCCCGACGGGGCCCGCGCCGGCGCCTGACCGCGGCCGCGACCCGGCCGTCCTGACGCGACGTGCCCACGTCACCCCCCGCACCCGGGCGTCGTCCCCACCGTGGTCATTACCCTGGACGGGTGCTCTCCGCCGTCGGGCCCCCGGTCACCGTCCGCGTCCCGGCCAAGATCAACCTCCACCTCTCCGTCGGGGAGATCCGCCCGGACGGCTTCCACGACCTCGTCACCGTCTTCCAGGCCCTCAACCTCTTCGACGAGATCTCGGTGGTGACCGCGCACGCCGCCCGCCCCTCCGGGGTCGGGGAACGGCTCGCGACGATCGGGTCCGGGGCCCCGGGCGTGGAGCTGCTCGGCGACGTCAGCGACGCCGACCGGGCCGCCGTGCCCGCCGACGCCTCCAACCTCGCGTGGAAGGCCGCCGTCGCGCTCGGGAACGCCGTCGGGCGCGAGCCGGACGTGCGCATCGGCATCCGCAAGTCGATCCCGGTCGCGGGCGGCATGGCCGGCGGCAGCGCGGACGCCGCGGGCACGCTGCTCGCCCTGGCCACGCTGTGGCGGCTCGACCTCGGGCGTGAGGCGCTCATGGAGATCGCCGCCGTCGTGGGCAGCGACGTGGCCTTCGCCCTGCACGGCGGCACCGCGCTGGGCACCGGCCGCGGCGACGCCCTCGTCCCGGTGCTCTCGCGCCACACCTTCCACTGGGTGGTCGCGCTGCAGGACCACGGCCTGTCGACGCCGACGGTGTTCGGCGAGCTCGACCGGCTCCGGGCCTCGGCCGCGGCGGGTGGGAACGGAGCAGCGCCCGTCAAGCGCCTCGGGAACGTCGAACCGGTCATCGAGGCGATCGCCTCCGGGGAGGCCCGGGCGCTGGCGCTGCTCCTCGGCAACGACCTGCAGGCCGCGGCCGTGAGCCTCGACCCCGGACTGCGCCGCACGCTGCGGGCGGGCGTGTCCGCCGGGGCGCTCGCCGGCGTCGTGTCCGGCTCCGGCCCGACCTGCGTGTTCCTGTGCACCGACGGCCCGTCGGCGGTGCGGGTGGCGGCCGAGCTCTCCGGGGCCGGGGTGTGCCGCACGGTGCGCGTGGCGCACGGCCCGGTGCCCGGCGCCCGGGTGATCGACGGGGACCCCGCCCGCCCGCCCCGCGGTCCCGGCGGGCCGCCGGCCGGGGACCCCGGTCCGAACATGTACGCCTGAGCGGGAAGAGGACCGTGCCGAACCTCGTCAACCTGGAGAACGTCGCCATCGCGTTCGGCGGCCCGAAGCCCGTCCTCGACGGCGTCTCGCTCGGCGTCGACGCCGGCGACCGCGTCGGCGTCGTCGGGCGCAACGGCGGCGGCAAGTCGACGCTGATCTCGATCCTGGCCGGCCGCCTCGAGCCCGACAGCGGGCGGGTCAGCCCGGTGCGGGGGCTGCGGATGGCCTCGGTGACCCAGCAGTCGCGGCCGCAGGGCGCCACCGTGCGCGAGGCGGTGCTGGGCGGCCAGGTGCCCGACCACGAGTGGGCCGCCGACCCGCGCAGCCGCGCCGTCGTCGAGGGCCTGCGCCCGGGCGGGGACCGCGGTCTCGACGCGTCCGTGGAGGGGCTCTCCGGCGGGGAACGGCAGCGGATCGCGCTCGCCGCGGCCCTCGTCGGAGAGCTCGACCTGCTCGTCCTCGACGAGCCGACCAACCACCTCGACGTCGAGGGCGTCGGGTGGCTCGCGGCGCACCTGCTCGCCCGCCGGACCGCCCTCGTCGTCGTGACCCACGACCGGTGGTTCCTCGACACGGTGGCCTCGCGGACCTGGGAGGTCGTCGACGGGCGGGTCGAGCAGTTCGACGGCGGCTACGGCGACTGGATCTTCGCGCGGGCGGAGCGGGCGCGCCTGTCCGACGCCGCCGAGCAGCGTCGTCGCAACCTCGCCCGCAAGGAGCTGGCGTGGCTGCGCCGCGGCCCGCAGGCGCGCACCTCGAAGCCGCGCTACCGGGTGGAGGCCGCCGAGGCGCTCATCGCCGACGTCCCCGAGCCGCGCGACTCGGTGGAGCTCGTGACGATGGCCAAGCACCGGCTCGGGCGCACCGTCGTGGAGCTCGAGGACGCGACGCTGACGGTGCCGTCGGATCCGCCGCGGACGATCGTGGACCGGCAGACCTGGCGCGTCGGCCCCGGCGACCGCATCGGCATCGTCGGGATCAACGGCTCGGGCAAGACCACGCTGCTGCGGGCGATCGCGGGGGAGCGCGAGCTCGACGGCGGGCGGCGCGTGCAGGGCACGACGGTGCGGCTGGCGCACCTGTCGCAGGACCTCTCCGACCTCCCGCTGCACCGCCGCGTGCTGCAGGCCGTCGAGGACATCGCCGAGCGCGTGACGATCGGGCGCTACGAGCAGACCGCGTCGCAGCTCGCCGAGCGCTTCGGCTTCCCGGCGGCCCGGCAGTGGACGCCGGTCGCGGAGCTCTCCGGCGGCGAGCGGCGCCGGCTGCAGCTCGTGCGGCTGCTCATGACCGAGCCGAACGTGCTGCTGTTCGACGAGCCCACCAACGACCTCGACGTCGACACCCTCCAGCAGCTCGAGGACCTGCTCGACGGCTGGCCGGGCACGCTGCTGCTGGTCAGCCACGACCGCTACCTCACCGAGCGGGTGTGCGACCGGGTGGTGGCGCTGTTCGGCGACGGCCGGATCACCGACCTGCCCGGCGGGATCGAGGAGTACCTGCGCCGGCGCGACCAGCAGGTCGAGACGGCGGCCGCCGCGCCGGTCGGTGGCGTCCTCGTCGGCCCCGGCCGGGGGCTCCGAGGCCGACCGGCGGGCGGCCCGCAAGGAGGTCCAGCGCATCGAGCGGCGCATCGAGAAGCTGGACACGCGGGAGAAGCAGCTCCACACCGCCCTCGCCGAGGCCGCGACCGAGCCCGGGCGGCTGATGGCGCTCGATGCCGAGCTGCGCGCGCTCCTGCAGCGAGCGCGAGGAGCTCGAGGAGGCGTGGCTCGAGGCCAGTGTCGACTGACGCGGAGGCGGTGCTCGCCGAGGCCGTCCGGTGGGCCCGGCTGCTCTTCGGGCCGGGGTTCGAGGCCGCCTACGCCATCGGGAGCCTCGCGCACGGCGGGTACGCGGCCGGGGTCAGCGACGTCGACCTCGCGCTCGTGGTGCGCTCCGCGGGGCCGCTGTCCCGGGCGCGCGTGCGGGCGGTCCGCGCGCTCACCCGGCGGCGGTGCGGCCCCGGACCCGCCGACCGGCTCTCGGTGTTCTGGGGCCGGTGGCGCGACGTGCACCACGGGGCCGCCGGGCGGGTGCGGCTGCCGGCGGTCGACCGGCTGGACCTCGTCGAGCACGGCCGGCTGCTCGCCGGCACCGACCGCCGGGCCGGGGCCGTCCTCCCGACGCACGAGGAACTGGTGCTCGACGGGGCCCGCTTCGCGGTGGGCTGGTACGACGCGGCCCGGATCGCCGCGCTGCGCGACCCGGCGGCACTGGCGGAGCAGGACGCCCGCACCGTCACCAAGACCGTCCTCTTCCCGGTGCGGTTCCTCGCGACGCTGCACACCGGGCGGGCGGGGTCGAACGCGGACGCCGTGCGCTGGTACGTCGAGGAGCACCGCGGCCCGGCGTCGCCGCTGGTGGCCGCGGCCGCCCGGTGGCGGGAGTCCGGGGTCGGCCCGGACGCGCCGGCGCTGCTGGCCGAGCACCTGGGGACCCTGCACGGCGAGTGGGCGGCGGACCACCTCGCCTGGTGCGCTTCGCGCATGTGAGCACTTCCGCGCTCTGCGTCGAGGCCACATTCGAGAGGTGCAGCCTCACAGCCCCAGCTGCGGCGCTTTGTTGGAGCACTGTCGGTGCTATACCGCGGATTAGTGCTCACATGGCGGAGCGCACCTACTAGTGGATGCGGTTCTGCGCCGGCTCCAGGCCCTCGGTGAGCAGCGCCTCGACGGCGTCGGCGGCGAGCTCCAGGGACACGTCCAGCTCGCGGCGCTCGGTCGAGGACCACCGCTTGAGGACGTAGTCGGCCGGGTCCTGGCGTCCCGGGGGCCGGCCGATCCCGAACCGGACCCGCAGGTAGTCCTTCGTCCCGAGCGACTTCGAGATCGAGCGCAGGCCGTTGTGCCCGCCCTCGCCCCCGCCGCGCTTGAGCCGGACGACGCCGAACTCGAGGTCGAGGTCGTCGTGCACCACGACGAGGTCCTCGGGGGGCACCGAGAAGAAGCGCAGCGCGTTCGTCACGGGGCCGCCGGAGAGGTTCATGTAGCCGCGCGGCTTGACCAGGATCGCCCTGCGGCCGGCCAGCCGGCCCTCGGCGACGTCCGCGCCCGACTTGCGGTGCGCGGAGAAGCGGGCGCCGGCCCGCCCGGCGAGCACGTCGGCGACGGCGAACCCGACGTTGTGCCGGGTGCCGTCGTACTCCGCCCCCGGGTTGCCCAGGCCGGCGACCAGCACCGGGCCGGACGACCCGGGGGCAGACACCATGATCTCGTCCGTCGCCCGCTCAGTCGTCCTTGCCGGGGGTCTCGCCCTCGGCGGCGGCCGGGTCCTCGGGCGCCCCGCCCTCGGAGCCCTCGCCGCGCTCGGAGCCCTCGCCGTCCTCGGCCTCCGGCGCGTCCTCCTCGACACCCGCGCCCTCGGTGTCGATCTCCTCCTCCATCGCGTCCTCGGTCGGCGCCTCGGTCACGTTGACGACCAGGATCTCGGCGTCGGAGACGAGCGAGGAGCCGTCCGGCAGGCGGATGTCGCCGGCCTGGAACTGCGTGCCGATCGCGGCCCCGTCGATGACGAGGGTGATCTCCTCGGGGATGTCCATCGCGTCCGCCTCGATGGTGAGGGTGTCCGCGTTCTGGAAGACCAGCGAGCCGGGCGCGGCCTCGCCGAGGGTGACGACGGGGACGTCGACGGTGACCTTCTCGCCCCGGCGCACGACGACGAGGTCGACGTGCTCGATGAAGCCCTTGATCGGGTCGCGCACGACGCTCTTGGTCAGCGCCAGCTGCGTGGAGCCCGCGCCGGCGATGGTGAGGACGGCGTTGCGGCCGTTCTCGCGCATGACGGCGGCGAACTCGACGGTGTCGAAGGAGAGGTGCACCGGGTCGGTGCCGTGTCCGTAGAGGACGGCGGGGACGCGGCCCGCGCGGCGGGTGCGCCGCGCGGCGCCCTTGCCGAACTCGGTGCGGGTCTGCGCGTTGATCTTGACGTCGGCCATGGGGCGGTGTCTCTCCTGCGGTGGTCCGGGCCGGCGAGGACGGGGCCGGCACCGGGCGTGGGATGTCACACCGCGCTGCGCACCGCGTCGAATCACGGCGGCCGTCCGGGCCGCCCTCGCCGAAGTGGATCGTGGCAATCGTACCGACCGCGCCCGAGGTGACGGTCCCGGGGCCGCGTGCTGACGGTGCGTGATTGCGCCCCGCGTCTGCCGCTCCCCGTCGAACGGACCGGTCCGGCAGTGACCCGATCCGGTCGTGCGCATCCCTCATGGCGGAGGTCAGCGAGCTGCGTCCATCGGCGTCGCGGTCCACGTGAGCGAACGGCACCCTCGCTGCATCGATAGGCACGAGCGTGCCCGCCCGCGGTGCCCGGCGGAGGCTCAGGCGTTGCCGTCGAACAGGTTGGTGACCGACCCGTCCTCGAACACCTCGCGGACCGCGCGCGCGATCACCGGGGCGATGGAGAGCACCGTGAGCTGCGGGAACCGCTTCTCGTCGGGGATCGGCAGGGTGTTGGTGACGATGACCTCGCGCGCCCCGCACGTCGACAGGCGCTCGACGGCGGGCCCGGAGAGCACCCCGTGGGTGGCGGCGATGACGACGTCGGACGCGCCGTCGGCGAGCAGCGCCTCGGTGGCCTTCGCGATCGTGCCGCCGGTGTCGATCATGTCGTCGACGAGGATGCAGCAGCGGCCCTGCACCTCGCCGACCACGCGGTTCGCGACGACCTCGTTGGGCCGGGTCTTGTCGCGGCTCTTGTGGATGAAGGCGAGCGGGACGCCGCCGAGCATGTCCGCCCACTTCTCGGCGACGCGGACGCGGCCGGAGTCGGGGGCGACGACGGCGAGGTCCTCGCCGGCGTAGGCGTCGCGCAGGTGCTCGGCGAGGACCTTGTTCGCCAGCAGGTGGTCCACCGGCCCGTCGAAGAAGCCCTGGATCTGGTCGGTGTGCAGGTCGATCGTCATGATCCGGTGCGCGCCCGCGGTCTTGAGCAGGTCGGCGACCAGGCGCGCGGAGATCGGCTCGCGGCCGCGGTGCTTCTTGTCCTGGCGGGCGTAGCCGTAGAACGGCACGACCGCGGTGATCCGCTTGGCCGACGCCCGCTTCAGGGCGTCGATCATGATCAGCTGCTCCATGAGCCACTGGTTGATCGGCGCGGTGTGGCTCTGGATGACGAACGCGTCGCAGCCGCGGACGGACTCCTCGAACCGCACGAAGATCTCGCCGTTGGCGAAGTCGTACGCCGCCTGCGGGACGATCGTGACGTCGAGCTCCTTGGCGACCTCCTCGGCCAGCTCGGGGTGGGCCCGGCCGGAGAAGAGCATCAGGCTCTTCTTGGGGGTGGACGACACAACGCTCACGGTCACTGCTCCTCCTGGTCGCGCCGCTCGGACGACCGCGGCGCGTCGTCCGGTCCCCCCTCGGGCGGGTCCGCCGCCCGGGCCGCGGCCTCGGCCGCCGCGGTGCCCGGGCGCCTGCGCCCCACCCAGCCCTCGATCGTGCGCTGCGGGCCCGAGGACACGGCCAGCGCCCCCGGCGGCACGTCCTCGCGGACCACCGTGCCCGCCCCGGTGTACGCCCCGTCCCCGATGGTGACGGGCGCCACGAAGGTGTTGTCGCTGCCCGTGCGCACGTGGTCCCCGACGACGCTGCGGTGCTTGGTCACGCCGTCGTAGTTGACGAACACGCTGGACGCGCCGATGTTGCTGCCCTCGCCGATCGTGGCGTCGCCGACGTAGGTCAGGTGCGGCACCTTGCTGCCGGTGCCGATCCGGGAGTTCTTGACCTCGACGAACGTCCCGATCTTGCCCCGCTCGGCCAGCTCGACGCCCGGGCGGAGGTAGGCGAAGGGGCCGACGGAGGTCTCCGGGCCGACGGCGGAGTTGCTGCCGTGGGTGCGCACGACGCTCGCGCGGGCGCCCACCGTGACGTCGGTCAGCGTGGAGTCGGGGCCGACGGTCGCGGCCTCGCCCACGGTCGTCGTGCCGTGGAGCTGGGTGCCGGGCAGCAGCGTGACGTCCTGCGCGAGCCGCACGCCGACGTCCACCCAGGTGGACCGGGGGTCGACGACGGTGACGCCCGCGCGCATCCAGCGCTCCAGCACCCGGCGGTTGATCTCGGCGCCCATCGCGGCGAGCTGCACGCGGTCGTTCACGCCGGCGACGAGCCACGGGTCGGCGAGCTCCACGGCGCCGACGGAGAGCCCGTCGCGGTGGGCCACCGCCACGACGTCGGTGAGGTACAGCTCGCCCTGCGCGTTGTCGGTGCCCAGCCCCGCGAGCGCGGCGCGCAGGACGGTGAGGTCGAAGGCGTAGACCCCGGAGTTGACCTCGGTGATCGCGAGCTGGTCCAGCGAGGCGTCGGCCTGCTCGACGATCGCGGTCACGCCGCCCTTGTCGTCGCGCACCACGCGCCCGTAGCCGGTCGGGTCGTCCATCTCCGCGGTGAGCAGGGTGACCGCGTGCCCGGCGTCGTCGTGCTCGGCGACCAGCGCGCGCAGCGTGGCCGCGTCGAGCAGCGGGACGTCGCCGTAGGAGACGAGGACCGTGCCGGTGGCGTCCGCGGGCAGCGAGGCGACCCCGACGGCGACCGCGTGCCCGGTGCCGCGCCTGCGGTCCTGGACGACGGTGCGGACCTCGCGGCCGAGCTCGGCGCCGACCTGGTGGCAGTGGGTGCCGACCTCCTCGCGCCCGTGCCCGACGACGACCACGAGGTGGTCCGGCCGGGCGCCCGCGGCCGCGTGCAGCGCGTGCCCGAGCAGGCTGCGCCCGCCGACCGGGTGGAGCACCTTGGGCGTCGCCGAGCGCATGCGGGTGCCCTCTCCCGCGGCGAGGACGACGACCGCGGCGGGGGTCGACGGCATCGGCTACCCGCTCCTGGAGGTCTCGGCGTCGGCGGCGCCGCCCGGACCGGGGCCCGGACGATCGCCTGATTCTCTCAACCGGAGACGGTGAGGCCCCCGGCGGGGGTGTCGGTGGAGGCGTCGAGGACCACCGCGCCGCCGCCCGCGCGCTTCGCCGCGTACATCGCACGGTCGGCGCGGGCCAGCAGCGTCCCCGGCGTCGGCCCCGAGTGCTCGGTGCCGGCGACCCCGACGGAGAGCGAGACCCACGACCCGTCCCCGACCGGCACGCCCGCCACGGCGAGCGCGGCCCGCTCGAGCGCGGCGCGCGCGTCGGTCTCGGAGCTGCCGGGCAGGACGACGACGAACTCGTCCCCGCCGTAGCGGGCCACGACGTCGTCCGCCCGCAGGCAGCGCCGCAGCGTCTGCGCGACGAGGCGCAGGACGTCGTCCCCGCGGGCGTGGGACATCCGGTCGTTGATCGTCTTGAAGCGGTCCACGTCGACCATCGCGATGGCGAGCGACGCGCCGGCCCGCGTGGCGACCGTCGTCAGGTGGTCGGCCAGGACGTCGTCGAGCGCGCGGCGGTTGGGCAGCCCGGTCAGCGGGTCGGTGCGGGCCTGCGCGGTGGCCTCGCCGTGCTCGCGGCGCAGCTGCTCGTGCGCCAGCCGGGTGGTCAGCGAGAGCACGCGGGCGCGCTGCAGCGTCCACAGCTCGTCCTCGAGGTCGCTGGTGTAGTCGCTGAGCGCCCGCCGGGCGGCCAGCCCCGCGACGCCCGAGCGGTCGGCGGTGAGCTGGGCGAGCTCGCGGCTGATCGCGAGCAGCAGGCTCGGCTCGCCGCGGGGACGCCGGGCGCGGACCGCGTGGAGCACCGCGGCGGCCTCGTCGCGACGGCCGGCGAGGGTGAGGGCCCGGGCCTGCGCGAGCCGGCAGAGCAGGTGGTCGGCCAGGGCCGGGCAGACGCGGTCGTCGGGACCCAGGGCCTCGGCGTCGCACCGGGCGGTCGCGACCACCTCCGCCTCGCTGCGCACACGGCCGTTCGTGTCCGCGCTGCCGACCGGGCGGCGCGCGAGCGTCACGGCGGCCCGCAGCAGCAGGCGGTGGTCGGGCGGCAGGAGGGCGGGCTCGGCGGAGAGGGCGCCCGCGCGGCGGGCGGCGTCGTCGAGGTGGGGCAGGCCGTCGCGGTGCGCGCGCTGGAGGCGCAGGCCCCAGGAGACCAGCACCCGGACGTGCTCGTGCTCGCTGCGGGCGCCCGCGAGCACGTCGCCGTCGTCCTCGGCGATCACGCGACCGCGGGTGAGCAGCGGCTGCGCGACCTCGTTCAGCCCGAGCGAGGTCAGCGTGGCCGCCACGAGCCGGTAGGTGTCCTGCAGGTTCCCGCGATGCTCGCGCGGGGTGGGGGCGTGGTCGACGACGGACTGCTCGTCGAGCTGGGTGAGCGCGCGCGTCACCGCGGCCAGCGCCGACTCCTCGTCGTCGGCGAGCAGCGCGCGCCGCGCGAGCAGGGCCTCGGCGTCGACGGCGAAGAGCGTCAGCCCCTGCTCGGCGACGAGCGCGACGAGCTCGTCGAGCAGTCGCTCCGCCCCGTCGGAGCGGCCCGCGACGTCGGGACCGTCCGCGCCGCCGGCGCCGCGGACGGCCAGGTGGGCGGCGGCGGCCTCGCGGAGCAGGACCGCCCGCGTGGCGGGGTCGCCGGTCCGCCGGGTCCGGGCGACGAGCTCGCCCAGGGCCCGCAGGTCGCCGACCGGGCCCGCGGCGGCGGGGTTCGGCACCCGCGCCGCGCGGGCGGACGCCGCCCGCGCGAGGGCGAGCTGGGTCTCCCGCGGGGCCTGCTCGGGGCAGGTGAGCGCGCCCGGGCCATCCGACGGTGCGCCCCGGGCCCCGTGCCCGGCGCATCGCGGGCGGCCCCGGCGTCACCGCGCTCTTCCGGACGTCGCACCCGCACCTCCTCGCGGCCCCGCTCGGGTGTCCCGCGCCGCCCGTGTGCACACTGTCGGTCACGGGCGGCGCCGAGGTCGTCGCAGGGCGTCACGCGCGATTCTGCACATGCGGATGCGCTCGGCGCGCGCGGGGTGGCTGTGGGTCGGGGGAGGAGAGCGCCGGTGGGACCGACCGACGACGTCCGCGGGGGCGCCGCGCTGATCCCGTCGCACCGCCGCCCGCTGGTGGTCCCCGTCGTGCTCCTCGGCATCCTCCTCGTCGCGGTCCCCGCCGTGCGCTACGCCGGCACCGGCGAGGGCGGCCGGCTCGACCGCACGCTCGCCGCCCTGGTGCCGATGCGCGGCGGCCTCGTCGGGGCCGTCGGGGAGGCCCTGGCCGACCTCGGGGACCCCGTGCCGGTCGCGGTGGCGATGGCCCTGCTCGCCGCGGCGGCCTGGTGGCGGCGCGGCGCCCGCGGGCTGGCCCTCGCGCTCGTCGCCCCGGTCGCGACGATGATCACCACCTCGCTCGTGCTCAAGCCGATCGTCGGGCGCACCCGCGGCCACGAGCTCTCCTTCCCCAGCGGGCACACGACGGCGGTCGCCGGGATCGCGGCGACCGCCGCGGTCCTGGTGCTCGGGACGACGGCCCTCGCGCCCGTGGTGCGCCGGGCGGTGGCGGTGGCGCTCGGCGTGCTGGTCGTGGTGGTCGGCGTCTGCCTGGTCGGACGCGGCTACCACTACCCGACCGACGTGGTGGGCGCCCTCGGCGTCGTGCTCGTGCTCGTGCCGCCCGCCGCGCTCGTGATCGACGCGTTCGCCGCCCTGGGCGACGACGGCGACCGTGCCCGGCCCGTCGTCGGCGGCACGACGGACGCCCCGACGGGCCGGCTCCCCGCCGCGGGCTGAGCGCGGCTCAGGCCTGCGCGCTCGTCCGGTCGTGGACGAGCGGGCGGCGCATGGTGACCGTGGTGCCGCCGTCACCGTGCTCGACCTCGACGTCGGTGAGGCTCTCCATGAGCGTCAGGCCGCGGCCCCGCGACGTCGGGCCGGTCGTCGGGCTGCGCCAGTGCCCGTCGTCGGTGACGACGATCGTGACGACGTCGTCGACGAGGTCGGCGCGCAGCGTCATGGCCCCGACGGCGGGCGTGCCCGCGAACGCGTGGTCGACGACGTTCTCCAGCGCCTCGCTCGTCGCGAGCACGAGGTCGTCGGCCAGGTCCTCGAGCTCCTCGGGGAGCTCGGCGCGATCCGCCGGTCGCGGTCTGCCGGGCCTCGAGGGCGTCGCCGAGCCAGCGGCGCAGTGCCCGCCGGAAGGCGCCGACCCGGGGTGGGCTGGCGTCGGCGGCGAGGTCGAGCGCAGCGTGCGGAGTCACTCTCGCTCCCGGACACGACGGCGACGGGGTTGACCCCGCCATCTTCCCCGCGCCACGGAGATCCAAACCAGCGGCCCCCGTCTCACGCCGGGCGCTCGGCCTCCCGCCGCGACAGCGATGGCCCGGTGGCGCGTACCCGCTGCTCCACGGGGAGGTACCCGGTGCGGTCGTCCAGGGGAGTGCGGACGTCGTAGCGGCACTCGTCGTGCACCACGGCCGGACCCCAGACCCACAGCCGCGGGGCCTCCCGGGGCGCGAGACCGACGATCCGGACGGTCCCGTCGGCGTCGGGGACCACCGGCCGGCCGCACACCGTGCAGGGCGCACCGTCGGCGGCGGGGCGCGGACCCCTCCGTGGGGTCATCGGCGGTGGCTCCCGGCGCGAGGTGGAGGCGGCCGGACCCGAGCCGCCCGTCGTGCCCGATCAGGTTGCCTCGATCGGACTCCGGGGCAAGTCCCGGGCGGGGACGCGGTCGGCTCAGAGGCCTTCGCGGAGCGTGGTGGCGGTGCGCAGGCGCCCGGCGAGCTCGTTGAGCTGCTCCCGCAGCGCCGCCAGCTCGCCGCCGTCCAGCCCGGTGGCCTCCTCGACCCCCCGCTGGACGTCGCGGGCCTTCTCCCGCAGCGCCCGACCCTCGTCGGTGCACGCGATCTCGAGGGTCCGCTCGTCCTCGGGACGCCGGCGACGCGTGACGCGTCCCTGCTTCTCGAGGCGCTTGAGCAGCGGGGACAGCGTCCCGGAGTCGAGGTGGAGCTGGTCGCACAGCGAGCCCATCGACACCGCCTCGTGCTGCCAGAGCACGAGCATCACCGCGTACTGGCTGTAGGTCAGCCCCAGCTCCTCGAGCCCCTGGCGGTAGCAGGCCGTCATCGCGCGGGACGCCGAGTGCAGCGCGAAACAGAGCTGCCCGTCGATCGTGAAGGGCGAGAGGGGCTGGCTACTCGGAGTCGCCTCAGCCGTGGTCATCCCCCCAGACTAAACGGGATCCCCTCCGCGTGGGGCGGCCTCACTGCGCGGGTCCGCGCCGCCACGGTGGGTGGTCGTCACCGCGACGAAGCCGGCCGCCTCGAGATGGGCCAGCAGGTCGGTCGTCAGGGGCAGGCGCGCGAGCTCGGCCGGGGTGAACCATCCCACGTCCGCGGCGTCGTCGCCGGCGCGCAGGGCGCCGCCGACGGGCTCGGCGACGAAGTCGTGGATCTCGAAGACCGCGTCCGGGCCGGCGGGACGGTCGAGCACCAGCCACTCGCGCCCCACGGCCACGACGAGCCCGGTCTCCTCGGCGACCTCGCGGGCCGCGGCGTCCGGCGGGGACTCCCCGGCCTCCACCCGCCCGCCGGGCAGCGTCCAGCGCCCCGCCTCCGGGTCCCTGCCCCGCTGCACGAGGAGCAGCCGTCCCGCCGGGTCCCGGACCACCGCGCCCGCGGCGAGCACCGTCCGCACGGCCTGACCTCCTCCTCGTCCGGGGAGTCCCGGACGACCGGCGAGCTCCGCCGCCAGGATTCGAACCTGGATCATCGGAACCAAAATCCGAGGTGTTGCCCTTACACCACGGCGGATCGCGGGTGGCCCGCTCGGACCATGGTGACACGACCCCGGACGAGCCCTCCCACCTGCACGAACCCCCGGCGCACGACCGGTGTGGACGAGGTAGGCGGCGGCCGCGACGCCGGTCCGGCCCGTGACCGCGCCGGGGCCGCCTCGTTGGGCTCGGCGGACGAGCACGTCGGGCGCGGACGATCTCCGGCCGTGCAACGGATCACTCACGATCCGGCACGCAACCTGCCCGTGGCGCACGCGTCCAACGTGTAGAGGACCCGATCCGCCGCCGGGCGGACGCCGTGCGAGGGGAGGTGGCAGTGGACATCCGGGGCGGGAACGGGACATCCGGGCGCGTTCCGGACCGCGCGACGCGCGGGCCACTGCTGCCCACGGGCGACGAGCGACGTCGGGCGTCCGGGACGCGGCCCCAGGGCCGGACCGTCCCGGTGCTCAGAACAGGGGCGAAGGCTTGAGCGGCACCGAGCTCGAGGGCAGGACCGACCCGGGCGACACCGGCGAGATGAAGGCCCCCGCGGGGCCCGTCCCGCCCGCGGCCCCGTCCCCGTCGGCGGCGCCGGCCGGGAGCGGCCCGGCCGCGGAGCGCGAGGCGGCGGCCCAGCCGGCCCCGTTCGTCGACCCCGACCCGACCGCGCCCGGCTTCATCCGCATCTGGGACGACGACGGCCCGGGCCAGCCCGGCAGCGTCGCGCTGGCGACCAGCTGGCAGGCCAAGTTCGCCCTCGCCGTCGCCGCGTCCGACCTGCTCATCCTCGCGGTGTGCGCGCTGCTCGGCGCGCTCATCGGCTTCGGCGCCGGGACCGGCGACCACGGCACCAACCCGTGGGCCCTCGCCCTCGTCTCGATGCTCCTGGTGCCGATCGCCCTCGGCTCCGCCCGCGCCTGGGACCCGCGCGTCCTCGGCCAGGGCTCCGAGGAGTGGAGCCGCCTGATGCGCGGCTACGTCAGCGCGGCGATCCTCCTGGCCCTCGCCGGGCTGATCCTCGAGCGCACCGGCGTCCGTCCCTGGGTCTTCGGCATCCTGCCGGCCGCCGGGCTGCTGTCGATGGCCGGCCGCTACACCCTGCGCCGGTGGCTGCACGACGCCCGCAAGCGCGGCCGCGGCCTGCTCCCGGTCCTCGCGATCGGCACCGAGGAGTCCGTCCGCGACCTCATCGAGCGCACCCGCCGCGTCCCGCACGTCGGCTGGGTCGTGACCGGGGCCTGCACCCCGACCGGCCTCGGCGAGGACGGCCAGGGCCACGTCGCGGGCGTGCCGGTGCTGGGCGACCTCGACTCGCTGCCCTCCAGCGTGCGCAGCGGCCGCTTCGGCGTCGTCGCCGTCGCGCCCACCCCCGGCTGGAGCCCGAAGCGGCTGCACCGGCTGGCCTGGGACCTCGAGGGCACCGGCTCCGAGCTCGTCGTCGACCCCGGCCTCATGGAGGTCGCGGGCCCGCGCCTGCACGTCGCGCCGGTGGACGGCCTGCCGCTGCTGCGCCTCACCGAGCCGCGCCTGTCCGGCATCCCGCGCATCGGCAAGCTGCTCTTCGACCGGGTGGTCTCCATCAGCCTGGTCGTGGCCCTCGCGCCGGTGTTCCTGCTCATCGCGCTGTTCGTCAAGCTCGACGGCGGGCCGGTGTTCTACCGCCAGACCCGGGTCGGGCAGCGCGGCCGGACGTTCCGGATGGTCAAGTTCCGGTCGATGGTCCCGAACGCGGACCGGCTGCGTGACGGTCTGGTCGCGAACGGCAACGACGGATCCGGCCCGCTGTTCAAGCTCCGCCGCGACCCCCGGGTGACCCGCATCGGCTCGATGCTGCGCCGCTACTCTCTGGACGAGCTCCCGCAGCTGTTCAACGTCGTCGGGGGCTCGATGTCCTTGGTCGGTCCCCGACCGCCGCTGCCCGGAGAGGTCGACGCGTACTCCGACGCCGCCAAGCGCAAGTTCCTGGTGCGTCCGGGGATGACGGGCCTGTGGCAGGTCAGCGGCCGCTCGGATCTGTCGTGGGAGGAGTCGGTCCGGTTGGACCTGCGCTACGTGGAGAACTGGTCGCCCGCCATGGACCTGGTCATCCTGTGGAAGACGGTCTCGGCCGTCTTCCGGGGTGACGGGGCCTACTGATGGAGGCGAGCGGAGCGACGGGGGAGAGGATGCGCCGACGGACCCCGTGCCCGCCGCCGTCGCCCCCCTGACCTGCCGGCTCTGCGGCTCGACCGAGCTCGAGAGCTTCGTCGACCTCGGCGCCACCCCGCCCTGCGAGCTCTTCCTCACCGCGGAGGCGCTCGAGGCCCCGGAGCCGACGTTCCCGCTGCACCCCCGGGTGTGCCGGAACTGCCTGCTGGTGCAGCTGCCCCCGCTGATCGACCCCGACGAGACGTTCACCGAGTACGCGTACTTCTCGTCGTTCTCGACGTCGTGGGTCGAGCACGCCCGCCGCTTCGTCACCGCCGCCACCGCGCGGGCGGGCCTGACGGCGGACTCGCTGGTCGTCGAGGCGGCGTCGAACGACGGCTACCTGCTCCAGCACGTCGTCGCCGACGGCATGCGCGCGGTGGGCGTCGAGCCCAGCGTCAACGTCGGGGACGCGGCCCGCGCCAAGGGCGTCCCGACCGTCACCGCGTTCCTCTCCCCGGAGACCGGGGCGGCGGTGCGCGCCGAGCACGGCCCGGCCGCCCTCGTCGTCGCGAACAACGTCTACGCGCACATCCCCGACGTCGTGGGCTTCACGCAGGGCCTGCGCGCGATGGTCGCCGACGACGGCTGGGTGTCGATCGAGGTGCAGCACCTGCTGACCCTGGTGGCGCTGCAACCAGTTCGACACGATCTACCACGAGCACTTCCAGTACTACACGGTCGGCACCGCGCAGAAGGCGCTCGCCGCGGGCGGGCTGCGCCTCGTCGACGTCGAGCTGGTGCCCACCCACGGCGGGTCGATCCGGCTGTGGGCGCGGCCCGAGGAGCTCGACGCCCCGGTGGGGCCCGCGGTCGCCGAGGTGCTCGCCGAGGAGGCCGCGGCCGGGCTCGACACCGTCGAGGGGCACGCCGGCTTCGCCCGCGACGTCTCGCGCATCCGCAACGACCTGGTGCGCTTCCTCATCGACGCGGCCGACCGCGGCGAGACCGTCGTCGGCTACGGCGCCCCCGGCAAGGGCAACACGCTGCTGAACTACTGCGGCATCCGCCCCGACCTGCTCGCCTACACGGTGGACCGGAACCCCTACAAGCACGGGCGCTACACGCCCGGCACCCGGATCCCGATCCACGAGCCGGAACGCATCGACGCCGACCGGCCCGACTACGTGCTCGTCCTGCCCTGGAACCTGCGCGAGGAGATCACCGCCCAGCTCGCGCCCGTCGCGGACTGGGGCGGGCGGCTCGTGTTCCCGATCCCCGCCCTGGAGATCGTCGACCCGGCGACGGGCGACGTCACCGCGGGATCGCCGACGGCGGCCACCTCCGCGCGGTGACGGGCCCCGCTCCCGAAGGACCGAAGGAATCGCTGTGAAGGTCGTCCTGTTCTGCGGCGGATTCGGCATGCGCATGCGCGACGGGGACTCCGACGTCCCCAAGCCCATGCAGATGGTCGGTCCGCGACCCCTGATCTGGCACGTGATGCGGTACTACGCGCACTTCGGGCACAAGGAGTTCGTCCTGTGCCTCGGGTACGGCGCCCACCACATCAAGGACTACTTCCTCAACTACCGCGAGACCGAGTCGAACGACTTCGTCCTGCGGGAGGGCGAGATCGAGCTCGGCGGGTCGGACATCGCCGACTGGACGATCCACTTCGTCCACACCGGCCTGGAGTCGCCGATCGGTGAGCGGCTGCGCCGCGTGCGCCACCTGCTCGCCGGCGACGAGATGTTCCTCGCCAACTACGCCGACGTCCTCACCGACGCCCCGCTCGACCAGATGGTCAAGCGGTTCGCCGACTCCGACGCCGAGGCGGCCCTCCTCGCGGTGCAGCCCGCAGGCGGTGTTCCACATCGTCGAGTCCGACGACGACGACCGGATCACCTCGATCCACCCCGTCACCGACATGGGCGTGCGGGAGAACGGCGGCTACTTCGTGCTGCGGCCGTCGGTGATCGACCGGATCCCCGAGAACGGCGACCTCGTCGGCGACGCCTGCACGGCGCTCGCCGCCGAGGGGAAGCTCATGGGCTACCCGTACGAGGGCTTCTGGCTCCCGGCGGACACGCTCAAGGAGCGCAACCAGCTCGAGGCCGCCTACCGCGCCGGCACCCGCCCCTGGATGCTGTGGGAGAAGCGCGAGCCCGACCTGCCGCCGCTGGAGAGCCTCGTCACGCAGCACCTGCAGTCCTGATGCGGCCGCTGGTCCCGGAGCGGCTCGACGAGCTCGTCCTGCTCGGCGCGCACTGCGACGACATCCCGATCGGCGCCGGCGGCACGGTCCTGACGCTGTGCCGCGCGCGCCCCGGGCTCCGGGTGCGGGCGCTGGTGCTCTCGGGCGCCGGGACACCGCGGGAGGACGAGGAGCGCGCCGCGCTCGCCGCGTTCTGCCCCGGCGCGGACCTCGAGGTGACGATCCTCGACATGCCCGACGGCCGGCTCCCGACCCACTGGGAGTGGGCGAAGGAGCAGCTCGAGGCGTTCCGGCGGACCTGCGAGCCCGACCTCGTGCTCGCCGGCCACCGCGCCGACGACCACCAGGACCACCGCGAGCTGGCCCGCCTCGTCCCGACCGTCTTCCGCGACCACCTCGCCCTCGGCTACGAGATCCTCAAGGCCGAGCCCGACCTGGTGCAGCCGCCGCTGCTCTGGCCGCTCGAGCCCGACGTCGTCGACGAGAAGATCCGGCTGCTCCACGCGCACTACCCCTCGCAGGTCGCCCGCAGCTGGTTCGACGACGAGGCCTTCCGCGGCGTCGCGCGGATCCGCGGCGTCCAGGCCGGCCGCCGCTACGCCGAGGGCTTCCACCCCACGCGCCTGCTCGTCGGCGCCCCCGTCACGACCACCCCGCAGTAAGGAGACCGCGCCATGCGCGTCCTGCTCACCGGCCACCAGGGCTACCTGGGCACCCTCGCCACCGGCATGCTCGCCGCCGCCGGCCACGAGGTCACCGGCCTCGACTCCGGCCTCTACGCCGACTGCATCCTCGGCGAGCTGGAGCAGCCCGACCCGCCGTCGCTCGCGGTCGACCTGCGCGACGTGACGGTGGACCAGCTGCGCGGCTTCGACGCGGTGATCCACCTCGCGGCGCTGTCGAACGACCCGCTGGGCTCGCTCGCCCCGGAGCACACCTACGACATCAACCACCACGCCTCGACCCGGCTCGCGCAGCTGGCCAAGGAGGCGGGCGTCGGGCGGTTCGTGTACGCCTCGACGTGCTCGGTCTACGGCGCCTCCGGGACCGACGACGTCCTCGACGAGAACGCCCCGATGAAGCCGGTCACGCCGTACGCGGAGTCGAAGGTGCGGGTCGAGGGCGACCTCGTCGACCTCGCCGACGCCGACTTCGTGCCGGTCTCGATGCGCAACGCCACCGCGTTCGGCTTCTCGCCCCGGCTGCGCGCCGACATCGTGCTCAACAACCTCGTCGGGCACGCGGTGCTCTCCGGGGTCATCAAGGTCATGAGCGACGGCACCCCGTGGCGCCCGCTCTGCCACGGCCGCGACATCGTCTCGGCCGCGATCGCCGCGATGTCGGCCCCGGCCGACGTCGTGCGCGGGCAGGCGTTCAACGTCGGGAGCACCGAGAACAACGTGCAGGTCCGCGACATCGCGGAGGCCGTCAAGGTCGTCGTGCCCGAGGCCGAGCTGCTCGTGACCGGGGAGACCGGCGGCGACCCCCGGTCCTACCGCGTGGACTTCACCAAGATCGAGAAGATGATCCCGGAGTTCCGCTGCGAGTGGTCGGTGGGCGACGGGGCGGCCGAGCTGCTGCGCGAGTACCGCGCCCGCGGGCTCACCCAGGAGGCGTTCGACCAGCGCTTCACCCGCCTCGCCGTCCTGGCCTCCCGCCAGGCCGCGGGCACGCTGGACGCGACGCTGCGCCCGGCCTGAGCCCGCGCGGTCCCGAGCGAAGGGCACCCTCGGTCGCCTAGTTCGCCGAGGGGTGCCCCTCGCCGGAATCGGCTGTTCCGAGCGAAGGGCCCCTCCGGTCGATCTATTCGACTGAGGGTGCCCCTCGCTCAGGGCGCCGAGCCGGGTCACGCCCCGAGCTGGGCGCGCAGGTCCTTCCAGGAGCCGGCGGTCCGGTCCCGCTCGGAGATCGCGGTGACCTCGAGGGGCCAGGCGATCGCGAGGTCGGGGTCGTCGTAGGCCACCCCGACGTCCTCGCCCGGCGCGTGCGGGGTGTCGATCCGGTAGCAGACGTCGGCGTCGGTGAGGGCCTGGAACCCGTGCAGCAGCCCGGCGGGGACGTAGAGGTGCCAGAACTCCTCGTCGTCGAGCCGGAACGACGCCACCGTCCCGAACGTCGGTGACGAGGGGCGGGCGTCGACGAGGACGTCGTGCACCGCCCCGTGCGCGGCCCGCACCAGCTTCGCCTCGCCCGCGCCGCGGCGCCCGTGCATGCCGCGGATCGTCCCGGCGCGGGACCGGGACTGGCTGTCCTGGGCCACCGGCCCGAGGTCGACACCGTGCTCCGCGGCGATCGCGGTGTCGAACGTGCGGGTGAACAGTCCCCGGTCGTCGCGGTGCGGGGTGGGGACGAACACCAGGACACCGTCGATCGTGCTCGTGCGAACCTCCATGCGCCCACCCTCCCACCCGCCGTCGAGAGGGATCTCCCACCGTGTCGACCAGCTCCGGGCCCTCGCCCGCCGCCGTCGCGGACCCGGCCGGCTCCGTCACCTGCCGCTGGTGCGCGAGCACCACCGGCACCGTCGTGCTCGACCTCGGCGAGCAGCCCGCGGCCGACCACTTCCCGGCGGCGGACGACCCGGGCCCGGACCCGGTGCACCCGCTGCGGATGTGGCTCTGCGCGCAGTGCGGCCTGGCGAACCTCGCCGAGGACCCGACGACGCCGGAGGAGCCGCGCGGCGCCGAGCCGCAGGCGATGGTCGACCAGGCCCGCGACGCCGTCGCGCGCGTGCAGGCCGCGGGCCTGCTCGCCGGGGCGGACGGCACCCCGCGGCGCACCGTGACCGAGTTCGGGAGCCCGCACGGCGGGTCCTGGCTGGACCTGCTCGACGCCGTCGGGCTCACCGAGGCGCCGTCCGGTGAGCCGGCGGACCTCGTCGTCGACTGCTTCGGGCTCATGCACGCCGCCGACCAGGCGGCCGGGCTCGCCGAGCGCGCCGCCGCGACCGCGCCGGGCGGCACGCTGCTCCTGCAGTTCCACACCCTCGCCGCGATCGTCGCCGACGGCGGGTGGAACGCGCTGCGCCACGGTCACTTCGCCTACTACTCGACGCCGGTGCTGGTCCGGATGCTCGCCGAGATCGGCTTCGAGGCGACCCACGCCTTCTGGTTCGACCTCTACGGCGGCACCGTGCTGCTCGCCGCCCGCCGCTCCGGCGTGGAGGGCGGGACCGACCTGCCGTCGGTCGAGGGCCTCGTCGAGCGCGAGCTCGCCCTCGGGGTGCTCGACCCCGCCGTCGTCGGGGGCCTCGAGTCCGCGACCGTGGCGAGCGCCGACGCGCTGCGCGCGCACCTCGCGGAGGGGTCCGACGCGGGCCGGACGGTGATCGGCTACGCGGCCGCCTCCCGGGCGGTCCCGCTGCTCAACCGCGCCCGCATCGGGCCCGACCTGCTGCCCGCCGTCGCCGACGGCTCGCCGGGCAAGCAGGGCCGGCGGTTCCCCGGGGTCGGGGTGCCGATCGTGGCGCCCGAGGAGGTCGTCGCCCGGCGGCCCGACGAGGTGGTCCTGTTCGTCACCGACCTGCTCGGCGAGATGCGCTCCCGCATGCCGGAGGTGGAGGCGGGGGGCGGTCGCTGGGTGGTCGTCGACCCCGCGCTGCGGGTGGCCGAGCCCGAAGTCCTGAAGCGGGCGTGAGACGGAGACACACCTCACCGCGGCAGCACCGGGCCGCGCCGCGCGGCGTCTTGCGGTGGACGGGACGCAACGGGTGCCGGTCGACGGCGGGTGCCCGGAGCGTCGGGGTGCGGTCCTAGACTCGCGGGGACGGAGCCGTCCGTCGCGCCCGGGAGGGCGGGCAGGCACGACGGGGATCCGACGCCGAGCGGAGGACGATCCGGGAACGTGCTCGAGCGACTGATGGGACACGGAGCATGACGGCAGTCGAGGCCCCCCGAGCGCCGGGCGCCAGTGCCGGCGGACGGGGCGGCGCGGCGGGTCCCCCGACGGGGACGCGTCGCCGGACCTCGCACCTGCGGGTGGCGGCGCTCGTGGTCGTGCTCACCACGCTGGTGGCGGGCCTGGGGACCTTCGCGGCCTTCCTGGCCACGGTCGGGCACTACCAGAGCACCGCCGAGATCGTGTTCACGAACACGATGACCTCCGACGACAACATCGCCAAGGGCTCCCGCTACGTCCAGGACCGCATCGCGAGCTGGGAGGGCGTCGCCGGCAGCGAGGCCGTCTCGGCGCGCGCCGCGCAGATCGCCTCGACCCGGGGGATCCCGTTCGACCCGGGCACGGTGACGATCACCGGGAAGCACCCGTCGGGCACGGAGCTGCTCCAGGTCACCGCCACCTCGGGCGACGCCGCGACCGTCGCGGCGGACGCGACGACCGCCGCGCAGGCCACGATCGACGTGGTCGTCAACAGCGAGCGCTACCCGGGCACCCCGCAGTCGAAGATCGCCGGCACGGTCGTGAGCCCGGGCGGCGTGGTCGTCGACCACGGCGTGCAGGAGGCCCGCTGGTGGGGCGTCCTCGGCGCGGTCGCCGGGTTCATCGTGTCCCTCCTGGCCTGCTCGCTGCTCCGGCCCGGGCGCTGGTCGCGTGACCTCGCGCCGCACACCGTGCGCTCCCGCCGCCGGATGGTCGAGCTCAACTCGACGGTGATGGGGGACGAGCTCCGCGGGCTCATCGCCGGGCTGCGCCGGCCCGAGGGCAAGGCCACGGTCGGGATCGTCGCGGTCGCGATCGCCGGGTACGGGATCACCGGGTCGATGGTCTTCCCGCTCCTCGTCGTCGTGGCGGCGGCGGTGTGGACGTGGCGCACGGCCGACCCGCGCTGGTCCGCGGTGGCCCTGCTCTTCACCGGGGTCGGCGTGTTCCCGGAGAAGGTCGACGTCGTCAAGCTCGGGCCGGTGACGCCGACGGTGCTCGAGGTGGCGCTCCTGCTCGCCCTGCTCCTCACGCTGCGCGGGCGCCGCGTCGGGCACGCGCCCCGCTCGGTGTTCGCCGGGCCGATCACGGCGATCCTCGTCGCCGCCACGATCGGCGCGCTCGCGGCGCTGGCCCTCGGCGGCCAGTTCGCCCTCATGATCGACAACTACCGCGCCCTGCTCGTCGTCGCGGCGTTCGTCCCGGTCTACTACGCGTTCGCCCGCCGCCCGCACCAGCTGATCGCGGTGCTGCTCTACCTCGCGGGGGTCTGCAGCGCGGTGGTGCTCGTCGCCGCCGCGGCCGGGTGGAGCCGCCTGCTCGTCGACGAGCGCAGTTCGGTCATCACCGGCTCGGCGACCTCCACCGTCGCCCGGCTCTCCGGTCCGACGCTCAACCTCTGGGCGCCGCTGCTCGTGCTGCTGCTCTCGGCGATCATGCCCCGCAAGCCGCGCTGGATCTGGCTCGGGCTGCTGCTCATCGGCATCGCGCACGAGGCGGCCAGCTTCAACCGCTCCACCTGGGCGCCGCTGGTCCTGCTCATCGTGGCCGTGGCCGCCGTGACCCACGGCCCGAAGGGGCTCGTCCGCCGGGCCGCGGTCCTCATCGTCGTCGGCGCCATCGGCTTCAGCCTGGCCCTGACCGGGCTGGTCGGCGGCCAGGCGAAGCAGATCGCGCTGCGCGCCTCCAGCGTCGTCACCGGCCAGGCCTACGGCGAGGACAGCCTCCCCGACCGGCTCCGCGAGAACGCCGCGGCCTACGCGACCCTCGAGAAACAGCCGTGGCTCGGCGTGGGCGTCGGCCAGTACTACGGCGGTGAGCTCATCACCTACGACGACGAGCACAGCCGCACCGTCGTCGACCCGCGCCCCTACATCCACAACCAGTACCTGCGGATCTGGCTGTACATGGGCGTGTTCGGCCTGCTCGCGTACGCCTTCGCCGGGGTGCGCATCCTCTCCGTCGTCCTGACCTCCTGGCGACGACGGACGCCCGGCGCCCCGATGGTCGTGGTGATCGGCATGGGGCTGGCGTGCCTCGCGGCGCAGGCCAGCCTCCAGACGATGCTCGTGGACCGGCCGTCGATCATCATCACGGTCACCCTCATGGCGGCGGCGTCGGCCTTCGCGACCTGGACACCATGGCCGGTGTTCACGGCGCCCGCCCCGCGCCGTCCCGGTCCCGGGGCGGGTGGTCCGTGGCCGGACCGGCGACCCCGGTCGGGCCCCGTCCCGAGCCCGCCGAGACGGCCCGCGGTCCGCGCGGGCACCATGGAGGAGTGAGTTCACCGATGACCGTGTCGTCCGCACTGCGCAAGGCGTGGTGGGTGCTCGTGCTCGGTGCCGTGCTGGGTGCCGTCGTCGGGCTCGTCGTCGATCTGCGCCTCGCCGGGGCGGACTACACGTCGAGCTCGCAGGTGCTGATCTCCGGAGGCGGGTCGGCGGCAGTCCTCCGACGCCGCCTACAACTCCAACCAGTACATCAACCAGCGGATGTCGACCTACGCGCAGCTGGCGTCGAGCGACCAGGTGGTCGTGCCCGCGAGCAAGCAGCTGGGCATCGACAGCGCGGACCTCTCGCAGCGGGTCACCGCCAGCATCGACGGCGACACGACGGTCCTGACGATCGCCGTGCGCGGCGCGAGCCCGGACGACGCCGTGCGGGCCGACCGCGCGGTGACCCAGGGCTTCACGCAGGCCATCGGCGCCCTGGAGACGCCGCCCGGCCAGCCGCCGCGGGTCACGACGCAGGTCATCTCCGACCCGTCGACGCCGGACGCGCGCTCGTTGCCGCCGGCCGTGCTGTTCGTGGTCGTGGGCGCGATCGCGGGCTTCCTGCTCGTGCTGATCGCCGTGTCGCTCTTCTACTCGCGGGCGCTGCGCCGGCTCGGCGGCCGCGTGCGGTCGTGGATCGGCAGCGACCCGACCGGCGTGCCCCGGCAGTTCGCCCCGCCGACGGGCGCGAACCCGATGGTGGCCCCGCCGCCGGGCTACTTCCCGCCGCAGGGCCGGCCGTTGCCGCCGCCGCCGCGCCCGATGGGTCCGCCGCACCCGCAGCCCGCGATCGACCCGACCCCGACCACCCCGGTGGCGATCGGGCCCCTCAAGGGCGCCGGCTCCGGGTACCGCCGAGGCCACGCAGCGGGTGTCCCGCGACGGCGAGGGGTCCTCGGGGGCGGCTGCCGCCGCGGCCGGCGCGGCCGGGGCGAAGGGCTCGTCGGGGTCGACCTCCGGCTCCGGCTCGGGTGGGTCCGGCCGGGCGTCCGGGATCGGGCGGTTCGGGCCGGGCGGGCCCGGCGCGCCGGGCTCCGGCAGCCAGGCGCCCGGGCAGTCAGGGCTCCGGCAGCCAGCGGCCCGGGTCGCAGGGCTCCGGCAACCAGGGGCCCGGCCAGGGTGCGGCCGCTCACGGTGCCGGCGCGGGGCAGAAGCCCGCGGCCGGTCCGGGCCAGCCCGGCGGCAAGCCCGGGTCGGGCGGGAGCAAGGACGCGGCCGTCGCCGGTGCCGCCGCGGCGGCGGGTGCCGCCGCCGGTGCCGCCGCGAAGGGGTCCTCCTCGGCGCCGCCGCAGGGGCCGCAGCAGCAGCAACCGCAGCAGGGCGGCCCGAAGCCGTCGGGCCCGTCGTCGCAGTCCGGCTCCGGAGGCACCCCCTCGGGTGGGTCCCCGGTCTCGTCGCCGGGACAGCCCGGCGGTCCCGGGCGGTCGACGCAGCAGCCCGGCGGCTCCGGTCCCGCCAAGCCCAGCCCGTCCCCGGCCGGCCAGAACGGTCGTCCGTCGCCCGGGCCGGGTGGCTCCGGGCCCGCGTCCGGAGGCTCGGGACGCCGGGTGCGCCCGGCAAGGACGCCTCGCCGTCCTCGGGCGCGAAGCCCGCCGCCGCGGCGGGTGCCGCGGCCGCCGCCGCTGCGTCGCGCGGCGCGGGCGGGACGAACGGGTCCGGCGGAGCCGACGGGCTCCCCCGGCCCGAAGCCGGGCCAGAACGGTTCCCCGGCGCAGCCGGCCGGGCAGAAGCCCCCGGGCGGTCCCGCGCAGGACGGCCAGGGCGCCAGGGCGGCCAGGCGCAGAACGGTCAGGGCCAGAACGGCTCCCGCGGCGGCGCCCCGTCGCCGTCCGCGAAGCCCGGCGGCAGCCCGTCGCCCTCGGCGAAGCCCGGCGGCAGCGCGCCGTCACCCTCGGCGAAGCCCGGCGGCAGCGCGCCGTCGCCCGCGGCGAAGCCCAGCCCGGCCCCGTCGGCCGACGCCCCGACGACCACCGTCGGCACGGCCCGCTCGTCCTCGCCGACCCCGCGGCGCCCCGCCCCGGGCAAGCCGGTGTCGATCAAGCCGAAGGGCACCCCGGCGGTGACCCCGGCCGCCAAGGGCGGTCCGAAGCCCGCGTCGCGGCCGGGCGGCCTCGACGCCGACACCGTCGCCGTGGACATGCGCCGCAAGGGCGGGCCGAGCCCGACGCCGCGGCCGCGGACGAACGGCGCGCCCAACCGCGTCGGGTCGTCGGCCGCCACCGAGACCGACCGCGGGTCCCGCGACAGCTGATCCGCGCCTCCGCCCGGTCACCGCACTCCGGTGGCCGGGCGGACGTGTGTCCGGGCCCGCTCTGGTTGATCAGGAGCACGCCACGCACCCTCGACGGGCCGGCGGGATGCCTCGACGTGCCCGTGCGGCGGGGGCACGCGGGCAGGCTCCCGCGCCTGTCACGGCCGAGGCGTCCGCACGCGGCGGACGCGTGGTCACGGGCCGACGGCGATGGACACGGTCACGGCACGTCCTGCAGAGCCGCCGGGTGTGCCCCTCGTCCGGACCGGGGTCCGGCCCCGGGACCCCGCATCGACCAGGGGCACGCCAGGCACTCCGACGGGCCGACCTGCCGACTGTGCCCCTCGTGCGGGCTGGCCCCTGGTCGATCAGGAGCACGCCACGCAGCCTCGGAGGGCCCGATCCGCGTGCCCCTGGCGGACGGAGGGGCCCGGAACCAGCCCCGGACGCGCCGCCGCCGCCCGCGTGAGCACCTCGGTCCACGCCACGGCCGCCCGGTCGGCGGAGAAGTGGCGCTCGTAGTGCGCGCGGGCCCCCGCCCCGACCGCGGCCGCCGTCGTCGGGTCCGCCAGCTTCCCGAGCAGACCCGCCAGGCCGTCGACGTCGTCGATCCCGAGCGGGGGCAGGTCGGGCGCGGCGAACTCGGGGAGCCCGCCGGAGTCGGACACGATCGTCGGCACCCCGAGCTGCATCGAGAGCACCTGCACCCCGCTCTGGGTGGCGAGCCGGTAGTGCGCGAGCGAGGCCTTCGCCCGCGCGAGCAGCGGGAGCACGTCGGCGTAGGCGAAGTGCTCGCGCCGCCACTCGACGTGCTCGGGGAGCTCCAGCCGGTCCAGCGGCCCGTTGCCGAGCAGGAGCAGGCGATCGCCCGCGTAGGCCGGGGACGCGGTGTGGGCCGCCCACGCCCGCAGGGCCACCTCGACGTTCTTGTACGGCGACATCCGCCCCAGCAGCACGACGTCGCGGCGCTCCGCGGCCGGGACCGGCACCGGCGGCAGGTCCGCCTCGGGCACGTCGGAGGTCAGCGGGACGACGTCGACCCGGCGCCCGAACCGCGCCGAGAGCACGGCCGCGACGTGGGCGCTGGGGGCGACGACGGCGGCCGCGGCGCGGGTCTGGTGGTCGAGCACCGCGCGCCGGTGCCAGGGCCGCTCCTCGCTGGCGTCGTGCGGCCGGTCGTCGTGGACGACCTGCACGAGCGGGGCGAGCCGCGTCATCGGCAGCCAGCGCGGGTCGTGCATCAGCTCGGAGACGACGACGTCGGGGGCGAAGCGCCGGGCCTCGGCCGTCACCCGGGCGAGCGGGGCGCAGCGTGCGGGGGTCCTTGATGGCCGGGTCCAGGACGCGCTCGTCGGGGCGGGCGACGACCTTCTCGTAGTGCTGGTCGGTGGTGACGACGAGCGCGCGGTGGCCGGCCGCGGTCAGCGCGTCGACCTGCACCCGGGTGAGCGTCCGCAGCCAGGGGGAGAGCCAGAGGATCCTCATCGCACGCTTCCGATCTCCCGGACGGGCTCCGCGGGCGCGCCCGGGAAGGAGTGGCCGATCAGGCGTGCGAACGCCTGCTGGTAGGCGTCGGCCATCGCCGCGTCGGTGTACTCGGCGAGGGCCCGCGCCCGCCCGGCCTCGCCCAGGGCCGCGAGGCCGGCGCGGTCGTCGAGGACGGAGCGCAGCGCCGCGGTCCACGCCTCGCGCGTGGTGGGCTCCACCACGACGCCCGCGCGCCCCTCGTCGAGCATCTCCGGGACCGTCCCGCTCGCGGACGCCATGACCGGCACGGCCCGCGTCATCGCCTCGACCATCACGAGGGGGAACGCCTCGAAGCCGCTCGGGACGCACAGCACGTCGGTCTCCTCGAACGCGGCGTCCGGGCCGGCGACCTGTCCCCGCCAGCGGACCCGGTCGCGCAGGTGCCCGGGGGTGGCGGCCTCGAGGCGGGCGCGGTCGGGGCCGTCGCCGAAGACGTCGAGGGTCCAGTCGTCGCGGCCCAGCGCGTCGAGGGCCTCGGCGAGCAGCAGCGGGTTCTTGTACTCGACGATGCGGGTCAGCATCGCGAACCGCACGGGCATCGACGGGTCCAGCGCCGGGCGGAACGGACGCGCCTCGGCCGCGGGGATGCCGTTCGGGGCGGCCATGACGAGGTCGGTGAGCCGTTGGTGGCGGGTCAGGTCCGCGTGGTGCTGCGCGGAGAGCACGAGGAGCCCGTCGGCGCTGCGCAGGCTCGCGGCGAGCGGCTCGGAGTAGGTGGGGCGGTCGAGCTCGGCCGGGTCGTGGGTCGCCGGCATCCACCAGCGGCGCTGCCCGCCGACGGCGAGGCCGCCGGTCGTCCGTCCGAACGCCCGCCACGTGCGGGCGAACCCGACCTCGGTGTTGGTCACCCCGCCCACGACGACCGCCTCGTCGCCCGCGACCTCGACCACCGGCTGCCACCACGGCTGCAGTTCCAGGCGGACCCGCCGGTCGAGCTCCGCGGTGTAGAGCCCGAGCCCCTGCAGGCACACCACCGTCACCGGGTGGCCGCGGTCGACCAGGGCGTTCGCGAGCAGCACCCGCTGGCGCTCGGCGCCCCCGAGGTCGAGGTCGTTCGTCGTGACCAGCACCCCGGGGCGTCCGGCGGCGCGGTCGCGTGCCGCGGTGAGCCGGCGGCGGCGGACCGCCCGCTTGGAGCGCTGCACCCGGTCGAGCGCCGCCGTGCCGAGCGAGAACACCGTGCCGGGGCCGCGGTTGCCGGTGTTGCCCAGCGCCATGATCTGGGAGGCCCGCAGCAGGTCCGACCCGCGCTGCGCGTCGAGGGTCTCGCCGGTGCGGGCGCCGGTGGTGCTGTGCACGGCCTGCGGGCCGTCGTCGTCGACCAGCAGCAGGCGCCAGCCGGCGCGCCGGGCCGCGGGCTGCCACGTGGCGTCCTCGCCGTAGACGAAGAAGCGCTCGTCGTACGGGCCGACCGCCCGCCAGGCCGCGCGCGAGACCAGCAGGCAGGACCCCGCCATGTACCCGTCCACCTCGCGCGGCGGGGTGGGGTAGAGGTCGGAGAGCTCGCTCAGCCGCGGCCGCCGACCGAGCCGGCGGGCGTATCCGGAGGCGTCGACGAGGGTGCGCACGACCGTCGGCGCCCGGTGCGCGACGTCCCACGGCCGCTCCCGCCCGCGGGGGTCGAGCACCGTCGGGGACACCGCCGCGACCCGCGGCTCGGCGAGGGCCGCGCGCGCCGCCGTCAGCGGTCCGATCAGCTCGGCGTGCGGGTTGAGGTGGAGCATGTCGGCGTCGGGCACCTGCTCCGCGAGGCGGTTCACGGCCGCGATGTAGCCGACGTTGGCCGGCGAGAACGTCCAGGTGACGTGCGGCCACGCGCGCGGCGAGCTCGCGGACCTCCGCCGAGGCCGGACGAGGCGTTGTCCCAGACGTGCACCGGGAGCTCCGGCAGGTGCGTCGCGACGCTGCGCAGGGCGCGCTCGAGCCGGTCGGCCCGCCCGTAGGACACGACGAGCACCGCCAGCTCACGACCGCTCACGCGTCTCCCTCCCGGATCGACCGCACGCGGACCACCGGGCCCGGCGCGGGCCGAAATGGTGGCACGGTGCCCGTCGTGTCCCGGGCCCACCCCGGGCGTCACCGGCGGCGGATGACCCGCAGGTCCACGTACTTGCCCTGCTGGCGCATCCGCAGCGTCTGCAGGGCGGCCAGGTCGAGCTCCATGGTCGGCACGTCGGTGACGTCGGCGGGCCCGGTGGGGTCGCGGCGCCCGCCCCGCCCGGACGCCGCCATCGCGGCGGGCTTGAGCTGGGTGGTCTCGGCGTCGAGGGCCTCGAGGGCGTCCGCGGCCGCGCGGCTGCCGGGGACCCGCGCGGTCGCCGGGAGCACGGTCGTGTCGGCGTCGAGCCCGTTCGGGGCGCGGTCGGGGTCGACGAAGGGGCCGACGGTCGGGCCCGAGGGGGACACCCCGAGGCCCTCCTGCTCGCCCGCCTCGGCGGCCTCGGCCTCCATCCGGTCGAGGCTGCGGGGGCGCAGCGCGCCGAGCAGGGCGCTCCGCATGCTCTCGGGGATCGCGCCGACGAGCAGCGCGCCCCCGAAGTAGGCGATCCCGCCGGCGGCCAGCGGCACGATCAGCGGCAGGTCCTCGGTGAGCCAGATGGCGCCCAGGGCGAGCAGGCCCGCGGGCACGAGGCGCAGCAGGTAGCCGAAGGGCAGCGGGTGCACGCCGTGACGGCGGAGCCGCCACTGCGACACCGTGACGCCGATCGTCTCGGTGACGAGCAGCATGATCCCGCAGGCCACGGCCCCGAGGCGGGGCACGAGGATGACGTTCCCGACGCAGTTCACGACGAGGTTGATCGTCGACATCGTCGTGAGGTAGCGCTGCTCGTGCGCCGCGATGAGGCCGTCGGAGACGATCGCCGAGAGGAACGTCATCGCGACGGCGATGAAGAAGAACTGCAGCGGGGGCCCGGCGAAGGCGCCGACGCCGTCCTTGCCGCCGACGATGTCGGCCATGCGGTGCGCGAGCGGCCACCCGATCACCGCGATCGGGAAGCCGACGAGCAGCAGGAAGCGGTAGCCCTGGTCGACGCCGCGCGCGAACCGCGCGCCGGTCGGTGTTGAACGTCTCGTTGATCGTGGAGAGCACCGAGCGCTCGAACACCTGCGAGATCAGCGTCAGCGTGAACGCGATCTGCAGCGCCGTGTAGTACCCGGAGACCTGTTCGGGCGGCGCCGAGGATCGAGAGGATCAGGCCGTCCGCGCGCCAGTACAGCACCGCGATGATCGCGATGACGGTGAGCGGGAAGGCCTCCTTGAGCAGGCCTCCCATCGCCCGCCAGTCGACCACCCAGCGGATGTCGGTGAGGCGCCGCGCCCCCCACCACTGGATGGCCAGCCGCAGCGCCTGCGGGAGGATCTGCACCGCGCACATCGCCAGCAGACCGAGGTCGAAGTAGGCGACGGCGGCCGCCGACGAGAGCGTGAGCACCCGCGAGAGGAACTCCGCGGACGCCGCCGAGGAGTACCGGACCTTGATGTCGAAGACCGGCTCGTAGCAGCTCGAGATCGTCGTGAAGATCAGCCCGACGGCGAGCACGAGCACCGCGGCCTGCTGGATCGGGTCGCCCCAGTAGACGCCGACGCCGGCGACCCCCGCGACGATCGCCAGCGGCAGCGCGTAGATCGTGGAGAACGAGACGTTCATCCCCACGAGCCGCTCGAGGTTGCCGCCGTGGCCGGTGACCCGGCGGACGACGATCGTGCCCACGCCGAGCTCGGTGAACGCCTCGAACGTCTGCGCGAACACGACGGCCGTGGCCATGACGCCGTAGCCGTTGGAACCGAGGTAACGGGTCGCGATGGCGATCGTCACCATCGAGAGCGGGAGGGCCGAGAACTTCGCCAGCACCTGGATGACGACGCCACGCGCGATCGCCGTGGACCGGGTGCTCATCGTTGTCGAATGGTACTCGTGCGTGGGCGAACGACGTCGGCGGCAGGCGCCCCGCGGGCGGGCCGCGGCGGCTGGCTAGGGTCCGCGACGTGAGCACCTGGCTGCTGACCGGCGGGGCCGGCTACATCGGCGCCCACGTCCTGCGTGCGCTGCACGCGGCGGGTCACGACGCCGTCGTCCTCGACGACCTCTCGACGGGCCGGCCCGAGCGCCTGCCCGACGACGTCGAGCTGCTCCGCACCAGCCTGCTCGACCCGGACCTGCCCGCGGTGCTCACCGGGCTGGCGGCCCGGCGCCGCCTCGACGGGGTGGTCCACCTCGCCGCGAAGAAGTCGGTCCCCGAGTCGGTCGCGATGCCGCTGCACTACTACGAGCAGAACGTCGGCGGCACCGTCGCGCTGCTGCGGGCCGCGACGGCGGCGGGGGTCGGACGGCTCCTGTACTCCTCGAGCGCCGCGGTCTACGGCGAGACGAGCGCGGAGCCGGTGGCCGAGGACCACCCGACCCTCCCGACGAGCCCCTACGGCGAGACCAAGCTGGCGGGGGAGTGGGCGGTGCGCCGCCACGCGGAGGCCGCGGGCCTGCGCTGGGCCGCGCTGCGCTACTTCAACGTGGCCGGCGCCGCGTCGCCGGAGCTGGCGGACCGGGGCGTGACGAACCTGCTGCCCCTGGTGATGCGCGCGGCGGAGACCGGCGAGCCGGTGGACGTCTTCGGCGACGACTGGCCGACCCCGGACGGGACCTGCCTGCGCGACTACGTGCACGTCGAGGACCTCGCCGACGCCCACGTGGCCGCCGCGCAGGTGCTGCTCGACGACGCCGCGCCCTCGCCCGGCGCCCTCAACGTCGGCCGCAACGAGCCCACGAGCGTGCTCGAGGTGGTGGCCGCCGTCGAGCGCGTGCAGGGGCGCGCCGTGCCGCACCGGATCGCGCCGCGCCGCCCGGGCGACCCGGCCCGCGTCGTCGCCGACGCGTCCCGGATCGCGACGGTCCTCGGCTGGCGCGCGACCCGGGGGATCGACCAGATGGTCATGTGAACGGATTTGGTCGTCGGAACGACCAAATCCGTTCACATGAGCGCTAGCTCCCGAACGTCCCGTCCGCGGCCAGCTTGCGGTAGTAGCCCGAGAGGTCCATGCGGCGCTTGGCGTTGACCGTGGACTTGCCCTCGTCGACGAACAGGCGCAGCGGGATGGCCCGGAAGTCGAAGCTCACGCGCGAGGTGTCGGTGTCGTTGGCGTAGTTGCCGTGGCGGTTGTTCACCGCGTCGAAGCGCCACACCTCGCCCGGGTCCACGACCACCGGCGAGAACGTGTCGCTGCCCGGCGAGTCCTCGATCCACATCGAGTTCGTGCCGTAGGCCCGGGTCAGCGGCAGCCAGTAGTTCAGCGTCGCCGGCTGGTGGTTGTAGTCGGAGTCCTTGTGGAACTCGCTGACGGCCACGCTGCCGGGCCGGTGCACGCGGAAGGTGGGGACGCGCTGCACCGCGAGGTCCTCGCCGTACTGCGGGAGGATCCACTCGACGAGGAAGCGGTCGTAGAGGTCCCGGACCTGCTCGTACTCGCGGTAGAAGATCGAGTGGTCGTCGGAGTCCTGGTCGTGGTTGTCGACGTCGGCCCGCCGCCCGAGCTCGTGGATCTTCTCGAGGTCGGGGGTGTCGAGGATCTTCGCGACGACGGTCGCGAACGGGAACTCGATCGGGTCGTAGGTCAGCACGGTGCCGAGCTGGCTGGGGTCAGTCATGGGTTTCTTCCTCTTCGTCCGGCCGGGGAGTCGTTTCCGGTGGAGGTCGCGTCAGGGGTGCAGGAGCTCCCGGTAGAGGGTCACGAGCCGGTCGGCCCAGGCGTCGGCGCCGAAGGCGCGGACGCTCTCGCGCGCCCGGGCCCCGAGGCGCACCCGGACCTCGTCGTCCGAGAGCAGCTTGTCCAGCGCCGCGGTGAGCGCCGGGGGATCGGCCGACGGGGACGACGACGCCGTTGTCCCCGTCCCGCACCAGGGTGGCCAGGCCGCCGACCGGCGTCACCACGGGGCACAGGCCCCACGCCATGCCCTCGAGCACCGACATGGGCAGGCCCTCCCACCAGCTCGGCAGCAGGAGGATCTGGGCGGCGCCGAGCAGTTCGTCGCGCTCCGCCGGGCCGATCCAGGTCCGGACCTCGACGGAGCCGTCCAGGCCGTTCGCGGTGACCACGCGGCGCACGGCGTCGGCGTCGCCGTGTCCCGCGAGCACCACGTGCAGCCGGGCCCGGTGGGCGGCGTGCAGGCCGGCGAGGGCCGCGACGAGGTCGAAGACGCCCTTGCGGTCGATGAGGCGCCCGAGGAAGACGGCGTCGACGGTCGCGGTGTGCGGGTCGCGCTCCGGCACCGCCGCGGGCCACTCGACGGGGTTGGTGAGCACGACGACGCGCTGTTCGGGCAGGCCCAGGCGCGTCGTGTAGACCTCGCGGGCGCCCGCGGCGAGCACGACGACGCGGTCGGCGCGCAGCAGCCACGCGACCACGGGCCGCAGCGGCGCGGGCAGCCCGTCGAACCAGTCGGCGAACGCGCCGGCGTGGGTGTGCAGCACGGTCGGGACGCCCCGGGCGCGGGCCGCCGCCACGACGACGCCCTTGCGCAGCACGGACAGGCCCTTGGCGACGTGCAGGTGCACGACGTCCACGCGCCCGGTGAGCACCAGCGCGAGCGCCCGCGCGAGGCCACCGACCATCAGCCGCAGGCGCCGCAGCGCGCCGGCCTCGTCGTAGGTCGTGACGACGCGGACCTCGACGTCGTCGCGCGCGGCGAGGAAGCGCTCGTGCAGCCGCTGCACCGCGGCGATGCCGCCCGGCGTGGACGAGGTCTGCCCGACGACGAGCACCCGGAGCCGGTCGCCCCGGGTGCGGCGCTGTGCCGGTCCGGTCACCGGTCGGAGACCGCCGGCGTCGTGGGGCGCAGGGCACCGGCGAGGCCCCGGGTGGCCGCCGGGTCGACCGTGGCGTACGCGGCGAGCAGCGCCGCCTGCGACCGCGACCACGACAGCGCGCCGGCGACGCGCTCGCGCCCGACCTCGCCCATCTGCTTGCGGCGCACCGGGTCGTCGAGCAGCTCGGAGACCAGCGCGGCGTACTCGTCGACGTCGTTGGGGCGCGCGAAGAGCGCGGCGTCGCCCGCGGAGACCCGGCTCTCGGTGAGGTCGAACGAGACCATCGGCAGCCCCATCGCCATGTACTCCATGATCTTGTTCATGGTGGACACGTCGTTGAGCGGGTTGAGCGGGTCCGGGGCGATGCCGACGGACGCCGTCGAGAGGTAGCGCCGCACGTCGGGGGTGTCGGCCATGCCGGTGAACGTCACGCGGTCGTCGAGACCCAGCCGGTGGGCGAGGTCGACGACGTCGTCGAACGCGTCGCCGCCGCCGAGGAAGGCGGCGTGCCAGTCGTCGCGGCGCTCCGCGAGCCGGGACAGGGCGCGGACGGCGTAGTCCACGCCGTCCTGCGGGCCCATGACGCCGAGGTAGACGAGCAGGTGCTCACGGCCCCGCGCCAGCTCCGGCTCCGGCGGCACCTGCTTGAAGCGGTCGAGCGCGGGGGCGCTGCGCACGGTGAAGGCGCGTGCACCGGGCACCCGTCCGCGTCCGACCGCCTTGGCGCGGTAGCTCTCGTTGGTCGAGATGACGACGTCGGCGGTGCGGTAGGTGAGGAACTCGACCAGCCGCAGGCCCCAGTAGAGCGCGTCGCGCTTCGGGCGGAAGCGGGAGAGGTAGAGCTCGGGCACGAGGTCGTGCTGGTCGAACACGACCTTCGTCCGGCCGCCGCTGAGCAGCTTGAGCACGAGCGCGACCACGAACAGCAGGTCGGGCGGGTTGCAGAGGTGGACCACGTCGACCGGGTCGCGGCGGTGGATCGACCGCGCCAGCCGGATCGAGTGGAACAGCGCCGAGGCGTACTCCTTGAGGTAGCCCTGCGGTCCGCCGGACGCCGCCTGCAGGGGGTAGCGGTGGATCGCCACGCCGTCGACGACGGCCGCTCGCTCGGTGTCCCGGTCGGTCCCCAGCGGGCAGATGACCTCGACGTCCCACCCGTGGTCGCGCAGCGTGGTGGCCTCCTGCCACACACGCCGGTCGAACGGCACCGAGAGGTTCTCGACGAGGATGAGCGCTCTGCCGGGCAAAGTCCTGGATCCGTCCTGTCGGGGCCGGGGCGATCCGATCGGCGACCGGTCGGGTCGGGTGTCCACGGTAGCGATGCCGTACCGAGGCGCCTCGGGGTGCCTGCCGTCCCCGGTCCGTGCGCAGACGGCAGGTCGATCGTGAGACGTTCCGTCACCGGCCGAGGTTGCGTCACCCGGACGCAGGACGCGGCCGCAGCAGCGTGACCGAGGCCTCGGGACGGCCCGTCACCGGGATGCGAGAGTGGGACGCGCGGCGGCCCGGGCACCCGTTCGCGGGGACTTCGCGGAACCGGCGCCGCGCCGTGGCCCGTCGCACCGGGCAATCCGGGCGGCGGGGCCCGGAGCGGGCACCGGTAGCGTCGCCCCGCGCACGAACGGATCGCCGGAGGAGGGTCGTCGAGATGCACGTGCACGTGGAGTTGCCCGAGGAGCTCGACGTGGAGGAGTACCGCCTCCGGAACGCCCGGGGCGAGATCCCCGACCACACCCCCTACGGCCTGCACCGCATCGGTGACGAGGGCGACGTCGTCACCTTCCGTCGCCCGGCGCACGGCGGGGTGGCCTACGTCTCGCGCAAGGTCCGCAACCGGCTCCACGCCTACGAGACCGTGACCGCCCTCACCGGCGCCCCGCAGCGCCGCGGCGCCGACGTGGTGCTCTGCATGGACGAGCGCACCGGGATGCCGGCCCTGTTGAGCGCGCGGCGGCACCGCGTCGTCACGGGCATCGCCTGGCTGGAGCGGCCCGGACATGGTCTCCCGCGGGGAGCGGCGGGCGGCCGAGGCGGCGCTGCGCCGGGCCGCGGGCGGTCTTCACCCAGAGCCCGGCCATGGTGCCGGTGCTGCGCGAGCACTGGGACGTCGACCCGGAGCGGGTCCACGGCGTGACCCTGGGCATCGACCCGGAGTTCTACGCCGCCGCAGCCCTGGGACGAGCGCGACCCCGGCGGGGTGACCGTCACCAGCGTCGGCGACGACCGCGGAGCGCGACCACGCCACGCTCATCGGTGCCGTGACCCGGGTGCGCGACGGCGGGCTGCCGGCCTGGCTGGAGCTCGCGACGACGCTGCCCGTGGACCTCCCGCCCGAGGCGGGCGTGGTGCACGCCCGGCGGATGAACGCCGCGATGCGCGGGCTCTACCGGCGCTCGTCGGTGGTCGCGATCGCGCTGCGCCCGAACCCCCAGGGCTCGGGACTCACCGTCGCGCTCGAGGCGCTCGCCAGCGGGCGGCCGGTGGTGGCCACGGACAACCCCGGCATGGACACCTACGTCGAGCACGGGCGGACCGGTCTGCTCGTGCCCCCCGGCGACGTGGACGCGATGGCGCGAGGCGATCGGGGAGCTCCTCGCCGACCCGGTGCGTGCCGAGGAGATGGGCGCCGCCGGGCGCAAGGAGGTCGAGGACCGCTTCACCTCGGCGCACATGGCCTCGGACCTCCGCAGGATCGCCCGCGGCATCCTCTGACGGACGATCCCCGCCCGGGCCCCCACGCGACGGAGTCGCACATCGGGGTCGATTACGCCTGCTCGGGTCGTGACGCGGTCGCGGCAGGTGACGAGGAGGGATGACCCCATGACCACGGTGCACTCCAACCCGGTGTTCGACGACGCCGCCCGACGGGAGCACCTGTACCGGGGCGACGTGATGGTCTACGGGGCGTCCCCGGCCACGCTCGCGCTCGTGCAGTTCACGCGCGACCTGGTGGAGTCGGCCTTCGGCGTCGCTCGACCCGCGGACCGCGCAGGACGCGATGCCGGTCGAGGAGTTCGCCGCGCTGCTGTCCGACCTCAAGCCGCGGTTCATCCACCACCCGCGCTGCAAGGAGCTCCTGCCGCAGATCCTCGTCGAGCGCGGCTGCGATCCCGAGCGCACCTACTTCGACGTGCCGCGGCTGCGCACCTCGACCTCGGACGGCTACCTGACCACCGGGATCGCGTTCGCGTTCCACCCGCACCGGGACACCTGGTACTCCGCGCCGATGTGCCAGACGAACTGGTGGATGCCGGTCTACCCGGTGAGCGCGGACAACGTGATGGCGTTCCACCCCAAGTACATGACCCAGGGCGTGAAGAACGGCTCCCGGCGCTACGACTACGCCGAGTGGAACCGCTCGAGCCGGTTCGCCGCGGCCTCCCAGATCGGCAAGGACACGCGTGACCAGCCGACGCCCGAGGAGCCGGTCGAGCTCGACCCGCAGGTGCGCGTCGTGCCCGAGGTCGGCGGGATGATGGTGTTCTCCGGCAACCAGCTGCACTCGTCGGTGCCCAACACCTCCGGGTTCACCCGCTTCTCGATCGACTTCCGGGTGGTCGACCTCGACGACGTCGAGGCGGGGCGCGGCTCGCGCAACGTCGACTCGGAGTGCTCCGGGACGACGCTGCGCGACTTCCGGCGCTGCTCGGACCTCGCGCCGATGCCGGAGGAACTGGCCGCGCGCTACGACGGCGTCAACGTCCCCGAGGTGCGCGGCGAGCGTGTGACCTCCGCCGGTCAGCGGCGGCGGGGGGCCGCCCGGGGGCGCAGTGCCGGCGCCACCGGGCGGCCGTCGAGCAGGCCGGCGGTGGAGCCGAGCTCGACCGCCTTGCGGTAGGTCGGCAGCGCGTCGGAGACGGCCTGGATCGTCTGGTCGACGTCCGCGTCGGTGTGCGCCGCCGAGATGACGAAGGACTGGCCCAGCACGCCGCCCTTGAGCATCTCGCTGAGGAACAGCGTGCGGTACTCCTGGGACGGTCTCCCGGCCGCGTCGCGGGTGAGGAACACCAGGCAGCTTCGGGTCCCCCACGACCTCGAGGTATCGCGCCATCCCGGCGTCGGCGATGATCGGCGTTCGCGCCCTCGGCGAGCCGGGTCCCCTGCCGGCGCATCGTCGCGACGGGGTCGGTGGTGCGGTAGGCCTCGACCACCGCGCGGAAGGCGGTGAGCCCCACGAGCCTCCGGCCCGTTCGTCGTCGAGAGCAGGAAGACCCGGTCGGCGTCGGTGTTGAGGCCGCCGAGCTCCATCAGCTCCCGCTTGCCGGCCAGCGCGGCGAGCGGGAACCCGTTGCCCATCGCCTTGCCCCACGTGGAGAGGTCCGGCACCACGCCGTAGACCTCCTGCGCCCCGCCGGTCGCCCAGCGGAACCCGGTGATCATCTCGTCGAACACCAGCACGGTGCCCTCGGCGGTGCACAGCTCGCGCAGCCCCTCGAGGAAGCCGGGCGCCGGGGCGACGAGTCCCCGTCGCGGCCTCGGTGAACACCGCGGCGATGCGGCCCGGGTACGCGCGCGAACAGGGCACGCAGCGAGTCGAGGTCGTTGTAGGTGAAGCGGACCGTCGTCGGCGCGGACCTCGCCCGGGATGCCGCGCCGTCATCGCCGGTGGTGCCGATGAACCAGTCGTCGGTGGAGAAGAACGGCTGGCTCGCCACGGCGACCATGTCGCGTCCGGTGGCGGCCCGGGCGAGCTTGAGCGCGGCCGTCGTGGCGTCCGACCCGTTCTTCGCGAACTTGACCATGTCCGCGCCGGTCACCACCGACACGAAGTCCTCGGCGGCCTCCAGCTCGAGCCGGGTCGGACGGGTGAAGCTGACGCCCCGGGAGAGGACCTCGCGGACGGCGTCGACCACCGGCGCGTAGCCGTGACCGAGGGTCACCGCACGCAGGCCCATGCCGTACTCGACGAAGCTCGTTGCCGTCCACGTCCCACACCCGCGCCCCGAGGCCCCGCTCCAGCACCGGGGCCATGCCCTCGGGGTACTGGTCGTCGCCGCGGGCGTAGGTGTGCGCTCCGCCCGGCACGAGCGCGTGCAGGCGGCTCGCGAGCTCCGTCGAGCGCGCGAAGCCCGGGACGGGGTTCTCCATCTGGTGCACCTCCGACGGGACGGGTTCTTCGGTCCGGGGCTCGACCCGGGAGTGCGGACGCCCGAGCGGCGCGCCCGGCACTGGACGACGCCCGTCGTCCATCGTCCCCGACCCGCACAGCGACGGTCACAGGAGCCCCGGTCCGCGGGCGCACCGGCCCGGCGCCGGGTGGGTCCGTCCGGGGGACGCCGCACGGTCCCGGGGGTTGCGCCCGTCCCGCGTGGCACGGGTCGCACAGCCGGCGGCACGGCGACCGTCCGTGACCGCCGGAGGTCGACCGGTCGGGTCGCTGCGACCGACCTCGCGGGCCCGATCGGACGCCGCGGGGCTCACGGCCGCGTGGTGTGCGGCGGCCGACCGACCGCGGAGACCGGCTCGTCCGACCGGTCCCCGGTCGGCCGAGCGGCCGTCCCCCGACCGAGACCGCCGTCCGGCCGCTCCCATGATGGTCGGCATGGCGGAGCGTGGTTCCCGCGTCGCGGGTAGTGAGAGCAGCGGGCCGGAGGACGCCGGCCACGGCGCCGGGGTGTCGCCGCCGGCTGCGCGCCCGCGTCGGGTGGTGGCCCTGCGGACCACGTCGGGCCCCTCGCGCGTGGTGGCGCCGGCCTGGGCGGCCGGGTCGTCGGCCGCCGGGGCGCCCGGGTGGGCGGCCGACCCCGACGTCGGGGGCGGGCCCGGCGAGGACACCGGCGGGTGGAGCGCGGCGCGCGCGTCCTCGGCGTCGGCGCTCGCGGAGTCGGTGTTCCCCTTCGGGGCGGAGCTGCCCTTCGAGCCGGACGCGGAGGCCGCGGCGTTCCTGAACGCGCCCCGCCGTCCCCTCGCCTTCTACGTCGCTCCGTTCGGGACCCCGCCCTTCGGCAACGCGCCGGCCGGCGGCGCGGTCCGTCTTCGGCGGCCCGGCCGAGGCCGGGTCGAGAGAGCCCCGCCGCGGTGCCCCGTCGGCGCCGGCGTGGGGTCCGGCCTACCCGGCCGGAGCCTGAGGCCCCGTCGCGGGCGGTGTCCGTCCGGCCGGCGGGTCGACGTGCGCCCGGGCGTGACAGGCTCCGGGGGTGCTGGGGGAGGCGGAGGTCGGGACGCTCGCCGCCGTCGTCGACCGCTTCACCACGTCGCTGCGCGCCGACGGCCCCTACCGCCCCCCGAACGCGGCCGACGCGTCGGCCGTCGACGGTCTCGTCGACGCCGTCCTCGCGGCGTGCGCCGATCCGTCCGCCCCGCGTCTCGCCGCGGCCGCGGCGGCCGCCGGCTTCGCCGTGCAGCACGTCGGGGGCCGCCGTCTGCTCGTCAGCGACCCCCACGCGCCGCGGGCGTGGGGCCTCGTCGTGCTGCCCGCCGTCGTCGGGGACCGGGCGCCGCAGGTCGTCGTCGAGATCCCGCACCCGCACTCCGACCTGCGCACCGAGCGGGTCGGGCTCGGCGTCCTGGACCGGCTCGACGGGGCGCTGCTGCTGCAGGCCGGGGCGCACCGGCACGCGAGCGCGCCGGCGTGGGCGCGGCGGCGCGCCGACTTCCCCGCCGACGTCTCGCACCGCCCGGACTCGGTGTTCGCCCGGCTCGCCGCCGGGATCGTCGTCGCCCGGGGCACCCCGCAGGTGCAGATCCACGGCTGCGCGGACCGGGACGGGTTCGACGTCGTCGCGTCGTCCGGGGCCGCCCGCGGCACCGCCCTGCTCGACGAGGTGGCCCGCGGGCTGGCCGCGGCGGGGGAGCGCGTGCGCGGCGGCGGCGAGCCGGGGTGCGAGGCGCTCTCCGGCACCCGCAACGTCCAGGGCCGGCTGGCCGCGCGGCTGGGGACGCCCTTCGTGCACCTCGAGCTCTGCCGGTCGCTGCGCGCCGACCCCGCGCGCCGCGACGCCGTGGCGCGGGTGGTGGCCGACGCGGTCGTCGCGACCGGGCAGTCGGACGGCTGAGGCCGGTCCCTACGATCGGTGCGCATGAGCAACCGGCTCCTCGTGCTCGGCTGGCACAACATCGATCCGACGCCGGGGTTCCCGGACCCGCCCGGCGTCGGCCGGCTGGGCTTCGCGAAGCAGCTGCGGACGCTCGCGCGGTTCGCGACCGTGCTGTCGCTGCAGGACGCCCTCCGGCGCATGGAGGCGGGCGAGCCGCTGCCCCCGCGCGCGGTGGTGCTGACGTTCGACGACGGCTACCTCGACAACCTCGAGCTCGGGGTGCCGATGCTCGCCGAGCACGGCTTCCCGGCCACGTTCTTCCTCGTCCCCGGCTTCCTCTCGGGGACCGTCGGGGCGTGGTGGGAGGACCTGTCCGGCGCGTTCGAGCGGGCGCGGGCGGCGCGGCTGACGTTCGCCGGGGTGACCCACGACCTGTCGACGTCCGCGGCGCGCCAGGTCGCGCACGACGCGGTGCGCGTCGCGGTGAAGAAGCTCGACCACGCGAGCCGGGTGGCCGAGGTGGCCCGCGTGACGGAGGAGCTGGAGCCGGCGCCGATCTCGGCGGGCGACGGGCTCTTCATGGACTGGGGCGGCGCGAAGGCGCTGCTGGCGGCCGGGCACGAGATCGGGTCGCACACCGTGTCGCACGCGATCCTCGAGCGGGAGACCGAGGCGGGGCAGCTCACCGAACTGTCGGACTCGCGGCGGGAGCTGGAGTCGGGCCTGGGCATCTCGGTGGACACGCTCGCCTTCCCCAACGGCGCGGCGGCGGACTACTCGGCGACCACGACGCGGCTGGTGTCCGAGCTGGGCTACCGGTGCGCGGTCACGACGCGGGCCGGGCTGGCGGGCCGGTCGGACTCGCCCTACGAGATGCGGCGGGTGATCCTCACGCCGACGACCGACCTGCCCAGCGTGGCGTCCAAGGGGTGGCGGAAGGCCCGGACGCTGGTCGGCCGGCGGGTGTCGTCGTTGGCCCGCCGCTGATCCTCGGGTCCCGCGCGCACCTCGAGTGCAAGCGGAGCGTCGTTGCTTGCGATCAGTGGCAGGAAAACCCCGTCGTCGATCGCGCCGTCAGCCCCGAGCGGCCGTGTCGGGCCGCCACGTGACCCGGGCGGGAGGCAGCGCGGCGGCGACGCGCTCGGCGTCGAGGACGTCGCGGAGCAGGCCGACCGGGTCCGTCCGCACCCGGCCCGGTCGGACGCCGATGACGTGCAGCCCGGCCGAGCGGTAGGCGCGGTGCTGCCGCTCGGTCAGGGCCACCTGTTCCGGGGTCGCGAAGTGCTGTTCGACCGAGTCGACCGCCACGACGAGACCGGTCTCCTCGTCGTGGATGTCCGCGATGCCGAGGAACCCGCCGTCCTCGTCGAACAGGCTGACGTTCATGAGGACCGGGGCGAGCTCGGGCTGCGCGAGCCACCACTCCCGCACCTCGTGCTCCGCCGCCGAGCGGACTCCGGCGCCGATCGCGCGGAGCACCTTCCGGGGCGTGGCCGACCCCTTGCGGCACCCGCTCTCGAGCTCGTCCTCGAGCGCCTCCTTGAGGACCATCCGTCGCTGTACGGGCTCCGTCATGAGCGCCGCGATGTCCGATTCGTTCCGCAGTCGTCGGACCGCGTCGAGGATGCAGCGTTCGATCGGCGCCACGGGCAGCCCGTCGCGGACCAGCGGTGGTGATCGGCAGGCGCTCCGTCCGCTCGACGACGATGTTCCGCACGCTGCGCACCTGCCGCGACTCGTCGATGAGCACGTGGACGTGCGCGGGGAGCTCGCCGCGACGCAGCCCGTGGGCCCGAGCGGCGTCGAGGCCGGTGATCACCGCGTCGGGGCCGGCGTGGAGCAGCGCCGCCTGCAGGAGCTGGCGCCGGGTCGGTGTGCCGTTGCTCAGCAGGACGACGCCGGGTGCCAGCAGCTGCCAGGCACCTCCTGCTCGGCACCGGCGGTACACGGTGGACTCCGGGACGCCGAGCCGGACGAGCTCCTGCGCGCTGATCACGTCGTCGATGGCGAACGACCTCAGGTAGTCCAGGTCGTTCGTGCGGTAGTTGCATCGCATGGCCACGACGGTGGGCCCGGTCGGCGCCTGGGAGGTAGCTCGGCGGGCCGAGGTGTGGACAGGTGCGGGCCGGCCGCGGTTGTGGACACACGACTACGGCGGACGTACCAGCCCTCGATACGTCCGCCGTAGTAGTGTTCTGCTCACCCGTGAATCGACGACGGGGCTTTCCTGCCACTCAATGCAAGCGTCGACGCTCCGCTTGCACTGAAGCCCCGAAAAACTCAGTGACGGATCCGGAAGATGCCCCAGGCCAGCTGACCCGGACTTCCCGCCGTTCACCCAGTTCTTCAGGCCGGTCTTCATGTTCGAGATGTACTCCTCGGAGATCTTGCCGGCGAACGCCTTCTCCGCCTTCTCCAGTTCCTCCAGCACCCGCCCGTAGTGCGTCGTCAACTGGTCGGTGTGGTCCTCGAACGAGCAGTCCGTGAACCCGTGCCGGGCGAACGCGTCGCGGTAGAACCCGGGCGAGCCGAGGCTGTCCAGGTGCAGGCGCGCCAGGATCGGCGTGAGCTCCGAGACGTCGGCCCCGTCGGCCGCCATCGGGTCGGTGAACACGACCTGCCCGCTCGGCACCAGCACGCGCTGGATCTCCGAGACGATCGTCGAGCGCTCGCCGGAGTGCAGGAACGCGTCCTGGGACCACACGAGGTCGTAGGCGTTGTCCTGGATCGGCATGTTCTCGAACGAGCCGTCGACGACGTCGACGAGGTGGTCCAGACCCTGCTCGCGGGTCTTCTCCCGGTTCCGCTCGTTCTCGACCTCGGACAGGTTCAGGCACGTGACCCGGCACCCGAACCGCCGCGCGAGGTGCCGCGCGGCGCCGCCGTAGCCGGCGCCCATGTCGAGCACGCGGGTGTCGGCGGTGATGCCGGCGGTCTCGGCCATCCGCTCGACGGTGCGCGCCGACGCCGGGGCGATCGGCTCGTCGGGCGAGGCGTAGAGCCCGACGTGGATGTCCTCGCCGCCCCACACCTCGTGGTAGAAGGTGTCGGCGTCGGCCGAGTTGTAGTAGTCGCGGGCGGTGTGGACCGCCGTCGAGTACGAGTCGGCGAGCTCTTCGTCGGTGCGGTAGGTCTTCTCGGCCACGTGGATCCAGAAGTCGGGGGTGTCCTCGGCGTAGGTGTCCTGGAAGTCGCCATACGTGTCGATCTTCTGGAAACCGACCTCGCGCATGAGTCGCCGCACGTAGTCCTTGCGCAGCGGGAACATGTTCAGGTGGTACACGGATCCGTCGTCGTGGAACGTGTACCGGAAGCGCGCGAGGCCGTCGTCGAGGTACTCGGGCTCGGCGGTGACGGTGTCACCGCTGTAGTAGTACTTGTGCTTCGAGGAGAAGCCGTCGTCCAGGATCGAGTCGTAGTTGCGCTGATCGAGGATGAGGACGCCGTCGTGCGAGAGCATGGCGTAGAACTCGGCGAGCGCCTTGCGGCGGTCACGCTCCGAGAACAGGTGCGTGAAGGAGTTGCCCAGGCAGATGATCGCGTCGTACTCGCCGTGGACGTCGCGGTTGAGCCAGCGCCAGTCGGCCTGCACGACGCGCAGGACGTGGCCGCGCTCCCGGCCGTTGGCGAAGGCCTTGGCGAGCATCTCGGCGCTGCCGTCCGCGGACACGGTCTCGAAGCCGGCCTCGAGCAGCTGGACCGAGTTGAACCCGGTCCCGGTCGCCACGTCGAGGACCTTCTCCACGCCGCGGGCCCGCAGCTGGTCGATGAAGAACGTGCCCTCGCTGGCGGCGCGTCCCTCCCAGCCGATGTAGTCGTCCCACTTGTCGACGAATCCCTTGATGTACTCGTCCTGGTAGTGGTTCGTGTCGCGTACCTCGACGGGGTTCTCGCCGAACTCCTGGTGGACATCGGCCTCGGAGTACTCGGTCTCGAGGCCAGCCGCGGTGTCGGGGCTCCGGTCTGCGGCTGTCGTCATCTGGGGTTTCCCTCCGGACGTCTGTGGTGACCTTCCGGGGAGGAGACGTTAGGACGGCCCGGCTCGCCTGAACACCGGCGCCGGTCACGCTCCGTGTCGGCATCGGTTCAGCAGGACCACCCGGAATGCTGTGCGCTGCGGGGATAGGCGCTGATGGGGCCGGGGGTCGGGCAGGCGTCGCCGAGGTTGCCGACGCATGAAGAGATACCGGTCACGTTAGCGGGACCGGGCCAGCGGGGACCTCGGTGTTTCGGCCCGGCGTCAGCCGGAGGGCTCCACGATGACCTTGCGGTTCGTCGACGCGGGCCCCGGGAGCTGCTTGCGGTCCGGGCCGATGTCGTTGACGTAGCCGGGGAACTGGCTCCCGACGCCCTTCGTCGTGATCTGGTCGGGCGACGCGCCGAGCTCGACCAGCAGGGCCTTCACCGCCTCCGCGCGCTGGGTGGACAGATCGACCTGGCTCGCCGTCGTGCCCGCCCGGGCGGTCGTGCCGGTCAGGGCGAGCCGCCGCGTCGGGCCCTGCTTCAGGAAGTCCGCGAACGGCGCCAGCACCGCGCCCGCGGCGTTCCGGTCCCGGAACTCCGCGGTGTCGGGCTGGAACCCGACCGACCCGTCGTCGGGCAGCGCGGTGGCCTTGCCCGGCGTGATCGTGGGGGGCGGGGGCACCGTCACCGTGCTCACCGGCGGGACGTCGGCGGGCGCGTCCCCGGAGCGCGGCTCGTCGACGACGGCGACGCAGGCCGCGCCGGCGGCCTGCGCGATCCCCTTCCAGAGGTTCACCAGCTCGGCGCGCTGTGCGGTGTCCAGGGCGGCCTGCGGCGCGGCGGTGTCCCCGATCCCGGACAGGACGACCGTGGCCCCCGTGAGGTCCGGCAGCGCCTGGTGGTCGCGCAGGAACGCGACGGTGTCCGTGACGGGGGCGTCGAGCAGGCCCTGCTGGCGGAAGTCCAGCGGCGCCACGGTCGACAGGCCGGAGTCGACGAGGACCACGGTGCCGTGACCGCCCTGCACCGAGCGCCCGGCGAGGCCCAGGGCGCCGAGGACGTCCACCTCGGGGGATTGCGCGCGGACCTGGGAGACGGCCTTGCCGAGGCCGGACAGGAACGCGTTCTGGTCGTCCTGCGCGGCGATCGCGTTGCCGGCGTCGGTGCGGTAGGTGTCGCTGCCGGCCACGGTGGGCCGTCCGTCGACGTCCACGACGGTGAACTTCGGCTGCACCTTCTGGTCGGCGGCGCCCGCGACGACGGAGATCGCGGCCTGCTGCACCGACGCCGGCAGCCCCGGCTCCGGGCTGTTCGCGCGGCCGGACACCGCCAGCGCCATCGGGCCGACCGGCACCGGGCAGCTCAACGGCGCCCCGCCGCCGCCCGAGGAGCCCCCCGCGGAGTCGCCGCCCGACGAGCAGGCGCCGAGCGCGAGCAGCGCGGCGGCCGCGACGGCCACCCCCACGCCCGCGCGCCGTCCGCGGGCACCGCGGGGGCGCACCGCCCGGTCGTCGGGCAGGGAGCGGGTCGTCACGGATGGTCTCCGTTCGAGGTCGTCGGGGGACGGGAGTGGGCCGAGCCGTTCGTGGCGCCGTTCGTCGCGCCGTTCTGGGCTCCGGCCGGGCGCGACGCCGACCGGGTGGACCGGGTGGGCGGGGCGGCCTCGCGGCCCGGCTCGGTCGCCCGGGCCGGGGTGAACTCGGGGTACGGGGCGGAGCTGCGGAGCCCGTCGGTGACCGACGGGTTCTGCTTGCGCGAGGCCATGAGGCTGCGGGCGTAGTTCTGCAGCTCGAGCATCTCGGCGGCGACCTGCTGGCGGGCCGCGACCCAGCGCTGCTCCTCCCGGTCGCGCTCGTTCTCCTGCTGGCGCAGGGCCTCCCGCGAGCGCTCGAGCTCGGCGCGGCTGACCCGCTCGGCGGCGGTCGCGTCCCCGAGGCGGCGTTCCGCGCGCCGCAGGGCCCCGGCCACCGGGTTGAACGACACGAAGGTCGCCACCATCGCGGCCACCCCGCTGGCGAGGAAGAGCGCCCCGAACAGGACGGCGGGCAGCACCGCCGAGAGCTCGAGCCCACCGGACGACGACCCGAAGCCGCCGCCGCCCGAGCCGAAGCCTCCGCCGCTCGACCCGAAGCCCCCGCCCCCGGAGCCGAAGCCCCCCGACGACGACCCGAACGGGTCCGACGACGTGGTCGAGGGCGTCAGCAGCCGCGTCACGAACGACGCGGCGCCGAGCACCGCCCACACGACGCCGGCGGCCACCGTCAGCGCGACGCTCGCCCGCGGATCCCCGCACCGGCGCCGGGCGAGGCCCTGGCCGACGAGGTGGGCGAGACCGACCGAGGCGGCGGCGAACCCGACGGTGCCGATGACGATGAGGAAGGTGGAGCCGCGGAAGACGCGCGCCAGGACGACGTAGAAGGCGGCGATGTCTCCGCCGATGGCCAGGATGATGATCCCGAGCGCGAGGAAGTCCTCCCGCGATCGGTTGATCAGCATCGTCGAGTCGCGGTACGAGCGCGGGATCGGGGCCGCCGGCGCGCGGCTCGCCCGGCGGCCGCCGCGGCCGGGCGGCGTCGCGGCCCTCGTCGGCCCGGTCATCGCCGGCCCCCCGATCGGTCCGGGCCGGAGCGGTCCAGCGGCTGGTCGGTCACCGGCTCGTCCCCGTCGGTCGACCCGTGCCGGCCGTGCGCGGGCGGCCGGGCCCCCGGCGGGGCGCCGGCGGGCATCGTCGTGCCGTAGGACGCCGGGGGCACCCGGATCGGGCCCGTGGCGGGGTCGGGGTGCAGCGGCTCCGGCGCCGCGTCCCCGGCGCCGCGCGAGACCCGCCCGACGGCCCGGCGCAGCAGGCCCGGCCCGCCGCCCGGTCGGCCCGCCCCGCCGTCGAGCTCCTCCCCGGGCCCGGTCGCCACCGGCTCCATGAGGCGCTCGCGGGCGTCGGAGTAGTCGTGGCGGGCGATCTCGAGGGCGCGCCGGTCGCGCTCGTGGGCGGCCTCGGCGTCGGCGAGCTGCCGGCGCGCGCCGCCGACGAGGCGGTCGATGACGGCGTGGTGGTCGGCGTGCTCGGAGTCGATGCGGGCGAGCCAGCCCGAGGCCCACGACGCGATCAGCGGGTCGAGGGCGCCGCCGGTGCCCTCGTCGACCGCGTTCGGCAGCAGGTCGTCCACCAGTGCCCGGACGCGGCCGCGCGCGGCGGCGACGTCGGGGTTGGCCTGGTTGGGGTAGGGCATCGGCCCGACGCGGTCCTCCGCGTAGACCTGGGAGAAGCGCTTCTCCTCCGGGGTGCCGGGGGCCCGCAGACCACGCGGCACGTCGGCGTCGGCGGTGCCACCGGCCCGCGAGCCGCGGGCGCCCGGGGCGGGCGGGGCGCCGCCCACGGCCCCGAACCCGGAGCCGCCGGCGCCGCCCGGCGTCGGCGGGGCGGAGTCGTGGCCGTCGCTGCGGGAACGGACGAGGCGGCGCCACCACGGGGCGGTCGGAGCCATCAGGCCTCCTCGGCGGGGGTGGCGTGCCGGCCGGTGTGCCCGGTCGGGTCCTGGCTGCCCGGTCCGGCCGCGGTGAAGCCGGTGGGCGGGGTCGACGCCGTGCCCGGGGGCACCGACGGATCCTCGGCGGCGAACACCCAGCCGGGGATGCGGGGGTGCTGCGCGGCGAGCAGCGGGCCGACGCGGTCGCCCGCGGGGTGGTGGCGCACGAGGTGGCGCTCGTAGGCCGAGATGCGGCGCATCGCCTGGGCGTGCAGCCGCCGGACACGGGTGGCGCCGACGATCTCGCGGGCCCGCACCGCGGCGCGGACCCGGGCCAGCTCCTCGTGCGCGGCCGCGGCGGTGCGGCGCAGCCGCTCCACCTCCTCGACGAGCGGGCGGCGCATGGCCTCGTACTCGCGGGCGCGCCGGGAGCGCACGACGTCGTCGGCGGTCCGCGCCTCGCCGCCGCGGCGCAGGCCGAGCTGGTCGTCGCCGAGCAGCACCGGCCACCCGGCCAGGCGCTCCTCCGCGCGGCCCGCGGCGAGCCCGGTCTGCTCGATGCGCGCGACGAGGGCCGCCTCGGACTCGAGCAGCGGCGCCAGCTCGACGTCGAGGCGCAGTCGCTCGCGGTGGCTGCGGGCGAGGAAGTCCTGCGCGAGCTCCTCGAGGGTGGGGGTGCCGGGCGGGCGGCCGGGCTCGAGGCCGGGCAGGCCCGCGCGGCCGTCGGCGCGGGCCCGGTGCCAGTCGGCGAACCGACGGGCCGGTGTGTACGGCGGGTGGCCGCCGCCGGAGGCGGTCGGCGGCGGGATGCGCGTCGTCCCGGCGCCCGGCGACGGCGGCGTCCGGTCGCGCCGCGACCCGCCCGCGGGCGGCGTCCCCGGGGACGGCGAGGGCGCCGGGATGCCCGTCACCGGGGTGCTCGGCCCGGGCCCCGTCGGGCCGCCGGACGACCCGTCCGGCGACGTCGGGCGCCGTGTCGCGCGCACCCGGGGGCGCGGCTCGACGCGCGTCGGCCGGCCGGCTCATGGGACCTCCTGCCCGTGGTCCTCGCCGGACGCGCACCGGGCCCTGCTCGTCGTGCGCCGGCCGTGGCCGCCGGCCGCGTCGGGTCGCCGTACGGCGTACCCGAGGGTGAGTCTAGGGGGAGCGTCCGAGCGCCCTCGCCGCGGCTCCGGCACACCGCTCCGGCCGCCCCGGACACGGAGGGGTACCGCCGCGCGGGGCACATCGATCACCCATGTGCGTGAAAGTCGAGGTCGGCCACGGGGGCTCGACCGGCGATCCGACACGCCTCCACCAGGTGAAACACCGCCAGCTGCCCCGATCGGCCGCGCGGCGACGGGGTTAATTACTGGGCCGAACGGTCGATGCTGACGGAGTGCAGAACGTGATGGACGGATTGGCCGAGGTCATCGCCCCGCATCCTGCCCTGCGGGCCGGGGCCGCCGACCTGCGCCCGACGGACCTCGTCGAGCAGGTCCGGAGCTCCGAGCTGGTCGACGTCGTCGACGACGCGGTCGTCTCGGCGGTCGTCCGGGAGGTCTCGCGCGCCTCCGGCGAGATCGCCGAGCACCCCGAGGACCACCGTGAGGACGTCGCGGGCCGCTCGCCGGTCGACCTCGAGGTCGTCATCCCCGCCTACAACGAGTCCGGCCGGCTGCCCGCGACGCTCGCCGCCATGGTCGCGTTCCTCTCCGAGCAGCCCTGGACCTCGCGCGTCGTGGTCGTCGACAACGGCAGCGTCGACGACACCGCGGCCACCGTCCTCGCCGTCACCGGCCGGGCCTGCAACGTCGCGACCGGGTGGTGCGTCGAGGCCGTCGCCATCGGCTGCTCGCAGGCCGGCAAGGGCGCCGCGGTGCACCGCGGCCTGCGGACGAGCCGCTCGCGCATCGTCGGCTTCACCGACGCCGACCTCTCCACCCCGCTGGAGACCTTCCTGCCCGTGATGGCGGCCCTGCAGGGCGGCGCCGCCGCGGCCATCGCCTCCCGCCACGACGCGTGCGCCAGCGGCGGAGCCGCGGTCCGGCGCCTGGGCGGCACCGCCTTCCGGCTGCTGTCGCGGCTGGACCGACACCGCGGGATCGACGCTGCGCCCGGTCCGCGACGGCCTCGCCGCCTTCACCGCCGTCGCCACGCTGCATCGCGAGCTGTCCCGTCCCGGGCCGGCGCTGCCGACCCGCGCTCTCGTGCCGACCGACCTCACCGCCACCTCCGGGAGCGCCTCGTGACCTCGACCCTGATTCCCGACACGCGCGCCCCGGGAGCGCGGTCGCCGTCCCCGTCCCCGGGGCGCGTCACCGCCCAGCTCGCCGGCTGCCGCGTGCTCGTCCTCAACTGGCGCGACGTCCGCCACTCGCAGGCCGGCGGCGCCGAGCTGTACGCCCACGAGATCTCGAAGCGCTGGGTCGAGGCGGGCGTGCACGTGACGTGGCTGACCGCCCTCGCCGGCAACGTCAGCGGCCCCGTCGTCGTCGACCTCACCGGGGTCGACGACGCGACCGCCGTCACCCCGGGTGACCGTCCGGTCGTCTGCTCACCGACCGTGATCTGGCAGCGTAGGCGCGGACCGCGGGACCGCTGACCGAGAGCAGCGGCCGCCAGGACCGGGCGGAGCCGGACGGAGAGGGGAGTCCGACGTGTTCGCACGACGGGTCATGGTGGTGGGGACGGGCTACGTCGGGCTGACGACGGGGGCGTGTCTGGCGTCGTTGGGTCACGAGGTGGTGTGCGCGGACATCGACTCGGCGAAGGTGGAGCGGTTGCGCCGCGGGGTGGTCGACATCGTGGAGCCGGATCTCTCGGAGCTGGTGGCCGAGCAGACCTCGGCGGGGCGGTTGTCGTTCGTGGTGGGCAACTCGGCGGCGCTGGAGTCCTTCGAGGAGGGGCTCGCGCCCGAGGTGGTCTTCCTGTGCGTGCCGACGCCGATGGGGGCCGGCGGGGTGGCCGACCTGCGTGCGGTGGAGTCGGTGATGGAGGAGGTCGGGGCGTCGCTGGCGCCGGGCACGGTGGTGGTGAACAAGTCGACGGTGCCGGTGGGGACCGCGGAGCGCACGGCGGAGATGCTCGAGCGCGACGACGTGGCGGTGGTGTCGAACCCGGAGTTCCTGCGCGAGGGCGCGGCGGTGCGCGACTTCCTGGGTCCGGACCGCATCGTGGTCGGGTCGGACAACCAGGACGCGGCGGAGCGGGTGGCGGCGCTGTACGCGCGGCTGGGGGCGCCGACGGTGCTCACGGACGCGGCGTCGGCGGAGCTGATGAAGTACGCGGCGAACTGCTTCCTGGCGATGAAGCTGTCGTACGTGAACGCGATGGCCGAGCTGTGTGAGCGGGTGGGCGCGGACATCGGGGACGTGACCGAGGGGATCGGGTACGACCGGCGGATCGGGCAGGCGTTCCTGTCGCCGGGTCCGGGGTGGGGCGGGTCGTGCCTGCCCAAGGACACCCACGCGCTGCTGCAGGTGGCGGACGCGGCGGACTTCGAGTTCCGGCTGTTGCGGGCGACGATCGACACGAACACCCGGCAGCGGCAGCGGATCGTGGACAAGGTCCGCCTGGCGGTGACGGGGAAGCGCACGGGGTCGCTGTCGCGGGTGCGGCTGGCGTTGCTGGGGTTGACGTTCAAGGCCGGGACCGACGACCTGCGGGACTCGCCGGCGTTGGCGATCGCGGCGCTGCTGCGCCAGGCCGGCGCGGACCTGATCGGGTTCGACCCGGCGTTCGTGGAGGGCCCGGAGGCGATGAAGTTCCGGGACGGGGTGCCGGCGCCGAGCGAGATCGAGGGGGTGCCGCTGGCCGCGGACGCGGTGTCGGCGGTGGAGGGCGCGGAGGCGGTGCTGGTGCTCACCGAGTGGCCGCAGTTCCGGTCGCTGGACTGGTCGGTGATGGCGGCGGCGATGAAGCGCCCGCTGGTGATCGACACCCGTAACCTCGTCGACCCGGCCCTGCTGCGCCGCGCCGGGCTCACCGCCGTCGGCCTCGGCCGTCGTGGGGACGGGACGCTCGACGACTGAGCGCTCCCCGGACGGGACGAACGGGCCGTCGGTCACCTTCGATGGTGACGAACGGCCCGTTCCCGGGGTCGGGCCGGCGCCCACGCCCACCGACCTCAGCAGGCCGGGCTCAATGCCGTCGTCAGGAACTCGCGGACCGACGTGGCGGGGCGGCCGACGAGCTCGGCCAGCGTGGGGTCGGCCGGCGCGAAGTCGCCCCGCCGGCTCGCGGCGAACATCCCGACGAGCATATCCGCGGCGGCCGCGGGCACGCCGTGCCCGACCAGCGTCCCCCGGTACTCGTCGTCGTCCACCACGACCCGCCGGATCGGGCGGCCGGTGATCTCCCCGGCGACCTCCGCGACGGCGACCATGTCCAGTGCTTCCGGACCGGTGAGCGGGCGGGTGCGCCCGTCGGGGGCGCCGGTGGCGAGCAGGCGGGCGATCGCCGCCGCGAGGTCGGCCCGGGTGGTCCAGGCGACCGGGCCGTCGGCGGGCAGCCGGAGCTCCCCGGTGCTCGCGGCGTCGCCGAGCAGCATCGGGACCGTCTCGGCGTAGAAGCCGTCGGCCAGCGACGTCCACGCCACGCCGGTGGCGGCGAGGACGTCCTCGGCGGCCGCGTGGTCCGGGGCCGCGGCGAACGGCGAGTCCGCGCGGGCGCCCTGGTGCGAGGTGTAGAGCACGCGGCGAGCGCCGGCCGCCGCGGCGGCCTCGATCGCGGCGCGGTGCCGGGCGCGGGCCTCGTCCCCGAGGGCGTCCACGCTGACGACGAGCACCTGCTCGGCGTCCTCGAAGGCCGCGGCCAGCGTGGCGGGCTCGGCGAAGTCCCCGCGGCGCACCCGGACCCCGCGGGCGGCGAGGTCGGCGGCGGCGTCCGGGTCACGCACGCTCGCCCCCACCTGCTCCGCGGGGACGAGCTCCAGCAGGTGCTCCACCACGCCCCGCCCCAGCACGCCGTTGGCGCCGGTCACCACGATCATCGCCGTCTCCTATCGCTGCTACTGCCTCGACGCTAACACCGGAAACCGAAACACGCTAACGTGACGCTGTTATCATCGCTACCGTGGAGGAGGTCGAGGGGCCGCGCGCGCGGATCGTCGACGCAGCGGCACACCTGCTGGAGTCCGGCGGCGTGGACGCGGTGTCGACGCGGGCCGTGAGCGCCGCGGCCGGGGTGCAGGCCCCGACGATCTACCGCCTCTTCGGCGACAAGGCCGGGCTGCTCGACGCCGTCGTCACCGACGGGTTCGAGCGCTACCTCGCCGAGAAGACCGGGCGCGGAGGAGAGCGACGACCCGGTCGCCGACCTCCGCCTCGGGTGGGACCTGCACGTCGGCCTCGCCCTCGAGCGTCCGGCCCTCTACACGCTGATGTACGCGCGGCCGGACGGCGAGGGGTACTCGCCGGCCGCCCGGGCGGCGTTCGCGGTGCTCGCCGCGCTGGTGCGCCGCATCGCCGCCGCCGGGCGGCTGCGGGTCCCCGAGGGCCGGGCGGTCGGGCTGGTGCACGCGACGGCCGCGGGCACCGCCCTCTCGCTCATCGCAGTGCCCCCGGAGGAGCGCGACCCCGGGCTGTCCGACGCGGCCCGCGAGGCCGTGATCGCGGCCGTCACGACGGAAGCCCCCGCGGTGCCGGGGGTCGGCCCGCTCGCCGCCGCGGTGTCCCTGCGGGCCGCGCTCGACGACGTCGAGGTGCTCACCGAGGCGGAGCGGGCCCTGCTGGCCGAGTGGTTGGACCGGATCGGTGGCTCCGGCCCGTGGGCGCCGAGCCGTCCCGCGCGGAGCGCACGTACCGGCCGGGGGTGATGCCGAGCAGGCGCCGGAAGTGCCGCGTGAGGTGTGCCTGGTCGTGGAAGCCCGCCTCGGCCGCCACCCGCGCGACCGGCACCCCGCCCAGCAGCAGCCGGCGCGCGAGGTCCACCCGCCGTCCGACGAGGTAGCGGTGCGGGGGCAGCCCGAACTCCGTCGAGAACGACTTCACCAGGTGCGTCGGCGTCACGTGCAACGCCGCGGCCGCCGCGTCGAGCGTGAGCCCCTCGACGACGTGGGCGTCGAGCAGGTCGCGCAGCGCACCGGACGTCGGCCGGTCCCGCACCGGCCCGACGTCGTCGGGGCCCGGCCCGGCGAGGTGCGCGACGAGCCGGTCGGTGACGAGCACCAGGCCGGAGCGGGCGGAGAGCTCGTCGCCGGGGTGGTCGAGCACGTGGTGCAGCCGGTCGACGGCGCCGCGCAGGACGTCGTCGACGACGGCGGGCCGGTCGACCGCACGGCCGACCAGGCCGGCCGGGAGGGCCGCGTCGTCGAGGTAGAGGACCCGCTTGCGGAAACCGCCCGGCGTCGCGGACCGGCCGTCGTGCGCGACCCCGGGCGGCAGCAGCGTCACCGCCGAGCCGACGGCGCCGTGCTCGGCGCGGTCGAGGTCGTAGCGGACGGCGCCGTCGTCGACGACGAGCAGGGTCCAGGTCGCGTGGGTGTGCAGCGGGTAGGCGTGGTCGACGAACCGGGCGTGGAACACCTCGTCGATGCCGGCCACGTCGGGGCGCCAGGCCCGGACCCGTGACCCCTCCACCCCAGGAACGTACAAGAACGCGCGGGGGGACCCGGCCGATCGTGGTCGCCATGAGCACCCGGTTCGACACCAAGATCGTCGTCGTGCTGCGCGACGACCTCGCGACGTGGCAGCGCCTGAACGTCACCGCGTTCCTCGTCAGCGGGATCGCGGCGACCACCCCGGAGCTGGTCGGCGACCCCTACGCGGACGCCGACGGCACCGCCTACGCCCCGATGTTCCGCCAGCCGGTGGTGGTGCTCGAGGGCGACGCGGAGACGCTCCGCGCCGCGCACCGGCGGGCGCTCGACCGGGGGCTGGTGGTGCCCGTGTTCACCGCCGACCTCTTCTCCACCGGCGGCGACGAGGAGAACCGCGCGGCGGTCGCGGCGGTGCCGCGGGAGAAGCTCGACCTGGTCGGGATCGCCGTGCACGCGCCGCGCAACGCCGCCGACAAGATCGTCAAGGGGACCCGGATGCACCCGTAGGTGCCTCCGGCACGCGAGCACTCATCCGTCCTGTGACAACGGGAAAGTGCTCACGCGCGCGGAGCACACCTACGTCGGCTCCACCGAATACACCTCGAGGTCGTCCGGCGCGCCCTTGAGGCGCAGCCGGCGCCGGCGCTTGGCGCTCACCGTGGTGGCGTCCAGGCGGCGCAGCAGGTCGCCGCTCACCAGGATCTCGTCGGCCTTCCCCGCGTCGCCGAGGCGCGCGGCGGTGTTCACGGCGACGCCGAGGTAGTCGCCCCCGACCCGGCGTGGGCGGCCGGAGTGCAGCCCGGCCCGCATCCGGGGCGTCCAGCCGTCGACCTGCAGGCGGCCGAGCCGCCGGCGGGCCTCGACGACGGCCGCGAGCGCCGCGGCCGGGTCGGCGAAGGCGACCATCAGCCCGTCGCCGAGCCGCTTGACGACGGTGCCCGCCCGCTCGGTCATCGGGGGTTCCCACGCGTCGCCGACCTCGCGCAGCACCCGGAGCACCTCGTCGTCGCCGGCCTGCAGGCCCCAGCGGGAGAACTCGACGAGGTCGGTGAAGACGAGCACCACCTCGTGGTCCCCGCCGCCGCGCCCGAACCGCTCGAGCACCGACTGCCAGACCTGCAGGCCGCCGAGGCCCAGCTCGCGGGTGACGCCCGGGCGGTCCCCGGTGAGCCCGACGACCGCCCGTCCCACGGCCTCGGTGGACCGGGCGCCGCCGAGCGAGAGCGGGTCGCCGAAGTGGGCGTCGCCGGGCAGGACGCCGCGCAGCCGCTTCACGGCCTGCTGCAGGCCGGGGGAGCGGTCCAGCTCCCGCGCCCGCGCACCGGCCCGGATCGCCCCGGCGCGCAACCGCGCGGCCCGGTCGGCGCTCGCGGGGGCCGCGTCGTCGGGGACGGCGTCCCCGGGAGCCGCGTCCTCCCGGGTCACGTCGCGGCGCCGGGCCGTCGTCGGAGTCCACGAGCACTTTCTACCGGTGACGATCATCCGGGTGGACGGTCAGGGCGACCGCGGCGACCGTCCGGGCCCGACTCGGCACGCGCTCACCGGCCCTCGGCACCCAGGAGGCCGTCGAAGACCTGGCCCTCGACGGCATCGACGAGGTCGGGGAGCGCCACGCGGTCGGGGCGGTACCACTCGATCAGCGAGTTCACCGTCCCCGAGAGCAGGCGCGCGACCACCACCGGGTCGATCCCGGGCCGGGTCGCGCCCGCGTCGGCGGCCTCGCGGACGAGCGCGGCGACGGCCTGGTCGAACTCGCGCCGGCGGCCCAGCGCCCACCGCTCGGTCTCGGTGTTCCCGCGCAGGCGCAGCAGCAGCGTCACGTAGGGCAGCTCGGTGGCGAGGACCTCCACCTGGCGCCGCACGATGTGGCGCAGGCGTGCCACGGCCGGCCCCCCGAGCGGCCTCGGGCTCGTCGAGGATGCCGAACAGGCCGTCCAGCGCGCGGTCGAGCGCTCCGCGCAGCAGCGCCTCCTTGCCGGAGACGTGGTGGTAGAAGGACGACTTGGTGATCCCCGCGGCGCGGGAGAGGTCCTCCATGCTGGTGGCGTCGTACCCGCGGTCGAGGAACGCGTGCGCGGCCACCTCGACGAGCGACGCCAGCGTGTACGGCTCGGCGTTGGTCGGGCGCCGCCCGGGCCGCCGGCCCGTGTCCTCGCGCATGGCGCTCATCCCCGGGCTCCCGTCATGATCTGTCCGTACCCCGGGGGCGCCCGGCGCGGCCGTTCGGAGGGCTGGTGCCCTCCGCGTCAGCTGCTACTCTACCCACCGAACGATCGTTCGGCACACGTGGGAGGAACGTCGATGACGACGCTGGAGGCGCACGGGTCGGGTGCGGACCTGGCCCCGGCCGGGGACGCCCGCAACGCCACCCGGACCATCGCCGCTCCCCTGCGCCGCGCCCTCGCCGTCGCGCCGGACGCGACCGCGGTCGTCTGCCCGCACGCGACGCTGACCTACCGCGAGCTCGGGGCGCGGGTCCGGCGTCTCGTCGCCGCGTTCGCCGCCCTTGGCCTGCGCCGCGGGGACCGGGTCGCGGTGCTCGCCCCGAACTGTCACCGCTACCTCGAACTGCACCTCGCGCTGCCGATCGCGGGCCTCGTCATCGTCCCGCTCAACACCCGCCACTCCGACCCGGAGCGGTGCTACTCGATCTCCGACTCGGGGAGCCGCGTCTTCTTCACCGACCGGGACGTCGCGGGGGTGGCCGACCTCGACGTCCGGGTGGTCGGCCTCGGTGACGAGTACGAGGCCCTGCTCGACGCCGCCGACGACCCCGGCACCCTGCCCGACGGCCCGGACGCCCCGGCCGAGCACGACCTCGCCGGCATCTTCTACACGGGCGGGACCACCGGCGCGGCCAAGGGCGTGATGCTCACCCACGGCAACCTCGTCGCGAACGCCCTGCACTTCATGGCGTGCTGGCCGTTCACCGAGGACACCCGGTTCATGGTCGTCGCCCCGATGTTCCACGCGGCCGGGACGATCGGCGCGCTGGCCACGACGTGGGCGGCGGGCACCCAGGTGCTGGTCCCGGCGTTCACCGGCGCCGGGGTGCTCGACGTCGTCGAGCGCGAGCGGGTCACCGCGACGCTGGTCGTGCCGACGATGATGGACGCCCTCGCCGTCGAGCAGCGGGAACGTCCCCGCGACGTCTCGAGCCTGCGCTGGCTCTCCCACGGCTCGAGCCCGGCGGCGCGGGAGCTGCTCAAGCGCACCCACGAGACGTTCCCGGACGCGTCGATGCTGCACATCTACGGGCTGACCGAGACCTCGCCGATCGTGACGCTGCACCCGGACGAGCAGCTGCGGCTCGACTCGCCGCGGGCGATGTCGTGCGGCCGGCCCGCCGTCGGGGTCGAGGTGGCGATCGTGGAGGTCGGCGGGGAGCCGGACGACGGCGCCCCGCTGCCGCCGGGGGAGGTCGGCGAGGTCGCGATCCGCGGGGCGAACGTCACCGCCGGCTACTGGCACAAGCCCGAGGAGACCGCGAAGGTCCTGCGCGGCGGCTGGTTCACCTCGGGGGACCTCGGCTACCTCGACGAGGCGGGCTACCTGTTCCTCGTCGACCGCGCCAAGGACATGATCGTCTCCGGGGGCGAGAACGTGTACTCCGCCGAGGTCGAGAACGCGCTCTACTCCCACCCCGCCGTCGTCGAGGCGGCCGTGTTCGGGGTGCCGGACGAGCGCTTCGGCGAGGCGGTGCACGCGGTCGTCCAGACCCGCACGGAGGTCACCGGCGACGAGCTCGTCGCCCACTGCCGGCTGACCATCGCCGGGTACAAGGTGCCCCGCGGGGTGGACCTGCGCGGCGAACCGCTCCCGAAGTCCGGCGCCGGGAAGATCCTCAAGCGGGAGCTCCGCGACGCCTGGTGGCAGGGCCGCGAGACCCGCATCTGACCGTCCCGACGGATCAGCCCCGCGCCAGCCGCGGCAGCAGCGCCGAGGCGATCGAGATCATGGCGACGGCCGCGACGACGAGCACGAGCACGTCGAGCCCGAGCCGGGCCGGCGTCCCGACGAGCAGCCCGCGCAGCGCGTCGACCTCGTAGGACAGCGGGTTGACGTGGTTGATCACCTGCAGCCACCCCGGCATGATCGCCACCGGGTAGAGCGCGTTCGAGGCGAAGAACAGCGGCATGGTGATCGCCTGGCCGATGCCCATGAGCCGGTCGCGCGAGAGCACGACGCCCGCCAGCGTGATCGACAGGCAGCAGAAGAACGCCGAACCCAGGACGACGACCGCGGCCGCGGCCACCCACTTCAGCGGGTTGACCGTGATCCCCACGCCGAGCAGCAGCGCGATCACCACGACGACGACCGCCTGGACCAGGGCGCGGATCCCGGCCGCGAACGCCTTCGACGTGACCAGCGCGGCCCGCGGCGTCGGGGTCACCAGCAGCTTCGCCAGCACCCCGGCGTCGCGCTCCCAGATGACCTGGATGCCGTAGAAGATCGCGATGAACAGGGCGGACTGGGCGAGGATGCCGGGCGCGAGGAAGTCCAGGTAGGGCGTCGAGCCGGTCGGGATCGCGTGGATGCGGCTGAACGTCGTCCCGAAGATCACCAGCCACAGGGCGGGCTGGACGGTGCGGGTGACGAGCTCGGTGCGGTCGTGGCGCAGCTTCTGCAGCTCGACCAGGCACATCGCGCCCATGCGGCGGACGAGCAGCGCCACCTCGCCCGCGGGCGTGAAGCGCTCAGCCGACGCGGCGGGCGGTGCGGCGGGCAGTACGGACATCGCGCATGCTCCCTTCTCCGGCCGACCCCGGAGCCAGGGTGTCGCCGGTGTGGTGGCGGAAGACGTCGTCGAGCGTCGCGTCCGGTCCCAGCGCCGCCGTGAGCTCGGCGGGGGTGCCCTCGGCGCGCTTGGCGCCGCGGTGCAGGAGCGCGACCCGGTCGCAGTGCAGCTCGGCCTCCTCCATGGCGTGGGTGGTGACGAGCACCGTCATGCCGGTCTCGCGGCGCACCTCGTGGATGCGGTCCCACACCCCCGAGCGGGCCACCGGGTCGAGCCCGACGGTGGGCTCGTCGAGCACCAGCACCCGCGGTGCGCTGACGAGCGCCTGGGCCAGCTCGAGCCGGCGGACCATCCCGCCGGAGTAGGTCGACGCGGTGCGGTCGGCCGACTCGGCGAGCCCCATGGCGCCGAGGACGGCGTCGACCGCGGCGGCCCGGTCCCGGCGCGGCACGTCGAACAGCCGCGCGAAGAGCGCGACGTTCTCCCGGCCGGTCAGCGAGGCGTCGGCGGAGAGCTGCTGGGGCACGTAGCCGAGCAGGCGCCGCACCTGGCGGCGGTGGGTGGCGACGTCGAGGCCCGCCACCGTCACCGTGCCCGGCGGCGCGGGCAGCAGCGTCGTGATCACGCGGATCGTGGTGGTCTTGCCCGCGCCGTTCGGCCCCAGCAGGCCGAACACCTCGCCCGGGTGCAGGGCGAGGTCGAGGCCGTCCACGGCGACGTGGTCGCCGAAGGCGTAGCGCAGCCCCTCGGTGCGGACCGGATCGGTCGTCACGGGGCGCCTCCCTCCTTCTCGTGCGGGGCGTCCTCGACGGCGTCGAGGAGCCGGTGCAGTGCGGGCAGCGCGGCCTCGAGGGCCGCGTGGTCGGCGGGGTCGAGGCGGGCGAGCGCCGCGTCGACGACGTCGGCCCGCGCGGCCCGCCAGCGGCGCAGCCGCTCGTGCGCGGCGTCGGTGAGCTCGAGGCGGGCCGCGCGCCGGTCGGCGGGGTCGGGACTGCGACGGACGTGGCCGTCGGCGATCGCGGTGCGCACCAGCGTGCTCACCGAGTTGTCCGCCAGCCGCAGCTGCCGGGCCACCGCGGCCACCCCGATGCCGGGGGAGTCCTGCACCGCGCGCAGCAGCTCCACCTGCGCGGGCGGCAGCGCGGGGAGGTCCACCCGCTCCCGCGTCCGCCGCCGCACGGCCCGGCGCAGCGCGACGACCGCGGGCATGAGGCCCTCGGCGAGCCCGACGGTGACGGTCACGGGAGAAGATTAGCTCTGACACAGAGGTGTCGTCGACCGGGGCGACGGGCGTCACCCGCGCCCCGGGCGTTCCGCCGGGGCCGTCCCGGTGCCTACCCTCGACCCGCGACGACGTCGACGGGCGAGGAGGCCCCGGAGTGCACCAGCACCACGAGGTGGCCGTCGCCGCGTGCCCCGACTACGTCTGGGCCGTCCTCACCGACGTCGCGCGGTGGCCGGAGTGGGCGCCGACCCTGCGGGAGGTCGTCCCCTACGACGGCGGCCCGCTGGTCGTCGGCGGGGGTGTGCGGGTCTGCGCCCGGAACCTGCCCGTGCGGGAGTGGCAGGTCGCCGAGATCCGGCCGCACCGTGGCTTCACCTGGCGCGAGGTCGGCGTCGGGTCGACCGCGCGCCTCGGCGTGGTCATCACCCCGGAGCCACCCGGGACGCGGGTCGGGTTCACGCACGAGAGCTCCGGCTGGCTCGGCGCGGTCGTCGGGCGCATGACCGGCGCGGACCGGCCGGTGCACGTCCGGGAGCTCGCCGACGCGCTGCGCCGGCGCTGCGAGGCCGGGCGCGGCCCGCTCCCGCCCCGTGGCCGACGCCGCACGCCGCCCCCGCTAGAACCGCGGATCGCGGGTACCCGGGGTCGGTGCAGATCGTCCCCGGGCCGCGCCAGGTGGTGCGTGAGGCCCTGATGCTCACCGAGCTCCCGCGCGGCCTCGTCGCGCTCGGCCGCATCTGGGGGCTCCCCGGGGTGCGCGTGACGCACCACCGGGTCGACGGGAACGCCGCGGACGACGCGCCCCCGCCGCTGCTGGACCCGAACGGGCGCGACCAGCCCGTGGACGCCGGCTACGGGCCGATGCTGCACCGCGTCTTCCGCGCCGAGGTCACCTCGCCCCGCCTCGAGCCGCACGCCCTCATCGCCGTGCTCGCCGCCGACATGAACCAGGCGATGGTGCCGGGGGTCGCCCGCTTCGACCGGCTGGGCGACGCCGGCCACGCGCTGGCCGTCGGCGACGAGTTCGTCGTCCGGATGCCCGGACCGTGGGACGGGCCGGTCCGCGTCGTCGACCGCACCGACGGTCCCGAGCGCTCGTCGTTCCGCCTCGCGACGCTCACCGGGCACCTCGAGGCGGGCCAGATCGAGTTCGCCGCCACCGCGGTCCCCGACGGGCTCGAGTTCACCATCAGCACCTGGGCCCGGGCCGGCGACCTGCTCGCCGACCTCGTCTACAACCGGATCGGCGTCGCCCGCGAGATCCAGTTCCAGCTCTGGGTGCACTGCTGCGTGCGGGCCGCCACGCTCGCCGGCGGCATCTCGCCCGACGGCGTCGACGTCACGACCCGCTCGCTGACCTGGTCGGACGAGGTGGCGGCGCAGGCGTCGGAGGATTCCGCCGCGTCGGCGTAACGCCGCGGGGGCCGGGGACGACATCCGGGTGTGCCCCGACGGGCCGCGGGACCCCCGACCTCGCGGCTCCGTCGGGGCCATTCTCGTCCTCGGGGCACCTCGCGGCGGGGTCCGGCGCGTCGCCGCCGTCCACGCCCCGCGACGACCTACCCTCGACCAGGTGTCGTCCCGGCCGCTGCGCGTCCCCGTACCGAGTGCCCCGGTGGGCATCGTCATCGCGTTGTGTGCGGTCCTGCTCCTCAAATGGCTGGCCGTGCTCGCCCTGGTCGTGGGCGGGCTCGTCCTGCTCGTCCGGTGGCTCTGGCACCGCCACCGGCCGGCCGCGCCGGGCGCCGTCCTCGACGACGCGCCGGTGATCGTGCCGCTCCCGCGCAGCTCCGAGCCGGACTGCACCTGGTGCGGTCTCGCCGGCGGGCACCACGACGGGTACGGCCGTCCCGTGCGTCCCCGGCACGTCCACCAGGTCGCTCCGCAGCGCGTCTGACCCACCCGGTCGCCGAGTGGACCCGGCGGTCGCGCCGGCCGCCGTGGTGGCCCACTCGAACCCCGAGACTCGCCGAGTGGACCCCGGAGGTCGCGCGCGGCAGCCGTGGGAGTCCATCGGCGCTCGGGCCGCGGCCTACGTGACGTCGTCGTAGCCCGACGACGAGGGCCCCGAGCCGTTCACCGACGGCCGGTCCACCGCGGACGGCGCGGCGGGTGCCGACGCCCGGACCGGCTCCACGGTCACCGCGGGACCCGCCACCGGGGACGGGCCGGCCTCGTCGTCGGCGAGCCCCGCCCACGGCGACGCCCGGACGGCCCGCTTGTCGTGGACCCGGCAGATCTGGGCCGCGAGCTCGAACAGGACGGTCAGCGAGCACCCGAGCGCCAGCATCGAGAACGGGTCCTGGCCGGGCGTGGCGACCGCGGCGAACACGAAGATCGCGAAGATCAGCCCGCGGCGCCAGGCCTTGATCTTCGCGTACGGGAAGATGCCGACCCGGTTCAGCATGACCATGAGCAGCGGCAGCTCGAAGCTCACCCCGAAGATGACCAGCAGCGTGATGAGCAGGCTGAAGTAGTCCTCGCCGCGCAGTGCGGTGATCTGGATGCCCCCGCCGACCGTCACGAGGAAGTACAGGGCCTGGGTCAGCACCAGGTAGGCCAGGACCGCGCCCGCGACGAAGAGCACGGTGCCGGTGCCGATGAACACCCGGGCGAACCTGCGCTCGTGCGCGTGCAGGCCCGGGGTGATGAAGCCCCACAGCTGGGAGAGCCACACCGGGCTCGCCAGCACGACGCCGGCCGCCACCCCCACCTTGATCAGCAGGGCGAGCTGCTCGAACGGCGCGAACGCCACGAGCTGGCACTGGTTGGGGTTGCCGAGGGTCAGGCGCGCGCTCGGGGGCAGCCGGCAGTACGGCTCGGTGAGCAGCTGACCCAGCGAGGGCAGGCCGAAGATCCGGTTCTGGTACCAGACGACGCCGATGATCGTCCCGACGACGATCGCGATGACCCCGATCATGAGGCGCCGGCGCAGCTCGTGGATGTGCTCGAGCAGCGTCATCGTCCCGTCGGGGTTGCCCTGGCGCGGGCGCAGCCAGCGGGGGACCCGCATCCACGACGGTCGTGCCACGGGCCGAGCGTACGGGCGGGAGGTGTCGCGGGGGTGATCTGCCCGGTGCGGGCGGCGCCCGATCGGGGAGAGTGCGGCCGCTAGAGGCGCAGCCGCGTGAGCAGCGCGCGGTGGTCGCTGCCGGGCACCGCGACGATCTCGGTCGAGCGGGCCCGCGGTCCCGCCCCGTCGGCGCCCGGCCGGGTCAGCACGTGGTCGATCTGGGCGCCGAACCAGCGGGGGAAGGTCGAGCGCCAGGTCGGGACCAGCGACCCGCCGGTCGCCGTCGCCGCGTCCGTGCAGCCGGCGGTGCCGGCGCGGAAGGCGGAGTGGTCGGGCGTGGCGTTGAGGTCCCCGACGACGATCGCCGGGGTCGGGTCGCCGCCGGGGGCGCACCACTGCGCCAGCGAGTCGAGCTCGCCCGGCCAGTAGTGCACCCAGCTCGGGACGGGCGACACGAGGTGCACGGCCACCAGCCGCGTCCGCCCGAGGAGGCCTCCGGTCAGCTCCGCCCACGGGTAGCGGGTGTCGCCGTCGAGGGGGCGCGCGGTCACCGCCCCGGCCCGCGGCGCGGCGGCCACGACGATGCCGCGCACGTCGGCCGTGCCCGGCGGGACGTTCGTCCACGTGCGGTACTCCGGCAGCAGGGCAGCGAGGCGCTCCCGCATCCGCTCGCCGGACTCGGGGAGCACGACGAGGTCGGCGTGCTGCGCCCGGGCGAGGTCGGCGATGGTCCGCGGGTCGGCGTGCCCCTCGAACGCGTTCAGCTCCAGCACGGTGAGCGCGGTCCCGCCGGGCGGGGGAGCGGGCTGCGCGATCGCGCGCGGCACCACGAGCGCGCCGGCCACGACCGCCACGACGAGCGCGGGCACGAGCAGCGGCCACCAGCGACGCCGTAGCAGGAGCAGCACGAGCGCGATCCCGCCGATCCCGGCGGCGAGGTCGGGGCGCAGCGCCGCGAACACCGCGAACGGCAGCACGCGGTCCAGGGCATCGACGCGGTCCGGGAGGAGCACGACGACGGCGAGGACGGTCGAGATCGCGAGCAGGACGGCGACCCGCACCCGGCTCCGGTGGGCGCCGGCCGCGGGCCGGTCGGTGGACCGGGCGCGTGGGAGCCGCCCGGTCGTCGTCATCGATCCAGCGTAGGTCGGGGCCGTCAGATCACCGTGGGACGCCACCGTGGTCACCCGTCCCGGGCCCGCTCGGTGATCAGGAGAGCGCCGGGGACGAGGGCCGGGCCGGTTCGGTGTCCCTCGCGCTGGTAGCCGAATGGTTGGGGGGAACCCGCCCGACACACCCGGGGGTGACCGCTCGGCGCCGACGCGCCGACGTCCACAGCGCCCGGAGGGCCGAGCTGAGAGCCGTTCGCAGCCGTTCGCTCACGGATCGCTCCTCCCGGGGCCGTGCGCTGCTCCGGACAGAGGAACCGGGTGACCGGTGGGCGCCTGCCGGTCGCCCGTGACCGCGCCGTGACCGAGCGTCTCTCAGGTGCGGGTTCCGCGGGCACTCCGGCCCCTAGCTTTCTCGCCGATGAACACGACGGACGTCTCCTCGGGCACCGCTCCGGTGAGCCGCGCGGGCCTCCTCCGGGTCGGCCTGCACCTGCTCCTCGCGGCGCTCCCCCTGCTCGCGATCTCGGCGCACGTCTTCGGCCTGATCACGATGAACTGGTCCGCGGCGCTGCTGGTCGTGCCGCTCGCCACGGCGATCGTGGCGCTCTCGATCTTCGCCCCACACCCCGAGGAACGCGTCATCCTCCACGGGTTCCTGTGGGGGATGCTGGCGTGCGCGCTCTACGACGTCTTCCGCCTCGACACGGTCTACATGCTCGGGTGGTGGGCGGACTTCATCCCCACGATGGGCACCTGGATCGTCGGCGACGGCGCGTCGAGGACCGCCGGGGCCTGGGTCGGCTACCTCTGGCGCTACCTCGGCGACGGCGGCGGCATCGGCGTCACCTTCTTCGTCGGCGCGGCCTTCGTCGGCCTGCACCGCCGGCCCCCGAAGCAGGTGGTGGGGGCGGCCGTGGCCTTCGCGGTCTTCCCGGTGTGGGCCGGGCTCATCGCGACGGTGTGGCTCGCGCCGCGCGGCCAGTCGATGATGTTCCCGCTGACCCCGGTGACCGTGACGCTCTCGCTGATCGGCCACCTGATCTTCGGGCTCATCCTCGGGCTGGGCTTCGTCAAGACGCGGTCGGCGCAGCGGTACTGGCCGTGGGCGCCGCTGCGGCGCGGTGACCTCGCGGTCGCGCCGGCCGGCGAGGCGGCGGCGGACTCTCGGCCGGTGCTCCCCCCGGCCGAGCGTCCGTCGGCCCTCCCGCCGCCCCCGCCGGCCCGGGAGCGGATCGGCCCGCGCCACCCGTCCGGGCCACTGCCCGCGTCGACGGCGTCGGGTCCGATCCTGCAGCAGGGGCGCCCGGGCGCCGGGCACCCGTCGGGCCCGTTGCCGCGCCAGGAGCGGGTCGAGCATCCGTCGGGCCCGCTGCCGCGTCAGGAGCGGGTGGGGACCGGGCACCCGTCGGGGCCGCTGCCCGCCGCGGCGGCGTCCGGACCGGCCACCGGCCGCACCCGCACCGCCACCCCGCCGGCCGGGCAGACCCTCGACCCCGAGACGTGGGCGCTGTGGCAGCGCCAGCTGGCGACGACGATCAAGGGCCGTCGCACGCACCGCTGGCGCTGAGCCACGACCGGCGCCGTCGCCGCCCGCACCCCCGACGACAGCAACGGCACGTTCCTGGCGTCCAACGCGAGGACGGCGCCGTTCACCCACGGCGCGCGGACAGCCCCACGGGCGTCGGGCGGCCCGGCACGTGCGGCACACCGCCGGGACGCGACCATGGAGGGGTGATCCCTCGGTTCGTCGCGGTGCTCGTCCCCGTCCTCGGCGCCCTCGCCCTCCTGGCCGGCTGCGCGCAGACCGGGCCGACCCCCGGCCGGCCGGCCGCCGAGATCGTCCGCGAGGCCGTCGTCGCGACCGCGGCCGCCGGCCCCTCGCACGCCGTGGTGGCCGGGCAGACCGCGGTCGGCGGGCAGGTCATCCCGCTCGACGGCACGGGCGTGGTCGACCCCGGCCACCAGGCGGCCGACCTCACCCTCCAGGTGCCCTCGCTCGGGCCCGTCCGGGTCGTCTTCAGCGGCGGCACGCTCGCGGCACAGCTCCCGCCGGCCGCGGCCGGGGTGATCGGCGCGGTGTCGGGCGGCAAGCAGTGGGTGTCGGTGGACGTGGACCGGCTGGCCCAGTCCGGCTACGGCGCCCCGCTCGGGGCCTTCGGCGTCGGGACGACCGGGAACCCGGCCCAGCAGCTCGGCTACCTCCGGGCGATCAGCGACACCACCCACGTCGTCGGGCCCGAGCCGGTCGGCGGGGTGGCCACCACCCACTACGCCGGTGCCGTCGATCTCGACAAGGTGCCCACGGATCCCGCGACGAAGCCCGCGGTCGACCGGCTCAAGGCCCAGCTCGGCTCGCCGCTGCTGCCCGTCGACGTGTGGGTCGACGGCGGCGGCAAGCTCGCCCGCGTCGCCCAGACCGTGACCGTCCCGGCCACCCCGGGCGCCGCCTCGACCACGAGCACCACCACGCTCACCCTCACCGACGTCGGGCACGCGCCCGCCGTCGTACCGCCGCCCGCCGACCAGGTCGCGGACGTCTCGTCCCTGCTGCCCCGCTGACCCCCGCGCTCAGGACACCGTGTGCACCGTGCAGAGCACGCCGCGGTGATCGGTCCCCGGCACCTCCACCACGTCGAACCCGTCCACCCCGACCCCGCCCCCGACGAGCACGTGGTCGAGCTGGGCGCCGAGCCAGCGCGGGGTGGCGGTCGGCCAGGTGGCGAGCAGGCCCTTCCCGGCCGCGTCGCCGGCGTCGGTGCACCCTGCGGTGCCCGCGCGGAACGCCCGTGAGGTCCGCGGTGGAGTTGAGGTCGCCGAGGACGGCGGCCGGTCCGGCCGCGGGCCCGCACCAGCGTTGCAGGGAGGCGAGCTCGGCGCCCCACGCGCCGATCAGCGTCGGGACCGGGGCGGCGAGGTGCGCACCGACGAGCCGCGTCCGGCCGAGGGCGCCACCGGAGAGCTGCAGCCACGGGAAGGACACGTCGCGCACGACGTCGACGCGCACCGCGCCGAGCGACGGGCCGGCGAGGATCGAGGAGCCGTCGACGTCGGGCCGCGACGCGGGCGTGGAGGACCACGAGCGGTAGCCCAGGTCGGCCACCAGCGGGGCCAGGCGCGCCCGGAACGGCTCCCCGGCCTCGGGGAGCACGACGAGTCGGGGCGGCGCAGGTGCAGCAGCCGGGAGAGCGCCCCGACGTCGGCGCTGCCGCGGTCGACGTTGACGGTCATGACGACGAGGTCCGGCCCGGCGTCGGGTCCCGGGCCGTCGGGGACGACCCGGGGCAGCAGGGCCGCCACGGACACCGCGGCCACGAGCAGCACCGGCACGACCGTCGGCCACCACCGCGCCCGGACCGCGAGCGCGAGGAGGGCGAGGACGACCACCAGGATCGTCGCCGGGGCCCGGACCAGGACGAACGCGACGAAGGGCAGCGTCCCGTCGAGCCCCAGCCGGTCGGGGACGAGCCCGAGCGCCACGATCGCGACGACGAGCACCCCCAGCACCACCCGGCCGGGACGCGGGCCGCGGCGGACACGGACCGGCCCGGTGGCGGGCTCGGTGTCGGGAGGCGTCACGCGCGGGTCACCGTGAGCGTCGTGGTGCCCCGGTTGCCGCCGTAGCCGACCCACGAGTCGTTCGCCGCCGCGTAGAGGTAGCCGGGGCGGGCGAGCTCGAGCACGACGGTGCCGTCCGGGCCGACCGCGGCCAGCGTGCCGTCGTCGAGGGTGCCGTCGACGCGGCGCAGGTCGTTCGCGACGGCGGCGAGCAGGGCCATCCGCCGGGCGTCACCGACCCGCGGCGCGACGAGGGAGTCGGCGCTGCGGCTGGTGAGCCGGCGCAGCACCTGCCGGTAGACCACCAGGACCGCCCCGAGCGCGTAGTCGGGCCACGCGCGCCACGGCCAGCGCGCGAAGCCCCCCGGACCGGTGGTGGCGCCGTGGTCGCTCCAGGTGCCGGTGGCCGCGAGCGTGTAGCGCCCCTCGGGGAGGTAGAGCCCGGTCTCGACCCACGGGTCGTCGGCGGGGACGACCGCCACGGCGGGCACCTCCGGCTCCGGGACGCGGCCGGGGCGGTAGGGCGGGACGAGGGCGGCCGCCCGGCGCGTGACCGCGGAGACGTGGACGTCCGGGGCGCCCTCGACGACCCGGGGGACGCTGCGGGGCCGCGGCTCCAGATAGCGCCAGACGCCGTGGGGCCCGGGGTCGAGCGGGCCGAGCGGGTCGCCCGCGCCGTCGGGGGGCGCGGTGCGCCAGGTGAGCCCGGCCGCCGAGGTCGCCTCCTCGCTCATCCAGCGCAACGTGATGTCGGAGAGCGCGCGCGGCCGGTCCTGGGAGCCGCCGACGTCGCCGTGGGTCCCGGCGAACCACAGCTGCACGAACGACTCGTGGGTCCCGGGCTCCGGCGTCGCCCACACCGCGGGCCGGAACGGGCCGCGGCGCTCGTCGAGCGCGAGGGCCTGCCGGGCGTGGCGGACGTCGGGGGCCAGCCGGAGGTCGTGGAAGCCCTGGATCCGCTGCGAGACCAGCGCGGAGAGCAGGCCGAACGTCCGCGGGATCCCCAGCGCGCCGACGGTGTCCCACACCCCGAGGAACCGGATGGGCGCGGTGTCGTCCGGCCCGAAGCCCGGGGCGAAGCGGATGCCGTCGAGCGGGCGCCGGCGCTGGTAGCCGTCGCGGAACACCCGGCGCACCAGGCGGGCCCGCCGCCACCGCGAGTCCCCGGGGTCGACGGCGACGAGCCCGCAGGCCGCGAGCATCCCGGCGAGGCTGCGCACGGTGTAGGCCCCGCGGCTGAAGCCGAGCAGGACGATCTCGTCGCCGGGCCGCCACGTCTCCGCGAGCCACGTGTAGGCCTCGCGGATGCGGGCGTTCAGCCCGAGACCCAGCCCGCCCTCGAGCACCCGCGTGACCGGGTCGGTGCCGGTGCCGACGCCCCCGAAGTAGCGGACGACCTGGTCGGGGCCCTGCGCGAGCGCGTCGGCGAGGATCGAGACGTTGGTGCGCTCGGTCGGGGTGTCCCAGGTGCCGTCGCAGCAGACCACCAGACGTCGCACGGCGGAGCAGGCTAGCGGGCGGCGCGGGTGCGCCGACGGCCGCGCGCCCGGCGCGGTCCGGCGATCAGTCGGGCAGCGGCGACCGGCGCGGCAGCCCGCCCCCGGTCCGGGGCTCGGGCACGGCCGCCATCGCGGCCCGCACCTGCGCCTCCCGCACCCGGGCGCGCCGCAGCGCGTCCGCGTGCCGGGCCTCCTGCCGCGGCAGGGCCGGGACGGCGACGGGCTCGCGGCGGATCGCGGCGGCGCACCGGTCGTCGAGCGTGCCCCGGCTCAGGATCGCGACCACCGGGGTGGCGACCCAGGCGCCCAGGGCGGCGACGGCCGCAGCGGCTCCGGTCCCCGGCTTCGACATCGCGTGGCCCCCGTCCTCCGGGCCCCGCCGGTGCGGGGCCGTCACCGGGTTGTCGCGCGACCCGCCGCACCCGTTAGGCCGAACGCGGCCATGTCACCCGCCGGGGTGACGGTCCGGGCGCGCGAGGCGGCATCCGGCGCAGCCGTAGGGTCGGCGCATGGACGACGAGGTCGCGGACTGGCTGGCGGAGCGGGCGGTGCCGCTGGACGAGACCGGGCTGTCGTCGTGGCGCCCCGCGCTGGACGGCGTGCGGGTGCTCGGGGTGGGCGCCGCCGCGCACGGCGCGCGGGAGCTGCTCGAGCTCGGCATCCGGCTCGTGGAGTTCGCCGTCGAGGACCTCGGCGCCCGCGTCGTGGCCCTCGGGGTGAGCGAGGCGGGGGCGACCGTCGTCGACGCGGCCGTCCGCGGGGTCGGCCTCCCGAGCGACGCGGTCACCGCGCTCGGCGGCTGGGAGTACGACACCCGCGAGGTGGTCGAGCTCGTCTCCCGGCTGCGCGACCACAACGAGCTCCTCCCCGTCGCGGAGCGGATCCGGGTGGTCGGGGTGGACCCGGTGCGCCCGGCGCCCTCGGTGCGGGCCCTCGGTGCCTACCTGCGCGCGACGGCGCCCGACCTGCTGCCCGCGGCCCGCGACGGCCTCGCCGACCTGCTCGACCGGGAGCCCGACGCCCGCCCCCTGCCGGCCCGCGTGCGCGACGCCGTCGTCGGGCTGCACGAGCGGATGGTCACCGACGAGGCCCGGCTGGTCGCGGAGAGCTCGCCCGGCCCGTACGCCGAGGCGCTGCGCCACGCGTGGATCCTCGCGCGCGCCGCGGAGGTGGCGTGCGCGGCGCGGGTGCGCGAGCCCCGCAGCGAGGCGGAGGCCGAGGCGCTGCCGCCCGAGAGCGCCCCGGTGCTGCGGGCACGGCTGGTGGCGGAGGCGGTGGGCCGGGCCGCGGACGGGGTCGAGGGCACGCCGGGGGTGGTCTTCTGGGGCCACGACGACCAGGTCCGCGTCGGGGACCCGACGACGGCGGGCCGGCACCTGCGGGCGGCGCTCGGCGAGGCCTACTACGCCGTGGGCGGCCTGTTCGGCGAGGGCAACACGGCGGCGATCCGCCGCCGGGTGCTGCGCGCGGCGCGACCGCGGCCCACCACCTTCCGGCTGCCCCGCATGACCGACACCGTCGAGGCCGACCTGCGGACCGCGCTGGGCGACGACGGCGGGCGGCTGGTCGACCTGCGGGAGGCGCGCGGCGCCGACGGCCCGGTCGCCCGGTGGGCCGGCGCCCCGACGACGACGCGGCGCCTCGGCCCGGTGGTCGACTCCGGGCAGCTGCGCGGCCGGACGCCGCTCGTGCCCGGCCGCGAGTTCGACGCGCTCGCCCACGTCCCGCGCGTGCACCCCGCCTGGATCCGCTGAGGTGAGGTGGGCACCGTCCGAGCGGATGTCGGCGCGGGTCCGTCGCCGACACCTGGTGCCGGACGTCCAGCTCGTCGACACACGTCCGCCACACGACCGGGCTACGGTCCTGGCAGACGCCAGGCCACCGTCGTGCGAGGAGATCCGAGATGTCCGAACCGTCCCGGACCACCGACAGGTCCGACATCGCCTACCCCGGCCCCGGCTCGCGCCCGTTCCGCCGCGACCTCGACCCGATCGCCCCCCACGTGATCGTGCTGTTCGGCTGCACGGGCGACCTCGCGAAGCGCAAGCTGCTGCCGGGCCTGGCCTACCTGTCCGACTCGTCCCTCGCCCCGGACATCCGCATCGTCGGCACGGCGATGGAGGACCTGACGACCGACGGGTTCCGGGAGCTGGCGCACACCGCGGTCCAGAACTTCGGGATGCACCGGCTCGCCGAGTCCGAGTGGGAGGAGTTCGCGAGCAAGCTGACCTACGTCTCGCAGGGCGAGGGCCCCGAGGCGCTCGCGTCGGCGGTCAAGGAGGCCGAGGCCCAGCTCGGCGGCGACGACGCGCAGCGCCGGTCGGCCGAGGGGCGGGCCGCGGTCCGCCTGCTCCACTACCTGTCGGTGCCGCCGAAGGCCGCGCAGCCCGTCGTCGAGATGCTCCGCGACGCCGACCTCGTCCGCCACGCCCGCGTGATCATGGAGAAGCCCTTCGGGTACGACCTGGAGAGCGCGGTCCGGCTCAACGACTTCGTCCACCAGGTCTTCGACGAGTCGCAGGTCTTCCGGATCGACCACTTCCTGGGCAAGGAGGCGGCGCAGAACGTCCTCGCGTTCCGGTTCGCGAACGGTCTGTTCGAACCGATCTGGAACCGGAACTTCATCGACCACGTCCAGATCGACATCCCCGAGTCGCTCGGCCTGGACCAGCGCGCGAGCTTCTACGAGGCGACCGGGGCCTACAAGGACATGGTCGTCACCCACCTCATGCAGGTGATGGCCTTCGTCGCGATGGAGCCGCCGACGGCGCTGGAGCCGCGGGCGATCAGCGAGGAGAAGAACAAGGTCTTCCGCTCGCTGCTGCCGATCCACCCGACCGACGTCGTCCGCGGCCAGTACGGGGGCTACCGCGACGAGCCGGGCGTCGCGTCGGACTCCGACACCGAGACCTTCATCGCGCTGCGCGTCGGCCTGGACAACTGGCGGTGGGCCGGCGTGCCGTTCTACCTGCGCACCGGCAAGAAGCTCGCCGAGGGCCAGCGGATCATCTCGATCGCCTTCAAGGAGGCGCCCCGGACGATGTTCCCGCCGGGGTCCGGGGTCGGCACCCAGGGCCCGGACCACCTGACCTTCGACCTCGCGGACTCCTCGCGGGTGTCGCTGTCGTTCTACGGCAAGCGGCCGGGGCCCGGGATGCGGCTGCAGAAGCTCTCGATGCAGTTCTCCACCCAGGAGATCGGCGAGGCCTCCGACGTCCTGGAGGCCTACGAGCGGCTCATCCTCGACGCCATGCGCGGGGACCACACGCTGTTCACGACCTCCGAGGGCATCGAGTCCCTCTGGGACCGCAGCCAGCCGCTGCTCGCCGACCCGCCGCCGGTCAAGCCCTATCCCGTCGGCGCCTGGGGGCCGAACGCGATCCACCAGCTCATCGCGCCGAACGCCTGGCGGCTGCCCTTCGAACGGGCGTGGCGGGAGAAGAAGTAGCGACGCGCCGGGCTCAGAACAGCCCGGCGTGGGCCGGCGCGCGCAGCGGCGCCGACGGCGAGACCCGCGCCCCGGGCAGGTTCGGGGCCGAGGGCAGCGGACACGTCAGCGGGTCCTGGCGCGCAGCCACGCTGTCGATGCGTGGCGGCCCGACCGGCTGCGGGCGGGTCGGGGTGCTGCGCTGCGCGGGCGAGGCGGTCGGCAGCGGGCCGGACACCGCCTCGTAGGCGTCGACCTGGCTCGCGCGGCGGCGGGCGCGGCGCACGGCCTCCTGCTGGTCGCGGACCTCGCGGTCGCGGACCGCGCGGTGGTGACGTCCGTGGCGAGGGCTGTGCTCGTCGGACCGGGTGGGCTGCGGAGTCGCGCGGCGCGCGGTGCTACGGAACATCGCAGATCACGTCCCAGGCTCGGTGGAGATGGCGTTCTCCCTTGTCATCGCCCGCCGGGCGGCCGACCTGGTTCCGCCGATCGGGCCTCACAGGGTCACGGCCGACGCTCGCCCGGGGCGACCCGGCCGGATGACCGGCGCCGCGCGGGTGAACGGTCCGTCAGGCGTGCCGGGCGGGGGACGCGAACTCGTCGCCGTCCCGGCCGTCGAGGCGCGGCAGCGGGATCGGGCCCGTCTCGTCCTTCCAGGCGGCGAGCGTGCGCTGGTCGGTGGTGCCGTGCACGGCGGCGCTGAGCAGCGGCGCGGCGAGCCAGGCGGCCGCGGACGAGCCGGCGGCGAGGACGACGTTCCCGGTGAACGACATGAGGACTCCTCGGAGCGGTGGGGAGGGAGCGGTCGGCGGGTCAGCCGACCCCGGAGACCCGGCGGACGTCGTCGGCCGCGGATCGGGGGGCGGGGACGGAGACCCAGGGCGTGGTGGGACGGCGCAGCGGGACGACGACCCCGGCGGGTGCCGGCGCGGGGCCCGTCGCGCGGAGGCGCGCCCGGGCCTGCTCGTCGAGGGACCGGCCGAGCGCGAGCGAGACCAGCGGGGCGACCAGCCACGTCGTGGCCGCGCCGACCGTCACCGTCACCGCAGCTGCCCGTCCGCGCATACCGTTCCCCCCGGAAAGCGAAGTGGTCCCCCCGGCCGGACCGCGACGGCGGCCGGCCCGCACCCACGTCCGGGGGTCGGTGCCGACCCGGCCGTACGCGGTGCGCGAACCAAAGATAGGGCAGGAGGCTCGTTCGGAGGTACCCCGAACAGGTGATACGAGGTCGAGGTTGCGGCCTGTGACATCACGATTCGGTCACGGCACGCTCCGTCCCCGGTCGAGACCATTCGCCGGCCGGCCGGTACGGCCGTCCGGGTGTATCGGCTACGGCCTCGTAACGGTGCGGTCTCGACCGGCGAAGACCAGTCACATCCAGTGGCGGCCACGGGGGCCGTCGGAGCAGGGGGCCTGTCATGGGGATCGTCGTCACCACCGTCGTGCTGGCCGCGCTCGCGGTCGTGGTCCTCGCGCTCGTCGCGCGGCCCGGGACGACGGCGGCGTCCGCCGCGCCCCGGCTCGCCCCGGGCTTCGCGCCCACCCTGCTCGCCCGGGCCGGCTTCCCGGCGACCGCGCACAACGTCGCGGTCCTGCACGACCACCTGGGCACGGCCTTCCTCGACGCCGCCCGCAGCGTCCTGCCGGCGGAGGCGCTGGCCGCCCTCGGGGCCCGGTGCGCGCCGGCGCGCGGCGGGGTGTCGGTGGCCGGCGGGTCCTCGCGGTCCTGGCCGCAGCGGGTGCTCGACGAGCTCGCCGCCCTCGACACGCCCGACGTCGCCGGCCTGCCGCGGCGCGCCCAGGACGCGCTGCTCGCGACGGCGGGCACCGGCCGGGGCCTCCTCGGCGGGTCGGTCTTCGCGCCGCTGCCGGTGACCGGCGCGGCCCGCGTGCCCGCGCCGCGGCGGTCGGCCGACGCCGACCAGCAGGTCGTGGCCTGACCGTCGGGCGGTGACCGCCCGCTAGAGCGCCGCGCGGTCTCCGCCGGACGGCCGCGCCGCGGGCGTGACCGCGCCGGCGGTGGGGGCCGCCGGCGTCGCCTCGTCACGCCGCTGCGCGGGGACCGGCTCGGCCCCCGGGTCCGGGTCCTCGTCGGCGTCCATCTCCGCCACCGCCCGGGCCGCCGCCAGCGCGCTCGGGCCGTCCGCGCCCACGAGCTCGGTGACCCGGGCGTAGCCGGCCCGCGCCTCGGCGATCCGCCCGCTGTGGCGGTCGAGGTGGCCGAGGTCGAGGCGGGCCTCGGCCTCGCGGCCGACGTCGCCGGCCTCCCGCGCCGACGCGACGGCCGCCCGCAGGCAGCCGCGCTGGGCGTCGAAGCGGCCCGCGTCGCGCTCGAGGCCCGCGAGGAGCAGCCCGGCGTCGGAGGCGTCGCGCGCCGGCCCGTCGCGGACCACGAGCTCGAGGTGACGGCGGCGCTGCGCGGGCTCGGCGTCCCGGTCGAGGCCCAGCCAGAAGGCCGCGCGCGCCCGCATCGTGCGCTGCGACCCGTCGTCGGGGGTCCCGTCGAGGACCGCGGCGAACCAGCGGCGCGCCTCCGCGGCCCGTCCCGCCTGCAACGACGCGACGCCGAGCCGGTAGTGCTCCGCCGGCGTGGTCGCGCCCGGCGCGGCGGGGTCCGGCGGGGGGCGCAGGAGCTCGGCGGCGAGGTCGTCGAAGCGGCGGGCGAGGGCGAGCAGGCCGACCGCGCGCCGCCGGCCGCGGGCCCCGGGGGCCTCGAGGACGTCGCCGACGACCTCGCCGAGCCGGGCGGGCGGCGCCCACCCGTCCGGTCCGAGGTCGTCGGCGGCCGCGGTCAGGCGGCGGTCCGGCACGTGGTGCACGCCCTCCGCGAGCCGCAGGCGCCGCAGCACCGGCGCCTCCGCGCGGCGCGGGCGCTCGGTGACCAGCGACTCGACGGCCCGGCCGAGCTCGTCGACGCCGGGGACCGCCGCCGGGTCGTCGACGAGGTCCCGGGCGTAGGCGAGCGCGAGCCGGGCGAGGAGCGGGGTGGGCAGCGCGTGCGGGACCCCGAGCCGGTCCCAGTCGACGGCGGCCCGCAGCACGGCCGCCCGGGCCGTCGCCGTGGTCCGGCCCTCGCCCCGCCGGGCGGGACGCCAGGTCCTCCCGGGCGCCGCCCCGCCGGGGACGAGCAGCGTGCGGTGGGGGGCCAGGTCGACGAGCAGCCCGCCGAGCCGCGTCCCCGTCCGCGCGGCGAGGCCGGCCGGGGCGGCCCGGGCGGCCTCGCTCGCGGTGAGGGCGTCGGGCAGGCGCACCACGGTCACGCCCCGGCCGACCTCCCCGGGGGTCACGTCCGGGTGCAGCAGGGCGGCGTCGGTGGTGGCGAGGATCCGGACGCCCGCCGGCGGGCGGGCCTGGCGCAGGACGGCGAGGAGGGCGGGGCCGACGCCGTCGAGCCAGACCACGACGCCGGGCCCGTCCGGCGGGTCGGCCAGGGTCGCGACCAGGGCGGGGTCGGCCGGCGCGGCGAGGGGGTCGGACCCGGCGAGCGTCGCCGGGTCGGGACGGACCACCCGGTGGTCCCCGAGCAGCAGGCGCGCCGCGCGGGCCAGGGCGTGGGTGCTGCCGGCGAGCCGCGGCCCGGCGACGATCACGACCGCCTCGCTCCCGCCGACCGCGGCCTCGATGCGGTGGTCGGCGTCGCGCTCGAACGCGCGGGCCGGGAGGGGGGCGTGGACGCCGAGGGCGGCGAGGTCGACGTCGGCGAGGCGGGGCAGGTCCGCCGCGGCGCCGGCGCCCGGGTCGGGGGCCCCGCCCCGTGACGTCCCGCGGCGGGCACCGTCGAGGTGCGTGCGCCACCGCCCCGTCGCGGTCATCCGCGTCCCTCCGCCCTGCTGCCGCCGTCGTCGGAGCCGGGTGCGGCACGGGCCGCTGCGGCCGACGATCAGCCGTTCTACCGGGCGGCGGCGCGGTGGGGAAGGACGCGGGGCGTCCGGGCCCCGGATGCCGCTCGTCCGGTCGACACCGCAGTGGGCCGTGTCACGTCGGCGCGGTGGTCCGGGAGGCGGTCCCGGGGGAGGGGCGTGGGCTCAGCGGGGGCGTGGCAGATCGGTCGGGGCGCAGCGCTGCACCGGCAGGAGCGCGGCGACGAGGTGGCGGGCGCGGGCGGCCGCCTCGAGGCGCTGCTCGCCGGCAGCGTCGCGGTCGACCTGCACGGGCAGGTGGTGTCGCAGGTGGTCACCCATGCCCGGCTCGTCGTCCGGCGCACCCGGAACGTTTCCGCGAGACGCCTCCGGTGCGCCTGACCGGGGGAGGCGGATGGCCCGGACGGAGGACGGGTCGGTGCGGTTCGAGGGCCCTCAGGCCGCGGCGTCCGCGGCGGTGGGCAGGTGCAGCCGCACGATGCGCACGGCCACGTCGGCGAGGTCCTCGGAGTCCAGCGAGGTCCGCAGCGCGTCGGCGGCCACGGCGGCCTCGGGTCCCCCGAACGGGCCGTGGGCGTCGACCTCCGCGGTCTGCGGGTCGATCATCAGCACGACGTACCCGTCGCACTCGTCGAGGGCCGCCACGGCGTCGAACCAGTCGGGCTCCGCCGGTCGGCGCCCGCGGTCGCGCCGTCCGGTCCGCCCCGTGGCGTCGGGGCCGATCACGGTGTGGCTGGCGAACCGATCGCCCATGACGATCCACGCTCCTCTCGGTACTACCTACGGTGACCGGAGACCCTCACCCTCCGCGTTCAGGAGGGTGACGCCGTCCGATGTCGTCACCCGTAGTGAGTCCGATGGCCAGGAGTCCTGACATGAGCCGGTGGAGATTCACCCGAACGCGGGAGTCGCCGGTCTCATCCGCGTCGATCCCGCCGGGCCTCGAAGAACACCGAGGCGGAGAAGGCGGTGGCCGTGGGGCCCTCGAGCGCGCGTCCGTACTCCCGGGCGGCGTCGCCGGCCGACTGCTCCTCGACCGTCCACCCCTGCTCGCGGAGGCGGTCGCGGGGGTCCGGGCGCTCGTCGGTCAGGAACAGCTCGCGGACGTCCACGCCGAACCGCTCCGAGGAGGTGGCGCCGAGCTCGTCGTCGTCCAGGTGGTCCACCGCGTCCGCGAGGTGCTCGACGGCGACCCGGCTCCCGGGGGCGGAGAGCTCGGTGATCCGGTCGAACAGGTCGATCTCGGCCTGCGCCGGCAGGTAGGGCAGCAGGCCCTCGGCCAGCCACGCGCTCGGGCGGGCGGGGTCGAACCCGGCCTCGCGCAGGGCGGCGGGCCAGTCGTGGCGCAGGTCGACGCGCAGCGCGACCCGCCGCACGCCGCCGTCGGGCTCCGGGCTGCCGTCGGTCTCGGTCAGCACCCGGTCCTTGAAGTCGACGACGTCCGCCTGGTCGATCTCGAAGACGGTGGTCCCGGACGGCCAGTCCAGGCGCTGGGCCCGGGTGTCGAGGCCGGAGGCGAGGATGACGACCTGGTCGAGGCCGTCACGCGCGCCGGCGAGCAGGTGCTCGTCGAACCAGCGCGAGCGCACCCCGACGTAGGTCGACATGAGCGCCGAGGCGGGGTCGGCCGGGTCGGCGCCGGGATCGACCTCGGTCGGCAGGTCGATCTCGTCGCGGACCGCGTCGACGAACGACTCCGCGTGCGGGTCGTCGACGAGCCCGTCCGGCCGGCGCGTCTCCATCGCCCGCGAGCTCGCCACGCCGAGCGCCGTGACACCGACGCTCTCGGTGATCGTCCACTGGTCGTCCTCGCTGCGCATGCGACCCGGGTACCCCGATCGTTAGGCAGGCGAACGAGATGGCGCCGATCGGCGGGCGCGGCAGTCGGGGCAGTCGGCCTGCTCCGCCCGCAGGCCGGGGACGACCGCCTCGACGGCGGCGCCGCACAGCGCGCGCAGCCCCGTCGGGTCGCCGACCTCGCCCCAGGCGACCTCGACGACGTGGCGGTGCCGGTCCTCGCGGCCGGCGGCGACGAGGACGGTGTGGCCCGGCGTCGGGGCGTCCGGCCGGCGCCCGGGGAGGCCGGGGTCGCTGGGGTCCGGGATGTCATCGGGCAGCTCGTGGGCCGGGAGGTCGTCCGGCGGGCTGCCGGGGCCGGGAGGCATCGGGCGCCGGCCGGGCATGGGGTCCAGGCCGGACGACGGACGGCGGCCGGGCACCGACGGCGGGATCGTCACGGCGTCCTCCTCACAGGCGGGGCGTTCCCCACTGTCCCCGTGCTCGGCCGGGATGCAAGCGGAGCGTCGAGGGGAGCACGCCGATAGGGCTTGCATCGAGTGACAGGAAAGCCCCGGCGTCGGATCGCCGGACGGCGGACCGCGGAGCGGCGAGGGGCGCCCCTGGCCGGTCTAGTCGACCGAGGGCGCCCATCGCTCGGGTCGGCGGCGCGGGAGCGGGACGGCCCCGACCTCCGTCGGGCGCCGGGGGTCCGGGGCGTGGCCCGCGACGGGCCGCTCCGGGAGATCCCGCAGGCGCTCGAGGACCCGGGTGAGGGTCTCGCGGTCGGGTTCCAGGACGTCGACCGGGACGGTGACGGCCGCACCGCGGCTCTCCGCGCCGGCGACGTCCGACGAGTGGCCCTCGTGGGCCGGCCGGGGCGTCGTCACCCCGTCGAGGATAGGAGCGCGGCCGCGGAAGTCGAGCCCCGGGGCCGAGATTCGTCGACGGAGAGCGACGAGCCCGTCACGCTCGGACACACGAATCCGTACGAGCCGGACGCGGCTGGGCTGAACGGGTCACGTCGGGTAACGGCGGCCCCATCGCGTACGACAGGCTGTCACGACCCGGGCGGGATGCCGGGGAGCCGGGGGGATCAGGACGGGCGGGACCACCATGAGCGTCGACAACCTGCTGCACGCGGACGACCAGCCGCCGGAGCCACGCTCCGCGCGCCGCCGCCGCGGGCTGCGTGCCCTGCTGTACGTGCTCGTCGCGGTGCTCGTCCTGGTGCTCCTCGCCGCGGGGGGCATCGTCCTGCTGACCAACCACCTGGGCGACCAGGTCGGCCGCTACCCGTCGGTGTTCTCCGGGATCGACCCGTCGTCCCGCCCCGCGGGCAAGGTCGGTCAGACCTTCCTCCTGGTCGGGACCGACTCGCGGTCGCCCGACCCCACCACCGGCGCCGACGCCACCGCGCCCGACTTCGTCTTCGGCGCCCAGCGCAGCGACGTGATCATGGTCGCGACGATCGCCGACGACGGGAAGAGCGCGAGCGTCATCTCGATCCCGCGCGACTCGTGGGTGGACATCCCCGGGCACGGCATGAACAAGGTCAACGCGGCCTTCTCGTTCGGCGGGCCGCCGCTGATGATCCAGACGATCGAGCAGCTCACCCGGGTGCGCATCGACCACTTCGCGGTCATCGACTTCGCCGGGTTCCAGCAGATGACCGACGCGGCGGGCGGCATCGACGTCAACGTCGGCCAGACGACCGACTTCGGCGGGGTCACGGTGCCGGCCGGCCCGCAGCACCTCGACGGGGCCCACGCCCTCGCCTACGTCCGCCAGCGCAAGGAGCTGGCCGGCGGCGACTTCGACCGCGTGCGGCGCCAGCAGAACGCCCTGCGCGCGCTCATCTCGCAGTCCCTCTCCTCCGGCACGCTCTCGAGCCCGTCCCGGGCCTACGACCTCGTGAACTCGGTGACCCAGCACGTCGGGGTGGACGACTCGCTGACCAACACCGGCCTCGCCGAGCTGGTCTACGGCCTCCGGGACCTCCGCGGGTCGAACATCGCCTACCTGACGGTGCCGACCCGCGGCACCGGGATGGAGGGGTCGCAGTCGGTCGTCTACCTCGACCAGCAGGCCGACCAGGACCTCTGGTTCGCGGTCAACACCGACGCGGTCGCGCAGTGGGCGGACGCCCGGCCGGCGGCGCGGCTCCCGGCGGTCCCGCGCTGAGCGCGACACCCCCGTCCGGGACGACACTGCAGCGGTGCACCACGACGTCGTGATCGTCGGCGGCGGCTCCGCCGGCTGCGCGCTCGCGGGGCGGCTCTCCGAGGACCCCGGGTGCCGGGTGCTCCTGCTGGAGGCCGGCCCCGCCCCGGCGCGACCGGGCGACTACCCCGGGGAGCTGCGCGACGTCACCTCGCTGGCCGCCGCCGACGACGGCCACCCGTACAACTGGTCCTACGCCACCGAGCTCACCGACGGCGCGCGCCGGGCCCGCACGGCCCGCGGCCGGGTGCTCGGCGGGTCCAGCGCCATCAACGGGGCCAACCACCTCCGCGCGACCCGCGCCGACGTCGACGCCTGGCCCGGCTGGCGCTGGGAGGACGTGCTCGCGGCCTACGTGCGCGGCGAGGACGACCAGGACGTCGCCGGCCCGGGGCACGGGCACGCCGGGCCGGTGCCCGTGGCGCGGCCGTCCGGCGACCGGCTCGCCGGGGTCACGACGCGGATCCTCGACGCCGCCGCGGCGCTCGGGGTGCCCGCGGAGCCGGACAAGAACGGCGACGCGCCCCCCGGGGCCGGCCTGGTGCCGGCCAACGTCGCGCACGGGGTCCGCGTGAACGCGGCGATGGCCTACGTGCTGCCGCACCGCGACCGGGACAACCTCACCGTGCGCGGCGACTGCGGGGTCGCGCGCGTCCGGTTCGACCGGGACCGCGCCGTCGGGGTCGAGACCCTCGCGGGCGAGCGGATCGACGCCGGGGAGGTCGTCCTCGCCGCCGGGGCGGTCGCGACCCCCCACCTGCTCGCGCTCTCCGGGATCGGCCCGGCCGACGAGCTGCGGGCGGTGGGCGTCCCGGTCCGGCTGGACCGGCCCGGCGTCGGGCACGGCTGGAGCGACCACCCCGCGGTGTTCCTCGGCTTCGCCCACGACGAGCCGCTGCACCCCGAGGCGGTGTCCGCGCAGGCCGCGGTGCACCTGGACGCCGGGACGCTCGACCCCGGCCTGCCCGCGGACCCGGCCGGGGACCTCGAGGTGCTGCTGTTCTGCCGGCCCTTCGCGCCCGGCGGCGACCGTCACCTGATGTGCGCCGTGCAGCACCCCGACAGCCGCGGCGACGCCGTCCTGCGCAGCGACGACCCGCGGGAGCGGCCCCGCCTGCGTCACCACTACCTCGCGAGCTCCGCCGACCGGGCGCGGATGCGGGCGGTGGTGCGCTTCGCGGCCGAGCTGCTCGACGCCGGCGGCCTCGCGGGCCCGGACCTGCCGTCCGGCTCGGACGCCGAGCTGGACGCGTGGGTCGCGGCGTCGCTGACGACCTCGTCGCACCTGTGCGGCAGCGCCGCGATCGGCCCGGCGTCCGACCCGGCGGCGGTCGTGGACCCGGAGCTGCGGGTGCACGGGGTGGCGGGGCTGCGGGTCGTCGACGCGTCGGTGATCCCGACGGTGCCGCGCCGGGGGCCGGCCGCGACCGCCCTGATGCTCGGCGAGCGCGCCGTCCGACCTCATCCGCCGGTGAGGGCGGAGTCCGATCCGTGCTGTCACCGAGACCCGATCGTCACGGTTGCGACACGATGGGGTGGATCACGACGTGGTCTCGGCGCGGTGAGCGCAGAATCTCGCGGAGCCGTGGTCCGGGGGAGCGGCGCGGGGGTCCGAGGTGGGCCCCGGCAGGACGGGCGAGAGCGAGGGCGTCATGGCGCTGTGGGGTCGTGGGGGACGTGACGGTGGGGGCGGACACGCGATGCCCCGGATGACGCGCAAGGAGCGCCGGGCGCTGCGGCGCCGTGCGGCGGAGGACGCCGAGCTCGCCGCCCGCGTGCAGCGCGCCCAGCGCCGGCTGGCCCAGGCCACCGGCCCGCTCCCCGTCATCGACCCCCGGACGGCGCCCGACGCCCTCGGCGCTCCCGCACGACGGTCGGCGATCGTCGACTGAGCGCACGCACCGGCGGCCGGGGTCACCCGGCCGGGACGCGCGCGGGGGTGCGACGCTGCAGCCGTGGCGAGCTTTCCCGGGACGCGCCGTACGCCTGCTCGTCGTGCTCGCGGTGCTCCTCGCCGGGGGTGCCTGCTCCGGGCCTGACGACGCCCCGGCCCCGCCGCCCGCGCACGATCCGCCCGCCGCGTTCGGCCCGCCGTCGGGGACCCTGCTGCGCGGCACCTCGAGCGCGCTGAGCGGCGCCTACGGGTCCGCGCCCGAGCTGCCGATCGCGCTCGACGGGACCACGATCTGGCTGGCCGACTCCGGGGGGCTCGCGCGCGCCGACTCGTCCGCGACGACCACCGCGGTCGCCCTCCCGCCGGGCCGGTGGGTCGCCGGCGCCCCGCGGCCGGTCCCGGGCGCGGGGCTGGTCCTCGCCGCGTCGGCGAGCACGGTGCCCGGCTCCGGCACGACGCCGCCCGGTCTCGCGCTGGAGCTGCTCGCCGTCACCCGCGTCACCACCGGCGACCCCACCGTGGCCTGGACCGCCGCCGCCCCGCTGCCCTGGACCGAGAGCCCGCGCTCGGTGCGCACCGCCGTCGTCGGGGTCGCCGCCGCGGGCGACGGGCACCGCGTGGCGGTGCTGAGCGCCACCACCGGCACCCAGCGCGCGTCCCTCGCCGTCGACCTCGACGCGCGCCGCGTCCTGTGGGTGGCCGACGGCGTCGCGGCCGGGAGCGGTGCTCGACGGCCGCGCCCCCGACGGGGAGCCGCTGCCGGGCGGCGTCGTGCCCGCGGGAGCGCAGGGCGCGACGGTCATCGGTGCGGCGGTCCCCGCCGGCGGGGGCTCGGGGTACTCGCCGTCCTCGGTGGTCGGCCTCGACGTGCTGACCGGGGCCCGGCGCTTCGTCGCCGACGCCGGCGACACCGCGCTCACGGTGACCCGGGCCGGCCCGTCGAGCGCCGCGGTCGGCGGGCGGCGCAGCGGGAACGCCCGGGCGTTCCTCACGGTGCTCGCCGCGGACGGCACGGCGCGACCCGAGGTCGACCTCGGCACGGCCGGCTCGGCGCCCCGGTGCGTCTGGGACGAGGCGACGGTGACCGTCTGCTCCGGCCCGAACCGCACGTTCGCGCTCGACGCGGTGACCGGCGGGCTGCTGTGGTCCCTGCCCGCGGCCGGCCGGGTGCCGCCGCAGCTGACCACGGCCTGGCACGGCGCGGTCTACGGGACGACCGTCAACGGGCCCGTCGTCGTCGACGCCCGGACCGGCCGGGACCGCAACCCGGCCCCCGGCGCGGCACCCGTCGTGGTCGACGCCTACCTCGGCGTCGGGACGGGGAGCGGGCTCCTGGGCGGGGTGGTGGTCACTCCGGCGACGGGGTGACGGGGCCCGGCGGCGGCCCGGAACGATTCACATGACCTGGGCCACTCTGGCAGACTGGGGTGACCCTGCTCACGTCAAGGTCATGGTGGTCCATGCGCAATCCGCTCGCCGTCCTCGCGCCCCGTCGTTTCGGTCCGGAGTCGGTGGTCGCACCGGTCCCGGCCCCACGCCGGGTCCCCGCACCGGACACCCTGCCGGCGGTCGAGTTCCTCGAGCACGGCTGCACGGGCGACGGGGCGGACCACGCACCCGAGGTCTCGGTCCGCGGCATCGACCCGCGCAACGACCGCGGCGCGGTCACCGCGTCGGTGCACCTCGCCGCGCGGCCGGACGGCCCGTGCGCGAACACCGTCGAGGAGCTGCTGGCCGTGGCCCGGCCGGGCGACTTCCGGGTGCGGCGGCTGACCTTCGACGTGCGCGCGCTCGACGCCGTGCTCGACGACCGCGGGGGCCGGGCCGTGCTCGAGCAGCTCGTGGCCGCGCCCGCCGACCGCGTGACCAACGCCGTGTTCCGCGCGGCGGTCGGGCGCGGCGGGCCGGACGAGGAGCCCGGGGACCTGGACTGCGACGTGCGCGTGGTCGGCGAGGGGGACTCGGTCGCGGGCCGCTGCCGGGTCGACCTCGGTCGCGCCCGCATGACGATCACGCCGATGCTCACGGGGTCGGAGCGCCTCGCGCGCCGGCTGGCCGAGGCCCGCGCGCGGCCCCGCGACCGCGCCGTGCGCCGCTGCCTCGAGCACGCCCTGGCCGTGGAGCTCACGTCGCGGCCGTTGGACGCCCTCATCTCGCTGCACCCGGACGCCCCGGCCTGCGACGTCCCCGTCCGCTGATCGGTCCGGTCCGGGGGCGCACGCTCTCACGTTGATCAACAGCACGTGGGGCAGGCCCCGGGCGTCCCGAAGCTGCGCAGTGTGCCCCTCGTCGGTCGGGGCGAGCCAGGAGCGCCCGACCCGGACTAGACCGTGTGGACGATCAGCACGTCCGCCTTCGAGCGCCGGGAGACGGCCTGCGGGACGGAGCCGAGCAGCCGGCCGGCGAAGCCCGCCAGGCCCTTGTTCCCGACGACGACGAGGTCGGCCCGGTAGAGCTCGGACTTCTCGATGATCGCGTCGGTCGGGTCGCCGTGGACGGCGACGGTGTCGACCTTCTCGAGCCCGGTGCGCATCGCCTCGTCGCGGGCCGCGCGGAGGGTGTCCTCGGCCGGGCTCGCGCCGATGATCTTGTACGCCTCGTCGCCGAGCGCCCGCTCCGCCTCGGCCTGGCTGCGGTCGCTGGTGGCGTCCCGGGTCTCGTAGGCGCAGATGATCATGAGGCGCGCGCCGGAGTCGGCGGCGACCTCGGCGGCGCGCACGACCGCCTTCCGGGCCGACGACGAGCCGTCGGTCCCGACGGTCACGGTCTTGTAGTCGCCCACGATGTCCACCTTCCGTTCGCGCCGTCCCCGGACGGCCGGAACGCACCTTGCCAGAGCGCTCCGGGGCGCCGCCGTCGACACCCCGGAGGGGTCGCCCACTCCGGACGGCGTGCCGCAGATCACGAGACGGTAACGATGTGGCTCCGAGGTGGCCACGAAGTAACGACGGCCTCACGATCGCGCGATCCCACGGCGAGGGTGCTCGGGGAGAGGTGGAGACATGGCCGGTCGGCGACACGACGGGGTCGAACGGGAGCCGCGGTCCGCGGATCGGGAGGCCGGTCGTCGTCGGCCTCGGTGTCGTCGCGGTCCTGGCCGTCGCGACGGCGGTGCTCGTCGCCCTCCTCGGGGCCGGCACGGCGACGGCCCAGACCGGCACCGACCCGGGCCCGCAGCCCTACGGCGGCCAGCTCGAGAGGGTCGACACGAACGACCAGGTGACCAGTGAGCAGGTCCTCGAGGTCGGCATGCTCGCGCTCGGCACGCGTGAACGGCGTCGCGTTCGTCATCGCGATGGTCGCGAGCCGGTTGCGGGGCCCGTCGACGGCCCAGACCCGCCGCGCGCTCATCGCGCGCACCGGAGCCGGCGTCGTGTCCGAGTCCCGCCGCGAGCGCCGGCAGCGCATGCGGGGCCGGTCCGCCGCCCCGGTGCCCGCGACCGCGGCTCCCGCGTCGCCGACCACGGGCGACCGGCCGACCGGGGGCCCGAGCTCCGGGACCCCGCGCACGCCCCCGAGCGGCGCCGTTCCCGCCCAGGGCGGGCCCGCCCCCCGGGAGGGCCTGGTCCCCGCGGGTCGCGCGCCGCAGGGCCCGCCGACCGCGCGCCCCGGCGCCGCCCCCGTCTCGCCGCCGTCCGGCGTGCCCCTCCGGCCCGCCGACGCGGCGGTGACCCCGCACTGACCTGCATCGGGACTGGTCCCGGTGGAGCAGCACGTTGCGTCGCGATGGGGCCGCTGTGGCCGCAGGGGCGCACTACCCTGTCCCGGGAGCCCGGAGGACCGGCCGACCGCGCGCCGTCCCCGTCGACGAGGAGAGTCCGTGACCGGCACCGTGGTCACCCGCGAGCCCGAGGGCGACACCGTCGCCCCCGCCGCCCTGGCCGACCGCGTGCGCGAGGCGCGCGTCCTGCTCGACCCGCCGACGGTGACGGTGCCCGCGCCGCGCAGCGCCGACGGGGTGGTGCCGGCGGCCGGCCCGGACGCCGGCGCGGATGCGCCCGGCGACGACCTCGTGGCCGCCGTGGAGCGCCTGGCCGAGGAGCTCGAGGCCGTCGAGGCCGACCGGGAGGACGACGCCCACCGGACGCTGTGCCGCATCGCCGGCCGGGTCGGCGAGGGGGTGCCGGAGGCGGGGTGGTCGGCCGACGAGGAGCTCGACGTCGACGTGCTGCGCGCCGCCTCCGCGGTCGCCCGCGGCCTGCACGAGCGGGCGGCCGACCTCCTCGAGCGACTCGACGCCGAGGAGCGGCACGGGTCCGCGGTGGTCGTCGACGCGGTGGCCACGACGCTGCGCGTCGTCGGGGTCGTGGCGGACCTCGAGGTCATGGAGCGCGCCCGCCGCCAGCCCGACTGAGCCCGCCGATCGGGGTCCGTCGGCACACCCTCGGGTGCTCGGACTCGCACTCGGCCCCGTGAGCTGGGACGATCGGGCGATGAGCGTGGGCGCGGGCGGGTCTCCGGACGTCTTCCGGCTCCTGTACGTGTGCACCGGGAACATCTGCCGCTCGCCGTTCGCGCAGTTCCACACCCGATTCCTGCTCGGGGCCCGGCTCGGACCCTGGGCGCACACCTTCGCGGTGCACAGCGCCGGGGTGTCGGCCGTCCGGGGTCACGGCATGCACGAGGACACGAGGCCACTGCTCGCGAGCCGCCGTGACCACCCCGACGTCGCCGCGTTCGCCGCCCGCCAGCTGCCCGACCGTGACGTCCTGCTCGCCGACCTCGTGCTCACGATGACCCGCGAGCACCGCTCGACGGTCCTCGGCGACGTGCCCCGGGCCCTGCCGACGACGTTCACGCTGCGGGAGTTCGCCCGGCTCCTGCGCGCGGCCGACCCCGCGGCGCTGGCCGCGCTGCCCCGCCCGCCCGTGGACCGGGCCCGGGCGCTCGTGGCGCTCGCCCGCAACACCCGCGGCACCGTCCCGGCGGTCCCGGCCGAGGAGGATGCGGTCCCCGACCCCGTCTCCGGCGGCCCGGAGGCGCACGCGGAGGCGGCGCACGTGATCGACGAGTGCGTGCGGACGTTCCTCGACCTGTTGCTGCCGCCGCCGGCGCTGCGCCCGCCCCCGGCCGGACCCGGGCGTCCCGGTCCGGGCCGGCCCCCGCGGCCGGCGCCCCGCCCGGCCCCGGCCCCGGGCGGCTCCTCGTTCACGGGTCCCTTCGGCGGGCCGCCCGCCCCCCGCAGCGCGGACGACCCGGCCGGGGGCACGCCCCCCGGCTCGGCCGCGCGGCGCAGGGACGACGACCTCGCCTCGGCGCCCGGCAGCCCCGGTACGTGACCTCCCGTCCGGGCGGATCCGGCCGGACCGTGCAACACCGACGTCCCCGCGGGCGATGAAGGGACGAGCGCCGCGTCTCCGCGGCGGCGGTGGGATCGGAGGACGCACGTGGACGAAGGACGGGTCGTGCCCGGGCCGAGCGCCTGGGAGGCGCTCCCGGGACGGGCCCTCGAGGTCCTCGCCCGCGCGTGCGGTCCCCGTCCGGGAGCCGGTCGTCGTCCGGGCCGGGCCGCGGAGCCCCCGACGGTCGAGTCCGTCGAGCGGCTGGCGGCGGGGGTGACGACGCTGGCGGCGGCCCTCGGGCGCCCCGCGCCCCACCCCGTCGGGACGAAGCCGGACGACGCCCCCGACGAGCTGCGTCGCGCCGTCGAGCTCCTCGCCGAGCTCGGCGAGGCGGCCCGGCGGGTCGCCGCGTCCGCGGGCGTCGTCGGTCAGGAACCGGCGGCCGAGGTCGCCGACTCCGTCATGTGCGTGGCGTTGACCCTGCGGATCCTCGCCGAACTCGTCCTGCGAACCGTCCCGCGGGCCGACGTGGACCGTCCGACCCGCTGAGCAGCGCCGCGCGCCAGACGTCCCCGGCGACCGTGTCGCCGAGGGTGGCGGGGAGGTCCGACGCGAGGGCCACCGCGTCGACGAAGGCGGCGCCGGGATCGACCGCGCCCAGGGGGCGCACCACGTGGACGTCGAGACGCTCACCGCCGACGGTGATCCGGAACCCCCGGCCGCGGCGGTCGAGCGCGAGGGCGGGGCCGGTGCCGGTGCCGTCCCACGACGCGGCCAGGTCGAGGTCGAAGACCGGGCCGCGGCTGGAGGTGAAGCTCAGGCGACCCTCGGCGAGGCGGAGCACGCCGGGCACGTGCGTCACCGCCCGCACGATCCAGGCGGGTCCGATGCAGCCGACCTCGTCGGGTCCGTCGGACGACGTCCGCGGGGCGGGCAGGGGCAGCGCGACCGGGACCCGGGAGGCGGCGTGCGGGACCGCGGTGTGGTCCCGGCGCACGGACGGGTGCACGGGCGGCCCTCCCTCCGCGGGCGTGGCGCCGTACCCGCTGCGGAGCCGGCACGCCTCCTGTGTGTCCATCGACCACTCAAACGTCCGGGAGCGCGGAGTGTCATGCTCCGGGCGGGGGAGTCGGGCGCGGCAACAGGGTGGATGTGGTGACGTCGTGGCGTCGCGTACATCATGCAGGGCCGAACGGGTGACCGACCAGGCCTGTTCTCGAAAGAGTCCTCCCTATTGTCACTCTCTGCTGGCATGCTTCCCGGCCATGAGTGGACCAAACCCGTCGTACGGCCCGGGGCCGTCGGACGGACAGGGAGGGTCGTCGCCGTTCGATGCGTCGGGCGACTACTCCGCGCAGTCATCGGCCACGGCCGGTCCGGTGGCGGGAGCGCCCGCGGCCGCCCCGGGCGGCTACGGGCCGCGCAGCGAGCCCGGGGGGTACGCGCCACCGCCCAACCACGGCGGGGGACCGGCCTACGGCCCGCCCCCCGGCTACGGCGCCTACGGGGCCGGTCCCGCGTACGGCGGAGGCCCCGGGTACGGCGGCGGGCCGGGCTACGGCGGTCCGGGCTACGGGACCGGCTACGGCCCGGCGCCCGGCTACGGCGCGGGCCCCGGCCAGGGCGTCCCGCCCGGCACCCCGGGGTCGGTCGACGTCGTCGGCACGCGGGTCGGGCAGTACGTCGTCGACGCGCTGATCACCGCGGTGCCGCTGATCGTGCTGCTCATCCTCAGCGGCGTGCTGGCGGCGGCGTCGTACGACTCCGCGGTGCTCGGCCTGGTCGGTGGCGTCATCTACTTCTTCGCGTGGCTCGCGGCGCTCGCCTCGGGCTTCGTGGTCTACGCCTGGTGGCCGTCCACGCACGGTGGCCAGACGCCGGGCATGAAGTGGCTCGGGCTGAAGGTCGTCCGCGAGGAGGACGGCGGCGAGCCGACCCTCGGGCAGCACGCGCTGCGCTGGCTGCTCCTCATCGTCGACGGGATGGTCGCGGGCCTCGTCGGGCTCGTCATCATGTCCACCTCCGAGCGCAAGCAGCGCCTGGGTGACATGGCGGCGCACACCCTCGTCGTCCGCGCCTGACGACGCCGGTGCGGGCGGCGTGCCACTCCGCCGCCGCACTCACCGTTCCGTCCGCCGGACGGGACCGGGACGCCGTTGACCCGAACGAGGGTACGACCGGCTTCTCACCTGACCGTGTGGAAACAGCGACCGGCGAACGAGCGACATCCAGGGCAGCGAGGGGGCGCCGTGGACCTCTCGATCGTCGAGTCGACGCCGGCCGTGGGCCGGTGCCAGGAGGTTGTGCTGTGAGCTCCGAACGGACCGACAACGGCGGTGCCGCCGGCCGGGAGGCCGACGCCGGCCGAGGCGGGTACGCGCTGTGGGTCGCCTGGATCGAGGCCTTCCGGCGGGGGGAGAACCGGGACACCGGGGGGCTGACGCCGATCGACGGAGGCATGGGCTCCTACGTCGAGGCCCGACTGCTCGAGCGTCTCTCCGCCGCCTTCAGCGAGCGGGTGCGGCAGTGGCAGACCGTCCTCGGCGCCCGCATCGTCGCGTCGCCACCGGGCGACGAGGCGGCGGTCACCGCGGTCCTGCGCGAGGCCGCCCCGGGGCTCGAGCCGCTCGCGCGGATCGCCGGGTCGCCGCTGCTGCCGCGGTCGATGTCCCTCGCGATGCACGACCTCCTCGGCCAGGTGCGCGCCGGCGCCCGCGACGCGGTGGAGGAGAGCGCCCGCCGGGTGCGGGAACCCGTCCGCGAGCCCCGCGAACCGCGCGTGCCCCGGGCGACCCGGCGGCCGGCGAACAGCCCCGTCCCGGCCCAGCGCACCGCGGCCGGCGTCCGGGCCGCCCGGGCCCGGGGCCACCCCGGCGGGCCCGCCCGTCACCCCGCGGTCCGCCGGCGTGGTGCCGGCCGCCCCGGGCGACGCCGTCCCGGTCGTCCCGACCGGACGCCCCGCGACGCGCTGACCCGACCGGCCGCCGCTCAGCCCTCGCCGATCCGGGCGAGGATCGCGCGGTGGTCGGTGCCGGCGGCGGGCACGACCTCGAACGCCGTCGGGCGCGGCCCGCCCGCCGTCAGCACGTGGTCGATCTGCGCGCCCAGGAACCCCGGGAGCCAGGACGGCCAGGTGCCGGTGAGGCCGTCCCCGGTGACCGATCCGGCGTCGGAGCAGTCCGCGGTCGCGGCGGCGAACACCTGGTGGTCCTCGGTCGAGTTCATGTCCCCGGCGACGACGGTGGGCCGCCCGGCGTCGCACCAGCGCGACAGCCCGCCGACGTCCCGCGCCCAGCTGCCGGTGCCGCCGGGGCGCGGGGAGCGGGGGTGGGTCGCGACGAACCGCAGGCCGGAGGCCACCCCGGGCGCGGAGCGCGGCAGGTCGACGACGATCGCCGGGTAGGTCGCCGACCGGTCCTGGGTCACCGTCGGGCGGCCGAGCGAGGAGCGCACGAACACGGTGATGCCGCTGGCGTCGTCGGCGTCGTCGGCGGAGTACGCGCGGTAGCCCGACCCGCCCTGGTCGTCGTCGAGCCGGGAGGAGAGGCGCCGCCGCAGGTCGCCGCGGGCCTCGGGCAGGGCGACGAGGTCGGGCGAGCGGTCCCGGACGAGGTCGGCGAGGTCGTCGGGGTCCGCCTGGCCCTTGTACGTGTTGAGCGAGAGCACGACGAGGCTCCGGCCGGCGGAGTCCCCGCCGGTGCCGACCGCCGGGGCCGAGCCGGTCGCGCGGGCGCCCACGTCGACGAGGGCGACGATCCCGACGAGGCCGAGCGCCAGCGCGACGAGCAGCGCGTCCGGGCCGGACGCGCCGGGTCCACGCGCCCCAGGCCCGCGAGCGCCGCCAGCACCGACCGCGACCGCCGCGAGCTGCGGGCGGAACGCCACGACCTGCGCGAACGGTGAGCGGGCGTCGAGCCCCAGCACCTCGGGGAAGAGCACGACGACGGCGAGTCCCGCCACCACCAGCGCGCCGACGATGCCGCCGGCGCCGGGCAGCCGCAGCCGTCGCGGCGGGCGGCGCCGGCGTGGCGGCGGACCCCCGGTCGGCGGGCCGGGCGGACCCTGCGGCGGGACGTGCCAGCCCGGCGGGCCCGAGCGGGGCGGGTACGGCTCCGTCGGCCGCGCCCCCGGGGGACGCGGCCCGGGCGGGCCGTGCCCACGCCGGTCGTCGGGACCGTCCTCCCACCACCCGGGACCGCCTCCGGGTCGCATGGGCGCAGCTTCTCACGTCCGGTGTGAGCGTCCCGTCGGCGGACACCGCCCGCGGCCCCGGCCGCCCGCACGGCTCGTCCGGCGGGCGTCGCGGTGTCATCGTGGAGGACGTGACGGCCACCACGCCCCGCCCCGCGTCCACCCGCCGGCCCGCGAGCCCGCCGACCACGACCCCGGCGCAGCTCGTCGAGGCGCTGCGCGGTGCCGTCGCCGACCCGGACCGCGTCCGTCACCGCGCGCTCGACCTGGCCGCGCACGCGAACGACGCCTCGCACTACCTCCTCGCGGCCCCAGGCCGTCGTCGTGCCCGCCGACGCCCGGGAGGTCGCGAACCTGCTGCGCCTGGGCACCCGCGACGGGCTCGCGCTCACCTTCCGCTCGGGCGGCACGTCGCTGTCCGGGCAGAGCGTGACCGACGGGGTGCTCGTCGACACCCGCCGCCACTTCCGCGGGATCGAGGTCCTCGAGGACGGTGCGGCGGTGCGGGTCGGGCCCGGGCTCACCGTCGCCGAGGTGAACGCCCGGCTCGCCCGGTACGGCCGCAGGATCGGCCCGGACCCGGCGTCGTCGAAGGCCTGCACCATCGGCGGCGTCGTCGCCAACAACTCCTCGGGCATGGCGTGCGGGACGGAGTTCAACACCTACGCGACGCTGCGCTCGATGACGTTCGTGCTGGCCTCGGGCACCGTCATCGACTCCGGGCGTCCCGACGCCGACGACGAGCTGCGCCACCGCGAGCCGGCGCTGTACGAGGGCCTCGACCGGCTCCGCGACCGGGTCCGCGGCGACCCGCACTCCGTCGAGCGGCTGCGCCACCTGTTCTCGATGAAGAACACGATGGGCTACGGGCTCAACTCGTTCCTCGACCACACCCGCCCGATCGACCTGCTCACCCACCTGCTCGTCGGCTCGGAGGGGACGCTGGGGTTCGTCGCCGAGGCGGTGTTCGCGACGCTGCCGGTCCTCCCGCACGCGGCGACGTCGATGCTGCTCTTCGCCGGCACCGCCGACGCCACCGACGCGCTGCCGGCCCTGCTCGAGGCGGGGGCCCGCACCCTGGAGCTGCTCGACGCGCGGGCGCTGGTCGTCGCGCAGTCGGACCCGCGGGCGCCGGAGTCGGTGCGCAGCGTCGCCGTCGACGGCCACGCGGGGCTGCTCGTCGAGTTCCAGACCGCGACCGCCGAGGAGCTCGACGCGGTCCAGGCCGACGCCGAGCCCGTGCTCGCCGGGCTCCCGCTGACCCGCGAGGCGGGGCTGACCCGGGAGCCCACCGCGCGGGCGTCGCTGTGGGCGCTGCGCTCCGGGCTCTACACCGCCGTCGCGGCCGCCCGGCCGTCCGGGACGACGGCGCTGCTCGAGGACGTCTCGGTGCCGGTGCGGACGCTGCCCTCGACCTGCGACGGGCTGACCGAGCTCTTCGACCGCCACGGCTACGAGGGCTCGGTCGTCTTCGGGCACGCGAAGGACGGCAACGTCCACTTCCTGGTCAACGAGCGCTTCGACGACGAGGTCTCGCTCGAGCGCTACCGCCGCTTCACCGACGACATGGTCGACCTCGTGCTCGCCCAGGACGGGACGCTCAAGGCCGAGCACGGCACCGGGCGGATCATGACGCCGTTCGTGCGCCGGCAGTACGGCGACGAGCTCTACGACGTGATGCGCGAGCTGAAGGCGCTGTGCGACCCGACCGGCCTGCTCAACCCCGGCATCATCCTGTCCGACGACCCGGACGCCCACCTGCGCGACCTCAAGACGGTGCCGACGGTCGACGCCGAGGTGGACGCGTGCGTGGAGTGCGGCTACTGCGAGCCGGTGTGCCCGTCACGGCACGTCACGACGACGCCGCGCCAGCGGATCGTGCTGCGCCGCGCGGCCGCGAAGGACCCGGCCCTGGCGGCGGCCATCGAGGAGGACTACCCCTACGACGCCGTCGACACCTGCGCCGCCGACGGCATGTGCGCCACCGCCTGCCCGGTCCGGATCAACACCGGGGACCTGATGAAGCGGCTGCGCGCGGAGCGCCACGGCGAGCGGGCGCAGGCCGCCGGGAAGGCGCGTCGCGGAGCACTGGGACGGGGTGTCGGGGACCGCCCGGGTGGCGCTGCGCGCAGCGGCGACGCTGCCCGGGCTGGCCACGGCCGCGTCGGCGCTGGCCCGGCGGGTGCTCCCCGAGGACCTCGTCCCGCTCTACGCGCGCGGAGGTGCCGTCCGGGGGCGACACCCGCCCGGCCGCGGTCTACCCGGCGGCCCCCGACGTCGTGTTCTTCCCGACCTGCCTGCACCAGGTGTTCGCGCCCGAGTCCGGAGAGGGGTCGGGGCACGCGTTCCTGGCGCTGTGCGCGGCCGCCGGGATCGCGGTCGCGGTGCCCGAGGGGATCGAGCGGGATGTGCTGCGGCACGCCGTGGGAGTCCAAGGGCTTCACCGACGGGGGCCGGGTGATGGCCCGGCGGGTCGTGGACGGGCTGTGGAACTCGACCCAGCAGGGCCGGCTCCCGGTGGTCGTCGACGCGTCGTCGTGCACCCACGGCCTCGTGGGCCTCGGCCACCTGCTCGCCCGAGGACGACCGCGTCCCGCGTCTGCGCATCGAGGACGCGGTCGCGTTCACCGCCCGCGAGATCCTGCCGGCGCTGGCGGTCCCGGCGAAGGCGCGCGTCGCTGACCCTGCACCCCACCTGCTCCACCACCCACCTCGGGATCGGCGAGGACCTGCGCACGGTGGCCGAGGCGGTGGCCGACGAGGTCGTCGTCCCCACCGGCTGGGGGTGCTGCGGCTATGCGGGCGACCGCGGGATGCTGCACCCCGAGCTGACCGACGGCGCCACCCGCGACGAGGCCGCCGACGTCGCGGCCCACCCGACCGAGACCTACGCCAGCAGCAACCGCACCTGCGAGATGGGCATGTCCCGCGCCACCGGGCAGTCCTACCGGCACGTGCTGGAGCTGCTCGCCGAGCGGTGCGCCCCCGCTGCGCCGCCGGGGGAGCCCTCGGCCGGATAGCGACCGGATCCTCCCTCGCGGTGACCCTCAGGAGGCGAAGCGCACGCGGTAGGTCGTCGGCCAGGTCTTCCCGGCGAGCAGGAACTCGCCGGGCGCGCCGGGGATGGCGGTGATGCCGTTGAGGACGGCGTCGGGGTTCCCGGTGGTCTCCGGCGGCCGCAGTCCCGCGGCGTCGACGACGGTGGTGACCCGGCCGGTCGCGAGGTCGATCCCGACGACGTCGTCGGTGTGCCACACGTTCGCCCACACCGTGCGCCCGTCGCCGCAGTCGAGCTCGTTGAGCTGGTCGAGGGGCGCGCCGCCGAGGGTGACCGCGACGGTGCGGACGGCGGCGAACGTCGTCGGGTCCCGGACGACGAGGTCCGCGCCGCCGTCGCTGGTGACGACGTCCGTGGCGGTGTGGCACATGCCCCAGCCCTCGCGGTCGTACGGCAGGGTGCGCCGGACGGCGAGCGTGGCGGGGTCGCGCTCGTAGACGACGCCGTCCTTCCACGTCAGCTGCCAGATCCGGTCGGGGAGCACGGTCACCCCCTCGCCGAACTGCGACGGCGGGAGGTCGACCGCGCGCCGGACGGCCCCGGTCGCCGGGTCGGTCTCGCGCAGCTGCGACGCCCCGGCCAGCCCGGTCCCCTCCCAGAGGGTGCGGCCGTCGGCGGAGAGCTCGAAGCCCTCGGTGAACGCGCCGGGGTCGTGCGGCACGGTCGCGAGGACCTGCACGTGCAGCCGCGCGACGCCGGGCGGCGGGGAGGCGAGCGCGCTCGTCGGGGCGCCCGGTGCCGGCGACGCGGAGCACGACCCCAGCCCCGCCACGAGCAGCACCGCCAGCAGCACCGCCCTCGCCCGCACGCGGCGAAGGTTCCCACGGAGCGGCGGGTGGGCGCGCACACCCTCGGCACGGCTCGGGGAACCGACGCGTCACGCACACACTCCGCGGAGGTCGGGCAAGGTCCTGGGCGGACCGACGCGCGGCGCACACGGTGTGCGGCGTTCCCGAGGAGGCCCGGCGCGGACGCGTCTTCCATGATCGAGAACTGCGTGAACACCGGGGGCGTAGACCGAACGGTCCGCACCACCGACGTCGATCATGTGTGCGCGACGACCGTCCACGGCTCCCCCGCACCGGTGTGTGCGTGGCGCGTCGATGTGTCTCCGCACCGTGCGTCGTCCCGCGGAGTGTGTGCGCCACGCTCTGGTCCACCGCGATCGGCGGGCGGGCTCGGCAGCGCGGTGAGCGCCACACCGGTGGCGCGACCCCGAGCACCGCCCCGCTCGGCGCCCCGGGACGACCCCTGCGCGCCCACACCCGTCGAGCACCCGGCCGCGTCGGGCAGAATCGGTCACGTGCACGACCTCGCCGACTCCGCCACGGGCCCCGACCTGCGCGACGACCACGCCGAGGACGGGGAGCGTCCCGTCCCGCCGCGCCTGGCCGAGGCGGTCGACCTCGCGCGCGCGGCGGCGGTCGACGCGGCCGAGGGCGAGGCGGACCAGGTCGGCGACGCCCTCGCGGTGCACGCCGAGGACGGCGCCGACAGTGGGGACCGGACGCCGGTCACCGCGGCCACCCACTACCTCGCGGCCGACAAGCCCGGCTACCGCGGCTGGACCTGGGCGGTCACGGTCATGGTGGCCGACGACGACCCGGACGCCCCCGTCACCGTCGGCGAGGTCGCGCTGCTGCCCGGTGCCGGCGCCGTCGTGGCGCCCGAGTGGATCCCGTGGAACGAGCGGGTCCGCGCGGAGGACCTCGCGCCCGGCGACCTGCTGCCCGTCGACCACGACGACGACCGCCTCGTCCCGGCCCACGCGAGCCTGGACGACGACCTCGACCCCGCCGAGGACGCCGACGAGGACGAGCAGGTCCGCGGCGTCGCCGACGAGCTCGGGTTCGGCCGCCCCCGCGTGATGAGCCCCGAGGGACGCTTCGACGCGGCCGCCCGGTGGTCGGACGGGGACTTCGGGCCCGCCGCCGAGATGGCCCGCGCGGCGTCCGCGCACTGCGGCACCTGCGGGTTCTACCTCTCGCTCGCCGGGCTCGCTGCGCGGCGCGTTCGGCGTCTGCGGCAACGGCAACACCCCGGCCGACGGCCACGTGGTGCACGCCGAGTACGGCTGCGGCGGCCACTCGGAGCTGCAGATCGACACCGGCTCGGTCGTCACGGTGGCGGAGCTGGTCTACGACGACGGCGTCGACATGGAGTCCGCGCCCGACCCCGTCGCGGCGGCCCCGGGCCCCGACGGCGACTGACGGCCCCGACGGCGCGCGAGGCCGGCGATGGCGCCCGACCCGTTCCGCACCGACGGGCTCCGCGCCGCCGTCCTCGACGCCTGGTCGGCCTCGCCCGCGCGCTTCCGCGAGGACGCGAACGCCGAGGAGGACCTGACCCGCGGCGGCTACCGCGACCGCTGGCTCGTCGAGCTCGCCCAGAACGCCGCCGACGCCGCCGCCCGCGCCGGCACGCCGACCACCCTGCGGCTGCGGGTGGTCACGGGCGCCGACGGGGGCCCGGAGCTGCGGGTCGGGAACGCGGGGGCGCCGCTGGACGCCGACGGGGGTCGCCGCGCTCGCGTCGCTGCGGGCCTCGGCGAAGCGCGGGGACGGCACCGTCGGGCGCTTCGGGGTGGGGTTCGCCGCCGTGCTCGCGCTCGGCGACGCGCCGCGTCTGGTCACGCGGACCGCGGGCGGCACGCTCGCCGGGGTCGCGTTCTCCCGTGCCCGCAGCCGGGAGGCCGTCGCCGCGCTCGGCGGCCCGGTCGCGGCCGAGCTCGACCGGCGCGGCGGCGAGGCGCCCGCGCTGCGCCTGGTGTGGCCGGCGGCGGCCGAGGACCTCGCCGAGCCGCTGCCGGACGGGGTCGACACCGAGGTCCGGATCGCCCTGCACGGCCCCGGCGCCCCGCTGCTCGAGCGGGCCCGCGACGAGGCCGCCGACCTGCTGCTCGCGCTGCGGTGGCTCGCCGGGGTCGACGCGGGCGGGGAGGCGGTGCACCGCGAGGACGCGCCGGGACCGGGCGGGACGACGGCGGTGACGATCCGCGGCCCGGGCGCCGCGACGACTACCTGGACGACGCTGCCGCTGGCCGGTGAGCTGCCGCCCGAGGTCCTCGACGACGGCGGGCGCCCCGGGCTCGCCGTCGAGGACCGCGGGCGCGCGCGGTGGGCGGGCCTCTGGGCGGCGGTCACGGGCCCGGCGGAGCGCGGAGCCGCCCCGCGCCGACGTCCTGCACGCGCCGACGCCGACCGAGGAGACGACGACGCTGCCCGCGCGGCTCGTCGTCACCGTCCCGCTCGACCCCGACCGCCGCCGGGTGCGCGCCGGGGCCGTGACCACCCACGTGCTGCGGGCCGCCGCGGCGTCCTACCCCGCGCTCGTCGCGGCCCTCCCGCCCGAGCGGCGCCTCGGGCTCGTCCCCGCCGCGTCGCTGCCCGCCTCGGAGGTGGACGCCGTCCTGCGCGACGCGGTGACCGAGGCGCTGCGCCACGCCCCCTGGCTGCCCGCCGCGGACGGTCCCGACCTCCCCCCGGCCCGCGCCGTCGTCCTCGACACCGGCGCCGACCCCGCCGACGCGCTGCTCGCGGCCCTGGCCGGGGCGGTGCCCGACCTGGCCGGCCCCGTCGTCGGGGGGCCCCGCGACGCCCCCGCCCTCGCGGCGCTCGGGGTCACCCGGCTCGGCCCGGCGGCGCTCGTCGAGCAGCTCGCCGGGCTGCGCCGCCCGCCGTCGTGGTGGCACGCCCTGTACGCGGCCCTCGCCGCGACGCCCGCCGTCGGGAGCGCCCGGGAGGAGCTCGCGGCGCTCCCGGTGCCCCTGGCCGACGGGCGCCTCGTGCCGGGCCCGCGCGGGACGCTGCTGCCGGACCCCGGGCTCGCCGACGTGCTCGGCGGCGACACCCTGCCCGGGGTGCGCCTCGTCGACCCGGCGGCGGCGCACCCGCTGCTCGAGACCCTCGGGGCCCGCCGCGCGGACGCGGCCTCCCTGCTCGAGGAGCCCGAGCTGCGCGAGGCGGTGGCCCGGTCGGTCGACGACGCCGAGGCCGGGCTCGACGTCGCCGGGCTCGCCGGGCTCGTGCTCCGGCTGCTCGCCGAGGCCGGCGAGGCGGCCGCGGACCCGGCGTGGGGCGCGCTCGCCCTGCCCGACGCCGAGGGCGGCTGCCGGCGCGCCGACGAGCTGGTGCTGCCCGACGGGGCGCTGCGCACGGTGCTCGGGGACGACTCGCCGGTCGGGGTGCTCGCCGGGGCGGCGGCGACCGGGTACGCCCGGTCCGCGCTGCTGGCGGCCGGGGTGCTCGACGGGTTCGCCGTGGTCCGCGACGACGCCCCCGCCGGCCCCGACCACGACCTCGACGACGAGGAGGCGTGGTGGGCCGAGGAGGTCGACCCCGCGGCGGGCTGGGACGTGGCGGAGGCCGGGCCGCCGGGCCCGATGGTCGCCGTCCGGGACCTCGACCTGGTCGCGGACGACCGGTGGGACGCCGCGTGGGCGCTGCTGGCCGCCGACCGGTCGGTGCGCTCGGCCCTCGTCGCACTGCCGGGCGAGCCGGTGCCCTACACGGCGTGGTGGCTCGCGCGCCACGGCCGCCTCGCCGGGTACGCGCCGGGGCACTGGCGGCTGCCCGGCGAGGCCCCCGGCCCGCCGGGGACGGCGGGCGCGGACCCCGGCCGGGCCGCCGGCCCTGGCCGCGCTCTACGACCCGGTGCCGGGTCCGGTCGCGCTCGACGCCGGGTTCCTCGCCGCCGTCGGGGTCCGCACCGACCTGCGGGTGGACGACGCGGACGACGCGGCCGACCTGCTCCTCCGGCTCGCCGACCCGGCCCGGACGGTGCCGGCCGGGGGCGTGCTGGCCGCGCACACCGTGCTCGCCGAGGCGGTCGACGCGCGCCGGATCGCGGTCGCCGACGTCGAGCCGCCGCCGCGGGTGCGCACGGCGGCCGGGCGGGTCGTCGAGGCCGATCCCGACCGCGGCGCCGTGCCCGCCGTCCTCGACCGGCCGTGGCTGCTCGCGGGCCTCGGCCCGGACGGCGTGGTCCCGGTGGCCTCCGGGGTCGCGCTCCGCCCTCGCCGACCTGCTCGACCTCCCGCTCGTCGGGACCGGGCACCACGGCGAGGTCCGCTCGCCCGGCGTCGCCACCCGGTGGACGGACCTGCCCGCCGCCGCGGCGTGGGCGGCCGCCGTCGGCCGGGCCCTGCCGGCGGGGGAGGTGGTCCTGCACGCGCGTCTGCGGGTCGCGGTCGCCGACGACGACCGGGCGCGGCCGCCGCGCGAGGTCTTCCCCGGGGTGTGGGTGGACGACGCCGGGGTGCACACCGACGACCCCGTCCGCGGCCTGCTCGCCGCGTGGGCCCTCGCCGCGCCCTGAGGGGCCGGCCGGCGTCCTACAGCTTCTGGGCGCCGCGGGCGCCGCGGGCGTTGGCGCGCCGCTGCAGGGTGAGGACGCCGAGGCCGACCGCCCCGAGGCCGACGCCGACCACGCAGGCCCACAGCCACACGTCCGCCGCGCGGGTCCCGGTCAGGGCCAGCACCCCGAGCACCGCGAGCGCGACCAGCCACACCGCCGACCCGGCCAGGATCACCGGGACCGGGTCGGTCAGCCGGCGGGGCAGCGGCGGGGGCTGCCAGCCGGCGTCGGGGTCGGGGTCGGACACGCCGCGACCCTAGCGGCGGACCGGTCGCCGGGGACCGCGCCGGAGCTCCCGCCGGGTGTGAGCGGGGTCGCCCCGCGGGCGGCCCTCGGTTGACAGCCCCGCGCCGGGCGGCGACGGTTGTGTCCGATGGGTAACGCGAACGTTCCGCTCACGCGCCGCCGGCACGTGGATTTCGGACTCCTCGCGACCCAGGCGTGTCGGCCCTGACCCACGCCTCTCCCGCTCCTGATCGCCCGGCGTCCGGCCCTGCCCCGGCGCTGACCCACTCCCGCACGCCTCGAGGAGGCACATCGTGTCCGTCGGTACCCCGTCCGATCCCCTGAAGTTCGCCTACTGGGTCCCCAACGTCTCCGGGGGCCTGGTCACCAGCGGCATCGAGCAGCGCACCGACTGGAACTGGGACTACAACCGCGAGACCGCGATCGCGGCCGAGAACAACGGCTTCGAGTACGCGCTCTCGCAGGTCCGGTACATGGCCAGCTACTCGGCCGAGTACCAGCACGAGTCGACCTCGCTCTCGCTGGCGATCATGATGGCCACCGAGCGGCTGAAGGTCATGGCGGCGGTGCACCCCGGCATGTGGCACCCGGGCGTGTTCGCCAACTTCGGCGCCACCGCGGACCACCTGACGAACGGCCGCTTCGCGACGAACGTCGTCTCCGGCTGGTTCAAGGGCGAGTTCACCTCCTTCGGCGAGCCGTGGCTCGAGCACGACGAGCGCTACCGGCGGACCGAGGAGTTCATCCGCTGCCTGAAGGGGATCTGGGAAGAGGACCACTTCGAGTTCCGCGGCGACTTCTACCGGTTCCACGACTACTCGCTGAAGCCCAAGCCGCTGAACACCCCCGAGCGCCCGCACCCGACGATCTTCCAGGGCGGCAACTCGACGGCCGCGCAGAAGATGGCCGGCCGCGTCTCGGACTACTACTTCTCCAACGGCAAGGACTTCGACGGCGTCACCGAGCAGCTCGACGTCATCAACGCGACCGCCGCCGAGCACGACCGCACCGTGAAGTTCGGCCTCAACGGCTTCATGATCGTCCGGGACACCGAGAAGGAGGCCCGGGACACGCTGCGCGAGATCGTGGACAAGGCCAACGTCGAGCAGGTCGAGGGCTTCCGGCAGGCCGTGCAGCAGGCCGGCGCGTCGGCGTCGGACAAGAAGGGCATGTGGGCGGACTCCTCGTTCGAGGACCTCGTCCAGTACAACGACGGCTTCAAGACCCAGCTCATCGGCACCGCCGAGCAGGTCGCCGAGCGCCTCGTCGAGTACAAGAAGCTCGGCGTCGACCTCTCCCTGCTGTGCTTCCTGCACGTCAAGGAGGAGATCGAGCAGTTCGGGGACAAGGTCCTGCCGCTCGTGCGCGAGATGGAGGCCGAGCTGCCCCAGCGGGAGCTCGCCGCGCAGGCGTAGTCGGCCGCCGTCCGCGTGTCTCGCCGGTGACCACGGGCTGCGGACGCTGCGACGGCTCGACCCGCGGTCGCGACAGCCCGGGAAAACCGGGTCCTGAGGACCCGGTTTCCCGGCACCTACCGGGAGCGAGGACCGGTTCCCGCCCCGGGACTGCGGGCTTCGGCTCCGGTCGGCGGGCGCGTCGGCGGCCGGACGCCGTCTGCTCGGCCTCGGCTCGACGTCCTCGGCGTCCTCGGGCTCGTGGCCCTCGGGCTCCGGCTCGGCGACCGCAGGACGCCGCCGCACGCCGCGTCGGGCCGCGATCCCCAGCCGCACCGCGTAGACCACGGCGCTGCCGAGGAAGAGCACCCCGGTGATCAGCAGCCAGTGCTGGTAGATGCCGGCCGTGCCCAGCCCCGAGGTGAACCGGAGCGCGTCCTCGCCGTGGCTGGTGATCGTGGGCAGGTAGATCAGGCCCAGCACCAGCGAGCCCAGGACGGGCGCGCGCACGTGGTTGATCGCGGGCACCAGCGGGGGACGGCGGGGGAGGACCTTGCGCCGCGCCCACCGGCCGAGGACCAACGGCTGGTCGGCCAGGGCGTAGAGCGGGTAGAGGACCAGGTCGTGCGCGATCACGGCCCCGAGGAACCAGATCGCCAGGGCGACGACGCTCGGGTCGGTCCAGACGAACGAGACCACGTACCCGACCAGGGCGAAGCAGCCCACCATGGCGAGCAGGTGCAGCGGGTTCTCGCCGTAGAAGCGTCCGCCAGGCACGCAGCATCAGGCGCTCCTGGAAGTCGATCGACGAGACCCACTTGGTGTTGTGGACCCCGGGCAGCGCCGGGACGATGATCCGCGCGGGGTAGCCGTGGTCCGGGGACAGGTCGGCGGTCTCCCCGCCCTCGTTGCCGACCTCCAGCGCCAGCAGCGCGTCCGGGTTCAGGACCTGGTTCGTCTGCAGCGTCGCGCGGGCGAAGGCGCCCGAGGTCTCGATCGACTGCACGAACGCGTCGGCCGGCACGGGGACGCCCGCGAGCGCGGCGAGGTCGCGCAGCCGGACGCCGGTCCAGGTCCGGGTCACCGACCACCCCTCGACGCACGCGATCGGCAGCGTCGCGGTGTGCTGCGGCATGTCGAGCAGCGCGCGGCGGCTCAGCGACACCGCACTCGACCCGCCGGTGAGCCGGAGCCGCCACCCGTCGTCGAGCGCCACCGGGTCGATCCCGGAGCCGGCGAGCGTGCGGTTGATCTGGAAGTCGTCGGGGCCGTTCCCGTAGGACTGCCCGCGCGGCGAGAGCAGCGCCAGCGGCCGCAGCCGGTCCCAGGTCTGCCCGATGGAGAGGACCCCCACCAGCAGGCTCCCGCCGGCGACCATCCCGATCAGCCCGCGTCGCGAGAGCGTGGGCCGGTTCGGGGCGAGCGCCGCCAGCCCGGTGTGGTCGATCGGTTCGGGCTCGGTCTCGGCGGGCGAGTCGTGCAGCCAGCGCCCGAGGGCGCCGGTGCCGCCCGGTCCGGCGCGGAGCGCCCGCAGCATCGTCGGGAGCTTGATCGCCACGTGGGTCACGAAGCCGGCGATGAAGACCCAGGCCCCGTAGTAGTGGGCGGTGTAGAACCCGAAGCCCCACGAGTAGTCGTACTGCGAGTTCATCAGGCCGGTGACGAACTCGAAGAGGACGCCGCCGACGAGGGCGAGCAGGGAGATGCGCTCGAGCAGCTGGGCGCGCGCTGCGCACCGGCGGCCAGACGAAGAGCTTGGGCACCACCGACCACAGCTTGGCCAGCACGACCGGCGTCAGGACCATCCCGAGCGTGACGTGGAGGCCCTGGGTGAGCCGGTAGAACCACGACGGGTTCGACGGCCAGTCGAAGAACGGCAGGTGCAGGTACCCGACGTCGCCGGGGATCGCCTGGCCGAACTGCGGGCCGTAGGCGATGTAGGACATCAGCCCGGTCAGGATCACGATCGGCAGCCCGACGAGCAGCACCGAGGCGAACACCGAGGTCAGCCACGTCCCGCGCAGCGGGCTGCGCCACGTCCTCGGGTCCGCCGGCGGGGGCACCGGGATGCGGGCCAGGCCCCGCCAGAGGGCGCGGGGGAACCCGTACTCGGGCTCGGGAGCGACGCGGGCCGAGGCGGCGGCCACGGCCGCGGGCTCCGGTCGGGCGACGGCGTCGTCGCCGGTCCGGGTGGGGTCCGTCGGACCCGCGCTCGTCATGGCCGCAGCCTAGCGCGCACTGTACCTATCGGTACACTCGCCCGGTGACCTCCCGGACGGCCCGGCCGTCGACCGCGCGCGGACGCCGGACCCGGGAGCAGATGGTCGAGGCCGCGGCCGCGCTGATGCAGGCCCGCGGGATCGCGGCCACCGGGGTGAACGACGTGCTGGCCGCGACGGGGACCGGGAAGTCGCAGCTCTACCACCACTTCGGCGGCAAGCAGGGCCTCGTCCTCGCCGTCATCGACCACCAGCTCGCCCGCGTGCTCGCCGCCCAACCGCGGCTCGCGCCCGGCACCGACGGCGACGTCCGGGCCTGGGCGGACGACCTGCTCGCCGTGCACCGCGGGGGCGACGGTCCGCTGAGCTGCCCGCTCGGCGTGCTGAGCGGGCAGGTCGACGACGACCCGGTGCTGCGGGAGCACCAGGCCGCGGCCTTCGACCGGTGGCGTGACGGCCTCGCCCGCCTGGTCCGCGCCGGGCGGGAGCGCGGGCTCGTCACGGCGGCGGGGGACCCCGCCGAGCTCGCCGGCGTGCTGCTCGCCGCGGTCCAGGGCGGGCTCATGCTCGCCCGGCTGGCGCGGGACGTGCGCCCGCTCGAGATCGCCCTCGACGCGGCCCTGGCCCGTCTCGGTGTCCACAGCGCCTCCCTCGTGCCTGCGGGGGACGCACCCGACGACGTCGTGTGACGAGGTTTCCGGTGCCCCTGCCCGTGTGAACGTCCGGGAGCCAGCGGGTACCGGTTCGACGGGGCCCGCGAACGCGGGCCCCTCGCAGCGAGGAGGCCCCAGTGGCGGACAACATCTACCGGAAGACCGAGATCGTCGGGACGTCCGAGACGAGCGTGGACGACGCGATCAAGGGAGCCATCGCGCGCGCGGCCGAGACCATCCGCCAGATCGGGTGGTTCGAGGTCGCCGAGATCCGCGGCCACGTGGAGAACGGCGAGATCGGGCACTACCAGGTCACCCTGAAGGTGGGCTTCGCCCTCGAGGACACCAAGTCCTGACCGTGTCCGCGCCAAGGTCGACGCTGAGGAAGCGCTCGTCCCTCGCGCTGCCCGAGCCGTCACCGGCGCGAGGCGCGAGGGCCGCGGGCGGCCCGTCCGCAACAACTTGCGTAAGCTCAGTTCATGTGAGGCACCGGTGACGGCAGGGACGGCGATGTTCGCCTCGCTGCGCAACCGCAACTACCGCCTCTTCGCCGCCGGCCAGGTGGTGTCGCTGGCCGGTACGTGGATGCAGCGCGTGGCGCAGGACTGGCTGGTCCTCGACCTCTCCGGCGGCAGCCCGGTCGCCCTCGGCGTCGCCGCCGCCCTGCAGTTCGGCCCGACGCTGCTGCTCTCGCTCTTCGGCGGGGCCTTCGCCGACCGCTACGACAAGCGGCGCCTGCTCATCGTCCTGCAGGTGGGCATGGGGCTCTGCGCCCTCACCCTCGGCCTGCTCGACACCACCGGCACCGCGACGCTGCCGATGGTCTACGTGCTGTGCGTCCTGCTGGGGTGCTTCTCGGCGGTCGACGCGCCGGTGCGCCAGTCGTTCGCCGGGGAGATGGTCGGGCCCGGTGCGCTGCAGAACGCGGTCGCGCTGAACTCGATGACGTTCAACACCGCGCGCATCGTCGGGCCCGCCATCGCCGGCGTGATGATCGCCGCGGTGGGCACCGGGTGGGTGTTCCTGGTCAACGCCGCGACGTTCGTGGCGGTGGTGACCGGCCTGGCCCTGATGCGCCCGGCGGACATGTTCGCCTACGAGAAGCGGCCCGGGCGGGCGCTCGGGGCGGTGCTCGAGGGACTGCGCGAGGTGCGGCGCCGGCCCGACCTCGTCGTGCTGCTCACCGTGGTCTTCTTCGTCTCCACGTTCGGCATCAACTTCTTCATGACGCTGGCGATCACCGCGCGCACCGTCTTCGGCCGCGGCGCCGAGTCCTACGGGCTGCTCACCTCCGCGCTCGCCGTCGGCTGCCTGGCGGGCACCGTCGTCGCGGCGCGCCGGGTCGGGCGCCCGCGGCTGCGCACGGTGCTGCTCGCGGGCCTGTTCTTCGGCGTCGCCGAGCTCTTCACCGGCGTCATGCCCACCTACGCGCTCACGGCGCTCCTGCTGATCCCGACGGGGCTGGGGCAGCTGGTGTTCACGACGGCGGCCAACGCGGCCGTGCAGCTCGGGGTCAGCGAGTCCATGCGGGGCCGGGTCATGGGCCTCTACGTGCTCGTGCTGCTCGGGGGCACCCCGCTGGGCGGCCCGGTGCTGGGGTGGCTCGCGGAGGCCCTCGGCGGCCGGGCGCCGCTGGTGATCGGCGGCGCCGCGACGATCGGCACCGTCGTCGTCGCGGCGTGCCTGCTGGCCTGGCAGGCGAGGCGCGCCGCGCGCGCGGTGACCCGCGGCGGGCCGCTCCCGACGCCGGCTGCTCAGGGGTCGCAGGGACCGACCGGCCACGTGTGCACCGGCAGGTTCGCGCTCATGTGCGCCACGTAGCGCTCCAGCATCCGGCGCATGGCGACCGAGCGCGGGCACCCGTTCTTCTCCAGCGCGGCCACCATCTGGGTCTGCCACGAGGCGCCCGTGCACCCGGTGCGGCACCGCGCCTCGATGACCGCGAGGTAGCGGTCGGCGACCGAGGCGTCGACGTCCCAGGCGCGCAGGCCCTCGCGGGCCAGCGGCAGGAGCCGGTCGAGCACGAGCCGGTCGACCCCGACGGTGCCCGCGCCCGGCCAGTAGAGCTCCGCGTCCAGCCCGTGCTGCGCGCCCGCGACGAAGTTGTCGTGCGCGGCCTCGAAGGTCATCGAGCGCCACGGCGGGTGCTCGGAGGCGACGAGCGCCCGCACGAGGCCGTAGAAGAAGAGCGCGTTGGCGACCGCGTCGACCGCGCTCGGGCCCGCGGGCAGCACCCGGTTCTCCAGCCGCAGGTGCGCGACCCCGTCGGCGACGTCGTAGACGGGCCGGTTCCAGCGCCACACGGTGCCCGAGTGCAGCCGCAGCTCGTGCATCGCGGGCGCCTGCCCGGCGTCGAGCGCGGCCACGGGGTCCTCGTCGTCGACGATCGGGAGCAGCGCCGGGAAGTAGCGGACGTTCTCCTCGAAGAGGTCGGTGACGGAGGCGGCCCAGCGGTCGCCGAACCACACGCGGGGGCGGACGCCCTGGTTGCGCAGCTCGACGGTCCGCACGTCGACCGCCTGCTCGAACAACGGCACGCGGGTCTCGGCCCAGAGCCGGTGCCCCAGCAGGAACGGCGAGTTCGCGGCGAGCGCGACCTGGACCCCCGCGATGGCCTGGGCGGCGTTCCAGTGCGCCGGGAACGTCTCCGGGGTGAGCTGCAGGTGCAGCTGCAGGGAGGTGCAGGCGGCCTCGGGGGCGATCGAGTCGACGTCGAGCACGAGGTGCTCGTCGGGGCCCCCCGACCCCGACCGCGGCGCGCCGATGTCCAGCCGGAACGGCTCGCCGCGCGCGTCGACCATCTGCCGGTTGAGCAGGTCGTAGCGCGGGTCGTCGGTGAGCTGGTCGGAGTCGAGGTGCTCCGCGCCGAGGGTGGGCAGGATGCCGATGGTCACCGGGGTGGCCCCGACGACGGCGGCCGACCGGCGGGCCCCGGCGAGCGAGGCGACGACGTCCTCCTCGAGCTGGCACGCGGCCGTCCCCGGCAGGGTGCGCGGCGGCAGGTTGATCTCGAGGTTCCACCGCCCCAGCTCGGTGGTGAGCAGGTCGGAGGCGGACCGGTCGAGCACGGCGTGGTTGAGCATCGCCGGCTCCATCGCCTCGTCGACCAGCGCGAGCTCCAGCTCGACCCCGGTCCGCAGCTCGTCCGCGGCGAAGAGACCCTCGCCCACCATGCGGCGCAGGGCCTCGAGGCAGCGACGGAGCTTGGTGCGGTACTGCTCGCGGTCGGACAGGTCGGTGCGGGCGACGACCCGTCCCATCAGCGGGGCGTCCCGCCTCCCGAGGCCGGCCGGTGACACGGCGGGCTGCCCACCAGGACGCCGCCGCGGAGCGGGGCCCCCGAGGGATCGTCGGGTACGTGCACCGAGATGGTCGGTACGGCGGTCGGCCCCATCAGTGCCCGGCTCCCTCTCTCGACCCGCACCCCGACGGCGGTGAGACCGACGGCGGACGGGGACTGCGCTTCCCCCCGACGACCCGCTTCACGGTGACACAGCCGTGTGTCACACACCAGGGGCGCGAACCGTTCGCCTCGTCATAGCGTCCGTTCAGCGGAGCCTGTCGATCACGGTCGACCACTGGGCGCATGTGCGGATGCAGTGGTCGCACCCGGGGGAGGTCGATCGGTCAGCTGCCGCGACCGAAGTCCTCCGGTGAGACGTTGTCGAGGAACGCCCGGAACCGGTCGACCTCCTCCTCGTCGGGGACCGGTGAGGACCCCTCCTCGGCGGACTCGTCGTCGTCGACCAGCACGCCCGCCTCGGCGAGGACGGCCTCGGTCGCGTGGATCGGCACGTCGACGTGCAGCGCGATCGCGATCGAGTCGCTGGGCCGCGCGGAGACCCGCAGGCCCCGGTCGAAGACGAGGTCGGCGTAGAACGTGCCGCCCCGCACCTCGGTGATCTCGATCCGCTCCAGCGTCCGCCCGAGGGCCGACACCACGTCCGCGATCAGCACGTGGGTCAGCGGCCGCTCGGGCAACCGGCCCTGCTGCTCGAGGGCGATCGCCTCCGCCTCGGCCAGGCCGATCCAGATCTGCAGGCAGCGCTTGCCCTGGCTCTCCTGCAGGAGCACCACGGGGTGCCGGTTCGTCTCCGACGCCGACTGCTGTGCCGCGTCGTCGACGGCCAGCACGCCGACCACCCGCATCTCGCTCACGTCTCGCCTCCCGTGCCCCGCGGCCGGACCCGCCCATCCGGGCGGATCCCGATGCGCTCGTCCCGTCCGGGCGGTTCGAGCTGTCCCGCGCGCCGTCGCTCCCCGGTCGGTCGAGCTCCGCTGCGCTTCGTCTCCGTGGTCCGCCTCCATCCTGGCAGTCGGTGCCCGCGACGTCAGGGCCCCGCGGGGCCGGGTCCGATCACGCGCCGGGAAACGCCGGGCCGAGCGTGTGCCCCGTGCGACGGGCATGCCCCCCGGGCGGCCTCGGCACACCCCGGGTCCGTCGGGCGGCGTCCGTGGTGTGGCCGGAGCGCGCGAGATCGGGTCTGGAACGATGCGGAGCGTGGTGCGGATCGTCGAGCTGGCCGGCCCGGAGGTCGCCGTCGACGACGCGGGGGCCGACGGCGGGGGGGCCGACGCCGCGCGCCTCGACGACTTCCGCGACCTCTCCCGCGCCGACCGCCGCCCCGACCGCCCCGGCGGGCGCGGGCTCGTCCTCGCCGAGGGCACCGTCGTGGTCCGCCGGCTGCTCGGCTCCCCGTACCCGCCGCGCGCCCTGCTCGGCGTCCCGCGGCGGATCGACGAGCTCGCCGCGGAGCTCGCGGCCCTCGACGTCCCGGCGTTCGTCGCCGACGCCCCGACCATGGCCGCCGTCGTCGGCTTCCACCTCAACCGCGGGGTGCTGGCGAGCGCCGACCGGGCCCCGGCGCCCGCGCTCGACGACCTCCTGGCCCGGGCGCGCCGCGTCGCCGTGCTCGAGGGCGTGAACGACCACGAGAACCTCGGCGCGCTCTTCCGCAACGCCGCCGCGCTCGGCGTCGACGCGGTCCTGCTCGCGCCCGGCTGCGCCGACCCGCTCTACCGGCGCAGCGTCCGGGTGTCGATGGGCCACGTGCTGCGGGTGCCGTTCCTCGCCGGGTCGTGGCCGGAGCTGGTCACGGCACTGCGGGCCGCGGGGTTCGTGCTGGCGGCGCTCACGCCCGCCGGGGACGGGCCGCCGGCCGCGCTGGCCGGCGAGGACCGGGTCGCGCTGCTGCTGGGGGCCGAGGGGCCCGGGCTCACCGACGAGGCCCTCGCGCTCGCCGACCACCGGGTCCGCATCCCGATGGCGCCCGGGGTCGACTCGCTCAACGTCGCGACCGCCGCCGCCGTGGCCTTCCACGCCGTCGGACCGTCGTCGGGCGCCACGTGACGGTCCTGGAGGTCGAGGCCGCGCGGGGACGGGCCCTGGTCGGCGGTCACCCGGTGGGGGAGGACGACGGGGCCGTCGTCGGCTGGGGGGCCTACGCGCCGGGCACGGACCTCCCGGCCGAGCTCGTCGAGCTGCTCGTCGAGTGGGGGCGCGCCGCGGACACCGTGGTGCGCTCCGGTGCGGCCCCTCGCGCCCCGGAGGCGGTCCGGGTGAGCCGCGCCGGGCGCCACCTCGCGGCGCGCGTCTCGGTGGCCCTGGGGCGCTCGGTGGACTACTGCGACCCCGTCACGGGCGTCCGCGTGCCGCTGCGGGCGGTGCGGTCGGTGACGCGGGTGCCGGAGGTGCCGCTGCCCCCGCGGCGACGCCGCGGGCGGGCGCGGGTGTCCGCGCGCGTTCGGCGAGCCGACGCCGTGGGGGACCGGGCTGACGCTGGCGGCGCTCGTCGCGGGCCTCGTGCTGCTCGCGAACCTCACGCTGGCGCTGCCGATGGTGGCCGGGCTCGGCCTCGTCGGGCTGCTCATCGACCTCGTGGTCGTCGCGGGGCTGGTGCCCGCACTGTGGCTGAACCGCCACGTCCCGATGTGGCGGTGGGCGGTCTGGGGCGCCTTCGCCGGGATGGGCGTGGCGGTGCTGCCGCTGCTGACGGTGGCCCTGCGGGGGTCCGCGGGCTGAGCCGGGGCCGGGGCGGGGCCGGCTGGGCTGGCAGCAACGGCACGATGCTGGCACTGGACGCCAGGACGGCGCCGCTCACTCGTCGGGGCGGGCGCCTCCGCCGGGCGGCTCAGGAGCGCGGTGACCGCACCCCGAGCAGGACGTCCTCCCAGGAGGGGACGATCGGGTGGGTGCGTCCGCGCCGTCCGCGCGTCCGCTCCGGGTCGTCCCCGCCGCCGTCGTCGCGCCCGGGGTCGGTCCGCGGGGAGTCGTGCCGGGCCTTCGGTCGCGAGCGGCGCTCGGTGCCGCGGGACTCCGGGCCGGTCTGGTCGGAGCCGCGCTGGTCGGGCACGGCGCGGGAGCCGCGCGCGGCGCGCGCCGGGACGCTGCCGGACGCCGCCGCCGTGGCCCCGTGCGGCGCGGACGCCGTCGCGGCGGGCGCCTTCGCGGTCGGCGGCTTGGGCCCGGACGCGCCGGACCCCCCGGCCGGCGGCGGCTTCGGCCCGGAGGCCCGCCCGCCCCGGGGCCGTGCCGTGCCGCCCCCGACGGCGAGGGCGCCCTGCCCGAGGTCCTCGTCCTCCTCGTCGTGCCGGTCCTCGCCCCGCACCGACCCGGCGTCGTCGTCCTGCTCCTGGCCCCCGCGTCCGGTGCGCGCGGCCGACCCGTCGGCCCGCCGGGGGCCGGGCGTGGGCTCGAGGCCCAGCAGGTCCCGCGCCGGGTCGTCGCGCGGCACGACGGCGCCGCCCGAGGCGCCCGGGGCGAAGGTCCAGTGCGCGAGGTGGTCGGAGTGGCCGGTCCGCCAGGACAGCGACACGATCCAGCCGCCGTCCTCGCCCTTCCAGGCGTCCCACGACCCGTCGCCGAGGTCCTGGCCCCGCCCGGCGAACGTGGCCGTCAGGATCTCGAGCAGGCTCCGCGGGTCGGGCCCGCCGTCCTCGCCCGCCGGGTGCCCGCGGCCGGCCATCTCGGCCACGCGGGAGCGCTCGAGCAGCACCGGGTACGCGAACCGCTCGACGCGGGCCGTCGGGACCCCGGCACCGGCGGCGACCTCGGCGACCGACTCCCCGCTGCGGATCCGTGCCTGGATGTCGCGCGGGCGCAGCGGGCTCGTCGTCTCGATCTCCATCTGGCCCAGCCGGCGGACGTCCCCCCGGGCGGCTGCGCGGAGCCGCTCGTCGGAGGGCACGACGAACCGCTCGTGCCGGATCGGGTCCTCGAGGACCACCGTCGCGGTGTCCTCACCCAGGCCCACCACCCGGAGCTCACGCATGGTCGGCCTCCCCGTAGCCCGCTGCTCGGCGGCGCCCCCGATCCGGTGGCGCCGCTTCCCACGACGACGCTAGGCGAGCACCCACCCCGTCCGAGGGAGGCGCGCCGCGTGTCGGGCGACACCACGGGGGAGGTGCCTGACGGCAGGTGAGCAGTGGTCCGTGTGCCGGCACGGACTGGTCCTCACCTGGCCGAAGGCCCGTCAGAGCGCGCCCACGACGTGGTCGATGCACTCGGTCAGCTTGGTGACGTCGTCGGGGTCGACGGCCGGGAACATCCCGACGCGCAGCTGGTTGCGGCCGAGCTTGCGGTACGGCTCGGTGTCCACGACGCCGTGCGCGCGCAGCACCTTCGCCACGGCCGCGGCGTCCACGTCGTCGGAGAAGTCGACCGTCCCGACGACCTGCGAGCGGTGGGCGGGCTCGGCCACGAACGGCGTCGTGTACGACGTCTTCTCCGCCCAGGCGTAGAGCCGGTCGGACGAGTCCTTCGTGCGCGCCGTCGTCCAGGCCATCCCGCCCTGGGCGTTCATCCACTCGACCTGGTCGGCGAACATGATCAGCGTCGCGACGGCGGGCGTGTTGTAGGTCTGGTCCTTGCGTGAGTTGTCGATCGCGGTGGGCAGCGAGAGGAACTCGGGGATCCACCGGTCGGCCGTCCCGGCGATCTCGTCCAGCGCGTTCGAGCGCGTCCGGCGACATGATCGCGACCCAGAGGCCGCCGTCGGAGGCGAAGTTCTTCTGCGGCGCGAAGTAGTAGACGTCGCTCTGCGCGACGTCGACGGGCAGGCCGCCGGCGCCCGACGTCGCGTCGATCGCGACGAGCTTGCCGTCGCTGCCCGCGGGGCGGGCGACCGGCACCGCGACGCCGGTGGAGGTCTCGTTGTGGGCCCACCCGATGAGGTCGACCGAGTCGTCGGAGCGCGGCTCGGGGGCCGTGCCGGGGTCGGAGGACACCACGACCGGGTCGGCGAGGAACGGGGCGCCCTTCGCCACCGAGGCGAACTTCGAGGAGAACTCGCCGTAGGTCAGGTGCAGCGAGCGCTCGCGGATCAGCCCGACCGCGGCGGCGTCCCAGAACGCGGTGGTCCCGCCGTTGCCGAGGACGACCTCGTAGCCCTCGGGCAGCGAGAACAGCTCCGACAGACCCGCCCGGATGCGGCCGACCAGCGAGCGCACCGGCTTCTGGCGGTGCGAGGTCCCCATGACGTCGGCCGCGTCGGCGATCGCGCGGAGCTGCTCGGGCCGGACCTTGGAGGGGCCGCAGCCGAAGCGTCCGTCGGCGGGGAGGAGATCGGCCGGGATCGTCACTGATTCAGCGCTCGTCGTCGTCACGGGCCACATCCTCCCAAGGCCCACCGCGGCGCTGCTGTCGTCCACGTCACCACCGGGCCGCTCCGGGCGGCCCGTGTCGTCGGTCACGGGGTGTCCGATCCCCGGTGGCGGTACCTACGGTGGCCGGACGCGCCGACGGGCGGCGTCGACGTCGAGGGGAGCAGCGGGTGGACCGAGCGACGGTGCCGGGCGCGCACGACGACCTGGCGGGCCTGCGCGTCGACTACCGCTCCGGCGAGCTCGACGCCGCGGACCTCGCCGCGACGTGGCACGAGCAGCTCCGGGCGTGGCTGCACGAGGCCACGGTCGCCGAGCTGGCCGACCCGAACGCCATGGTCCTCGCGACCTCCGACGACGAGCACCGGGTCACCACCCGGACGGTGCTCGCGAAGGACGTCGACGAGCGCGGCGTCACCTTCTTCACGAACTACACCTCGGAGAAGTCCCACCAGCTGCGCCAGACCCGCCAGGCGTCGCTGACCTTCCCCTGGTACGCCCTGCAGCGGCAGGCCACCGTCATCGGGACGGCCGAGCTGCTCGGCGCCGACGAGACGGCCGAGTACTGGCGCACGCGGCCCCGGACCTCGCAGCTCGGCGCCTGGGCCTCCCCGCAGTCGGCGACGGTGCGCGACCGGGCGGCGATCGAGGACCTCTACGCCACCACCGAGGCCCGCTTCGCCGACGAGGAGGCCATCCCGCCGCCGCCGCACTGGGGCGGCTGGCGCGTCCGGCCCACCCACGTCGAGTTCTGGCAGGGCCGCACCTCGCGGCTGCACGACCGGCTGCGCTACCGGTTCGACCTGCGCGGCGACCGCTGGGTGATCGAGCGGCTCGCCCCCTGACGAGGGGAGGCTCACGCCGGGCACACCCCGCTCACATGCCTACGATCGTTCGGTGAGCGAACGACCACGAGGCGAGCAGAGCGACGGGGGACGGCCCCGACGGGGCCTGCTCGCCGACACGACCCCGCTGCGCACCCCGACCTTCCGCCGGCTGTGGACGGCGGGGGTGGTCACCGTCGTCGGGGCCCAGCTGACGGTCGTCGCGGTGCCCTTCCAGCTCTACGCGCTCACCGGCTCGTCGGCGTGGGTGGGCCTGACGGGCCTGTTCGGGCTGGTCCCGCTGATCGTGTTCGGGCTCTGGGGCGGAGCGATCGCCGACGTGGTCGACCGGCGCATGCTGCTCGTGGTCTCGGGCGTGGGCATCGCCGTGACCTCGGCGCTCCTCGGGATCACGGCGGTCACCCACCTGGGCGGGCCGTGGACGGTCCTCGTGATCTTCGCGGTGCAGACCGCCTGCCTCGCGGTCAACCAGCCGACCCGATCCGCCGTCCTGCCGCGCATCCTGCCGGTGGACCAGCTGCCCGCGGCGAACACGCTGTGGTTCACCGTCCAGCAGCTCGGGGCGTTCGCGGGGCCGCTCATCGGCGGGGTCGCGCTGGCCTTCGTCGACGTCGGCGTCCTCTACTTCGTCGACACGATCTGCCTCTTCGCCTCGATCTGGGCCGCGTACCGGCTGCCCCGGCTCCCGGTCGGGGACGACGCCGAGCGCGGGGTCCGCGCGGTGGCGCGCGCGATCCGGTCGAGTGCCGGGCTCCGGTCGGTGGTCGACGGCTTCCGCTACGCCGCGATGTCGCGGGTGCTGCTCGTCAGCTTCCTCGCCGACCTCGTCGCGATGGGCTTCGGCATGCCGCGCGCGGTGTTCCCGCAGGCGGCGGTCGAGACCTACGGCGGCGGCCCGGCCTACGGCCTGCTCTCGGCGGCGATCGCGGGCGGGGCGGCGCTGGGCGGCCTGCTCTCCGGGCGGCTGCACGGGATCGCGCGCCAGGGCGTGGCGGTGACGATCGCGGTGTGCCTCTGGGGCGTCGGCGTGGCGCTGTCCGGGCTGACCTCGATCCTCTGGCTGGCCGTCCTGCTCCTCGCCGCGGCCGGCGCGGCGGACCTGGTCAGCTCGGTGTTCCGCTCGACGATGCTGCAGACGGTCGCCACCGACGAGATGCGGGGCCGGATGCAGGGCGTGTTCGTGGTGGTCGTCGCGGGCGGCCCCCGGGTCGCCGACCTGTGGCACGGCTGGGCGGCGGACGGCATCGGGACCGGCGCCGCGACGACGATCGGCGGGGTGGCCGTCGTCGTCGGGATGCTCGCCGTGGTGCTCGCCTTCCCGGCGTTCTGGCGCTACCGCGCGCCGACGGCCGGCACCCCGGAGGACGCGCCGGTCGGCCAGTCCTGACCGAGTGGGCCCCGACTCGAGCGAGGGGCACCTTCGCTCGAGTAGATCGGCCGTGGGTGCCCCTCGCCGGTACGGTGAGTCGGCGCCCGGTTCGAGCGAAGGGCGCCTTCGCTCGATCAGTGCGGCGAGGGGCGCCCCTCGCCGGATCCGGCGTCGGAGCCCGCGGCGGGCCTCCGCGAGCAGCAGCCGCAGCAGGCGCTCCAGCTCGGCCCGGTCGGCGTCGTCGAGCCCCGCGAAGAGCCGGTCGGCCTCGGCGGCGCGCGCGGCGCGGATGGCCTGGCCGACCTCCCGGCCGTGGTCGGTGACGATGACGAGGGTGGCGCGCCGGTCGTCGGGGTCGGTCTCGCGCCGGACCATCCCGCGCTCCTCGAGGGCGTCCACCACCTCGGTGGCCGAGCGCGGGGCGATGCCCAGGTGGGTCGCGAGCGTCCCCGGCCGGACCGGGCCGTGGCGCATCAGGGTGCCGAGGGCCCGCAGCTGGGACGGGGTCACCTCCCAGGGGGCGAGCCCCTCGCGGGAGGCGCGGCGCAGCCGCCGGGCGACGGCCCAGAACAGGTCGCTCACCGACCCCGGATCGTCGTGCTCCACGGGAACACCCTAGCGCGAACCCGTGTTGTAGCCTCATCATGAGGTTGCCTCAGCACCTGTCCGATCACCGAAGGAGACCGCCCCTTGCCCCGCACCCCCGAGATCAGCCGCGAGCAGCGCGCCCGCGACCGCGAGCAGGCCCGTCAGGTCTCGCTGCGCCGGATCGCCCGCCTGTTCGCGCCCCACCGCAGTGCCCTCGCCGTCGTCATCACCGCGATCGTGGCGTCGTCCGTCGTCGGGATGGCCTCGCCGTTCCTCCTGCGCGCCGTCATCGACGACGCCCTGCCGCACCGCGACGTGCGTCTGCTCGTCTGGCTGGCCGCCGGCATGGTCGCCGTCGCCGCCGTCACGGCCGCGTTCGGCGTCGTCCAGACCTGGATCTCCACGCGCGTCGGCCAGCTCGTCATGCACCGGCTGCGCACCGACGTGTTCTCCCACCTCCAGCGCCTCTCGCTGGGCTTCTTCACGCGCACCCGCACCGGCGAGGTGCAGTCGCGGATCACCAACGACATCGGCGGCATGCAGTCCGTGGTCACCTCGACCGCGACCTCGATCGCCGCGAACCTCACCACCGTGATCGCGAGCGCCGTCGCGATGGTCGCCCTGTCCTGGCAGCTCTCGCTCGTGACGCTGATCGTGCTGCCGCCGTCGGTGCTGCTCTCCCGCCGCGTCGCCCGGGTGCGACGCCGGCTGACGGCCGAGCGCCAGCGGGAGCTCGCCGACCTCAACGTGACCATCGAGGAGGGCCTCTCGATCGACGGCGTCGTGCTGTCGCGCACCCTCGGGACCGGCGACGCGCTCGTCTCGCGGTTCACGAACTCCTCGCTGCGCCTCACCGACCTCGAGCTGCGCAGCCAGCTCGCCGGCCGCTGGTGGATGGCCACGATGAGCATCGTCTTCGCCGCCATCCCCGCGCTGATCTACCTGGGCGCCGGCCTGCCGTGGGCCGCCGGCACCGGGGCGAGCGGAGCGACGGGGGGATCGGCACTGACGATCGGGACGCTGGTCGCCTTCACCTCGCTGCAGGCGGGCGTGTTCCGGCCGCTGTCCTCGCTGCTCGACGTCGGGGTGTCGATCTCCGCGTCGCTCGCGCTGTTCGCGCGCATCTTCGAGTACCAGGACACCGCGATCGACGTCGACGAGCCGGCCCACCCGGTCGAGCTGCCGGCCCCGCGGGGCGACCTGGAGATCTCCCGCGTCACGTTCGCCTACCCCGGCGCGGACCGGGAGGCGCTCTCCGACGTCGACCTGCACGTCCCCGCCGGCTCGACGCTCGCGATCGTCGGCGAGACCGGCTCGGGCAAGTCGACCCTCGGCGCGCTCGTCGCCCGCCTGCACGATCCCGACGCCGGGCGCATCACCGTCGACGGCGTCGACCTGCGCGACCTGCGCCTGGCCGACCTGGCCCGCGTCGTCGGCGTCGTGAGCCAGGAGACCTACCTCCTGCACGCCTCGGTGCGCGACAACCTGCGCTACGCCAAGCCGGACGCGACCGACGCGGAGATCGAGGCCGCCGCGCGCGGCGCCCAGATCCACCACGTGATCGCCGACCTGCCCGAGGGCTACGACACCGTCGTCGGCCCCCGCGGCCACCGGTTCTCCGGCGGGGAGCGCCAGCGGTTGGCGATCGCGCGCACCCTGCTGCGCGACCCGCGGGTCCTCGTCCTCGACGAGGCCACCAGCGCGCTGGACACCGCGACCGAGCGCGCCGTCCAGGAGGCGTTCGACGCGCTGGCCCACGGCCGGACGACGATCACCATCGCCCACCGGCTCTCCACGATCCGCGAGGCCGACCGCATCGCGGTGCTCGACCACGGCCGCGTCGTGGAGTCCGGCACCCACGAGGACCTGGTGTCCGAGGACGGCCGGTACGCGGCACTGGCGGCGTAGGGGCGCTCCGGCGCTCACCGGGCCGGAGGCCACCTCGGGCGGTGACCCCGGCCGGCGACGACTACGGTCCTCGCCCATGGCGCCCACGGGGCAGCAGTACGAGATCCGCTCGGGCGACGCGCACGCCGTCGTGACGGGGATCGGGGCCGGTCTGCGCGCGTTCGTCGTCGGCGGCACGCACCACGTCGAGACCTACGACGAGGACGCGTCCCCGCCCATGGGCGCGGGGTCCGTGCTGCTGCCCTGGCCGAACCGGACCGCGGGTGCGCGGTTCACCTGGCGCGGCGAGACCCACGAGCTGGAGGTGACCGAGCCCGCCCGCGGGCACGCGATCCATGGCCTCGTCCGGTACCGGCCGTGGGTCGTCGTCACCCAAGACGACGCCGCGATCACCCTCGCCGTCGACGTGCCGGGCGGCGCCGACCCGGAGGCGCACGGCTGGCCGCAGCCGCTGCACGTCGAGACCACCTACGGCGTCGACGGCGACCGCGGTGCGCTGACCGTCTCGCACTCGGTGACCAACACCGGCGACGGCGACGTCCCGGCCGGGATCGGCACCCACCCCTACCTGCGCGCCGGCGACCACCCCTCCGACGACTGCACCCTCGCCGTCGCGACCGCCACCGTCCTCGACGTCGACGACGCCCTCGTCCCGACCGGCCCGGCCCGCGCGGTGACCCCGGCCGAGTCGCTGCGCGGGGGCCGGCGGGTCGCCGAGCTCGACCTCGACACCTGCTTCGGGGCCAGCGGCGGGGTCGCGGGCGTGCTCGCCGAGCTGCGCGCCCCCGACGGCACCGGCACGCGCCTCTGGGGCGACCGCAACGTCACCTGGGTCCAGGCGTTCACCCCGGCGAGCCCGTTCGGGCGGCCGGGCAAGGCGGTCGCGGTCGAGCCGATGACCTGCCCGCCCGACGCGCTGAACTCCGGCACCGACCTCGTCGTGCTCCAGCCGGGCGCGACGTGGACGGTGCGCTGGGGGCTGGAGGCGCTGCCGTGACCGGACCCGGGCGCGTCGTCGTCGGCGGCGAGGCGCTCGTGGACCTGGTGCCGGTCGAGCAGCGCCCGCTCGCGCCGCTGGCCCCGCGCCTCGGCGGCGGCCCGTACAACGTCGCGATCGGGCTCGGGCGCCTCGGCACTCCGGCGACGATGCTCACCCGCCTGTCCACCGACGCGTTCGGCGACGCGCTGCTCGACCGGCTGCGGGACTCCGGCGTCGACGACGCCCTGGTGCAGCGCGGCGACGAGCCCACGACGCTGGCCGTCGTCACCGTCGACGAGACCGGCGCCGCCCGGTACTCCTTCCACGTCGCGGGCGCCGCGGACCGGCTCGTCGCCGACCCGGGCGACGCTGCCCGCGGACACCGCCGCCCTCGCCGTCGGGACCCTCTCGCTGTTGCTCGAGCCGGGGGCGTCGGTCTACGCCGAGACCGCGCGGCGCGCGGCGGAGGCCGGTGTCTTCGTCAGCCTCGACCCGAACATCCGCGAGGCCCTCGTCGACGACCCCGACGTGGTGCGCGCCCGGCTCGACGCGATCGCCGCCCACGCCGGCCTGGTGAAGCTCTCCGACGAGGACGCCCGCTGGTGGGGCCGCTCGCCGGCGGACCTGCTCGCGGCGGGGGCCGCCGCCGTCGTCGTGACCCGGGGGGCGGAGGGCCTGGTCGCGCACACCCGCGAGGGCGAGGTCGCGGTCGGCGCGGACACCTCCCGGCCGATCGTCGACACCATCGGCGCGGGCGACTCGGTGCACTCCGCGCTGCTGGGCCACTTCCACGCCCGCGGCCTGCTCGACCGCGCACGGCTCGGCGCCCTCGACGACGACGGCTGGCGCGCGGCGCTGGGCTTCGCGGCGCGCGTGGCGAGCTGGACCTGCTCGCGGGCCGGGGCCGAACCGCCGACCCGCGCCGAGCTCGACGGCGACGGCCCGCAGCGCTCCTGAATCGTGACGGGTGCCACTCCGGGTGGTGCCGCTCTCCGTGATGCGGTGATCGCGCGCCGAGCGCTACGGTTCGCGCAGCGTACGACGCCCCACACCCGCGGGAGTTCGCCTCGGGGGGACGCCGCTCGGTGCTCCCGGGGTGACCGACCGTCCCGCCGGGGCCGGTCGGGCGGCCCCCGGCTTCGAGTCCCTCCCGCACGAGACGCGTGAAGAGGGATGCACGACATGGCCGACGACGGCGAGAAGCGCACCGCCACCCTGACCTACCCGGGTGGGGAGCACACGATGGAGATCGTCGAGGCCACCGAGGGGGCCTCCGGTGTCCAGCTCGGCAAGATGCTCGGCGACACCGGCCTGATCACGCTCGACCCCGGCTTCGTCAACACCGGGTCGTGTCGCTCCGACATCACCTACATCGACGGCGACGCCGGCATCCTGCGCTACCGCGGCTACCCCATCGAGCAGCTGGCCAAGAACTCGACGTTCGTCGAGACGAGCTACCTGCTGATCTACGACGAGCTGCCCACGCAGAAGCAGCTCGAGGACTTCACGATGCAGATCCAGCGGCACACGATGCTGCACGAGGACCTGAAGAAGTTCTTCGACGGCTTCCCCGTCGACGCCCACCCGATGCCGGTGCTCTCCTCGGCCGTGTCCGCGCTGTCGACCTTCTACCAGCGCAGCCTCGACCCGTTCGACGAGCCGAACGTCGACCTCTCGACGATCCGCCTGCTCGCGAAGGTCCCGACGATCGCGGCGTACGCCTACAAGAACTCGATCGGCCAGCCGTTCCTCTACCCGGACAACAACCTCAACCTGGTGGAGAACTTCCTGCGCATGACGTTCGGCCTCCCGGCCGAGCCCTACGAGGTCGACCCCGAGGTCGCCCGCGCGCTGGACATGCTGTTCATCCTGCACGCCGACCACGAGCAGAACTGCTCGACGTCGACGGTGCGCATGGTCGGGTCGTCGCAGGCCAACCTGTTCGCCTCGATCTCCGCGGGCATCAACGCCCTGTTCGGCCCGCTGCACGGCGGCGCGAACGCGGCGGTCCTCTCCATGCTCGAGGGCATCCGCGACGCCGACGGCAACACCGACGACTTCGTCGCCAAGGTCAAGAACAAGGAGCCCGGCGTCCGCCTCATGGGCTTCGGGCACCGGGTCTACAAGAACTACGACCCGCGCGCGGCGATCGTCCGCGACACCGCCCGCGGCATCATCGAGAAGCTCGGCGGCGGGGACGAGCTGCTCGACATCGCGATGAAGCTCGAGGACTACGCGCTCAACGACGACTACTTCGTCGAGCGCAAGCTCTACCCGAACGTCGACTTCTACACCGGCCTGATCTACCAGGCGATGGGCTTCCCGACGGAGATGTTCACGGTCCTGTTCGCCATCGGGCGCCTCCCGGGCTGGATCGCCCACTGGCGCGAGATGATCGAGGACCCGGACACCCGCATCGGCCGCCCGCGGCAGGTCTACACCGGCCCGGCGGAGCGCGAGTTCGTGCCGATGGAGCAGCGCAGCTGAGTCAGCCGGCATCCCCGAGCGCGAGGGGAATCCTCGGTCGCCGAGAGCGGCCGAGCCTCCCCTCGCGCCGGACCGGATCCGACGCGAGGGGAATCCTCGGTCGCTTAGAGCGGCCGAGGGTCCCCTCGTGCGTGTTCGGGCGGGTGACGACGGCGGGCGCGGGTACCTGCTGGACATGGCCCCGTCCGACACTGCCGTGGTCTGGTTCCGACGCGACCTGCGCGTGGCCGACCAGCCGACGTTCGTCGCCGCCGCCGGGAGCGCCTCGCGCGCCCTGGCGCTCTTCGTCCTCGACCCCGCGCTGCTCGAGCCCTCCGGCCCGCGGCGCCGGACGTTCCTCTTCCGCTGCCTGCGCGCCCTCGACGAGTCCCTCGGCGGGAAGCTGCTCGTGGTCAGGGGCGACCCGGCCGACGTCGTGCCGCGGATCGCCGCCGCGGTGGGCGCCGGCACCGTGCACACCGCCGCCGACTTCAACCCCTACGGGCGCAAGCGCGACGAGGCCGTCGAGAAGGCGCTCGGGGACCGCGGTGTCGAGCTCGTGCGCTCCGGCTCGCCCTGGTTCACCGAGCCCGGCTCGATCACGAAGTCCGACGGCGAGCCGTACAAGGTCTTCACGCCGTTCTCGCGGGAGTGGGCCAAGCGGCTCCCCGCCTGGCAGGACGACGCCGGCATGCCGGTCGACACCGACGCCTCGACGCTGCGGTGGATGGACCCGTCGGACAAGGACGGCGGACCCCGCGCGCGTCCGGATCCCCGACGACGAGGCCGTGGACGTCGAGCTGCCCGCGGCCGGGGAGCAGGCCGCGCGGGAGCAGTGGGAGGCGTTCGTCGACGAGCACCTCACCGACTACGACGACCTGCGCAACCGCCCCGACCGCCCCGGGACCTCGCGGATGTCGGTCCACCTCAAGTACGGCACCGTGCACCCGCGGACGCTGCTCGCCGACGCGCGCGGCGAGGGGACCGGCGCCGCGTCGTTCCGCAACGAGCTGTGCTTCCGCGACTTCTACGCCCACGTGCTCTGGCACTTCCCCCGCTCGGCCCGCGAGAACTTCGACCCGAAGTTCGACCGGATCCGCCTCGACACCGGGAAGGCGGCGCAGGAGAAGTTCGAGCGCTGGAAGGACGGGCGCACCGGCTTCCCGGCGGTCGACGCGGCGATGCGCCAGCTGCGCGGCGAGGCGTGGATGCACAACCGCATGCGGATGACCGTCGCGTCGTTCCTCGTCAAGGACCTGCACCTGCCGTGGTGGTGGGGCGCGAAGCACTTCATGGACCTGCTCGTGGACGGGGAGCTCTCGTCCAACCAGCACGGCTGGCAGTGGGCCGCGGGAACGGGCACCGACGCCGCGCCGTACTTCCGGGTGTTCAACCCGGTGACCCAGGGCGAGCGCTTCGACCCCCAGGGCGACTACGTGCGCCGCTGGGTGCCGGAGCTGGCCGACGTCCCGGGCAAGAAGGTCCACCAGCCCTGGAAGCTCGACACCCCGCCGGTCGACTACCCGGCGCCGATGGTCGACCACAAGGTCGAGCGGCAGGAGGCACTCAACCGCTTCCAGGCTCTGTAGTCGCGCCGAGCCGTCGTTCGCTCGGTCGCCGCTCGTTCCTCGCGGCGCACGAGCCGCCGGCGGCGCGGGGGCGGCGGCGCGGGGGCGGGGATGGACGACGGCTGCCGGACCTCCCTACTGTGATCCACGTCGCAGCAGGGCGACCAGGCAGGCAGGAGCGGGGCGTGAGCGCGTTCGATCTGACCGGACGCCGGGTGCTGGTCACCGGCGGGGCGCAGGGACTCGGCGAGGGGATGGCCCGCGCACTCGGCGCGGCCGGCGCGGCGGTGACGATCGCCGACGTCGCCAAGGACCTCGGCGAGCAGACCGCGGCCGGGATGGGCGCCCGGTTCGTCGCCCTCGACGTCACCGACGACGCCGCGTGGGAGGCCGCGGTCGCGCAGACCGTCGACGAGCTCGGCGGGCTCGACGTCGTGGTCAACAACGCCGGGCTCGAGGTGACGCAGCTGCTCGTCGACACCGATCCCGACGACGTCCGGCGGATGCTCGAGGTCAACCTCATCGGCACGATGCTCGGCATCAAGCACGCCTTCCGCGCGATGCGCCCGGGCGGCGCGGCCGGGGCGGGCGGCGTGGTGATCAACACCTCGTCGGTGGCCGCGACCATCGCGTTCCCGTCGATCGGCGCCTACTCGGCGACGAAGTCCGGCGTGGACCGGCTGACCCGGGTCGCGGCGATGGAGTCGGGCAAGCTCGGCTACGGCGTGCGGGTCAACTGCGTCTACCCCGGCCTCGTCCCGACCGCGATGGGCCAGAAGCTCGCCGTGGAGACGTCCGGTCTCGGCCTGTTCGGCAGCCCCGAGGAGGCCGTCGGCGCGGTCATCGAGCAGACGCCCTCGGGCCGGCTGGGCGAGGTCGCCGACATCGCCGACGCCGTCGTCTTCCTCGCCTCCGACGCCGCCCGCTTCGTCAACGGCGCGGGCCTGCCGGTCGACGGCGGCATGGGCATGTGACCGGATGTCCCTGGCGTCCTACCTGGACAAGGGGGCGTCGCTCGGGGGCGACGCCCCGTGCCTGACCCTCGACGGCGAGACCCGCAGCTACGCGCAGGTCGTCGCGCTCTCCCACGACGTCGCCCGGGCGCTGCGGCGCTCCGGCGTCGCCGCGGGGACCCCGTCGGGATCCTGTCGGCGAACGACCCGACGGCGTTCACCTGCGTCTTCGGGATCGCGCGGGCCGGCGCGGTGTGGTGCCCGATCAACCCCCGCAACGCGGCGGGGGAGAACCGGGAGCTGCTGGCGCTCTTCGGGTGCGTCGCCCTGGTGTTCCAGGCGACGTTCAGCGCGCTCGTCGCGGAGATCGCCCCGCAGCTGCCGGCCCTGACGACGCTGGTGTGCCTCGACGACCCCGATCCGGCCGTCGACGGCGCCGTCGGGTTCGCGGCGTGGCTGGCCGCGGCCGCCGACGACCCGGACGTCGAGCTCCCGCCGGGGGGTTCCGACGACGTCGTGGCCCTGGTCGGCACCGGCGGCACCACCGGGCGGCCCAAGGGCGTGCAGCTCACCGACCGCAACCTCGAGACGATGAGCGCCATCACGCTCATGGCCTACCCGCTCGACCGGCGGCCGGTGTACCTCGCGCTCGCGCCGCTCACCCACGCGGCCGGGGTGCTGTGCTTCCCGATCCTCGCCCAGGGCGGGGAGGTCGTGATCATGGCCGCGCCCGACGTCGGGGGCTTCCTCGCGCTGGTCGCGCGGCACCGGGTGACGCACACGTTCCTGCCGCCGACGCTGATCTACATGGTGCTCGACCACCACGACCTCGCCACCACGGACCTCTCCTCGCTGCAGTGCTTCTGGTACGGCGCGGCCCCGCTGTCGACGACGCGGCTGGCGGAGGCCTGCGAGCGGATCGGGCCGATGGCCCAGCTCTTCGGGCAGTCCGAGGCGCCGATGATGATCTCGACGATGAGCCCGGCGGAGCACCGCCACCCGGACGGCACGCTCGCGACGGAGCGGTTCGCCTCGGCGGGGCATCCGTCGCCGCCGGTCACGGTGGCGATCCTGGCGCCGGACGGGTCCCTGGTCGGACCGGGCGGACGCGGCGAGATCGTGGTGCGCAGCTCACTGGTGATGGCCGGCTACCACGAGGACCCGGAGGCGACGGCCGAGGTCTCGGCGCACGGGTGGCACCACACCGGCGACGTCGGCTACCTCGACGACAAGGGGTGGCTCTTCATCGTCGACCGCGCCAAGGACATGGTGATCACCGGCGGGTTCAACGTGTACTCGGCGGAGGTCGAGCAGGCGCTGATGGCCCACGATGCCGTCGCCGACTGCGCGGTGGTGGGCCTGCCCGACGAGAAGTGGGGCGAGCGGGTGGAGGCCGCCGTCCAGCTCCGGCCCGGCGCGACGGTCACCGAGGCGGAACTGGTGGCGTTCACGAAGGAGCGCATCGGCAGCGTCAAGGCGCCGAAGCACATCGCGTTCTGGGACGACCTGCCGCGCTCGACCGTCGGGAAGATCCTCAAAGCCGAGGTCAAGCTGCGCATGTGAACGGATGTCGTCGTCAGGGCGACCACGTCCGTTCACCTGCCGAAGGCCTCCCGCAGCGACACCCGCGCCCCGGTCCGCAGCACCGACCGCGCGTAGATCCGGCCGCCGAGCACGAGCACGCCCGCGGTGAAGGCCGAGAGTCAGCGCGAACGCGAGCACGACCTGCCAGACCGGCACCCCGCCCAGCGCGATCCGGGCGGGCATGATCAGCGGCGTCCACGGCGGGATCAGCGAGAGCACCGCGAGCGCGGGGGAGCGCGGCGAGGACAGGAGCAGGTTGAACCCGGCGACCCAGCCGATGAGCGACACGATCGACACCGGGGTCAGCACGCTCTGGGTGTCCTCCTGGCGGGAGACCAGCGAGCCGAGCGCGGCGTAGATCGTCACGTACATCGCGAACCCGAGCAGGTACCAGACGACGACCGACACGAGCGTCCCCGCGAGCCCCGCGCCCAGACACGAGCAGCCCGGCGCTCCCGGCGACGCCCAGCCCCGCGGCGCCGAGCACGACCAGCTGCACCAGGCCCACGGCGCCCAGCCCGAGGACCTTCCCGAGCAGCAGCTGCCACGGCCGGACGGTCGCGAGGACCAGTTCCACGACGCGGCTCGCCTTCTCCTCGACCACGCCCTGGGCGACGAACGCGCCGTAGGTCTGGATGGAGAAGTACAGGAGGAAGGCCCCGACGGCGCCGAGCCCGATCCGCAGGCCCTCGGCGGGGTCCTCGGGCCGGGCCGCGACGACGACGGGTTCGGCGGCGGCGATCGCCGCGTCGAGGGCGGCCGGGTCGACGCCGCGGGTCGCCGCGAGCTGCGCCTGGGCGGTCAGCGAGGTCGCCACCGAGACGATCGACCCGGTGCCGCCGGACAGCGAGCTCTCGACGTCGACGCGCGGGCGGGTGGGCGTGCCGGACAGGGCCGCGTCCGCGCCGCCGGAGGCCACCAGCGCCCGGCCGGCCGCCGCGTCGGGGACCGGGACCACCGTGACGATCCGGCCCTGGTCGTCGGCCGCCGTCCGCAGCGCCGGGGTGATCGCCTCGGTCTCGGGGGAGACCGCGATCGTCGAGGTCCCCGGGTCCGACGCGGCGCCGAGCGAGCCGACGAACAGCGCGTACCCGACGATCACGACGAGGATCACGACGGTGCTGACGAGGAACGCGCGGCCCCGCACCCGGGCGAGGAACTCGCGGCGGGCGATCAGCGCGACGGTGCGCAGCGGCGCCACGGCGCTCACGCCACCGGCTCCGAGGAGCGCGCGGACGTCGCGGCCGCCGGGTCGGCCGGGGCCGCCACGACGTGGCGGAACAGCTCGGTGAGCGTGACGCGCCGGCGCTCGAACCCGTGCACCGGCCCGGTCGCGAGGGCCGCCCGCAACAGCGGCTGGTCGTCGGCGTCGCGGTCCAGGGTGACGACGTGCCGGCCGCCCTCCGCCCGGGACGCGACGACGCCGGGGACCTGGTCCGCCCACCCCGGCGGCGCGTCCGGGGCGTCGACGACGACGACGTCCGCGCCGGCCCCGGCGCGCAGCCCGTCCACGGTGCCCTCGGCGACGAGCGTGCCGTCGCGGACGATGCCGACCCGGTCGCAGAGGCGCTCCACGAGGTCGAGCTGGTGGGAGGAGAACACCGCGGGGGCGCCCGCGGCGCAGCGCTCGCGCAGGACCTCGCTCATCACGTCGACGGCGACCGGGTCGAGCCCGGAGAAGGGCTCGTCGAGCACGAGCACGTCGGGGTCGTGCACCAGGGCGGCGGCGAGCTGCACGCGCTGCTGGTTGCCGAGGCTGAGCCGCTGCACCTCGTCGCCGAGGCGGGCGGCCACCCCGAGGCGCTCGGCCCACTGCTCGGTGGCCCGGCGCGCGGCGGCGGCGGAGAGCCCGTGCAGCTGGGCGAGGTAGCGCAGCTGCTCGCCGACGGCCATCCGCGGGTACAGGCCGCGCTCCTCGGGCAGGTAGCCGATCCGCCGGCGTCGGCGGGCGTCGACGGGCCGGCCGTCGAGCCGGACCTCGCCGGCGTCGGCGGCCAGGACGCCGAGGACGATCCGCATCGTCGTGGTCTTCCCGGCGCCGTTGGCCCCGACGAAGCCGAAGAGCTCGCCGGGCCGGACGGTGAAGGTCATGTCCGCCAGCGCGCGCACCGTCGCCGTAGCGCTTGGACACGCCGTCGATCTCCAGCACCCGCGGCCCACCGATCTCGCTCCTCCGGACCGCCACCTTCTCCCACGCCGCGCGGCGGTGCCACCGGAGCCCCGCCCACCCGATCGTGACCACACCGACCCTGAACGGGTGGTCCGCCGACAGGGCCGATCGGAGCAGCATGTTCCGGGTGTTCGTCGGGCCCGGGTACGGGGTCCGGCCGAGGCGGGCGCCGGCGGGCGTGCCGGGGGGTGGGGGTGCGGTGCGGCTGCTGGTCGTCCTCGTGGTCACGGTCGCGCTGCTCGCCGCGGCCGCGCCGCTCGCCGTCACCCAGGCCCCGCGGCTGCACTCGCCGCTGCTCGCGGTGGTGGCCTTCGGGGTCGCGGGGATCGCGTTCGTCGCCGGGGTGGCCCTGCTGGTCCGGGCGACGCGGCTGGGCCGGCGCGCCGTCGACGACGGGCCGCCGCCCGACGAGGCCGTCACCGATCCCACGCCCGGCCCCGAGCACATCGTCCTCGTGCCCACCGCCGGCCGGATCACGGTGTCGACCGGCGCGTCGGCCACCGGCCCCCGCCACGCCCTCGCCGAGGCGCCGGACGCGGGCCCGGGCTCGGGCCGGGTGCCGCGTCAGGCCCGCCAGGACCCGTCGACGGCGGGCCAGTCGCCCACGGGCCCGTCCCAGACCCACGCCCAGCAGACCTGGGCCGACCGACGACGCGGACACCCCCGTCCTCGACGACGCCCCGGACCCCGCGGTCGCCGAGGCGGCCGGTGTCCGGTCCGCGTCGTTCGCCGCCCGGTACACGACGACGCGCTCGCGGCGGTAGTCCGGCCCCTCGTAGGCGTCCAGCGCCGGGAGCCTCGCCTCCGGGTCGTCGAGCTCGACGACGTGGCCCCGGGCGAGGACGCCGGTCGCGTCGCGGACGAGCGCGGGGTAGCCGCGGCCGGTGTCGTGCACCCGGCCCGGCGCCACGGCGGGCCAGGTGCCGCGCGCGGCCGGGGCGAGCCGCCACCAGGCCGGGGCGCCGGGCTGCAGGGTCCCGTAGACGAACACCCGGGCCGGCCAGGCCCGCGGGTCGGGGGCGCCGGCGGGGACGACGGTGGCCGCGTCGGCGGCGACCTCGCCCGGGACGCCGACGCAGGGCGCGGGCCTCGGCCTGGGGCACGTCCCGGCACCGGACGGGCGACCCGTCGACGAGCAGCGGGGCCCGGATCCCCGCGGCGGGCCAGTAGGCGAGCACCGGGTCGAGCCGGGCGCCGTCGTCGAGGGAGACGACGCGGGCGGCGTGCACCCAGGCGAGCGCGTAGCGCCGGCCGCGTCCCTCGCAGACGTCGAGGACCGCGACCTGCTCCGGGGTCGCGAGCCACACGCCGTGGATCTCCGGGGGCTCGTCGTCGGCGACCGGCGCGAGCGTCGCCGGGCGCGCCCCGTCGCGGGCCCGCGAGCCGGCCGCCCAGACCGCCGCCACCCCGCTCACCGCGACCCGCAGCACGACGACGGGCCCGTCCAGCCCGAGCTCGCGGCGCAGCCAGGTGATCTTGGACGGGCACCGGTTGGAGCCGAACGCGAGCACCGGGATGCGCTCCGCCAGCGGCGGCGCGCCGCGCGCGGCGAGCCAGGCGTCGATCGCGGTGCCCGCCACGCGCCGACCGCCGGCGACGCCCGGGTCGGGCTCGAGGCGGTGGGCGGCCGCGTCGAGGTGGACGAACGAGAAACCCGGCGCGACCCCGGGGTAGGGGTCGGCCGGGTACTCGTCGTCCGGGTGTCCGGCCTGGCTCAGTAGCCCCGCTCCCGGTACTCCTCGAGACGCGGGGCCTCGTCCCCGATCGTCGTGACGTCCCCGTGCCCGGTGCGCACGACGGTGTCCCCGGGCAACGTGAAAATCTTGTCGCGCAGCGTCTCGATGATCACGTCGAAGTCCGAGTACGACGGGCCCGTCGCGCCCGGCCCCCCGCTGAACAGCGTGTCCCCGGAGAACAGCGTCCCCAGGTCGGGGGCGTAGAAGCACGTCGAGCCGGGCGAGTGCCCCGGCGTCGCGATCGCCCGCAGCGTGATCCCGCCGACGGTGAACGTCTCGCCGTCGGCGAGCGTGCCGTCGGGCTCCCGGTCGGGGTAGGTGAGGTTCCAGACCACCTTGTCGTCCGGGTTGAGCAGGATCGGCGCCTCGAAGGCCGCCGCGATGGCCGGGGCGGCGTTCACGTGGTCGTTGTGCGAGTGGGTGCACAGGATCGCCGCGACGTCCCGGTCCCCGATCGCCTTCTTGATGGCGTCCGCGTCGTGCGGGGCGTCGATGAGCACGACCTCGGAGCCGTCGCCGACGATCCAGACGTTGTTGTCGACGTCGAAGGAGTTCCCGTCGATCTCGAACTGCCCCGACGTCGTGAGGTGCTCGACGCCCTCGCCCACCCGCTCGGCGCTCACAGGATCACCACCGAACGCAGCACGTCGCCCTGGTGCATCTTCTCGAAGGACTGCTCGACCTCGTCGAGGGAGATCCGCTCGGTGACGAACTTGTCGAGCGGGAAGCGGCCCTGCAGCGCCAGGTCGACCAGCATCGGGAAGTCGCGGCTGGGCAGGCAGTCGCCGTACCAGGACGAGCTCAGCGACCCGCCGTGGGAGAAGAACGGCTGGAAGTCCGTCTCGAGCGTCATGTCCGGCGACGGCACGCCGACGAGCACGAGCCGGCCGGCGAGGTCACGGGCCTCGAAGGCCTGCTTCCACGTGGCCGGGACGCCCACGGCGTCGATGACGACGTCGGCGCCGAAGCCGTCGGTGAGGTCACGGATGCCCTGCACCGGGTCGGTCTGCTTCGCGTTGATCGTGTGGTTGGCGCCGAAGCCCTTGGCCCACTCGAGCTTCCGGTCCTCGGTGTCGACGGCGATGATCGTGGTGGCGCCGGCCAGCGCCGCCCCCGCGATCGCCGCGTCCCCGACGCCGCCGCAGCCGATCACCGCGACGGTCTCGCCGCGCGCGACCTTGCCGGTGTTGATCGCCGCCCCGGTGCCGGCCATGACGCCGCAGCCGATCAGGCCGGCCTGCGCGGGGTCGATGTCCGGGTTGACCTTGGTGCACTGCCCGGAGTGGACGAGCGTCTTCTCCGCGAACGCGCCGATGCCCAGGGCCGGCTTGAGCTCCTCGCCGGTGTCCTTGAGCGTCATCGCCTGCGCGGCGTTGTGGGTGTCGAAGCAGAGGTGGTGCTTGCCCTTGCGACAGGCCCGGCACACGCCGCAGACGGCGCGCCAGTTCAGGATCACGAAGTCGCCGACCGCGAGGTCGTCGACGCCGTCGCCGATCGCCTCGACCTTCCCCGCGGCCTCGTGGCCGAGCAGGAACGGGTAGGCGTCCTCGATGTTCCCCTCGCGGTAGTGCAGATCGGTGTGGCAGACCCCGCAGGCCTGGATCGCCACCACCGCCTCACCGGGCCCCGGATCGGGGATCACGATGGTCTCGACGGTGACCGGCTTGCCTTTTTCCCGGGACACCACGCCCCGGACTTCCTGCGGCATCTTCGCCCTCCCAGACGTGTCACGGTCATGTGCGCTGATGGGCAGAGTGCCACGTGAGCGCCGCCACTACGCCCGTCCGGACGGAGGAGTCGACATCGGCGGGCGGATCAGGCCACCTCGGCCCGGCCCCGGAACGAGCGAACGGCACCCTCGCTGCCGTCGGAGCAGCGAGGGTGCCGTTCGCACCGATGGGACGAGCCCGTGGATCAGACGTGCAGGATCAGCGCCGAGCCCTGACCGCCGCCGCCGCAGAGGCTGGCGACCGCGTAGCCGCCGCCGCGGCGCTGGAGCTCGTGCGCGGCGTGGACGGCGAGGCGGGCGCCGGTGGCGCCGACCGGGTGGCCGAGCGCGATCGCGCCGCCGTCGGTGTTGACCTTGTCCGAGTCGAGGCCCAGCTCGCGGGCCGACTGGATCGCGACGGCCGCGAACGCCTCGTTGATCTCCCACAGCTCGACGTCGGAGGGCTCGATGCCCTCGCGGCGCATCGCCTTGAACGCGGCGTTCGAGGGCTGCGAGAGCAGCGAGTTGTCCGGGCCGGCGACCCAGCCGTGGCTGCGGATCTCGGCGAGCGGCGTGAGCCCGAGCTCCTGGGCCTTCTTCGCCGACATGACGATCGTGGCGGCGGCTCCGTCGGAGATCTGCGAGGAGCTGCCGGCGGTGATGATGCCGTCCTTGGAGAAGGCCGGGCGGAGCTTGCCCATGCCCTCGGCGCTCGTGTCGCCGCGGACGCCCTCGTCCTCGGTGACCTCGATCGGGTCGCCCTTGCGCTGCGGGACCGGGACCTTGACGATCTCCGCGTCGAAGCGGCCGTTCTTCGCGGCGTCGGCGGCGCGCTGGTGCGACGCGGCCGAGACCTCGTCCATCTCCTCGCGGGTCAGGCCGAGCGCCTTCGCGTACTTCTCGGTCGAGGCGCCCATCGACTCGTGGTCGTAGACGTCGGTGAGGCCGTCCGACTCGGTGGCGTCGAGGATCGTGCCGCCGCCGTACTTGTAGCCGCGGCGGGCCTTCGGGAGCAGGTACGGCGCCCCGGTCATGGACTCCATGCCGCCGGCGACGACGATGTCGTACTCGCCGGCCTGGATCATCTGGTCGGCCAGCGCGACGGCGTCGAGGCCGGACAGGCAGACCTTGTTGAGGGTGAACGACGGCGTCGACATCGGGATGCCGGCGTCGGTCGAGGCCTTGCGGGCCGGGTTCTGGCCGGAGCCCGCCTGGATCACCTGACCCATGATCACGTACTCGACCTGCTCGCCCGAGAGGCCGGCCTGCTCGAGCGCGCCCTTGATGGCGATCGAGCCCAGGTCGCGCACGTCCATGTCGGCGAACGCCCCGGAGAGCTTGCCGATCGGTGTGCGGGCGCCGGAGACGATGACGGAGCCGGGCATGGAGACCTCCTGGTCGGGTGCGGCTGGGATTCGGAGCTGCCGGCGGGCCGGCTGCTCGGCCCGACGACGGTCGGCGGCGCGCGGGGCACAGCCGTGCCGACCGCGGCGGCCCCGCCCGCCGGTTCGTCGCCGAACGTACCCGCGGCCCCGGGGCCGAGCCCAGGTCTCCCGCCCGGCCCCCCGCGCTAAACGCAGCGGGATCGGTTCAGCACGGACTCAGGCGGCGTCCGCGGCGTCCACCCCGGAGAACCGGGCGACCTCGGCCATGATCGGCGGCCACTCCTCGCGGAGGGCCTGGTTGCCCATGAACAGCCCGAGGTGCCCACCCGGGGCGGTACGGCGCCACACCTTCTCCGGCGGCGTCGAGACCGCGTCCGCGGCCCGGAACACCTGCACCGGCGGCGTGATGTGGTCGGTCGCCCCGCCGAGCAGGAAGAGCGGGCAGTGCAGGACGCCGAGGTCGACCCGCCGGCCCCCGACGACGAGGTCCCCGGTGATGAGCTCGTTGCCGGAGAACAGGTGCTCGACGAGCCACAGGTAGAACGTGCCCGGGACGTCCTGCGTGTGCTTGAACCAGTCCTCGAAACTCTGGTAGCGCGCGATCGCGGCCGGGTCGTCGAGGTGGCGCAGCAGGTCGACGTGCTTCGCGATCTCCGCGTCCGGGCTCATCGCGATGAAGCCGTTGAGCACGAACTGCCCCGGCATGTTCCCCCGGCCCATGGCGACCATCGCCCGGTAGGGCAGCGTCCCGTAGCGGCGGGACGTCACCCGCGAGGAGGCCCCGATCGCGGTGTCGCCGGCGTGGAAGTCGATCGGCGCCCCGGCGAGGGTCAGCGTGTTGATGCGATCGGGGTGCAGCGCCGCGTAGATCGCGGAGAGCCAGCCGCCCTGGCAGTCCCCGACGAGGTTGACCGTCGAGTGCCCGGTGCCCTCGAGGGCGGTGTCGACGGCGCGGTCGACGACCGCGACGTAGTCCTCGATCGTCGTGGTCTTGGTGGCCTGCGTGGCGCCGACCCAGTCGAGCGTGAAGGCCCGCGTCAGGCCCGTCGCGCGGATGACCTGCATCTGCGACTGGGTGGGCGCGAAGTCGACGATGCACGAGTCGTGCCCGGCCTGCGGCGGGAGGACGAGGGTCGGCACCACGTCGTCGGTCGCGCCGTCGGTGAAGTCGCGCAGCCGCGCGATCGGGGTCTCCCACACGATCCGGTGCTCGGTCGACCACGTCGGGCGCCGCCGGCCGAGGACGTGGCGCCACCAGCGCGCGGTGTCCCACACGGTGCGGTGCGGGGTCGCGGCCTGGGCGAGCGCGCGGGTGGTGACGTAGGCGCCGCCCTCGGCGAGCGCGCTCGCCGCCTTGCGCAGCGTCTCGCCGCGGAAGGAGCGCAGGTAGGCCGCGGGGTCGACCGGGTCCAGGCTCGGCGCCTCCGGGGCGCCGGCAAGGTCGGGCCCGGGGGCTCCGTCGGGTCCGTCGGGGGACGTGGGTGCGATCGCCTCGGCGCTCATCCGTACCTCCTCGCGCAGCCCGGTGCGCTGGCCCCGGGGGCCCGGGTGCGGGCCCCGGCGACGCCGCCGGTTGCTCGACGGAACGCTAGGTCTGCTTGGCATGGTTCGCAAACGAGCATGCCCCATCGGGCGTCGGCGGCACACGTCCCAGCAGGCGCGGGAATCACGGGTGTGTCGCGGATCGCCGATTCGGGTGTGACGGCAGCCACCGGCGGGCACGCTCCGTCTCGGCGGACAGCCGGGACCAGCGAGACGCACGCGAGCGACGGGAGGCCGGCAATGGCCGACATGACCGGACAGGTGGCAGTGGTGACGGGCGGGGCCCGTGGGATCGGGAAGGCGATCTCGGAACGGCTCGCGAACCGCGGGGTGAAGGTCGCCGTCGGCTACTCGAGCGGCCGCGACACGGCGGCCGAGCTGGCCGAGAAGTACCCGGGGATGACCATCCACCAGGGCAACATCGGCTCGCGCCAGGACTGCGAGCGCGTGGTGCAGGAGGTCTACGACCAGCACGGGCGTGTCGACATCCTGGTCAACAACGCGGGCATCACGGCCGACAAGATGCTGCACAAGATGGAGGTCGAGGACTGGGACAAGGTCATCCAGGTCAACCTCTCCGGCACGTTCTACATGTCGCACCTGGTGTTCCAGCAGATGCGCGAGCGGCAGAGCGGGCGCATCGTCTCGATCTCCTCGGTGATCGGCGAGCGCGGCAACGCCGGGCAGGCGAACTACGCGGCGACGAAGTCCGGCCTGTTCGGCCTGACCATGTCGCTGGCCTCCGAGGGCGCCAAGAAGGGCATCACGGCCAACTGCGTCGCGCCGGGCTACATCGAGACCGACATGGTCGCCGGGGTGCCGCAGAAGGCGATCGACGCGATCGTCGCCCAGGTCCCGGTCGGCCGGCTCGGCCAGCCCGACGAGGTGGCCCGGGTCGTCGAGTTCCTCGCCGACCCCGACTCGGCCTACATCACCGGCCAGGTCTTCTCGGTCAACGGCGGCCTCTACATGTCGGCCTGAGGCCGGTCAGGCCAGCCGGGAGGTCAGCTCGTCGCAGAATCTCGGCGAGCGCCTCACCGGCCGCCCGGCACACGCCGGGGAAGCAGATGAAGCCGTGCACGGCGCGGGCGTGGTCCGAGTGCCGTGTCGGGACGCCCGCGCCGCGCAGGGCTCGGCGTAGGCCACGCCGTCGTCGTGCAGCGGGTCGACCATCGCCGTGATGATCAGCGCCGGCGGCAGGTCGCGGTGGTCCGGGGCGCGCAGCGGCGAGCAGAACGGGTCGCTCGCATCGCCGCCCGCGCCGAGGTAGTTCGTGCGGAAGACGTCCATGTCGGCGCGGGTCAGCATCGGGCCGCGCTCGAACGCGGTCGTCGAGGGCGCGTCGAAGGTGAGGTCGACGACGGGGTAGAGCAGCACCTGCGCGTCGATCGCCGGCCCGGCCTCGCGGGCGAGCAGGCACACGTACGGCGGCGAGGTTGCCGCCCGCGCTGTCGCCCATCACCGCGACCCGGTCGGCCCGGCCGCCGAGGGCCTCCGCGTGGCGCACCGCCCAGCACAGGGCGGCGTACCCGTCGTCGCGCGCCGCCGGGTAGGGGTGCTCGGGAGCGAGGCGGTAGTCCACGGAGACGACGAGGGCGCCGACGCGGGCCGCGACGTGCGCGCACAGCCAGTCGGACTGGTCGAGGTTGCCGAGCGAGCCGCCCCCGCCGTGGAAGTTGACGACGACGGGCAGGCCCTCGTCGCGGGTGGCCGCCCGGCCGGGAGCGGGCCGTGCGGGCGGTAGAGCCGCAGCGTCAGCGGGCCCGCCGGCCCGGCGATGCGCAGGTCGGTGAGCGAGACGTCCTCCGGCATCGGCCCGAAGACCCGCGAGGTGACGACGTTATGCGAGAGCCGGCGGCCGCGGGCCCGGGCGAGGTCGTCCGCGCTCATGCGGCTGATCGCGATGGCGCCCATGCGGTCGGTGATCCAGGTGAACAGGCGGGTGCGTACGTCGATCTCGATCGGCCCCGCCGGGGGACCGTCGACGCGGGCGGGGGCGGGCGTGGCCGTGCGTGCCACCGGACGCAGCGTCGGACCCGGCATCACGCCTCCTCTCGGACGCCCACTCACCCGCGAGCGGGGCACGAAGTACCCGTTCGGCGGTCGACCGCGGTGCGGTTGGTCCGAACGGGAGTCGTGACGCCGATCATGTCGTGTGCCAGCTCACGTGACCAGCCGGATGCGTCGCCCGATCGGGGGCGCTCGGTGACCGGCGCCCGGCGGACGCTCGCCCGGGCGGGTGGCGGCATGTCGGCGCGAGGACACGCCGTGACGCCACGACGAGCGGGACCGGGCGTGATCCGGGTCGCGGGGACCGGGCCGTCGGGCGTGCTGGCGTCGATCGCGAACGAAGGGGAGTAGCTCCCAACGCCGCGGTCGAACACGATCGCCGTCCGGTTCCCGGGCGGTCATCCGGTCGCGGCGGCCACCGGACAGCCGGTGGCGGGCGAGACCTTCGGTGCCGATCCGCAGCACGCCCGGGTCGCGCCGGGGACCCGCTCGCCGGCTCGGCCCGGAGGAGCGAGAGGACCTTCGTGGCCATCTTCCTGGTCGCCCTGGCCGTCAGTTTCGCCGTCGTCTTCGTCGCCGAGCTCGGCGACAAGTCGCAGCTGATGGCCCTGACCTTCGCGACGCGGTACCGGGCGTGGCCGGTGCTGCTCGGGATCTCGGTGGCGACCGCCGTGGTCCACGCCGTCTCCGTCGGGGTGGGCTACCTGCTCGGGGCCGCGTTGCCCACCTTCTGGATCAGCCTGGCCGCCGCCGTCGCGTTCCTCGGCTTCGGGCTGTGGACCCTGCGCGGGGACGCCCTGTCCCGCGACGAGCAGGAGAAGGCGGACCGGTCGGGCCGCTCCGCCGTCCTCGCCGCCTCGGTCGCGTTCTTCCTCGCCGAGCTGGGCGACAAGACGATGCTCGCGACCATCACGCTCGCCGCGCAGTACCCGGGGTGGGCCGGGGTCGTCGGGGTGTGGGCCGGCTCGACGGTCGGCATGGTGGTGGCCGACGGGCTCGCGATCGTCGCCGGTCGCCTGCTCGGGCGCAGCCTCCCGGGCCGGGCCATCCGGGTCGGGGCCGCGGTGCTGTTCTTCGCGTTCGGGATCCGGCTCGCCGTCGAGGCGCTCCTGGCCCGCTGACCCGCTGACCCGCCGGGCCGCGGTGGCTCAGGAGGAGCTGGCCAGCGCGGACGCGGCGTCCCGGTCGGAGGCGATGACGACGTCGTCGTAGTAGACCGTGCCGTCCTGGTCGATGTCCGAGGACCGGTAGAGGCCGGTCTTGAGGTAGGACCGGTCGCCGGAGTAGAGCGTCCCGCCGCGCGGGTGGTAGTCCGTGGCCACCTCCCGGCCGTTCAGGTACGCGTCGACCGCACCCTCGTCGGGGTCGGACGAGAAGTGCACCCGCAGGACGAGGTCGGTCCGCGCACCCGTCGTCGCGGGCCCGAGGTCGCGCTGCCAGTGCTTGCCGATCGCCTCGCCGCCCTCGAGGACGAACCGGCCGCCGTGCACCTGGACCGAGAGGGGTGGGCTGCCGTCGCCGAGGTTCTTCCACTGCGCGACGACCTGCCAGTCCGAGGTGTCGGCGGGGAAGTCCGCCGGCAGGTAGAGCGCCAGCCCGAACCAGTACTCGTCGCCCTCGCCGAAGAAGCGGTAGTCCGGCTCCAGCTCCGAGCGGGTCCCGCCACCGGGCACGGTGTAGGCCACCGCGGTCCGGCCCGGCACGTCGGGGCTGGTCACCGGCTTCGGGTCGTCGGCGTCGTCGGTGTTCCACGGGGTCACGCGGTAGGTGTCGAGCACCGTGGCGGCGTCGGTCCCCGAGCGCCACAGCACCCCGGCGCCGGTCGGGCCGGAGGTGGCGCCGCCGCCGCCCGTGGTGCGGCCCGTGGTCCCGGCGCCGCACGCGGCGAGCAGCAGGGTCGCGACGACGAGGACGGCCGCGGCGAGCGTCCGGGACGCGCGCGGGGGGACGATCACCCCGTCGAGCGTACGGACGCGCCGGTGAACGCCGGGTCTCGGTCGATCGCCGATCAGGCGGTGCCCGGCCCGGGCGCCCCGGCCTCGGCGAGCGCGCCGTCCCGGACCGGGGGCGGCAGCAGCGCCGCGTCGACGGGGCCCGCCGCCGCGAGGGCCATGCCGACGGGGTAGGCGCGGGCGGTGGCCGGGAGGTCGCCGTCGTCGCCGGAGAGCAGCACCGAGATGCCGGCCGGCTCCGCGTCCGGCGCTGGGTCGAGGCCGAGCCGCCGCAGCGCCTGCCCCGCGACGGCCCGCGAGCTGTCGTAGAGCCGGACGCCGGGCAGGGCGGCCGCGATCGCGTCCGAGACCAGCGGGTAGTGGGTGCAGCCGAGGACGATCCCGTGCACGTCGGCCGGGGTGCGGGACGCCCCGACGCCGACGGTGGCCGCGAGCGCGCCGGGATCGGCGGCCTCGACGGCGTCCGCGAGCCCCGGGCAGGGCACCGCGGTGGCCTGCCCCGGCGTCGCGAAGCGGGCGACCAGGTCGGCCTGGTAGGCGCTGGCGCTGGTCCGCTCGGTCGCCCAGATCCCGAACGGCTCGCCGCCCGACGCCGCCGGCTTGACCGCGGGCACCGTCCCGACGACGGGGCGGCCGGGTTCCAGTTCGGCGCGCAGCGGGACCAGGGCGGTGACGCTCGCGGTGTTGCACGGGACGACGACCGCGTCGGCACCCCGGGCGACCGCGAGCCGGGCGGCCCACAGCACCCGCTCGACGATCCACTCGCCCGCGCGCGCCCCCCACGGCATCCCGTCGGGGTCCAGGCACAGGTCGAGGTGCACGTCGGGGCGCAGGTGACGCAGCCAGCCCGCGGTCGGCAGCAGGCCGAGGCCGGAGTCGATCAGCGCGATCCGTGTCCCGCTCGCAGGCACGCCCCGGACGGTACCCGGCCCGCTCCCGGCTCGATGCGGACCGGGGTGCGGGGGCCCGGACGAGGGGTACCGGGCGCACCTCCACCGGCCCGCCGGCCTGCCTGACGTGCTCCTGATCACGACGGGACAGGACCGGCGCCCGCGTCAGACCATCGCCGCGCTGCCGACGTCGGGGTGCTCGCGGAAGAACTCCACCATCGGGCCCACGTGGTCGGCGAACGACGGGCAGGCCACCCCGACCTGGGCGAGCAGCGCCGTCGTCGCCTCGGTGTCGTAGAGCGTCGGGTGGGTGAGGTACTCCAGCGTGCTCGAGGGGACCTTGAACAGCCGCCCGACCCCAGGGACGTGGTCGATCCCGAACGCGGCGAGCCCGGTCGGCGTCGGCACGGTCCGCAGCCGCCGTCCCGCCCGCTCGGCGAACGCCGCGCACATCTGCGTGACGGTCGGCGGGTCGGGCTGGGCGAGCGCGACGGTCCGGCCGCGGGCCGCGTCGTGCCCGGCGAGCGCCGCGATCGCGTCGACGACGAAGTCCGAGGGCACCAGGTTGAACGCCACCCGCTCGGCCCCGGGCGGCAGCGGCATCAGCGCGGTGCCGCGCTGGCGCAGGATCAGCTGCAGCACGTAGTAGGGCCCGTCGAACTTCTGCGTCCGCCCGGAGACCGAGTCGCCCACCACGACCGACGGCCGGTAGATCGTCACCGGGAGCCCCGCGTCGCGGGCCTTCGCGACGATCCGCTCGGCCTCGTGCTTGGTGTGGTCGTAGTGGTTCGCGAAGGGCTGGCCGAGCTCGAGGTCCTCCTCGAAGAAGATCCCGTCATAGCGGCCCGAGACGTAGCAGGTGCTGACGTACTGCAGCCGCCGCAGCCCCGCCCCGTCGGCGGCGGCGCGGGCGAGGGCCACGACGTGGCGGGTGCCGTCGACGTTCACCCGCCAGGCGATCTCCGCGGCCACCGAGAGGTCGTACACGGCCGCCAGGTGGAAGATCTCCAGCGGGCCCTCGAGCAGCCGGGCCCGGGCGGCCTCGTCGAGCCCGAGACCCGGCGTCGTGATGTCCCCGACGACGAGGTCGGTGCGGCCGGCGATCGTCGGGTCCTCCCGCTCGATCCCCGCCAGCGCCTCGCGGGCCCGGCCGAGCCACCGTTGCTGCACCAGCGCGACCGCTCGGGCGTCGGGGTCGCGGCGCAGGGTGCGCGGCAGGAGGGCGGAGCCGAGGAAGCCGGGGAAGCCGGTGAACAGCACGGCACTCACAGGGGTCTCCCGTCGTCGGGGTGGCCGGGCTCGGGACCGGAGCCCGTGAGTCCGGGCACAGCTCGGCTCCCGGGCGCCGTGAGAGTGTCATTGCGGACGGCGCGGGGCATCTTGCGCCGCAGGAGCGTCGCGGGACACCCCGTGGGCGTGTGACGTCGACCCACCTGACGGAGGTCCGGGATGGCCACGGAACGAATCGTCGTGGTCGGCGCGGGGTTCGCCGGCCTGGAGTGCGTGAAGCGGCTCGAGAAGCAGCTGCGCGCCGAGATCGACCGGGGCGAGGTCGAGGTCGTCGTGGTCAGCCCGAACGACTACATGCTCTACCTGCCGCTGCTGCCGCAGGTCGCCGCCGGGGTGATCACCGCCCAGTCGGTCACGGTGCCGCTGCCGCGGGCGATCAAGCGCGCCCACCGCCTGCCCGGCACCGTCGTCGGCGTCGACCTCGAGAACTCCAGCTGCGTCGTCCGCAAGATCTCCGGCGACGTCGTGGACCTGCCCTACGACCGGCTGGTGCTCGCGCCGGGCAGCGTCACCCGCAAGTTCGACATCCCGGGCCTGGACGAGCACGCCCTGGGGATGAAGAACCTCGCGGAGGCGGCGTACCTCCGCGACCACGTCATCTCCCAGCTCGAGCTCGCGCAACGCCTCCACCGACGACGCCGAGCGCACCGCGCGCTGCCAGTTCGTGGTGGTCGGCGGCGGCTACGCGGGCACCGAGACCGCGGCCTGCCTGCAGCTGCTCACCGAGTCGGCGCTCAAGCGCTTCCCCCGGCTGGACCCGGGCCTGGTGCGCTGGACGCTGGTCGACATCGCGCCGCGGCTGATGCCCGAGCTGGGGCAGCGCCTGGGTGAGCAGGCCCTGGATTTGCTGCGTCGCCGCGGGGTCGAGATCAAGCTCGAGACCGGCGTGGAGGAGGTCACCGACTCGGACGTGACCTTCACCGACGGCACGAAGCTCCCCACCCGCACGCTGGTGTGGACCGCGGGGGTGACCGCCAACCCGCTGGTGAAGAACCTCGACGTCGAGCTGGTCCGCGGCCGGCGTCGAGGTCGGCGCGGACCTGCAGCTGCCCGGTCACGACCGGGTCTTCGCGCTCGGCGACTGCGCGGCGGTGCCCGACCTCACCCAGGACGACCCCGAGGCGATCTGCCCGCCGACCGCGCAGCACGCCTCGCGGATGGCGACGACCGCGGCGGACAACGTCGTGGCCTCGCTGCGCGGGCAGCCGCTGACGCAGTACAAGCACCACGACCTCGGCCTCGTCGTGGACCTCGGCGGGACGCAGGCGGTCGCGCACCCGCTGGGCCTGGAGCTCAAGGGCGCCACCGCGCAGGCCGTGACACGCGGGTACCACGTGTTCGCACTGCCGCTGATGCGCACGCGGGTGCGGGTGGTCGCGAACTGGATCCTGCACCTGTTCGGCGGGGACGACCTCATCCGCATCGGGTTCCTGTCCGGGCGCAAGGGCACCGTCGAGGACTTCGAGAGCGCCGACGACTACCTCTCGGCGGACCAGGTCCGCGAGCGCGCCCGGGCGTCGTGACCGCACCCCGTCATAACCTGTCGTGATGCCCCACCTCGACGACGTCGTCGCGCCCGACGGCACCCGCATCCGCTGGTGGGACAACGGCCGGCCCGCCGGCTCCGGGGTGCCCGTCGTGATCTCGAACGGTCTCGGCGCCAGTCCCGCCGCGTGGCCGTTCCTGGGTGGTGACGGGCGCCCCGGGCCCGGGACGCCCCGGGCGGTCACGTGGCACCACCGTGGGCTGGGCGGCTCCGAGCGGCCGCGCGACCCGGACCGGATCCGGCTCGCCGACCACGTCGACGACATGGTCGCGGTCATGGACGCGGCCGGGATCGAGCGGGCCGCGGTCGTCGGCTGGTCGATCGGCGTGTCGGTCGCGTTCGAGCTCGCCCGCCGGTACCCCGAGCGGGTGGCGTCGCTGCTCGTGCTCGGCGGGGTGGCCGGCGGCGGGTTCCGGGTCGGCCCGACGTGGACGCCCGCCGCCGTCTCGCGGGGGCTGTCGCGCGCCAGCGCCTGGTCGCTGCGTGTGGTCGGGCCGCCTGTCGCGGGCCTGATCTCGCTGCTCCCGCGGGGGCTCGACGCCTCGGGGGTCACCGCGTTCGCGCCCGCGCCGCTGCAGACCCTCGCCGAGGTCGCCCGGGAGTTCTCCCACCACGACTGGACGTGGTTCTCGAAGATGGTGCTCGCGGCGGGGGAGGAGCCCGCGATCCCGGTCGACGACCTCCGCGTGCCGGTCACGGTCGTGGCGGGCGAGTTCGACACGATGGCCCCGGTCGAGGAGATGGTGGCCCTCGCCGACGGCATCCCGGGCGCCCGGCTGGTGCGGCTCCCGGGGACGCACTTCCTGCCGCTGCAGTTCCCCGAGGTGCTGCACGACGAGCTGGAGGCGCTGCGCGCCCGGTGATCGAACCCGGGCGCCAGGCGACCAGATCAGGTCACAGGCGCGCGGCGCACACCCGCAGCGCGAGCTCGTAGCCCAGGACCCCCGCGCCGGCGATCACCGCGGTGGCGATCGGCGAGACGTAGGAATGGGCGCGGAAGGGCTCGCGGGCGTGCACGTTCGAGATGTGCACCTCGACCACCAGCACCGGCAGGGCCGCGAGGGCGTCGCGCAGGGCCACCGAGGTGTGGGTGTACCCGCCGGGGTTGATGACGACGGCGTCGAAGGCCGTCATCGCCTCCTGCGCCGCGTCGATCAGCGCGCCCTCGTGGTTGCTCTGGCGGGCGTCGACCTCCAGCCCCAGCTCGGCGCCGAGCGTGCGGCACCGCGCGTCGACGTCGGCGAGCGTCGTCGTCCCGTACACCTCCGGCTCGCGTCGCCCGAGCAGGTTGAGGTTGGGCCCGTGCAGGAGGAGTACTCGACGCGACCGTTCGGCGTCATGATTCTGCGACATGCATCCTCCGTACCATCACGTACAGATAACAACAGCTGTGTCATTTCGGGGTCAAGGTCTCGCTCGGGGGCGCCGATGGAAGGACAGCGCCCACCGTGGGCCGCCTGAAACATCCGTTGGGTCCCTCCCCGAGCGGGACCGCCACCGGGAACTGGAGTCTGAATGAGGACGGTTCTGATCTGCGACGACCGCCGCAGCGTCCGCGAGGGGCTGACGCGCGTCATGTCGGCCGTCCCCGGCGTGCAGCGCATCGACTGTGTGGCCACCCCGGAGGACCTGCTCGCCCGCTACGCCCGCCAGCCCGTCGACGTCGTCTTCGTCGGCACGCAGCGTGCGGTCAGCGCCGGCGCCGAGGCCACCCGCCGGCTCGTCGCGGCCCACCACGGCGCCAACGTCATCGTCTTCGGCGCGCCCGACGACGCGGGCAGCATCGCCTCCGCGATCGCGGGCGGCGCCCGGGGCTACCTGCGCTGGGACGCGTCGCGCCCCGAGCTCGTGGCCGCGCTCGCCAGCTCCACGATGGGCGACGTCTTCCCGACCCAGCGCGGTGCGGCCGAGCCCGGGTCGAGCATCAACCTCACCGAGCGCGAGATGCAGGTGCTGCGCGGGATGAGCCAGGGCAAGAGCAACGGCCAGATCGGGCGCGAGCTCTACCTGTCCGAGGACACGGTCAAGACGCACGCGCGGCGCCTGTTCCGCAAGCTCTCGGCGTCCGACCGCGCGCAGGCGGTGGCCCAGGGCTTCCGCTGCGGTCTCGTGAGCTGATTCCCTATGGGAGATCGGTTGTCAACGCCGCCGCCTTGCGGGGGCGTTGACTTCCGCGTGAGGATCGGTGCTGGGGAAGGTCGCCTCGTTTGTCGACGCTTCGGGCGTCTGACCGGTCGTGTCCTGTGTGGACTCGCTGAGGGGCCTTCCCCGCCTTTTTGATGGTGGTCTTGGTGCTGCGGCGGCGGGCGCGGACCTCGGGCGGCACTGTCCAGTGCGCGGTGATGATCTGCCGGGCCTCGGCGGGGTCGACGGGCCGGCCGTCGGTGTCGCAGACGACGTAGGGCATCCCCCGGCGCAGGACCGTCCAGGCGCGCTCGCCCAGCGCGGCAGCGACCACGCAGAGCGCTTTGATGTGCCCGGCGCCGCGTTCGACGATCTGGGTGTAGTAGATCTTCGCTAGTTGCGGGTCCTGCTTGCGGGCGGTGTCCGCGGCCCGGACCAGGGTGGTGCGCAGCAGCGCCGGCCCGGCCTTGCTCATCGGCTGGCCCTTGCGGTCGGTCTCCCCGGTCTCCGAGGCCCGCGGGGTCAGCCCGGTGAACGAGCGGAAGTGGCGGGCCGAGGGGAACCGGTGCGGATCGCCGACCGCGGCGACCACCGCCGGGGCGCCGACGGTGGACAGCCCGGGCAGGCTGCGGGCGAGCTGGCCGGGATCGGCCCACCGGTAGGCGTCCTCACGGTGCGCGGCGTGGACGTCGATCTCGGCCTGGATCCCGCGCAGCAGCCGGACCTCGCTGGCGACCTCGGCGGCCAGATCACTGAACGGCATCGCCGGCCAGCTCGCGTAGAGCTCCACCGCCGCCCGGGCCGCCGCGCGCCACTGCGCGGCGCGCTCGGCGCCCTGGTGGCCGTGGGAGGCCTGGGCGATCCGGGCGGTCAACCGCGCCGACCCGGCCGCGAGCAGCGCGTTCGGGTCCGCCCACCGCTCGAGCACCGCCAGGTCCGCAACGCCGAGGTCCCCGGTCAGCGGGGTCGCGGGCATCAGCTGGCGCACCAGGTCCTTGATCCGCACCTTGTGCTGGGTCGCGGCGCGGGTCAACCGGTCGGTCGCGCGGACCCGCCGGTCCAACGCCGCTGCCTGCGCCCCGGGCAGCTCGAGCACCCGCAGACCCTGCGGGTCCACCAGCGGCAACCGGGCCAGGGTCTCGGCGTCGATGCCGTTGCTCTTGGCGTGCCGGGACAGGAACCGCCGCAGGTCCGCGGCCTTGGCGCTGGAGACACGATGCACCCGGTGACCACGCCCGGTGAAGAACACCGCCACCGGCAACCACGCCGGCCCGGTCGGCTCGATCACCACCTCCAACCGCGTCGAGGTCGAACACCCCTCGAGCGCTGCTGCCTCGACCCGCGCCAGGTCCTCCACCGTCGGCGCGCACCGCCGGCGACACACCTGCCCCCCGGTCCCATCGAGCACCCGCACCGTGTGCGCGCTCGCGATCCCCAGATCGATCCCGACCAGTCGCCGCTCCACGTCCACTCCCCGCCGTCGCCCTCTGCTTCCAGCTCCGGCCCAGTCACAGCCGCTGATCGGCCACGGCCCCAAAGGCGGCTCGCGCGTCCCTGGAGACGGCTCCCACTCATGTGCTGCAACCAGGCCCGACCTCGACCGGCGTCGGCCTACTTCCCTCATCCGGGGCACCCGTGTGACCAGGCCAGCAGTGGCAATCAGCCCAACGAGGCCCGAACCGCGAGAATCCGCCCTCAGAGCCCAAGCTTCGACGCCACCCACCGGACCAGCCGGGATGCGCATGCAACCCTGGAACCCCAGGCCGATCAAGTCCCGGAGCTCCTTACATGAGTCCCCATCCGGTCCGGGAGCCGGACCCGAGGACGACCCGCCGAGTCGGAGGCGGCGGAGTCGGACGAGGGACGGCACGCCGGTGGACCAGGAGTGCGGAGGACGGCGCGGGGGCGCGGCCGACCGGGCAGTGCCGGTCGTGTCCCCCGCGGACGTCGACGTGCTCAGACGGGGCCGACCGTCGCCTTGATGCGGTCGTCCCGGATCTCGGTGCGCACCCGGCGGTGCGCCCCGAACCGGTGCCGGATGCCGTCCGGCCCGGCCAGCCAGCCCTGGTAGGCCTCGAGCCGGTGGTCCTGCCGGTCGCCCGCGTCGTCGGCGACCGTCACGAGGTAGCGGGTGTCGCGCTCGAACCGGTACCGCGGGGCCGGAACGGTCTTCGTCGTCATCACCCGTGATCGTACGGGTACTGACGACCGGTGGGCGGTGACCTGGACGACCTCGAACCGGTGGTCCCGGGTGTGGCGCCCGTCCGAGTCCCCTGGGTGGACGGCGCCGTCCTGGCGTCCGGTGACAGCATCGTGCCGTTGCTGACGTCCGGGAAGCCGGACACCTCCTGACCGCCTCCCGCGCGAGGATGGGCGGGTGCTCGAGACCTCCGCCCGCCTGCTGCGCCTGCTCTCGCTGCTGCAGACCCGCCCCGAGTGGTCCGGCCCGGAGCTCGCCGAGCGCCTCGGGGTGTCGGTGCGCACGGTGCGCCGCGACGTCGACAAGCTGCGCCTCCTCGACTACCCGGTCGAGGTCGACCTCGGACCGACCGGCGGGTACCGGCTCGGTGCCGGCGCGGCGCTCCCGCCGCTGCTGCTCGACGACGAGGAGGCCGTCGCCGTCGCGGTGACGCTCCAGACGGCCGCCGGGTCCGGCGGCGTCGGGGTGGCCGGTCTCGGCGAGGCGGCCGTCCGCGCGCTCGTGAAGCTCGAGCGCATCCTCCCCAGCCGGCTACGACGTCGCGTCGCCGCGGTACCGGTCTCGACGGTGGCCCCGATGCGGGCCACCCCGACCGTCGATCCCGCGGCCCTCGTCACGGTGGGTGCCGCGTGCCGCGACCGTCGCGTCCTCGAGCTCGACTACACCGCCCACGACGGCGCGGTGACCCGACGCCGGGTGGAGCCGCACCACCTCGTGTGCTGGGGCCGGCGGTGGTACCTGCTCGCCCACGACCTCGGCCGCGACGACTGGCGCACCCTGCGCCTCGACCGCGTGCGCCCCCGGGTCGGGCCCGACGGGCTGGCGACCGGCCCACGCTTCGAGCCGCGGGAGGTGCCCGGTTCCGACCCCGCCGCCTATGTCGCCTCGAAGGTCGCCGACGTCCGCGCCTTCCGCTGCCGGGTGCGCGTGCAGGCCCCGCCCGACGTCGTGCGCGAACGCCTGTGGACCGATCAGGCGCGCGTCGACGACCTCGGGGACGGAACGAGCCGCCTGCACCTCGCCGCCGACCACGCCGAGGGCGCCGTGCTCATGCTCGTCGGGATGGGCCTCGAGGTCGACGTCGAGTCGCCGGACGAGCTCGCGGCGGCGCTGCGGGCGCTCGCGCACCGCTGTCTGCGTGCCGTCGACGGGACCCCGGGCGCGCGGGTTGGCGCGCCCGCTGAGTTAGGCTAGGCTCACCTCAGCGAGATCAACGAGCGTGATCCCGCCGACGGACCGGCTGCACGGGTGTTGTGGTGGCGCCCGTGGTGGCTGCGCAGGAGGAGGGCGCCGGGCTCGAGGGACGAGCCCGGCGCCGTCCTCGTCACCTTACCGCGGTCCGGGGCCCGCTGCCTCCCGACCGCGCGTCCTGGGCCGCCGCTGCCGTCCCGGCCGGTCGGAGCCCCGGTTCCCGGTCGGCGACGGTGAACGCCGCCGCCGTGCGGACGGGTGCGCCCGGCGTCGAGACCCGGTCGACCACCCGCACCGCGGTGTAGAGCTGGTCGGGGGTGAATCGGGCCGTCAGGTAGCCGCGGCGGTCGATGCCGTAGCGGATGTGCGGGTTCTGGGCCAGCGCCTCGGCGACCTTCGGCGGCCGGTCGGAGCCGTCGCCCTCCGAGGTGATCGAGCTCGACACGAGCTCGGTGCCGACCACGGGGGACCCCGGGTCGTCGTACCGGGCGTGCACATCGGCGACGAAGTGGGTGTGGACGTCGCCGGAGAGGACGACCGCGTTGCGCACCCGCGCCTGCTGCCAGGACGCGACGATCCGGTCCCGCTCGACGGGGTAGCCGTCCCAGGAGTCCTCGTTGAACCCGCGCGGCGGGCCGGGCGTGAGGTCGAGCTGCGAGAAGAACACCTGCTGGCCGAGCACGTCCCAGCGGGCGCGCGAGGTGCGGAGGCCGTCGACGAGCCAGCGCTCCTGCGCGCCGCCGGTGAGGGAGCGTGCCGGGTCGGTGCGGGCGGCGCAGTTGCTCGGGTACGCGTCGCCGCAGGCCTGCACGTCGCGGTACTGCCGGGTGTCGAGCATGTGCAGGGTGGCGGTCGCGCCCCAGGTCAGGCGGCGGAAGCACTGGATCGTCGCGCCCCGGGGGCGCTGCGGGAGCCGGACCGGCATGTTCTCGTACCAGGCGCGGAAGGCGGCCGCCCGACGCCCGAGGAAGTCCGGCTGTGGGGTCTCGGGGTGGGCACCCGCCCAGTTGTTCTGGACCTCGTGGTCGTCGAACACGGCGACCCAGGGAGCGGCGGCGTGGGCGGCCTGCAGGTCGGCGTCCGCGTGGTGCAGGGCGTAGCGGTGCCGGTAGCCCTCGACCGTCGTCGGCTCCGCGTTCCCGTAGCTGCGGGGGTTCCCGGACCTCGCGCGGAAGGTGCCGGCCGCCTCCTCGTAGAGGTAGTCGCCGAGGAAGAGGACCAGGTCGGGCTGCTCCTGCGCCATGTGCCGGTAGGCGGTGAAGTACCCGTGCTCGTAGTTCGCGCAGGAGGCGAAGGCCAGGGTCAGCGGCGTCATCGCGCCCGGCGGGGGAGCCGTCCGGGTGGTGCCCGCCGGCGAGAGGTGGCCCAGCGCGCCGAAGCGGTAGGAGAAGGTCCCGCCGGCCGGGAGGCCCCGGACCTCGACGTGCACGGCGTAGCCGTCCCCGGGTCCGGTGCGGGTGCGCCCGGACGCGCGGATGCGGGTGAAGCGCTCGTCGTCGGCGACCTGCCAGTCGACGTCGACGGCCGCCTCGGTCATGCCGCCCCGGGCGGCCCGCGGGTCGCGGGCGAGGCGCGTCCAGAGGACGACGCCGTCCGGGGTCGGGTCGCCGGAGGCGACGCCGAGGGTGAAGACCTCGGCGCGGGACGGAGCGGCGAGGCCGGTGCCCGTGGTGAGGGCGGTCGTGGCGAGGGCGGCGGCGCCGCCGAGCAGCACGGCGCGACGCGTGACGGGGGACGGCGGCGGGACGGGCACGACGCTCCTCGGGTTCGGGGCGAGTGCAGGGTGACCGCTCGGTCACCCGATCGTGTGGCGACGTGCCGACGCGCGGGCGAGCGTCCGGTGTCGGCCGGCGAAATTGTGCCTCGGAGTCAGCGGGACGTCGGTGCCGGCATCGGTTCACCGGAAGGGCCCGTCGTGGGGTGGTCGGCCGGGGTGGGGTCGTCCGTCACGCACGAACGGCCCGTTCGTCACCGTCGATGGTGACGAACGGGCCGCTCGTTCACTCGCCCTTGACGTTGACGATCTGCCGGAGCGTGTGCCGGACCTCCACGAGCTCCGCCGCGTCGGCCATCACGACGTCCACGTCCTTGTACGCGGCCGGGATCTCGTCCAGGAACGCCTCGGTGTCCCGGTACTCGATCCCGGCCATCGCCTCCCGGAGCTGCTCGACGGTGAAGGTCTTCCGCGCCTTCGACCGCGAGTACGCCCGGCCGGCCCCGTGCGGGGAGCTGTTCAGGCTGGGCGCGAAGCCCTTCCCGTCGACCACGTACGAGGCCGTGCCCATCGAGCCGGGGATCAGGCCGGGCCGGCCCTGCTCGGCGTTGATGGCGCCCTTGCGGGAGACCCAGACCTTCCGGCCGAAGTGGGTCTCCTGCTCGGTGTAGTTGTGGTGGCAGTTGACCCGCTCCTGCTCGTCGACCGGCTCGCCCAGGAACTCGCCGAGCTGGCGCACCACCCGGTCCATCATCTCCTCGCGGTTGAGCAGCGCGAAGTGCTGGGCCCACCGCAGCTCGCGGATGTAGGCCCAGAACTCGTCGGTGCCCTCGACGAGGTAGGCGAGGTCCGGGTCGGGCAGGTCGATCCACCAGCGGCTCATCGCCTCGTGGGCGACCTTGATGTGCCGCTGCGCGAGCTTGTTGCCCACGCCCCGCGAGCCCGAGTGCAGGAACAGCCACACCCGGTCGAGCTCGTCGACGGTCACCTCGATGAAGTGGTTGCCGCTCCCGAGGGTGCCGAGCTGGAGGTCCCAGTTCCCGGCGTAGACCGCCGGGTCGAAGCGGGCCCGCTCGGCGAGCTTCGTCAGCTCCTCGACCCGCGGCTCGGCGGTGGCCACGACCTCGGTGTTGTAGCGGCCGGCCGAGAGCGGGACGGCCCGCTCGATGGCCTCCCGGAGCGGGGCGAGGGGGCCGACCGCGGTGACCTGCTCCCGGGTGAACTGCGTCCGCACCGCGGCCATCCCGCAGCCGATGTCCACGCCCACCGCCGCCGGGATGATCGCCCGCTCGGTGGGGATCACCGAGCCGACGGTCGCGCCGCGGCCGAGGTGGGCGTCGGGCATGAGGGCGATGTGCGGGAACACGAACGGCATCGTCGAGGCGCGCTCGGCCTGCTCGCGGGTGGCCGGGTCGAGGATGGACGCCCAGTTCCACAATTGCTTGCTGATCTTCTCCATGGTCGGTCCACTCCCTTCCCGGGGACGTGCTGGTCGGTGGCTCGACCGTAGGGACCGGCGGCGGGACGGGCCTCCGATTTATCCGCGCTGAGGTCGTCGATCATGATCAGGGAGTCACTGCGCGCTCGATGAAGATCCGCTCGACGTGCAACGACTCCCTCGCAGCATCAGATCAGCGGGCCGAGGCCGCGGTCGATGCGGAGGAGGCGCGGCTCGTCCTCGGCCCGCGCGATGAACTCCGCGAACCCGTGGGGCCGCCGGCGAAACGGCCGGTCACGCGGAGTCACACCATGTGGTGACGCAACGTCAGGACGAGCGGACCTCCCGGTCCCGTCGTCGTGGGACGTGACGGACACGTCCCGCGCACGACTGTGGAGGTCGAGGAAGTCCATGACGCGAAATCGCACGCGGCTCGCCGTGCTCGGGGGCGTCCTGCTCGTGCTCGCCGGCGCGGGCGTCGCCTTCGCCGCCTACCTGTCCAGCGGTTCCGGGACCGGCGCGACCACGTCGAGCGTCGCGGTGAGCTCGACGATCAGCGCCAACTCGTCGGGGGCGCAGCTCTACCCGGGCTCGACGAGCACCTACACGGTGACGATCAACAACCCGAACCCGTACCCGGTGAAGGTGGTGAACATCAGCTCGAGCTCGTCGCAGGCGAGCTCGGGCGGCTGCCCGGCGGGCACGGTGACCAGCCCCGCCGTCGCGAACCCGACCGGGACGATCGCCCCGAACGGCTCGGGCTCGTACTCGCTGACGGCCACGATGGCGGCGGACCCCGACAATTCCTGTCAGGGTCAGTCGTTCACGATGCCGCTGACGGCCCAGCTGGCCTCCGCGGCCGGGTGAGGGTCGAGTCGCTGCTCCAGCGGGAGGGGCGCGGACCCATCGATCGGACTGGCCCGATCCCGCTGCCGGGCCGTCGGCCACGTCACGCCGCGGGTCGTCGCACGGCGGGGGCGGTCGCCCCCGCCGGCGGGCCCGGGGCGGTCGACCCGGAGGCGGACACCGATCCGCTCCCGGCGCTCGGCGCCCGGGTGGCGGCACCGGCCGTGCCCCGCACCCGGGAACCCCGGCCGCCGACCCCGCCGGCCGGGACGCCCATGCCCACCCTGCCCCGGGTCCGTCCGGCGCGGCCGTCGCGCCCGGAGCCGCCGCGGCAGGGACCGGCCACGGCCCCGGTGGCGCCGGCCGCGATCGCGGACCGTCCCCGCTGGTGGCCGACGCGCCGCCGCGTCCGCGCGACCGTCCGCCCGCCGGGCTTCGGCCGCGTCTCGCGCGCGACCGTGCTGATCGCCCTCGCGGCGCTCGCGGCCGCCCTCGGCGCGGCGGGCATCGCGGTCGCCGCCTGGCTGAGCTCGGGCTCCGGCCGGCCCGGCGTCAGCGCGGGCAACGCCCTCGCGCCGACGACGAGCACCGTGGCCGGCAGCGCCGTGACCTCCGGGCTGCTCGTCCCCGGCGCCACCGGCACCGCGATCGTCACCGTGACCAACCCGAACCGCTACACGGTGCGCGTCCTGACGATCGCCCCGAACGGCGCCGCCACGGCGAGCGGCGGCGTCGGGACCTGCGCGACGACGGGCGTCACCTTCACCGCGCAGCAGCCCGGCACCGCGCTCGCGGCCGGCGCCGGCACGACGCTCACGCTCCCCGGCGCCGTCGCGATGTCCACGGCGTCCGAGACCGGCTGCCAGGGCGCGACGTTCACCGTGCCCGTCACCGTCACCGTGGCGAGCACGCCGTGAGCCGCCGACTCGCGCTGCTCGCGCTCGCCGCCGTGCTCGGCCTGCTCACCGGGGCCGGGATCGCGCTCGCCGCGTGGTCGAGCAGCGGGCCCGGGACCGCGACCGCCCGCGCCGCCAGTCTGGGCACCACCACCGCCTCGGCCACCGCGTGGACCTGTGGCGGCCTGCTCGGGACGTCGAAGTTCGCCGACGGGGGCGGGGTCGAGGCGCTGCCGCGCGTCGCCGAGCTGCCGCGGGTGACGACGACGACGCCCACCGCGGCCCCACTCGCGTCGACGGTGCCGCCGACCACCACCACCGCCCCCGCGACGACGACCACCACCACGCCGGTGACGACGACCCCGGCGACCCCCACGACGACGGCGGCGGTCACGACCACCACGACGGCGACCCCGACGAGCACGACGACCGGCGTGGTCACCGGCCTCGGGGCGGTCGCGGCGACGCTGAGCTGGACCGCCGTGCCGAGCGCGACGTCCTACCAGTTCCAGGCGTCGACGACGACGGACTTCGCCGCCCCCGTCGCGTCGGGGACGACGTCGAGCACGTCGGCGACGGTGACCGTGCGCGCGGTGTTCCGGACGACCGTGTACCTGCGCGTGCGCGCCGCCGCGGGCGCCCTGGACCGGGGCGTGGAGCCCGACGCTCACCACCTCCGCCGGCCCGTGCCTCTAGGACGGCGCCCGGCTCGGGGGGCGGCGTCCGGTGTTCCTGCCCATACTGGCGGGGTGGTGTTCCACGACGATCCGGAGCTGGTCGTGCTCCTCGACCCCGACGGCGCGGCGGTCGGGACCGCGGTCAAGCGCGAGGTGCACCACGCGGCGACGCCGCTGCACCTGGCCTTCTCGTGCTACCTCGTCGACGGCGACGACCGGCTGGTCATGACCCGCCGCGCCGCCACCAAGCGGACCTTCCCCGGGGTGTGGACCAACAGCTTCTGCGGCCACCCCGCGCCGGGCGAGGCCCTCGACGAGGCCGTCCGGCGCCGCGGCCGCCAGGAGCTGGGGGTCGACGTCGGCCCGCCGCGCCTGGTGCTCCCGCGCTTCCGCTACCGCGCCGAGCAGGACGGCGTCGTCGAGCGCGAGATGTGCCCGGTGTTCACCGCCCGCGTGACCGGCGACCCCGTGCCCGACCCGACGGAGGTCGACGACGTCCGGCCCGTGGCCTGGCAGGACCTCGTCGTCGCCGTCCGCGAGGGGACCTGGGCGGGGCTCTCCCCGTGGTGCGTCGAGCAGGTCACCGAGCTGTCCGCGCTCGGCGGGTCCCCGGGCGAGTGGCCGGCCGCCGACCCCGCCGCGCTCCCGCCCGCCGCGCACCTCGCCGCGTGACCACTCGCCGAGCCCGGTGCCTGGTGATCACCAGCACGTGAGGCACCCGCGGAGCCCGTCGAGCCTGCCCGACGTGCCCCTCGCCGGACAACCGGCGCTCGAGTGCGCGTTCCGTGCTACGCCCCGGCGGGTCACAGGTCGACCAGCACGATCCCGGCCGCGACCACCACCGCCGCGATCACCCGCCCCCGCCCGAACCGTTCGCCCAGGAAGACCGCCCCGATCACGGCCCCGATGACGATGCTCGTCTCGCGCAGGGCGGCGACCGCGGCGGTCGCCCCGCTGGTCTGGGCGATCAGGACCAGCCCGTAGGCCGCGAGCGACACCACCCCGCCGCCGAGCCCGACGAGCAGGACCCGCCACGTCGTCGTGCGCAGCCGCCGCCCGCGCCGCACGAGCGCCACCAGCGGCATGACCGGGCCCTGGACCAGGAACATCCAGGTCGCGTAGACCAGCACCGGGGTGGTGCTCACCGCCGTGGCGTCGACGACCGTGTAGCCGGCGATGCAGATCCCGGTCGCCACGGCGGCGCCCAGCGCCGGCAGCGTCGACCGGGACGGGCGCCCGCCGTCGAGGGCCAGGCACAGCAGCCCCAGCGAGATCACCACGATCCCGACGAGCTGCAGCACCGGCAGGTGGTGGCCGAGCACGACCTCGATCACCGCCACCACCCAGGGCGCCGTGCCGCGGGCGACGGGGTAGACCTGGCTGAAGTCGCCGAGCTGGTAGCTCGCCCAGAGCAGCAGCGTGTAGACCACGTGGACGGCCGCCGAGCCCAGGACGAACGGCCACGCGCCGGACGGCGGCAGCCCCACGACGACGGCCGTGGCCCCGCCGACCACGGTGTAGGCGGCCCCGATCAGGGCGAAGCCCGACGAGGCGGTCGGGGACGCCGTGGGCGATCGCGTTCCAGACGGCGTGCAGCACCGCCGCGACCAGCGTGATCGCGACGACGCCGGCTGGCACGCCGGACGAGGTGGGGGAGAGGACGAGGGCGGTGGTCACCGGGGAGGCTCCGAGGCGTCGGTCCCGTCCGGGGACGGGCACGTCGAACAGGAGCCCTCGGGGTTTCTCTCCCGTCAGGTGTCGGCCGGTCAAAGCGGGCACCGGCCGTGGCGCCGCTCGGTCCAGACCCCGGTCGCCCTGGTTGTGGGCTGGTGTGCGGGCGGCGGACGGAACCCTAGGCGCAGTCGAGGAGGACCTTACGCGCGAAGGCTCGCGTGCGGGCCTCAGAGGAACCGGGCGACGCCACCGTGGCCCGAACACGTGCCGGAGTGGTGCGCGGAGAAGCTCCACGTGCCGTCCTTGCACTCGGCCGTCGCCCCGGCGGGCTGGGCCGCCGCCGCGACCGGCCGCTGGATCGGTTGCCGTCGACGTTGGTGTAGGTGTTCCCGAGCGAGCTCCCCGACACGGGCGGCGTGGCCGCCCGGGGCGCGACGGCCCGGGGGCGCGTCGTCACCGGCGTGACAGGGCGCACGGTCCGCGCCGCCGGGGCGATCGAGCTCGCAGGCGTGGGTGCGGCCACCGCGGCGACGGGCGGCGGTGCGGGTGGGAGCGGAGCCGCCGCGAGCGGCGGGGCCGCGGCGCTCACGGCCGCGACCGGGCTCGACCCGCCCACCGCGACGGGGACCGTGCCGGCGGGCGGAGCGGCAGCCATCCCGATGACGACGAGGAGGCCGAACAGGAGGACCCATCCCGCGACGAGGTAGCCGCCGGCCCGGAGCGCTCCGCGCAGCCGCCACGACGACCAGGCGAAGATCGCCAGCGGGAGCAGGAACGCCCACCACAGGACTCGACCGAGCGGGGGCCAACGCCGCTGGCGGTCGTGGAGCGAACCCAGCGGTCCCGGACGGTGCACCCGGACCGAGGCCGTCGGTGCGTCCTGCTCCCACCCGTGCTGCTGGTCGTCCTGCGGCTGGTCCTGCTGGCCCACTGTGTTCCCCTCGACGCGGTACGCGCCTGTAGCGCTGGGAGCGACCGAGTCGTTACGCGGGGTCACCGTGTCGGGCTAACGGGGACGCCCCGACTCCGGGCTCCGGGCGCGCCTGACCCGGGTAGGTGCCGAACTGCCAGTGGTTGCCCTCGGGGTCGAGCAGCGTGCAGTCGTGCGAGCCGTAGTCGGTGTCGTAGGGCTCGGCGATCACCGTCGCCCCGGCTGCGACGGCGCGGGTGAAGATCTCGTCGGTGTGCGCGGCGTCGCGGGTGACCGCGGGCGGGCGGGCCCGCGGTCTTGGACGGATCCGACGTCGGGTCCCAGCCCGGCGTCGAGGTCGTCGGAGCCCCCCGACAACCCGGCCCGCACCTCCTCGTCGACCCATTGCGAGGGCGAGCACCCGGCCAGGGACCGGAACTCGCGGGCGAGGTGCGCCTGGTCGGCGTAGCCGTGGGTCGCCGCGACGTCGGCGAGCACGAGCGTGCCGTCGCCGGCGCGGCGCGCGACGTCGCGGCGAGTCCGGTCGAAGCGCGCCATCCGCGCCGCGACCCGGGGGCCCACGCCGAACTCCGTGCGGAACCGGCGGCCGAGGTGGTCGCCGCTCCACCCGACGTCGCGGGCGAGCGTCCCGACGCGGGCGGGCTCCGGCGCCGTCAGGACCCGCCACGCGTGCCGCACCTCGTCGGCCGCGCCCGTCACCGCCTCGTCGTGGCGGTCACGCAGGCGCAGCAGGACGTCGTCGAGCGCGGCGAAGCGGGCGTCCCACCCGGTGTCCTCGGTGTCGGCGATCCGGGCCGCGAGCTCGCGGCCCGCCGGCCCCAGGACGTCGGCGGTGTCGACGGTGATCGTGGCCAGCTCCGCGGCCGGCAGCCCGAACAGGGCCCGCGCGGCGAGCGGGTGCACGGTGAGGTGCACGCCGGACTGCCGGCCCTCGTGGACGATCCGCTCCGGCACCTCGTGCAGGCCGCCGACGCAGGAGGCGAAGCGGTCCCGTCCGCCGTCGGGACGCTCCAGCTCCAGCTCCGGCCCGAAGGTGACGATGACGGTCAGGTACGGCGAGGGCAGGCCGCGGTGGCGGCCCGGGGCGAGCCCGCGCACGTCGTACCCGTGGTAGGAGACGAGGCCGCGCAGCGCCGGAGCCGGCGCGCGGAAGCCCGAGGGGACGACCTCACCCGCCTGGCCCACGCGCCCAGTGTCCGCGACGTCCGGCGCGTCCCACCAGACCCCGCATCGCCCACCGGCCGGACGGGTGTGCTCGGCGCCACTCGCGTGCCAGGATCCCGGGCATGATCTTCATCGCGGTCAAGTGGACCGTCAAACCCGAGTACGCCGACCGCTTCCCGGAGCTCACGAAGGAGTTCACGGAAGCCACGCGGTCCGAGCCCGGCAACATCTTCTTCGAGTGGAACAAGTCCCTGGACGAGGAGAACACCTACACGCTCGTCGAGGCGTTCCAGGACGACGCGGCCGGCGACCACGTCAATTCCGACCACTTCAAGAAGTTCGTCGACGAGGCCCCGGACTACGTCGACACGACGCCGCGCATCATCAGCGTGCAGGGCGTCGACGGGAACGGCTGGGGCGAGATGGGCGAGGTGAAGCCCCGCTGAGCGGGCCGGGACCGGCGGCTGCGGTGACCGTCCCCGCGGTCTGCGAGCTCGGTCTCGTGGGGCTCGCGGCGGCGATCGCCGCCCGTGAGGTGTCGTGCGTGGAGGTGGCCCGCGACCACCTCGCGCACGCCGACGCGGTGAACCCCGCCGTGACCGCGCTCGTCGCCCGGCCCGACCCCGAGTCCGTGCTCGCCGAGGCCGCGCAGCGGGACGCCGAGCTGGGCCGCGGGGAGTACCGCGGCGTGCTGCACGGCGTCCCGCAGGCGGTCAAGGACCTCGCCGAGGCGGCCGGGCAGCCGTTCGCGGCGGGCTCGCCGGTGTTCGCGTCCCGCGTCGGCGTCGTCGACGCGCCGCACGTGGCGCGGATGCGGGCCGCCGGGCGCGGTGTTCGTCGGGCGCACCAACACTCCGGAGCTCGGGTTCGGGTCGCAGACCTACAACCCGGTCTGGGGCACGACGCGCAACCCGTACGACCTCGCGCGCACCGTCGGGGGCTCCTCCGGCGGGGCGGCGGCCGCGCTCGCGACGCGGATGCTCCCGGCCGCGGACGGCAGCGACTACATGGGCTCGCTGCGCAACCCGGCGGCCTGGGCGAACGTGTACGGGCTGCGGCCCTCGCGGGGCCGCGTGCCGGGCACGACCGGCTTCGTCGCGCAGCTCGGGGAGGCGGGGCCGATGGCGCGGTCCGTCGCCGACCTGGCCGCGCTGCTCGGGGTGATGACGGCCGGGGGGCCGGTCGGGCCGCTCGACCGCGCGGACCCGCTGGACCTCGCCGACCTGCGTCCGGCCGAGCCGGCGGGCCTGCGGGTGGGCTGGCTCGGGGACCTCGGGGGACGGCTGGCGACCGAGCCCGGGCTGCTCGCGCTGGCCCGCGGACCCGCCGACGTGCTGGCGGGGCTCGGCGCGGTCGTCGAGGAGGTCGTGCCGGCGTTCGACCTCGACCGGCTCTGGGAGGCGTTCCTGCGCTGGCGCTGGTGGAACGCCGTCGAGATGGCGCCGCTGGTCGAGGACCCCGACCTGCGCGCCCAGCTCAAGCCGGAGCTGGTGTGGGAGATCGAGCACGGCGACGGCGCTGTCGGCGCTGGAGGTGTCGTGGGCGTCGACGGTGCGCGCGGAGTGGTACGCGCGCGGTGGTCGCGCTGTTCGACCGGTTCGACGTGCTGCTCGCGCCGGCGACGCAGGTGCACCCCTTCGCCGCCGACGTGCCGTGGCCGCGCGAGATCGACGGCCGGGCGATGGACACCTACCACCGCTGGATGGAGACGGTGGCGCCGTGGTCGATGGCCGGGGTCCCGGTGCTGGGGATGCCGGCGGGTTCACCGCCGACGGCCTGCCGGTCGGGGTCCAGCTCATCGGGCCGCCCGGCGGGGACCGGCGCGTGCTCGAGGTGGCGCTGACGCACGAGGCGGCGACGGACTGGTCGGCCCGCCGCCCGCCCCTGCTCGCGTAGGGCCCGGCCGCAATGCATGAACGGCACGATCCTGGCGTCGGACGTCAGGATCGTGCCGTTGCTCCCGTTGGGCCGGGCAGTCGATGAGAGTGAACGGCGCCGTCCTGGCGTCAGACGTCAGCGATCGTGCCGTTGCTGCCATGGCGCTCCATCGGGGCCGGCTCGGGCGCGCTCCACACGCACCGGGAGCAGCCGCGACTGGGCGGCCGCCCCGAGCAGGACCAGCGCGGCGACGGCGCCGACCACCGCCAGGGCCGTCGTGAACGACGCGGACGCCGCGGCGACGACCGCCGGGTCGACCGTGGCCGCCAGCGTCCCGCCGAGGGTGTCGCCCGGGACGCCGGCCGGCAGCCCCGCGCGGTAGGTCGCGGCGGCGACGCTGCCCAGCACCGCGACCCCGAGCGCCCCGCCGAGCTCGAAGCCGGTCTCGGAGATCGCCGACGCCGCGGCGGCGCGGTCGGCCGGCACGGACTCGAGGATCAGGTCGGTCGTCAGCGTCTCGACGAGCGCGACGGCCATCCCCGCCAGCGCCATCCCGACGACGACGGCCGCGGGTCCGGCCCCGACGCCGAGCAGCGACAGGGTCCCGAACCCGACCGCCGCCAGCGCGAGCGCACCACCGATCAGCGGCCGGACCGGGACGTGGCGGACGAGCCGGGCCGCCACCAGCGCGCCCGCCATCCCGGTGAGCGTGCCCGGGACCAGCCACAGCGCGGCCTCCAGCGGCGACATCCCGGCCACGAGCTGCAGGTACTGCGGCACGAGGACGAGCAGCCCGACCAGCGCGAACACGCTGAGCAGGTTGGTCGCCACCGACACCGAGAACGCCCGGCGGGCGAACAGGCGCAGGTCGAGCAGCGGGTCGGCCACCGTGCGCTGACGGTGCACGAACCACACGCCCGAGCCGACCCCGACGACGCCGGCGACCACGCCCGCCGTCGTGACCCCGTCGGTCGCCACCGACTTCAGCGCGTAGACCACCGGGAGCATCGTCGTGAGGGCCAGCGCCGCGGAGGGCAGGTCGAAGCGTCCCGGACGGGGGTCGCGGCTCTCGGGCAGCAGGACCGGCCCGAGCGCCAGCAGCACGAGGCAGACCGGGACGTTCACCAGGAACACCGAGCCCCACCAGAAGTGCTCGAGCAGCCAGCCGCCGACGACCGGGCCCGCCGCCGCGCCCGCGGAGAACGCCGCGGCCCAGACGCCGATCGCGCGCCGCCGGGCCTCGGGCTCCGGGAAGATCGTCTTGATCAGCGAGAGCGTCGAGGGCATGAGCGTCGCTCCGCCGATCCCGAGCAGCGCGCGGGCGGCGACCAACGCGCCGGCGCTCGGGGCGAACGCCGCGGCGACCGAGGCGAGCCCGAACGCCGCCGCGCCGGCGAGCAGCAGGCGCCGGCGCCCCAGCCGGTCGCCGAGCCCGCCGGCGACGACGAGCAGCCCGGCGAGCACGAACGAGTAGACGTCGACGATCCAGAGCTGCGCCGCCGCGCCCGGGCGCAGGTCCTCGGAGATGGCCGGCAGGGCGGCTCCGAGCACCGTCATGTCCAGCGTGATCAGCAGGACCGGGGCGATGAGGGTCGCGAGGGCGAGACGTCGTCGCTGGTCGGGCGTGGTGCTCCGGAGGATGGGCATGGCGGTGCTCGCTCGTTTCTCGACAGTCCGGACGGTACAGTAATCGAAACTGTACCAGCCGGACGGTCCAGCGGGCACCGGTAGGCTCCGCCCATGCCCCGGCCCTCCCAGCGGGACCGCGTCGTCCGGGCCTACGTCGACCACGTCGTGAGCCACGGTCCGGACGCGGTGACCCTCGAGGCCGTCGCGGCGCGGGCCGGGGTCTCCAAGGGCGGCCTGCTCTACCACTTCGGGTCCAAGGACGCCCTGCTCGCCGGGTTCCTGGACTGGGTCCGCGAGCTCACCGAGGCCGACATCGCGGCGGCGCGGGCGGCCGCGGCGGCCGGCCAGGAGTCGGTGGCGCGCTACTACCTGCGCACCTCGGCCGACGACCCGCAGCGCGACAGCTCGATGTTCCGCAGCACCGTCGCCCTGCTGAGCCTCGCCGGGTCCGAGGAGGCCGCCGCGGCGACCGCGCGCGAGGTGATGACGGCGTGGCGGGACGTGCTCGCGGCGGAGGCGGGCGACGACCTGACCGGCGACCTCATCGCCGCGCTCGGCGACGGGATCTACCTGCGGGCCATCGCGGGCGAGCCCTCCACGGCGCTCGCCCGCGACTGGGACGCGGTGCTCGCCCGGCTCGGTCCGCCCGGAGCCTGACCCCCGGAGGAAACGCCCGGACGGGTGACTCACCGAGCGTGTCCGACCCCACGGTGTGCCGCCGCACCGCCTCGGTCACCCTGTGGAGGTGCACCAGGGTGATGAATCCGGCGAGGACCCGTCGTCGGAGGGCACGCGCCCCGAGCGCTCGCCGATCGACCGCCGGTTCCACGCGATCGTCGGCGCCCTGCGCGCGGCCGACCCGTGGTTCGCGCGCCGCGTCTCCGAGCCGCACCGGCTGCGCAGCGGGCAGATCATGATGCTCGCCGGGCTCGTCGCGACGCTGCTCGTCGGCGTCCTGCCCCTCGCGGTCGGCATCCAGATGCAGCTCGCGGCGCTGCTGACCGTCGGCGCGATCGGCATCGCGTTCGGCCCGGTGATCGTCCCGCCGCTGGTCGGCGTCGTGCTGGGTCGCGTCCGCCCGGCCTGGTAGGCGCGCTCCGCAGCTACCGCGGTGCCCACCGCTCGATCCGGTCGAGCAGCTCGCCCTCGACCTCGTCGCGGTCGGTCTCGTTGAGGATCTCGTGGCGGGCCCCGGGCCAGACCCGGAACTCGACGTCCTTCAGCCCGGCCCCGCGGTAGCGGTCCGCGAGCGCCTGGGCGAGCACGACCGGCCCGCCCACCGGGTCCTGCTCGCCGACGGCGATGTACACGGGCAGGTCCTGGCGCATCGCCGCGAGCCGCTGCGGGTCGGCGACGGCCCGCCCGCCGGCGATCATCTCCGAGCCGCCCGCGGGGTCGAGGCCGAAGCCGCACCACGGGTCCGCGACGTAGGCGTCGACCTGGGCCTCGTCGCGGGAGAGCCAGTCGTAGTCGGTGCGCGCGGGCGCGAACGGGGCGTTGAACGCGGAGAGGTCGATCTCCGCCGAGGTGTCGATGGCCCCCTCGAGCTGGTCGAGCAGCGTGGTGCCGGTGAGCACGACCGCGTCGACGTCCTCGGAGTGGTCGAGCAGGTACTGCTGCGCGGCGAAGGACCCCATGCTGTGCCCGAGCAGGATCAGCGGGACGCCCGGGACGTCCTGGCGGCCCCGCTCCACCAGCCGTCCGATGTCGGCGACCAGCTCGTCCCACCCGCCGGGTCCGAGGACCCCGGGCGCGGTGCCGTTGGCCCGGGCCGTCGCGCCGTGGCCCCGGTGGTCCTGGCCCTGCACGAGGAAGCCGGCGCCGGTCAGCAGCTCGGCGAGGTGCCCGTAGCGCAGCACGTGCTCGCCCATGCCGTGGGTCAGCTGCACGACCCCGCGGGGATCGCCGGCGGGGAGCCAGCGGAACACCGCGACGGTGTGGCCGCCCGCGGAGGGCAGGTCGATGCGGGTGGGCTCCGGCGCCATCGGCGGTTCCTCCGTTCGGCCCCGGGACTCTCGCGCGGGGCGGGCGGGTGGAGTCTGGCCCGCCCGCCCCGCCGTGAGAAGACCCCGGAGTGGATCAGGTCGGCGCAGGTCCGCCGGGACCCCGAGCTGCCCGGACCCTCGCCCTCCCGCAGGCGCCGCCACCAGGACCGGCGCGGCGGCGGTGCGGCCGGGCCGCGGCGGCGGCACCGGCCGGTCGAGCGCGCGCGCCGCCCGCCACCGGGCCACGACGTCGTCGGCGCAGGGGCGCCGGACCGGCACCCGCGGCCCCGAGGGAGCACGCAGGAAGTCGACGACGCGGCGGTCGAGCTCGGCGACGACCTGGCGGACCGCCGCCTCGTCGCGCAGGTCGCGCACCGCCTCGTCGAGACCGGCCAGTTCCTTGCGCAGCCGCAGGGACGGCGGCAGGAGCAGGTCGGTGGACACGCCCTCGGCCCGCAGCTTCGAGCGGATCCACCAGTCCTCGTCGCCGTGCCGGGGCAGCTTCAGCGGCTTGCCCGGCGCCGGGCAGGTTGTCGAACCCGCCGGCCTCGATCGCCGTGCGGATCTGCTCGTCGACCCGCGATTCGTACCGTTTCCGGAAGCCCTCGGCGTCCCCGCGCACGGCTCCACGGTGCCATCGGGGGCCGGGTCCCGGCCACCCGACGGCCCGCGGGCCGAGGCGGTCACTCCGCCTGCAGCACCACCGTCTGGACGGCCCACGGCGCCAGCGGCGCGCTCGGGGTCAGGCTGACCGGGGCCGCGGGGTCGGTGGCGAGCGCGGGACGGGTGACGAGGGCCGTCGTGGCCTTGACGACGTTGTCGACCTTGACCACCCACGCGTCGGACAGCGGCTCCGGCGCGGCGATGTCGGCGACGCCGGTGCCCGCGACGAAGTACAGGACCTGGGTGGAGTGCTCGTCGGGCGCCGGGGTCGCGGTGATCGCCCCGCCGCTCCCGGTGGCGTCGCCCGGCGCGGTGACCGCCGAGACGTGCGACCACGCGCCGACGCCGCCGAGCAGCGTCGCCGGGGTGTCGACGGTGAACGTCGCCGGCCCGAGCGCGTCCGTCGCGGTCGTCGTGAACAGCGAGACCGAGCCGGTGCCGCCGGGCAGCGGCGTCGTCCGCAGCGCCGTCCAGTCCGGCGGGGCGTGGACCTCACCGGCGCCGGAGCGGAAGACCTGGGCGACGAGCACGTCGCCGGTCCTGGCGCCGCCGGGGGCGTCGAGCCGCAGCGTCGTGGCCGCGTCGGCGCTGGTGTAGGAGATCGCCCGCGACAGCGGGAGGTACGGCACCGTCGTCCCGACCACCACGCCCGCGACCAGACCGAGCGCCGCGAGGACGGCGGCACCGGTCCAGAGGGCGGGCGGGGTGGGGGCCGAGCGGGCCGCCGCGACGCCGAGGACGACGAGCAGTCCGGCGATCCCCGCGACGAGGCCCAGCAGCGGGGCGCTCGTCGTCGTCCGGTAGCCGCGCACGGCGAACTCGACGACCGCGAGGGCGATCGCCGCCCAGGCCGAGCACGGCGCCCACGGCGACCACCACGCGCTGGACGGCGGGGGTCAGGCTCAGCGTGGCCACGGCGGCGGCCGTCGCGACCACGAGTACCGCGGCGGCCGCCCACGCGACCGGGCTCGCCAGTGCCCTCGCGGACACCACGGCCAGCACCGCGACCACGACGGCCGCGATCATGGCGACGGTCTTGCGCACGTCGACCTCACTCTCCCCGGGCCTGGTGGCCCTGCTCCGTCCGGCCGAGTCTCCGCCGGTGGCAGCGTGCACCCGCTGCTCGTCGCACGGGGTGTCGTGCCGGCACGCTCCACCGTTTCGGACGTTCGGGTCACCCGCATGGAGGCCCCCGGCAGTCACGATTACATCACGATGTCACCGGGTCGTGGCCGGGTCCGGGCCCCGGGGCGCCGACCGGCCGTCGTGGTGTCGCCACCCGGAGAACGGCCCTCCCACCAGCGACGACGGGTCGCGACGGTCGTCGCGGGACGACCGGTCGACCGGCCCCGGCACACGTTTGGCGACGGGCCCCGGTCCGGCCGGTCGGCATCCGGCGCAGCGGTTACGGGCGCCCGACGTGCGTCGATGGGCTCTCGGGGGACGGGGTGGCCGTCCCCCGAGCAGGGGGTGGCGGTGTTCCGGGGGTACGTACGGGTCGCTCCGCACGGAGAGGATCCGTGGGGGCAGATCGAGCGGCTGCACGCGGCCGGGGTCGATCCCGGCCAGGTGCGGGTCGAGCGCTCGAGCGGCACCCGCGGGGCGCGGCCGGAGCTCGACGCCCTGCTCGCCGATCTCCGGGCCGGGGACGTCGTCGTGGTCACCGGGCTCGAGCGCCTGGCGTCGTCGGTGCTGCACCTCGTCGCCGTCGGGCAGCGGCTGCGCGCCGCCCGGGCCGACCTGTGGTCCCTCGACGAGGCCCTGGACACCCGGTCGGCGGACGCGGGCCTGCTCGCCACGCTCGACGTGCTCGCCGACCTCCAGCGGGCCCTGACCTCGCGGAGCACCCGTGCCGGGCTGGACGCCGCCCGGTCCCGCGGCCGGCGTGGCGGCCGCCCGCCGCGCCTCGACACCGACGCGTCCGCCGAGGCCCGCCGGCTCTACGACGAGGGCCGCTCGGTGACCGAGATCGCCGAACGCCTCGGGGTGCCGCGCACCACCCTCTACGGGCACCTGCACCGGCCGTCCTGACCCCGGCTTCACGGGGCGGGGTCTGGGGTGGCGCGGTGGTCCTCCCCGTGCTCGCCGCCGGGATCCCCGGCGCCGGGCTGCCGCCCCTGACCGCCGGGCGGCTGCTCACCAGCTGGACGGCGCCGCCCGCCGTCCTCGCGGGCGTCGCGGTGCTCGGCGGCGCCTACCTGGCCGGCGTGCGCCGGATGCACCGCGCCGGCCTGCCCTGGTCCGCACGCCGGACCGCGCCGTTCCTCCTGGGCGCCGCGCTGCTGCTGCTCGTCGGGACCTCCGTCGTCGCGGTCTACGACGACACCCTCTTCTGGGCCCGGGCCGTGCAGGGGGTCGTGCTGCTGGTCGTCGCGCCGATGCTGCTCGCGGCGGGCGCCCCCCTGACCCTGGCGCGGGAGACGCTGCCCGCGACCGCGGTCGGCCGGCTCGGGCGGCTGCGCCGGTCCCGGGTGGCGCACGCGGTGTCCTCGCCGGGGGCGGCGACGATCGCGCTGATCGCCCCGCCGTTCCTGCTCTACCTCACCGGGCTGTACCCGCTGGAGCTGCGCAGCGCCGTGGTGAGCGGGCTGGTGTCGGTCGGCCTGCTCGCGGCGGGCCTGCTGTACGTGGTGAGCCGGCTGCAGATCGACCCGGTCCCGCGGGAGACCCACCACGGGCTGACGCTCGGCATCGCGATCGCCGAGGTCGTGACCGACGGCGTCCTGGGCCTGGTGCTCTGGACGGGCCCGCTGCTCGCCGTCGCGCACTACGACGCCGTCGCGCGGACCTGGGGCCCCACCCCGCGCGAACGACCAGGCGATCGGCGCGGGCGTGTGGTGGATCGGCGGGGACCTCGCGGGCCTGCCCTTCCTCGGGGCCATCGCGCTGCGCTTCGCGGCCGCGGACGCCCGGGAGGCCCGCCGCATCGACGCCGAGCTCGACGCGGCGGAGCTCGCGCGGGAGGCGGCCGAGCGGGAGGAGCCCGGCGACGGCGGGCGACGACGGCGGCCCCGGACCGGACGCCGAGGCGCGGCCGCGGCTCTGGTGGGAGGACGACCCCCGCTTCGCCGACCGCTTCCGGCGGTCCTAGCGCGCCCCGTCGCGCTCACGCATCGTGACGGTCGCCGGGCGCAGCGGATCCGAGCGTCCCCCGTCCAGCACGCCTCGCGACCGCAACGGCCCGGACCGGGCGTCCGGTTCGGGCGTCTCGTGCCGGGGCACGCAGGTCGACGGGTGCCCCGGCCGGCCGCGTGGTGGTGCCAGGGTCGCGGGTGTGACGACGGCGCGGGGGACCGGGACGCGTGGAGCTGCGCCCGGCCGCCGGACGAGCCCGGTCGCCGGCCACGTGATCGCGGCCCGCCGGGCGGTGGCCGCGACGCTGGGGAGGCCGCTCGCGTCGTACTACCTCGTCCTCGGCCTCACCGTGGTCCTCGCGGGCCTCGGGCTGGTCATGGTGCTCTCGGCGTCGTCGATCGACTCGCTCGCCCGCACCGGCAACCCCTACGGCGTCTTCGTCCACCAGGTCGTCTACTGCGCCGCCGGCGGGGTGGCCTTCGTGCTGGTCGGCCGCGTGCCGGTGCGCGGGTGGCGCACGGCGAGCCCGTGGCTGCACGCGCTCGCGCTCCTCGCGCTCGCCGCCGTCCTCGTGCCCGGACTGGGCTCGGCCGCCGCGGGCGCGCAGAAGTGGTTCGTCGTCGCCGGGCTCTCCCTGCAGCCCAGCGAACCGGCCAAGCTGACGCTCGTGCTCTGGGGCGCCCACGTGCTGCTCGCCCGGCGCGGGCCCGGAGCGGGACGCGGCGCCTGGGGCTGGCAGGCGCTCCTGCCGGTGGTGCCGGTCGCGCTGCTGACGGCGGGCCTCGTCGTCGTCGAGCCCGACCTCGGATCCGCGCTCGGCATCGTCGTCGTGCTGTTCGCGCTGCTGTGGTTCGCCGGGGTGCCCGGGCGCCTGCTGGGACTGCTCGGCGCGGGCGCGCTCGGCGCGGTCGGGGTGCTCGCCGTGACCGCGAGCTACCGGCTCGAGCGCCTGACCTCGTTCCTCGGCAACGGCGGGGACGACTCGCTCGGCGCCGGCTACCAGTCCCAGCAGGCGCTGTACTCGCTCGCCGACGGCGGGCTGCTCGGCGACGGGCTCGGGCAGGGCGCCGCGCAGTGGAGCTACCTGCCCAACGCGTCCAACGACTTCGTCTTCGCGATCCTCGGCGAGGAGCTCGGCCTCGTCGGCGCCGTCGCCGTGCTCGGGCTGTTCGCCCTGCTCGGCTGGGTCGGGCTGCGGATCGCCGCGCGCACCGTCGACCCCTGGAACCGGGTCGTCGTCGCGACCCTCACGGTCTGGCTCGTCGCCCAGGCCGTCATCAACATCGGCTACGTGCTCGGCCTGCTCCCGGTCACCGGGATCACGCTGCCGCTGATCTCCGCGGGCGGCAGCTCGGTGATCGTCAGCATGGTCTCCCTCGGGCTGCTGGCCGCGGCGGCCCGCGACGAGCCCGAGGCCCGCGTGGCCCTCGCCCGCGGCGCTAGGGTCGGCCGGCGCCCGTGATCGGGGCGGTCGACGACGACGGAGGAGCCGGACGTGGAGGTCCTGTCCGGATCGGACGCGGTGTACCGGGCCAAGGGGCGCGAGCTCGGCCCCGGCGACTGGTTCACCATCGACCAGCAGCGGGTCGACGGCTTCGCGGACGTCACCGAGGACCACCAGTGGATCCACATCGACCCGGAGCGGGCCGCGTCGGGTCCCTTCGGCGGGCCGATCGCCCACGGCTTCCTCACGCTCTCGCTGGTGCCGTACCTGGCGAACTCCGCGCGCCGGTTCGAGGGCGTGACGATGGGCGTGAACTACGGGCTCAACAAGGTCCGCTTCCCCAAGCCGGTGCGGGTCGGGGACCGGGTGCGGGCGCGCGTCGTGATCATCGACGCCACCGACCTCACCGAGGGCGGGATCCAGATCGTCTCCCGGATCACCGTCGAGATCGAGGGCGAGGACAAGCCGGCCTGCGTCGCGGACATGGTGTCGCGCACCTATTTCTGATTCCCGGCGCCCCGCCCGCGATGCGGCATTAGGGTGATCCCCGTGCCGCGTCCGTTCCTCACCCGTCGTCGGCACCTCGACCTGCGCCGGATCGACTCCACGGCGTGTCGCGCTCGGTAGCTCCCAGCTCCCGAACCGCCGACACCCGAGGAACGCCCGTGAGCTCTCCCGTCCGCATGCCCCGCCGCGTCGCCCTGGCCTCGGCCATCGGCACGACGGTCGAGTGGTACGACTTCTACCTCTACGCCACGGCCACCGCCCTGGTGTTCAACAAGCTCTTCTTCCCCGGCATCAGCGCCACGGCGGGCACCCTCGCCGCCTTCGCCACGTACGCCGCGGGCTTCGGCGCGCGGCCGATCGGGGCGGTCGTCGCCGGCCACCTCGGCGACCGCGTCGGCCGCAAGGCCGTCCTCGTCGCCGCGCTCGTGACGATGGGGGCGGCGACCACGCTGATCGGCGTGCTGCCCACGTTCGCGACGGTCGGGGTCCTCGCCCCGACGCTGCTCGTGGTGCTGCGCATCGTCCAGGGGCTCGCGGTCGGCGCGGAGTGGGGCGGCGCCGCGGTGCTCTCCGCCGAGCACGCCGCCCCCGGCCGCCGCGGGACTGGTCGGCAGCTTCACCCAGATCGGTTCGCCGGCCGGGATGCTGCTCGCGACCGGGTCGTTCTTCCTCGTCCGCACGCTGACCGACCCCGCGACGTTCCTGTCCTGGGGCTGGCGGGTGCCGTTCCTGGTCAGCGCGGTGCTGGTCGTCGTCGGGCTCGTCGTGCGGCTGCGGCTCTCCGACGGCCCGGAGTTCGCGGCGCTGCGCGCGAGCGGCCGGGTGGCGCGCCTGCCCGTCGTCGAGGCGCTGCGGGGGTCGCCGCGGTCGGTCGTGCTGACCACCGGGCTGCGGATCTCCCAGATCGCGCTCTTCGTGCTCGTGACGACCTACGGCCTGACCTACATCTCGCAGCGCCTCGGGGCGTCGTCGTCGGCCGGGCTGCTCGCGGTCGTCGTGACCTCCGCGCTCGGGCTGGCCTCGACCCCGCTGTGGGCGGCGCTGTCGGACCGCGTCGGACGCCGCCGGCCCACGCTGTTCGGCGCGTTCGCGGGCCTCGTCGGGCTCGCGCTGTTCTTCGGGGCCGTGCAGACCGGGTCGACGTGGCTGATCGTGCTCGCCTCGGTGATCGCGCTGAACGTCGCGCACGACGCCATGTACGGGCCCCAGGCGGCGTGGTTCGCCGAGCTCTTCGACGCCCGCGTGCGCTACTCCGGCGCCTCGCTGGGCTACCAGATCGGCTCGGTGCTCGGCGGCGGGTTCTCCCCGCTGATCGCGGCCGCGCTCGTCGCGCTCACCGGCGCACCCTGGGCCGTCGTCGCCTACCTCGGCGTCCTCACCGCCCTGACCGCGCTCTCCGCCGGGTTCGCGCGCGAGACCGCGTTCGACCCGGGCCCCGGCGAGACGTGGCCGCCCCGACCGACGCGGCGGCGTCGGGCACGCGGGTGTAGGGAGGCCGCGTGCACCGCCGCATCCACCTCAACGCCTTCGCCATGATGTGCGCCGGGCACCAGTCGCCCGGCGTGTGGCGCCACCCCGACGACCAGGGCTTCCGCTACACCGACCTGGACCACTGGACCGGGCTCGCGCGGCTGCTCGACGAGGCGGGGTTCGACGCGCTCTTCCTCGCCGACGTCCTCGGGATCTACGACGTGGCGGGCGGGTCGCGCGACGCCGCGGTGCGGGCCGGCATCCAGGTGCCGCTGGGCGACCCGCTGATGCCGGTGTCGGCGATGGCGGCGGTGACCGAGCGGCTGGGGTTCGGGCTGACCGTGTCGACCAGCTACGAGCACCCGTACGCCCTGGCCCGCCGGTTCACCACGCTCGACCACCTGACGAAGGGGCGGGTCGGCTGGAACGTCGTCACCGGCTACCTGGAGTCGGCGGCCGCGAACCTCGGGCTCGGGGCGCAGCTGCCCCACGACGAGCGCTACGCGCAGGCCGACGAGTACCTCGAGGTGTGCCGGCGGCTGTGGACGGAGTCGTGGGAGGACGACGCCGTGGTGCGGGACCCGGTGGCCGGCGTCTACACCGACCCGGCGAAGGTCCACGACGTCGCCTTCCACGGCCGATACTACGACGTGCCCGGCCCGTTCCTGTGCGAGCCGTCGCCGCAGCGCTCGCCGGTGATCTTCCAGGCCGGGGCCTCGCCGCGGGGCCTCGCGTTCGCGGGCCGGCACGCCGAGGCGGTGTTCGTCTCCGGGCCCTCGACGGCGGTGGTGGCCGGGCAGGTCTCCCGGCTGCGCGACGCGGTGTCCGACGCCGGGCGCGACCCGGCCTCGGTCACGGTCTTCTCCCAGCTCGCGCCGGTGGTCGCGGCGTCGTCGGCGGAGGCGCACGAGCGGTACGCGTCGTACGTCGAGGCGTTCTCGCTCGAGGGGGCGCTCGCGCTGTTCGCCGGCTGGACCGGGCTCGACCTCACCGGCATCGACCCCGACGAGCCGCTGCGCTACGTCGAGTCCGACGCCGGCCGGTCGGCGCTCGCCTCGTTCACCACCGACGACCCGTCGCGGGAGTGGACGGTGGGGGAGGTCGCGCGCCACCTCGCCGTCGGCGGGCGGGGCCCGGTCGCGGTGGGCTCCGGTCCGGAGGTGGCCGACGAGATGGAGGCGTGGATCGACGACACGGGCGCGGACGGGCTCAACCTGGCCTACGCCGTCACCCCGGGCTCGTTCGCGCAGGTCGCGGAGCACGTCGTGCCCGAGCTGCGGCGCCGGGGCCGGATGCCGGCGACGCCCGAGGCGGGGATGCTCCGGGACCGGCTGGCTCGCGCTGACACGCTCGTGCGTGCGTCTCCGTGCTCGGCACGACGGTCAGACAGCACGCGAAGGGCACGGCGTCAGCCCAACAGGCTCCGCAGGGTGTCCCGGTACTGCTCGAAGGCGCGGCGTCCGGCGGCGGTGAGCGCGACGTAGGTGACCGGGGTGCGCCGCTCGTGGGCCTTCGTCACCTCGACGTAGCCCGCCTCCTCGAGCTTGCGCAGGTGCGTCGAGAGGTTGCCCGCGGTCATCTCGAGCAGCTGTTGCAGGCGCGGGAAGGTGAGCCGGTCGCCCGGCCCGAGCGCGGCCAGCGTCGAGGTCACCCGCAGGCGGGCCTGGGCGTGGATGACGGGGTCGAGCTCGACCGGGGCCTGGTCGGTGCTCACCGGCGCTCCCGAGGTGCATCCAGACCCCGAGGACGACGAACCCACCGCCACCCGCGAGGGCGAGCACGGCGAAGTTCGCGGGGTAGCCGACGAACACCGTCGCCACCGCCGTCACGAGGGTCCAGACCCCCAGCACGTACTGCGGGACGTGGTTCCGCAGCGCGCCGCCGGCGAGGTAGAGCAGCCCGACGAGGAGCAGCGCGGAGCCCGACCAGATCAGCGAGAGCGTCGGCCCCGGCACCCCGAGGGCCGTGAGGCGGAGGTTGATCGCGCAGAGCGCCGCGAACCCGAGGACCCACGTCCAGCCGTACAGCGTGCCGACCCGCCGGCTGCGGGCCCGCCAGGCCACGGCTGCTCCGGGTGATGGTGATCCCGGTGCTCACCAGGGGCACGAGGGCCGGCGACGACGAGCAGGGGGGGACCACACCGTCGGGCAGGACCCCGCGGATCGCCAGCCAGACCCCGCCGAACCCGACGAGGTAGCCCAGCCCCCACGGCACGAACATGCCCAGCGGGCTCGGGCGCAGCGACCGGGCGGTCCGTTCCTGGGTCGCGTCGATCGCCGCCAGGGCGTCGGCGGCGCTCGGGTGCTCGGCGGGACCGGGTTCGTGGGTGCTCGTGCTCATGGCGTGGCTCCCTCGCTCTCGACGCAAACGAGTTTGCAACACAAAGTCGTTGGCGTCAACGAGCGGCCCGCACGAGGGGAACCCTCGGTCGGATAGAGCGACCAGATGCTCCCCTCGCGGCCGGAGCGGCAGAGGTGGGCCGTCGCGAGGGGACGATCCGGTCGTTCTGTGGGCGAGGGTTCCCTCGGCAGCGGGTGACCCGCCCGGACTCAGCCGCGGGCGGCCTCGCCCAGCGCCCCGCGGGCGATGATCACCTGCTGGATCTGGCTGGTGCCCTCGTAGATGCGGAAGAGGCGCACGTCGCGGTAGATGCGCTCCACGGGCACGCCGCGCATGTAGCCCGACCCGCCGTGGACCTGCACCGCCCGGTCCGCGATCCGCCCGACGGCCTCCGAGCAGAAGTACTTGGCGGTCGAGGGACCGGTGACCTTGTCGGACCCGTCGTCGTAGGCCCGCGCGGCCTCGCGGACCAGGGCGCGCCCGGCGTGCCAGTCGGTGACCGAGTCCGCGACGAGCCCCTGGACGAGCTGGTAGGTCGCGATGCGGTGCCCGCCCTGCTCGCGCTCGGAGGCGAACTCCACCGTCTCGTGCACCAGCCGCGCCGCCATGCCCATGCACAGCGCGGCGATGTGCAGCCGGCCGTGCGCGAGGCACTTGAGCGCCGTGACGTAGCCGCGGTGCAGGCCCTCGTCGCCGCCGACGAGGTTCGCGGCCGGGACGCGCACGTCGTCGAGGTAGACCTCGCAGGTCCACGAGCCGCGCTGGCCCATCTTCGCGTCGTGCGTGGAGAAGCCCACGCCGGGCGCGGAGGTCGGGACCAGGAACGTCGAGATGCCGCGGGCGGGCGCGGCGTCGGGGTCGGTGCGGGCGAAGACCATCAGCACGTCCGCGAGCGGCGCGTTGGTGATCCACCGCTTCGCCCCGGAGATCACCCACTCCTCGCCGTCGCGCACGGCCTTCGTCGTCAGCGACGACGGGTCCGACCCGGCGTCGGGCTCGGTGAGCGCGAAGCTCGCGACGACCTCGCCGGTCGCCAGCCGCGGCAGCCACTCCTGGCGCTGCTCCTCGGTGCCCCCGGCCAGCAGCACCTGGCCGGCGATGCCGTTGTTGGTGCCGAACAGCGAGCGCAGGGACGGCGTGGTCCAGCCGAGCTCCATCGCGAGCTCGACCTCCTCGCGCATCGACAGCCCGATCCCGCCGTAGGCCTCGGGGATCGCGAACCCGTAGAGGCCCATCGCCTTGCACGCCTCGCGCAGCGGCTCGGGGACCTCGTCGGCCTCCTCGATCTCGTCCTCGCGGGGGACGACCTGCTCGCGCACGAACTCACGCACCGACGCGAGCACGTCGGCGAACGCCAAGGCCCGGTCAAAACCGTCATCAGCCGCAGTCACACGACGATGATCCCCCGGCCGACGTCTACCCGCTGCCGGACATCGGCGACGACACGCGCTTCACCCTCGGCCTGATCGTTGACGTCGCCAACGTCCTGATCGCTCACGGCTACCCGCGTCCGGTCACGGGCTCGGACTACGTCGAGCTGCACCAGGCGCTCTTCCGCTTCATCTACGTCGGACGGTCGTGATCCACGGTGCTTGCCGGGCTGGGCGGCTTTGTCCTCGGCGTAGTTGTCGGCGCGGTCGTCGTCGGTCTCTGTACCGGTCGATCCAGGCCCCGCCATCGAGGTCGGTACCCGTGACGATGTGATCAAGTTGGACAAGCCCACCGGCATCGCCGTCATGACATTCAGCTGCCCGGCATGCACGTCCAACACCATCGTCACAGGGGATGGCTCCGACTCGCTGCTGGTCAACACCATCGGCTCGAATACCGGCAAGCGATGGATCGACGAGCGGGACAACACGATCACCACGCAGCTGACGATCAAGGCACACGGCAAGTGGACCCTGACGATCGCGGCCTCGACCAAGCCACCCACGCCTCGGGGCCCGTCAGTGGCAAGGGTGACGACGTGGTCGCGCTCAATGCAAACTCGACCACGGCCGCCGTGACCAACCGAGGCCAAAGCAACTTCATCGTCACCACCATCTCGTCCGGCGGTGACATCGGGGGACTGTCCGATGAACGGTGGAACTGGAGTTTGCGGGTCAGTTGGTGGTTGACGGAACGATACGCCCGGCGAAGGTGATCGCGAACGCGTTCAAGGCTGGCTTCCAGCGCATCGCCCATCGTGCTCGGCCCTGGCCGGTCGGGTCCAGCGATCGGGTGACCAGGTAGAGGCACTTGAGCGCGGCCTGCTCGGTCGGGAAGTGCCCGCGGGCCTTGACCGCCCGCCGGTAGCGGGCGTTGAGGCTCTCGATCGCGTTGGTCGAACAGATGACCCGTTCGGATCTCGACGTCGTAGTCCAGGAACGGCACGAACTCGGTCCAGGCCGCGCTGCCAGAGTCCGCACGATCGGCCGGGTAGCGGCTGCCCCACGTCTCGGCGAACTCGGCGAAGCGTTCGGCCGCGGCGGCCTCGCTGGGCGCGGTGTAGACCGGCCGCAGGTCCTTGGCCATCTGCGTCCCAGTACTTGCGGCTGGCGTAGCGGAAGGTGTTGCGCATCGAGATGCATGATGCAGGCCTGGACGAGCGCCTGCGGCCAGACGGTGGTGATCGCCTCCGGGCAGGCCCTTGAGGCCGTCGCAGACCGCGATGCACACGTCGGCGACGCCGCGGTTCTTGATCTCGGTGAGCACCGCCAGCCAGTACTTGGCGCCCTCGCCGCCGTCGCCGGCCCACAGCCCCAGGATGTCGCGCTCGCCGTCGACGGTGACCCCGATGACCACGTAGAACGGCCGGTTGGCGACCTGCCCGTCGCGGACCTTGACCAGGATCGCGTCGATGAAGATCACCGGATAGACCGCGTCGAGCGGGCGGTGCGGCCCACTCGGTCCATCTCCTCGAGGACCTTGTCGGTGATCCTGGAGATGGTGTCCTTGGAGACCAACGCGGCGCCGTAGACCTCGGCGAAGTGCGCGGCGATCTCCCCGGTGGTCAACCCCCGCGCGGACAGCGAGAGCACGATCTCGTCGATGCCTGACCAGCCGCCGCTGCCGCTTGCGCACGATCTGCGGCTCGAAGGTGCCGTCCCGGTCGCGCGGCACCTCGATCTGGACCGGCCCGATCTCGGTGAGCACCGTCTTGGGCCGGGTGCCGTTGCGCGAGTTGCCGCCGTCGCGGCCCGTCCGCAGTCGTGCTTGTCATAGCCCAGGTGCTCGGTCGATCTCGGCCTCCAGCGCGGTCTCGAGCACCGTCTTGGTCAGGCCCGGTGAGCAGCCCGCCCGGGCCGACCAGCTCCACCCCCTCCTCGCGAGCCGAGTCCACGAGCTGCTGCGCGAACTGCTGCTGATCGATCCGAGCCGGCATGGGCTCGATGGTCTCGGTCATGCCTGGTCCTTCCCCCGGGACACGCCCGGAGCCTCAGAACCAGTTACACCCTTCTCCCGACAGACCCGACATCGGCGCTCCGATCAACGAGATCGGCAGCTACTCCGGCACTGTTCCGCTGCAGGGCCCGGCCTTGGTCGAGGTGCAGTCGAGCGGCAGCTGGACGATCACTCCTCAGTAGCCCACCACGTCGAGCGCGAGACGCCTGGCGTCTTCAGAGGGAGAGATGCGCGCCGTTGAGAAGTACTCAGCTTCCGCCTAGGGCGTCCTGATACTGCTTCGCGGCGTCGGGCTCGAGGTTCTTCGTGACGCGGACGAGCACGGTGCCGGAGAGGTAGTCGTACTCGGCGGCGATGGGGGTCCGCGTCGCGAGGCCCTGGATGTAGTCGTACCGACTCTTGGCGCCGTCCTCGGAGGCGAAGACCTCGACCTTGCCGCCGTTGTCAGCCGAAAGCTGGTCGGTGGTCTGGTTCTCTTTCGGCACACGCGAGTCGGTGAAGACGGCCGCGGAGGTGTAATGCCCCGGCCGGCCGAGGAGCTTATTCGGATCGTTCTGCGCGGTGATGACTCGGCCGGGCTTCGCCGTGCTGACCTTTGCGGTGAGGTCGCTGACTACCTGCTGTGCGGTCTGCTGCGGAGCGTTGGAGGACGACGAGCAGGCGGCGAGGAGCAGGACGGCGGCGAGCGGCGCGAGGACGCCCGCGACGACGCGGCGTGAGGGGAGCTGCACGGCCGGTACGTCTCCGGCCGTCCCCTCGGCGTTACTCGTCCGGTGCGTCCTCGCCGGGCGCATCGTCCAACGTGGCGTCTTCGTCGACTGCGTAGTCGACTCCCACGAGCAGGCCGCGTACGGCAGTCCCCGCTCCGCGGTTGGCTCCGACGGCCGGCTGATCGAGGTGCCGTGGGCGGAACAGGACAGTCGGGGTTCCGTCGTCCTCGTCGATCACAACGTCTTCTTCGTCGTGCCAGATGCGGCTGTGGGCCCACGGCGAGTTCGGGTCATCGCTGATCGACGACCCGCAGGCCGCACACGTCCTCACCGGTACTGCCCGCACGGCAGTTCCGATTCGGCCCCGCCACCGTGTGGCGCCCGACGGCGAGGCTGGTCACCGGCTGGCCGAGTGCGTCGTCGCGGCCGCAACGCGGTCGAGCGCCGGTAGAGGGTGGCGCGTGAGCAGCCGACGACCTCGGCGATCTGGCCCATGGTCATTGCGCGCTCGTCGACGAGTCGTCGTGCTGTCGCCAGCTTCGCCGCGGTCAGCTTCGGGCGGCGTCCGCCGACGAGTCCCGGGCTCGAGCAGCAGCGAGACCGTCGCGGGTCCGCTCACTGATCATGTCGGCCTCGAACTCACCAATGGCTGCCACCATGTGGAAGAACATCTTCCCGCCAGGTGTCGAAGTGTCGATGCCTGGTCGAGCACTCGAAGCGCGACGCCGCGTGCGTGTAGCTCAGCGGCGAGATCGATGAGGTTCTTGATCGAGCGGCCGAGCCGGTCGAGCTTGGTGATGACGAGCGTGTCGCGTGCCGGAGGTAGTCCATGGTCTCGCCCAGACCGGGCCGGTTGGCGAGCTTGCCGGACGCGTGGCCGGTGAAGACTCGCCCGCACCCGGCAGCACGAAGCGCCTCGATCTGAGCGTCGAGATTTTGGTCGACGGTCGAGACGCGGGCGTATCCGACCGATGTGGTGTCCCCGGCATTCTCCCGGGTCGGAAGGTGTGTCACATACGTCTACAACAACCGCTATGAGATTCGATGTACACGGGTTCTGCGACGCGATCGACCAGCAGCGGCAAGATCATGGGGGTCGTCTCGAAGACGTGTTTGTGACAGCTTACCACAGGAGCTCGGTCACACGGAGGGCCTGACCAGGACGCTGGGCGGGTCGCTATGCGCGACGCTGCGACTTCGGTCGCTGAGTTCGCGTCGGGCTCTGCTCGAGCGCGCGCGCAGGGGGTTCGTGCGTTTGAGCGCGGCGCTGCTCGATGGGGCCGACGGGGCTGGACACTAGTGCGCGCCGGCGTCTCCTCCGGGGCGACTGAGTCGGCTGGTCAGCGGCGTTCCGGACGGAGATCGCGTGGTCAGAGTGTGGCTTCGGCTCAGCTGCGTGGAAGCCGAACGGCACCGGCTGGGCAGCTTGATGCGGGCGACGGGTCGGCGGCGTAGGTCGGCGGCGTGTGGACGAGGACTCGCTGAGGGTGGTCTGGGGGTTCCACCAGATCGAGAGCAGGTAGCGTGTCTCGCTGCGTGCGTTCTCGCGGGGCACGAACACGGCTCGCTGGGGTTGGTGAGGTGTGGGCCTTCGACGACGTGGTGGCGTCGAGCAGGTAGTGTGGCGGGCGAGGCGTCGCTCATGGTCTCCGGAGCCAGGCGCGGGTGGTGACGAAGTAGCGTAGCGGTGTTGCTTGCCGGTGTACAGGTCGTTGATCTTCGGGAATTCGCGGCGATGCCGCTGATCTTCTCTCGCGGGCGGTGCCGGTGCGGAGGTCGATCGTCAGCGGTAGGGCAGGGCGGGTCCGAACCACTTGTGGGAGCTCAGCGGCGGTTGGGCAGGTCGGCGGGGTTGCCGAGCTGGTTGATGCGTTGCCGTCGATCACCAGCGAGGTGTCGGTCTCGTAGGCGTTGAAGAAGTGGGTGTTCGCTCACTGGCCGCTCATGTGGTGCCAGCTACTCGTGGTAGTCGGTCCATGAGGACGACTGGACGCGTGGGGGTGGCGGTCTCGTCTCAGATTACTCGGGCCGGCTCTGGGCGATGCGGTCGAGCCGGAACTGGGCGGGAGTCACGAAGAAGATGGCGTATTTGTCGCTGACGGCGAAGTCGTGCATCAGCACCGGCACGCCGATCTCGAGGACGTGGGTGTCGACGACGCGACGGTGCGCACGTCGGCGCGTTACCAGGTGATGACGGTCGGTGGCGGCGAAGAAGAGCATGTCGCGGTGTCGGGGTCGATCTTGTAGTGGGCGTTGCACAGGACGTCGACGCGCGTGGAAGTCGTGGGTGCTCAGCGTCTCGAGTGTCTCGGGGTGCATCGCGTGGGGCAGGCCGCCTCGTAGTAGACGATGAGGTGGTCGTCGAAGATGCCGACGTTGGTGTTGGCGACGTTCTTGGCGTGCGGTGCGCGTGGGCAGTCGACGGGCGTGCCGCGTTGACGAAGCCGCTGTAGAGGGCCTCGCCGCGTTCGACCTCGACCTTCATGGAGTCGGTCTCGACCAGCGGGTGCGGTAGGCGGCTTGCCGGGCGCAGGTAGACGGCACAGACCATGCCGTCTCCTTCCCACCAGTGGTAGCGGTCGCTTTGCGCGGCTCGAAGCGTGGGTTGGAGGAGATGCGGAAGAGCGCTCGGCGAGGTCTGCGGGGATTGGCTCTTGACCGGCAGGTCGTAGGCCTCGCTCTCCTCGGTCCAGGGTGTGAACGGCCGTTGAGGAACTTGTTGTCGGTTGCCCAGTCCGGGGTGGGGTCCCCGGTCGGGGCGTCGGCGGGACGAGCGGCGGTTCCGCGGGGGACGATCGTCGTCGGGTTCGGCATGTCTGGCTCCGGTGGCAGGTGTCGTGCTGTTGGTCCTTCGACGCGGTGTCTAGAACGGGTATGCGGGCAGCTCGCCCTGCATGGTGACCCACTGCAAGCTCGGTGAAGGCGTCGAGATTGGCCTGCAACGCCACCGTGACGCGAGCCCGTTGCCGGAGTCACCGACACCGCCGAAGGGGATGGTGGCCTCGTCGTTGACGGTCTGGTCGTTGATGTGCACCAGCCGGACTAGGGATCCGTCCGGCGAGATCGAGGCCCTTCATGAACGTCCCGGGTGAGGATGCCCAGGGACAGCCCGTACTCGGTGCCGGCCGGCGAGCGGCACCGCCTCGTCGAGCTCGTAGAACGGCGACGACCGGCGCGACCGGCCGAAGATCTCCTCGGCGTACGCGGGCGGCGGTCGAACGGTACGTCGGACAGCACGGTCGGGCGGTAGAACAGTCTCTCGTAGGTGCCGCCAGCAGCGAGCTCAGCGCCGGCGACCACGCTGTCGGTGACGATCCGCGTGGATGTTGTCGCGCTGGATGGCGTCGATGATCGGGCCCACGAGCGACGTCATCGCTGGTGGGATCACCGACGGGGAGGTGCCTCGGCGTGCTCGGCGAGCACCGCAGCATAGTCGTCGGCGATCGAGGAGAGCCACGAGGTGGCGACTGGTGGCCATGCAGATCTGCGCGGCGTGGTTGAACGAACCGAACGCCCGACGGAGACGGCCTTCGTCCAGGTCGACGTATCGAGCACGATCGAGAGCGGAGTTCCGCCGAGCTCGAGGTGCACGCGCTTGAGGTGCTGGCGGCGGCGCGGCGATGACCTTGCCGGCGCGGGTCGAGCCGGTGAAGGCGATGACCGGGATCAGAGGGTCCTCCACGACGGCGGCGCCGACGTCGGCGCCACCGGGCAGCATGTGGAACAGGCCCTCGGGCAGCCCGGCCTCCTCGAAGATGCGGGCGAACACGACGCCGCCGCAGACCGCCGTGCGCGGGTCGGGCTTGAGCAACGACGGCATTGCCGAGAGCCAGCGCGGGCGCGATCGCGCGGATCGGCGAGGATAGATCGGGCGCATTGAACGGTGCGATGACCCCGACCACCCGACCGGCAGCCGCCGCGCGAACGAGAACGCTCCTGCTTCGAGCGCAGCAGCTCCCGTACGGGGCGGCAGCGAGCGCGGCAGCCTCGAAGCACTCCTCGCGCCGCCACCGAGGGTCTGGACTGTCGCGAACGGCGGATCGCCCGGACTCGCGTATGAGCCAGTCTCGATCTCGTCCTCGTGGTCGAGGAAGAGCTGAGCGGCCGGCGCAGCACCGCGGCACGACGGCGTAGGTCAGGCGCCCAGTCCGCTGGGCTGAGCGGCGCGTTCGACGGCCTGCGTGTCGCGGCGGTCGCGACCGACGTGAGGGTGTGCGGTGGCGGGCTCGTGCGAGGAGTTCACGGATTCGGCGGTCAGCACGGAGTAGATGCGGCGTGCCAGCGTTGTGTGAGCAGGTCGTTCATCTCGTGCGTTCTGTGTGTGGCGACGGGGTGGTGTGGAGGGAGGGCTGGGGGTGGGGCGTGACGACCACGAGGCGGGGCGGGTCAGGTGACGCGGTAGACGTCGACGACGATGTCGCGGGTGGGCGGGCGGAGGTCGCGACGAAGACGGTGTGGTTGAGCAGGCGTAGCGGGGCTCGGCTCGAAGCGGGGGTTGGTGCGGCAGTACCAGTTGGTGGTCTCGGTGCCGGCGCGGAGAAGATCCGGGCCATGTTCGTGTCTGGGTGCCAGCCTCGTTGGTGATCATGATGGTGGCGCGTGTGGTGCGGATGGTGTAGCGAGCCAGAGGTGGGTCACGCGTGTGCGCACGAGGTTCCAGTGGCGCGCGGGCAGGATCACGGACGCGGCGGGGGTGAACGTCGGTGATCGGGATGATCGTTCGTGCGTGGGGGGTGCGCGACGGTGATCGGCGGGTCGAGCTCGACGTACAGGGTGAAGACGGCTCGAGCTAAGGGCGGCGAAACACGCTGCGGGCGGGGGTGGCGGGCGGTCACGAGGACACGCGGGGCGTTCACGGGGCGCCTCGACGGTGGCGGCAAGTGCGTGACTCGGGTCGACGGCATCGGGAGGCGTGGAGAGAGCTGTAGGCAGGCGACAGGGGATGACGGACGATCAGTCTCGCCGCTTCGTACACGTAGATGCCTATGTCGAAGCCCTCCTCGATGGCGGTGCGGGCCAGCGGGGCCACGACCTGGGAGATGGGCCCGAGGTCGGCGTTGGCCAGGGCGAGGGGGCCGGCCTGCTCGGCGACGCCGGCGGCGACGTGCGCGGCCTCGGGCGGCAGCGGTGCCGCCGCGACGGTGCGGCTCAGGGTGTTGCCGGCCACGCCGAGGGCGACGGCCCCGACGATGGCCGGCCCGCAGCTCTGCCCGGTCTCGCGCACGAGGCGGTGACGGCGCTGGCCATCCCGGCGTAGGAGATGTCGACCGCGCCGACCGCGACGGCGGTCAGGGCCGAGAACATGGTGATGAAGCCGATGCCGAGCAGGAGGATCGGCTCGGTGATCGCGGCGAGCGAAACCGTGTCCCCGGGCAGCAGCGCCATCCACACCTGGCCGGCGGCCAGGGCCAGCAGCCCGCCGACGAGCAGGATGCGCGGGTGCACGCGCTGCAGCAGCCGCGGCAGGAACGGCGTGGCCAGCAACGGGATGGCCTGGATGAGCGCGAAGGGCAGGGCCGCCTGCAGGGTACTGACGTGCAGGATGGCCTCGAGCTTGATGCTCAGCGCGTAGGCGGTGCCGATGAAGCCGAACAGGGCGAGGAAGCCGATCACCGCGGCGGCGGCGAAGGACGGCACGCGGAAGAGCTCCAGGCGCAGCATCGGGGTGCGCGAGCGCCGTTCGGCGACGAAGAAGCCGACGAAGGCGGCGACGGCGACGACGAACGCGGCCAGGACCTGGGGGGCGGCGTAGCCGGCGGTCGAGCCCTGGATGACCGCGTAGAGCAGGGCCAGCAGCGCGACGGCGATGGTGATCTGGCCGGGCCAGTCCAGGCCGCGCCCCGCGGGCTGCCGCGAGTCGACGATGAACCGGGCGCTGATCGCTGCGGTGATCAGTCCCAGCACGGCCGGCGGCACGAACGCCCAGCCCCAGTGGACGTGCTCGGCGACGAAGCCGCTGATCAGCGGAGCGGCCATCGCACCGAAGGCGAGGCTGACTGCCCAGTACGACAGTGCCTGCGCCCGGGCCTTGGCCTGTGGGGTCGCTGCGACGATCACCGCGAGCGAGGACGGGAAGATCGCGGCTGCGCCCAGGCCGGCGATGGCCTGACCGGTGATGAGCTGGGGCAGGGAGCCCGAGGTCGCGGCGACGATGTCGCCGACGGCGATGAATACCCCGCCGCCGACGAGCAGGCGGCGGCGCCCGAAGAGGTCACCCAGGACGCCGAAGTTCAGCTCGAGGATGGCCGTGGGGAGGATGAAGGACGCGGGGATCCAGGCCAGCGCGGCGGCGGACGCGCCGAGGTCGGCCTGGACGACCCCGACGATCGGGGCGGCGAGCGCGACCCGACCTGGGCGACACAGATCGCCAGGCAGGCGGCGACCAGGGTGCCCCGGCTCAGGGACGTGGGGGAGTCGGCGGGGGAGCCCGCGGGCTCGCTCGAGGTGCGACGGGAGGGGGGCATCAATGCCTCCAGGAGGAGTGGTCGGTGGTGGGGCCCGCGAGAGCGGGTGACGTGCTCTGAACCGGCGTCCGCCGGCGTCCTGAAATGTGAAGCAGTGTCCCGTTAAGCAGGACGAGATCAGGCTTCCTGGCGGAGGCGTTGGCAGCGACCGAACCGTTGCCTCGACGGTGATCTCGTCGCCGTCGGTGAGGAACAGCTGGGGTTCGCGGTGGAAGCCGACCCCCCCGGGCGTGCCGGTGAGGATCACGTCGCCGGGCAGCAGCGTCGTGAACTCGGAGATCGTCGAGATGAGCGTCGGGATGTCGAAGATCAGCCGCGAGGTGTCGGACTCCTGGAGCTTCTCTCCGCGCAGCAGCGTGCGGATCCCGGCCGCGGAGATGTCGACCTCGTCCGGGGTGAGCAGGTAGGGGCCGAGCGGGGTGGATCGGTCCCAGGCCTTGCCCTGCAGCCACTGGTGGGTCTTGTACTGGTAGTCGCGCATGGTGATGTCGTTGGCGACGGTGTAGCCCAGGACGTGCTCGGCGGCGCGCTCGCGTGCGATTCGCCGGCCGGCCCGACCGATCACGACGGCCAGTTCGGCCTCGTAGTCGATCTGCCCGGACTCGGCGGGGATGAGGATGTCGTCGCGGGCCCCGATGAGGCTGGAGGCGAACTTGGTGAACATGACCGGGTAGGTCGGGAGCTCGCGGCCGGTCTCGCCGACGTGGGTGAGGTAGTTCAGCTCGATGCAGATGATCTTGTCGGGGTTCGGGACGACGGGGCAGAGGTGGACCTCGGAGACGGGGACCGACGTGTCCTGCTCGGCGGCCCGTGCGAGGTCGTCGACGGTGGTGTCCTGGCCGAGCTCGCGGAGCCCGTCGAGGGAGACGAGGCGGTCGCCGGCGGCGCCGGGTACGACGCGCCCGACCTGGCGCTGGCCGTCGTGCTCGAAGGTGGCGTAGGCCATGGTGATCAGTTCCCTTCCGAGGTGCGGCGCCAGCTCGCGAGCTGGCCGCCCCAGAGGTTCACGCTGGCCGGGGTCGGCTCCCAGCGCCGCGGGACGTAGGTGACGCGGTCGTCGTGGAACTTCTCCATCTCCGCGGAGAGCTCGATGTGGTTGCCGGCCGGGTCGTCGAAGAAGATGAACAGGTTGTTGCCGAGTCGGTGGTGGCCCGGGCCCCACGCGACGTCGACCTCCTGCTCGGTGAGGCGGTCGCACCAGGCCTTGAAGTCCTCCCACTCGGCGAGGTCGTAGGAGTAGTGGTCGATGCCGCCGCGGCGGCCGGTGTTGACCACGGCCAGGGTGTGGTGGTCGCGGTCGGAGCGCAGCCAGGCGAACCGGCCGTCGGCGAGCTGGTCGGAGATGCGGAAGCCGGCGACGCCGACGTAGAAGGCGACCATGGCCGGGACGTCGGCGGTGGACAGGGTGACGTGCTGGTACTTGATGGGCCGGCGGCCGGTGTCCGCGGCGTGCTCGCCGGCGCGGTGGACCGGGGTGTGGAACTGGACGGTGTTGCCGTCGGGGTCGGTGCACACCAGCCCGCGGGGCCCACCAGCGCCGGGGAGCGACTCGTCGAGGTAGGAGACGTCGAGCTCGCTGATGTCGTGGCCGGCCTCGCGCAGGCGCTTCTCCAGGGCGGCGAGCCCGTCGTCGTCGCGGATCTCGAAGGCGACGTGGTCGAGTGCGGCGGGTCCGGGCAGCAGGTCGACCACGTGGTGGCCGACGCCCCACCCCATCCGCACGCCGCCGTCGGAGAGGTCGGCGTGGCGGGTCAGGCCGAGGATGCGCTCGTAGAACGCCGCGGTACCGGCGACGTCGGGGACGCGCAGGCCGATGTGCGAGGTCGCGGTGCGGCGCAACGAGCCGGCCGCTTCGGGCTCCTCGAGGACGACGCGGTTCGGGCGGGACATTGGGAGCTCCTGTTCGTGGGGCTTGGTCGAGACGGCTGAGGTGTGGAGGGCGGTCAGGCGGAGACGAGGGCGCTGGCGGCGGCCGGGGTGCCGGCGAGGTGCAGGGCCGCGGGCGCCGGCGCGTTGCCGGAGGACCAGGACGCGGCGACGAAGTGATCGGGGCGGATGAGGAGGAGGCGACCTCGGTAGGCGGCGAACTCCTGGTCGAGGCGGCCGTCGACGTCGACCAGGGCGCGGACCGCGCCGCTGGGGAGCCGGTCGTCCACCGCGATGCACGCGACGGCCGGGTCGAGCGCCGCGACGGCACGACGCGCCGACTCGACCTCCTCGGCGGGGACGCCGACGCCGAGCAGCACCCAGCCCGTCCCGAGGACCTCGTCGAGCAGGCCGAGTCGGGCCTCGGCGGCGTCGAAGACCCGCGGCTGGCCGACGATGACCCCGACCTCCGGCCCGTGCTCGTCGGGGACGACCAGCCCGGACCGGTACGCGTGGGGTGGCCGGTAGCGCATCTCCTCGTAGAACCGGCGAACCCCGGAGTCCTCCAGCGCTCGGGCGAAGTAGTCGTCCCGACGGGCGGCGAGGCGCGCGTCGGTGGTCATCACGACCAGGCCGAGACGCTGCGAGAGCCGGACGGTGGCCTGGCGTGCGGTCGCCGCTCGGCCTCGTAGGTGTCCAGAGCCGAGTCGTCGAGCCGGCCGGCGAGGACGTCGGCGACCTTCCAGCAGAGATTCGCGGCGTCGCGGATGCCGGAGTTGAGGCCCTGCCCGGCGAACGGCGGCATGATGTGCGCGGCATCGCCGAGCAGGAATGTCCGCCCTGCTCGCCACCGGGTCGCGACCAGGCCGTGGAAGCGGTAGATGACCGCGCGCTCGACCTGCTGCGGGGTGATCGTCCGGAACGGCTCGAGCAGGCGCTGCACGAGCGCGAAGTCGGCCCCGTTCTCCGGTGTGCCCTCGCCGTCGTGGAGCAGGAACTCGTAGCGGCAGCGACCGTCGCGTCCGGGGACGATGACGTGGGGGCGGCGCGGGTCGGCGTGGTGCATGCCGTAGCGCTGGTCGTGCTGGTCGCCGAGGACGTCCGCGACGAGCCACGCCTCGGGGTGGCTGCGGCCGACCATGTCGATGCCGAGCAGGGTTCGCACCGGTGAGCGGCCGCCGTCGCAGGCCAGCACGTAGGAGGCCTCGACCGCGCCGGTCGATCCGTCCGTCGGGCGCTGGAACCGCACCTCGGCGTGGGTCTCGTGCTCGCGCACGTCGGTGACCTCCGCCTGCATCAGGACCGTCACGTGGTCCTGCGAGCGCAGGTGGGCGTGCAGCTCCCGCTCGAGGTCGGGCTGGGCGAACGGGTTCTTGAACGGGTAGCCGAAGCGGAACGGCTGCGGTGAACGGGCCTGGAAGACCGGCTCGCCCGCCGCGTCGTAGTAGCGGGTCCCGATCCCGGGCACGATCACGCCGAGGACGCGCTCGGCGAGGCCGGCCGACTGGTACACCCGCAGCGCCTCGTCGTCCAGGCTGATCGCCTTGGGCTCGTTGCTGGTCGAGGCGTTGCGCTCGAGGACCACCACGCGCATGCCCTTCGCGGCCAGCAACGCGGCCGCGGTCATGCCCACCGGGCCGGCACCGACCACGACGACATCCGCCGAGATCGTGGCGCCCGATCGCGCACCCGGCTGGGTGCGGTGCGCGTCGGGCCCGGCGTGAGCCCCTGCCGAGCTGACCAGCATCTCTCGTCCTCCTTCGTTGGCAGGTCTCAAGGTAGAGCGCCTGTGTCCTATATGCAAGGACGTATCTCCTGTTTTTCAGGACACGATGCGATCGCGCGGCGATGAGCGGAACCTGCCGGGGTCGATCGCGGTGGGCGCGCTGCTCGGTGGCGTCGGGTTCGGCCGGCGCAGACACCGGTAGGGCCTGATGTCCCCGGGGCTCGACTGCGAACAGGAGCCATGGACGGCGCGCGAGGCGCGCACGGGTGACGCGACGGGACGTGGTCGTCGACGTCCGGCCGTTGCCGGGTCTGGGGTCGTCGTGCCGACCCGGGCGCGCGCGAGGTCGCGGGCAGATCAGCGGGTGACCGTTCGTACGCGCGCGAGGTCGCGGGCAGGTCAGGGGGTGACCGCTGCGTGCAGGGGCCGTTCGTCGGCCGTGCAGGTCACGGACGGGGCCGCGGCTCGGTGTCGACAGGCGCTGTCTCGCGACCTGGACGCCGGGCCCGGCCTCCGCGATGGGCGCCGCGAGCCGGCGCCGGGATGATCGGTCAGCGTCCCTCGAGGTTGGCGAGGTGTGGGCAGCTCGGCGGCGCTGCGGCAGCGGGCTCCAGGGCTGGGTGCACGCGGGACATGAACGCCTGGGCGAAGGTCTTGTCCTGGGCGCGCATGCGGCGTGCGCGCTCCCGACGGTCGGCGTCGGTGAGGCTCAGGCGGCGGTCCATGTAGCTCTCGGTCGGGTCGGGCGCGAAGCGGTCGGCGAGGGCCATCGCCAGTCCGCACGTGCGGCGCAGAAGCCACCGGATGGGCTTGGGCGGTGGGGTGATCTGGTAGGCCTTGAGCACGCTGTCGGCGTAGAACGACACGATCGTGGCGCGGACGAGGGGCCGCAGCGGGCGCGGGATGTAGCGGTGCAGGAACTGTGCGAGCACGGCTTCCGAGGTGCGCGCCCCGAGTTCGTTGACCGGCCAGTCCCGGCCTTCGAACTCCTCGATCCAGGCGATGATCCCGTCGAAGTCCTCGGGGAAGTCGTCGACGGGGTGGTGGTCGCTCTCGTCGTCCGGGACGACGAACTCGGCGCCCAGCTCCTTCCAGAACCGGTGTGCCGCGACCTTCTCATTTTCTGTCAGGCCGGGCAGGCCCATCGTGAGGCGGAGACGGTGCATCGTGACGGCGCTGAAGCACCAGACGTAGACGTAGTCGTCGTGGTGCTGGAACGCGCCGGGGTACTGGCTCGCGTAGTAGGCGTGGATCTTGTTGATCGTCTGGAGGGACTTGGTCGTCTCGGGATGGCCGGGCCCGTAGTACCACCAGATCATGTTGTGCATCGAGGTGTCGTCGGCGCGGGTGCCCGCCCGCTGCACCACCTTCGCGTTGTCGCCGTCGCGCCACACCGGCACCGGTCCGTGTGCGGGGACCATGAAGTGCGGGAAGACGTGCGCGTAGATGAGGTCGAGCATGAAGTCGGTGGGCTTGTAGGCGTTCATGAGCCGGTACATCTGGGCCCAGTCAGCGTCGGGATCCAGACGGGCGATCTCGGCGTCGATCCATTTGCGTGGCTTCGTCGGTGAAGACATGGGAATTCCTCTACGGGTGGCGCCGGCCCCCGTGGGGCGATCGGCGGGGTACGACTCGCCCAACGCGTGGTTGAGCGGGGACCTCAGGGTCAGGAAGCGTCGAGCAGTTCGAGGCGCTCGGAGATGCTCGCGGCGGCTCGCTTCAGCTCGCCGACGATCTCCTGGGCGCGGTCGTCGGAGATCCGGGTCGCGACGGCGGCGATGCTGATACCGGCCACGACCTTCCCGTGAGCACCGCGTATGGGCGTGGCGATGCCCAGAACGTCCTCATCGAGCTCGCCGCGGGAGATGGCGTAGCCGTGGGCCCGGGTCTCGGCCAGGCGTCGACGCAGCTGGGCCGCACCGACGATCGTCTTGTCGGTGAAGCGCGTGAAGCGGGTGACCGCGAGGATCTCGTCGAGCTCCGCGTCGTCGAGCCACGCGAGCAGGACGTGCGCCGAGGCGCCGGCGTTGGTCGGGAGGACCTGGCCCCGCTCGTAGGAGATGCGCACAGCCTGATCAGCGGCCTGGGCTCGCTCGAGGCACAGCACCGCGGGCCCGGCCAGGCGCGTCAGCAGGACTGTCTCGCCGGTGCTGTCGGCGAGCTGGCGCATGAAGGGTTGGGCGACCTCGCTCAGTCCGCTGCCGCGCCGGGCCAGCCTCGCGAGCTCGAGGATGCGTGGTCCGAGCTGGAACCCGCCGGCCGGTCGCTCCTCGATGAACGCGCCCTGCTGGAGGCTCTGCAGGTAGCGGTACGCCGTGGACCGCGCCACCTGCAGGTGGGTCGCGACATCGGTGGCGGACACACTCAGCCGTTCCTCGCCGAACATCAGCAGGATGTCCAGGGCTCGGTCCGCGGTGGAGTTGCGCTCCCGGTAGGCGGGGGAGGCGCGGTCGGGCATGACCCGCATTCTAGGTGGCCGCTGATCGGCGGTGATCTCGGCGCTCATCAGGCTCCGCCCCGAGGCCGACGGCGACCCGCCTCGACGTCACCCATGTCCACCACCACTCTGTCCTCTATGTGAGGACACTAGTTGCGTCCGATAGGACAACGGTGCCTCACGAGGCCCGGGTTGCGCAAGGGTCTGACCGATAGACCCCGGCGGGTCCATAGATGGGGCATACCGGCGACTGGGTCGCGGCGCGGCCAGGGCCTGGCGGCAGAGGTGTCCTGACAATCAGGTCTTGCCTCCTGCTCTGCGCAACACCTACCGTTCCCCGGGTCGAAGGGATGCAGGGCCCTACCCGCTTGTCCGAGGAGGGGCATGACCGGGACCGTCGTCGCGCACAGCAAGGCCAAGCCGAAGCGCAAATGGATCGCCGACCGCATCGAGTCCCTCGACCCCGAGCTCGACCACGCCGAGATTGTGCGGCTCAGCACCATCTACCGCGTCAACCCGCTGCAGATGCACTGGTTCTACGCCGTGGGGACCGCCGCCGCCGGGATCGCACCGGCGGTGATGGACGCGGTCTACCGGGACGGGACCGGCACGTACGTCGTGCAGCCGAACAGACGCCGCGACGACTCGAATGATCACATGATGCTGTGGTTCGAGCACGGACCCGACGCTGCGGTCACCGGCCGATCAGTCGAGATGATCAACAAGTATCACGCCCACTTCGCGCGGAGTCATCCCGACGGGTTCGCCGACCCCGAGGACTACCTCTACGTCATCTGCATGAACGCGACGCTGGTGCACAACGCCGAGCGTCTCGTGGGCATGCCGGGCTTCTCGTCGCGGCAGAAGCGCGCCATGCACCGCTTCTGGGCCGGCATCGCTGACCGGTTCACGACCCCCGACGGCCGGCCGGTCACGTCCCAGGTGCCTTTCCCCGAGGACTTCGCCGCTATGGAGCGGCTCGTCCAGGATTACCAGGCCCGCCCGTGGCCCGTGCACCCACCGGGCCATCTGAGCACGACCTCCGCGATCGAGCACTTCACGGTCTCGTGGTTCCCCCGACCGATGAGGTTCCTGGGCCGGGCGATGGTCACCTCGTTCCTGCCGCCACCGGTCCGGCGCGCTCACGCCATCGCGCCCGCCCGGCCGCCGCTCGCCTGGCTCGCTCGCACCATCATGCGAACGATGATGTGGCTCTCGCTCCACGTCCTGCCCGACCCGTCCGAGTCCCTGCCCGACAAGCGTCGGCGACTGGCCGCCGCCGGTGATGGCGATGCGAGCCTCGTCGACAAGGCCGTGCACCGCGGTCTGGACAGGACCGGTTCGGGCGACGACGCCGCGGGCGGCCCGCGGCCTCTGGGCTGCTCCCACTTCGCGCTCTGACGCCCGCCGAGCCGACCGGTGCCGATGAGGACCACCACGCCCGTCGCAACCGTGTGACGGGGGATCGGAGCGCCAACGAGAGCCGGAGATGGTGTCGCCCGCCCCGAGGCCGGCCGCATCGGCGCATCCCACGCCTCTGTGGCCGGGGCCACTGCTGATGTCAGGTGTTAAGACGGCGCCATCCTCGCGCGCGCTCAGCCCCTCGGCCGGACGACGACCTCGGTGATGTGCGCGTCCGGCGTCGCCGTCACCGCGGTCAGCACCGCCGCCGCCACCGACCCCGGCCGCAGGTAGCGGGCCGCGTCGTAGGTCCCGCCCTCGTGCGCCACGACCCCGCGCTGCATCTCGGTGTCCACCCGGCCGGGGTGCACCGAGCACACCCGCAGCGACGGCTCCTCGGCGCGCAGCGCGTCCGCGAACGCCCGCAGCGCGAACTTCGACGCCGCGTACGACCCCCACCCGGCGCGCGCGGCCAGCCCCGCGCCCGAGTTCACGCACACGACGGTGCCCCGCGCGGCCCGCAGCGCCGGGAGCAGCAGGCGCGTCAGCTCCGCCACCGCGACGACGTTCACGTCGAACTGCCGCCGCCAGGTGTCCGCGTCGAGCTCCTCGACGGTCCCCAGCAGGCCCACCCCGGCCGAGTGAACGAGGACGTCGAGCTCGTCGATCCGGTCCGTCGCCCCGGCGAGCGCGGCGGGGTCGGTCAGGTCGACCGGCCAGGGCAGCGCCCGCGGACCGAGCGTGTCCGCCACGCCGGCGAGCGCCGCGCCGTCGCGGCCGCCCAGCAGCAGGTCATGGGTGGGGGCGAGCGCCGTCGCGACGGCCGCGCCGATGCCGCGGGACGCGCCCGTCACGAGCGCGAGGGGGCGTTCGGAATCCACCGGCGCACCCTAAACGAGACGTGTTGTGCGCGACCCACACCCGGATCCGGTTCGTCCACTCCACCGTGTGCTGAGTGCGCGGGGCGCGTCACGACCCGGCGGGGACACCGTTGGAGGGGTCATCGCTCCGACACACGGAGCGTGACGGGCCGGCATCACGCGACTTTCGTTCCCCAGCTGGGTCGCGTGCGGCTCGACGGGACTGCCCCGAACAGTCCTGGGTGGCATGACGGCCGGCGCCCCGCGAGGACGGCGGGGCGCCGGACCGTCAGGTCTCGATCAGCGTTGCACGATCACGGTGTCGCCGACGTGCAGCGTGCGGAAGAACGTCCGCGCCGCCGAGTCGGACAGGTGCACGCAGCCCGCGGACTGCCGCGACAGGCTCCCGGTGTGGAACGCGATGCCGCCGTCGAAGAACACCGACCAGGGCATCGGCGCGTCGTCGAACTCCGACGACCGGTGGTCCGCGTCCTTCCAGGTGACGTGGAACGTGCCGGGCGAGGTGCGCTCCCCGGGACGGCCGGTCATCACCGGCGCCGAGAGCACCACCTGCCCGTCGCGCACCAGCCAGGCCCGCTCGCGCGACAGCGACACGCACGCGCCGTCGGTGAGCCCGCACGGCAGGTCCGGGCTCGCGGTCGTCGTGGCCGCGCGGTGCGTCGCCGCCGGCACCGTCGTGACGTGGGCGGTGGCGAGCGCGGGGGTGGCGGTGGCCGCGGTCGCCGCGGAGCCGGTCGACACCGCGGCGGGCACGAGGGCCGTCGGCGCGGCGGGCGGCGGCACGACGGCGCCGGCGGGGTGGTCGGCGGCCGAGCCCGGGAGTCCCAGGCCGGCGGTGATCCCGAGGGCCCCGACCAGCGCCACGGCCGAACCCGCGATCGTCGTCCTCGTGCGCATGTCGGCCCCCGGTCCCCGGCGCGGGCCCGCCGTCGGGCCGCTCTGCCGGGGAGATCGCAACGATCGGCCGTCCGCGTTATCCGACTGCCCCGAAGGGATGACGGGTCCCCCTCGTCGGAGGGACGGCGGGTGGCCGCGGGTGGCTAGGGTCGCGGTGTGGCCGATCTCGTGGTGGTGGGGGCGTCCCTCGCAGGTCTGCGTGCGGTGGAGGCGGTGCGGGGCGACGGGTTCGACGGGTCGGTCACGCTCGTCGGCGCGGAGGAGCACCTGCCCTACGACCGGCCGCCGCTGTCCAAGGACCACCTCGCCGGCGACGAGCCGGGCGACTCCACGTACCGCGAGCGGGAGAAGCTCGACGAGATCGGGGTGGAGCTCGTCCTCGGCGCCCCGGCGACCGCGCTCGACCTCGAGGCCCGCCGCGTCACCGTCGGCGACCGAGAGCTCGGCTACGACGGCCTCGTCCTCGCGACCGGGGCGGACGCCCGCCGGCTGCCCGCGTCCGTCGTCGACCCCGACCTCGCCGGGGTGGTCACCCTGCGCACCCGCGAGGACTCCCGCCACCTGCACCAGCTGCTGCGCCGGGGGACCCCGCGGGTGACGGTGATCGGGGCGGGCTTCATCGGCTCCGAGATCGCCGCCGTGGCCCGCACGCGCGGTCTCGAGGTGACGATCGTCGAGGCGCTCCCGGTGCCGCTGGTGCGCGGCGTGGGGGAGCACATGGGCCGGGCACTGACCGGGATCCACGAGCGCCACGGCACGCGGGTGCTCACCGGCGTGTCGGTCGAGGAGGTGCGGGGGGACGGGGCGGTCGAGTCGGTCGTGCTCGCCGACGGCACCGTCATCGACACCGACGTGCTCGTCGTGGGGATCGGCGCGGCGCCGAACGTGGACTGGCTGGAGTCGTCCGGGCTGACGATCGACGACGGGGTCGTCGCCGACGCGACGCTCGCCGCCGCGCCGGGGGTGTACGTCGCGGGCGACATCGCGCGCTGGCCCAACGCCCTGTTCGACGACGTGGTCGGGGCGGCCCCGATGCGCCTCGAGCACTGGACCGCGGCCTCGGAGCAGGGCGCGCGGGCGGCCCGCAACGCCGTGGACCCGGCGTCGGCGAAGGCCTACACGACGGTGCCGTACTTCTGGTCGGACTGGTACTCCAGCCGCATCCAGTTCGTCGGCGTCGCGCGCTCCGGCGAGGGCTGCCCCGGGATCGAGGTCGAGCTCGTCCTGGGCGAGGAGGACGGTCCCTTCGTGGCGCTCTACCGCTGCGGCGAGCGCCTGGCCGGTGCCCTCACCGTCGACCGTCCGGCCGAGGTCATGCAGTACCGCCGGCTGCTCATGAAGCGAGCGAGCTGGGACGAGGCCCTCGAGAAGGCCGAGGAGCGCCGGGCGCGGCTGGCGAAGAAGGCCGAGGCGGCGGGGTAGCGAGCCCGGTCCGGGCGTCAGGAAAGTCGCGTTGCAGACACTGGACGTCAGGAAAGCGACTTCCGTCAACGGGCCCGCCTCGGCTACCGCACGAGCCCCACGACGGCCGCGCCCACCAGCCCCCCGCTCGTCGCGGCGAACGAGATCACGCTCGTCACCTGGAACCACGTCCGCGTGGCGGCGCGCGGTGAGAACGCGAGCGGCACGAACAGCGTCGGGTTCACCCAGGTCCCGACGACGAGCGCCACGACCAGCCACGTCGGGAGTCCCGGCAGGGCGAGCCCCACCGCGATCAGGATGATCCCCATGATCACGTAGTCGAGGTGGGCCTGCAGGACGCGGCGGGGCCTGCGGACCCCGGCGCGCTCGACGAGGGCCGGCGTGATCACGGTGGCGGCCACCGCCCACCCGAGCAGCGCCCCGAGCGCGAGTTCCACCAGGCCGATCCGCGTCAGCACGTCCACGCCGGTGATCGTGCCCGGTCCGCCACGGTCCGCCGAGTGGGCTCCGACGGCTCCCGTTGCCGCCCAGTGGTCCACTCGGCGGTGGCGGCTGTCGAACCCCGGGTGATCGACGGTTCCCGGACATCCAGCGTCTGCAACACGACTTTCCTGACGCCGGGGCCTACACCCCGTGCGCCGGACGGATGTGCTCGAAGATCAGGCTGGTGACGGTGCCCGCGACGTCGCGGTGCCCGTTGAGGGTGGCGACGAGGTCGCGCAGCGCCCCGGTGCCCGCCGTCGCGACGTGCAGCAGGTAGTCGTCCGCCCCGGCCACGAAGTACACGTCGCGGACCGCGGGGAGGCGCCGCACGAGGCCGAGGAACTCGCCGAGCCGGCCGCGGGCGTCGCTCTGCAGCCGCACCGAGATCATCGCCTGCAGGGGCAGCCCGACGGCCGCCGCGTCGACGTCGGCGTGGTACCCGCGGATGACCCCGCGCTCGCGCAGGGACCGCACCCGGGACAGGCACGTCGACGGGGCGATGCCGACGGCCTCGGCCAGCGCGGCGTTGGTGATCCGGGCGTCGGCCGCGAGATGGCGCAGCAGGGCGCGGTCGACGTCGTCGAGGCTGGCGGGCTGGGGCTCACCGGACCGCAGATGATTCGGCGGAGCGGCGCGCGAGACCTCCGCATCGTCGCCACGTTCACTCACGACGGCAGGTTACAGAACCTTCTTCACCGATGTTCCGCCCTTCACGCAGATCGTTCACCATGGGGAGCGAGGTAGTCGCTGGTGCGTGGACGGGAGAGGTCATGAAGGTCGCGGTGCCCGCCGAGGTCAAGGACAACGAGTTCCGGGTGGCCCTCACCCCCGGCGGCGTGCGCGAGCTGGTCGCCCACGGCCACGAGGTCACGGTCGAGCAGGGCGCCGGGGCCGGCTCCGCGTTCGCCGACGACCAGTACAAGGACGCGGGCGCCCGGATCGTCGCGGACCCCGACGCGGTCTGGGGCGAGGCCGAGATGGTCGTCAAGGTCAAGGAGCCGGTCGCCTCCGAGTACCACCGGCTGCGGGCCGACCTGGCGCTGTTCACCTACCTGCACCTGGCCGCCGAGCCGCGAGTGCACCCGGGCCCTCCTCGACGCGGGCACCACCTCGATCGCCTACGAGACCGTCACGCGCGACGGGCGCCTCCCGCTGCTCGCCCCCATGAGCGAGGTCGCGGGACGGCTCGCGCCGCAGGTCGGCGCCTACCACCTGATGCGCTCGCACGGCGGCCGCGGCCTGCTCCTCGGCGGCGTCCCGGGCGCGCCGGCGGCCCACGTCGTCGTCATCGGCGGCGGGGTCTCGGGTCGTGCGGCGGTGGAGATGGCGGTCGGGATGCACGCGCGGGTCACGGTGCTCGACACCAACCTCGAGACGCTGCGGGCCCTCGACGCCTACTACGCCGGCCGCGTCCAGACGCTCTACTCGAACGTCGACAACCTCGAGCGCGCGGTCCTCGACGCCGATCTCGTCGTCGGCGCCGTCCTCATCCCCGGCGCGAAGGCGCCGAAGCTCGTCACCAACGAGCTCGTCGCCCGCATGCGCTCGAGCGCGGTGCTCGTCGACATCGCCATCGACCAGGGCGGCTGCTTCGCCGACTCGCATCCCACCACGCACTCCGACCCGACGTTCCGGGTGCACGACACGCTCTTCTACTGCGTGGCCAACATGCCCGGCGCCGTGCCGAACACCTCCACGCACGCGCTGACCCACGCGACCGCCCCGTACGTCACGGCGCTGGCCGACCGGGGCTGGCGCGACGCGATGGCCGCCGACGCCGGGCTCGCGGCGGGCCTGGCCACCCACGCGGGGGAGCTCTACAGCGCCACCGTCGGCGAGGCCCACGGGATGCCGGTCACGACGCTCTGAGCGCACCCATCGTCCGCAGCGCGGCGGCGAGCTCGTGCGCGACGGCGACCGAGGCGAGGTCGTAGGTCACCGCGCGGCCCGCGACCCGCAGCGACAGCCGGCCCAGCCGGCCGCCCTCGGCCCGCTCGCGGACGGTGGCCGTGGCCTCGAGCTCGTCGTAGGCGAGCACGTGGTGGTCGCGCCCCTCGCGGACGACGACCCGGTCGGGCAGGAACGCGACGTCGCGGTGCGCGCCGGCGAGCGTCGGGAGGGCGACGTCGGCCCGCAGGTGCCGCGGGCCGTCGACGCGGCGCGCGACCGTGTGGTGCACGCCCTGCGGCGCGATCTCCCACAGCGCCGGCTCCCACACCGTCGCCGCGACCCGGTGGCGCTCCCACATCGCGACGAGGCACTCGTGGCGCGACGACGTCTGCGCGTAGGCGGCGGTGACGGTGCGGCGGGCGCGGTCGTGCTGGTGCACGGCGCCGAGCACGGGCAGGGCGAGCACCGCCAGGAGGACGGCGAGGCCGCTCCCGCGACAGGCCGCGCCGGCGACGACGGCCAGGGCGGCCGACGGCGGCGAGCGGTGCCCGGCGGGGGCGCGCGCGGCGTCGTCGAGGCGGCGGGCCAGCGTCCGGGCGCCGGTGTCGTCGACGGGACGACGCGGCGCGGGCAGGTCGCGGGTGGTGTCGGGCGTGTGCGTGATGGTCACGATCGGCCTCCGGGAGGTCGGGTGCTCGTGACTGTGTGTCGCATTCGGCGGCTGTTCGTTACGTCAAGTGACTGTCACTCGATCGGCTGTTCGGGCTAGTTCGCTCCGCTCGCCACGATCAGGAGCACGTGGGGCAGGCCGACGGGCGGCCGAAGCGGCGCGATTTACACCTCGCCAGGAAGACGTCCTACGCGACCGGGACCCGCCAGCCCCGCGGGTCCGGGGCGTGCCCGAACTGCAGGTCGACGAGCGCCCGGCGCAGCGCCAGCGTCCGCGGGCCCGGCGTCCCGTCGCCCACGGCGAACTCCCCGCGCGGCTCGCGGAACCGCACGATCGGGCTGATGACGGCGGCGGTTCCCGCGGCGAAGACCTCGGTGATCGCCCCGCTGCGCGCACCCTCCCGCAGCTCCTCGACCGACACCGGCCGCTCCACCGGCACCAGCCCGTGGTCCCCGGCGGCCTCGAGGAGGCTGCGGCGGGTCACGCCGTCGAGGATCGTCCCCAGCGGCGGGGTGACGAGCTCGCCTGCCGCGGTCACGAGGAGCACGTTCATCGTCCCGGACTCCTCGAGCCACCGGTGCTCGACGGCGTCGAGGAAGAGCACCTGGTCGCACTCGTGGACGCGGGCCACGCCCTGCGCGGCGAGCCCGGCCGCGTAGTTGCCGCCGCACTTCGCGTCGCCGGTGCCGCCGGGTGCCGCGCGGGAGAGGTCCGGGTCGATCCAGAGCGTCAGGCCGACCTCGCGCCCGGAGAAGTAGGGCCCGGCCGGCGACGCGAGGACGCCGAACCGCGCCTCGTCGGCCGGGCGCACCCCGAGGAACGCCTCGGTCGCGACGGTGAACGGGCGCAGGTAGAGCGTCGCGGGCGGGTCCGGCACCCAGGCCGCGTCCAGGCGGACCAGCTCGGTGACCGCGGCCAGGAACGCCGCGGCCGGCAGCTCGGGCAGCGAGAGCCGCCGGGCGGAGTGGGCGAAGCGCGCGGCGTTGAGGTCGGGCCGGAACAGGGCCACCGACCCGTCGGGCTGCCGGTACGCCTTGAGCCCCTCGAAGATCTCCTGGGCGTAGTGCAGCACCGCCGCCGCCGGGTGCAGCGTCATCGGCCCGAGCCCGCGGATCCCGTCGTCGTGCCAGCCCTGTTCCGCGGTCCAGGACGCCACCGCCATGTGGTCGGAGAACACGCGCCCGAAGCCGGGATCGGCCAGCAGCATCGTCCGCTGGTCCGCGGGGGTCGGCGTGACCGGCGTGGCCGCGAAGCGCAGGGCGGACGGGTGGGGGCCGGCGACGCTGCTCACCACCGCACCCTGCCAGCGCCACCCGGTCGGGCACCAGCGGGTTCCGGTGCCCGGGGCGGGGGTAGTGGCCGGGCGTGACGTCCGACGGTGCCGCCGCGCCGGACGACGGCACGCCCCCGGGCGACCGCGCCACCCAGGTCGACCGCTGGCTGGTCGGGAAGGCCCGGGAGGGGGAACGTGGCGCCTACGAGCAGCTCATCCGGCGCCACCGCGACCGCATCTACCGCATCGCCCTGCGCATCACCGGCGACGCGGCGGACGCCGACGACGTCACCCAGGAGGTCGTCATCCAGCTCTGGACGACGCTCTCGGGCTTCGTCGGGACCTCGGCGTTCACGACGTGGCTGTACCGCGTCGTCGTGAACCGCAGCCTCGACCACCAGCGCCGCTCGCGGCGGACGGCCGGCGAGGAGCCGACGGAGGTCGACCTGCCGCCGGTCGCCGCGCCGGAGCGCGCGGTGCTCGCGGGCGCGGAGCTGCGGGCCGGCCTCGAGGCGATCGCCCGGCTGCCGGAGAGTCAGCGGGTGCCGTTCGTGCTCTGCCAGATCGAGGGTCTGAGCTACGCCCAGGCCGCCGCGGTCACCAAGGTCTCCGAGGCCACCCTGCGCGGACGGCTGGCCCGCGCCCGAACCACCGTGCTCGCCGACATGAGGAGCTGGTCCGCATGACGGGTCCGACCACGCCCCCGACGCCACGACACCCGGCTGACCTGCGGGCGCTGGACGGGCCCCCTCGTCGAGCAGGTCGCCGAGGGTCGCGCCGCCGACCTCGACGCCCACCAGCGCACCTGCCCGTACTGCCGCGCCGCCCTCGCGGAGTTCGACCGGCTGTGGGCGCCGGTGCGCGCGGTCGCCGCCGACCGGCCGCAGGCCTCCGCCGCGGTGGTGGAGGCCGCGCTGGTCCGCGTCCGCGGGGCGTCCGACGAGCCGGACTACGGCCGCATCGACTCCCCGACCGGCCACACGCGGGTCGCGGCGCGCGTGGTGGTCACCCTCGCCCGGCACCTCGCGTCGCAGGTCCCCGGGGTCGAGGTGGCCCTCGGGCGCCTGGCGGCCGACGGGCACCGCGACGGCGGGCGAGGTCGTGCCCGACGTCGAGGCCGGGGTCAGCGGCGGGTCCACGGCCGTGCAGATCACGCTCGCGGCCGCCTACGGGCAGGACCTGCAGGCCCTCGGGGAGCGGATCCGCGCCGTCGTCGCCCGCGGCGTCCGCGAGGTGACCGGGCTGGAGCCGGTCGACGTCACCGTCCACGTCGACGACGTCTGGTAGGCGCGCGAACCCCGCCGGGCGGGCTAGTCTGGGCGTTCGTCCTGCAGTAGGTGAACTTTCAATCAGCGCTGGGGGAGCCGTGCCGGGGAGGACCGCGACCGTCGAGGTGCGCCGCGGCGCCGACCGCGCGCGGACGACGGCGCCCGGGATCGACACCCGGCACGCGTTCTCCTTCGGGGCGCACCACGAGCCCGGCAACACCCACCACGGCCTGCTGCTCGCGCACAACGAGGACCGCATCGCCCCCGGGGCGGGCTACGACACCCACACCCACCGCGACACCGAGATCGTCACCTGGGTGCTGGCGGGCGCCCTGGCCCACGCCGACTCCGCGGGGCACGCGGGCGTGCTGCGCCCCGGCGCCGTCGGGCGGATGAGCGCGGGCCGCGGGGTCGAGCACTCGGAGCGCCACGCCGAGCACGACCCCGACGCGACCGAGCTGCACCTGGTGCAGTGCTGGCTCGTCCCCGACGAGCCGGGCGCGGCCCCCGAGCCAGGAACAGCGCGACCTCGCCGCGGCGCTCGCCGACGGCGGCCTCGTCACGGCCGCCTCGGGTCTCGCGCGCGACGCCGGCGGACCGGGCGTCGGCCTCGGCGTCGCGTCGGCGGCCCTGCTCGTGGCCCGCCCGCCCGCCGGGCGCGCGCTCACCCTCCCCGAGGCGCCCTACCTGCACGTCCACCTCGCCCGCGGCCGCGCCGAGCTGACCGTCGGGGACGAGCACCACCCGCTGGCGGCCGGGGACGCCGCGCGCCTGCGCGACGCCGGCCGCCCCACCCTGACCGCGACGACCGACGCCGAGGTCCTCGTGTGGGAGATGCACGAGGGACTCGGCGACTGAACGCCCCGCGGGCCGGCCGGTCCGCGACCAGCGCACGAGGAACAGGAGCGACGATGACCACCGAGCAGACCGTCACGCCCGGACCCGACCCGGGCCGACGAGCACGAGGGCGGCGACAAGTCCAGCCTGATCACCGAGGACGAGCGCCGCCGGCTGACCGAGCTGCGCGACCGGATCCGCGCCGAGTTCCTCTACTCCCGCGAGAACCGGCCGCGCTCGACCGGCCAGGGGGTCCACCACGTGGCCCTGATCTGCGCCGACGTCCGGACGACGGTCGAGTGGTACCAGAACCTCGCGGGCTTCCCGGTCACCGTGCTGTTCGAGAACCGCGACCTGGCGGGCTCGACGCACTTCTTCTTCGACGTCGGCAACGGCAACCACCTGGCGTTCTTCGACCTGCCCGGCGTCGACCCGTCGCCGTACCAGGAGGTGCTCGGCGGCCTGCACCACCTGGCGATCTCGGTGTCCGAGGAGCACTGGCACCAGATCAAGGCCCGGCTCGACGAGCGCGGCGCGGACTACGTGCTCGAGTCCGGCACGTCGATCTACACCGCCGACCCCGACGGGTCGCGGATCGAGTTCATCCACGACCCGCTGGGCCGCATGTACGGCCACGACACGATGTAGGGCCGGGCGTCAGGAGACGATCTGCACCGGGTCACCGACCTGCAGCGTCGAGAAGAACTGCTGCGAGGTCGACCGCGTGAGGTGCACGCAGCCGTTCGACGCGACCTTCGGGTTGTCGGCGTGGAACGCGATGCCCGGCTGGAAGAACACCGAGTTGGGCATCGGGGCGTCGAACTCGGTGCTCCAGTAGTTCTTCACCTTCTTCTCGACGGTGAAGGTGCCGACCGGCGTCGCCGCGCCCGACTTCCCGCCGCGGGCGGAGAACGGTCCCGCCACGACGTGGCCGGCGCCGTCGGTGAGCCACGCCTGCCGGCTCGACAGGTCCATGCACGCCTTGACCGTCGCCGCGCAGGGCGTGCCCGGCGTGGTGGCCGGGACAGCGGCGGCCGGCTCGGCCGACGCGGTGCCGAGGCCGAGGGCCAGGGTGGCCGCGCAGACGGTGCCCGCGGCGCCGAGGCGCGCGATCCAGCGACGTGCGCGGGTGGGGGTACGGCCGTTCTCGCCGGTCACGACCGATCAGCTCCTCGGGTCGTCGGATGTGCTTCCCTGATCGGTTCCCCGCACGCCACGCGGGCCATACCGCGCGATTTTCGCCAAACCGCGGTGATCGGATCGTTGCGGATCCGGTGATCACCCCGTGATCGTCCGGGCCGGTCAGGTGGCCAGCGCGTTGCGCAGCGCCCGGCCCCGGCGGCGCGCCGCCCGGGCCGCGCCGGCCAGCCCGAGCACCCAGCAGAGGACGCCCAGGGTCAGCGGCCCGGCCCCGCCCGCGAGGCCCGCCACGTGGTCGGCGAGGCCGAGCGCGGGCTCGAGGGCGAGCACGACGATCCACGGGGCCGTCACGCACACCGTCCAGCGCAGCCAGGTCCGGCGCGCGTGCAGGCGGTCCCGCCAGGGCAGGGGCCGGTAGGGCAGCAGGACCGAGAGCACGCTCCCGACGCCGAGCCAGCAGAAGACCGCGCCGACGTCGGCCAGCGAGGCCCGCGTCAGGTCCGGGGCGTGGCGGACGAGCAGCTGGGCGCCGAGCGTCACGCCGATCGCGATCGGCGCGATCACCGCGGCGAGCGCGAGGTTCTTGGTCGCGAGGATGCGGGCCACGCCTCGGCCCCCGGCGAGCTGCGCCGCCACCTCGGGGCCGTCGGCGCCGAGCTGGTTGGTGTTGACGACGTCGGCCATGATCCAGACGACGACCGCGACGCCGAGGTGGGCGACCGCGAACGCCTGGGGCCGGTTGGGGTGCCAGTGCGACCAGCCGACGTAGGCCAGGGCGAGGACGAGGTTCGCGACGAGCCCGAGCAGCCGGGTGCGGCGCCGGCCGAACGTCGACGCCACCTCGGCGGCGACGTCGAGCAGGAAGCCCGGGACGACGGCGAGCGTGGAGGCGTACCCCGTCCGGGCCGTCACCGGCGTCCCCCGGCGTGGCGGCGCAGCTGCCACGCCGCGACCGCGACCACCACGAGCACGGCGACCCCCAGGAGCACGACGTCGGGCACGGCGGCCCCGATCCGCACGGCCGCGTCCTCACCGGCCTGCGCGACGGCGGGATCGGCGCCGATGAGCCCGGCCGTCCCGTCGGCGAGCAGGAACAGCAGCCCGACCCCCACGAAGAGTAGGCCCGAGATCGTCGAGGTGCTGTGCAGGCGCAGCGGCCCGATCCGGTACTCCCGCCCGCGCAACCAGCGCCGGTGGCCGAGGTCGAAGCGTTGCCAGAGCAGCGCGAGCAGGAACAGCGGCACCGTCATCCCGACCGCGTACACCGCGAGCAGCGCCGCGCCCCGGACCGCCTGGCCGCCCGCGGCCGCGACGGTCAGGACCGCGCCGAGGACGGGTCCCGAGCAGAACCCGGCGAGCCCGTAGGCCGCGCCGAGGCCGATCGTGGAGACCGCGGTGCCCCGCGCCGCCATGTGCTGCTGCACCCGCGCGGCCGGGCGCAGGCTCCACCCGCCGCCGAGGATCTGCACGACGCCGAGGGCCACGACGATCCAGCCGACGACGGCGATGAGCAGCTCGCGGTGGGTGGTCACCAGCCCGGCGAGGGCGCCCGCCCCGGCCCCGAGCGGGACGAGCATCGCCGCCAGCCCGAGCCCGAACAGCGCCGTGCGCCCGAGGAGCCCGGTCCGGCTCGCGACCGCGTAGGCGAGGAACGAGGGGAGCAGCAGCGCGCTGCACGGGCTCAGGAGCGCGAGCACCCCGCCGGCGAAGGCGGCGAGGTAGCCGATGTCGAGCACGACGCCGCCGTCAGCGGGCGCGGGCGAGGGCCGCGTCGATCGCCTGCTCGAACGTCGCCGTCGGCTGGGCCCCGAAGATCAGCTGGTCGCCGATGACGAAGCTCGGGACCCCGGTGACGCCGATCCGCGTCCCCGCGGCCTGGTCGTCGGCGACCGCGCGGGCGATCGCCGGGTCCGCGAGGTCGGTCCGGAAGCGGGTCACGTCGAGGCCGAGCCGCTGGGCCTGGGCGGACAGCGACGCCTCGGTCACCGCCCCGCTGTTCTCGCGCGGCTGCTCGCGGTAGAGCACGTCGTGGAACGGCCAGAACTTCCCCTGGCGCCCGGCGGCCCGCGCGGCGCGGGCGCGCGAGGACGGACTCCGGGCCGAGGTAGGCGTAGTCGTGCCACTCGAGCCGCACCTTCCCGGTCGCGACGTAGCGCGCCAGGAGCGTGGGCTCGGTGTTCGTCGCGAACAACCGGCAGAACGGGCACTGGAAGTCGCCCCACTCGGCGACGACGACGGGGGCGTCGACCGGGCCGAGCGCGAGCGGGTCGTCGACCTGCCGACGCGGGACGGCGAGCCGGGCCGCCGCGACGGGATCGGCCGGCGTGGCCGCGGTGGGCGCCGCGGCGGCGGTGCCGGGCGGGGCCGGCCGGTCCACGACGCTGATCACGCCGAGGACGACGAGCACCGCCACGACGAGGGCCGCGCCGACCCAGATCCGTCCGCGAGTCATCCGTACCCCGTTCCCGGCCCGGACCCGGGCTCCGTGCCGCGGGTCCCCGGCGGGGTGTTCGGCCACACCGGGCCGGGCGGATCGGACGCCCGGCGGTCGGGCGTCCGGTCCGCCGGGCGTCAGGAGGCGAGCGCCTGCGGCCCGCCGGCGGCCGCGTCGGGCCGGTGGTGGCGCACGACGGTCACGACGACGTCGGTGAGGTCGCCCTCGTCGAGACCGCGGCGCCGCTGGGCGGCGTCGAGCAGGGCGGAGGTGCCGTCGAACGGGCCGTACGAGTCGATCGCCCCGGTCGCGGGGTCGGACACCAGCACGACGTAGGCGTCGCAGGCGTCCAGCTGGTCCTCGAGGTACTCGGCGTCCTCGAGCACGGCCTCGACGAGGTGGTGCAGGGCCTGTGGGGCGAGCTCGGCGCGAGCGCCGGACGGGTGTTGGTCGTCCACGTCATCCCCCTTCGGATCCGGCAGCCGGGTGGGTGGCCCGGCTGGTTTCCGGACGCGTCCCGACCCCGACATCGTTCGGCATCCTGATGATGACCCCGGCAGGTTAGGGGCGACCGGCGGTACCACGGAACCGCGGCCGTGAACGATCACGGTCATGTCACGAGGAGATCTCGGCACCCTCCGTGAGAGTGGCCCCGGGATCGGGTGACCGTGGCGTCACGCGGCCGACGGAACGCTGCGCAGAGCTACCGTACCGCCGGTGAGAAGAGGTACGTACCAGCCGGACAGGTGAGACGCGGATCACCTCCGGCAGTGTTGACGCTCGATACGCACTGCGATCGTCGTCGTCACCGATGCGTATCGAGGCGCCGTGCCCGGTCTCCTGCCTCCCCGATGTGGACCGGTGAGCACGCCGAGCCTGGTGGTGATGGACCGATCGGTCCGGTACGGTGGTCATCGAGGAGGTGGGCCGGATGGCACGGACGGCGGTCCCGGGCACGCGCGAGCGCATCCTCGGCGTCGCGTCGCGGCTGTTCTACGACAACGGCGTCCGCGCGGTGGGGATGAACCGGATCATCACCGAGGCCGGCACCGGGAAGAACCTGCTCTACCAGCACTTCCCCGCGAAGTCCGACCTCGTGGCCGCCTACCTCGAGGGCGCCCGCGAGCGCCGGGCCCGGGCGGCGGAGCGCGCGCTCGAGGCCGCGGGCGACGACCCGCGCGAGCAGCTCGTGGCCCTCGTCGCCGAGGTCGCGGCGATCGTGTCGCGGCCCGGGTTCCGCGGGTGCGCGTTCCGGAACTACCTCGCGGAGTTCCCCGAGGACGACGGCCTGGGTGACGACGGCGGCCCCGGTGCCGTCGCCCGCGCCCAGCTCGAGGAGGCCCGCGACGGCGATCGCCGGACGGGTCGCCCGGCTCGGCGTCGCCGACCCCGACCGGCTCGTCGAGCAGCTCTGGCTGCTGGTCGACGGGCTCTACCTGCAGGCGGCCTACCGCGACCGCCTCGACGACCGTCTCGACCCCGCCGGCGACGCCGCCGTCGACCTCGCCCGCCGGCTCGTCGGGCTCTGACCGCCCACCCACCGGAGCGGACGGCATCCTCGCTGCTCCTAGAGCGAACGACGAGTGCCGTTCGCTCGACCCGGCCAGGTCGGACCGATCGGTCCGCCACGTCCACCGCTCCCCGGAAGGCACTCCATGAGCACCGCCCGCCCCGGCGCCGTCCTGCTCGTCACCTCGGCCGCGGCGTTCCTGTCGAGCCTCGACCTGTTCATCGTCAACATCGCGTTCCCGGACATCCGCGCGTCCTTCCCGGGCACCGACCTCGGGCAGATGTCGTGGATCCTCAACGGCTACACCGTGGTGTTCGCGGCCTTCCTCGCGCTCGCCGGACGGGCCGCGGACCGCTTCGGCCACGCCCGGGTGTTCCTCGTCGGGCTCGCGGTCTTCACCCTCGCGTCGGCCGCCTGCGCCGCCGCGCCGGGCGTCTGGCTGCTCGTCGCGGCGCGCGCGGTCCAGGCGGTGGGGGCGGCCCTCGTCGTCCCGACGTCGTTGTCGCTGCTGCTCGCGGCGTACCCCGCCGAGCGGCGCACCCGGGCCGTCGGGACGTGGGCGTCGATCGGCGCGGTCGCGGCCGCCCTCGGCCCGCCGCTCGGCGGCCTGCTCGTCGAGCTCTCCTGGCACTGGGTGTTCCTGGTCAACGTGCCCGTCGGGATCGTCGCGCTGATCGCGGGCCGGCGGGTGCTGCGCGACCCCGAGGTCGCCCGCACCGGGATGCCCGACCTGCTGGGCGCGCTCGGCATCGTCGTCGGCGTCGGCGCGCTCGCCTTCGCGCTCGTCCGGACGCCCGACGCCGGGTGGGGCGCCCCCGAGGTCCTCGCCGGGCTCGGCGTCGCCGTGCTCGGGCTCGTCCTGGTGGTGCTGCGCTCGCGACGCCACCCGGTCCCCGCCCTCGACCTCGCGGTGCTCCGCGTGCCCGTCGTCGCGCTCGCGTCCCTGGTCATGGTCGCGTTCACGACCGGCTTCGCCGCGATGCTCGTGGTCAACGTCCTCTACATGACGGGCACGTGGGGCTGGTCGCCGCAGGCCGCCGGGCTCGGGCTCGCCGCGGGGCCGCTCGTCGTCGTGGTGGTGGCGCGGCTGGCCGGCCGCCTCTCGGGCCGGCTCGGGATCGGACCGGTCGCGGTCGCTCGGCGCGCGTCGCGTTCGCGGCCGGCCCGACGTGGTGGCTGCTGCACCTCGGTGTGACCCCGGACTACCTCGCCGGGATGCTGCCGGGCCAGCTGCTGACGGGCCTCGGCGTCGGGCTGCTCCTGCCGACGCTGTCCTCGGTGGTCGGCTCCGCGCTGCCCGCGCCGCAGTGGGGGTCGGGCTCGTCGCTGATCAACACGGCGCGGCAGGTGGGGTCGGTGCTCGGCGTCGCGCTGCTCGTGTCCGTCGTCGGCGCGCACACCGCCGGCCGCCCGTCGGAGTTCGGCTCGGTGCAGGCGGGGTGGACGCTGCTCGTGGCGGCGGCCCTGGTCGCCGCGGTGACGGCGGCCGCGCTGACGGTGGCGGAGCGCCGGCGGGTCCGGACGACCGTGGCGCAGGTGGCGGGCCCCGTCAGAGCAGGAGTCGCATCCGGGACTCCGTGAGGTCCGGGTTCCCGGGCACCGGTTGCCGTTCCCCGGAGGCCTCGAAGCCGAGCCGCTCGTACAGCCCGAGGGCACGGTCGTTGCCGTCGACGACCCACAGCGCCAGGTAGCCCGCGCCCTCGCGGCGCGCCCACGCCATCACGGCCGCGACGAGCAGGTCCGCGAGGCCACGCCCGCGGAACGCGGGTTCGACCCACATCCCGACGAGGTGGCGCCCGGCCTCGTCGCCGGGCTCGGGGATGCCGCAGGCCAGCCCGACGGTGCGGCCGTCGGCGCGGACGAGGAACCACGCGTTCGTCGTGACCCGCCGGAGCCACTCGTCGTCGTCGAACGCCTGCTCGCGCTCGAGGGAGGACGCGAAGGCGTCGGGTGCCTCGGCGAGGGCGCGGAGGCGGACGTCCCGGGCGTCGTCCCGGTCGTCGGCGCCGGCCCGGACCACCACGACGTCGGCCACGCCGCGAGGGTGCCATGTCGCGGGTGGTGTGCACCCCACGGCCGCGCACAGGCCACGATGGAGGGGAACGCGGCCGGGCCGGGAACCGACGGGGCCCCGACGACGACGTGCCCGACGACCGGGGACGTCGCCCGCGACGGTGAGGAGACGGTGAGCATGGCCGAGCACGGCAGGGGAGCGGGCGGTCGGCACGCGGCGCCCGGGGAGGCCCGGGCCGCGGCCGGCGCGACCGCCACCGTCGGCGCCGCTCCGGGACCGTCGCCCGCGGCCGGTGCCGCCGCCCCGACGGCGCCGATCGCGAGCGCACCGCCCCGGCCGGGTCGGGCGGGTCCCGGGGCCGACGGCGGGCCCCGTCGCGGTGCCGCGGGCCGGCGCCGTCCCGGCGCCCGACGACGACCTCGAGGACACCGAGCTCGAGGACGGTCTCGACGACGACCTCGAGGACGGCCTCGACGACGACCTCGCGCCGGTCCGCGGCACCGGGTGGGTGCTGCTGGTCGGCGGCCTCGTCGGCGCCGTCGTCGCGCTGGTCCTGCTGATCGAGAAGCTCGACCTGCTCGCGAACCCGGACTACATCCCGAGCTGCTCGATCGACCCGGTGCTCTCCTGCGGGACGATCATGAAGACGGCGCAGGCGGCGCGTGCTCGGGTTCCCGAACCCGGTGATCGGCCTGCTGACCTTCCCGGTCGTGGCGGCGTGCGGGGCGATCGTCGTCTCGCGGGCGGAGCTCCCGCGGTGGGTGTGGTGGGCGCTGGAGGTCGGCTCCTTCGCGGGCGTGCTGTTCATCCACTGGCTGATCGTGCAGAGCCTCGTCGTCATCCACGCCCTGTGCCCGTACTGCATGGTCGCGTGGGTCGCGGTGATCGCGATCTTCTGGTTCACGACGATGCACAACCTGCGCGAGGGCAACCTCGGCGGCGCCCCGGCCGGCGACGGACTGGTCCGGCGGCACGGGTGGGGCCTCGCGGCCTGGTACCTGCTGATCGTCGTCGCGATCGTGGCCTCGTTCCCGGCGTACTTCGCCGCGATGGTCGGCCTGGCCTGATTTCCGGTCGGCGAGGTCCCGCCGCCGCCCTGAGAGGGCGGCGCCGGCGTCTGCGCCGAACGGGCCAGCACGCGGACCGCTCGCCGGTCGTCGCGCACCGGTCGACGGCCCGGGGGTGGCCGGGTCTCAGCTCGGGCGGGCGGCCCGGGCGGCGCTGCCTACCGTCGGCGCGCCCCGGACCCCGGCCCCAGGAGCCCCGCGCCGATGACCGTGTCGCCCACCCCGACCGCGACCGCGACCGCGCCGCCCACCCGCGTCACCGAGCTCGCCGTCACCGGCATGACGTGCGGCGCGTGCACCTCGCGGATCGAGCGGCGCCTCGGGAAGCTCGCGGGCGTCACCGCGGAGGTCAACCTCGCGACCGGGCGCGCGCGCGTGACCCACGACGGCGAGCCCGACGTCCTCGTGCGCACCGTCGAGAAGCTCGGCTTCGGGGCGTCGGTGGTGACGACGGCGGGCGGCTCCGGCGCGTTCCGTCCCCGCACGAGGGGACCCCTCGGTCGGCTCTAGCGACGGAAACCTCCCCTCGCGCGGGAACCCGGCCCCGCGGCTGCCACGCGAGGGGAGACTTCCCGCCGCTAGAGCCGACCGAGGGTTCCCCTCGCGCCGAGAAGACGGAGCCGCGCGCCGAGGACGACCCCGAGGTCGCCGACCTGCGCCAGCGCGCCCTGGTCTGCCTCGCGCTGAGCCTGCCGGTGATCGTCGTGGCCATGAACGTGTTCTGGCAGTTCCGCTACTGGCAGTGGTTCTCGCTGGTGCTGGCCACGCCGGTCGTGTTCTGGGGCGGCCTGCGGTTCCACCGGGCCGCGTGGCGCCACCTGCGGCACGGGTCGCTGACGATGGACACGCTCGTCTCGGTCGGGGTGCTCTCCGCGTACGGCTGGTCGGTCGGCACGCTGTTCTTCGGCGAGGCCGGCCTCGGCGGCATCCACCACGGCCTCTCGCTCGTCCCGGCCCCCGACGAGTGGGGCGGCACCCGGACGATCTACCTCGAGGCGGCCGTCGCGATCGTCACCGCCGTCCTCGTCGGGCGCTGGATCGAGATGCGGGGCCGGACGAAGGCCCTCGCGGCGGGCGGCGCCGGGGCGGGCGAGCACGCCACCCCCGACGCGACGCTCGTCGTCGCCGACCGCGCCCTGCGCGTCCCGGTCGACAACGTCGTGGTGGGCGACCACGTCGTCGTCGGCGCCGGTGACGTCGTGCCCGTGGACGGCGTCGTCGCCGAGGGGACCGCGACCCTCGACGTCGCCGCCATGACCGGGGAGTCCGTGCCCCTCGAGGCCGCCGCGGGCACCCGCGTGCTCGCCGGCACCCGGTGCGCGTCCGGGCGGCTCCTGGTGCGCGCGACGGGCGTCGGCGCCGACACCCAGTGGGCGCGCCTGACCCGCCGCGTGCAGGACGCCCAGCTCGGCAAGGCCTCGGTGCAGCGGCTCGCCGACAGGATCGCCGGGCGCTTCGTCCCGGTGGTGCTCGTGCTCGCGGCCTACACCTTCGGCTTCTGGTGGTTCGCCGACGCCGACGCGGGCTTCGCCGTCGCGGCCGCCATGGCCGTCCTCGTCGTCGCCTGCCCCTGCGCGCTCGGCCTCGCGACCCCGACGGCGCTCGCCGTCGCCGCCGGCCGCGGCCGCCGCCTGGGCATCCTCATCCGCGGCCCGCAGGTGCTCGAGACGTCGCGGCGGGTCGACACCGTGGTGCTCGACAAGACCGGGACGGTGACGACGGGGCGGATGGGGCTGCGGTCGCTGCGCTGCGCCGAGGGGGTCGACGACGACGCGGTGTGGCGGCGGGTCGTCGCGCTCGAGACCGACGTGGACCACCCGGTCGCCCGGGCCCTCGTCGAGGCCGGACACGCAGCGGAGCGGAGCGGGACCATCGAGACCGGGCACGGCACCGGGGCCGGGACGGTCGGCACCGTCGAGGTCGTCGACGGCCTGGGCGTGCGCGGCACGGTCGACGGGACCACGGCGCTCGTCGGGCGCCGCCGGCTCGTGGAGTCCGACGGCGTGGAGCTCCCCGCCGACCTCGACCGCGCCCACCGCGAGGCCGAGGCCGCCGGGGCGACCGCGGTCGTCGTCGCGTGGGCCGACGACGACGGCGACGTGCCCGCCCACGGCCCGCGCGGTGCTCGCCGTCGCCGACACCGTGCGGCCCACCTCGGCCGAGGCGGTCGCCCGGATGCGGGCGATGCGGCTGCGCCCGGTGCTGCTGACCGGCGACAACGCCGCGGCGGCCCACGCGGTGGCCGCCGAGGTCGGGATCGCGCCCGAGGACGTCGTCGCCGAGGTGCTCCCGACCGAGAAGGCCGACGTCGTCGACCGGCTGCGCGGGGAGGGACGCGTCGTCGCGATGGTCGGCGACGGGGTCAACGACGCGGCCGCGCTGGCCCGCGCCGACCTCGGCCTGGCCATGGGCGGCGGGTCCGCGCTCGCCGTCGACGCCGGGGACCTGACCCTGACCGGGGACGACCTGTGCGGGGTCACGGACGCGCTGCGCCTGGCCCGCCGCACGCTCTCGACGATCCGCGGCAACCTGTTCTGGGCGTTCGCCTACAACGTCGCCGCGCTGCCGCTCGCCGCGCTCGGGCTGCTCAACCCCATGATCGCGGGCGCCGCGATGGGGCTGTCGAGCGTGTTCGTCGTCGGCAACAGCCTGCGGCTGCGGCGGTTCCGCCCGCAGACCTGACCTCCGACGTCAGGAGTCCGCGGGGACGAGCTTGTCCAGGCGGGTGTCGCCGGGCTGGAGCAGGGCACCGTCGAGGACCATCGTCGGGGTGCCGAAGCCGGTCGCGCCCTGGCGCACCAGCTTCGGGTCGTGCGAGGCCTGGGCGAAGTTGGCGGTGACGTCCCGGTTGTGCGCCCCGCCGCGCACGCAGGCCTCGAACCCGGGCCCGGCGCCGAGACGCTTGCCGAGGTCGACGATCTGGTCGACGGTCCAGGCCGTCCCGTTCTCCTCGGGCTGCGCGGTGTAGAGGCTGACGTGCAGGTCGGGGAAGATCCCGTTCTCGGCGCCGCACATCATCGCGTTGCCGCCGATGGTCGAGTAGCCCGCCGGCTGGCTGCGCGCGTCGAGCATGTTCAGCAGGTGGTAGCGGATGCGCAGCGTCCCGTCGGTCACCGCCCTCGCCAGCCGCGCGCCGCCGCGGGACTCGAGCGCCTGGCAGGCCGGGCAGAGCGCGTCCTCGTACAGGTCGAGGGTGTGCGGCCCCTTGCCCTTCGCGGCCTTCGCGGCCTTCCCGGTCGGCGCGGGCGCGCCCGCGACGACGACGCCGCCGTCGACGCTGGTGGGGAACTGCACCGCGGCGCGGGTCATGGGGATCGGGCCGACCGTCGAGGTGCCGCCCGAGGCGTCCGCGTCGCCGCGGCTGAAGAGCGTGCTGCCGATGACGACCGCGAGGACCCCGACCACGAGGATCCCGACGATCAGGGGCGTGCGGGACCCGGTGCTCCGGGTCTGCTGCGCGGCCGAGCGCTTGCCCATCGGTGCCTCCCCGACGTCGGTGGTGCCTCGTCCGGTGCAACGGCACGTCGCGGCGGGCGGTTGCGTGTCCTGCGGGGTGCGGTCGCCGGGCGGCGGCCAGCGGCGTCGTGCGGACGTCGTCGTGGGCCGGACGGCCTACTCAGGGCCGGCGGCGGGCGAGGTCGGCCAGCATCGACCGGTACGCGTCACCCTCGCCGTCGCGGTCCGGCCGCGCCCCGTCGCGGTCGGCCCGCGACCACTGCACGAGCAGCGCGATCACCACCGCCAGCAGCGGGAGCTCGCCGGCGGCCCACGCGACGCCGCCGCCGAGGCTCTGGTCGGCCAGCAGGTCCGGCACCCACGGCAGCGCGAGGTCGCCGTAGAAGCGCTGCCCGATCACGGTGGCGGCCCCGAACACCGCCACGCCGAAGAACGCGTGGAAGGGCATCGACGCGAGCAGCAGCGCCAGGCGGGCGACGTGCGGCAGCGGGCGCGGCGACGGATCCACCCCGATGACCGCCCAGAAGAAGAGGTACCCGACGACGACGATCGTGGCGTTCATCAGCTGGTGGGCCCAGTGGTAGGGCAGGGCGGCGGCGAAGACCGGCGAGAAGTACAGCCCGTAGAAGGACCCGACGAACAGCACGAGCGCGACGACGGGGTGGGTGAGCACCCGCGCCACCGGCGAGTCGAGCAGCGAGGTCAGCCACGCGCGGGGGCCGTCGACGCGCGCCCGCCTCCGGCACGGGCAGCGCGCGCAGCGCGAGCGTCACCGGGCCGCCGAGCACGAGCAGGATCGGCACGGCCATCGCGAGCAGCATGTGGCTGCCCATGTGGACGCTGAACATCGCCATCGCGTACTCGCCGAGGCCGCTCGTCGTGGTCCACACGCCCAGCGCGCACCCGGCGAGCCACGCCGTCGTGCGCCCGGGCGGCCACGCCTCGCCGCGGCGGCGCAGGGCCAGCACACCCGCGACGTAGGCCCCGGCGAGCACCAGGAACAGCCACGTCGGCCAGCACGTTGACCCGCCCGGGCCCGAGCAGCCGGAGCACGTCGGGCGGCCCGGGCAGGTCGAAGCCCACGAGCGTCTCCTGCGCGGTGGCCGACCGCAGCAGCCCCGGCGGCAGCCCGCTCGCCGTCAGGCCGGTCGCCACCGCCGCGAGGCCCAGCGCCGTCAGCGTCGCGCCCGCGGGCAGGCGCGGCGCCGCGAGCGGGACCGCGGCCAGGACGACGAGCACGAGCGCGGCCGCCGCGATCCCGCCGTACAGCGTCGCCCAGCCGTCGCGCACCAGCCAGACGTCCACGGTGACGAGCCCGGCGAGCGCCACCGGCGCGGCGACCCGCCCGACCCACCGGGCCCGCCGGGCGACGACGTCGCCGTCGGGGCGCCGCCGGGCGCGGTGCCGGGCGAGCGCGACCGTCGTCCCGAACCAGGCGGCGAGCGCGACGGCGGCGAGGACCGCGGCGTCGGTGGCGATGTCGTGGCCGCCGCCGACGCTCGCGACCTGGCCCGTCGCGACGGGCGCGACGACGGCGAGCAGGGCCGGGAGCAGCGCCCCCACCGCGGTCCGCCACGAGAACGTCGTCCGGCACATCACCGCGACGACGGCCGCGGCCACCGCCGCCACCAGGAAGCCCGCCGGCTCCTCGAGCGCACCGACGGAGGCGAGGAAGGCGCCCGGCGTCGAGAGGACCCGGGCGTCGCCGCCGACGCCGACCACGACCGTGAGCGGCACCGCGACCGACGCGGCCACCGCCCACACCGCGGCCGCGGCGCCGGCCCGGCGGACCGCCGCGTAGCCGTCGGCGGACAGCGCCCGGGCCCCGGTGCGCGCGGGCAGCACGCCGACGGCGGCGACGAGGCTCCCGACGGTGAGCCCGGCCGCGAGCACCACGACCGCCCGCACCAGCGGCACCGCGATCCGCAGCGCCTCCGACGGGGTGCTGACGCCGAGGGCGCGGTAGGGCACGTCGCCCCAGGCGCGGACGGCGAGCACGACGGCGACGACGGCGAGCACGGCCGACGCGAGACCGACGCCGACCGGCAGGACCGGGCGGGTCCGGGCGGGCTCGGTGGGGGAGGGGCGGCCGACGGGCGGTGCGGTGGTGCTCACGCGACGTCCCGGCCGGGTGGTCGATCCCGCGCGACCGGCCCGAGGTCGTCGCGGGGAGCGACGGCGGGCGGGGCCGGTGCGACGACGGCGCCGTCGTGGGCGTGCTCCGGGGTCGCCCGCCGCCCGCGGGGCCGGGCCGGGACCGCGCCGTGTGTCGCGGCGCGCGACGGCGACGGAGAGCGCGAACCCGACGAGCAGCACCGCGTGCCCCGCCACCCGGTCGGGCTCCACCCGTCCGGCCGCGAGGTCGAGGCCGCTGAGCACGGCGAGCACGACGATGAACACCCCGAGCACCGGGAGGAGCCCCGCGAGGTGGCGGGTCCAGCGGGCGCCCGCGACGAAGGCCGCCCCGAGCGCGAGGTTCCACGCCGCGGTCTCGTGGCCCATGTGGGCCATGTCGGCGCCGCCGAGCATCGCCGTCCCGTCGCCGTGCCCGACGAGGCCGACGAGCGCCGCGACCCCCAGGAGGATCTGCACGACGCCGACCGCCGCGAGCGCCGTCCGCGCGCCCACCCGCCGTCGGGCCGGGCCCGGGGCCGCCGGCAGGACGCGGTCCACCAGGTCGGGGCCCGCCTGCGCGGGCGCGGTGCGGGTCAGGCGGGTGACGACGGCGGCCTGCTCGCGCCACGCCGTGCAGGCCGGGCACGTCCGCAGGTGCGCGCGCAGGGCGGGACGGCGTGCCGGGTCGCCCTCGCCGTCGAGCTCGGCGGAGAGCTCCTCACGGCAACCGGCGCAGTCCAGTGGCCCCACGAGGAGCAGGTCGCCCGCGGGGACGCGGCGGTTCCCGCGGTCACGGTTCACGGATCGCCGCCCGGGGTGCGGGGCTCCCGGTCCCGTGACCGAGGGCCTCGACGAGGTCGGCCCGGGCCCGGGCGACCCGGGAGCGGATGGTCCCGATCGGGCAGCCCACGACCCCCGCCGCCTCCGCGTACCCGAGACCGAGCAGCTGGGTGAGGACGAAGGCCTCGCGCCGGTCGGCGGGCAGCGCGTCGACGGCGAGGCGCAGGGCGATGCCCTCCGCCACGTCGCCCGGCCGGGCGGCCCCCAGCGGCTCGTCGTCGTCGACGAGCTCGGCGGGCGCGAACGGACGTCGGGCGCGGCGCCGGAGGTGGTCGGCCGCGACGTGGCGGGCGATCGCGAGCAGCCAGGTGCGGGCCGGGGACTCGGCCCGGTAGCGGCGCAGCGCGCCGAACGCCCGCTCGTAGGTCTCCTGGGCGAGGTCGGCGGCGACCCCGCGGTCGGCGAGGTGCACCAGCAGCCGCCACACCTGCTGCTGGGTGAGCTCGACGAACCGCGCCGCGGCCGCGCGGTCACCGTCGCGTGCGGCGAGCGCCGCGTCGGTGATGACGGCGTCGTCCATCGCCTGCCGGCCCTCCGCTCCCGTCCCGTCGTCCACGACGACCTGTCGTAGACCAGTGTCCCCGCCGGGGCCCTCGGGGCGCGACACCGGGCCCGGCGAGCGTAGACACTCCTCACCGACGCTTCCGCCGGTTCGCAGAACATGAGAGAAAGGGGGCCACGCCTCAGCTCGTGCCGGTTCGTGGGTCCCGCCTCGTACGGTCGTCGCCAGGCCCGCGCTCCCCACGCTCCTGGAGGCCTGACCCATGGTCGACGGCTGGTTCGGCATGACGGTGGCGACCGTCTTCGTCCTCACGACCGCGCTCTGCGCGGTCTCCCTCGCTGCTCACGGCCCGCGCCGCGACTCCCGCACCGCGGCGGCCGAGGCCAACCACATCGTCATGGGCGTCGCGATGGTCCTCATGGCGACGCCCGTGACGGCGGAGCTCGTCCCCCCGCTCGCCGGGGCCGGGGTCTTCGGGCTCGCGGCGGCCGGCTGGCTCGCGACGCTGGCCGTGGCACGCCGGCGGGCGGAACCGCTCGGCTCCGCCGTCGGGCGTCGACCGCTGCACCGCGCACCCGCTGCACCTGGCGGTGGTCGACGTCGCGATGCTCGTCATGTACCTGGCGATGGCTCCGGCCGCCGGGCCGTCGGTCGACCCGGGGACGGTGATGCCGGGGATGGACATGCCGGGGACGGACATGTCCGGCCCCGCCACGGTGCACGCCGGGCACGGTGCTCCGCCGGTCGGGCTGCTCGTGATCGCCGCGATGCTCGCCCTCTACCTGGTGGCCCACGCGGCGGCGACCGTCGTGGTCGTCGTGCGCCGCGCGCGTGGGGCCCGCGTGCCCGAGCCGGCCGCACCGGCCGTCGCGACCCCCGCGGGGGGCGGTGTCGCGCTGGCGGCCCCGGCGCCCGCCGTGCCGCGCGCGGTGTCGGTGTTCGCGCACGGCCCGGTGCAGCTCGTCGGCCAGGCGGGCATGAGCCTGGCGATGGCCGTCATGCTGTGTCTGCTCTAGGCACGCCGTAGACCACCAGTGTCAGGTCGGGGCGCTCGGCGGGGTGCAGCACCGTGTGCGTGAGCGTCACCTCGCCCCACCGCGGGTGCCGGATGCGCTTGGTGCCCGAACGGTCCTCGCGGACGTCCTGGCACGACCACCACGTGTCCGCCTCCGCCGACTCCCGGCGCAGGGTCCCGACGACGGCGGCGACCCGCGCGTCGTCGGGGTGGCGGGCGGTGGCGGCCCGCAGCCGGGCGAGCACCCCGCGGGCCACCTCCTCGCGGTCGACCAGCACCTCCCCGGCCCGGGGATCGGTGAAGAGCCACAGTGCGACGTTGCCCGGCGGCGCCGTCGTCATCCCCAGGAACAGCTCGCGGGCGGCGTCGTTGATCGCGAGGACGTCGAAGCTCGCGGCCGTCACGTAGGCGGGGCGCGGCTCGAGCGCGTCGACGAGGTCCGCCAGGCCCGGGTCGATCGCCTCCGGACCGGGCTCCGGCGTCTCCGGGGCCAGCCCGCCCAGGCGCATCAGGTGGTCGCGCTCGTCGCCGGTGAGCGCCAGGGCCCCGGCCAGCGCGCCGAGGACCTGGGCGGAGGGGTGCACGTCGCGCCCCTGCTCGAGGAACGTGTACCAGCTCGTGCTCACCCCGGAGATCAGCGCGAGCTCCTCGCGCCGCAGCCCGGGCGTGCGCCGGCGGTTCCCGGGCGGGAGGCCCACGGCCGCGGGGGAGATTCGCTCGCGCCGGCTGCGCAGGAACGCGCCGAGCTCCACGGTCGTCACGGGTACCACGGATACCAGGATGAGCGCCCGCTGGATACCAGGCTGGCGGTGCCCAGACTGGACCCATGCGTGCCTGGATACTGGAACGACCCGGCGACGACCTCGGCCTGCGTGACCTCGACGAGCCCGGGGTGCGCCCCGGCGGCGTCCTGCTGGAGATGCTCGCGGTGCACGTCCCCGCCTACACCGACGTCGTCGCCGCCGGACCGCGCGGCACCGTGGCGACCCCGCTCGTGTTCGGGGTCGGCGGGGTCGGCCGGGTGCTCGCCGTCGCCGACGACGTCCTCGGGCTCGCGCCCGGCGACGTCGTGGCCCACGTCGGGCTGCTCTGCTCCGGCGACGTCGCGGACCCGCAGGAGATCCTCGTCGGCTGGACCGGGATCGGCGGACGGGGCGAGGTCACCCCGACCGTCGTCGCGATGCGGGAGCGCTGGCGCGACGGGACGTTCGCCGAGCGGGTCGTCGCGCCGAAGGAGGTGCTGGTCCGGCTGCCCGGCGCGGAGGAGGTGGCCCCCGAGCGCCTCGCCCTGCTCGGGTGGTTCGCCATCGCCGCCGAGGCCCTCGAGCGGACCGGGATCGCGGCGGGCGACGCGGTGGCGGTCCTCGGGGCGACGGGCCAGCTCGGGAGCGCCGGGGTGCGCCTCGCCCTGGCGCGCGGGGCCTCGCGGGTGGTCGCGGTCGGCCGCAACGAGGCGGCGCTGGCCCGGCTCGCCGCGCTCGACGCCCGGGTGACGACGGTGCCGCTGGCGGACCGCGCCGCGACGGCGGCGGCGATCACCGCGGCCGGCGAGGTCGACGTCGTCCTCGACGCGCTCGGCGCCGCGCCCTCGCCCGACCCGACGCTGGCCGGCTACGACGCGCTGCGCCCGGGCGGGACGATGGTGCTCGTCGGGGGCGTGCGGCAGGACCTCACGCTGCCCTACGGCGACGTGATGCGCCGCCGGCTGACGATCCGCGGCTCGTGGATGTTCACCCCCGCGACGATGCTGCGGGTGTGGCGCGCGGTGCGTGGGGGTGCGCTCGACCTCGGCGACGTCGAGGTCCGGACGGTCGGGCTCGGCGACCCGGCGGCCGCGCTGGCGCTCGCCGCGCAGACCGGCGGGGACGGGTTCGTGGTCCTGGTGCCGTCGGCCGGTGATCCGCCGAGTGGACGCCCACGGCTGCCGTGACGGCACCCGGGGTCCACTCGATGGTTCTAGGCCGGGTGCGCCAACTGACGTGGGCCGAACGAGCGAACCCCGCGGGTAACTCTCACGGTGAGTATTGATGGCGGTGCGTGCCAACAACGCTGCGTACTGGGGTTAGTCTTCCCGGGTCGTGGGGTCGGGGCCACCGGTGGCGCCGTCGGGGCCCCCGTCGTGAACCGCGTCGTCCCTGGTGAACGCCTTCTCGCCCGGGTCGGCGTCTCGCCACGGACCCGGACGGAGAACGCATGCGGCCACGGCTTGCCTCGCCTCGATCACGCTGCTCCACCAGGAGGATCACCCTCGCGCTAACGGCCGTGGCGGTTGCTCTGAGTGTTGGATCGTGTGGGTCGCAGGCGGCGCCACCCCCGCAGACCGTGCGGGTGGAGCGGGCGTCGGTGAGCACCGGGGTGGACTCGACCGGATCGGTGTCCTCGGTCGGGTCGACGAACCTCGGGTTCCCGACCGGCGGACAGCTGACCTCGGTGGACGTGAAGGTCGGCGACCGGGTCACGGCCGGCGAGGTGCTGGCCACCATCGACGACTTCGCCGCCCGGCGGCAGCTGCAGCAGGCCCAGGCCCAGCTGGCCGGCCAGCAGGCGCAGCTCAGCAAGGTCGAGGACAGCACCTCGGTGCAGGGGGCGCAGAACTCGGTGAACGCGGCGGCCTCGATCGTGTCGGCGACCAAGCGGCAGGTCGACGCGACCCTCGCCACCGACGACGCCGCGGTCGCGGCCGCGGGATCGTCGGCCGGCTCGTCGATGGCGGGCACGTCCGGGATGTCGACCTCGGGCGCGGTCGGTGCGATGGCCGGCGGTGCGATGTCCCTCGCCGGCTCGGCCGCGTCGGGAGCGATGGGCGCGGCGACCGGGGCGGGCGCCTCGTCGGGTCAGACCGCGGCCCAGGCGACGGCCAAGCGGCAGGCGGACGCCGCGGCCGGGGACCTCCAGATCGCGCAGGCCCGGCAGGGGCAGGTCACCGCGCAGAACAACCTCGACGCCGCGAGCGCGGCCCGGCCGAACGACCTGGCCGCGGCCCGGGCCGCCGTCGATGCCGCGCGCGCCCAGGTCGCCGTCGCGCAGCAGGCCGTCACCAACACCACGCTGCGTGCGCCCGCGGACGCCACGATCACCGCCCTCAACGGCACGGTCGGCGAGTTCGTCGCCCCGAGCGGGTCCACCACCCCCGTCGCGCCCGGCACCGACGCCGCGATCCCCGGCGCCGCGCAGGCGGCGGGATCGGCCGCCGCGGCGGCCGGAGGGGCCTCGCCGTCGCGTCCGGGCGGGACCCAGTTCCTGGTGCTGCAGAACCTCACGCAGTACACGGTCGTGGTGCCGTTCCAGGAGGTCGACGCCGCACAGATCGCCCCGCAGCAGCACGTCGACGTGTCGCTCGACGCCGTCCCGGACGGGACGTTCGGCGGCACCGTCCTCGCGGTCGCCCCGTCCGCGACCGCGCTCGGCGGCAGCGTCGAGTACTACGTGACGATCGCGCTGCCGACCGACCCGCGCATCCACGACGGGCAGTCCGCCCGGGCCACCGTGATCACCGCCCAGTCCGGGCCGAAGATCAGCGTCCCGAACCGGGCGCTGCACCGGCAGGGGAACACCACCACGGTCACCGTCGTGACGCCGGACGGCCGGCAGGTGCCCACCCCGGTGACCACCGGCCTGGCCGGGGCGGACCGGACCGAGATCACCGGCGGCCTCGCCGAGGGCCAGCAGGTCGCGCTCGGCGGGACGTCGTGACCGCGACCGAGGAGACCACCGGCGACGAGGCCACCGGAACGGCGCCGGACCCGGTCACCGAGCCCACACCCGTCGTCGAGCCCGAGCCGGGGGAGACGAAGCGGCGGGGGATGAAGCGGTCGACGAAGATCGCGCTGATCGTCATCGGCGTCCTCGCGCTGGCGGCCGCGATCGGGTTCACGCTCTCCTACGTCCTCGACGCGAGCCGCTACGTCTCCACCGACAACGCCCAGGTCGACGGCACGCAGGTCCCGATCGTCGCGCCCGCGAGCGGCACGCTGGTCGGCTGGCAGGGCAGCACCGGTCTGGTGATGCACCGCGACCAGGTGATCGGCCGCGTCCAGATCCAGGGCGCCTTCGTCCAGCCGCAGCTGGCCATCCGGGCGCCCGCCGCGGGCACGATCGCGAACTCCTCCACCACGAACGGCGCCTACGTGACGACCGGCGCCCAGCTCGCGATCGCCTACGACCCGCAGAACGTCTACGTCACCGCACGCGTCGACGAGACCGACATCGACGACGTCCAGGTCGGCCGCCCCGTCGACTTCACCGTCGACGCCTATCCGGGCCGGACCTTCCACGGCACCGTCCAGGAGATCCAGGGCGGGGCCGCGGCGGTGTTCTCGCCGTTCCCGCAGTCGAACTCGGGCGGGAACTTCCAGAAGGTCACGCAGGTGATCCCGGTGCGCGTCGCGATCGACGACATGCAGGGCGTCGACCTGATCCCCGGCATGAACGTCACCGTCGACATCCACAAGGGCGGGTGACGGGCACGCCGTCGGGGCGAACCACCCCGACGGTGCGAGGGCGTCCTCGACGCGGGGCGCGTACAGGTCGTTGACGATCCGGGCGATGAGCTCGCGCCGGCTGCGGACGCCGACCTTGGCGAACACCTTCTTGAGGTGGTCCTGCACGGTGTAGGCCGACAGGAGCAGGGAGCGGGCGATGTCGGCGGTGTCGACGCCCTGCAGGACCAGGGTGACGACGTCGCGCTCCCGCCTCGTCAGGCCGTACGCCGACACCACGAGCGGGATGACCTCCGGCGGGCGCGCGTCGTCGAGGGTCACGACGACGTCGCGCCCGGTCCCACGGGCGTCCACGAGCAGCGCGGCGTGGGCGACCACCCACCGGCCGTCGCCGGTCCGCATCCGGGCCCGCGGGTTCACGGGGCCGGGGAGCGTCGCGCTGCGCTGGGCCGCCGCGACCAGGCTGCCGACGATCGAGGTCAGCGGGCCGGCGAGGTCGTCGCAGCCCAGGGCGGCCAGGCGGGCGGCGGCGCCCACGTTCGCCTGCTTCACCTCGCCGCCCTTCCCGACGACGAGCACCGCCGGTCCGGCCGGCCCGAGGGCGTCGCCCCGGGCGGCCATCCCCGTGACGATCCCGGCGGGCAGCCCGCGGGCGAGTGCGGGCGCGACCGACGCCACGAACTCCTGCTCCGCGGCGGTGAACGTGCGCGTCCCGTCGTGGGCGGCAGGCACCTCTGTCCGCCCAGAGCGATATCGAGCTCCCGCGGGCCGCCGGTGCCCCAGGATCGCCGCCGGCGCCGTCGTCGACGGCGGCGATCCCCGAGGGAGGCCCCAGTGCAGCGGACCGAGGTCCTGGTCGAGACGCCCGACGGCACGTGCCGCGCCACCCTGCACATCGCCGACCGGGAGCGACCCCGACCCGGCGTCCTCTGCTACCCCGACGCCGGCGGGGTCCGCGAGACCTTCGCCGCGATGGCCGACCGACTGGCCGCCCGGGGCTACGCCGTCCTCCTCCCCGACATCTACTACCGGACCCCCTACCCGGCCTTCGACACGACGACCCTCTTCGGTGACCCCGAGGAGTTCGCCCGCCTCCGGGCCCTGGCCGCGACCCTGACGCCGGACCGGATCGTCGTCGACGCCGGCGCCTACCTCGCGGCGCTCCTCGCGCGGGAGGAGGTGGCCCGCGATCGGGTCGGTGTCGTGGGCTACTGCTTCGGCGGCGGGATGGCCCTCCGCGCGGCCGGCCGCCGGCCGGAGTCCGTCGCGGCCGTCGCGACGTTCCACGGGGGTGGTCTCGCCGCGCCCGACGACCCGGACAGCCCGCACCTCCTCGCGCCCCGGTTCCGGGCGGCGGTGTACGTCGCCGCCGCCACGGACGACGCCTCGTTCGACGCGGATGCGCACGAGCGGCTCCGGCAGGCGTTCGACGCGGCCGGGGTGGACGGCCGCATCGAGACCTACCCCGCCGCGCACGGCTTCGCCGTCCCCGACAACCCCACCCACGACGCGGCCGCCGACCAGCGCCACCAGGAGGCGATGGCCACCTTCCTGGCGACCCGCCTGAGCGGCTGACGCGCAGCCCTGCGGGTGCTACCGCCGGCGGCGGCGCAGCACCGCGCGCAGCCGCGCCCGGAGCGCGCCGAGCAGCAGCCGGAGCGGGCTCGGGCCCGACGTCGGGGCCGGGGCCTCCCCGGTGCACGCGGCCGTGTCGACCGCGGCCGCGAACTGCTCGAACAACCGCCGGGACACGTCGCCCGCCAGCGCCCGCCCGAACTGCGCGATCCGGCCGGAGAGGTGCACGTCCGCGCCGGCGCGCAGCGTGGTGCCGCCGTCGGGGAGCGCCTCGGCCGCCAGCCGGATCACGGCCCGGGTGCTCGAGCCACCGCGGTCGGCGCCCTGGGCCAGCACGCGCATGACGTGCGCGTCGGGGTCGTGCTCGACGACGTGCGCGACCCCGTCGAAGGCGAGCGACACCGGCCCGAGCGCGACCTTCGCCGTACCCCGGTAGCGGTCGTCGCCGAGGTCGGCGGTCATCTCGGCGCCGGGCAGGCACGCGGCGAGGCGCTCGAAGTCGGCGAGCACGGCCCAGACGTCCTCGACGCCGGACGCCAGCGTCGACTCCACCTCGACGGTCACCGTCGGCGGGCCGGAGGGGATCGTGATCTCCACGGGGGCCGCGTCGGGCTCGTGCCCGCCGTCGATCGGCGCGGCGGCGCCGGCGCTCGTGCCGCCGCCCGACGCGCGCCCGACGAGGGCCGCGGGCGCCGCCGCCCGGGGCGCCGGGACGCCGTCGGGACACGCGGCGGCGACGTCGGCGACGGCGGCGAGGATGCCGCGGTAGCCGGTGCAGCGGCAGAGCACGCCGGACATGTCCTCGGCGAGGGTGTCCTCGTCGTAGGTCCCGCCGGCGAGCAGGTCGTAGCCCGACATCAGCATGCCCGGGGTGCAGAACCCGCACTGCAGGGCGTGGTGGTGGGAGAAGGCCTCCTGCAGCGGGTGCTGGTCGCCCGCACTGCCGAGCCCCTCCACCGTCGTGATCGCGGCGCCCTCGCACTGCACCGCGAAGAGCAGGCAGGCGCGCGCCGCCTCGCCGTCGACGAGGACCGTGCACATCCCGCACACGCCGTGCTCGCAGCCGACGTGGGTGCCGGTGAGGCCGAGCCGGTCCCGCAGTACGTCGGAGAGGGTCGTGCGGGGTGCGACGGCGAGCGTGGTCTCCCGGCCGTTGACGGTGAGGGTGACGTCGACGGTCGCGTCGGCGGCGACGCGGACGGGGCGGGTCATGCGAGCGCCTCCCGGTGGGCCCGGGCGAGCTCGCGGGCGGCGAGCACCCCGAGCAGGCGGGCGCGGTACGCGGTGGAGCCGTGCGCGTCGCCGGCGGTGTCGACGATCTCGGCCGCCAGGGCCGCGGTGCCGGGGCGCAGGTCGGCCTCGGTGACGGCGTCCGCGAGCAGGTCGGTGACATCCCGGACGACGGCTCGGTCGGAGACGCCGAACGCGGCCAGGGTGGCGTCCCGGACGCCGCCGCCCGCTGCGCGGACCCGGACCGCGACCCCCGCGAGCGCGAAGTCCCCGTGCCGCCGCGCGATCTCGGCGAACCCGAAGCCCTCGCCCGGACCCGCCGTCGGGAACCGGACGCCGGTGACGAGCTCGTCGGCGGCCACCGCCGTCGTCATCGCCCCGGTGACGAACTCCGCGGCGGGCACTTCGCGGTCGCCGCGCGGCCCGGTGACCTCGACGACCGCGCCGAGACAGGCCGCGACCGCGGGCAGCTCCGCGGCGGGGTCGGCGTGGGCGAGGCTGCCGCAGACCGTGCCGCGGCTGCGCAGTTCGCGGTGCCCGACGAACGGCATCGCCCGCCCGATCAGGGGGACGGCCGCGGTCAGCGGGTCGCGCTCGACCCGGCGCTGGCGCACGGCCGCACCGATGTGCAGCGCGTCCCCGCGCCGCTCGAACCGGCCGAGCTCGGGCAGCGCCGCGATGTCGACGAGCGTCCCCGGCCGGCCCAGGCGCATCGCGAGGACGGGGACGAGGGACTGGCCACCGGCGAGCACCTTCGCGTCGCCGGCGGCGAGCGTCTCGACGGCGTCGGCCACCGAGGCGGGGCGGTGGTAGGCGAAGGGCGCGGCCTTCACGGCTCAGCGCCCCGTGAAGCGCGGCGTGCGCTTCTCGGTGAACGCGGCGACGCCCTCGGCGAAGTCGTGGCTCGCGCGCAGCATGGCGTAGGCCTTCCGCTCGAGCTCGATGCCCGAGTACAGCGGCGCGTCGATCCCGCGGTCGAGGACCTCCTTCGCGGTGCGCAGCGCCATCGGGGAGAAGCCGAGGAGCTTGTCGACGAGGGCGTCGGTGGCCTTGTCCAGCGCGTCGCGGTCGGGGTGCAGCTCGGCGACCAGACCCCAGTCGGCGGCCTCGGCGCCGGTGATGCGCTTCGCCGTCATGACGTGGTGCTTCGCGCGGGACAGGCCGATCAGGCGGGCCAGGCGCTGCGTGCCGCCGGAGCCGGGGATCATCCCGAGGTTCATCTCCGGGAGCGCGAAGCGGCTGCGCTCGGTGGCGAGCCGGATGTCGCAGGACAGGGCGAGCTCGCAACCGACGCCGAAGCAGTAGCCGTCGACGGCGACGACGACCGGCTTCGGGCTGCGCGACGCGGCGGTGACCTCGTGGCCGAGGTCGGTGAAGTCGACCGGGTCGACCTCCATGAAGCCCGCGATGTCCCCGCCCGAGGAGAAGTGCTCGCCGTCGGAGCGGATGACGACCACCGCCACGTCGGGATCGCGGTCGATCTCGGCGAACCGCTGCGCGACCAGGGTCCGCATCTCCCACGTGATCACCGTGTAGGGGCCGTGGGACAGCACGAGGTCCGCGACGCGCCCGTCGTGCGAGCGCTCCAGCCGGACCTCGCCACCGGTCAGTGCCATCAGGCATGCCCTCCTTCGTCGGGCATGTGGACGGATGTCGTCGTCGGGGCGACCACATCCGTACACATGCGCTGGAACAGCGCGTCGCCGTGCAGGGGCAGGGAGTCGATCGCGACGCCGGCCGGGGCCAGGGCGTCGGCGACCGCGTTCGCGATCGCCACCGGCAGGCTCATCGAGCTGCCCTCCCCGCACCCCTTCGCGCCGAGCGGGGTGAGCGGGGACGGGGACTCGAGGTGGTCGGTGACGAGCTCGAAGCCGGTCTCGGCGGCGGTGGGGCAGAGGTAGTCCAGGAACGTCGCCGACTGCGGTTGTCCCGCCTCGGAGTAGCGGAACTCCTCGTACAGCGCCCCGCCGAGGCCGTGGACGAGCGCACCGTGCACCTGGCCCTCGAGCAGCACCGGGTCGAGCACGGTGCCCGCGTCGTGGACGCTCACGACCCGGTCCAGCGTGATCTCGAGGGTGTCCGGGTCGATCCGCACGCCGACCATCTCCGCGACGAACCCGTAGCAGAGCGACGAGTTGATCCGGTCCTCCGCCGTGGCCGCGACGGCCTCGGGGGGCCGGAACCCGCCCTCGGCGCTGGTGTGCGCGTCGAGCTCCGCCGGCAGGGCGCCCGGGTCCCAGTGCAGGAGCCCGGCCGCGTGGCGGAAGCGGCAGGAGGTCCCCGACGACGGGTCGCGCAGCTCCCCGTCCGCGAGCTCCAGCCGGCGACGCGGCCGACGGCTCCAGGCCCAGCAGCACCGTCGCCGCGCCGCGGACCGACTCGGCGAGCCGGTCGACGGCCGCGATCACCGCACTCGTCACGAGCGGCGCGAACCGCGACGAGTAGCTGCCCGAGGTCACCGTCCACGGCGTCGCCGCGGTGTCCATCTCGACGCGGACCCGGACCTGCTCGACGGGCAGGCCGAGGCGCCGGGCCGCCACCCGGCGGGCGACCGTCGCGTGGCCCTGGCCCTGCGGCACCGAGCCGAGCATCACCGTGACGACGCCCTGGACGTCCACCGACGCCCGCACGATCTCCGTGGAGCCGGACTTGTCCCGGCCGGGCTTGCGGTCGGGCGCCGGCGTCGCCAGCCCGACGTAGCCGATGTTGGTGCCCGACGGGTCGACCACGAGGGCGAGCCCGACCCCGTAGAAGGCGCCGGCCTCGCGCGCGGCGACCTGCCGGGCCCGCAGCTCGTCGTACCCGCCCTTCGTCAGCGAGCATCTCGAGGGCCCGGAGCGTAGTCCCCGGAGTCGTAGAGCCCGCCGGTGGGGGTGCGGTGCGGGAAGGTCCGGACGAGGTTGCGGCGGCGGACCTCGGCGACGTCGAGCCCGGTCGTCGCCGCGACCGCGTCCATGAGCCGCTCGAGCCCGAAGTAGAGCTGCTGGCCGCCGAAGCCGCGGTTGAGCCCCGTCGGGGCCCGGTTGGTGACGACGGCCCGGGCGCGGATCGCGACCGCGGGCACGTCGTAGGCGCCGGTGATGTTGCCGAAGCAGCGGTAGAGCGTGCTCGGCTCGGGCGGGCGGAGGTAGGCGCCGACGTCGTCGACGAGGTCGGCGCGCAGGGCGGTGACGCAGCCGTCCGCGTCGACGGCCGCCTCGAAGGCCATCACGCGTCCGGCGCCGGACGAGCTGGCGAGGAGGTGCTCGATGCGGTCCTCGGTCCAGCGCACCGGGCGGCCGGCGTGCTTCGAGGCGAGCGCCATGAGCACGACGTAGGGGTAGATGCCGGACTTGATCCCGAAGCTGCCGCCGATGTCGGCCGGGACGTGCAGGCGGAACCGGCTGGTGGGCAGGCCGAGGGCCCCGGCCGCGACCGGGACCATCGTGAACGGGCCGTGGAAGTTCGCCCAGGCCTCCACCGCCGGGCCGTCCGCGTCCTCGGTCCAGCGGGCGACGACGCCGTAGGTCTCCATCGGCACCGACGAGTAGCGCGGGAAGGTGTACTCGCCGCGGACGGTGTGGGCGGCGGCGTCGAAGGCGGCGTCGACCTCGCCGAAGGAGAAGGTGCGGTCGGTGGCGACGTTGGTGCCGGCCTCGTCGTGGAGCAGGGGCGCCCCCGGCTCGAGGGCGCGGCGGGTGTCGACGACGACGTCGAGCGGTTCGTAGTCGACGTCCACCAGTTCGGCGGCGTCCTCGGCGACGTAGCGATCGGTCGCGACGACCACCGCCACCGGCTCGCCGACGTAGCGCGTGCGGTCCACGGCGCTGGGCAGGTAGGGCATCGGGGTGGACGTGGAGAGCGGGAAGGGCCGGACGGCGGCGCGGACCTCCTCGGGTCCGATCACCGCGGCGACGCCGGGGTGCCGGCGGGCCCGTCGCAGGTCGGCCCCCCGGATGCGGGCGTGCGGGTGGGGGCTGCGGACGACGGCGGCGACGAGCGTGCCCGGCAGCGGGTCGAGGTCGTCGAGGAACGCGCCGGTGCCGCTCACCAGCGCGGCGTCCTCGTCGCGGGACGGGGTCCAGCGTCGGGCGTCCGTCATCGGCCGGCCTCCGGTGCTGAGCGAAGGTGCCCCTCGCGCGATCTATCCGAGGGAGGGTGCCCCGCGCTCGGAACGGCGGCCGCGGAGTCGGCCAGGGCGTCGAACTCGCCCGCGACCAGCACCCGCCGCAGCGTCTTCCCGACCGCGGAGCGGGGCACCGCCGTCAGGGCCACCACCCGCTTCGGGCGCTTCAGGGACGGCAGCTCCGCCCGCCCCCAGCGCTCGGTCGCGGCCACCGCCTCGCCCGGGTCGACGCCCGGCGCCGGCACGACGAACGCCGTGACCGCCTGGCCCCACCGCTCGTCGGGCATCCCGGCCACCACCGTGTCGACGATCTCCGGGCAGCGGACGAGCGCGGCCTCGATCTCGTCGGGGTAGACGTTCTCGCCACCGGAATTGATCATGTCGTCGACGCGGCCCGCCACCCACAGGTCGCCCTCGTCGTCGGCCACCGCGAGGTCGCCGGTGAAGTACCAGCCGTCGCGGACGGCCGTGGCGGTCGCGTCCGGGCGTCGCCAGTAGCCGGCGAACGCCTCGGGGCTCGCCATGGACACGGCGACCTGGCCCTGCTCGCCGGCGCCGACGACCGCGTCGGGGCGGGCGTCGGGCGCGGGGTCGACGAGGCGCACCCGGCTGAACACCCCGGCCCGTCCCGCGCACCCGGGCTTCGCGGCGACGTCCGGGCCGATCGAGAACGTGTAGATCTCCGTCGAGCCGAAGTGGTTGACGAACGACTCCGGCGCGACCGTCTCGACCAGCTGCTCCGCGAGCGCGGGTGCCATGGCGGCGCCGGCGTAGGCGAGCCGCCGCACGCGACCGCAGCCCGGCCGGCGCCTCCCGCAGCAGGCTCCGGTACATCGTCGGGACGAGGTAGAGCGACGTCACGCCCTCCGCGGCCACCAGCTCACCCGCCTCGACGGGGTCGAACCGTGGCTGCGGCACCCAGGTGCCGGCCGCGATCGACCGTCGCGAGCAGTGTCCGCAGCCCCATCGTGTGGAAGAGCGGCATGACGCCGAGGGTCACCTCGCCCGGCCGGCCTCCCGTCTGGACGAGGTGCGCGACGGCGGCCGCGTGCTCGGCGGCGTGCGTGCGGGGCACGCCCTTCGGCCGGCCCGTGGTCCCGGACGTGTAGAGCATGACGCTGACGTCGTCCGGCCCGGGCGCACCTCCGGGCGGCGCGGAGTCGGGAGCGTCGAGCGGCGAGCCGCTCGAGCTCGGTGACCGACCGGTGGCTGTGGGGGCGGACGCGCGGGTCGGCGACCGCGGCGGTGACCCGCTCCCCGGTGGCGGTGTCGGAGACGACGACGGCGGGCGCGGCGTCGGCGAGGCAGTGGACGAGCTCGTCGGCTCCCAGCCGGGTCGACAGGGGGACCGCGACGGCCGCGAGGCGCTGGACGGCGATGTGGAGGGCCGCGGCGGGCTCGCCGCCGGTGAGCACGAGCGCGACCCGGTCGCCGCGGCGCACCCCGAGCCCGGCGAGGGCGTGGGCGAGACGGGCGGTGCGGGCGTCCCATGCCGACCAGGTCATCGGCGCCTGGCCGCCGACGGCCCGCCGGTGCGGGTAGCGCTCGACCGTCCACGCCCACGCCGTCGCCAGGTCCACCGTGCACCCCGATCATGCTCCGACGCATACCGTCCGAAACAGACTGTATGGACCGGACGTCGGGACGGCAAGGGTCGGTAGGGTCCGGACGGTGGCCGATCGCCTGTCCCCGACCTCGTACGTCGTCCTGGGGACGATCGCGCTGCGCGGACCCTCGACGTCGTACGACCTCAAGCGGGCCGTCGGCCGCTCCGTCGGCTACTTCTGGCACTTCCCGCACGCGCAGCTGTACTCCGAGCCGCAGCGACTGGTCGACCTCGGCCTGCTCGAGGCCGAGACCGAGGACGGCGGCCGCCGACGGCGGACGTTCCGGCTGACCGACGCCGGGCGCGACGAGCTCCGGGCCTGGCTCGCGGAGCCGACGCCCGAGCACTTCCAGATGCGCGACATCGCCGAGCTCAAGCTGTTCTTCAACGAGGTCGGCGACCCGGGGGACGTCGCCCGGCTGGCGCGCGAGCAGGTGGCGGCGCACCGCGAGCGGATCGCGGTGTACGAGGACATGCAGGAGCGCTACGCGTCGCTCGACGCGGTGGCGAAGCGGATGATCACGCTCCGGCTGGGTCTGGAGATGGAGCACGCCGCGCTGCGCTTCTGGTCCTCGTTGCTCGAGGAGGTCGCCGGCGAGGCGTGAGCCGCGCCGTCAGCGGCGGTCCTCGGCGACGTCGGCGGCGCGAGCGGGCCCCCACCCGGCGCACGCCCGGGCCTGCTCCGCCAGCCAGTCCGCGAACTCGGCCGTCGACCAGCCGCGCTCGAGGACGAGCCGCCGGTAGGGCGTGCCGTCGTTGAGGGCCCAGAACGCGTCGGCGGCGCGCTCCTCGGTCACGCCGGCCCCGAGGCCGTCGATCGACGCGAGGTGGCGGGCGAAGGCGCGTGCTCCCTCGAGCCGCTCCGCGTCGCCCCTCGCGCGCAGCGCCGCCGCCTCCGCGTCGACGTCCGCGGCTGCCTCGAGGACGCGGCCGATCGGCGCCGCGCGCTCCTCGACCTCCGACGGTCATCGCGGCCCACAGCCGGAACGACTGCGCCGGATCGGAGCTGGCGCAGGATCGCGAGCACGGCAGGCCGGTCGGCCATCGGCACCGGCTCGTCGTCGCCGACCAGCGAGAAGTCCCGGGCCAGCCCGAGCAGCGCGGCCTTGCCGCCCGCGGCGTTGACCACGGTCCGGCGGCTCACCCCGGCCGCCGCGGCCACGGCGTCGAGCGTGGTCTCGGCGTACCCGCGCGCGACGAACAGCCCGGTCGCCGCCTCGACGACCGCCCGGCGCGTCCCGTCCGCCTGCCGGGCCCGCAGCTCGGACCGGTACGGGCGCCGCTCGCTCACCGGTGACCTCCCCGTGTCTTGACGGGTCCGACCTTTCGACTGCACTCTCGGTGCAGCCAACAGTAGCACCAGGAGGTCGGGATGCACGTCGCGATCATCGGCGCCGGCCCGACGGGACTGTTCCTCGGGGCCGCGCTCGCCCGCCGGGGCCACCGGGTCACCGCCGTCGACCGGGACGCCGGCCCGGCGCCCGACGGCGGGTGGTCGCGGCGCGGGGTGATGCAGTTCCACCACGCCCACGGCTTCCGACCGCAGATCGTCGATGCGCTCCAGGCCGAGGTCCCCGAGGCCCTACGACGGCTGGGTGGCCGCCGGCGCCGAGCCGATCGAGTTCACGCTCCCCGACGGCGTGACCACGCGCGGCGGGATGCGCTCGCGGCGGGAGACCTTCGAGCGTGCGCTGCGCACCGCCGTCGTCGGGACCCCCGGCCTGACCCTGCGCCGCGGCCACGTCGACGACGGTGGTCCTCGACGGCCCGCGCGCCCGCGGCCTGGTGGTCGACGGCGTCGGACCTGCCGGCGGACCTCGTGGTCGACGCGTCGGGCCGCGCCGGACGGGCGACGCGCCCGCTGCGGGCCGCGCCGGCGATCACCGGCCGGACCGGCGTCGCCTACGTCGACCGGCAGTACCGGCTGCGCCCGGGCGCCGAGCCGGGGCCGATGACGAACCCGCTGGCGTGGCAGGCGGACCTCGACGGCTACCAGGTGATCGTCTTCCGGCACGAGCGCGGGATGTTCTCGGTCCTGATCGTGCGACCCGACCGCCGATCCCGACCTCGCTCTGCTCCGGAACGAGGCCGCCTTCGACGCGGCCTGCCGGATGGTCCCGGGCCTCGACGCCTGGACCGACCCGGAGCGCGCCGAGCCGATCGCCCCGGTGCTCGCCGGCGGCGAGCTGGTCAACCGCTACCGCGGCCAGGCGGCTCCGGACGGGAGCGTCCACCGGGCCTTCGTGGCCGTGGGCGACGCGGTCGCCACGACGACGCCGATGTTCGGCCGCGGGATCACGACCTCGCTCCAGCAGGCCCGCGAGCTGCTCCGGCGCCTGGACGACGGCGCGGACGTCGAGGACGTCGCGGTCGGCTTCGACACGTGGTGCGAGGCGCACATGCGGCCCTGGGTGGCCGACCACGTCCGCATGGACACGGCCATGCTCGACCGGTGGGCGGGTCGCGACGTCGACCTCACCCGCCGCCTGCCGTCCGACCTCGTCATGGCCGCGGCGCAGGTCGAGCCCGGCCATCGGGCCGGCGTCGGGGCCCTACCTCGCGATGCTCGCCGGGCCGGAGTGCCTCGACGCGGTGGAGCCGCTCGCCGCGGCGGTCTACCGCCGCGGCTGGCGCCCGCCCCGGGCCGAGGGGCCCACCCGGGACGAGCTCGCGCGGGAGGTGCGCTGGGCCGCAGGGACCTACTGGCGGTAGTTCTCGACGATGCTCGGCGTCGCGCTCGTGCGCCTCGCCCTCGTCCTCGCCGGCGTCCCGACGGCCCTGGCGCTGCCGCTTGAGGTCGAAGAGGCGGTCGCGCTCGACCTGCAGCTGCGCGAGCCGCTCGGCGTCCTCGTCGGTCACCCCGCCGTGGGCGCGGCTGCGGATTCTCGTGCTCCTCCGCGGCGTTGGCGTCGACGCGCTCGGCGATCTCGGCCTCGGTGCGGGGTTCCTCGCTCGTCATGGCGTCCAGCCTAGGTGGCCCAGCGCGCGTCCCCCGACCGAGTCCGCCGTCGGGACGGTGATCCACGAAGCGTGATCAGGTCGATGCGGTCGGTGTTGACGGGGACCGCTCGATCTGGTCCTCTGATGCCCGCACTTCTCTCCGCGGTACACGCCTGATGCCGCTCCGAACCTCGCGGCTGGTCGCTCCGACCGGCCGGGTCGGAGGGCGCCCCGTGTCCGCCATCCCTCTTCTCCCGCGCGCGGCCGTCCGCGGTCGCGCCCGTCCGGTCCCGCTGATGGAGACCGCCCTCGGTGCCGACGGCGCCGGCGCGCTCCTGGACGCCCCCGACGGGCGGCGGTGCCCGCCCGACCGGCCTGCGCGTCGACGTCGACCCGGCCCGCGAGCCGGCGTGGCCGTCGTCCGCGCGTGCGGGGAGATCGACCTCGTCGACGCGGCCCGGCTCGACCAGGTGCTGCAGACGGCGGTCGTCGACGCCGCGGCCACGGGGCGGCTCGACTCCCGGCGAGCACCCCCGCGTGGTCTGCGACCTCGACGGGGTCGAGTTCCTCGGCGCCGCCGGGCTCGGGGTGCTCGCGAGCGCCGTCGTCACCGCCCGCGCGCACGCGGTCGAGCTGGTCTGCTTCACCGTCCGCCGGTCGGTCCGCCAGGTGATCCGGCTGACCGCCCTGGACCAGGCGCTCTCCCTGATCCCGACCGACCTCCGGGCGGGACCGGCCGGCGACGACGCGTCGGCGGCCTGGTCGGCCTGACCGCCGCGGTGATCGACGACGGTCTCCTGACGTCGGGGGCCGCGCTCAGCGGTCGGTGCGCCGATCGCCCGCGGGGCGCAGCGGATCGTGCCCGAGGGTCATCAGGAACCGGCGCCAGCCGGCGGAGTGCGCCCGCGTCCGGCTCGAGGTCCTCGCCGCGCTCCGCGTGGACGATCGAGACCACCCGCTCCATGACCTCGACGTCGTGGTCGTCCAGGTCGGTCTTGCGCTTGCCGAGGACGGCGAGCACGTCGGCCCCCGTCGGGGGCATGCGCTCGCCGGGGACGTAGTCGGCGTCCTCGGTGGCCTCCTCGGTGAACAGCCACGTCTTCAGCTCGCGGGAGTCCATGTTCACCACGCGGTGGAACTCGTCCCAGAGGTCGTCGTACCCGGCGCTCGAAGTCATCCCACCGTCGTTCCCGGACCGCGGGGCCGCGCAATCCCCGGATCGTCGCCCTAGATCCGGTCCCCGTAGACGCGCTCGACGGTCATCGTCATGAGCACCCGCCGGTCGGCGACCATCGTGGCGCGGTAGTCCTCCCAGTCCGGGTGCTCGCCGGCGGCGGCGCGGTAGTACGCCACGAGCGCCTCGACCTCGGGGCCGCGGGGATCGGTGCCGGGCCCGGTCAGGGTGACCGACCCCTCGGCCGTGGCCCACGCCCGGCCGTCGGACGAGGTGACCTCGACGGCGGCCCGGGGATCGCGGCGCAGGTTCGCGGTCTTGGCGCGCCCCTCGGTCATCGAGACCTGCAGGGTGCCGGCGTCGGGGTCGTAGTACGGGGTGACGGGGGAGAGCTGCGGGAGGCCGCTGGCCTTGATCGTGGCCAGCACGGCCAGGCGGCTGGTGGCGAGCAGGGCGTCGTGGTCGGCGCGTGAGGGCATGCCCGCGATCCTCCTCCGCGCGCCGAGGAGGAGTTCGAGCCGTGCCGCCGTCGGGAACCGTACGGACGGCACGCCGACGCGGGACCCGCGCGAGCGCGCCGGGACCGGGGACGGGGTGGCCGTGACGGGAGCGCTGCAACGGTTCGACGGCTACCAGCGTCGGCACCGCTGGATCGGGCTGCCGCTGGCGGTGGTCTACAAGTTCGTCGACGACCAGGGCACCTACCAGGCGGCGCTGCTGAGCTACTACGGCTTCGTGTCGCTGTTCCCGCTGCTGCTGCTCGCGGTGACGATCCTCGGCTTCGTCCTGGCGAACGACCCGGCCGCGCAGCAGGCCGTGCTCGCCTCCGCCCTGCGGAACTTCCCGGTGATCGGGGACCAGATCGGGGCGAACGTCCACTCGCTGCACGGCAGCGTCGCCGCGCTGCGTGATCGGCGTCGTGGTCAGCCTCTACGGCTCGCTGGGCGTCACCCAGGCCCTGCTGAACGCCATGTGCCAGATGTGGGCGGTGCCGATCGCCGAGCGCCCCGGGCTCCCGGCGGCGTACGGGCGCGGGCTGCTGCTGCTCGGCCTGATCGGGCTCGGGGTCCTCGCGACCACCGCGCTCTCGGCGCTGGGCACCCTCACCAGCGGTGCGGTCGCGACGCTGCCCCTGGCCGGTCTCGGGGTCCTGGTGCGCGTGGTCTCGCTGGTGCTCGCCGTCGCGGTGAACGTCGGGGTGTTCCTGGTCGGGCTGCGGTTGATCACCGTTGCGTCGGTCGGGTGGCGCGACCTGCTGCCGGGGGCGGTGGCCGCGGCGATCGCGTGGCAGCTCCTGCAGCTCGCGGGGACCTACCTCGTCGGCCACGAACTGGCCGGCATGAGCGCGAGCTACGGGCTGTTCGGCATCGTGCTGGGCCTGCTCGCCTGGATCTACGTCGCCGTGCTGATCATCCTGTTCTGCGCGGAGCTCAACACGGTGCGCGTGCTCGGGCTGTCCCCGCGCAGCCTCTTCAGCGTCCTGCCCGACGACCCCCACATGACCGCCGGCGACCGGCGGGCCCTGACCGCCTACGCCCGGGCGCCCCGGCAGAAGAACTACCAGGACATCGACGTCACCTTCGAGCCGCCGTCGCAATCCGCTGACGTCACCGCCGAGCCGCCGTCGCAGTCCGCCGGGGACGACGGCCGGGCGTCACGGTCCGGCGAGGGTGCTCGGTAAGCCCCATGAGGTCCAGGCGCGCGAGCCCGCGGGGAGCATCGCGCCGGGGGTGGTGCTCGGCGGGCCGAGACTGTCGGGAGGTCGCGATAGTCTTCGAACATGAGTTCGAACGAGGCGGCCGAGGTCGTTGAGGCGGGTGACGCGGTCAGCTCCGAGCTGGCCGCGATGCTCGCGCGCCTCGGTGAGCTCGCTGACGCCGCGGTGGACGACCCGATGGTGCCCGGGCGGTTCGGGTCGACCGGATCGCGGTGCTGGAGCAGTTGCGGGCCGCGCTCGCCGCGGCCCAGCACACCGAGATGGTCGCGTTCGGGCGCGCGCAGGTCGAGGAGCAGTCCGAGCAGATCGCCGCGGGGCGCCTGGACCCGGAGAAGCTGGGCCGGGGGATCGCCGACCAGGTCGGCCTGGCCGCGCACGTCTTGCCGTGGCTGGGGTCGCGGCGACTCACCGTGGCGCGCACGCTGGCCGCCGATCTCCCCCACACCCGGGAGCTGCTGGCGGCGGGGCGGATCAGTGAACGGCTCGCCGAGACCGTCGTCGCCCAGACCAGCCACCTCGACCCCGACCAGCGCCGCCTCGTGGACAAGGCGCTCGGCGAGGCGGGCCTGGAGGGGATGGGGTTCGGGAAGGCCGAAGCCACCGTGAAGAAGGTGGCCTACGAGACCGACCGGGCCGGCTACACCGCTACGCGGCCCGGACGGCGCGCAAGGACCGGCGGGTGACGCTGCACCCGGCCCCGGACACCATGAGCGTGCTCTCGGCGCTGCTGCCCGTCGAGCAGGGCGTGGCGTGCCTCGCGGCGCTGCGCCAGGCCGCGGACACCGCCACCGCGACCGGTGACGGCCGCTCCCGGGACCAGGTCATGGCCGACACCCTCGTCGAACGCGTCACCGGCCAAGCCGCGGCGACCGGAGGTGAACGTGGAGGTCGGGATCGTGATCCCGGTCGACGCGCTGCTCGACCCGGACAGCCCGGCGACCGGGGACCTGGTCGGGCACGGGCCGCTGCCCGGCGGCATCGTCGCCGATCTGCTGCGCACGACGACGGGGAAGCGGTGGTGGCGGCGGCTGTTCTCCCACCCCGCCCACGGCACGCTGGTCGGTGGGGATCCGAAGCGGCGGCTCTTCGACGGGTTCCTCGCCACGCTGATCGACCTGCGCGACGGCGGCCGCTGCCGCGACCCGTTCTGCGATGCCCCGATCCGGCATCACGATCACATCGTCCGGTCCCGGGCCGGGGGCCCGACCAGCAGAAAGGGGAGCACGCCGATAGGGGCGCGGGGTGTGCGCCCGGGGCAACTACGTGCGTGAGATGCCGGGCTGGCACGTCGAGACCCTCCACGACGGACTCGGCGACACCCCACACACCGTGCGGACCACCACGCCCACCGGGCACACCTACACCAGCCGCGCCGGACCATGAGCCGCCCGGCGACTATCGGATACGTCGCACCCGACCCGTCGTCGTACGCGTCGGTAGTGCCGTACTGCTTCGCCGCGCACATTACCGTTCGGTATTCCGCGCGAAGTGCGGCCGTTCGGCCCAAGGTGCTGACTGGCCGTTCCTGTTACCCAAGTTAGCGTGATCGGCGGTAGCACGAAACCCACGAATTGGCGGGAATGGTCGGCCTCCCGCATGGTCGGGTCATGAGAGCGGCACAGCGGTACGACGACGTGGTGATCACCGGCCTGGCGCACGTCGACGCGCCGCACGTGGTCACCTCCACCGAGCTCGAGACCCGACTCGCCGACACCCTCCGGCGGCTGCGGATCACTCCCGGCCTGCTCGAGAAGCTCTCCGGCATCGCCGAGCGCCGGGTGTGGGACGAGGGCACCATGCCCAGCGAGGTGGCCGCGCGGGCCGGCGAGGACGCCCTGGCGCGCAGCGGGGTGGACCGCGCGGACATCGGCGCACTGATCAACACCTCGGTCAGCCGCGACCACCTCGAACCGTCGACGGCGAGCATCGTCCACGGCCGGATGGAATTGTCCCCGGAGGCGGTGAACTTCGATCTGGGCAATGCGTGCCTCGGATTCCTCAACGGGATGAACGTCGTCTCCACGATGATCTCCTCGGGCGAGATCGACCACGGACTCGTGGTGGCGGGCGAGACGAGCCGATTCGCGATGGAATCGACGATCGCCCGGTTGTCCGCCGACGACGCGACCCGCCGCACGTTCCACGAGCAGTTCGCCACCCTCACCGTCGGGTCGGGCGCGGTCGCCATGGTGCTCTCGCGCGCCGACGGACCCGGGGGACACCGCTACCTCGGCGGGCTCGGCCGGGCCAGCACCATCGGGAACTCCGAGCTCTGCGTCGGGCAGGCCGACGAGATGCGCACCGACAGCTCGGGCCTGCTGTCGGCGGGCATGGAGCTGGCCGGGCGCGCCTGGAAGGAGGCCGTCGCGGCCTTCGAGTGGGAGGCCGACAGCTACGACGTCTACTGCCTGCACCAGGTCAGCAAGGTGCACACCCGCGCGGTGTCCGACCAGCTCGGGCTCGACCGCGACCGCTTCCCGTCGCAGTTCCCCCGCTTCGGCAACACCGGGCCGGCCGGGGTGCCGACCGTGCTGTCCAAGGCGGTCGAGGACGGCGTGGTCGTCGACGGGTCGCGCGTGATGCTCATGGGCGTCGGCAGCGGGATCAACGCCGCCGCGGCCGAGGTGATCTGGTGACGACCGTGGCCCCGTCCCTGCCCGGCTTCCCGTTCACCTCGCAGCACGTCGAGGTCGGCGGCCACACCATGGCCTACGTCGACGAGGGAACCGGGCCCGCCGGTCCTGCACGTGCACGGCAACCCGACCTGGTCGTTCTACTGGCGCTCGCTGCTGACGACGCTGCCCGGTGACGGGTTCCGCGCGATCGCGCCGGACCACATCGGCATGGGCCGCTCGGACAAGCCCGCCCTGGCCGAGTACCCGCACACGCTCGCCCGCCGGGTCGCCGACCTCACCGAGTTCGTCGATCGCCTCGACCTCGACGAGCCGCTCCACCTCGTCGTGCACGACTGGGGCGGCCCGATCGGGCTCTCCTGGGCCGTCGAGCACCTCGACCGCGTCGACAAGATCGTCGTGCTCAACACCGGCGCGTTCCCGCTGCCGAGCGACAAGCGCATCCCGTGGACGCTGCAGACCGCGCGGCTGCCCGTCGTCGGCGACATCGCGGTCCGGCGCTTCAACGCGTTCTCCCTCGGCGCGCTCGCGCTGGGCAGCGGCCGCTGGTGGCTCGACGCCGAGGCCCGCCGCGGGCTGCTCGCCCCCTACGACAGCCCGGCGCACCGCGTCGCCGTGCACGCCTTCGTCCAGGACATCCCCACCGGCCCGTCCGACCCGGCGCACCCGGTGCTCACCCGGCTCGCCGAGCGGCTCCCGCTCCTGGACGGCCACCCGGTCCAGGTCCACTGGGGGATGAAGGACCCGGTGTTCGACGCCGGGCATCCTCGCCCACCTCGAGGCCTACCTGCCCCACGCCGACGTGCACCGCTACCCCGACGCCGGGCACTACGTCCTCGAGGACGCCGCGGCGGCGATCGTGCCGCAGGTCCGGGCGTTCCTGGCGGCCCCGCGGTGAGCACCATCGAGGCCGGCACCACCACCCTCGACGGGATGCTGAGCGAGCACGCCGCGGCCCGGCCCGACGCCCCCGCCCTCGTGCTGCCCACCCCCGGACTCTCGCTGCTCACCGGCGCGACGCACACCGTCACCTTCGGCGAGCTGGAGCGCCGGGTCGCGGACGCGGCGTCCGGCCTGCTCGCCGCCGGCGTCGGCCCCGGCACCCGCACCGCGCTGCTCGTCCCGCCGAACGCGGACTTCTTCGTGATCGCCTACGCGCTGCTGCGGGTGCGCGCGGTCCCCGTCGTCGTCGACCCCGGGATCGGGCTGCGCCGGGTGCGCGACTGCCTCGGCGAGGCCGCCCCGGAGGCCTTCGTCGGGGTCGCGCAGGCCCACCTCGCGCGGCGGCTGCTGCGCTGGTGCCCGGACGCGCGGATCGCCGTGACAGCCGGCCCGGTCCCCGTGCCCGGCACCCGCTCGCTGCGGCACCTCGAGCGCGACGGGTCCCGACGCGGGCCGCACGCGCCGGTCCCGCGGCCCGACGGCGCGCCCGCCGCGATCCTGTTCACCAGCGGCAGCACCGGCCCGCCCAAGGGCGTCGAGCACCACGAGGACGGGCTCCTCGCCCAGGCCGCGCTCGTCGGGGACCTCTTCGGGCTGGGCCCGGGCGACGTCAGCCTCGCGACGTTCCCGCCGTTCGCGCTGTTCGGCCCGGCGCTGGGCATGACGACGGTCGTGCCGCGCATGGACCCGACGAAGCCGGCGAAGATCGTGCCGTCCCGGGTCGTCCGCGCCGCCCGGGACACCGGCGCGACGGTCATGTTCGGCTCGCCCGCCGTGCTCGACCGGCTCGGCCGCGGCGCCGCCGCCGGCACGCACCTGCCCGCCCTGCGCCAGGTGATCTCCGCGGGCGCGCCGGTGCCGCGCGACGTCCAGCGCCGCGTGCTGGCGCTGCTCGCGCCCGGCGCGCAGGTCCACACCCCCTACGGCGCGACCGAGGCGCTGCCGGTGGCGACCATCGGCAGCGACGAGCTGCTCGCGCTGCCCGACGACGGCATCTGCGTCGGGCGCCCCGTGCCCGGCGTCGACGTCGCGCTCATGCGCGTGACCGACGGGCCGGTGGAGACGCTCACCCCCGACCGGCACGTCGCGCCCGGCGAGGTCGGCGAGGTCGTCGTCCGCGGCCCCGTCGTCAGCCCCGCCTACGCCGACCGGCCGGAGGCGACGGCCGCCGCGAAGACGCGGTGGGACGGCGAGCTCGCGCACCGCACCGGCGACCTCGCCTCGCACGACGCCGCGGGGCGGCTGTGGTTCGCGGGGCGGGTCGCGCACGTCGTGCACACCGCGGACGGGCCGCTCTACAGCGTGCCGTGCGAGGAGGTCCTCAACCACCACCCGGCGGTGCGGCGGACCGCGCTCGTCGGGGTCGGCCCGGAGGGCGACCGGACCCCGGTCGCGGTCGTCGAGATGCTCGACGGGGCCCCGATGACCGGCGCGGTCCGGCGGGAGCTGGGCGCCATCGCGGCCGCCGACCCGCGCACCCGCACGATCACGACGCTGCTCGAGCACCCCGGCCTGCCCGTCGACCCGCGGCACAACTCGAAGATCGACCGCCCGGCGCTGGCCCGGTGGGCCGCGGCCGAGCTGGGCGTCGGGGAGCCGACGTGAAGGCGCTGGTCACCGGCGGCGGCGGCTTCCTCGGCGGCGGGGTGGTCGACGCGCTGCTCGCCCGCGGCGACGACGTCACCAGCCTCGCCCGCGGCGACTACCCGGCGCTGCGCGAGCGCGGCGTGACGACCGTGCGCGGGGACCTCACCGACCCGGCGTCGTGCGCGCGGGCCCTCGCGGGCGTCGACGTCGTGTTCCACGTGGCGGCGAAGGCCGGGTACTGGGGGAGCGACGCGGCGTTCCGGCACAGCAACGTCGAGGGCACGCGGGTGCTGCTCGACGCGTGCCGCGCCGCGGGCGTCGAGAAGTTCGTCTTCACCAGCACGCCGAGCGTCGTGCACACCGGCGGCGACATCCACGGCGGCGACGAGTCGCTGCCCTACGCCACGCACTTCGACTCGGCCTACCCCGAGACGAAGGCCGAGGCCGAGCGCCTCGTGCTCGCCGCGGACGACGCGACCCTGGCGACGGTCGCGCTGCGGCCGCACCTGGTGTGGGGGCCCGGCGACACCCAGCTCGTGCCGCGCATCCTCGCGCGGGCCCGGGCCGGGCGGCTGCGCTTCGTCGGCGACGGCTCCGCGGTGATCGACACGACCTACGTCGACGACGCCGTCCGCGCCCACCTCGACGCCGCCGACCACCTGGCGCCGGGCGCGGCCTGCGCCGGGCGGCCCTACTTCATCACCTCCGGCGACCCCCGCCCGGTGCGCGAACTGGTCAACGGCATCGTCGTCGCCGGCGGGCTGGAGCCGGTGCACGGCACCGTCCCGCTGCCCGTGGCCGTCGCGGCGGGCGCGGCGGTGGAGTCCGTGTGGCGGGTCCTGGAGCGGGTGGGCGTGTTCGGCGAGGTGGGCGACCCGCCCATGACCCGGTTCCTCGCCCGGCAGCTCGCGACGGCCCACTGGTTCGACATCACCGCCGCCCGCCGCGACCTCGGCTACGAGCCCCGGGTCCCGCTCGAGGAGGGCTTCGCGCGGCTCGCCGACGCGCTCCGCGCCCCGGCCTGACCGCGCCGGTGACGGGCGACACCGCCCGTCGGGGGCCCGTGGCGGATGGTGCGCCGGGCCGGTGACGTTGATCCTGATGCCGGTTCTGGAACGACATCGTGACCGGCAGGTCGACCCGGGCAACGGAGCCCGGAGAGGAGTCCGACGTGCGTCGGCACCAGACCCCCGTCCTGATCACCGCGGCCCCCGTCTCCCTCGCGGAGCAGTTCGCCGCCCGCCGGCGCCGCTACTCGCTGCTCATGGCGATGCGCATCCCGTGCCTCGTCCTCGCCGGCGTCCTCGCGATCGGCTTCGGCTGGACGATCGCCGCGGCGGTCCTCGTCATCGCCTCGGTCCCGCTGCCGTGGGTCGCGGTCCTCATCGCCAACGACGGCCCGCCCCGCAAGGCCGAGAAGGTCGCCCGCTACCGCGGCGACGCCCGCCCGGTGGCCTCGACGACCGTCCGCGGCGAGCTGGAGCCGGTGGTCGTCATCGACGGCACCGTCGACGCGGTGACCGACCAGGTTGTTACCAGCGGCTGAGCGTCACCAGCCGCTGAGCGTCACCAGCCGCTGAGCCGCTTGCGGTTGCCCACCACGGCCCGGTGCACCGGGCCGACGACGCCGCCGACCGTGCGGGCGGCGTCGCGCGGCGGCGTCGTGACCGCGGCGACGCCGATCGTCGCGAACGCCTCGGCCTTCTCCCGGACCATGCGGACGAGTTCCCGGCGCTCCCGCGCGTCCGGCGGCCAGCCGCCCGCGACGAGCCGGCCGGTGCGGTAGGTGATCACGATCGGGGCCGAGACCGAGATCTCGACCAGCTGCCACCACGGCCGCACCCAGCCCGCGCCCGGGATCCGGCCGGTGGAGCGTCTCGACGTCATCGGTCCCACGCTACGGACGCCGGCGTCGGCCGCGTCAGGAGTCGGAGGTGGGGTCCAGCACGTCGGCCACTGTGGTGCTCTTCTTCGGCGTGGCGCCGTGCCCGTCGGTCTGCTGCGCACCCTGGTCGCCCGTGCTGGTCCGTGTCCCGGCGCCGCTCCGGCCGGAGGTGCTCCCGGAGTGGTGCCCGAGCGTCGAGGAGACCTGGTCGAGGACGCGGTGGACCTGGTGCCCCGGCCGGGTCGTGTCGCCCGACGGGGCCGTGGTCCGGGGCTCGACGGGCCGGGTCGGGGGACGAGGTCGGGTCCTGTCCGGACCCCGGTCGGTCGTCGTGGGGTGCGACGGCGCGTCGGTGGCGTCGGTGTCGCCGGACCCGCCCTGGTCGTGCGGCGCGGTGGACGTCCGCTGCGCGGCGTCGACGACCCGGGGGGACCCGTCCGACGCCGTCGGCGTCGCCGTCGTCGAACTCGCCGTCGTCGAACTCGCGGTGCGGCGCGCCGACGCGGTGCCGGCCGATGCGGTCGCGGCGGATGCGGTCGCGGCGGATGCGGTGTGGCCGGACACGGTGCGGCGGGAGACGACGTCGTCCGCGGCGGCGACGGTCGGCGACGGCAGCAGCGGCCCGAGCGGGATGATCGGGGCCGGGACGGCCGCGGTCGCGGCGAGCGTCGCGCCGTCGCTGCCGACGGCGGGCACCTCACCGGCGAACGCCGACAGCCCGACGCCCAGACCGACGAGGCAGCACGCGGCCGCGACCAGCCCGAGGCGTCGCCGCGGGCCGCGGGGACGCCGACGGTGACGTCCGGCGGGCCCGTCGGCCCGCGAGGCGCTGCTGCACCTCCGCCATCGAGGGGCGGGCGTCCGGGGACTCCGCGGTCATCTCGGCGAGCAGGGCCCGCAGGCCGGGGCGCAGCCCGTGGTCGGGAGCGAGCTCGCCCAGCAGCCGCCCGAGGGCGTAGACGTCGGTCGCCGGCCCGGAGTCCGCGCCGGTGCGCTGCTCGGGCGCGACGTACGGCGGGGTGACCGGCACGTCGCCCCACCGGGCGAGCCACGGGAGGAGCCCGAACTCGGCCAGCGACGCGCCCTGCGGGGTGAACGCGACGGTGCCGGCCCCGAGACCACCGTGGGCGGCGCCGCGCTGGTGCCGGGGGACGAGCGCCGTCGCCACCGCGGTGCCCAGGTCGCGCAGCTGCCCGAGGTCGAGCCCGCCCGGCGGGGTCGTCTCGGCCAGCGTGGGCTCGTCGGGGTGGTGGGTCACGAGGAAGAGGCGGTCGTGCTCGCGGCCGGCGTCGAAGAGCTCGGCCACCTCCGGATCGCGCTCCTGCCAGCCCTGCGGGCGCAGCGCGAACGCGGTCGGCGCCTCGACGGGGGCGGTCACGAGGGTCACGCGGACGGTGCGCTGCAGCAGTTCGTCGTAGGCCCGGTGCGCGCAGCTGCCCGCCGACCGGGTCAGGACCGGGCCGAGCCGGTACCGGCCGGCCACGACGTCGACGTGGTCGGCACAGGTGGCGCTCTCGCGGCCGTCCTCGAGCACAGGTGCCCCCGGTTCAGGGTGGTGCAGGCAGTCGGACGCAGGACGTCCGGCGGGACACGGCACCGCGGCGTGGACCGTCCGAGGGGGCGTGCCCGCCAAACCGAATCCCCACACGTGGGATGCCACTTCCACTACTGCCCGACGGTACTCGTCCCGACCCCGACGGTGCGGGTCTCGCGCCACGTCGTGACAGCACCGAGACTGGGGCCGGAACATCCGTGAGATGCCGGGAGGCACCGTGCCCGAGGCCTACATCGTCGACGCCGTCCGCACGCCCGTCGGGACCCGCAAGGGCGTCCTCGCGGACGTCCACCCGGCCGACCTCGGAGCCCACGCGCTCACCGCGCTGATGGAGCGCACCGGGATCGACCCCGGTGCCGTCGAGGACGTGCTCATGGGGTGCGTGAGCCAGCTCGGCCCGCAGGCCGGGGTCATCGGCCGCACCGCCTGGCTCTCGGCGGGCCTGCCCGAGCACGTCCCCGGCACGACGATCAACCGGGCCTGCGGGTCGTCGCAGCAGGCGCTGCACTTCGCCGCGCAGGCGGTCCTGTCCGGCACGCAGGACCTCGTCGTCGCGGCCGGCGTGGAGAACATGGCGATCGTGCCGATCGACGCGAACGCCTCGGTGCTCGAGCGCATGGGGACGCGGCGCGAGGGCGCCGGGTGGATCGAGCGCTACGGCGAGCAGGAGATCAGCCAGTTCCGCGGCGCGCAGCTGATCGCGGAGCGCTGGGACATCAGCCGCGAGCGGATGGAGGAGTTCGCGGTCGAGAGCCACCACCGCGCCGCGACCGCGACCGACGAGGGCCGCTTCACCTCCCAGCTCGCCCCGCTGAACGGCCTCGACCGGGACGAGGGCATCCGCCCCACCGTCGACCGGGAGAAGATGGCGACGCTGCCGCCGCTGCGCGAGGGCTACCGGCTGACGGCCGCGGTGTCCTCGCAGGTCTCCGTCGGGTCGGCGGCGCTGCTGGTGGCCTCCGAGGACGCGGTGCGCACCCACGGGCTGACGCCGGTCGCGAAGGTCTCGACCCTCGCCGTCGTCGGGGAGGACCCGGTGCTCATGCTGACCGGCCCCATCCCCGCGACGCAGGCCGTGCTGAAGCGGGCCGGCCTGACGATCGACGACATCGACCTCTTCGAGTGCAACGAGGCCTTCGCGTCGGTCGTGCTCGCCTGGGCGCACGAGACCGGGGCGTCGCTGGAGCGCACCAACGTCAACGGCGGCGCCATCGCGATGGGCCACCCGCTCGGCGCGACGGGCGCCGTCCTCGCCACCAAGCTCGTCCACGAGCTGGTGCGCACCGGGGCCACCCGCGGGCTGCAGGTGATGTGCGAGGGGGGCGGCCAGTCGAACGCGACGATCATCGAGCGGGTGTAGGGCGCTGCGCGCGCACCCACGCCGACCACCGCGTCCAGCGCCTCCGGGGCGGCCAGCGAGTCGCGGCTGGCCACCGTCTCCGGGGCCGCGCCGAGCAGCAGCCGCTTGACCGGCGTCTCGAGCTTCTTGCCCGAGAGCGTGCGGGGGAGCGCGTCGACCCACGCGATCTCGTCGGGGGCGTGCCGCGGCGACATCTCGCTGCGCAGGCGCCGCACGATCTCGGCCTCCAGCGCGGGCCGGTCGGGGCCGCCCACGAGCAGGAGCACCAGCGTCCCGGCGCCGCCGACGGAGTCCTCGAGGTGCACGACGAGGCTGTCGGCGACGCCCTCGACGTCCTCGACCACCGTGTAGAAGTCCGCCGTCCCGAGCCGGACCCCGCCGCGGTTGAGCGTCGCGTCGGAGCGGCCGCTGATGACGCACCCGCCGTCGTCGTACACGGTGATCCAGTCGCCCTGGGTCCAGACGCCGGGGAAGCGGTCGAACCACGTCGCGACGTAACGAGCGCCCGCTCCGTCGTCCATCGTCACCCCACAGCGCCACCGGCATCGAGGGCATCGGCGCCGTGATCACCAGCTCGCCGGGCTCGCCGACCAGGTCGCGGCCGTCCTCGTCGAAGGCGTGGACGTCGACGCCCAGCATCGGCCCGGCGATCTCGCCGGCCCGCACCGGCAGCAGCGGGGCGCCCCCGACGAACCCGCTCGCGACGTCGGTGCCCCCCGACGTCGAGTTGATCAGCACGGCGGGGCCGAACGTGTCCGCCGCCCAGCGGAAGCCCTCGGCCGGCAACGGCGAGCCGGTGGAGCCCAGCATCCGCAGCGCGGCGAGGTCGTGGTCCTGGCCCGGGTGCAGTCCGGCCTCCCGGCACATCATGAGGAACGACGCCGAGGTGCCGAACTGCGTGAGCCGTTCGGCCTCGGCCATCGCCCACAGCGCGTCGGTGTCCGGCCAGGCCGGGTTGCCGTCGAAGCAGACGACGGTGGCGCCCGACGAGCAGCGCGGAGACGCCGTAGTTCCACATGATCCAGCCGGTGGTCGAGTACCAGAAGAACCGGTCGCCGGGCCGGACGTCGTTGTGCAGCCCGACGGCCTTGTGGTGCTCGAGCAGGATGCCGCCGTGCCCGTGCACGATCGGCTTGGGCAGGCCCGTCGTGCCCGAGGAGAACAGCACGTAGAGCGGGTGGTCGAACGCCGACCGGGGCGTGCTCGAGCGGCCCGGGCTCGGCCAGCAGCTCCGTCCAGGTCGTCGCGCCGGGCGGGGTGGCCGCGTCGGGGTCGAGGTAGGGCAGGAACACCGTCGCGCGCAGCGAGGGCAGCGCGTCGCGGATCTCGGCGAGCTGCGCGGAGCGGTCGATCGCGCGCTCGCCCCACCGCGTGCCGTCGACGGCGACGAGGACCGTCGGCGCCACCTGCCCGAGCCGGTCGACGACGGCGCGCGGGCCGAACTCCGGCGGGCACGACACCCACACCGCCCCGAGCGACGCCGCCGCGAGGAACGCCACGATCGTCTCCGGGACGTGCGGCAGGTACCCGGCCACGCGGTCGCCGGCCTCGACGCCGAGCCGGACGAGCCCGGCGCGGGCGCGGGCCACCTGGTCGCGCAGCTCGTCGAAGGAGAGCTCCACCCGGCCGCGGGCCTGGGAGAGCCCGACGACGGCGGGTCCGGTCCACTCCTCGCGCAGCGCGTGGGCGGAGTAGGACATCCGGGCCCCGGGCAGCCAGCGCGCGCCCGGCATGGCGGCGTCGGCGAGCACCGTCGTGAGGTCGGCGACGTCCAGGTCGAAGAAGGCGATCAGGGCGCGCCAGAACGCCTCCGGATCGTCGACCGACCAGCGGTGCAGCGCGTGGTAGTCCCCCGGGCCGAGAGCCGCGGTGGCGAAGCGGCCCATGCGCGTCGCGGTGGCCGCGTCGGCGGGGACGGGTCGGAGGATCTCGCCGCGGTCGGGCGCATCGGTCACGGCGTCATCCTCTGCTTCCGGACGTGACCTGGGCCACGCGTGTCTGGTGTGATCGAGCGCGACACGGTGCTCCACCCCGGGGCCGCCGTGCGACCGAGAAGAGGTCAGCTGGTGTCCACGTTCGACGGTTCCGGAATCGACAAGGTCCTGCAGGCGGCGGTCGAGGACCGCGCGGTGCCCCACGTCGCGGCCATCGCGGCCGACCGCGACGGCGTGTTCTACGAGGGCGCCGCGGGCGAGCGCGTGACCGGCGGCGGCGAGCCGGTGTCCACGAGCACCCACTTCCGGATCATGTCGATGACCAAGATGGTCGCGACGACGGCGGCGCTGCAGCAGGTCGAGCAGGGCCGGCTCGACCTCGCCGCCCCCGTCGAGACCTACGTCCCCGAGTTCGCGGACCTGCAGGTGCTCGACGGCTTCGACGGCGACACCCCGCGGCTGCGCGCGCCCGCGAGCCGGGCGACGGTCAAGCACCTCGCTCACCCACACCTCGGGGCCTGACCTACTGGTTCTGGAACGCCGACCTGCTCGAAGTACGAGCAGGTCACGGGCCTGCCGAACGTCGTGCCCGGCGACATGGCCGCCTTCAAGGCGCCGCTCGTGGCCGACCCCGGCACGCGCTTCGAGTACGGCATCAACACCGACTGGCTCGGCCGGGTCGTCGAGGCCGTGGCCGGGACGACCCTCGACGTCGTGGTCAAGGAGAACATCACCGGCCCGCTCGGCATGGACGACACGATGTTCGCCCTCGACGACGCGCGGCAGTCGAACAAGACCCCGGTGCACGCCAAGGGCGAGGACGGCCAGTGGGCCTCGATCGGCAACGTCCTGCCCGACGACCCGCAGTGGTGGGCCGGCGGGCACGGGCTGCACTCCACCCCGCGCGACTACATCCGCTTCGAGCGGGCGCTGCTGCGCGGCGGCGAGCTCGACGGGGCCCGCATCCTGAGCCAGGAGACCGTCGACGCGGCGTTCTCCGACCAGCTCGACGGGGCGCCCGATGCCCACCGAGATCGCCACCGCCGACCCGGCCACCACCGACACGCTCCACCTCGGCCCGGGCTGGACCTGGGGCTACGGGCTGCTGCTCAACACCGCCGACCTGCCGGGGCGGCGCCGGGCCTGGAGCGGGGCCTGGGCCGGGCCTGTTCAACACGCACTTCTTCATCGACCGCACCACCGGCGTCTGCGCCTCGATCTACACGAACTCGCTGCCGTTCATCGTCGAGCACGAGGCGTGGAAGCTCTACGGGGACTTCGAGGACGCGCTGTACGCGTCGCTGTAGGCCTCCGGCCATGTGGACGGATTTCGTCGTCCAGGCGACGAATGCGTTCACATGGCGGAGCCACCGTGCGTCGAGGCCGACCGGTAGTCGGTGTAGGTGTACGGGTTGTCGAGGACCTTCGTCGTCGGGACCTCGGGGTTCATGCCCTGCGCCCAGGCCTCCTCGCCGAGGGTGCCGCGCAGGTGCTCGACCGTCGCCTCCACGGTCCGGCGCGCGGCGGCGAGGTCGATCCCGACGAGGCGGTGGTCGCGCTTGACCACGCGCCCGTCGACGATCACGGCCTCGACGTCGCCGCGCTGCGCCTGGAAGGCGACGTGGCCGTAGGGGTGCAGCAGCGGGAACATCACCGGCGAGTGCTCGTTGCGGATCAGCACGACGTCGGCCTTCTTCCCGACCTCGAGGCTGCCGAGGTCGTCGCGGCCCAGGGCGCGCGCCCCGCCGCGGGTGGCCCAGTCGACGACCTGCTCGGCGCGCAGCGCGGCGTGCGTGACCGTCTCGCCCTTGGCGTGCGCCTCGAGGTGCTCGCGGGAGCGGTCGGCGCCCAGGGTCGTGCGCATCGCGGAGAACAGGTCGCCGCTCCACCAGACCGTGGTGTCCATCGACAGCGACACCGGGATGTCGTGCTTCCGCAGCGCCCAGGTGGGCGGGTAGCCCTGACCCGCCGACTGCTCGCTCTCGGTCGACACCGAGACCGACCCGCCGGTCGCGGCGATGCGGTGGTAGGAGTCCGGCGGAGAGGGAGGCGGCGTGGACGTACACCGTCTCGGGCGCCATGAAGCCGTGCTCGTGCATCAGCCGGATGCCGTCGTCGTTCGTCGCGCCCCAGACCCCCGCGTGCGTGGTCACGGGCACGCCGAGCTCGCGGGCGACCTCGAAGGCCGGCTTCTCGGGGAACGACGGGTCGCCGGTGACGTCGAAGGCGAGCTGGAAGCCGAGCATGTCGCGGCTGCCGCTCATCCGGCGCTCGACGAAGTCGCGGAACCCCGGTGAGGCCGTCCAGTTCGCGGGAGCGTCCTGGATGTTGCCGTAGGCGAGCACGAAGCGACCGGGCACGGCCTCGAGGGCGTCGGCGGCCGCGTCGGCGTGGTCGGGCGTCTGCAGGTCGTGCGACCAGTCGACCGTCGTGGTGACGCCGGCCTCGATCGCCTCGAGGGCGCCGACGAGGTTCCCGGCGTGCACGTCCTCGGGCCGGAACGCCGTGCCGTGCTCGAGGTAGTTCCAGACGAAGTACTGCGTGAGCGTCCAGTCGGCGCCGTAGCCGCGCATCGCGGTCTGCCACATGTGCCGGTGCGTGTCGATCATCCCGGGCATGACGATCCCGCCGCGGGCGTCGATCTCGTCGGTGCCCTCCGGCACGTCGAGGTCGGGGCCGACCGCGGCGATCCGGTCGTCGACGACGAGCACGTCGGCACCCGACAGGACGGTGTGGGCGGCGTCGAGGGTGAGCACGGTCCCGCCCCGCAGGACGACCGGGCGGGTGGACTCGGACATCACGGGCTCCCTCGTGTTCGGACAACCGTCCGCGTGACGGTCAGATGACGCAGGTCACTGTGCTCACGGTTGGTTTCGCTGTCAACGGTCCGCTCGTCGAGGTGCTCACGGCTGCTGTTCCGCGACGACTGTCCGCCAGACGGTCACCGAGCGGCTACGCTCCGGCCGACCGCGGCCGATCCGGTCGCGGCGGGCAGCGGGGAGGCGTGGCGTGCCACGTGAGGGGGCCGGACCCGACTTCATCGAGGCGCTGGCGCGCGGGCTCGAGGTGATCGCGGCGTTCGGCCCGCACCGTCCCGAGATGACGCTGGCCGAGGTCGCCACGGCCACCGGGCTCGCCCGTCCCACCGCGCGCCGGATCCTGCTGACCCTCGCCGAGCTCGGCTACGTGCGCAGCGGCGAGCGCGGGTTCGCCCTCACCCCCCGCGTGCTCGAGCTGGGGGTGGCCTACGTCGGGTCGATGGGGCTCTGGGACGTGGCCCGCCCGCACCTCGAGGCGCTCTCGGCGCGGACCCACGAGTCGTGCTCGATCGCGCAGCTCGACGGCTCCGACATCGTCTACGTCGCCCGCGCGAGCGTGCCGAAGATCGTCTCGCTGGCCGTGCAGATCGGCACGCGGTTCCCGGCGCTGCCGACCTCGCTGGGCAAGGTGCAGCTGGCGGCCCTGCCCCCCGACGAGCTCGACCGCGTCCTCGCCGAGCCCACCCGCTCCGGGCTCGTCCCGCGCTGGCAGCCGACCCGCGAGGAGCGCGACGCCGCCCTGCGCGAGGTCCGGGCCCGCGGCTGGGCGCTCACCGACGAGCAGCTCACCCGCGGCATCCGCTCGGTCGCGGCGCCGCTGCGCGACGGCAGCGGGCGGGTGATCGCCGGGGTCAACGTCAACTGCCACGCCGCGGAGACCCCGGTCGAGCACCTCGTCGAGCACCACCTGCCCCTGCTGCTCGCGACGGCGGGGGAGATCAGCGCCGACTTCGCCCGCCGGGAGTCGTTGCCGCACGTGACGTTGCCGGCCTCCTGAGCAGGACACGGAGCACCTGCGCGCGGCGCACACACGGTGGCGGGGTGGGCGTCCGGTTCTGGGGGGACCTGCGCGCGGCGCACACACGGTGGCGGGGTGGGCGTCCGGTTCTGGGGGGACCTGCGCGCGGCGCACACACGGTGACGGGGTGGGCGTCCGGTTCTGGGGGGACCTGCGCGCGGCGCACACACCGCAGTCGGCCCGACGACGCGGTCGGCATCCCCGTGCGTACGGCGCGCAGGTTCCGTCAGGTCCGCGGGACGCGTCGGGCCCCTTCGGTCCGCGCGACGCGCAGGTCCGCAGGGGGTCGGTGGCTCGGGTCGGCCGAGTGTGTGCGTGGCGCGCAGGTCCGCAGGGGGTCGGTGGCTCGGGTCGGCCGAGTGTGTGCGTGGCGCGCAGGTCCGCAGGGGGTCGGTGGCCCGGGTCGGCCGAGTGTGCGTGGCGCGCAGGTCCGCAGGGGGTCGGTGGCCCGGGTCGGCCGAGTGTGCGTGGCGCGCAGGTCCGCAGGGGGTCGGTGGCCCGGGTCGGCCGAGTGTGTGCGTAGTGCGCAAGTGCCGTCGAAGTCGGGGCCGCTCGCGTTCCCGCCCACCGGGATTCACCGCGCGCCTCCCCGACCCCGCCCCGCACGATGAGTCCCGCGACGCCGAGTGGGCGCACGACGACGGAGGGGATCGAGTGGCGGACGAACCGGACGTCGTCATCGTCGGGGCCGGACCCGCGGGGCTCGTCCTCGCCTGGCTCCTGGACCGCGCCCACGTCCCGTTCGTGCTGGTCGAGCGGCTGACGCAGGCGGAGGTCGGTACCCAGCCGAAGGCCGGCATCGTCGAGTACCGGACCGTGCGAGCTGCTGCGCCGCGAGGGGATCGCCGACGCACCCGGCGCCCCGCTCGCCTTCGACGCCGAGAACCGCCGCGTCGAGTTCCGGACGCCGACGACGAGGCACCTCTTCGACTACGCCGACCTGACCGGCGACCGCCCGCACTACGTCTTCCCGCAGCACCGCCTCGTCGCCGAGCTGGCCGCCGACCTCGTCGCCCGGGGCGCCCCGCTGCGCTTCGCCCACCGGGTCGTCGAGCTCGACCCCGACGGCCCGCGCGTCGTCGTCGAGGACGCCGACGGCACGCGGACCACCTACCGGCCGCGCGCCGTCGTCGGCGCGGACGGTGCGGGGAGCACCGCGGCCCGGGCGATCGCCGACCGCGTCGAGGTCCACGACCGCCCGCTCGCCAGCCGCTGGCTCGTCGTGTCCGCCGAGACCCCGCCGCTGGTCGGGCACACGATCTACGCGATCCACCCCCGCGGCTACGCGGCCCACCTGCGGCGCGGGCCGAACGAGACGCGCTTCTACCTCGAGGTGCCGGTGGAGGTCAGCGCCGCCGACCTCACCCACGACGCGATCCGCAAGGACCTGGCCGACCGGCTCGACGAGCCCGGCGCGCTCGACGACGTCACGTTCACGAGCGTCGACGACCTCGACCTGCGGACCCGCGTCACCGTCCCGATGCAGGCCGGGGGCACCTACCTCGTCGGCGACGCCGCCCACCTGATCACCCCGGCCGGCGGCAAGGGGATGAACCTCGCGGTCGCCGACGCCGTCGAGCTCGCCCACGGGCTGATCGAGGCCCACGGTCACGACGGCGACGCCACCCGCCTCGAGGCCTACTCCGACACCCGGCTCCCCGTGATCACCGCGACCCAGGGCTTCTCCGACTGGTTCCTGCGCATCCTGTCCGCCTTCTCCGCCGACGCCCTCTCCGGCAGCGGCTCGGCGGCGTTCGTGCACGCCATGCGGGAGGGCTGGGTCCGCCGGCTGCGCGACGACCCGCTCCTGGCCCGGTGGTTCGCCCACGCCTACGCGGGGGTCGATCCCACCTCTTGACGCCCGTCGTCGGGAGGGCACAGGATCATCGGCGGACGTTCGTCCGTCAGACGGACACGAGGGAGGATGGTCCATGCCCGGCCCGCTCGACGGCGTACTGGTGGCCGACTTCTCCCGCATCCTGGCCGGCCCCTACGCGACGATGCTGCTGGCGGACCTGGGCGCCGAGGTCGTCAAGGTCGAGGGACCGAACGGCGACGACACGCGGACCTGGATGCCCCCGACCCGCGGCGAGACCTCGACCTACTACCTGGGCGTGAACCGCGGCAAGCGCTCCATCGCGCTCGACCTGCGCGACCCCGAGGACATCGACGTCGCGAAGGAGCTCGCCCGCCGCGCCGACGTCGTCATCGAGAACCTCCGCCCCGGCGGCATGGCCAAGTACGGGCTGGACTACGAGACCGTCAGCGCCACCAACCCCGGCGTCGTCTACTCGAGCATCTCCGGCTTCGGCTCCGGGAAGGGCGCCCACGTCCCGGGCTACGACCTGATGGTCCAGGCCATCTCCGGGCTGATGGACCTCACCGGCGACCCCGACGGCGAGCCCTTCCGCGCCGGCATCTCCGTCTTCGACGTGATGGCCGGCAACCACGCCGTGATCGGCATCCTCGCCGCGCTGCGCCACCGCGACGCGACCGGCGACGGCCAGCACGTCGAGGTCAACCTGCTCTCCTCGGCCCTGACCGGCCTGGTGAACCACTCCAGCGCCTGGGTCGCGGGCGGCGTCGTCCCGCACCGCATGGGCAACGCCCACCCGAGCGTCTTCCCCTACGAGCCGCTCGAGACCGCCGACGACGACCTCATCGTCACCGCCGCCAACGACGGCCAGTTCCGCAAACTCTGCGAGGTGCTCGGGCTCGAGGGCGTCGCCGACGACGAGCGCTTCGCCCGCAACGCCGACCGGACGAAGAACCGGGACGAGCTGCGCCCGATCCTGGTCGGCGAAGCTGAAGGAGAAGACCGCCGTCGAGTGGTTCGACCTGCTCGTCGCGGCGGGCGTGCCCGTGCGGGCCGATCCAGTCGATCGACGGCGGGTTCGCGATGGCCGAGCGGTTCGGGCTCGACCCGGTGGTCGAGGTCGGCGAGGGCGACCGCGCGGTCCCGACGACGCGGCATCCCATCCGGTTCTCCGAGACCCCCGCCGTCTACGAACTGCCCCCGCCCGAGCTCGACGAGCACGGCGCGGAGCTGCGGAAGTGGCTCGCGACGTGACCGACCGCGAGTACGAGACCGCCCTCGGAGCGGCCTCCCCCGACAAGATCAGCCTGCTGGGCCACGACCTCGTCGAGGACGTCATGGGGCAGGTCGGGTTCGGCGAGCTGGCGTTCTGGCTCGCGACGCAGCGGCGCCCGACGCCGGGCGAGACCCGCGTCTTCGAGGCGGTGCTGGCGGCGCTCGCCGACCACGGCTACACGCCCACGGCCATCGTCACCCGCCTGACGTACCTGTCGGCGCCGGACTCGGTGCAGGGGGCGCTCGCGGCGGGGCTGCTCGCGGGCGGGTCGCCGGTTCCTCGGCGTCACCGAGGACTGCGGCCGGTTCCTGCACGACCAGCTCGTCTCGACCCACGGCGAGCTGCCGACCGACGACGACGGCTGGGACGCGCTCGCCCTGCGCACGGTCACCGCCCAGCGCGAGGCCAAGCCGGTTCGTCCCCGGCCTGGGCCACCACGTGCACAAGCAGGGCGACCCCCGCACGCCCAAGCTCATGGCGCTCGCCGCCGAGGAGGGCGTGACCGGCCCGCACCTCGCGCTGTTCGCCGCCATCGGCCGCGTGCACCCGCAGGTGCTCGGGAAGCAACTCCCCCTCAACGGGGCGGGCGTGTGCGGCGCGGTGCTCGCCGACCTCGGGCTGCCGCTGGAGCTGCTGCGCGGCTTCGCGCTGCTCGCGCGCACCGCCGGGCTGATCGGTCAGCTGGCCGAGGAGCTGCGCCACCCGGTGGCCAACGACATCTTCCTGAGCGTCGACCTCCACAACCGGCCGGTCGACCCCGACCCGTATTCGCCGCCCCCGCTCGATGGAGAAGCGCATGGCTGAGCTCGTCGCGGTGATCGCGTCCACCCACCACCCGTTCTACTACCGGGCCTCGACGTCGACGGGGGAGGACCGCCCGCCCTTCGCCGACGAGTGGGTCTCGAAGATCGAGACGTTCCGGGAGACGCTGACGCGGGCCCGTCCCGACGTCCTGGTCATGGTCGGCTCCGACCACTTCCACCAGCTGTGGCTGGACAACATGCCGCAGTTCCTGGTCGGCAAGGCGCCGGTGTACGACGCCAACTGGTACAACGAGGAACGCGAGTTCGGCCTGCCGCGGATGCGCCTGGCGGGCCAGGAGGACCTGTCGGCCTACATCCTGCGGGAGGGTCTCGACGCCGGGTTCGACCTCGCCTTCTCCAACGAGCTGCGGATCGACCACTCGATCACGTGCCCGATCATCACGCTGCGCCCCGAGGCCGACCTGCCGATCGTGCCGATCTACACCAACATCTTCGCGCCGCCGCTGCCGCAGCCGAAGCGGTTCGTGCAGCTCGGGCGCACGATCCGCGAGCTCGTGGAGTCGTGGCCGAGCGACCAGCGCGTCGCGGTGATCGGCACCGGGCACCTGTCGCTGGAGCTCGGCGGGCCGCGCCAGTTCGGGCCCACCGGCCCGGACCCGGAGTTCGACCGCCGCGCCGTCGACTGGATCGCCTCCGGCGACATCGAGGGGTGCCTGGCCGAGGTGACGCTCGATTCCCTGCACCTGCCGGGCAACGCCACCCACGGGTTCATGGACTTCATGCTGATGATGGGCGTCGCGGGGGAGGGGAAGAAGGCCGACCACGTCGACTCCCTCGACCTCTTCCACACCATGGAGGCCTACTTCACCTGGTACCCGCAGGGGGTGCCGGCGGCATGAGCAAGTACCTGCTGGACAAGTTCCTCTTCACCGTCGACCGCGACCCGGACCTGGTGGAGCGCTACCGGACCGACCCCGCCGGGTGCGTCGCCGACTGGGAGCGCGAGTACGCCAACAGGCTCCTGGGCTGCCATCCCGGGGAGGACTCGACCTGGCTGGCCCTCAGCGCCGAGGAGCGGACGGCACTGGCGACGCACGACCACGTCGCCCTGTTCGCGATGGGGGCGCACCCGTTCCTCACGCTGACGCTCTTCATCGCCCTGTTCGAGCGCGACCACGGGCCGATGGAGTACCAGCTGGCCTACGCCCGCGCCCTCGACGGCGTGACGCTGCCCTACCCCGACATCAGCACCTGACGGGAGACCGATGACGCTGCCGCTCCTGCCCACGTCCCTCGTCGGCAGCTACGCCCAGCCCGACTGGCTCATCGACCGCGCCAAGCTCGCCGGCCGCTTCCCGCCGCGGGTCCGGGCGAAGGAGCTGTGGCGGGTCGACCCGGAGCACCTCGAGCAGGCCCAGGACGACGCGACGCAGCTGGCGATCCGGGCGCAGGAACGCGCCGGGCTCGACATCCTCACCGACGGCGAGATGCGCCGCGAGAGCTACTCGAACCACTTCGCCACGGCGCTCGAGGGCGTCGACGTCGACAACCCCGGCACCGCGCTCGACCGCTCCGGGCACCCCAACCCGGTCCCGCGCGTCACCGGCCCGATCCGCCGCCCGGAGCCGATCGAGGTCCGCGACCTCGAGTTCCTGCGCGCGAACACCGACCACGTCGTCAAGATGACGGTGCCGGGCCCGTTCACGATGTCCCAGCAGGCCCAGAACGACCACTACCCCGACGCCGAGGCCGCGGCGATGGACTACGCGGCCGCGGTCAACGCGGAGATCCGGGACCTGCACGCCGCCGGCGCGGACATCGTCCAGATCGACGAGCCCTACATGCAGGCCCGCCCGGACGCCGCCCGCCAGTACGGCCTGGCCGCGCTGAACGCCGCGCTCGAGGGCGTCACCGGGACCACCGCGGTGCACATCTGCTTCGGGTACGCGGCGATCATCCACGAGCGCCCCGAGGGCTACTCGTTCCTGCCCGAGCTCGCCGACTGCCCCGTCGACCAGATCTCCATCGAGACCGCGCAGTCCGGGCTCGACCTCGGGGTGCTCTCCGACCTCGCCGACAAGACGATCATCCTCGGCGTCATCGACCTCTCGGACCCCGAGGTGGAGAGCGCCGCGACGGTCGCCGCCCGCGTGCGCCGCGCCTACGACCGGCTGGCGCCCGAGCGGATCGTCATCGCCACCGACTGCGGGATGAAGTACCTGCCCCGCGCCACGGCGGAGGGGAAGATGGCCGCCATGGCCGGGGCGGCGGCGATACTGCGGGCCGAGCAGGGCTGACGTCCCCGGTCGGCATCACGCTGCGTCGTCGACGGCTCTGCCCTCCCGGTGACCGCCCGGGGCGGATCCGCGCTGCGTGACCGGCCGCGTCGTCGAGCACCTCGCTGTGCGTCACCGGTGTGATCGAGATCCTCGGCGAGCGGTGGGTCGCACTGCTCCGATGGGGTTCGAGGTGGGTCGGATTCCGGCGATCCTGCGTATGTTCGGGACCGACCGTGACGCGCCGGCCCGACACGACGAGTTCGGGTGCCGTTCGGCGACGCAGGTTTGCGGTGATCTTGATCGCCCATGTGTCGCAGCCCACATGCCTTCGCTCGGGCGATTGATACGGGCCGTACGCCGGACGACGCTCTCGGGCATGAATCAGTGCCCGACGGAGGGGCTGTCATGACCGTGCTCATCGTCGTCATCGTGGTGGTCGTCGTGCTCTTGCTCGCCGGCGGCGGGCTCGTCCTGGCGCGGCGGAAGCGGTCGGAACAGCTGCAGGAGAAGTTCGGGCCGGAGTACGACCGCGTACTCGACCGGACCGGCTCGAAGAACGAGGCGGAGGCCGAGCTCGCCGACCGCCGCAAGCGCCACAGCCAGCTCGACCTCAGGTCGCTCGACCCCCAGACCCGCGAGCGCTTCCGCGGCGACTGGAAGCAGATCCAGGGCGAGTTCGTCGACGACCCCGGCGGCGCCGTCGACAAGGCCGACTCGCTCGTGACGACGATCATGCGCGAGCGCGGCTACCCGGTCGACGACTTCGACCAGCGCGTCGACGACATCTCCGTCGAGCACCCGCGGGTGGTGGAGAACTACCGGGAGGCCCGGCGGGTGCGCGACGCGCACCGCAGCGGCAGCACCGGGACCGAGGAGCTCCGCGGAGCGGTGACGTCCTACCGCAGCCTCGTCGACGCCCTGCTCGACGAGAGCGGCGACGGGCACGACGGCGGGGGCCCCGGGGACGGCCGCCACCGGGACGACGACGGTCGCCACCGCGACGAGGGCACGGGCCGCGACGAGGCCCGCGGTGCCGCCGGTGGCGGCGGCAGGGCAGGGAGGCCGGCGGACCGCCGGCCGACGGGACACGCGATCACGACGGGAGTCGACGGTGAGCACGGGAACGACCGGCGCGACGGGCGAGGGACGGCACGGCGAGGGCCTGCGTGACGAGGGGCTCCGCGACGGGGGCCTGCGGGACGAGGGCCTGCGCGGCGACGCGGGCCGCCAGGAGGGCGGTCTGCGCGACGAGGGGGGCCTGGGCGGCGGGGGCGGCCTGCGCGACGAGGGCGGTCTCGGCGGCGGAGGTGGCCTGCGCGACGAGGGCGGCCTCGGCGGCGGGGGCGGCATGCGTGACGCCCCGGGTCACCAGGACGAGGGGCCGGGGCGGTACACCCGGGAGCACGGCGACCAGCCCGGTCAGCACGACCAGGACCCCAAGGACTCCGACGGGGTGACGGTCCTCGACCCGACGGCCTCCGAGCGGCTCCGCAGCCGCTGGCAGGAGATCCAGGCCGCCTTCGTCGACGAGCCGCGCCAGGCGGTGACCGGGGCCGACCAGCTCGTCGGCGAGGTGCTCGACGAGGTCAGCCGCGTGTTCCGCGACCAGCGCTCCGAGCTCGAGGCGGAGTGGAGCGGGAACAGCGAGCCCGGCACCGAGGACCTGCGCCAGGCGCTGCGCCGCTACCGGGAGTTCTTCGACCGGCTGCTCTCGCTGTAGGACCGTTCCGCCGACGGCCCCCGATCACCGCTGATCGGGGGCCGTCGGCGTGTGCGGCCGCTGGTCGTGCCGGCCCGCGCCACGGCATCGTGGGCGCGTGACCACCCTCGACGCGGCGTTGCCCGCCCTGCTCGCCGCGCTCGGGACCGAGCTGGACGGCCCCCCGGCGATCACCCTGCCGCCCGCCCGGTCGGCCGTGCTGCTCCTCGTCGACGGACTCGGGCGGGAGCTGCTCACCGAGCACGCCGCCGACGCGCCGTTCCTCGCCGGGATGCACGACGCCGGCCCGCTGACCGTCGGGTTCCCGACGAGCACCCCGATCAGCGTGACGAGCCTCGGCACCGGCCTGCCGCCCGGCGCGCACGGCACCCTCGGCGTCCGCTTCCGCGTCGACGGCACCCTGCTCGACGCGCTGACCTGGACCGAGGGCACGGACGACCTCCGCGAGCGGCTGGCCCCGGAGGTCGTGCAGCCCCGGCCCACGCTGTTCGAGCGGGCCGCCGCGGCCGGCGTCACCAGCACCGTCGTCTCCGACCGCGCCTACCGCGAGTCCGGCCTGACCCGCTCGGCGCTGCGCGGCGCGACCTACCGCGGCGTGGGGGCGCTGGGGGACCTCGCCGCCGAGACGCTGACGGCGCTGGCCGCGCCGGGGCTCGTCTACGCCTACCACGCCGACCTCGACCAGCTCGGGCACCTGCGCGGACCGGGCTCGCTCGCGTGGCGCTGGCAGCTCCGCCAGATCGACCACTTCGTCGCCCTGCTCGCCGAGGACCTCCCGGCGGGCACGCTGCTCGCGGTCACCGGCGACCACGGCATGGTCACCGTCGACCGCCGCCACGACGCCGACACCCACCCCGACCTCCGGCTCGGCGAGCCGATGGTCGGCGGGGACCCGCGCGCCCGCCTCGTCTACACCCGCCCCGGGAGCGCCGCGGACGTCCGGGCCGCCTGGTCGGCGACGCTGGGCGCCGACGCGACGGTGCTCGGCGGCGACGAGGCCGTCGAGGGCGGGTGGTTCGGCCCGGTCGACGACGCCGTGCGCGGCCGGGTGCCCGACGTCGTCGCCGTCACCCGCGGCACCGCCGCCGATCGTGCGCACCGAGGGGGAGCCGGTCCTCGCGAGGCTCCCCGGCCAGCACGGCTCGGTCTCCGACGCCGAGCGCCTCGTCCCGCTGCTCGTCCACGCCGCAGGAGCGGTCCCACCCGGCTGATCAGGCCGCAGGCGAGACGTCTCCTGACCAGTGGAAACGACGCTGTGCGGCCCGCCACACCGGCGGCTATGGTCCGAAGCGGGGGGCCGGGACCGCGCGCGGACCCGATCCCGGAACGCGACGAGGGCTACGAGGAGCACGCGTGAGCGTCACGACCCACACCGGCGGTTCGATCCTGGGCCACGCGGTCAAGCGCACCGAGGACCAGGAACTGATCACCGGCGCCGGTCTCTACACCGGCGACCTCCCCGTCGAGGGGTCGCTGCACGCGGTGTTCGTCCGGTCCCCGATGGCGCACGGCACGCTCGGGGAGATCGAGGTCGACGAGGCGAAGGGCATGCCGGGCGTCGTGGCCGTCTACACCGCGGCCGACCTCGACATGCCCGACCGGCCCGGGCTGCCGGGCGTCGTCCCCGACGCCATGTCCCGCCCGCACCTCGCGAAGGGCAAGGTCCGGTTCGTCGGCGACATCGTCGCGGTCGTCATCGCGACGACGGCCGGCGAGGCCCTGGACGCCGCCGAGACCGTCTTCCCCGACATCGACCCGCTGCCCGCCGTCACCGGGATCGAGGAGGCCTACGCGGACGACGCGCCGCTGCTCTTCGACGAGGTCGGCAGCAACCTCGTCGCGGGCGCCGGCACCGGCGACGTCGAGGGCATCTTCGACGACGCCGACGTCGTGGTGCAGGGCAAGTTCCTCAACCAGCGCCTCGCCGGCGTCCCCATGGAGCCCAACGCCTGCGTCGCCGAGCCGGGCGCGCCCGAGGGCGGCGTCACGCTGTGGCTCTCCACCCAGACCCCCCACGGCGCCCGCGACGCGATCGCCGGCGACCTCGGCCTCGACGGCGACCTGGTCCGCGTCGTGGCGCCCCGCGTCGGCGGCGGCTTCGGCCCCAAGGCGACGGCCTACCCGGAGTACACGATCGCCGCGAAGGCGGCGATGGTGCTCGGGCGGCCGGTCCGCTGGACCGAGACCCGCTCCGAGAACATGCTCTCGATGGTCCACGGCCGCAGCCAGGTCCAGTGGGTCGAGCTCGGGGTGAAGCGCGACGGGACGATCGTCGGGCTGCGCGCGACGGTGATCGGCGACGCCGGGGCGTACCCGGCCGTCGGGACGATCCTGCCGAGCCTCACCCAGCTGATGGCGCAGGGCGTCTACGACATCCCGGCGATCGACTTCACGTGGAAGAGCGTCGCCACCAACACGACGACGTGCGGCGCCTACCGCGGCGCCGGGCGTCCCGAGGCCACGCAGCTCCTCGAGCGCATCATCGACATGGCCGCGGACGAGCTGGGCATGGACCCGCTGGAGCTCCGCCGCAAGAACTACCTGCAGCCCGACCAGTACCCGATGACGTCGCTGACCGGCGCCGAGTACGACAACGCCGAGCACGAGAAGGCGCTCGACGCGGTCAAGCAGGCCGCCGGGTACGACGAGCTGCTCGCCGACCAGAAGCGCCGCCGCGACGCGGGCGAGCGGGTCGCGCTGGGCATCGGGGTCGGCTCCTACGTCGAGGTGACCGCGCCGCTCGGGCTCGACGGCGAGTACGGCTCGGCGCAGGCCCACCCGGACGGCACGTTCACCGTCATGGCCGGCACGAGCGCGCACGGCCAGGGCCACGAGACCGCGTTCGCGCAGCTCGCGTCGTCGGTCCTCGGCGTGCCGATGGAGAAGATCAAGGTCGTCCATTCCGACACGTCGCTCGTGCGCAGCGGGGCGGGGACGCTCGGCTCGCGCTCGCTGCAGACCGGCGGCAGCGCCATCCACAACGCCTCCACCGAGCTCGTCTCCCGGGCCCGCGAGATCGCCGCGCACCTGCTCGAGGCCGCGGTGGAGGACATCGAGCACTCCGACGACGGGTTCGGGGTGCGCGGCGTGGCCGGGCACACCGTGAGCTGGTCCCAGATCGCGACCGCGTCCGAGGACGGCTCCGGGCTCGACGACGGCAACGGCCGCGCGCTGCGCGAGGACCTCGACTTCAAGCAGGGCCAGTCGAGCTTCCCGTTCGGCTCGCACATCGCCGTCGTCGAGGTCGACCTCGACACCGGCATGGTCACGCCGAAGCGCCACGTCGCCGTCGACGACTGCGGGAAGATCCTCAACCCGATGCTGGTGGCCGGGCAGCAGCACGGCGGCATCGCGCAGGGCATCTCGCAGGCCCTCTTCGAGCGGGTCACGTTCGACGAGGACGGCAACCCGACGTCGGGCAACCTCGCGTCGTACACCATCCCGTCGGCGGCCGACCTCTGCTCGTTCGAGGCGTCGAACACCGAGACGCCGACCTTCCTCAACCCCATCGGCGCGAAGGGGATCGGCGAGTCCGGGACGATCGGGTCGACGCCGGCCGTGCACAACGCGGTCGTCGACGCGGTGTCCCACCTCGGCGTGCGGCACATCGACATGCCGCTCACCCCGGAGGCGGTGTGGCGGGCCATCCAGGGGGTCTCGGCCTCCGACCCGGCCACGCGCACCCCGGCCGGCCCGGAGTACGCGGGGGAGCCGGCCTCCCAGCACTGACGGTGCGGGGCGGGCGGGAGGCGGCCTCGGCCCGCCCCGCCCGCCTGCCTCGGGCGAGGGGCACTGCACGCAGGTCTGATGGGCCTCGAGGCTGCCCGACGTGCTCGTGATCATGGACCAGGGCTGACCCCGGCAGTTCACGCGCGCGAGATCCTCTCCGCGTCTACGCTCCCGCGGGTGACGGGCATCCGGGCACTGGAACGCACCGATCTCCCGCAGGTCGGGGCCCTGTTCGAGCTGGTGATGCGCTCGGGGGAGCAGCGCCGGAACCCGCACGTGGAGGACTACCTCGCGCGCGTCGTGCTCGACGACCCGTGGGCCGACCCGGAGATCCCCTCCCTGGTGCACGAGGACCCCGACGGGCGCGTCGTCGGGTTCATCGCCGCCAACACCCGGCGGATGACCCTCGACGGGCGGCCGCTGCGGATGGCGGTGAGCAGCAACCTCGTCGCGCACCCGGACGTGCGCTCGCGCGGCGTCGGCGTCCTGCTCAACCGCAAGCTGCTCGCGGGCCCGCAGGACCTCACGGTGGCCGACCGCGCCAACGACGACTCCCGCGCCCTCTGGACGGGGCTCGGCGGGCAGGAGCTGGTCGGCTCGTCGCTGTCGTGGTGGCGGATCCTGCGCCCGGGCGCGACGGCGGGGGCACTCGCGGGGCGCCGCCGGCCGGCGCTGGCGCGGGGCGTCCGCCTGGCGGGCGCGCCCCTGGACGCGCTGGCCGCCCGGCTCTCCCGCGGCGGCCCGCCCCCGCCGCCCGACCCCGCCGGGACCACCGAGGTGCTCACCCCGGAGGTGCTCGTCGAGCAGATCGAGCAGGCGAAGCGGCTGCGGCTGCGCCCCGACTACGACCCGGTCTGGGTCGCGTGGGCCTTCGCCGAGCTCGGCCGGCTCACCGACCGCGGCCCGCTCACCGCGCGGCTGGTGCGGGGTCCGGGCGGGCGCGCGCTCGGCTGGTTCCTCTACCTGCTGCCGGCCGACGGGATCGCCGAGGTCGTGCAGGTCGTGGCCCTCGGCGACCCCGCCCCGGTGCTCGACCACCTCGTCCGCGCCGCCCACGACGCGGGAGCGGCCGCGGTCCAGGGGCGGGTCGAGCCGGTGACGGCGGGCCTGCTCGGCGCGCCCGGCGTCCTCGTGCGCCGCGGGTCGCGGGCGCTGGTCGCCGCGGACGACCCCGCGCTGCTCGGGCTCCTCGGCTCGACGGCGTCGTCGTTCAGCGTCCTGGACGGCGAGTGGCTCGTCGCCCACGGGGCCCGGCAGTGACCACCCGGGTCGTCGTGCCACGATCGGACGGGTGAGCGAGGAGAGCGCGCGACGCGAGCTGGCCGTCCTGATCGTCTCCTACCGGCGGGCGGACCTGCTCGAGCGCGCCCTGGCGAGCGTCGACAAGTGGCTGCCCGACGTGCGGGTGCACATCTGGGACAACGCCTCCAGCGGTTCGCCCGCGGTCCGCGAGCTCGCCGCGACGCGCCCCGACGTCACCTGGACCTTCTCCGAGGCCAACCTCGGCTACATCGCCGCGATGAACCGGCTGATGGCGCAGGTCCCGGAGTGCGACGCGCTGCAGCTCAACCCGGACGCCGAGCTGCTCGGCCCGCTCACCCGCGCCCGCGCGGCGCTCGCCGAGCCCGGCGTCGCGGCGGTGTCCCCGACGGTGCTCGACCCCGAGGGGCGCGACGAGCCGTGGGACGTCGCGCACCGCGAGCAGGGCGTCGTCCGGAACCTGCTGAACTCGGCCGGCTACGCGAAGCGCCTGCGGGGGAACCGGCTCAGCAACCTCTACCCGGAGCCGCCGACGGAGGTCGACGGCTACCTGACCGGGTGCTGCCTGTTCATCTCCCGCGACGCCTGGAACGCGCTCGGCCCGTTCAGCGAGGAGTTCTTCGTCTACGGCGAGGACGCCACCTGGCAGCCCGACGCGCGCCGGGCGGGCTGGTCGCTGCGCCTCGTCGACGACGACGAGCCGCAGGTCCGGCACGCGAGCGGCGGGACCGTGTCCGACGACCCGCTCGCCTCGGTGCGCGGCGACGACCTGCTGCGCGCCGCGCAGGTGATCGCCCTCGGCCTGGACCACAACCTGGGGCGCGGGTCGCTCTACGCGGCGGGTTCGACGCTGCTCGAGCGCGTCCAGCGCTCCAAGCGGGCGCCGCGGCGGGCCCGGCTGACCGCCCTCGCCGAGCAGGCGGGGGGACGGCCCGCCGTCGTCGTCGTCACCAACGGGCTCAAGCCGGGCGGGGCGGAGCGCCAGCGGGTGGTGCTCGCCAACCAGCTCGTGGCCCGCGGCCACCCCGTGACGATGGTGTGCCTGCAGCACCTCGGGCAGTACATCGCCGAGCTCGACCCGCGGGTGCGGATGCTCATGCAGCCGTGGTGGCAGCCGGTGGTCGACGTCGCGGACACCGCCGAGGCGATCGTCGTCGGCGGGGCCACCAGGACCGAGATCGGGTTCGCGACGGCGTGGCGGGCGCTCGGCCCCGTCGTCGGGCAGCGGCGGTACTGGCTCCCGGCCGCGCACGACCCCGCCGAGCTGGAGCGCCCGACCTACACCGAGCTGCAGGCGCGCACGCTGCGCACCGCCGACGGCCTGCTGGTGCTGTCGCGCCAGCACCATGCGGACCTGACGCGGCACCAGCGCCTGACCGGCTCCGTCATGGTCGCGCCCAACGGGCTGACCCCGGGCGAGCCGCTGCCGCCGCGCCCGGGCACCGGACCCGTCCGGTTCTGCATGCTCACCCGGCTCAAGGAGTACAAGAACACGACGCTGCTCATCCGGGCGCTGGACGCGCTGGCCCGCCCCGACGAGTGGACCCTCGACATCTTCGGCGCCGGTCCCGACCGGGTCGCCCTCGAGGCGCAGACCCCGGCCTACCTGCGCGGACAGGTCCACTGGCGGGGCGTCTCGCCCGGCCCGGACCACGCCTTCGCCGAGACCGACGTGCTCTGCGTCCCCAGCGGCTTCGAGGCGTTCCCGCTCGTCATCGTCGAGGCGATGACCCGGGCGATGCCGGTGATGGCCTCGGCGAGCGGGTCGGTGCCCGAGATGCTCGACCACGGCGCGGCGGGGGTGGTGGTCTCCCCGGTGACCGTCGCGGCCTGGACCGAGGCGCTGCGCGGCGTGCTCGACGACCGCGCGCAGCTCCCGCGCCTCGGTGCCGCCGGGCGGGAGCGGGCCCTCGCGCTTCTACACGGACACCGCGATGGTGGACGCCTACCAGCGCGCATTCGTGCGCATCCTCGGCCACCCGTTCCCCGGAGCGGAGCAGCGTGCCGACGTGATCTGAGTCGCTCGACGGCGATTCCTCCCGGATCGACCGGATCGGACGTCACTGTCGTACGAACCTCGACCGCGTTCGGACGTCATAGTGGAGTACGACGCAGTCGGTTCCGGAGAGGCTTTGATCGAATGATCGTTCTGGGACTCAGTGGGCTCCCGAACTCCCAACGACGACTTCACGAGACCCGACCCGACATCGATCCGCTGGACGCGCGGATCTGCCAGGGCCTCGACAGTGCCGCGGCGATCCTGGTCGACGGCCGGCTCGTCGCCGCGGCCTCGCAGGAGCGCTTCGACGGCGACAAGGGCACCGGTGCGCTCCCGCGGGACGCCATCGCGTACTGCCTCGCCGAGGCCGGGGTGCGCGCCGAGGACGTCGACGTCGTCGCGCACGGCTTCGACTACGACCGCCACCGCCGCGCGTTCGTGCTCTCCCGGGAGTACTTCGACGGCGTCCTGAGCTCGCAGACCGTGCGGGACGGCCTGGTCGAGGCCGGGTGGCCGGTCCTGGCCGAGCGCCTCCAGCCGGTCGAGCACCACCGGGCGCACGCGTTGTCGGCGGTGGTGCCCAGCGGGTTCGACCGCGGGCTCGCGGTGGTCTCCGACGGCATGGGTGAGGTCGACTCGCTCACGGTGTACCGCTTCGAGCACGGCCGGCTGGAGAAGCTGCACTCGCAGCCCATCGCCGCGTCCCTGGGCATCCTGTACTCGATCGGCACCCGGTTCCTCGGGTTCCAGTTCAACAACGACGAGTACAAGGTCATGGGGCTGGCGCCCTACGGGGACCCGGAGCGGTACCGCGAGGTGTTCCGCAAGTTGACCCGGTTCGACGCCGAGCGCGGCTCGGTCGTCATCGACTGGCCGACCGGTGCGCTCGCCGACGCCGAGGACGGCTACCCGCACGCGCGGGCGCTGCTCGAGGAGCAGACCTTCACGCCGTCGACGCCGGACGGCTCGATCCAGCGCGACGAGGCCGACTTCGCGGCCGCCATGCAGGAGTGCCTGACCGAGCTGCTCGTGGCGCTCGTCGGGCACTGGCTGGCGGAGACCGGCGAGACCTCGCTGTGCCTGGCCGGGGGCACCTTCCTCAACTGCAAGTCCAACCAGTCGCTCGCCGACCTGCCCGGCGTCGAGCGGATGTTCGTGCAGCCGGCCTCCGGCGACGACGGCAGTGCGCTCGGCGCGGCCTGGGCCGCCGCCGCGGAGGCGGGCACGCTGCCCGCCGTCACCGGCCCCTTCGACCCGTACCTGGGCCCGCAGTACTCCCGCGAGGACGTCCTCGCGGTCCTCGAGGCGCGTCCCGACCTGCGCTGGCGCGAGATCGGGATGGGCCAGGAGTACCTGGCGGCGGCCGCGGAGGACATCGCCGCGGACCGGATCGTCGCGGTGTTCCACGGGCGCATGGAGTTCGGCCCGCGGGCCCTGGGCAACCGCTCGATCCTCGCCCGCCCCGACGGTGACCGGATCAAGGACCGCATCAACGGCGCGGTGAAGTTCCGGGAGGCGTTCCGGCCGTTCGCCCCCGCGGTGCACGTCGACGACCGCGACCGGCTCTTCGTGACGCGCGGCTTCGACCCGGACCTCTACATGCTGTGCACCGCGCAGGTCCGTCCCGAGGCCCGCGGCGCGCTGTCCGGGATCGTCCACGAGGACGACTCGGCGCGGATCCAGACCGTCACCCCGGAGCTGAACCCGACGTTCGCGTCGCTGCTCGACGAGGTCCGGGCGCGGACCGGCACCGGCTGCGTCGTCAACACCTCGCTCAACGTCAAGGGCCAGCCGCTGATCATGGACCCGGCGACCGCGGTCGACACGTTCTCCCGGATCGCGCTGGACCGGCTCTACATCGAGGGGTTCGTCGTCGAGGGCGCTGCGACGTGAGCGGAGCGACGGGCTCCGTCCAGATCTACTCGACCTGCCCGCAGTCCAAGGACGTCCCCGCCGCGGAGTACGGCCGCGCGGTCGCCGACGTCGCGCGCTGGAGCGAGGCGGCGGGGTGCACCGGGATGCTGGTGTACACCGACAACGGCATCGCCGACCCGTGGCTGGTCGCCCAGCACGCGATCACCGCGACCGAGCGGCTGGCGCCGCTGGTGGCGGTGCAGCCGGTGTACATGCACCCGTTCACCGCCGCGTCGATGGTGTCGTCGCTGGCGTACCTGCACGGGCGCGCGGTGCACCTGAACATGCTGGCCGGCGGGTTCCGCAACGACCTGCTCGCGCTCGGCGACCCGACCGAGCACGACGACCGCTACGCCCGCACCACCGAGTACACGCACATCGTCATGGCGCTGCTGCGCGGGGAGACGGTGACCCGCGAGGGCCGCTGGCACCAGGTCCGCAACCTCAAGCTGGGGCCGGCCCTGCCCGCCGACCTCATGCCCGAGGTGCTGATCTCGGGATCGTCGCCGGCCGGGCGCGCGGCCGCCGCGGAGATCGGCGCGGTCCCCATCCGCTACCCGGAGCCGCTGGGGCAGGAGTCCACGGACGCCGCGGCCGGCGGCGGGGTGCGCGTCGGCATCATCGCGCGCGGGGACACCGCGGAGGCGTGGAAGGTCGCCGAGGAGCGCTTCCCGACCGACCGCACGGGCCAGATCGCCCACTCGATGGCGATGCGGACCTCGGACTCGCAGTGGCACCGCCAGCTCTCCGCGGCGGCGCAGGCGCAGCCGGAGACCGGGGACGGCGAGCCGGACCCGTTCTGGCTCGGGCCGTTCCAGAACTACCAGACGTTCTGTCCCTACCTGGTCGGCTCCTACGACCGGGTCGCCGCGGCGATCGGGCACTACCTCGGGCAGGGCACCCGCGTGTTCGTCCTGGACATCCCGCCGGCGGCCGAGGAGCTCGAGCACATCGGCGAGGTGTTCGCGCGGGCGGGGGTCACCCCGTGACCCGCCGGCTGCAGGACCTGCTGACCGCGTCCGCGGAGCGCTCCCCGGGCTCGACGGCGCTGCTGCTCGGCGACGAGGTCATGACCTACGCGGAGCTGGCCGCCACGACCGACCGGATCGCGCGGGTGCTGGTGGACCGCGGCGTCCGACCCGGGGACCGCGTCGGGGTCCTCGCGGCCAAGGCCCCGTGGACGATCGCCGCGCTGATCGGGACGCTCAAGGCGGGCGGGGTCTACGTGCCGGTCGACTCCGCGAGTCCGGCGCCCCGCGTCGCCCGCATCGTGCGCTCGGCGGAGCCCGCGGTCCTGCTGGCCGACGCCACCGCCACCGGGCTGATCGACGGGCTCGTCGAGGAGGGGGTGGACGACCTGGTCGTCGGCTCGCTCGTCGAGCCGCTGGCCGGGGAGCGGTTCACCTCGGCGTTCGCCCGCGACGACATCGCCGGGACGGACGCCGCCGCACCGGCCGTGGGGGACCGGCCCGACCTCGCCCACCTGCTCTTCACCTCCGGCTCCACCGGCGAGCCGAAGGGCGTGATGATCACCCACGACATGGTCACCGCGTTCGTGGACTGGGCGCTCGGGCACTTCGGGACGAAGCCGGGCGACAAGATCTCCGGGCACCCGCCGCTGCACTTCGACCTGTCGACCTTCGACATCTACGCCACCCTCGCGGCGGGCGCGGAGCTGCACCTCGTCCCGGCCTCGCTCGGTCTCGACCCCCGCAGGACCGCGTCGTTCATCCGCGACCACGAGCTCACCCAGTGGTTCTCGGTGCCCTCGGTGCTGACCTATCTCGCCCGCTTCGACGCCGTGGCCCAGGACGACTTCCCGGCGCTGGAGCGGCTGCTCTGGTGCGGCGAGGTGCTGCCGACCCCGGTCCTCGCGCACTGGATGCGCCGGCTGCCGCACGTCCGCTTCACCAACCTCTACGGGCCGACCGAGGCGACGATCGCGTCGTCGTACTTCGACGTGCCCGAGGTGCCCGCCGACGAGTCGGTGCCGGTGCCGATCGGGCTGCCGTGCGACGGCGAGTCGCTGCTGGTGCTCGAGGACGGGGAGCCCGTCGGGGCGGGGGAGATCGGCGAGCTGTACATCGGCGGGGTCGGGCTCTCCCCGGGCTACTGGCGCGACCGGGCGAAGACCGACGCCGCGTTCGTCCCGGGTCCCGACGGCGAGCGCATCTACCGGACCGGGGACCTGGCGCGGGCCGACGAGGACGGCGTCGTGCACTTCCTCGGCCGCACCGACTCGCAGATCAAGTCGCGCGGGTACCGCATCGAGCTCGGCGAGGTCGAGTCGGCGGTGAACACGGTGGCCGGGGTGCGCGAGTGCGCGGTCGTCGGGGTCGACCTCGGCGGGTTCGAGGGCACCACGATCTGCTGCGCCTACTCGGTCGTCGAGGGCGCCGAACTCCCCGTGGCCGAGCTGCGGAGACAGGTGGGCGCGCTCATCCCGCGCTACATGCTGCCCGCGAAGTGGGAGGCCCTCGACGGCCTCCCCAAGAACGTCAACGGCAAGATCGACCGGCCCGCGCTGCGCGACCGGTTCCGCCCCGCACCGAAGGACGGCGCCTGATGGAGACCGACACCCGCCACGAGCTGCGCGCGCAGGTGGCGGAGGTGGTGAGCGAGCGCGCCGGGATCGACGTGACCGACACGTCCACCGACCTGCTCGAGGCCGGCCTCATCGACTCGCTCGCCCTGGTGACGCTCATCGTGGCGCTCGAGGAGACCTTCGGCGTGCAGCTGCCGCTCGACGACTTCGACGTCGACCACTTCCGCTCGGTCGACGCCATGGCCGACTTCCTCGCCTCCGTGGGGGCGGTCCCCGCGTAGGCCGGGCGCCTCGTCACACGCCGGAGACATTCCCGTCATGCGCGTGTCACAGTGCGCCGACCGTGTCCGCGCTCGGAGGGGCTCGCCGTGATCGATTCGGGCAGTACCGCGTGGGTCCTGGCGAGCACGGCGCTCGTGATGCTCATGACCCCGGGCCTGGCCCTCTTCTACGGCGGCATGGTCCGCACGAAGGCCGTCCTCAACGTGATGATGACGAGCTTCGTGTGCCTGGCCGTCGTGGGCGTGGTGTGGGTGGTCTACGGCTACTCGCTCGCGTTCGGCCCGGACGCGTGGGCGGGGCTGATCGGCGGGTTCGGCGACGTCGGGCTGCGCCACCTCGGCACCGCCGTCGTCGGGAGCGGGCCGACCGCGATCCCGGCGGCGGTCTACGCGATGTTCGAGCTGATGTTCGCCGTCGTCACCGTGGCGCTGCTCGCGGGCGCCGTCGCCGAGCGCACGCGGTTCTGGCCCTGGACGCTGTTCGTCCTGGTCTGGGTCACGCTGGTCTACCTGCCGGAGGCGCACTGGGTCTTCGCCCTCGACGGTGCCACCGGGCCCGGGTCGGTCGGCGGGTGGATCGCGAACCGGCTGCACGCGCTGGACTTCGCGGGCGGGACCGCCGTCGAGATCAACTCGGGCGCGTCGGCGCTGGCGCTCGCGCTCGTCGTCGGGAAGCGGCGGGGCTGGCCCCGCGACCCGATCCGGCCGCACAACCTGCCCTCGGTCCTCCTGGGCGCCGGCCTGCTCTGGTTCGGCTGGTTCGGGTTCAACGCCGGCTCGGCGCTCGGCGCCACGGCCGCGGCGGGCACCGCGCTGGTGTCGACGATGACGGCGGGGGCGGCCGCGGTGCTGTCGTGGCTCGTCGTCGAGCAGATCCGCGACGGCAGGCCGACGTCCCTCGGGGCGGCGTCGGGCGCCGTCGCCGGGCTCGTCGGGATCACCCCGGCGTGCGCCTACGTCGAGCCGCTGGGCGCGCTGGGTATCGGGCTCGTCGCGGGCGCGCTCTGCGCCTGCGCGGTCCGCCTGAAGTACCGCTTCGGCTTCGACGACTCCCTCGACGTCGTCGCGGTCCACGGTGTCGGCGGATTCGTCGGGATGCTCCTGATCGGCCTGCTCGCATCGGTCGCCGCCAACCCTGCCGGCGCGGACGGTCTGCTCTACGGCGGCGGATTCGGCCAGCTCGGACGCCAGGCGGTGGCCGTCGTCGCGGTCCTGGGGTACTCGTTCCTCGTGACGGCCCTCATCGCCTGGGTGATCGCGCGGACCATCGGGCTCCGGGTGGATCCGGAGGTCGAGGCCGAGGGGGTCGACGAGGTCGAGCACGCCGAGCGGGGCTACGACTTCTCGACCCTGGTGACCGGGTCGGGCGGGCACCGGGCGGAGGCGCCCGCCCCGACCCGGGCCTCCCGGCCGGGTTCCTGAGCCCGGCCCGGTCCGGCCGGTGCGTCATCTGCCGATCGCGACGGAATCTTGATTGATTCCAGAAACAAGGCCAGACTGTCGGGCGTGCCGACGATCTCCGACTTCGAGCGCCTCGTGCGCGGGGCCGGTCTGCGCGTGACGCGTCCCCGTCTCGCGGTCCTGTCGGCGGTGCACGACCACCCGCACCTCGACACGGACGCGATCATCGGTCTCGTCCGGGCCGACCTCGGCACGGTGTCGCACCAGGCGGTCTACGACGTCCTGCGTGCGCTCACCACGGCGGGCCTGCTGCGGCGCATCGAGCCCACCGGCTCGACGGCGCGGTACGAGGCGCGGGTCGGGGACAACCATCACCACGTCGTGTGCCGGTCCTGCGGGGCGATCTCCGACGTCGACTGCGTCGTCGGGGACGCACCGTGCCTGACCGCCTCGGACGACCACGGCTTCGTCGTCGACGAGGCCGAGATCGTCTTCTGGGGCTGGTGCCCCGAGTGCTCCACCACCTCTCACCCCACCGGAGGAAATCCTCGTGTCTGAAGGTCACGTCACCCGCGAGACCGAGATGAACACGCACGACGCGGGCGGCTGCCCGGTCCACGGCGGTCGTCTCGCGCACCCGACCGAGGGTGGCGGCAACGTCGACTGGTGGCCCAACCAGCTCAACCTGCGGGTCCTGCGCTCGCACACGGCCGCCTCCAACCCCATGGACCCCGACTTCGACTACGCGAAGGAGTTCGCGACCGTCGACCTCGACGAGCTCGCGCGCGACGTCGACGCGGCCCTGACGACCAGCCAGGACTGGTGGCCCGCCGACTTCGGCCACTACGGCGGCTTCATGATCCGCATGGCGTGGCACTCCGCCGGCACCTACCGGCTCGCCGACGGCCGCGGCGGCGCGGGCATGGGCATGCAGCGCTTCGCCCCGCTGAACAGCTGGCCCGACAACGGCAACCTGGACAAGGCCCGCCGTCTGCTGTGGCCGGTCAAGCAGAAGTGGGGCAAGAAGGTCTCCTGGGCCGACCTCATCATCTTCACCGGCAACCGCGCCCTCGACACCATGGGCTTCACGACCTTCGGGTTCGCCGGCGGCCGTCCCGACGTGTTCGAGCCCGACAACGAGACCTACTGGGGCCCGGAGCGCGAGTGGCTCGGCGGCGACCAGCGCTACACCGGCGACCGCCAGCTCGAGCAGCCGCTCGGCGCCTCGCAGATGGGCCTCATCTACGTCAACCCGGAGGGCCCGGACGGCAACCCCGACCCGCTGGCCGCCGCGCGCGACATCCGCGAGACGTTCGGCCGGATGGCGATGAACGACGAGGAGACCGTCGCCCTCATCGCCGGTGGCCACACCTTCGGCAAGACCCACGGTGCCGCCGACCCCGACCAGTACGTCGGCCCCGAGCCCGAGGGCGCCTCCATCGAGGAGGGCGGCCTGGGCTGGAAGCAGGGCTTCGGCAAGGGCAAGGGCCGCGACACCATCACCTCCGGCCTCGAGGTCACCTGGACCTCCACGCCGGTGCAGTGGAGCAACGGCTACTTCGACAACCTGTTCGGCTACGAGTGGGAGCTCCACAAGTCGCCGGCCGGGGCGTGGCAGTACCGGCCGGTGAACGGCGGCGGCGCGAACACCGTGCCCGACCCGGAGACCGGTGAGCTCACCCGCCAGCCCACCATGCTCGTCACCGACCTCTCGCTGAAGGTCGACCCGATCTACGGCGAGATCTCGCGGCGCTTCCACGAGAACCCGGACCAGTTCGCCGACGCCTTCGCCCGCGCCTGGTTCAAGCTGACCCACCGCGACATGGGCCCGATCCAGCGCTACGTCGGCGACTGGGTCCCGCAGGAGACGCTGATCTGGCAGGACCCGGTGCCCGCGCAGGAGGGCCCGGTCGTCGACTCGACCGAGATCTCCGAGCTCAAGCAGCAGATCCTCGACTCGGGTCTCACCGTCTCCCAGCTCGTCAAGGCGGCCTGGGCGTCGGCCTCGACGTTCCGCATCGGCGACAAGCGCGGCGGCGCCAACGGGGCGCGCGTGCGCCTCGACCCGCAGATCGACTGGGAGGTCAACGACCCGCAGGAGCTGCGGCGGACCCTCGCGGGCCTCGAGGAGGTCCGGTCGTCGTTCAACGCCTCCGGCACGCAGGTCTCGCTCGCGGACCTGATCGTGCTCGGCGGCTGCGCGGCGATCGAGAAGGCGGCGTCCGACGCCGGCCACTCGATCCAGGTCCCCTTCACGCCGGGGCGCACCGACGCCTCGCAGGAGTGGACCGACGTCGACTCGTTCACCTACCTCGAGCCGACCGCGGACGGCTTCCGCAACTACCTCGGCAAGGGCCACTCGCTCCCGGCCGAGTACCTGCTGGTCGACCGCGCCAACCTGCTGGACCTCACCGCTCCGCAGATGACGGCGCTCGTCGGCGGTCTGCGGGTGCTCGGGGCGACCACCGGCAACTCGACGCACGGGGTGCTCACCGAGCGGCCCGGGCAGCTGACGAACGACTTCTTCACCAACCTGCTCGACATGGACACCACCTGGGCGAAGGTCGCCGAGGAGGAGGGGCTCTACGAGGCCCGCGGCACCGACGGCGAGGTCCACTGGACCGGGACCCGCAACGACCTCGTGTTCAGCTCCAACTCCGAGCTGCGCGCGGTCGCGGAGATCTACGCCGAGAACGGGTCGGAGGAGAAGTTCGTCCGGGACTTCGTCACGGCCTGGGACAAGGTCATGATGCTGGACCGGTACGACGTGCGCGCGTAGCCCCGCGTGATCCGGGCCCGGGTCGGCTGCCCTCGCGGTGGCCGGCCCGGGCCCTCGTCACGTCCGGCGGTCAGGCCAGGGTCACGACGTCGCCCCGGTGGATCGTCCCGGGCCGGACCACCTCGGCGTACGCGCCCGCACACGGCAGCACCCCGAACCCCGGCACCTCGACGCGGTTCCCGGTGAGCAGCGGGCGCAGTGCGTCGGGGTTCCGCGGCAGGTCACCGTGCTCGAGCGTCGGGACCGAGCAGCGCGGGCGTCGGCAGGGTCAGCCGCAGGACGACCTCGCCCACGGTCAGCTCCCGGCCCAGCCAGTCGTTCTCGGCGAACGGCTCCACGTCGGCCTCGACCACCAGGTTCGGCCGGTAGCGCAGCGCCTCGACGCCCAGGTGCTCCAGCGTCGCCGTCGTGATCAGGTGGACCGGGGAGTGGTCGACGAACGTGTCGCCCGCGTTCCCCTGCGAGAATCTCCAGCGTGGGGGCCTCGACCTCGGCCTCGACGCCCCGTGCGAGGACCTCCTCGGGGTCGGGGCGCTCCACCGACGGACCCCGCCGGACGCTGCGCCCGGATCTCCACCGCGCGTCCGAGGTCGGCCGTGAGGGTCTCGACGAGGCGCGGGTCGTCGGCGTCGAGCGTCTCGCCGCCCGGGCGTCGTGACCAGCACGCGCCCGTCGTCGGCGGCCGCGCGGTACTGCAGCAGCCGCCGCCACAGCCGGGGGTGCTTGGCGGTGCACACGTAGCCGGTGGAGGGGTCCAGGAGCGCCCGCCAGCGGTCGTGCTCCAGCCCGGTGGTCGCCGACGAGCGTCTGCTCGACCTGCTCGCCGAGCATCGACTTCACGGGATACCGGGTCAACGTCGAGATCTGCATCTCCTCATCGCTCCTGTCGTCGGTGGGCGAGGGTGGGCTTGAGGTCGACGACGGGCGTGCCGTCGAACGCCTCGAGGGCGTCGACGTGGACCCGCGTCCCGTCGACGGCGAGCACGCGCACGGTGTGCAGGCCGAGCGGGTTCGGGCGCGCGGGCGAGCGGGTGCTGAACACCCCCGTCGGCGGGCGGTCGGGGTCGCCTCGCGGGTGCACGACCTGCACGTCCCGGTCGGCCTCGTGCAGCCAGGTCACGACGACGAGCTCGTCGCCCGCCGCGAGGTCGGCGCACGCGTCGCGCAGCGCGGGTCCAGCACGAGCCACGCGTCGGGAGCGCCCTCGTCGCCCTGCTTCGGGGCGGACCGCCGAGTCGACGAGGCCGGACTCGACGTGCCCGATCGGGCGCAGCTCGAAGGTCATCGCGTCAGGTGTCCAGGACACCGGGCGAACCGTCGTCACGCACGAGTGCGCCGCCGTCCTCGGACCAGGCGCGCAGTCCGCCGGCCAGGCTCGCCGACTCGACGCCCGCGTCGGCCAGCGCCGCGGCCGCCCGTCCGCCGCGCCCACCACCGCGGCAGGTCGTGATCACCGACCGGCCGGCGAACTCGGCCGGGTCGAGCGAGTCGAGCGGGCGGTGCAGCGCACCGGGGGCGTGCCCGGCCGCCCACTCGTCCGGCTCGCGCACGTCGACCAGCACGGCCTCGCCGGCGTCCAGCCGACGGCGGGCCTCGTCCGGAGGAATCTCGGTCATGGCGCCAGTGTCCCCACCACGGCGCCGATCTGCTCCTGGAGGTCCAGGCACGGTGTCCGGCCGGGCCGAGCGACGACGGTGAGCAGGCTCGGGTCCGGCGCGATCCCCGCCAGTGCGGGCGGCCCGGCGTCGAACTCGTCGGCGACGACGAGGACGTCGAGCCCGATGACGGTGCCGTCGGTCAGTCTCCAGCCCCTCGGGCCGCACCCGCGCCAGGTCGGCGGACTCCACGAGGGCGACGTGCTCCCGCCCGAACACCTCGAGGTAGCCGGTCGTCGAGCGCGACCCGGCCCGGGGCACCGTCGGGCACGAGGAGCTTCGCCAGGCGGTCGTCGGGGATCCGCGCCCGCATCGCCTCCCGGTCGGCGACCGGCTCGACCACCTCGCCCGGGAGGTCGGCGAACCGGGCCTGGTAGGCCTCGCGCTCCTGCCAGCCGTAGACCGGGTTCACACCGCCGCGCCACGTCGACCGGGCCGTCGGACACCACGATCAGGTGCGCGAGGCGGTCCGCGATCGCACGGCACGAGCTGGACCGTCGCGGTCGTCGTGCCGAGGATCCCGACCCGGCGACCGGTCAGGTCGTGCCCGTCCTCCGGCCACGCCGCGGTGCGCACGACGGGCCCGTCGAAGGCGTCCACGTCGACGTCCGGCTCGACGGGCACCCGCCCGGTGCAGGCGACCACGTGCCGGGCCCGCACGGTCTCGTCGCGGTCGGTCCGGACCGTCCACCCCCCGGCGTCGGCGACGCGCGGAGACGACCCGCGTGGCGAGCGGAGATGTCGCGGCGCAGGTCGAGGCGGTCGGCGACGAAGCGCAGCCAGCGCTGCACCTCGTAACCGGCCGGGTAGCGCTCGCTCCAGCCCCAGTCGCGGTAGAGCGCCTCGGAGAAGAAGTACTGGTAGACGTGGCACTCGGTGTCCAGGTGCGAGCCCGGGTAGGCGTGCCACCACCACGTGCCCCCGACGTTGCCCGCCTCGTCGTAGGCGCGCACGCGCAGCCCCTGCTCGCGCAGCAGGTGCAGGGCGGCGAGCCCGGCGAACCCGGCGCCGACCACCACCACGTCGAGGTCCTCGGTCATCATCGGATTCTGATGGATGACATCCCGCGCGTGACACTCAACGACGGCTCGCCGATCCCGCAGCTCGGGCTCGGCGTCTACCACGTGCCCCCGGACGACACCGCGGACCTCGTGCGCACGGCCCTGGAGCTGGGCTACCGCCACGTGGACACGGCGCAGGGCTACGGCAACGAGGCCGGGGTCGGGCAGGGGCTGCGCGCGTCCGGCGTCCCGCGCGAGGACGTGTGGATCACGACGAAGCTCGACGACGGCCGGCACGGGGACGACGAGGCGCGGGCGGCCCTCGACGAGAGCCTGCGCCGGCTCGGCACCTCCTACGTCGACCTGTTCCTGATCCACCGGCCCGGTCCGAGACGACGCCGTCGACGTCGCGACGTGGCGCGCGTTCGCGGCGCTGCGCGCCGACGGGCTGGTCCGCTCGGTCGGGGTCTCGAACTTCGACCGGCGCGGGATCGAGCGGCTGGTCGACGCCACGGGCGTGGTGCCGGCGGTCAACCAGATCCGGGTCAACCCGCGCACCCCGCACCGGGCGATGCAGCGCTACCACCGGCGTCGGGGGATCACGACGGAGTCGTGGGGACCGCTGCGCGAGGGCCGGCTGGTGTCCCACCCGCGGGCGCGGAAGGTCGCCGAGCGGGTCGGCCGGACCCCGGCGCAGGTGATCCTGCGCTGGCACCTGCAGCGCGGGATCGTCGTCTTCCCCAAGTCGGCCGACCCCGGACGTCTCGCCGAGAACCTCGCGATCACCGACTTCGCGCTGTCCCGGCGGGACATGGCCGCCCTCGACCTGCTGCGGCGCTGGAAGTGACGCTCAGGAGACGGTCACCTCGAGGCGGGCGTAGCCGCGCAGGCCGTTGTTGAGCAGCGGCTCCGCGGCCACGATCTCGAAGCGCTCGACGGCGTCGGCGAGGCGCCCCAGCAGCGTCGACATCTCCAGCCGCGCGAGGTGCATCCCCACGCACACGTGCTCGCCGCGGCCGAACGCGAGGTGGTCCGAGGGACGGCGGGTGACGTCGAAGCGGTCCGGGTCGGGGTACTTGCGCTCGTCGCGGTTGGCCGAGCCGTAGAGCAGCGCGACCCGGCTCCCGGTCGGGAGCGCCACCCCGTCGATCTCGTGGTCCCGGGCGAGGACGCGGGTGAACTGCGGGACCGAGGTCTCCATCCGCAGCACCTCGTTGATCGCGTGCGGGATGAGGGTGCGGTCGGCGCGCAGCAGGTCCCACTGGTCGGGGTGCTGGGCGAAGAGCGCGACGGCCGAGGTGATGCCCGAGGATCGTGGTGTCGAGGCTGGGCGTGACGTAGTCGAGCATCATCACCGGGCACTTCTCGCGCGGCAGCTCGCCGGCGTCGGCGGCCTGGTAGAGGTGCGCGGCCCAGCCGTCGGGGTCGATGTTGCCGGGGACGGCCTCGTTCTGCGGCGAACCCGAGGAACTCCTCGACGGCGGGGGTGGCGTCGTGGAAGCGCTGGTTCGCGGGGCCCTGGACGTCCCAGATCGCGGCGGCCCACTCCAGCATCTTCTGCCGGTGGCCCTCGCCGAGGCCGACGAGCTGCGAGACCACGGCCATCGGCAGGTGCTCGGCGAGCTCGGTGGCGGCGTCGAAGCGGCCCTTCTCGACGAGCTCGCCGACGATCCGGTCGGCCTCCCGCTCGATCGTCGGGGTGATCTCGCGCATCCGGTCGGGGCGCAGCGGGCGGCCGAGGACCGCGCGCATCATCGTGTGGTCGGGCGGGTCGCTGCACAGCGTGATGCCCTCGAGCTGGGCGTTGAGGCCCTCGTCGACGAAGACGCTCTTCGCCGAGGAGAACGTCCGCCAGTCCATGAGGGCGGCGCGCACGTCGGCGTAGCGCGGCAGCGCGTAGTGCCCGTGGCGGGTCATCTCGACGACGGGTCCGAGCTCGCGCAGCTCCGCGTAGATCGGGTAGGGGTCGATCCGCGCCTCGTCGGAGAACAGGTCGACGTCGCTGGCCGGGATGTCCGACACGGGGCCTCCGGAGGTCGTGGGGAGGTCCATCCTGCGCCCGCCGCGCGCCGGAGGACAGGCCTCGATCACGGCGGCGGCACGAGGACCATCACCACGGACGGGTCGCGTCGTTGATCCCGGCGTCGGAGCCCCGACCGGCGCCCCACGGTGCGACGGCGGGCGACCCCGGATTCTCTCGGAGGATTCCCGCGATGGTGTCTGTCGCACGTCTCGTCACCACCGCCGCCGTCGCGGGCGGTCTGCTCGCCGGCTCGGTCGCCCTCGGCGCGGGGGTCGCGTCGGCGGCCCCGGCGCCCTCGAAGGTGGTGCCGGCGTCGTGCGGCCAGACGGTGTCCGCGATGCCGGGCGACACCGTGCGGGTGAAGCCGAAGATCGGGTCGACCGAGGACTACGTGGTGGGCGGTTCGCCGGGGACGGTGCGCATCCCGTCGTCGCTGGCGCGCCCGTCGTGCGAGGTCGACGTGAAGGTGAAGCCGGCCCCCGCCGCCCCGGCGCCGGCCTACGCGCCGATCGCGCCGGGCTACGCCGCCGGATACGCCCCCGGATACGCCCCCGGATACGCGCCGGGGTACGCCCCGGCGGCGGCGGCACCCGCGGCCGGCCCCGGCGCGGCCCCGCGCCGGCCGCCGCCCCGCCGGCCGCCGCGCCGGCTCCGCCGCGCCCGCTCCGGTCGCGCCCGCCCCGGCCACGCCGCTGCCGGCGGCCGGCCGCTCGACGGCCTCCTCGGCGGCCCGCGGGTCGGGCTCGGCCGCGTCCTCGGTGACGGACGGTCTCGCCCCGGGGGCGCTGCCCGCGGTCCCCTCCCTGCCCCTCGGCGCCGCGATGGCCCCGGCCGCCCCGATGGCTCCGGCGCCGGCCGCCGCGCCCGACGCGCAGGTGCTCCCGACCCGCAACACCGCCGCCGTCACCCCGGCGGACGACTCCCACGGTCTGGGCGTCCCGATCCTGATCGCGCTGATCGCCGGGACCGGCGTCGCGGCCTTCGTGGTGCGGATGCTGGTGATGCGCCGCCGCAGCGAGCCGGCGCCCGCGGTTCCCCAGCACGACGACGACCCGTTCGCGCCCGCCGCCGTGGACCCGGCCGAGGAGACCTCGATCGTCGACCCGGCCGAGGCGCGCACGGTCGTCGGCTCGCGCGCCTGAGCCGCCGCCGGGCGCCGGGCCCGGCGGGACGCCGGCCGAGGTCGGCAGTGCTACCGCGTGGGTGATCCCGGGGATCCGGTACCGCGGTCGGTCGACGGCCGCGACCGGCCCCGGGCCCCGCCCCGCCACGATCCGCACTCCGGCGAACCACATCGCGGGCAGCTCCGTGCATCGCGCTCGAACTCGGGCGCGCGGAGCAGCCGCGGCCAGGGCCGGGTCCTCATGACCGCCCCGCCGTGGTGTCCTCACCGCGGGTCGCGGCGAGCAGCTTCGCGGTGTCGAGGAAGTGCCGGACCGCGACGATCTTGCCCTGGTCGTCGAACGTCCAGAGGTGCAGCTGCTCGTCGCGGTACCGGCCGCCGCCCGGCATCGTGTACTCGAGCGCGACCCGGGCGACGGCGCGGTCGCCGTCGACGATGACGTCGCGCACCTCGAGCTGGTGGAAGGTGTTGGCGCCCATCGCGGAGAAGAACCCGCCGAGCTGGTCCCGGCCGTGGAACGGCCGGTAGAAGGCGGGCCCGCCGGCGCGCTGGGCGAAGTTGTCCTCCCAGTCGGACTCCCAGCGCACGTCAGGGGCGATGAGCCCCATCGAGGGTGTCGACGTCCCCGGAGCCGAAGGCCCGGTAGACGGTCGCGACGGTGGTGGCGTTGTCGGTCGTGGTCCGGTCATGGTTCCGCTCCCCGGTCGATGGGTCCCGGTGTCGGGACCGTGCGACGACGACGGTGCTCCCGTCGGGTAGTTGCGGGTCGGGTCACCGGAGAGTCACCAGGAGGAAGTACTACGGTGCCCCGGAGGGGTGAATCGTGGGACCCTCGCCATGCCGGTGTCTGACCGGCTGCGACCGGGGGGCGGCGCATGGAGTTCCGGGTACTGGGCCCGCTGGAGGCCGTGGACGACCGGGGGTGGGCGGCGGGGCTGGGCGGTGCGCGGGAGCGTGCGCTGCTCGCCGTCCTGCTGCTGGCGCCCGACGCCGTCGTGCCCGCGACCCGCCTGGCCGGTGAGCTCTGGGGCGAGCGCATCCCGCAGGGGTGGCCGCACGCGCTGCGGGTCCACGTGTCGCGGTTGCGGCGGGCCCTGCGGGCCGCGGGCGGCGAGGGGCTGCTCGTCACCCGCCCGCCCGGGTACGTGCTGGAGGCGGGCCCGACGCCGTCGATGCCGGCCGGTTCGGCACGCTGGTCGTCCAGGGCCGGGCCGCCCTCGCCGACGACCCGGCCGCGGCGGGCGTCACGCTGCGCACCGCCCTCGCGCTGTGGCGCGGGCCGCTGCTCGGCGGCGCGCTCGACTCGCCGCTGATCCGCTCCGAGGCGGCCCGGCTCGAGGAGGACCGGCTCGGGGCGCTCGAGGAGCGGATCGCGGCCGACCTCGCCTGCGGCCGGCACGGCGAGCTGCTCGGCGAGCTCGACGGGCTGGTGCGCGCGTACCCGGTGCGGGAGCGGCTGCGGGGCCAGCAGATGACCGCGCTCTACCGCGCGGGCCGGCAGGCGGACGCGCTGCGCGCCTACGACGACCTGCGCCACCACCTCGGCGAGGAGCTGGGCATCGATCCCAGCGCCGCGCTGGTCCGTCTGCACGCCGCCGTGCTGCGGCAGGATCCGGCGCTCGAGCCGGGTCCGGCGCCCGGGCCGCCGGCGCCGTCCGGACCTCCCGCCGCTCCGGTCGTCGTCCGGGCCCGGGTCCCGGCCCCGGCACTGCTGGCCGAGCGGGGCGGGGTGTTCGTCGGGCGGGGCGGGGAGCTCGCCCGGCTGGAGGCGGTGTGGGAGGCGGCGGGGGCGCTCGGCGCCCGGCTGGTGCTGGTCGCGGGCGAACCCGGCGTCGGCAAGACGCGGCTCGCCGCCGAGCTCGCCGACCGGGCCGCCCGGGACGCGCCGGTGCTCGCCGGGCGGTGCGACGAGGACCTCGGCGTGCCCTACCAGCCGTTCGTGGAGGCCCTGCGCGACCACGTCGCCCGCGGGACCCCGACGACGCTGCGGGCCGGGCTCGGCCGGTGGCCGGGGGAGCTGACCCGCCTGGTCCCCGAGATCGCCGAGCATCCTCGACGACCTGGATCCGCCGCTCCGGGCCGACCCCGAGACCGAGCGGCATCGGCTGTTCGACGCGGTCGCGTCGTGGCTCGCGGCGGCCGGCGCGGGGGGCCGGGTGCTCCTGCTGCTCGACGACCTGCACTGGGCCGCGCGCCCCACCCTGCAGCTGCTCCGCCACGTGACCCGCTCCCCGCTGACCGCGGCCCTCGTCGTCGTCGCGACCTACCGCGACACCGAGACCGGGCGCGGGCACCCGCTGACCGCCCTGCTGGCCGACCTGCGCCGCCAGCCCGGCGTCGAGCGGATGCACCTCGACGGGCTGGGGGAGGCGGGGGTCGCGGCGCTGCTGCACGGCGCGGCACCCGACTCCCCGGTCGACGCGGCGCTGGCGCGCGCCATCCACGCCGAGACCGAGGGTGTGCCGTTCTTCGTGCTCGAGGTCCTGCGCCACCTGGCCGAGACCGGCACCCTGCGCAGCCCGGCCGCCCGGCTGCACCTCGAGGAGGCGGGGCTGCCCGACGGGGTGCGCGAGGTGATGGGGCGCCGGCTCTCGCGCCTGGGCGCCGGCACCGTCGAGGTGCTGCGGATCGCGGCGGTCGCCGGTCCGGAGTTCGACCCGGCCGTGGTGCGGGCGGCGGGCGGCCGCGACGAGGACGCCGTGCTCGACGCGCTGGAGGAGGCGGACGCGGCACGGCTGCATCGTCGAGGTCGGCGGCCCCGTCCCGCGCTACCGCTTCGCCCACGCGCTGGTCCGCGCGACGGTGCTCGACGAGCTGACCGCGGCGCGGCGGGCGGCGTGGCACCGGCGCGTCGCCGTCGCGCTCGAGGAGGTCGGCCCCGCCGCGTCCCCGGAGCACCTGCCGGCGCTCGCCGGGCACTGGATGCGCGCCGGGGGCGGTGCCGCGGAGCGGGCGAAGGCCCGCACCTACGCCGTCGCGGCGGGGGAGCGGGCCGCGGTCGCGCTCGCGCACGACGAGGCGGTGACCTGGCTGCGGCACGCCGTCGACCTCCTCGAACCGGACGACGACGCCGGGCGGGTCGGCCTGCTCATCGCCCTCGGCGAGGCCCAGCGCCGTGCCGGCGACGTCGCCCACCGCCAGACGCTGCTCGCGGCGGCCGGCCACGCCCGCTCGCGCGGCGACGTCGAGGGGCTCGCGCGTGCCGCGATCGCGAACAGCCCCGGCAGCAAGCCCTCGGTCTTCGGGATCACCGACCGGGAACGGGTCGCCGTGCTCGAGGCGGCGGTGGAGGCCGTCGGGCCCGCCGACTCAGCGACCCGGGCCCGGCTGCTCGCCGTCCTGGCCCTCGAGCTCTTCCACACCGGGGACCGCGCGCGACGCCTCGCGCTCTCGGACGCCTCGCTCGCCATCGCGCGCCGGCTCGGCGATCCCGGGGTGCTCGCGGACGTCCTGGTCGCCCGTCCCTTCGCGATCGGCGGTCCCGACACGCTCGCGACCCGGCTCGCCGAGACCGGGGAGCTCGTCGACCTCGCCGGCCGCCTCGGCGACCCGGTCGCCGTGCACCGCGCATGGTGGACGCGGTTCCGGGTGGCGGTCGAGGTCGGCGACGTCACCCTCGCCGACCGGTGCCTGGAGGCGCAGCAGGAGCTGCTCGCCGAGGTCGGTCAACCGACCCTGGAGTGGATGACCGGGCTGCAGCGGGTCGCCCGCGCCCTGCGCCGCGGCGATCCCGAGGCCGCGACGCTCCTGGAGCGCGTCGCCGCCGCGGGGCGCGCGACGGGCCAGCCGGACGCCCGGCTCTACCACGCCATCCAGCTCTTCCAGCTCTGCCGTGACCGGGGCCGGGTCGCCGACGCCGAGGAGGTCGTTCGCCAGGTGGTGGCCGGATCGCCGGAGCTGCCGTCGATCCACGCCGCGCTCGCCGTGCTGTGCGCCGAGAGCGGGCGCCCGGACGAGGCCGCCGCCGTGGTCGACGCGCTCGCCCCGCCCGACCTCGGTGACCTGCCCGTCGAGGCCAGCACCATGGTGACCTGGGTGCTCTGTGCCGACGTCGCCGCACGTCTGGCGGACCGGGCCCGCGCCGAGGAGCTCCTGCGGGTGCTCTCCCCCTACCCCGACCAGATCGCGGTCTGGGCGGTCGGGCTCGGCGTCGGGTCGGTCGCGTCCCGGCTGGGGCGGCTCGCCGGCCTGCTCGGCGACCCGGAGGCTGCGGGCCGCCACCGGGCGCGGGCCCTGGAGATCGAGGAGCGCGCCCTGGCCCCGACGTGGCTCGCGCGGACCCGGACGGGCTGATCGTCCGGGGCGCCCGGGGGCGGGGGAGGCCTAGACGAGTAAGTCCGAACCGGATCAGTGGTCGTAGGCGATCAGGGATCGGGTGAGGGGTTGGCCGGTGGCTCGGTTGTGCCAGATGGCGGCGGTCATGGCCAGGACGCGTTGGGCGACGCGGGCGCCGACGCCGGCGATGCTGCGTGCGCCGTGTAGTTCGAGGTCGAGTTGGCCTTTGAGGGTGTCGTTGACCGACTCGATGAGTTGGCGGATCGGCTTGAGCAGGTGTTCTCCGGGCCGCGGGGTTCGGTTGCGGTAGGAGGGCCGCAGCAGCCGCACCTGGTGCTGATCGAGGTACTGGTCGAGCTCGCGGGAGACGTAGCCCTTGTCGGCGATGATGGTCAGTCCTGGGCGGGTCGCCAGCAGGGTGGGGTCGTGATCGCACATGGCGATCAGGACCTGGCGTTCGTCGAGTTTCGGGTCGGCCAGCGCCCAGGTGATCGGGAGGCCGGCGGGGGTGCAGACCAGGTGTAGACGTAGCCCCCAGAAGAACCGGGAATGGCTGGCGCAGTAGCCGTAGCCGGCCCAGCCGGCGACGTTCGAGCGCTTCGCGGTGGGTCGGGAGCGGGCGCACTCGACCGGGGTGGAGTCAACGACCCAGACGTTGTCGCGCCAGAGGTCGGTGTCGATGGCCAGCGACCGGATCAGCTGGCCGAGTACGGGGCCGGCTGCGCGGAGGCGCTTGTTGTAGCCGGATTGGCCGGGCAGGTAGGTGAACGCGCCGGGGAGGGCTCGATCGACGAAACGCAGCCAACGGGCCTCGGAGCGGACCCCGAGCAGGACCTGGGCCACCGCCAAGGTGACCAGCTCGGCGTCGGTGAGCTTCGGGGGACGCCCGATCCGGTGTCGGGGTCCGAGGTGGTCATCGATGTGGACATAGAGTGCGGTCAGGAGGGTGTTCAGGTCTGTCGTCACAAACGGATCTTGAACACCCTCCGTCCCGCTTCACGGCCGCCACGCCGTTAGGACTTACTCGTCTAGGCTCTCCGGCGTGGGACGGCACGTCAGGGAGCAGGACCGGTGAACGAATCGCTGGGGGTCCTCCTCGCGGTCCTCGTGGGGGCCCTCGCGCTGACGGTGGCCTCGCGCAAGCTGCGCATCTCCCCGCCGCTGGCGCTCGTGGTCGTCTTCCTCGGGGTGTCGTTCATCCCCGGGCTGCCCGAGGTGCGCCTCGACCCGGACCTCGTGCTCCCGCTGGTCCTCGCGCCGCTGCTGTACTCGGCGGGACTGCAGAGCTCGCCGCGACGGCTGCGGGAGAACCTGCGCCCGATCGCGCTCCTCGCCGTCGGGCTCGTGCTGTTCACCGCGCTCGTCGTGGGCTTCGTGGCGTCGTGGCTGCTGCCCGGCCTGCCGCTGGTCAGCGCGCTGATCCTCGGCGCCATCGTCGCCCCGCCCGACGCCGTGGCCGCCGCGTCGATCGGGCGCCGGCTCGGGCTGCAGCGGCGGGTCATGGCGATCCTCGAGGGCGAGAGCCTGCTCAACGACGCGACGGCGCTGACGCTGCTGCGGATCATGCTGGCGGCCGCCGGGGTCGGGGCGGCGACGCCGCCGAGCGTGCTCAGCGGGCTCGGCGAGTTCGTCCTCACCGCGGCGGGCGGGGTGGCCGTCGGCGCCGCGATCGGCTGGGTCGTGCACCGGGTCCGGCTCCGGCTCGCCGACGCGGTGATGGAGAGCGCGCTGGGCCTCGTCATCCCCTTCGCCACCTACGTGCTCGCCGAGGACTTCCTGCACGTCTCCGGCGTCCTCGCCGTCGTCATCGCCGGCCTCTACCTCGGTCACAAGTCCAGCGAGAGCGGGTTCGCGTCGCGGCTGCAGGACCAGGCGGTGTGGGCCGGCCTGGACACCGTCCTCGAGGCGTTCGTGTTCGCGCTCATCGGGCTGCAGCTCGCGGTGGTCGTGAACGAGCTGCGCTCCGGGCTCGGCACCGTGCTCGCCGCCGCCCTCGCCGTGCTCCTCGCGACCATCCTCGCCCGCATCGTCTGGGTGCTCCCGGTGACGTACCTGGTCCGGCTCGTCCCGCGGGTGCGGGACCGCGAGGGCCGGTCGTGGCGGGGACCGGCGGTCATCTCGTGGTCGGGCATGCGCGGCGTGGTGACGCTCGCCGCCGCGTTCGCCGTGCCGGACCAGGTCCTCGGCCGCGACCTGATCATCTTCCTGGCCTTCGTGGTGACCGTCGGGACGCTGCTGCTCCAGGGCCTGTCCCTGCCCTGGGTGATCCGCCGGCTGCGGGTGTACGACACCGGGGCGCAGCGGGACGCGCTCGAGGAGGCCGCCGCGAAGCAGGCCGCCGCGGAGGCCGCGGTGCGCCGGCTGGACGAGGTCACCGAGGAGGGCACGCCGGACCACATCACCGTCCAGCTCCGCACCTGGGCCGAGCAGCGGGCCAACGGCGCCTGGGAGCGCCTCGGGCGGCCGATCGAGGAGGTCGGGGAGTCGCCGACGGTGGCGTTCTCGCGGCTGCGCCGGGAGATGCTGGCCGCCGAGCGGGCGACGTTCGTGTGGTTCCGGGACCAGGGCCGGCTCGAGGACGGCGTGTTCGTGGAGATGCTCCGCGAGATCGACCACGAGGAGGCGATGCTGGAGCGGTAGGCGCACCTACCGGAGCACTGCCCGCTCGTCCTCGGTGAAGACGACCCGCCCGGCGAGCACGTCGGCGAGCGTGATGCCCGAGGCGGCCGGGAGGTCCCATCGGGCGGTGGTGTCGGCGAGCTGGAGCAGCGTGCCGCACCCGGAGCGGGGGCGGACGAAGGCCTCGCGCCAGGCCGGGTGCGCGAGGTCGACGTCGACGACCTCGTACCCGGCGGCCGTCAGTCGGGCCACCGCCACCTCGACGTCGGCGAAGATCATCGTGATGTGGTGGACGCCCGGGCCGCGCCGGGCGAGGAACCGGGCCACGTCCGCGTCGTCGCGCAGTGGGCTGATCAGCTCGATCTTCATCCCGCCGGGCAGCGCGAACTGCACGACGCGGATGCCCTGGCGGTCGTTGTCGCCGCCGAACAGGAACTGACCGCCCAGCGCGTCGCCGAACAGCGCGACCCCCTCGCGCGGGTCGGCCATCGCGAGCGCGACGTGGTCCACCCGCAGCAGCCCGGCGTCGTCGGGAACCGTCGCGGTGACCTCGCCGAGGGGCGGCACGCCCGTCATGCCCGTGCCGCCACGGCCGCGGCGACCCGCTCGATCGTGCTCGCCGGGCCCTCGGCGTCGCCCGGCACGGCGCCGGGCGTGAGGGCGACCGGCAGGTCCACCCCGGCGCGGCGCAGGGCCTTCACGCGGGCGGCGACGTCCTCGCCCGTACCCACGGCGCACATCGCGTCGACGGCGCGGTCGTCGACGGCCCGCAGCGCCGCCGCCCGGTCGCCCGCCGCCCACGCCCGCGCCGCCTCCTCGAGCCCGACGAGGCTCCCGCGGAAGGACGGCCGGTGCGTGGGGACCATGGCGTACTGGAGCACGAAGCGGCGCATGCGCTCGCGGGCCTGTCCGACCCGGTCGCCCGCGTAGGCCCAGAACGACGCGGCGATCCCGACCTCGTCCGGGTCCCGGCCTGCCTCCCGGGCCCCCTCGCGCACCAGCGCGATCTTCGGCCCGTACTCGTCGGGCGGGGTCCACGTCAGGAACGCCACGTCGGCGACGGAGCCGGCGAGGCGCAGCATGCGGGGGTTCATCGCGGCGAGCATGACCGGCACGTCGACCGGGGCCATCGCGGCGCGGAAGCCGTGCGAGCGCACGTGGACGCCCTCGAGGTCGGTGCGCTCGCCGGCCAGCACCGCGCGCAGGGCCGCGACGTACTCCGCCGTCCGCGCCCGCGGTGCCTCGAAGGGCAGGCCGTGCCACTGCTCGACGACGATCGGGCTGGACGCGCCGATCCCGGCGACCACCCGCCCGGGGGCGAGCGAGGCCAGCGTCGCGAAGCCCATGCCGGTGAGCACCGCCGAGCGCGGATAGACCCCGACGATGCCGCTGCCCAGCCGGATCCGGTCGGTGCGGGCGGCGATCATCCCGAGCATCGCGAAGACCTCGGGGCCCGCGACCTCGCCGACGAGCACGTCGGAGAAGCCGCGGTCCTCGGCGAGGCGGGCGAGGTCGAGGTACTGGCCCGCGGAGAGGCCCTCGTCGACCGGCAGCGTCACGCCCAGGCCGTGCAGGACCGTCACGATCCCCGCACCATCCGGCCCACCGCCGCCGTGTCGTACCAGCTCGACAGGCGGCGGATCGCGCTGCCGTCGTCGGTCAGGTCGAACACGTCGACGGCGTCGAACACCACGTCGGCGCCGGCGCGGTTCCGCCCGGTGAAGCGGATCTCGACGAGGACGACGGTGCCGGCGACGACGACGCGGGTGGGCTCGTCGTGGTGGACGGGCAGCGCCGCGAGCGTCCAGGGGAAGTGCCCGGCGACGGCCGCGGGTCCGCGGCGCACCGGGGCCCCGACCGCGCGCAGCTCGCCGTCGTGCGGTGAAGAGGTCGCCGACGGCCGTCCAGTCCTCGGCGTTGACCGCCGCGAAGTAGCGCTCGACGACGGCGGGGGTCGGGGTGCTCACGCGGTCAGGCGCTTGCGGAGCTCGGACATCGCCCCGAAGGACCAGCGCGCGAGGGCGGGGTCGCCGAAGGCGGTGATGTTCCACATGACGAGGTGGCGCAGGCCCTGCGCGGCGTAGGACTCGACCTGCTCGGCGACCTCGTCCGGGGTGCCGCAGAACGCGTAGTGGCGCACCACCGCGGGCGGGATCGCGTCGATGATCCGCAGCGACTCGGCGCGGTCGATCGCCGTCGGGATGAAGTCGTGGAAGCCCGAGGAGCCCGGGTCCGCTGGGTACGGGCCCTCGACGCCGAGGTCGCGGAACACCTGCGCGGGCAGCAGCACGCACAGCGCCCGCACCAGCGGGGCCTCGGTGAGCCGCTGGACGGTCTCGGCGTCGGGACCCATCAGGACGTAGCCGAGCATCCCGGGGGTGATCGCGTCGGGATCGCGCCCGGCCCGCTCGGCGGACTCGCGGATGGTGCCGAGCGCGCGTCCGTACCCCGCGGGGTCGAGCTTGGTCGGCAGCCAGCCGTCGGCCTTGCGTCCGGTCAGGCGCAGCATCCGGGGGCCGTGGGCCGCGGTCCAGATCTCCGGGGCGCGGTCGCCGAAGGGCCGCAGGCCCAGGACGGCGCGGTCGAGGGTGTGGAAGCGGCCGGCGAAGTCGACGGGGCCGTCGGCGTCCATGAGCAGGCGCATCACGTCGAGGCCCTCGTCGAGCCGCGCGACGGGGCTGTCGAACGGCATCCCGTAGGGGGTGGCGTTGAGCTGCTCGCCGCTGCCGAGGCCGATGATCGCCCGGCCCTTCGTCACGTGGTCGAGGGTCAGTGCGGTCTGGGCCGCCATCGCGGGGTGGCGGCGGATGAGGTCGGTGACGCAGACCCCGACGCGGATCCGTTCGGTGGCGGCGCCGACCACGCCCATCATCACCGCGGGGTCGAAGTAGACGTGCGGGCTGGGCTGGACGTCCGCGAGCGGGGTGAGGTCCGGGGTCCACATCGTGTCCGGGTGCCAGCCCATGAGGTGATCGGGCCACCAGACCGCGTCGAACCCCTCGTCCTCGGCGCGTCTCGCGAACCGCACGGCCGCGTCGGCCGGCGGCATGATCTGCCCGGGGACGCCGAGCTCCAGGGTCATCAGTACCGCCAGCCGTCGCCGAAGGTGGTCAGGCGTCGTCCGAGATACTCCTCGACCACCGTCAGCGCCGCCCGCGCGGCACGGTCGGTGCCGATGCCGCGGCTGCGGAAGGTCTCGCCGGCGAACCACAGGCCCTCGGGCGTCGGCGGGCGCCAGTGCGGGCGGTACATCCCGACGAGCCCCGGCTTCTGGATCACACCGAACGAGGGTTCGAACACCAGGTGGCGCCGCCGCCACACGGGCTTCGCGAACCCCGGCCACATCTGCGCGACGTCGGCCTCGAACTGCTCGGTCTGCCGGCGCAGCCAGGCACGGTCGCGACCCTTCTCCCCGGGGAAGATCCCGCCCATGACGTGCAGCTGGGTGCCCTCGGGCGAGCACGTCGGGTCCATCGCGGTCTGGTTGAACATGAAGCCGGACAGCGCGGTGTTCGGGGTGCGCAGCCAGGTGGAGAGCTCGCGCGGGTCGTACTGGTGGACCGGCTCCTCGGTCGCGAGGTAGAGCCCGATCCAGGAGATGCGGAATCGGTCCTGGGCGAGGAAGCGGATCCGCGCGGCGTACCAGTCGGGCAGGTCGGCCTCGTCGACGACGTCGAGGACGTGCCAGACCGGGAGGGTGCAGATGACGTGGTCGGCCTCGAGGATCTCCTCCTCGAAGAACTCGTTGGGCAGCACCCGTGGCGCCCGGGCGATGGCGACGCCCTTGACCTGCCGGTCCTCGACGACCACCCGCTCGACCGGGGTGCCGAGTCTCAGGTCACCGCCGGCCGTCCGGAACGCGTCGGCGAGGTCGGCCCACATCCCGTCCCAGCCCTGGCCCGGCCAGCACGAGTACGCGGCGGTGCCCCGCTCGCCGAAGTGCATCTTGCGGACGAACAGGTTGTCGCTGGCCGAGTGGTCCCACCAGTCGTCGGTCATGCACTCGAGGACGGTGATGAACTCGAAGAGGTCGATCACGCCCTGGTCGTCGGTGTGCTGGTGCAGCCACTGGCGCAGCGGGCGGTCGTCCCAGCGGTCGAGCTCGTCCCACTCGGTGGCGAGGAGTGCCTTGATGACCTTCTTCAGCTCGCTCTTGCTGCCGGCGTAGCGGTCGCGGATCGAGCCCCAGCGGTCGTGCTCGTGGTCCCACACCGGCATCTCCGCGGAGACCTCGCCGTGTTGCAGCGTCTTCCCGACGTGCTCGAAGACCTTGGTGAGCCCGGAGCCGGGGTCCTCGATGAGGTGGCCGCCGACGTTGACCGTGAAGCCCTCGTCGGGCACCGCCATCCCGCGCCCGCCGAGGTGGGGGGAGCGTTCGAGCAGGCACACGCGCTTGCCCTCGACGGCGAGCAGGGACGCGGCCGTGAGCCCCGCCGCGCCGGCCCCGATGACCACCACGTCGTAGCGCGCCACGCCGCCTCCCCGTCTACCAAACGACTGTTCGAGACAGTTGCAGGACGATCGGGGACGGTCAAGGCGGGGTCCGCGAGCGGCCTTGACCGGGCCGGACGTGATGCTAGTCTCCCTACGCGTACCAAACGATCGTTAGGTACATCGACATCGACGTCGTCGCTGGTCAGGGGACTCATGACGGCCACTCTCGAACCGCCGGACATCCTCTCGCCCGAGTTCGCGCGGGACCCGTACGCGGCCTACCGGCTGCTGCGCGACGAGTTCCCGCTGGTGTGGCACGAGGGCATGGCGACCTACGTCATCAGCCGCTACGACGACGTGCAGCGCGCGTTCAAGGACCCGGTCTTCACCAGCGAGAACTACGCGTGGCAGCTCGAGCCGGTGCACGGCCGCACGATCCTGCAGATGGAGGGCCGTGAGCACGCCACGCACCGCGCGCTCGTCGCACCCGCGTTCCGCGGCACGGCACTACGGGAGCGGTTCGGGCCCACGATCCGGCGCAACTCCCGCGAGCTCGTCGACGCGTTCCGCGGCGACGGCCGGGTGGACCTGGTCGACGCGTTCGCCACCCGCTTCCCCATCAACGTCATCGTGGACATGCTGGGGCTGCCGCGCACCGACCACGACCGCTTCCACGGCTGGTACACCTCGATCATGGGGTTCCTCGGGAACCTCGCCGGCGACGACGCGGTGGCCGCGGACGGCCTGCGCACGAAGGTCGAGTTCGAGGACTACCTGGTCCCACGGATTCCGGGAGCGGCGCGCCGCCCCGGGTGACGACCTGCTCTCCACCCTCTGCGCGGCCGACATCGACGGCGAGTCGATGACCGACGAGGAGATCAAGGCCTTCTGCAGTCTGCTGCTGACCGCGGGCGGGGAGACCACCGACAAGGCGGTCACCAGCCTGGTGGCGGACCTCGTGGCGCACCCCGAGCAGCTCGAGGCGGTGCGCGCCGACCGCGCGCTGATCCCCGCGGCCTTCGCCGAGACGCTCCGCTTCACCCCGCCGGTCCACATGATCATGCGGCAGCCGGCCGAGGACGTCGAGCTCTCCGGCGGGGTCGTCGAGGCGGGCCGCACGGTGACCTGCCTGATCGGCGCCGCCAACCGGGACGAACGGCACTTCCGACCGGCCCGAGGTCTTCGACGTGCTGCGCGCCGACCTCGACCACTCCCGCGCCTTCTCCGCCGCGGCCGACCACCTCGCGTTCTGCCTGGGCCGGCACTTCTGCGTCGGCGCCCTGCTGTCGCTGTTCGAGATCGAGGTCGGCGTCAACGACCTCCTCGACGCGATGACCGACATCCGCTTCGCCGACGGCGCCCCACCGCCCGAGACCGGGGTCTTCACCCGCGCCCCGGGCCGCCTGCTCCTCGACTTCACCCCCGCCTGACCGACCAGGAGGACCCCGTGCCCGTCCGTCCCCACATCGAGAACCTCCTCGGCAAGGCCTCCTGGGGCTACGACGAGTCCGACCCGGACCTCATCGCGTCCTGCTTCACCGACGACGCCCGCATGAGCCTGCGCATCGGGCGCGACGGCGACCTCGTCGGCCCGTTCGAGGGGCGCGCGGCGATCCGTGCGCTGCACGCCGACTCGATGGCCGCCCAGACCGACCAGCGCCGGCACAACCTGTCGAACCTCTGGTTCGAGAAGGAGACCGACGACGAGGCGACCGCGGTCACGAACCTGACGCTGCTGTCGATCGAGAACGGCTCCGTCCGGGTGCTCTCGAGCGGCTGGTACCGCGACCAGCTCGTGCACCGCGACGGCGGGTGGCTGATCGCCGACCGGTACGTCTACCTCGATCTCCCGTACTGAGGCCGGACATGGTCAACATCGGTCGCATCCCGGAGAAGTGGGCGGCACTGACCCCGCGGGGCGACGCCGTCGTGGACACCACCACCGGACGGCGGACCAGCTGGGCCGAGCTCGACGAGCGCGTCCGGCGGCTCGCCAACGGCCTGCGCGGTCCGCGCCCCGACGGCCTGGCCCTGCAGCGGGGCGACCGGGTCGCGGTGCTGGCCAAGAACTCGACGGAGTTCCAGGAGATCTACTACGCGGCCGGCCGGGCCGGCCTCGTCGTGCAGCCGCTGAACTGGCGCCTCGGGCCCGACGAGCTCGCGCGCATCGTCGCCGACGCGGCGCCGCGCGCGATCGTCGTCGCGGGGGAGTGGCGCGAGCTGGGGGCCGAGCTGGCCCGCCACGTCGACGTCGGGGCGTGGCTGTCCTACGGGCCCGACGGCGACGGCTCGTACGAGGCGCTGCTGGCGGCGTCGCCGGACGACGAGCCCGCCGACTCGGCGGAGCGTCGGCGACGACGACCCGTTCTTCATCCTCTACACCGGTGGCACCACCGGGGCCTCCAAGGGCGCGCTGCACACCCACCGCAGCGCCTCGTTCGGCATGCTCAACCAGACCGTCGCCGAGCGGATCGTGCCGAGCGACGTCTACATGCTGACCGGGCAGATGTACCACATCCCGGTGGTGCTCTCGATGAACTACATGCGCCACGGCTGCCCGCTGGTGCTGATGAACTTCGAGGCGAAGCGCTCGCTGGAGATCATCGAGGCGGAACGGGTCTCGGCGTTCCTCGGGATCACCACGATGCTCAACTGGATGATGGCCGTCCCGGGGTTCGACGGCTACGACCTCGCGAGCCTGCGCAACATCCAGTACGGCGGCGGGCCGATGCCCTCGGCCGTCGTCAAGAACGCGCTCCAGGCGTTCCCCTGCACGCTCATCCAGGGCTACGGGCAGACCGAGGGCACGACGATGTGCTTCCTCGCCCAGGAGGACCACCACGCCGCGGTCAACGGCGTCCACCCCGAGCGGCTGCAGTCCTGCGGGCGCGAGGGCTTCGTGACCTCCGTGCGGATCGTCGACGTGGACGGGGTGCCGGTGCCGACCGACGGGCGCACCGTCGGGCAGATCGTGGTGCGCTCCGAGGCCAACATGGCCGGCTACTGGAACCGCCCCGACCTCACCGCGGACACCCTGCGCGACGGCTGGATGTGGACCGGGGACCTCGCCACCTGGGACGCGGACCGCTACGTGTTCATCGTCGACCGCGCCAAGGACATGATCATCTCCGGCGGGGAGAACATCTACTCGGTGCAGGTCGAGGAGGCCGTCAACCACCACCCCGCCGTCCTCGAGTGCGCCGTGATCGGGGTCCCCGACGACGAGTGGGGCGAGAGCGTCAAGGCCTTCGTCGTGCTCAAGCCCGGTACGACGGCGACGGCGGCCGACATCGTCGAGACCGCCCGCGCGCACCTCGCGTCCTACCAGAAGCCGCGCTCGGTGGAGTTCGTCGCCGAACTGCCGAAGGCGCCGACCGGCAAGATCCTCAAGCGTGACCTCCGCGCCCCGTACTGGGACGACCGGACACGCTCCGTCTAGGCAGGAGAAGACCGTGAGCGGACGCATGGCGGGGAAGGTCGTCCTCGTGACCGGGGCCGCGCGCGGCCAGGGCCGCAGCCACGCGGTGCGGCTGGCCGAGGAGGGGGCCGACGTCATCGCGGTCGACCTCTGCGCGGGCATCGACACCGTCGTCGGCAAGTACCCGCCGGCCACGCGCGGAGGACCTCGACCGCACGGTCGTGGAGGTCGAGAAGGCGGGCGGGCGGATCGTCGCGCGGGTCGCCGACGTGCGCGACCAGGCCGGCCTGGACGCCGCGGTCGCGGACGGCGTCGAGGAGCTCGGCGGGCTCGACGGGGTCGTCGCGAACGCGGGCATCGCGAGCTACGGCCGGGCCTGGGAGCTCGACGAGGCCACCTGGCAGGACGTCATCGACGTCAACCTCACCGGCGTCTGGCACACCGCGAAGGCCGCGATCCCGCGCCTGATCGAGGCCGGCCGGGGCGGGTCCATGGTGTTCACCAGCTCGATCGGCGGGCTCAAGGGCATCCAGCAGGTCGGCCACTACGTCTCGGCCAAGCACGGCATCGTCGGGCTCATGCGCACGCTGGCCAACGAGCTGGCGCCGGACGGCGTCCGCGTCAACACCGTGCACCCGACGAACGTCGACACCGACATGATCCAGAACCCCGGCACCTGGGGCATGTTCGCCCCGGACGACCCGGAGCCCACGCAGGAGAAGGCGATCCCCGGGTTCACCTCGCTGAACGCCCTCCAGGTCCCGTGGATCGAGTCGATCGACGTCTCGAACGCGGTCCTGTTCCTGCTCTCCGACGAGGCCCGCTACATCACCGGAGTCGCTCTCCCCGTCGACGCGGGCGCCGCGGTCCGGTAGGTGCCCGGCGAGCCAGGGGTGGTCAGGGCGTGACGACGACGGGCGCGCGGGTGCCGCGCACGCTGCCGGAGCTGCTCGACGACGCCGTCGTCCGGTCGCCGGCGCGGGAGGTCGTGTTCCCCGCCGAGCGCGCGACGTGGCCCGCGGTGCGCGTGGCGGCGCGGGTGTGGGCGGCCGGGCTCCACCGCGCCGGCGTGCGGCGCGGTGACCGGGTCCTGCTCGTGCTCCCCGGTGGGCTGGACGCGGTGCTCGGCCTCGTCGCCGCGACGATGCTCGGGGCGATCCCGACGCCGGTGAACCCCCGGGGCACGGCGGCCGAGGTGGCGTGGCTGCGCGGGGACGCCGACCCGGCGGTGGTCGTCGCCACGCCGGAGCTCACCGGGCTCGCCGGGCCGGGCGCGGTCACCCCGGCCGAGCTCGTCGCCGACGCCGACGCCTGCGACGCGCCACCCGTCGTCGTGACCCCCGACGACCCGATGATCCTGCTGTACACCTCCGGGACCACCTCCCGGCCCCGCGGCTGCGTGCACACCCACGCCGCCTACGCCGCGCTGGGGGAGAACCTCGTCGAGCGGTTGCGGTTGCGGCCGGACGACCGCTTCTGGACCCCGTTGCCGCTGCACCACTGCGGCGGCATCGACGTGCTCATGGGCTCGCTGGCCGCGACCTGCTCCTTCGTGCACGTCGGGACGTTCGAGCCCGGCGTCGCCTGGCGCCAGCTCGTCGCGGAGCGGGCCGGCGTCGCGTTCCCCGCGTTCGACACCATCTGGCTGCCGGTGCTGGATCACCCCGACTTCGACCCCGCGGCCGTGCCGGAGCTGCGCACCGTCATCAACGTGGGCCCGGCGGAGCGGATGGCGGCGATGCAGGCGCGGCTGCCGGGGGCGGTGCAGATCTCGTGCCTGGGCGGGACGGAGGCCGGAGGCTTCTGCTGCGTGGGCTCGGTGGACGACCCGCCCGAGGCCCGGGCCGGCACCAGCGGGGTGCCGCTGACCGGGATGGAGGGGCGCGTCCGCGACCCGGTGACCGGCCGGGAGTGCGGGCCGGACGAGGTCGGCGAGTTCCTCCACCGCGGGGTGTCGCGGATGGCGTACTACCACCGGGACCCGGAGACGACGGCCGCCCGGATCGACGCGGAGGGCTGGTTCCACACCGGCGACCTCGTACGCCGTGACGCGTCCGGCCGGTTCACCTTCGTCAGCCGCCTCAAGGACATGCTCAAGGTGGGCGGGGAGAACGTCGCCGCCGCCGAGGTGGAGGGGCGCCTCGCCGAGCACCCCGCCGTCGGGGTGGTGGCGGTCGTCGGGGCGCCGGACGCCCGGCTCGGCGAGGTCGTCGCGGCGTTCGTCGAGCTCGCTCCGGGCCGGCGCGACGCCGACCCCGACGCCCTGGCCGCCGAGCTCGTCGCCCACTGCCTCGACGCGCTCGCGCCGTTCAAGGCCCCGCGCCACGTCGTGTTCGTGGACAGCTGGCCGATGTCCGGCACGAAGATCCAGAAGGGGGAACTGCGGGACCGGATCGCCGCCGACCTCGCCGCGCGGGGCGTCACCGAGGCGCCCCGCGTGTCCCGGCCGGCCCGGCACGCGGCCGGGTGACCGGTCGCACTGCGTCGCGGGGCCGGGCACCTACCGGCCGTATGGTGGGCGCTCCGGCAGCGCACCGATCCAGGACCCGGGGAGCAGAGCATGGCAACGGACCGCCGTCCGGCCGGGCGCAGCGAGCGGCGCGCCACCGGGGAGCGCAAGCCCCGCGAGGAGCGGTGGGCCGAGCTGCTCGAGGTCGCCACCCAGGTGTTCTACGAGAAGGGGTACGACGGGGCGTCGCTGCAGGACATCGCGGACCGGCTCGGCATGCTCAAGGGCAGCCTCTACTACTACATCCAGTCCAAGGAAGAGCTGCTCTTCGAGGTGATCAGCGCCGTGCACCGCGAGGGCTACGGCGTGGTCCGCGGCGCCGCCGAGCGGTGACGACGACCCGCTCGACCGCCTCGAGCGCACCATCCGCGCCCACGTCGAGCACGCGTGCCGCCACCTCGTCCCCACCGCGGTGTTCCTCCACGAGCTGGCGTCGCTGCCCACGGCGCGCCGCGAGGAGATCCTCGGGACCGAGCACGCCTACCAGGGGGTGTTCCGGGAGCTGGTCGACGAGGCGCAGCGCGCCGGCCTGGTCCGGGCCGACGTCGACCCGCGCGTCGCCGGCCTGTCCATCCTCGGCTCGACGAACTGGGTGTACCGGTGGTTCCGGGCCGACGGTCCCTCCACCCCGGAGGAGATCGCCGCCCAGCTCGCGGCGATGGCGGTGCACGGCGTCGCCACCCCCGAGGCGGTCGCGGCTCGTGACCCGGTCGGGCGGGTCGGGGCCGGGACGGCGCGGCCTGAAGGCTTGCGGCCCCTGGGCGGCCGGTGGCAGGGATGGCAGGTGGGTCAGCGCCCTCCTCGGAGCCTGGGCCGGCTGTGTCGAGGCGGGCTGCGTCGTCGTACGTCGAGGCCCGCGCCGAGGCGAGCTTGATCGGGCCCACCGCGCCGCTACCGCCGCTCGACCCCGTTCTCGTCGTCGGCCGAGCTTGTCGGTGGGTCGCGCTATCTTTCGAACATGAGTTCGAGCGGTGAGGTCGAGGTGGGTGGCGCGGTCAGCGGGGAGCTGGCCGCAATGCTCGCGCGCCTCACCGAACTCGCCAATGCTCCCGCCGAACCCGACGCCCCCGCTGACCCCGCCGACTCCGCCGCCCCCGCCGCTGCTGGTGGCGCGGTGCTGGCCGACCGGATCGCGGTGCTGGAGCAGATGCGGGCCGCGGTGGCCGCGCGCAGCACACCACGATGGTCGCGTTCGGGCGCGCCCAGGTCGACGAGCAGTCCGAGTTGGTCGCCGGCGGGGCGGCTGGATCCGGAGAAGCTGGGCCGGGGGATCGCCGACCAGATCGGCGCTGGCCGCGCACGTCTCGCCGTGGCTGGGTCGCGGCGGCTCACCGTGGCGCGCACGTTGCACGCCGACCTGCCCAACGTCCGGGCGCTGCTCGCCGGCGGGGCGGATCAGTGAGCGGCTCGCCGAGACCGTCGTCGCCCAGACCAGCCACCTCGACCCCGCCCAGCGCCGGCGGTGGACAAGGCGCTCGCCGAGGCGGCCTGGAGGGGATGGGGTTCGGCAAGGCCGAGGCCACCGTGAAGAAGGTGGCCTACGAGACCGACCGAGCGGGCTACACCGCGCGGGCCCGCACGGCGCGCAAGGACCGGCGGGTCACGTAGCGGCCCGGCCCCGGACACCATGAGCGTGCTCTCGGTCTGTTGCCCGTCGAGCAGGGCGTGGCGTGTCTGGCCGCGCTGCGCCAGGCCGCCGACGCCGCCACCGCGACCGGGGATGGGCGTTCCCGGGATCAGGTCATGGCCGACACCCTCGTGGAGCGCGTCACCGGCCAGGCCGCGGCGACCGATGTGACCGTGGAGGTCGGGATCGTCATCCCGGTCGACGCGCTGACCGACCCGGACGGCGTGGCCACCGGGGAGGTGGTCGGGCACGGTCCGCTGCCCGGCGGCATCGTGGCCGATCTGCTGCGCACCAGCAGGGGGAAGCGGTGGTCGCGGCGGCTGTTCTCCCACCCCGCGCACGGCACCCTGGTCGGTGGGGACCCGAAGCGGCGGTTCTTCGACGGGTTCCTCGCCCAGCTGATCGACCTGCGCGACGGCGGCCGCTGCCGCGACCGGTTCTGCGACGCGCCCATCCGACATCACGACCACATCATCCGGTCCCGGGCCGGCGGCCCGACCAGCAGAAGGGGGAGCACGCCGATAGGGGGCGTGGGGTGTGCGCCCGGGGCAACTACGTCCGCGAGATGCCCGGCTGGCAGGTCGAGACCATCGCCGACGGGCTCGGCGACACCCCGCACACCGTGCAGACCACCACCCCGACCGGCCGCACGCTACACCAGCCGCGCCGGACCCTGAGGGGCGCGATGTACCGAATGCGCTGGTCAGCCCGCCCGCTCGGGCGCAGACACGGCGACCAGGATGCTGCCCGCGCCGACCCGGTCGCCCGCAGCGACGTGGACCGCGTCCACGCGCACCGCGTTCGGGGTCCGGACCGGCAGCTCCATCTTCATCGCCTCGAGCACCACGAGGACACCGCCCGCGGCCACGTGCTGCCCCGGGGCGACGGTCACCTCGACGACCGTGGCATCCATCGGTGCCACCGGGTCGCCGGCGGCCGCCGCGGAAGCAGGGCCGGACTGGGTCGGGCTCGAGTGGCTCGGAGGGCGCGACCCGTCCGACGCGGCGGCCGCGCCGGTGACGGCAGGTGTGCCGCCGACCCGCGTCCGCGCCGTCGACGGCGGGGTGCGCGCCGGGGCGGCGGGGGAGCTGCAGCGTCAGCGGGCCGCGATCGGTGGCGAGGTGCACCGTGCGCGTGGCGGCGTCCCCGCTTACGGGCGTCGTAGCCGTCGTAGCCGTCGGAGCGGTCGCGGTGGGCGGGCGGAGCGGCCGGGTCCGGGGCCCAGTCGCGCTCGAGGCTGCCGGTGTCGTGGGCCATCGCGGCGTGCTCGGGGCGGTCGAGCACCGAGCGCAGGTACGGCACGGTGGTGGGCACGCCCTCGAGGACGAGGTCGTCGAGGGCGGTGGCGAGCCGGGCGACGGCGGTGGCGCGGTCGGGGCCCCAGGCGTGGATCTTGCCCAGCAGGGAGTCGTACTCACCGGGCACGGCGTCCCCCGCGGCGACGCCGAGGTCGCAGCGCACCCACGGACCGGTGGGCGGCTCGAGTGCCGTCACCCGGCCGGGGGCGGGTCGGAAGCCCTCCCACGGGTCCTCGGCGGCCACCCGCGCCTGAATCGCGTGGCCGCGGACCCCGGGGTCGGCCCCGCCGTCACCGAGCACCGCGGCGAGGTCCTCGCCGGCGGCCAGGCGCAGCTGGGCGACCACGAGGTCGACGCCGGTGACCAGTTCGGTGACCCCGTGCTCGACCTGCAGCCGGGTGTTCATCTCGAGGAACGCGACCGCCCCGGTGTCGCGGTCGAGGAGGAACTCGACGGTGCCGGCCCCGCGGTAGCCGACCGCGATCGCCAGCCGGCGCGCCGCGTCGTGCACGCGCTCACGCACGCCCGGCGCGAGGTCGACGGCGGGGGCCTCCTCCAGCAGCTTCTGGTGGCGGCGCTGGACCGTGCAGTCGCGGTCTCCGAGCACGGCCACCGCGCCGTGGTCGTCGGCGAGCACCTGGACCTCGAGGTGTCGCGGCCGGGGCACGTGGCGCTCGAGGAAGACCTCGCCGCGCCCGAACGCGGCGGCGGCCTCGCGGCCGGCCGCCGCGAGCGCGCCGGCGAGCCCGTCGGGGCCCGCCACCACCCGCATCCCGCGGCCGCCGCCACCGTGCGCGGCCTTGACCAGCAGCGGGAACCCGATCCGGTCGGCGGCCGCGCGTGCCGCGACGAGATCGCCGGGGTCGACCGGGGCCGCCGTGCCCTCGAGCACCGGCACGCCGCACTCCTGTGCCAGCGCCCGGGCCCGGACCTTGTCACCCATCGCCGCGACCACCGGCGCCGGCGGACCGACGAACACCAGCCCGGCGCGGGTGACCGCCTCGGCGAAGTCCGCGTTCTCCGCGAGCATCCCGTAGCCGGGGTGCACCGCCCACGCCCCGTGCCCGACGGCCGCGCCGACGACGGCCTCGACGTCGAGGTAGGACGTCCCCGGCCCGAGGTACGCGGCGGTGCCGGCCACGCGGGTGGGCAGCGAGCCGCTGTCGGCGTCGCTGTGGACGGCGATCGAGGGCAGGCCCAGCGCGCGGCACGCCCGCACGATGCGCACGGCCACCTCACCCCGGTTGGCGACGAGGACGGGCCCGGCCACGGCCACCTCCGAGGGGCTCGACGGCGTCTCTACCAAACGGCTGGATGGTAGATTACGGTCGCCCCGGAAGCCACGTCATGCGGGAGGAACCGTGCCGGTCGAGCACCTCGGTCCAGGCGCCGGTGGTGGCACGCGCGCGAACGGCCAGGACGCCGGCGCGAGCGGCGGCGAGGACGTGGCGACAGTGCACTCCGGCATGGCCGCGGGCCTCGCGGAGCTCGCCCGCCGTCGGGAAGCCGCCGAGGCGATGGGTGGCGACGCGGCGATCGCCCGTCACCGGGCCTCCGGGCGGATGCCGGTCCGCGAGCGGGTGGCGGCGCTGCTCGACCCGGAGAGCTGGTTCGAGATCGGGGCCCTGGCGCAGCCGGAGATCCGGCGGGAGAAGCCGGTGCCGGGCGACGCGGTCGTCACCGGGTTCGGCACGCTCGACGGCCGCCGGGTCGGCGTCATCGGCATCGACGCCACCGCCGTCGCCGGGACCACCGCCCCGATCAGCATGCGCAAGCAGGGCCGCCTGATCGAGCACGCGCAGCGCGGCGGCTTCCCGCTCGTCCTGCTCTGCGACGCCGACGGCGGCCGGATGCCCGACGTCATGGGCTGGCGGTTCTCGGGGCTGCCGCTCGACTTCACGCAGTTCCTCGGCGCCACCGACGGCACCCCCGCGGTGCCCCGTGCGGCGGCCGTCCTCGGTCCCTCCTACGGCGACTCGGCGCTGCACGCGGCGACCGCCCACTTCGTCGTCATGACCCGCGGTTCGTCGGTCGCGCTGTCCGGACCGTCGGTGGTGGAGCCCGCCATCGGCGAGCGGGTGACCGACGACGAGCTCGGCGGGCCCGCGGCGGCGACGGCGGCGGGCAACGCCCACCTCGTCGTCGACTCGGAGACCGACGCCCTCGACGCCGTCGCCGCGTTCCTGTCCTACCTGCCCTCCAACGCGGCCCTGCCCGCGCCCGCGGCGCCCGCGGTCGCGCCCGCCCGCGACCCGGGCGAGCTCGCCGACCTCGTGCCCACCGGGGCCCGCGCCGGCTACGACATGCGCGAGGTCGTCGCGGCCGTCGCCGACGCGGAGTCGGTGCTGCCCTGGGGTGACGGCTGGGGCCCGAGCCTGCTGTGCTCGCTCGCGCGGATCGAGGGCGCCCCGGTCGGGATCGTCGCGAACCAGCCCCTCGTCCGGGCCGGCGCGCTCGACCCCGACTCGCTGGCCAAGGAGCACGACTTCGTCGACCTGTGCGACACCTTCGGGCTGCCGCTGGTGTTCCTCCACGACGTGCCCGGGCTGATGATCGGCAGCCAGGCCGAGCGCTCGGGCATCCTGCACGCCTACGAGCGCACGGTCTCGCGCATCGCCCGCGCGGCCGTCCCGCGGGTCGGCGTGGTGCTGCGCAAGGCCTACGGCGGCGGGCACTTCGCGATGGGCGGGCGGCCCACCCGGCCGGACTTCCTGTTCGCGTGGCCCAGCGCCGAGATGGGCTTCATGGCCCCCGAGACCGGGGTGCGCACCGTGCACCGCCGCGCGCTGGACCGGCTGCTGGCCGAGGAGGGCCCGGCGGCGCGGGAGGACCGGGTCGCCGAGCTGACCGCGGAGTGGATGGCCGAGTCCGAGCCCTGGGAGGCCGCGGCGCACCTCTCGCTCGACGACGTCATCGCGCCGGCCGCGACGCGGCACACCGTCGCGACCAGCATCGACGTCGCCTGGGGCGCCCGCCCGCAGCGGGTGGGCCACCGCCCCGGCCGACCCGGAGGTACGCAGTGACGCCCACCGAGATCACGGTGAAGGACGACGGCCCGGTCGCGGTGATCCACATCGACCGCGCGGAGAAGCTCAACGCGCTCACCGCGGCGTTCTGGCCGCAGCTGCGCGACGAGCTCGCCCGGCTGGAGTCCGACGGCACCACCCGCGCGGTCGTGCTGACCGGCGCGGGGGACAAGGCGTTCTCGGCCGGCGGGGACATCGCCGGGTTCGCCGAGCTCGACGGTACGGCGGCCAAGCGCGCCTTCCAGGCCGAGTGCCTGCGCACGTTCGCCGCGGTCGAGGAGTGCGGGCTGCCGGTGATCGCGGCGGTCAACGGCTACGCCTTCGGCGGCGGGTGCGAGCTGGCCCTGGCCTGCGACCTGGTGCTGGCCTCCGACCGCGCGGTCTTCGCCCTGCCCGAGAGCGCGATCGGCCTCGTCCCCGGCTTCGGGGTGCTGCGCGGGCCCGCCGTCATGGGCCGGCACTGGACGAAGTGGATGGTCCTCGCGGGCGAGCGCCTCGACGCCGAGCACGCCGAGCGGGTCGGCCTCGTGCAGCGGGTCGTGCCCCACGCGGACCTGCTCGACGAGGCCGTGGCGCTGGGGGAGCGGATCGCGCGGGCGGCGCCGCTGGCGGTGCGCGTCGGGAAGCGGATGATCAACCGCGGGGTCGACCGCGGCGACACCGGCTACTCGCTGGAGGCGGTCACGATGCTCCAGGAGACCGACGACACCGCCGAGGGGATCGCCGCCTTCACCGCAGAAGCGCGCCCCGCGCTTCGAGGGGCGCTGAGCCGTGGCGCCCGACCCGTTCGTCGCCCTGATGCGCCGCTACGTCGTCGACTACACCAACTCCCACGACCTGTCGGTCTGCGACGAGATCATGGAGCCCGACTACGTGCTCCGCATGGGGCCGCACGTGCTGGCCGGGCGCGACGAGGCCTACAAGCCGGCCACCGTGCGCCAGCTCGAGCAGTTCCCCGGGCTGGGCCTGACGGTGCACGAGGTCGTCACCACGGGCGACCGGCTGGCGCTGCGCTTCTCCGAGCACGGCGCCTCGGTCCGCCACGACGGCGCGGTCGCGGCCTGGGGCGGCATCGGGCTCTACGAGTGGAACGGTTCGCGGCTCACCGGGAACCGGGTCGAGCAGGACTACCTGGCCCGGCGCCGCCAGCTCGCCGACGGGGTGCCCGACCCGGTCGCGCCGCCCGCGCCCGCGCCCTGGGACACGGTGGCCACGCCGCCGGACCCCGACGTCGAGGACGCCGCCCGGCGCTGGGCCGGCGCGGGGCTCCCCGCGGTGCCCGGGGTGGTGTTCGACGACGGGCGCGACGACACGCTGCTCGTCGAGCCCGACGACGTCGTCGTCGACGACCTGTTCTCCGCCGGACGGCACGCCGCGCTGCACGTGACGGTGCGCGGCCGGTACCGCGGCGGGCTCGACGACCTGGACGACCGGATCGGGGCGGCGGCGGTGCTGCACGCGAACGCGCTGGTCGTCGTGGCCGACGGCCGCGTCACGGGCGGGCACGTGGTCCGCGACCGGCTCGGCCTGGTCCGGGCCCTGGCCGCGACGGAGCCGGCGGAGCCGGCGACGGCACCCGCGACCGTGGTCGGCGCCGTGACCCGCGTCGGGCTCTACGTCGACCTGCGGATCCCGCCGGGCCACGCGGGCGCGGAGGTCTACCGCCGCACGCTCGACCGGATCGCCGCCGCCGAGGAGCGGGGCCTGGAGGCCGTGTGGGTCACCGAGCACCACGGCTTCGCCGACGGCTACCTGCCCGCGCCGCTGACCGCGGCCGCGGCGATCGCCGCCCGGACGCGCACGCTGCGGGTCGGCACCGCGGTCGTGATCGGCCCGCTGGTGCCCGTGGAGTCCCTCGCCGAACAGGCCGCCGTCGTCGACCTCGTCGCGGGCGGCCGGCTCGAGCTCGGCCTCGGCGCCGGGTGGCGCGCCGAGGAGTTCGCCCGCGTCGGCGCCGACCACCGCGAGCGCTACCGCACCCTCGAGCACCAGCTGCGCCGCCTGCCCGAGCTGTGGGCGGACGGCACCGTCACCCCGGCCCCGGTGCAGGACCCGCTCCCGACGTGGGTCGGCGCGCGCGGCCCCCGCGGGGCGCGGCTCGCGGGCCGCGTCGGGGCCGGGCTGCTCTGGCTCGACCCGGCCCTGCTCGCCCCCTACGCCGCCGGGCTCGCCGAGGGCGGGTGGCCCCGGGAGCGCGGGCGCGTGGGCGGGCTGGTCAACGTGCTGCTCGCCGACGACCCGGTCGCCGCGAAGGCCGAGGTGCGGGCCGCGGCCGGCCGCAACCGGGCGTCCTACCGCGGGAACGACGACGCGGCGGCGACCCCGGGCGAGGCCACGTTCCCGCGGCTGCGGGTGCTCACGGCCGACGACGCCGTGGCCGCCGTCGGCGAGCAGCTCGCGGCGTTCGACGGGCCCGACGGCTTCCCGGTCACCGACGTGTTCTGCTTCGCCGACCTCGGTGGGCTCCCGGACCCGCTCGTCGAGCGCCACCTCGCGCTCGTCACCGACGTGCTGCGCCCCGGGCTGACCCGGCGCGACCCCGCGACCAGCGCCGCCGGAGGGACCCCGTGACGCCCGAGCTCCCCGACGACCTGCTGACCCCCGAGGCGCTGCGGGATCCCGACGGGGCCGCGGCCGTGCTGCGCGAGCACGACCCGGTGCACTGGAGCCCGGCCCACCGCGCGTGGCTGCTCACCCGCTACGACGACGTCGTCGCCGCCTTCCGGGAGCCGGCGCTGTCCTCGGACCGCGTGCGTCCGCTGATGGCCCGGCCCGGCTGGTCCGGCGCGGAGACGGCGACGGGACCGGGACCTCCCAGCGGATCCTCGGCCTGCTCAGCGACTGGATGGTGGTCACCGACCCGCCGGCGCACACGCGCCTGCGACGCCTGGCGGGCGCGGCGTTCAAGGGGCAGCAGATCGCCGCGATGGAGGCGCGCATCCAGACCCTCGTCGACGAGCTCGTCGACGACTTCCTGGCGGGCGGCCCCCGGGGGGACCTCGTGGCCGGGGTGGCCTACCCGCTGCCCGCGACCGTCATCGCGGAGATGCTCGGCGCGCCGGCCGCCGACCGCGACCGCTTCCGCTCGTGGTCCGACGAGCTCGCCCTCGTGGCGTTCGGGGCGGGCGGCGACGCGCGGCCGGACCGCCACGAGCGGGCGCTGCGCGGGCTCGAGGACATGGCCGGGTACTTCCGCGAGCTGGTCGCCCACCGCCGCCGCGAGCCCGGCGGGGACATGCTCTCGGCGATGATCGCGGGCGACGGCTCCACGGCCGACGTGGCGGGCCTGTCCGACGACGAGCTCGTCGGCATGTGCGCGCTGCTGCTGTTCGCCGGCCACGAGACCACGACCAACGCCATCGCCAACGCCGTGCGGCTGCTGACCGCCGATCCCGCGCTGCGCGACCGGGTGCGGGACGACCCGGCGCTCGTCGCGCCCGCCGTGGAGGAGGCGCTGCGCCTCGAGGGCCCGATCAAGGTGCTGGTGCGCTGGGTGGTGGCCGACCACGAGGTGCGCGGGCGCACGATCCGCACGGGAGAACGGGTCTACCTGGTGCTCTGTGGCGCCAATCGCGACCCGGAGCGGTTCGACGACCCCGACGCCGTCGACCTCGCGCGCTCCCGCCCGAACCACATCGCCTTCGGCCGGGGCATCCACGCCTGCATCGGCGCCCAGCTGGCCCGCCTCGAGACGCGGATCGCGGTCGGGACGCTGCTGCGCCGGCTGCCGGGCCTGCGCGTCGAGGGGGACCCCCCGCGGCTGCCCGTGCTCGCGTCGCGGGCCCAGGACTCGCTGCCCGTCGTGCACGACGGCGCCGTGGTCGGGGGCGTGCGGTGACCGCCCGCCCGCGGGTGACGACGCTCGCCGAGCTCGTCGAGGAGTCCGCCGCGGCCGACCCGGACGCCGAGGCGCTGGTCTTCGCCGACGGCGAGCGGCTCACCGTCGGGGCCCTCGCGGCACGGTCCCGCGACCACGCCGCCGCCCTCCTCGCCGCGGGCGTGGCGCCCGGGTGACCGGGTGGCCCTGCTGCTCCCGGCCTCCGCCGACCTCGTGGCCCTGCTCCTCGCCACCACCCGCGTCGGCGCCGTCGCGGTCCCGGTCAACGCCCGCTACCGGGCGGAGGAGGTCCGCCACGTCGTCGTGCACTCCGGGGCGTGCCTCGTCGTCACGACGCCGCCGGCGACGCCCGGCGCCCCGGACCTGCCCGACCTCGCCCGGCGCGCGGTCGACGCGGGCCCGACCCCGGAGCTGCGGGCCGTGCTGACCCTCGCCGAGCTCGGCGCCGGCGCGCGGGCGGACCGCGACGCCGTGGCGGCGGCCCTGGAACGCACCCGCGGAGATCGAGGACCACCTGTTGACCCACCCCGCCGTCGGGGTCGTCGCCGTGGTCGCCGCGCCCGACGCCCGGTACGTCGAGGTGCCGGCGGCGTTCGTCCAGCTCGCCCCGGGGGCACAGGTCAGCGCCGACGAGCTCGTCGACCACTGCGTGGGGCGGATCGCGAGCTTCCGGGTGCCGCGCTACGTGCGCTTCGTCGACGAGTGGCCGATGTCCGGCACCAAGATCCGCAAGGTGGACCTGCGGGAGAGGATCGCAGCGGAACTAGGGACGCGAGGCGAACCTGGCGGCCAGCTCGGCCCGTGAGGTGAGGTCGAGCTTGGCGAAGATGCGCCGCAGGTGGGTGCGGACGGTCCCGGTGCCGATGAGGAGCTGGTCGGCGATGGCCTGGTTGCGCAGCCCGCGCGCGGCCAGGGCGACGACGTCGCGCTCGGTGGGGGTGAGGCTCTCCCACCCGCTCGCCGGCCGCCGTCGGGGACCGCGGGCCCGGCGCGCGTAGGCGGCGGCGGCGTCGAGGTCCAGCGACGCCCCTTCGGCACGCGCCCGCTCCCGGACGTCCGCGTCGAGCGCGTCCACCCCGGCGACGTCGAGCACCCCGTGGGTGACGGGGGCCGGGACGAACCCGAGCCGGTCCCGGGCGGCTGCCGCGGCGGCCTGCAGGCGCAGCGCCGCCTCGGCGCGGCCGGCGTCGAGCACCAGGCCCGCGACGACGTCGAGCGCGTCGACCACCAGCGGCACGTACCCGGCCGCGTGGGCGGCGACGAGCACGTCGTGCGCCTCCGGCAGGGGGTCGTCCTCGGTCCCGAGCCGGTGCCGCGCCACGCAGCGGACGAGACCCACGGCCTGGAGCGCCTCGAGGATCCCGGCGGCCCGCGCCCGGTCCCGAGTCCGGTCGGCGGCAGCGAGGGCCCGCTCCGGCTCGCCCGCGGCCAGCCACACGCCGGCCTGCAGGGCACCGGCCTCGGCGGCCACGAGCGACAGCCCAGCAGGTCCCGCGGCGTCGACGAGGGCCGCGATCGCGTCGCCCGCCGTCTCCGGGGCCGACCACGCCGCGACGTGGGCCCGGCACAGCTCCAGGAGCTCGACGGTGCCCAGGCCGGGGTGCTCGTCGAGGAACGCGGCGAGGCGCGCGGTCTCCGCGGCGGCCTCGGCGTGACGTCCGGCGCGGCACAGCACGCGGATCACGGGGGAGAGGGCGCCGGTCGCGCTCACCGGCTCGCCGACCTCGGCGGCCAGCGCCCACCCGGCGTAGCCGTGCCGCAGGACGGCGGTCACGTCGCCCCGCAGGCGCGCGTCCTCGGCACGGATCGCGGCGTCCCAGGCCCGCAGCTGGTGGTGCCCCAGCTGCTCGAGCGCGGGGAGGGCGGCGTCGGCGCAGGCGATGGCCGCGGCCTGGTCGCCCCGCCACAGGTGCGTGTAGGCGAGCACCTGGAGCGCCTCGACCTCGGCCCACCGGTCCCCGGCCTGCGCGGCGAGCTCCACCGCGGAGGAGACGACCGGGGCGGCGGCGACCGGGTCGTCGAAGGCCTGCGCCATGCCGAGCAGGATCAGCGCGCGGGCGCGGACGTCGTCGGCCGCGTCGGGCTCGGCGGCCAGCTCCGCCGCCAGGTCGAGCCCCCCGGCCAGGTCACCGGCGTAGACCGCCTGGAACGCGTGGGCCCACTGCAGGCGGGCGCCGGGTGGTCGCCCCCGGGCGGCGACGGCCGCCGTCAGCCGCGCGGCGACGTCGTGGCCCTCCCGGCAGCGCCCCCGCAGCGACCACCAGAACGCGAGGTCGGCGACGACGTCGGCGGCCACGTCCAGCGGCCCGTCGCCGGCGGGGTCGTCCGGGCCCGCGGCGCACGCCTGCGCGAGCACGGTCCGGATCGCCGCGGCGTCGCGTCCAGGCGGGTGAGGACGGCGAGGTCGGCGTGCTCCAGCGCGGGTCGCGCCGCGGCGGCGAGGTCGGCGACCCACCGCGCCAGGCGGCCGTGCGCGCGCCGGGCCTCGTCGGGAGCGGTGTCGCGCGCGTGCTCGCGCACCGTCTCCAGGACGAGGTAGACCCCGTCGTCGGGCAGGAACCGCACCAGCGAGTGATCGACGAGCTCCTCGAGCACCGCGACGGCTCGGGCCCCGCCCGGAGTGTCCGGAGGGCCGATCACCGCCTCGGCCGCCCCGAGCGTGCAGCGGCCCTCGACGACGGCGAGCGCCGCCAACCCGGTACGAGCCCGTTCACCCAGGAGAGCTGTACTCCAGGCGAGACAGTTCTGCAGTGAGCGGTGCCGGGCGTCCCGGCCCGCGGGGGAGCGGGCACTGACGAACGCGAGCCGATCGGCCATGCCGTCCTCGATCGCGGACAGTGGCAGCGCACGGGCGCGCGCCGCGGCGAGCTCCACCGCCAGCGGCAACCCGTCGAGGGCCCGCGCGATCCCTCGGGCGCACCGGTCGGCGTCGGTGCCGGTCGGCAGCGCCGGCTGCACCCGGCGCCCGCGGTCGAGGAACAGCGCGGCGGCGTCGTCCTCCCCGAGCCCCTCGACGGCCAGCGTCGCCTCGCCGGGGACCCCGAGCGACACCCGGCTCGTGGCCACCACCCGCAGCCGCGGGCACGCACGCGCGAGCTCGACGACGGCCCGCGCCGCGTGGTCGCGCACGTGCTCGCAGTTGTCGAGCACCAGCACCGACTCGACGTCGCCGACGCGGGCGGCGAACCGCTCCGGCGGGGCCAGCGCCGGATCGTCGCGGATGCCGCAGGCCTCGAGCACCACCGACCACAGGTCGTCCGCCGGGGCGCACGCGGCCAGCTCGACGACGCCCACCACCGGCGGCCGCAACGCCGGCAGGCCCTCGATCACCAGGCGCGTCTTGCCGCTGCCTCCCGGGCCGAGCACGGTGACGAGCCGCTCCGTGGCGGTGAGTCGCCCCAGCTCGGCCAGCTCCGGCGCCCGCCCCACGAACGCCGTCGGTGACCGCTCCCCCTCGGTCATGGACGGAGTCTGCTCCACCGGCGTGGCGTGGTCACCCGCCGATCGGCCGACGGGCCCGTATGCCGCTCGGCAGATGTTCGCGCCGCCGCCCGCGGTGACGCTGGGCGTCGTGCCGGGTCGACCCCGATCCGGACTCCGACCGAGGAGGAGATCATGGGCGACCTGATCGAGCTGACCACGACGACGTGGAACGGCCGCGACCGCGCCGGGTGGCGCGACTGCTACACCGAGGACTGCGAGATGGTGGCGCCTGGCGTGGTGGCGGGCCGTGGTCACGAGGCGCTGCTGGCGTTCTGGGACGAGACGATGGAGGCCTACCCGGACAACCGGATCACGGTCGAGCGCGTGGTCGCCCAGGGCGACCTGCTCGTCGAGGAGTCCCGCATCGACGCCACCAACACGGGTCCGATCGCGGGCCCGGACGGCACGCCGATCCCGGCCACCGGACGAACGTTGTCCCTGCCGTTCGCCGGTGTCCACCGGATCGACGGCGAGCGCATCGTCAGCTCCCACTTCTACTGGGACGTGTTCGACATGCTCGGGCAGCTCGGGCTGCTGGACGCATGAGCGCGGCACGCTCGTCCACCGTCCTGCTGTCGGTCACGATCGGCTCGGTGGTGCTCTACGTGGCCGCCGCGCTGGCGCTCGGCACGCCGCCGGATCCCGCTGCCGACGGCGCCGCGGTCGCCGCCTGGTTCGGCGCGCACGGCACCGCCGTCCGCAGCTACGTCTGGCTGCTGACCCTGCTCGCGCCGGTCGCGGGCACCCAGGTCGCCCTGCTGCGCCACCGGCTGCCGGCGCCCTACCGCGACGTGTTCCTCGTCGGCGGCATCACCTTCGTGGCCGAGACCGCGGTGACGAGCTGGATTCTGGGCGGCGCTGAGCGCACACGCCACGACGCTGGGCCGGACACCGCGCGGGCACTGCTCGACGTCGCCTCGTTCTGGGGCCCGGTCCTCACCGGCTCGACGATCACGATGCTGGCCCCGGTCGTCGTCGCCGTGGCACGCGGCGCGCTCGACCTCCCGCGCTGGCTCGCGGTGCTGGGGGTGGTGGCGCTGGTGGAGCAGATCGTCGAGACGGTCACGGTCTTCGGGCACACCGGGTTCACCGCGCCTGGTGGTCCGATGAACCTCTACCTCGGTGCGCTGCTCACGCTGGCGTGGTTCGCCGGGCTCGGGACCACGCTGGCCCGAGACGGGTCGGGGGCCGAGGGCTCCGTCCGGACCGAGGCCCGGACGGCGGCCTGAGCACGATCGCCAGTGGCGGTCAGCCCATCGAGAGCTGCTGGCCGGGCACGATGTGGTTCGGGTTCGCGAGCCCGTTCTTCGCGGCGAGCGAGCTCGCCGTGGTGCCGTGGGCGGTGGCGATCGTCGCGAGTGTGTCTCCCGGACGCACGGTGTAGGAGCCCGTCGTGCTGGTGGAGGTGGCGGCCCGGGAGGTCGACGTGCTCCCGCCCACCACCGCGGTGAAGAACTGGGCGACGCTGGTGCCGGCCGACGCCAGCGACGACCCGAGGGAGCGCGTGGTCGCGGCGGCAGTCAGCGGCTGGGAGACGATCGCGTACAGCACGAGGATCAGCACCAGGATCCCGATGAACCGCCCCATGTGCTCCACGATCGCGTGTCGAGCGGGAGAACACCAGCGGAGGGCGGTCGTCGGGGTGCCGAGACGTCCCAGCGGTCGAACCGGTTCGTCCGAACGCGCCTTGCGGCACCGCAGCCCACCACGGAGCATCGCCCGGTGCGCCGGGGGGCGTGGTCGGCGGACGGGCGGGGGCGGTCGATGTCGACGACCTTGCTGACGATCGCGCTCGTGGTCCTCATCGCCGCGCTGATCCTGCGACCGTTCCGACGGCGCATCGGCGGCCCCGACGGCGGTTCGGAGAAGGCGAGCGTGGGTGCCTGGTGGGTGATCGCCGGGATCGTGGTCGCGATCCTGATGTCCCGCTGAGCCACCGGCGCCGGGACCGCGTGCGCCGATCGATCCGGGGAGCCGCGCGGGCGGGACACGCCGTAGGTGCCGCGCCGGCCCGACGCGACGCCGTCGCCGCAGGTCACCGGGGCCGAGGTCGCCGTCGACGTCGCGGCGGCGCTGGACGCGAAGGTCGAGGCCGTCGGCTGCTACGCGACGCAGGTGCCGTTCCAGTTCCGGTCGGCGGCCGCCGTGGGCCCGACGCTGCGTGCGCTGGCCGACGCCGAGGGCCGGCGCTGCGGCCTCGACCGCCCGGCGGAGGTCCTCCGCGGAGCGCACCTACCGGAACCACCGCCGTGAGCGCACCCGGCCGCTCTCCGGGCGCCGGGGGCGGGTCAACTCCGGCATCCGGGCGGCGAGCAGGTCCTCGACCTCGTCGACGGGCGCGCGGAGCAGGGCGCGCGCCACGGCCGGCTCCGCACCGAGCAGTGCGGCGAGCGCCCGCGTCGGGACCTCGGAGCGCAGGACCGGGACGCCGTAGCGGCGGGTCGAGGGCCGCGCGCTGCTCGGTGGCGATGACGGGGCCGGTGACGACGAAGCGGGGGTAGGCGTGCGAGGCCCGCCAGCCGCGCGTGCCCTCGACGACCTGCCCCCACAGCGCGACCGCGCCGAGCACCTCGGCGGCGGACGGCCCCCACTCGAGGACGCGGGGGTCGGCGACCGCGTAGAGGCCGCAGCCGCAGCGTTCGCCGGGCGGGGTGTGGTCACGCGACCCGCAGGAGGCGACGACCGGGCGGCGGGCCGGCCAGGCCGAGCCGGCGAGCGGGGCGATGAGCTCGGCCCGGCGCTGCGCCCGCCGCCCGATGCGCCAGGTCCGCCACCCGAGGACGGCGTCGGGGACGTCCGGGACGCCCGTGCCCGCGGCCGCGTCGGGCCGGGTCGATCCCGGGGGGACCGGGAGGGTCACGAAGCGCGGTCGGCGCGCCCGGCCTCGACGGCGTCGCGCTCGGGCCGGACCGGCGACGTCCCCTGCGGCACCCGCTCGGTGGCCGTGGGCTCGTGGGCCGGCGACGCCTCCCCGGGGACGGGTGAGCTGGCCGGCTCGGCGGTGAAACGTCGACGGACGGGTCCGATCTCCATGTCCGTACACGCTGCCACCCCGGACGTCGGCAGACCAGTGGAGCGGGGCGTGACGCGGCGCGGGCCAAGCGGTTCAGCCTCCTGCCGGACCCCGCACGGCAGGCGGAGGAACTTTCGATCCGGTCTCCGGTCGGGGTGCGGATGCCTGGACATGAGCGCGACGTCGACCGGCCCGGATCCGCTGGCCGCCCTGCCCCTGCTCGCCGAGGCCGGGGTGAGCGTGTACTGGCGGCGGCTCGACGGCCGGACCGCCTGGGTGGCCGACGCCCGCACGCGCGAGGTGTGGATCTCGCGCGCTATCCCCCGCGACGCCGTCCTCCGCGCGCTGATCCAGGCCCTGGAATTCCTCGACGAGACCACTGAGCGGGCCACCGGCGGTCGCGCCCCCGACGACGTCCGCGCCCCGCGGCTGGTGCACTCCGCGGACCGGGTCGAGCAGGCCCCGGGACGCGCGACGCTGCGCGTGGTCCGCGACGGGTGAGGTCAGCTCGCCGAGCCGGCGGCGGGTGGGTCCAGGACGATCGCCGTCCGCACCGGGACCCCGTCGATCTGGCGGGGCAGGAGGAGCCCGACGTCGTGGGCGGTGGTGGCGACGACGAGCCCGTCGACGGCCGGGTGCTCGGCGTGGCGGCGCAGCCGCTGGGTCAGGGCGGCGTCCACGCCGTCCATGGCCAGCACGACGCCGACGGAGGCCTCGACGCGCGGGAAGGGCTCGGCGACGAGCAGCGACAGGCGCTCCCCGACGTCGAGGGGGAAGTTCCGGAGCGTGACCAGTCCCGCCCCGGTGAGGACGAGCGCGATCATGCCGAGCACCGACGTGGCGTCGAGGTGCGGGAAGGACGTGCCCTCGATGAGGTCCACGACACGCTGGGCCAGGGGTTCGACGTACATGCCCGCACCCCCGTCCGCCCGCCCGCGTGCCGGCCCCGCGCTGGCACACGCTGCCGCGAATTCTCCACCGTCGCCGCCCCGAAGGCGATGGGCTGCTCGGCCCAACGTGGTACGGGTGGGGCGAGAGCCCGATTAGCGCGGATCAGCCCGCGAGACCGTTCGGGGTGCGGGCGGCGAGCACCTTCCCGTCGGTGAACCGGACCCCGTCCGCGCAGCGGGCCTCGACCGCGCCGCCGCCGAACTGCTCGGCGTAGAGCTGCGCGTAGAGCCCGCCGCGGGCGAGCAGCTCCGCGTGCGTGCCCTGCTCGACCAGGCGGCCGTGGTCGAGCGCGAAGATCACGTCGGCGGACAGGATCGTCGAGAGCCGGTGCGCGATCGCGATCGTCGTCCGCCCGGACATCACGGTCTCGAGGGCCTGCTGGACCAGTCGCTCGCTGGTGGTGTCCAGCGCCGAGGTGGCTTCGTCGAGCACCAGGATCCGCGGGTCGGAGAGGATCACCCGGGCGATCGCCACGCGCTGCTTCTCGCCGCCGGAGAGGCGGTAGCCGCGCTCCCCGACCATGGTGTCGTAGCCGTCGGCGAGGCCCTCGAGGTGCTCGGCGATGTTCGCCGCCCGCGCGGCGGCGCGGATCTCCGCGTCGGTGGCGTCGGGCGCTGGCGTAGCGGAGGTTCTCGGCGACCGTCGCGTGGAAGAGGTAGCTCTCCTGGGTCACCATCCCGACGAGGCCGGGCAGCGACGCCAGGGTGAGCCCGCGGACGTCGATGCCGTCGAGGCACACCGCGCCCGCGTCGACGTCGTAGAGGCGCGGGACCAGCGAGGACAGCGTGGTCTTCCCCGCCCCGCTCGGTCCGACGACCGCCGCGAGCTGGCCGGGCGCGATGCGCAGGGACAGGTCCTCGAGCGCCCACGGTCCCGGCTCCGGACGACCCGCCCGGCTCGGCGTCGGTGGGGTAGCGGAACCACACGTCGCGGAACTCGACCTCGCCGCCGCGCGTCCGCCTTCGCCAGCGGGCGCGCGGCGCGGGGAGTCCTCGCAGCGCCGGGACGAGGTCGAGGTACTCGAAGATGCGCCCGAACAGCGCCAGCGAGGTCTGGACGTCGAGCGAGACGCGCAGCAGGTTGACGATGGGGAACAGCAGCCGCGTCTGCAGCGTCGTGAACGCCACGAGCGTCCCGGCCGAGATGCCGGCGTCGCCGCGGGCGGCGAGCAGGCCCGGCGACGAGGTAGACCACGGCGGGGATCAGCGCGAAGAAGCCGGTGACGACGGCGAAGAACGACTGCCCGCTCATCGTCTGCCGGATCTGCAGGCGTGGTCTGGCGGTCGTTCTCGGTGCGGTAGCGGGCGACCTCGTGCGTCCTGGCGGCCGAAGACCTTGGCCAGCAGGATCCCGGAGACCGACAGCGTCTCCTGGGTGATCGCGCTCATGTCCGACAGCGACGACTGCGTGCGCGCCGCGATCTTCCGCCGGACCCGCCCGACGCGGATCTGCAGCAGCAGGAACACCGGGAGCAGCACGAACGCCACGAGCGAGAGCTGCCACGACAGCGCGACCATGGCGATCACCGAGGCGACGACGGTGACGACGTTGCCGAGGATCGACGACGCGGTGTCGGTCACGACGGACTGGACGCCGCCGACGTCGTTGTCCAGCCGCGACTGGATCGACCCGGTGCGGGTCGACGTGAAGAACCCGAGGTGCATCCGTTGCAGGTGCGCGAAGAGGCGGTCGCGCAGCGACTGCATGACGCGGTTGCCGAGCACCGTCGTCAGGTACGTCTGGCCGATGCCGATCACCGCGGAGACCGCGGCGATCCCGATCATCGCGCCGACGAGGACCGCCAGCAGCCCGATCCGGGGCCCGCCGGGGACGAACAGCGCGTCGTCGAACACCCGCTGGGTGAGGAACGGGGTGACGACGCCGAGGGCGGAGGTGACGAGGATGGCCAGCGCGATGAGCGTCAGACGCCCGCGGTAGGGGGCGAACAGCGCGAGCGCCCGCCGTCCCGTCGTGTCCTTCGCCGTCGCCTGCGCGCCGGGCGTCGTCGTGTCCCGGCGGTCGGCCATGCCCGTACTCTCCTACCCCCGCGATCCCGGTGGCGACATGGTCGCGCCGACCGGCGAGCCCGGTCGGGCCATCGTGTGCGCGTCGATGGTGCCGTCGAGCAGATCGTGGGCGACGTCGGTGAGGCGCTCGTGGTGGCTGCGGGCACGGTGGCGGAGCCGCGAGAAGGCGTCGTCCATGTCGATCTCGAGGCGGGCCGCGAGCACCCCCTTCGCCTGCTCGATGACCACGCGACTGTTCAGCGCCGTCTGCAGCTGCTCGACGAGCTGGGTCATCGTGGCGGCGGTGCGGTCCTTGATGATGCTGATCGTCGCGATGTCGGCGAGCGCCTGGGCGGTGTACAGGTCGGTCTCGGGTACCGGGCCCGTCTGGTCACCGAAGAGGTTGAGCGCGCCGATCACGGTGTCGCGGACGCGCATCGGCCGGGTGTGGACCGCGCGGTAGCCGCGCTCGTAGGCGTGGGCGCTGAACGTCGGCCACCGGCCGCCCTCGCGCCCCAGGTCGAGGCAGGTCACGGGCTGACCCTGGCGGAACGTGTCGAGGCAGGGACCCTCGTCGTTCTGGAGCTGGAACAGCTCGAGCAGCTCCGTGCGCTCGTGGGAGGACGCCACCGTCTTCAGCGCGCCCTTCCCGTCGGAGGTCACCATGATCCCGGCGGTGTCGACGGCCAGCAGCTCGACGCACGCCGTGCTCAGGTTATACAGCAGATCGATCACGTCGTAGTCGGCGACGAGCGTGTCGGCGAGGCTGACGAAGACCTCCCCGAGCCGCTGCTCGCGTGGCTTTCCCATGGCCCCATCATCCCATCGCCGGGCGGGTCGGTCAGGTCGAGGGCGGCCTCAGGTCCCGCCGCGGAGGAACTCGGTCCCGACGGCGCGCGAGGTGATGTCGCGGGCGAGCTCGGTGAGCGGCCGATGGGTCTCGTGGGCGTGGTCGCGCAGCCGGACGAAGGCCTCGCCCATGTCGAACCCGCCGATCTCGGCGAGCACGCCCTTGGCCTGCTCGATGATCGCCCGGCGGCTGAGGGTCTCGCGGAGCCGCTCGGTGACGGCCTGCTGGGCCGCCAGGTTGCGTTCCTGCAGCACGGTGATGGTGGCGGCGTCGGCGAGGGCCTGGGCCACGCGGAGGTCGGCGTCGGGCATCAGGCCGCGCTCGGCGCCGAAGAGGTTCAGCGCCCCGATCGTGTTCCCGCGCAGCCGCATCGGCACGGCGTGCACGGAACGGAACCCCTCCTCGGCGGCCCGGGCCGTGAAGCGGGGCCAGCGATCGGCTTCCCCCAGGTCCGGGGCGTTCACCGGCGCTCCGCTGCGGTAGCAGTCGAGGCAGGGTCCCTGGTCGGACTGGATCTGGAAGAGCTCCACGAGGCGGACCGCCTCGCTGGAGGACGCCACGAGCTGGAGGGTGCCGCGGTGGTCGGAGATCAGCAGCCCGGCGGCGGCGGTGGGGAAGAGCCGGACGCAGTCGACGGTGAGCCCGTGCAGCAGGTCGAGGATGTCGAAGTCGGCGACCAGGGTGTCGGTGAGCCGGACGAACGCCTCGAGCAGCGCCGCCTCCCGGCCGGGTTCGTCGGTGAGGCATCACTGCGCCCCGCCGAACCGGAGCGTGCGGGCGACGACGTCCCGGGCGACGGCGTCGATGGGCCGGTCGTGGACGAACGCGTGCGCCCGCAGCGTGGCGAGCGCGGCGTCCGCCGAGACGTCGAGCTGCGCGATGATCATGCCGGTGGCCTGGTAGACCTCGCGACGCTCCAGCGGCATGTCCGAGGGCCAGTCGTCGGACTCGTCGTCGTGCTGGGGCTCCCCGGTCGGGCCCAGCGTGGCGGCCGGGCGGGACGCGAGGACGGACCAGAACGCGGCCTGGGACGCCCGCCGCGCCCGGGCGACGTCCTCCGGGTCGAAGTCACCGGGCTGGTCCCGGTAGAAGTCGAGCACGCCGATGCTGATCGGCCCGCCGAGCAGCGGGAAGACGTACATCCCCCGGGCCGGGGTGTCGCGGGCGGCGGCCGCGGCGAACACCGGCCAGCGCGCGTGGGCGCCAGCGGCGATGTCGGTGATGAGGACGGGCAGCCGGGAGGCGAAGGCCTCGATGCACGGACCCTCGCCGAGGCGGAACTGCAGTTCGTCGATCCGGGACGCGACGTCGTCGCTGGCCCACACCGTCGACTGGTGCTCGTTGCTCGTCATCGCGGTGATCGCCGCCCCGGTCACGGGCAGGGTGTCGATGCACAGCTCGCAGATGCGCTGCGCGGAGCGCGGGCCGCCGTCGGAGACGACCGCCGCCAGCCGCTCGTCGAACCCGGAGCGCTCAGCCATGCGGGCATCCTCGCCCGACGACCGCCCCGACCGGCGGGCACCCGCCCGATCCCGTCCCTGACTCCGTCACACCGACCGCCGCTCGCTCGATCCCGCTCCGTCGCGTCCGACCCGGTGCCGGGTCCACGCCCCGGGAGCACCACGCCGGGCCTCGGAGGTTAGTCCCCGATGCCCGCCGGACGAACTGCACATCCGCCGCGCCGGGCCCGTCCCGCCGGCCGGGTGGCCGGCGGGACGGACGGCGCGGCGGCTCGCCTCAGTGACCGGTGACCTGGTGGGCGCCCCGCTGCGCGGCGTCGGTGCCGCGGGAGGCGCCGACGCCGACGAGGTGCAGGCCGCCGGAGACGAGGATCCCGAGGAGGCGACCGGTGACCCGGACGGGGTTGAGGGCGTGCGCGAGCTGGTCCAGCGGCGCCGCCGCGGCCTCGGTGACCGCGTGGATTTGCTGGCCGAAGCGGTCGGCCGCGTCCTCGGCCTCGTCGCCGACCTCGTCCCCGAGGGTCGACGCGCGGTCGGCGCCGGCCGCGACCTGCCGGCCGAGGTCGTCGGCGGTGTCCTCGACGCGGGCGGCGGTGCGGCGCGCGGCGGCGCGGGTCTCGCCGGCCACCTCGCGGGCGGTGCCCTCGGCCTGGTCGGCGATCTGCGCGCCGGTGGTCTGCGCGATGCTCGCGGCGTCCTTCGCCGCGGCCTCGACGCTCTTGTCGCCGCCGCGCACGGCCTCGACCTGGTCCTCGAGCCCGGACGCGGCGGCCCCGGCGGTGGCGCCGGCCTTCTTCGCCCCGGTCCGGGTGTGGCCCGTGACCTTCTTCGCCGTGGTCGACGCCTCGCCGGCGGCGTCCTCGGCGGTGTCGGCGACCTCCGCGGCCGCGGCCCGGGTGGCGTCCCTCGCGTCCTGCGCCGCGGCGCGGGCGTCGTCGGAGAGGTCCCCGCCGGAGTGTCGCCGGAGCCGTCGTCGGACCCGGTGGAGCCGGTCGAGCTGCCGGCGGACTCGTCGGTCGTGCCCGCCTCGTGCACGGCGCCGGGGGTGTGGCCGGTCTGCTCGGCCGCCGACTCCGGGTCGGACGTGGCCGCGGTCGAGGCGGAGCCACCGGTCGAAGCGGTGCCACCGGTCGAACCGGAGCCCCGGTCGAGCCGTTCGTCCCGCGGTGCGCGGAGACGGTCTGGTCGGCGACCCGCGACGCCGCGGTCGAGGCGTCCTCGCCGCCGGTCTCGTCGATGGCGGACTCGACGGCGTCGACGGCGCCCTCGACGCCGGCCTCCTCCGCGATCTCGGCGGCGGTCCGGCTGATGTCGGTGGTGCCCGCGTCGACGTGCCGGGTCTCGACGACCTCGCCGTCGTCCCCGTGCACCACGACCTGGCCGCCCCCGCGGTCGGCGACGATGTCGACGGCGCGCTCGATGGCCTCGACCTCCGTCGCGGTGCGGGCGGTCACGTGGTCGCCGTCCTCGGGCGCGGTGACGGACCACCCCTCGTCGGTGGGCTTCACGTGGCGGTCGGGCATGTCTGGCTCCCTCAGATGTCGGATGTCTGGAGGGGGCTGCCCATCCGGGGCGCCGTTGTCACGTCCGTCCGGGCACACCACACCGATCGGCGCCGCGGTCCTACGCTGGCGCCCGTGACGGCCTTCGGTGGGATTTTCCGTGCTCCGAAGCTCGAGGGTGTCGAGGAGTCCGGGGAGAGCGGTGAGCGCGGCCGCGTCGTGGGGATCGACCTCGAGAGCGGCGTCGTCCGCCTGCGCGCGGCCCGTCCCGAGCGCCCGGAGGCCCAGGAGCCGTCGGACCCTCCGGCGGAGTGACCCCCGGTCCTCCGGTGACGCCCGGCCTACGCCGCCGCGCCGAGGGCCACGACGACCTTGCCGCGGCCCTCGTCCTCGGCGATCCGGTGGGCCCGGGCGACGTCGTCGAGGGGCACGACGTGCTCGACGGACGCCCGCAGCCGGCCCGCGCGCAGGAGGTCCAGCAGGCGGGCGAGGTCGTCGCGTCCGCCATCGCCGTGCGGCACTCGGGCGGGTCGAGCACGAACGCGATCGCGCCCTGCGCACCGCCGGGCCCCGTGGCCGCCTCGAGCGCGACCCGCAGGTTGGGCAGTCCGCCTCGCGGCGTCGAGCACGACGAGATCGGCGCGGGTCATGGCGGCGTCGTGCCCCCTCGGCGAACGCGGCCGCCCACTCGAGGTGGCGGACGGCGAGCGCGTCGGACTCCCCGGCAGCGGTGAGCCGCTCGCGGCCGTACTCGCGGCTCGTCGTGGTTCGGCGCCTGGATGGACGCGATTCGGTGCATGGTCCCGGCGTGGCGCACCAACTGGGCGCAGCGGTACGACCTGGTACGACGACGAGCTGTGCCGGTACGCGAGCGGTGTGCGGGCGGAGATGTCCCTGCGAGCAGGGACGGTGTCGTGCGCCTGGCCGACGCGGTCGTGGGGACCTCGTCCGTCGCCTCCCGCGACCGGCGGGGGGTGGAGGCCGACGCGGTGGTGCTGTCGCTCGAGGAGCGGGTGCACGACCGGGCCGATGATGGTGCGATCAGCCGGGTGGAGGTGCGCCTCGCGGACGACGCCGGCCTCGTCCTGGCCTCGGCCGAGGGACGTCCGATGGTCAACGTGTTCTCCCGTGCCGGCGGCGCGATCCACCACACCTGGGGCGCCGGCTGCTCTACGAGGACTGCGAACCCCGGGCAGGACCCGCGGCACGTCGGGACGCTCGAACCGCTGTGGAACATGTTCGACCTGATCCCCGAGGGCCGTGGGGTCGCGTGGGAGGAGCAGCTGGCCTACCGATCCGGGTGATCAAATTGCTCCTCTCGGAGGCTTGGATCATGGGCGAGTTCGAACTAGTGTTCGAATCATGTTGGCGGAGGTCGTCGCGATCCCACGCCGGCCCCGCGTCGAGTTCGACGACATGGCGGCGGGGCCGGAGCTGACGTCCGCCCTCGGCGAGGTCGACATGGACGCCCTGCCCGGCGAGGACGTCGCCGCCGGCGCCCGCGCCGCTACCCGCGCGACCAACCACGCCGAGTGGCAGCGGCTGACCTGGCTGCACGAGATGTGCCGCGCCCGGAAGGGCACGCTGGAGCGCGCCGACGAGCCCGATGCCGCGGTCGCCGCTGCGATGTTCGGCTGGTCGATGACCATGGCGACCAACCAGCTCACCCTCGCCGCCGGGATCCTCGAGCGGCTCCCCGCCCTCGGGGACGCGGTGTGCGAGGGCTGGCTGGAGCCGCGCAAGGCCGAGGTGTTCGTCACCGTGCTCGCGGACCTCGACGACACCCAGGCCACCTCCGTGGTCGGCACCGTGCTCCCCGAAGCGCCCCGGCTCCCGATGCGCCAGCTCACCGAGCGGGTCACCGCCGCCGCGATCGCGGTCGACAGCCTCTTCGCGGCCCGGCGCTACGCCGCGGCCCGACGCAACGCCCGGCTGCAGACCTCCCTCGGACCCGCCGGCACCGCGCAGATCACCGCGCGGGACGTGGACCCCGAGATGGCCCAGGACGCGTACGTGCACGTGCAGACCCTCGCGCGGGCCATCCGGGCCCGGCTGCGGAGGCTCGGGCACCGGGTCCGGCTGGGCTACATCGCCGCCCACACCATGCTTCGACTGGCCAGCGGCACCCTGGTCGAAGCCGACGACGAGACCGTCATCGCTGCGATCACCGCCGAGCTCGCCGAGAACCCGGACACCCCACCCGAACAGCCCGACCCCGACGAGGACGGCCCCGGCCCGCGGCCCTGGCCCGCGACAGTGACCCCGACGCGGCCCAGGCGTCGACGAGCGGCCCCAGCGACGACGGCGGCTCCGCGGTCTCGACGGCCGAGACGACGCCGGCCTCGGTGACTGCGGCGGCCCTGGTGAGCCCCGACGGCGGCCCGAGCGACGGTGGTACGGCGACGGGCGACGGTCCCGACGGCGACGACGGCCCCGGTGACGGTGGCCCTGCCGGCAATTCCCAGGGCGTCCCCCGCGACGACCCGACGACCCCGCCTCCGACGTCCCCGCCTCCGACGACTCCGAGCGGCGCGGGCGAGACCCCGCGACGAGCCCACCTGCCCGGCCGAGCCCGGCCGCGGCGCTCCTGCGTCCGGGGCGGGGGAGTCGCAGCGGGTGCCGTTGCTGGCAGGAGTGGTGCTGCGGCTGCCGCTGTCCACGTTGCTCGGGCTCGACGACCGCCCTGGTGAGCTCCCCGGCCTGGGCCCGGTCCCCGGCCACGTCGCCGCTGCCATCGCCCGACGCCGGATCGGGGCCCGAAGCCAACTGCTGCTGCACGACCCGGCCGGCGCCCTGGAGTACCTCCTCGACCTCGGACCACCACCCGGGGCGACGACCAACCGCCGCCGACGCCAGATCGTCGAGATCACCGCCGAGACCGGGTTCTTCGAGGGCCTGAGCCCCGCCGACTTCGACGACGAACGCGCCGGGCTGCTCCGCCGCGCCCGCACGGCGCTCGACGCTCTGCTCGAGCATCCCGAGTCGCATCCGGCGGTCAGCGCCACCGACCGCGACCGGCGCTTCCCCGGCCCGCGCTCGCGGCGTGGGTCCGCGCCCGCGACCGGCACTGCCCGGTCCGGGCCTGCCCTCGACCCGCCCGCGACAACGACCTCGACCACACCCTGGCCTGGGAGGACCACGGCCGGACCGAGGCGCCGAACCTCTCGCCGCCGTGCCGGGCGCACCACACCCGCAAGCACCGCGACTGGGACCTGCGCCAGCCCCGTCCCGGCCGCTTCGTCGTCACCGACCCCACCGGCACCGAGCACCACACCGTCAGCCGGGTCGTCGACCCCCTGCCCGACCCCTGCCCGGCCACCGAGGAGGAACCCGAGCGGCTTCCCGTGGAGGCCTTCCTGCCCGTGCCCGAGGAGCCGGCCGACCCGTGGCGGGTGCGCCGCACCCGCGACGGGCGTATCACCCCCGAAGCCCGCGACGCCGCCGCCCGCCTCGCCCGGCGCGCCCGGGAACGACGCGGCGACCCACCCAGCCGCTACGACGCCGACCCCGACTTCTGAAGCGCCGGGTCCGGCGCGCCTCCCGGGTGACCACCCCGAGGGCAAACCCCCGCGACGTCGAGGGTGTGCCCCATGCCGTGCCGCGCGCGCCCCCGGCAGCGTTGCCCTCAGCTCACACCGAGCCCGAGGGGAGGGTGGCATGTTCACCACCGACAGGACGTCCGAGTGCACCATCGGCTACGCGGACCAGGGCCGAGGTCATCGGTTCGGGCGGTCGACCGGCCTGACCCCTGGTCGGGAGCTGATGCCCCGGCTGCGCTCGTCGGGCTCCTCGGCGGTCAGCTGCGCGGCCTGTGGCCTGACCGTGCGCGGGCGCCGCTGCCCGGTCTGCCGACGCGGCCACTACGTGCCGGTGGCCTGCCCCGGGTGCGGCTGCGGGCTGCGCGGCAGCCGGGGCTGCTCGGACTGCGGGGCGCCGGCGTCGTCGTGATCGGCCCAGGAGCCACGCGGAGCAGGAGCGCCGCCACCGCGCTGCGCCCAGGCCCTGAGGAAGAGGCACTGCGCCGCCTCGCCGGCACCGAGCGGGCGAGCGGGAGCTGACTAGTCGGCGACGCCGATGATCATCTCGATCTCGACGCTGATGTTGCGCGGCAGCTCGGCCATCCCGACCGCGGCGCGGGCGTGGGCCCCGACCTCGGGTCCGAGCACCTCGAGCAGCACATCGGAGCACCCGTCGAGCACCTCGGGGGTGTCGGTGAACCCGGGAGCGCAGTTGACCATCCCGAACACCCGGAGCACCGCGGCGACGCGGTCGAGGGTGCCGAGCTGCTCACGGGCGATGGCCAGCAGCTGCAGCCCGGTCAGTCGCGCGGCGTGCCGGGCCTCGGCGAGGGAGATGTCGGCGCCGACCTTGCCGGTGACGAGCGCGCCGGTCTCGTCGACCGGGCCGGCCCCGGACATGAACAACTGATCGTTCCACCGCCGGGCCTCGACGTAGCTCCCGACGGGGCGGAACGGCTCGGGCAGCACGATCCCGGCGATGCGCATGCGCTCCTCGGTGGTCATCGCTCTCTCCTCACGAACTGCCGCTGCTGCACGGAGTGCCCCGTGCCTCCCGACGGCATACCGGTCCGGAGCCGCCCCCGCGAACGGAGCCAGGCCTGCCGAGCTCGGACTCCCCGACCGCCAGCAGCTGCGACGGCTCAACCCGACCCTGACGGCGGCCGTACGTCGCTGCGTCGAACGCTGTCGCGCCCCTAGAGTGGTCCCGGTCACAGTCCGGACCCACGCCGTCCGGGCGGCGCGACGCGACGGAGGTGCGGGCGGATGCCCTCGGTGGAGACGGTGCGCGGTCCGGTGGACGTCGGCGACCTCGGCACGACGCTCATGCACGAGCACGTGTTCGTGCTGACGCCGGACATGATGCAGAACTACGGCGACGAGTACTGGGACGAGGAGGTCCGCGTCGCCGACGCGGTCACGAAACTGCGCCGCCTGCGCGATCTCGGGGTGACGACGATCGTCGACCCCACCGTCGTGGGCCTCGGCCGCTACATCCCGCGCGTCGCCCGCATCAACGCGGAGGTCGACCTCAACATCGTCGTCGCGACCGGGCTCTACACCTTCGACGAGATCCCGCACTACCTGCACTACCGCGGCCCGGGCACCCTGCTCGGCGGGGACGAGCCGATGGTCGAGATGTTCGTCAAGGACATCCGCGAGGGCATCGGCGGGACCGGGATCAAGGCGGCGTTCCTCAAGGGCGTGGTCGAGGAGCGGGGCCTGACCCCCGACCAGACGCGGATCCAGCACGCGATCGCGGCCACCCACGGCGAGACCGGCGTCCCGATCACCGTGCACACCAACGCCGCCCACCAGACCGGCCGGCTCGCGCTCGACCTCTACGACGCCGACGGCGTCGACCTCACCAAGGTCGTCATCGGCCACGCCGGGGACACCAACGACCTCGACTACCTGCGCGAGCTCATGGACCGCGGCGCGACGATCGGCTGCGACCGCTTCGGGCTGGACCTCTACAACCCCACCGAGCAGCGCGTCGCCACCATCGCCGCGCTCTGCGCGCAGGGCTACGCCGACCGGATCGTGCTGGCCCACGACGCGGCCTGCTACATGGACTTCTTCTCCGGCGAGGCCGCGCAGGCCGCACTCGCCCAGGCGGCCCCGAACTGGCACTACGAGCACATCCACCACGACGTGCTGCCCGCGCTGCGCGAGCAGGGCGTCACCGACGAGCAGCTCACGACGATGCTCGTCGAGAACCCGCGCCGCTACTTCACGGCCGGGTGAGCGCGATGTCCCCCGAGCCCCTGCCGCGGGGAGCGGCACCGTTCGACACCTCCGGCACCACGCGCGGGCCGGACGGGATCACCCGCTACGACGACCTCGCGCCGTCGGTGGTGGCGATGGTGCGGGCGTCGGTGGAGCGCCACCCCGACGTCGAGGCGCTGGTCGAGGTCGGCGGCGAGCGCCTGACCTACGCGGAGCTGTGGGAGCGCGCGGCCCGGGTCGCCGGCGGCCTCGTCGCCGACGGCGTCGGCCGCGGTGACCGCGTCGCCTCCCTCCTCCCGGCGGGCGTGGACTGGGTGGTCGGCTTCCTCGGCACGCTGCTGGCCGGGGCGGTCGCCGTGCCCGTCAACACCCGCTTCGCCCCGCCCGAGGTGGACTACGTCGTCGCCGACAGCGGCGCCGCGGCCGTACTGCGCCCGGGCTCGCCGCTGCCGTCCGGCCACCCCGAGGCCCTCGAGGACCTGGTCCCCGACGACCTGGCCGCGATCTTCTACACGAGCGGGACCACCGGCCGGCCGAAGGGCGCGCGCACCACCCACGGCAACTTCCTCGCGAACGTCGAGACGGCGATCCGCGTGATCGGCATCGACCGCGCCGACGGCCCGACGATCCGCAACCTCGTGTCGGTGCCGCTGTTCCACGTCACCGGCTGCAACTCCCAGCTCCTCGTGCAGCTCGGGCTCGCCGGCACGACCGTGGTGCTCCCGGTCTTCGACGGCGCCAGGTTCGTCTCCACCATCGTCGACGAGCGCATCGACACCCTCGTCAGCGTCCCGGCGATCTACGGCCTCACCCTCGCGCGGGACGACCTCGGCGTCGACCTCTCCCACGTGCAGCGGCTCTCCTACGGCGGGGCACCGATCGCGCCCGCACTGGTCCGGCGCCTGATGGAGCGACTGCCGCAGGCCCGGCTCGGCAACGGCTTCGGGCTGACCGAGACGTCCTCGATCGCCACGTTCCTGCCCCACGAGTGGGCCGCCGACAACGCCGACGCGGTGGGCTTCGCGGCCCCGGTGGTCGACCTGGCCCTCGACGACGTCGACGAGGCCGGGGTCGGCGAGCTGCTGATCCGCGGCCCGAACGTCGCCGACGGCTACTGGGCGGCGCCCGAGGCGACCGCGGCCACGTTCGTCGACGGCTGGCTGCACAGCGGTGACCTCGCCCGCGTGGACGACGGCATGGTCCGGATCGTCGACCGGGCCAAGGACGTGATCAACCGCGGCGGCGAGAACGTCTACTCGGTCGAGGTCGAGAACGCCCTCGCCGGGGCGCCGGGCGTCGCCGACGCGGCCGTCGTCGGGGTGCCCGACGACGTGATGGGCGAGAAGGTCGGGGCCGTGCTCGTCGGGTCCGGGATCGACGTCGACGCCGTCCTGGACTACCTCGGCACGCAGATCGCGGACTTCAAGCTGCCCCAGTACGTCGTGGTGACCTCGGATCCGCTGCCGCGCAACCCCGGCGGGAAGCTGCTCAAGCGGGCCCTGCGCGACGGCACCGACTGGGGCCGCCCGGTGCGTGGCCGCTGAGCCTCCGGCGCGGGTGCACCTCCCGCTTACCCACGCCCTGACAGGCTCCCGCCCTCGCGGGGAACCGACCCCGCGCGGGACCGGGAGGAACGACGTGGCGGAGCGGAGCCTCGGAGAGCGGGTCCGGGCGGTCGCGCGGGAGCGGATCGGCCCGACCGAGCAATCGCTGATCATCGCCTGGACGGGCTTCGGCGGGACCTTCGGCGTCACCCGGGCCCTCACGCACTGGATCCGGGCCGGGCACGGGCCCTCGGGCGGCGGCATGAGCGCCGGGGGCCGGCACCTGCACCACTACAACATCGGGATCCTCCTGCTCGCCGCCGTCGGGGCCGTCGCGCTGCGCGGCGACGAGCGCCACCGCCGTCACCCGGTCACCGCCACCGCGTACGGCAGCGGCGCCGCGCTGATCGTCGACGAGCTCGCGCTGCTCATCGACCTCGAGGACGTGTACTGGGCGCGCGACGGACGCACGAGCGTCGACGCCGCGGTGTCCATGATCGCCCTCGGCGGGGTCTACCTCGCCGCCGCGCCGTTCTGGCACGGCGCCATCCGCGAGGTGCTCTCGTCCCTCCCGTCGGGGTCGTCGAGTCGCAGTCGGTGAGCCCGGTCCGTCACCTCGTGGCGGGGTGGCCGCGGGGCTGAGCCCGGGAGAGCTCGGCGGCGAGTTCCACGCGGGACCGCAGGTCGAGCTTGCGCAGGATGTGCGACAGGTGGGTCTGGACGGTGCGCGGGGAGATGTAGAGCCGGGCGGCGACCTGGGGGCTGGTGAGCCCGCGTCCGACCAGTTCGGCGACCTGCAGCTCGGTGTGCGTGAGGCTCTCCCACCCCGTCCGGGGGCGACCACGGCGCCCGCGCACGCCCTGGCGGACGCCGAGCCGACGCAGCCGCGCCGGGAGGCGTCGTTCGACGGTGACCGCGCCGAGCGCGGCGGCCAGCGAGGTACACCGGTCCGCCGTGGTCCGGGCGGCGTCGGCGTCGCCGGCCGCGGCGGCCAGGCAGGCTGCTTCCTCCCAGCCGGTCATCTCGCCGGTGACGTGTCCGACGGCGCGGTAGTCGAGTGCCGCGGCGGCGGCCTCGTCGGCAGCGCCCGCGGCGACGGCGCCGACGAGCCGGGCGGCCGGCGCCGAGCCCCGGATGCGGCCGAGCGGCACCGCGGTGGTGTCGCGGACGACGCGGCGCACGAGGTCGTCACGGCCCGCGGCGCGGGCGAGCCGGATCGTGTCGGGGCCGGCCAGCAGCGGCCAGACGACGCGGCCGTGGTCGAGGGCGCGGACCCAGACGGTCTCCGCGAGCGAGGCGGCGCGATCGGTCTGCTCGCGGGCCTCCAGGAGCAGCGCCCGGGCCTGGGCGACCTGGGGGAGCCCGAACTGTTCCGGGCGGGCCCGGACCTGCCAGTCCTCGACGAGCTCGTCGGCGGCCGCGAGCTCGCCGCGCCGGACGAGGATCTGCAGCCGGGTGGCGACGGTCAGGGAGGTCCAGCCGGTGCCGCTCGACTCCGCGGCCTCGAGGGCGGACTCGAGCTCGGCCAGGGCGTCGTCCCACGATCCGCCGAGGAAGTGGATGCCGGCGGACGTGGAGAGGTGGTAGGGCGTGAGCCAGAGCCGGCCGTCGGCCTGCGCGGCGCGGCGGGCCGCGAGGGAGAGCTCCCGCGCGCGGCTCGGGCCCGCGACGTGCGTCGCGAGGAAGGCCGGCCAGACCGGCGCGGTGGGACTGTCGGTCCAGGGTCGCGACGGATCCACGGCCCGCGCGGCCCCGGCGGCGGTCGCGCGCTCCAGCGCGGTCTCGGCGTCGGCCGCGAGGAAGTGCTCGATCGCGTCGGAGATCAGTCCGCTGCCCGAGTGCGCCGGCGTGCGCGGCGGCTCCGGCACCGGGGTGCGGCCGGCGAGCAGGGTGGCCCAGCGCCGGACCTCGGCGAGGGCGCCGCGGGCCGCGGCCGTGGGCGCTCGGGCACTGCTCATGTCGATCTCGTCGAGGGCGTCGTCGACGCGGGCGGCGCTGAGCAGGCAGAAGAGGATGACGCTGTGGAGGTCGCCGTGCACGGCCGGGTCGCGCGAACCGGCCAGGCCCTCCCGGGCGACCTGCTCGGCGGCGTCGACCCGGCCGGCGACCGCCAGCGCCCCGGCGCGCCGGACGGCGATCTCGTCCGCGTCGGTGGTGCCCGACGTCGCCTGCTCGGCGGCCTCGGCGAGCAGCTCGGCCGCCTGCAGGGGAGCGTGGGCGAGCTCGGCGGCCGCGGCCCGCAGGCGGTGGACCGCGTCCGGTGCCGTGGCGCGGGCCGTCTGCCGGGCCACCGCCGGCGCCCGGGCTCCCTGCCGCTCCAGCACCACGGCGGCCGCGGCGTGCAGGGCGTGGGCGACCGGGGGGTCGAGGTCGGCCAGCACCAGGTCGCGGTAGAGGTCGTGGGTGAACTCGACGCCGTGGGCCGTCCGGTGCACGACCCCGATCTCGGTGGCCTGACGGATCGAGTCGGCGGCGGACGCCGCTCCGGTGCCCATCAGCTCGGCGAGCGTGGCGATGCTCCGCGGGGCCGCTCCACACGGCCAGGACGTCCACCAGCTCGCGGGCGTGCGGCTCGAGGAGCCCGAGCTGGGCCCGGACCCCCGCCTCGATCGACTCGGCCGGGAGCTCCTCGGCGCCGGCGACGAGCTCGAGCGAGCCGCCGCGGGCGTCCACGAGCTCGCGGCGCACGAGGTCGTCGAGCACGGTCCGGATGCGCAGCGGGTTGCGGTCGGCGGCGATCAGCAGCGCGCGGAGTCCGGGGGTGGGGGGCAGACCGACCCGGCTCCGGACCAGCTCGTCCACGGCGGCCTCGCCGACGCCGCGCACCTCGACCGCGAGCACGCCGGGCCGCTGGAGCAGCGCGGACAGCGCGGGACGCTGCGGGGTGGTGCGGCGGGCGAAGGCGAGCGCGAGGGGCAGGTCGGGGGTCAGGTCGAGCAGCCGGACCAGGGCGTCCAGCGAGTCGGGGTCGCTGCGGTGGGCGTCGTCGACGCACAGCGCGACCGGAGCGGCCCGGCAGAGCTCCTCGACCGTGGCGAGGAGGTGGTCGACGGTGTCGGGGCGGGGGGCGGCGACCGGGTCGAGCCCCAGGAGATCGGTGACCACCCCGAACGGCCGGACGCGTTCCGGGTTCTCGGCGCTCACCCGGCGGGCGTCGACGCCGTCGTGGAGCAACCGGCGCCCGAGGGCCTCGAGGGTCGTGGACTTCCCCATGCCCGGGGCACCGCTCAGCACCACGGCGCGGACCCGACGACCGGGGTCGGTGAGCGACGCGGCCAGCTCGTCCGCCTGCCCGGACGTCACCGTCGTGGGCAGGTCGGTCATCCGGGCATGGTACGAGCGGGGCACCGGCACGTCCGCCGGATCGCCTCAGCCGGCGACGGTCTCGCGGGACCCGGCCGGGGCTCGGCTCGTGGCGTCCGACCTCCGGGGTCCGGGCGAGCGCGCGGTGGTGGGCGTAGACCGCGACCAGGCCGAAGACCGGCAGCAGGATGTCGCTCCACAGGATGATCCCGGAGTTGCCGGCGGCGTGGTCGCCGTTGACCAGGAGCTGGTAGACGTGGCCGCCCGCGGCGCCCCACAGGAACGGGGTCACGCCCAGGACCGCGGCGAACTTGACGCGCAGGTCGGCGCGCCGGGAGAAGGCCAGGAAGCCGACGAGGGCGAACCCGAGGCTGGCGAACGCGACCTCGAGCTGGAACGGGCTCTGCGGCCAGCCGATGATCTTCGCCGAGAACTCGCCGAACACGCTGTGCACCACGCAGTTCCAGGCGTAGGCGACCCCGATGCTGAAGAACAGGAACCAGTCGAGCAGCGCTCCGGAGACGAGGCCCGGCGGACGCTCGCCCCGGTGTCGGACGATCCGGACCGCGGCGGCCCACCAGGCCGAGCACGAACAGGGTGAGCGTGAAGTTGACGAGCAGGAACGTGATCGTGGCGGCGATCATGGGGTCCTCCGTGGGGCGCCGTGGCGGATGGTGCGACACGAGCGTGGTCGCGCACAGCCCGCCGAAACATCCGCCACCTCGCCGAGTTCTGACGCTCGGTGACCCCGCTGGACCGTCCGGGCTACGTCATCTCCTGCACGGCGTGCCGCCGACATCTCAGCGTGTTGGCCGATGTCTCCGGTCCGGCCGTGTCCGACGCTCGGGAGCATGTCGATGACGAAGGTGCTGACGGGCTTCGTGCCCTGGATCGTGTTCTCGTTGGTGGCCACGCGCGGCGGGCCCGGGGCGGTCGGAGCCGCCGCGGTGCTGGCCTTCCTGGTCGCGCTCGGGCTGATCGTCCGCTCGGTGCGCCGTGGGGAGTCGCCGAAGGTGCTCGAGCTCTCCGGCGCCGTGGTGTTCCTGGGCCTGGCCGTCCTCGCGGTGGCGTCTCCCGGGCTCGACCCGGCGCTCGCCGGCTACGGACGCGCGATCGCCGCCGCGGTCCTCGCCCTGGTGATCTTCCTGCTGCTCCCCGTGATGCCGTTCACCGAGCAGTACGCCCGCGAGACCGTGCCGCGCCAGTACTGGCACACCCCGGAGTTCCGGTCGGTCAACCGCCGCATCAGCGCCGCCTGGGGTGGGGTCGTCGCGCTCATGGCGGTCGCCCACGCCGTCGCCGGCACGCTCGAGGTCCCCGATCCCGGTGTCGGCCTGCTGCACCGTCCCGTCGACCTCCTCTTCAACTGGGTCATCCCGGGACTGCTGGTCTGGGCGGCCGTCCGCTACACCGGCCGGGTCAGCGGCGCGACCGCGCCGACCGCGCACGCGGCGACCGCGAGCCGGGGGCGGTCGTGAGCGCGCCGCCGGCGCACCGCGAGCCGCCGGGGGCGGTGACCGGCAACCCGCACCTCGAGGGGGTCTTCGCCCCGGTGACCGCCGAGGTCGACGTCGCCGCCCTCGAGGTCCTGGGCTCGCTGCCGCCCGAGCTGGACGGCGCCTACCTCCGCAACGGCCCGAACCCGCGCTTCACGCCGCTGGGTCGCTACGTCTACCCACTCGACGGCGACGGCATGGTCCACCGCGTCGTCCTGCGCGACGGCACCGCCCGCTACACCAACCGGTTCGTGCGCACGCCCGCCCTGCGGACCGAGGAGGCGGCCGGGCGGGCGCTCTGGGCCGGCATCACCGACGCCTACACCCCCGACGCCGACGCCGTCGGCCCCGCCCTCGCCGGAACCGTCCGCGAGCTGCCCGACATCAACGTCGTCCGCCACCGGGGCCGGCTGCTCGCCCTCGCCGAGTCCGACCGGCCCTACCGGCTCGACCCGGACGGCCTGGACACCCTCGGGGCCGAGACCTTCGGCGGCTCCCAGCCGGCGGGCATCACCGCGCACCCCAAGATCGACCCGCGCACCGGGGACATGGTGGTGTTCTGCTACCACCTCGGGCCGCCCTACCTGACCTGGGCCACGATCGCCGCGGACGGCTCGGGCTCGTCCCCGGTGCCGGTCGCCGGCCTCGGACGCCCCGTGATGATCCACGACATGGCGCTCACCGAGCACTACGTCGTCCTCGTGCTCGCCCCGCTGTTCTTCGATCCGGCGGAGGCGGCCCGCGGGGGCTCCCTGCTGTCCTGGGAGCCCGACGAGGGCACCCGGATCGCGGTCGTGCCCCGCGACGGCGGCCCGGTGCGGTGGTGCGACGACGCCGCGTTCTGGGTGTGGCACATCGCCGGCGCCTACGAGCGCGAGGACCCGGCCGCAGGCAACCCGATCGTCCTCGACTACGTCCACTGGGACGCGCCCGGCGGTCTCGCTCCGGGGGCGGCACCGGGTCACGGCCGGCTGGCGCGGGCCGTCATCGACCACGCCGCCGGCACCCTGCGGCGGCGTCTGGTGGCCGACGACCGGGTCGAGTTCCCCCGCATCGACGACCGCCGCATCAGCACCCGCCACGACGTCGTCGCCACCGCCGCGACCCGCGGACACCGCGACCTCCCGGCGCCCGATGCGCTGAGCTGGTTCACGCCCGACACGGGAGCATCGGTCACCTGGTCGGCCGGGGACCTGGTCGTCGGCGAACCCACCTACGCCCCCGACCCCGGCCGCAGCGCTCCCGACGACGGCTGGTGGCTCAGCTTCGCCACCGATCCCGCCACCGGCGAGAGCTGGCTGCTCGTCATCCCGGCCGCCGACCCGGCCTCCGGCCCCCAGGCCCGCATCCGCATGCCGGTGCGCGTCCCGCTCGGCCTGCACGGCACCTGGCTCCCCGCCCGGCCCTGACCGCCCCGTCCCCTCGACGAGGGCGCCGCTCACTCGGGCGCGCGGACGGGCTGCGGCGACGCGGGCGAGCTGTCCTCGGAGAGATCCCCGAAGCGGGTCAGCAGGAGGGAGCCGACAACAGCGAGCAGGAACCCGACGACGGCGAGGGGCTGGAAGCCGGCGCGGGTGGCGTCGCCGAGCAGGAGGAGGCCGACGGCGGCCGGGAACACCGTCTGGCTGACGATGGTGCCCGCGGAGGCGGCCACGACGGACGCGCGCTGCAGGGCCGTGTTGTAGAAGAGCACGGCGCAGAAGCCGGCGCTGGGGATCACCCAGGTGGCCGGGTCGGCGATCAGGTCGCCGGGGGAGAGGCTGGGCAGCACCCGGCTGGCCAGGTTGATCACCCCGTAGGCGCAGCCGGCCAGCAGCCCCAGGGCGCCCGCGCTCCAGCGTCCGGGGAGGCGGGCCGCACCGAGCCCGAGGAGGGCGAGCAGCCCGACCGCGGCGAGCAGGCCGATGTGCAGGGAGGGGTCGCCGTGCGAGGTGCCCTGCTTGGTCGCGGAGATCCCCAGCCCGACGAGCCCGAGGCAGACCGCGAGGACCGCACCCCGTTCGATCCACCGCAGGCGGGTCCCCAGCACCCGCCACGCGACGACCGCGGTGACCGCGAGGTTGCCCGAGATCACGGCCTGGACGACGAAGACGGGGAGCACCCGCAGGGCGGCGAAGCTGGTGAAGAACGAGACGACGTCCAGGCCGATCCCGGCGAGGAACCGCCACTGCCGCACGAGGTCGAGCACCAGGCGGGCGTGCAGCCCGGAGCCGCGGTCCGGGATCGCCCGGGCGGCCAGCGCCTGCAGCACCGCACCGGAGCCGGCACAGACCGCGCCGGCGACGGCGAGCAGGAGACCCCACCACATCGACATCACGTCCCTCGCGGGTTCCCCGACGGCGACGACCAGGTCCACCCGACCGTAGAGGTGGAACGGCGGCACCGCCTACTCCTGGCGCCGGGTCCACAGGCGCTGCTCATGGGCGCGGCGCGCTCAACTCGGGGAGCACCTCCGGAACACCGCGGGCGCCGCACCCTGCACGACCGAGGCCACCTGCAGCCAGCGCGGCACGAACACCTCCGCGCGGCCCCGCTCCACCGCGCGGAGCGTCGCCGCCGCGACCCGGTCGGGCGGGACCGGGCGCGGGAACGGCGCGGTCGTAGCCCCGGCGCGCGAGGAACGGGGTGTCGACCGCACCCGGCAGCACCGTCGTGACCCCGACGTCGGGCTCCTCGAGGCGCAGCGCGTCGGCGAAGGTCCGCAGGCCCGCCTTCGCGGCCGAGTACGCGGCCTCCCCGGCCACCCCCAGCGCGGCGATCGAGGCGACGAACACCACGTGGCCACCGCCGCCGTCGCGGCCCGCGGCCCGCAGGTGCGGCCACAGCGCGCGGGTGAGCTGCACCGGGGCGACGAGGTCGGTGGCCAGCACCGCCGCCACGCCCGCCTCGTCGGCCTCGCGGAACGGCTCCGCCGCGCCGATCCCCGCGGCGTGCACGACCAGCCCGACCCCGTGCTCGACGGCGGCCGCGGCGACGGTCGCGCGACCCGCCGCCGTCGTCAGGTCCGCGACGACGCCGCGCGCGCCGGCCGCCGTGGCCACCGCGTCAAGGCGGTCGGGGTCGCGCCCGGTCACCAGCAGGGGCGCGGCCCGCCCGGCGAGGCGGCGCGCGACCGCCTCCCCGATCCCCGACGAGGCCCCCGTCACCAGGGCGGGCGCGCCGTCCGGGGTCATCCGTTGCCGCGGGACGACGACTCCGGAGCCGTGTTGCGGCGCTCCCAGAGGATGGCGTCCTCGGGGGCCTCCCCGCGGCGCAGCAGGCTCGTGCTGCGCAGGGTGACCGCGGCGATGCCGGCGAGCACGACGACCCCGGCGACCGCCTGCCCGGCGATCAGCGGCCCCGAGGTGTCGAGGTCCTCGCCGAGCCAGGCGATCCCGGCGAACACCCCCACGATCGGGTCGGCGGTGGTGATCACCGCGACCGAGGGCGACACCAGCCGGCCCTGCTGGAAGGTGTTCTGGCTGAGCAGGAAGCCCATCGGGCCGACGACGCAGGCCGCGTAGAGGGCGGGCGTCGTGAACAGCTCGCCGAAGCCGCCGCGCACCGCCGTCGTCACCGCCTTCATCAGCGCCGCGGTGATCCCGAAGAGGATTCCGGTGGCGAGCGCGAGCGCGAGGATGCGGCTCGGGTGGCTCGACAGCCCCGCGAAGGTCAGGCAGCCGGCGACGAGCACCGCGACGACCGCGAGGAAGGCGGGGGAGGCGGTGACGTCGAGGTGCTCCGAGCCCGGGCCCGGACACCGGGCGGGCCTGCAGGAGGAACGCCGCCAGCCCGGCGGCGGTGAGCAGCCCGCCGCCCACCACCCAGCGGTCCGGGGCGCGGCCGTGGAGCAGGGCGGAGAAGACGCCGGCGAACACGACCCCGGTGACGAGCAGGGGCTGCACGACGGTCAGCGGACCGAACGCGAGCGCGACGAGCTGCATCGACAGCGCGAGGACGGTCATCACCAGTCCGAGCAGCCACCAGGGATGCCGGATGAGGTCCAGGACGAGCCGCGGGCTGAGCGTCGAGGACACCGGCACCTCGTGCGTGGCGCGCTGTTGTGCTGCGCTCGCCATCCCGAACCCCGCGGCACCCACGACCGCGGCGGGGACGGCGACCAGCAGCGAGACGGCTCCGGTCACCGCGATTCGCCTCCGTGCGGGCCCGCCGTCGGCGACGGGCCGCGTCGACAATCCGTCACCGGCGATTGTGCTCCTCGCAGGCAACGCCCGCGTCACGGGTGAGCGCGGACCATGCCGCGTCCACGCGATCGGGGAGGTCCCCGGCGACCACGGCGTCGTCGACGGCGAGCCCGAGGCCCAGGGTGCGGCCCCACGCGATGGCCCCGACGGCCACCCCGACGCCCTCGGCCAGGGGGAGCACGGGCACGACCTCGGCGATGAGCCCGCCCCCGATGTGCAGCGGTCGGCGCACGCCCGGCATCACCGAGACGACGAGGTGGAAGAACCGGCCGCCGTAGGTCAGGCGGGCGAACAGGCGCTGCACCGGACGCGGGAGCCGTCCCAGGGCGGCCAGCACCGCGGCGGACCCCTCGGCCTGGCCGTGGGCCTGGCCCCGCTCGAGGGCGTCGGCGACCGCGACGACCCGTCGCCGGAGCGGGCCCGGGGCGACCGGGAGGTCGACGGCGACGGCGGCCGTGCGGTTGCCGACCCCGCCCCGGTCGGCGCCGCTCCGCAGCCGGGCGGTGAGCGGGACCATCGCGCGCACCGTCGTCGCCCCCGGCGCGGCCAGTGCCTCGGCGACGGCGGTGACGACGACGACCGTCGTGCTGGTCCCGAGGGCACGGGCGACGGCGCGGACCTCGGCGGCGTCCCGGACCCGGCTGACGAACCGGGTGGTCGCGGCGCCGCCGTCGCGGGTGTGGCCGCCGAGGGCGCCGGCCCGGGCACCACCGGCCCGGGCGAGGGCGGCGATCCCGCGGAGCCGACGTCGGAGCAGGGCGCGGCGGGCGGTGCGCGCGGCCCGGCGGTCCGCGGCGGGCCCGTCGGCGGTGTCCCGGCGGCCCACCGGCACGCCCGCGGCCTCGTCGGTGAGCAGGCGCACGAGCGCGTCGGTGACCGCGAGCCCGTCGCCGAGGCAGTGGTGCACCGCGGCGAGCACGGAGACCTCGCCGGGCGCGGTGCGGGCGACGGTGAGCCGCCAGCCGCCGTCGCGGGGGTCGACCGGGGCGCCGACCACGTGGGCCGTCGTCAGGGCGTCGGGACCGCCCTCGTGCAGGACCGGGTCGACGCAGCGGTCGGGGTCGGGGACGACGGGGACCCACCGCAGCGGGCCCGTGTCGTCCAGGCGCCGGGCCAGCAGGGCGATCCCGGCGGCGCGCTCGCGGACCCGGTCGGCGACGAGCGCGGGCCAGTCGGTCGCGTCGCCGTCGCCGACGGCGATCGTGATCCGCGCCCCGAGCACCTGCGGGACCCGCGCGGTGGAGGCGTGCCAGAACAGCGCGTCCTCCGGGCGCATCCGCTCCACCCGGTGCGTGCCGGCGAGCGCCGGGGCGAGGTCCTCCCCGCGCGGGCGCTCGCGCAGCGCGGCGACGTGGGCGGCGTGGGTGGCCGGGTCGGCGAGGGTCCGCAGGGCCGCGGTGAGCTCGCCCGGGCCGGTGCAGTGCCGCGCGAGGCCCGCGCGGGCGAGCAGGCGGGCGTTGTCGCGGCCGTGGCCCGGGATCGGGTCGACGACGAGCAGCGGGCGCGCGCACGCCAGCGCCTCGAACGCGCTGGCCCCGCCGCCGGTGGTGACGACGACGTCGGCGCCGCGCGTGACGGTGGCCGGGTCGTCGATCCAGCGGTGGACCTCGACGCGCCCGGGGTGGGCCGCGGCGAGGGCGTCGAGGCGGGCGCGGGCGCGCGGGTCGGAGGTGGCGACGACGGGGTCGGCGCCGGCGGCGAGGACCGCGCCGACGATGGTCGGGAGGTCGCCGAACCCCAGGGAGCCGGCGGCGACGAGGACGCGGAGCCGGCCGGGGGGCATGTCAGAAGAGTCCCGTTGCTGACACTGGGTATCTGCACAGGGACTTTCCTGACACGCGGGCGGGCCGGAACGCCGACACGACCGGCCAGCGGACGACGTGCACCGTCAGCGCCCGGCGCCGACCGCCGCACCCGCCGCGCCGCCTCGTCCGTGGTGACCAGGACCGCGTCGAGGTCCGCGTCGCACCACAGCGGCTGCGGCGCGGGGTCGGCGGGCACCACCACCGCGCGGGCCGGCAGCCGCCCGCGGCGGCGCAGGTGCCCCAGCCCCGCGACGCCCTCGGGGAACGTGGCGACGACGACGTCCGGGCGGTGGGTGGCGAGCAGCGGGGCGATCGACCGCGCGCTCCAGCGGCCCAGCACGGCCCGGGTCCCCGCGCGGAAGAACCCGACGTGGACGAGCAGCCAGTAGTACAGCCCGTAGAGCCACGGCAGCGCCCGCACGCACGTGGCGTAGACGCCCGCGAACGCCCGCGGGGCCCCGCGGCCCATCCCGGCGAGGACGTCGCTGGTGACGACCTCGGCCTCGGGCCAGGCCGCCCGGACCGCCTCCGCGACCGCGGCCGCCGCCGCGTGGTGCCCGGCACCGACGGAGCCGGAGAGCAGCAGGACCCGGCGGGGCGCGCCGGGGGCAGCGGCGGCGGGGCCCGGCCGGGCGGCGCTAGCGTGCGCGGGTGAGCCGGGAGCGGCAGGTCGTCGCATCGTCGTCACCACGGACCCCCTCGCGGGTCCTGCTGCTCTCCGCCCCGGTCGGCGAGGGCCACGTCGCCGGGGCGCGGGCGCTCGCCGCGCGGATGCGCACGGCGTGGCCGGACGCCGAGGTCGGCGAGGTCGAGACCGTGGCCGGCGGTCCGCGGCGCACCCGTCTGCTCGCCCTCGCCTACCGCGTCGTCATGCGCCGCGCCCCGGGTCTCTACGGCCTGGCCTACGACGTCCTGGGCCGGCTCCCGCGCCTCGCCGCGCTCTTCCAGCGGCTCGGGGCGCCGGCCACCGCCCGCGCGCTGCGGCCCGTCCTGCGCCGCCACCGCCCCGACCTCGTCGTCTGCACCTACCCGGTCACCACGGGCGGGCTCGCCCTGCTGCGCCGTCGCGGCGAGCTCACCGCCCGCTCCGTCGCCGTGGTCACCGACCCGGCCGTGCACCCCTTCTGGATCTGGCCCGGCGTCGACGAGACGTGGGTGATGCTCGACGAGGCCGCGGCCTGCGCCCGCCGGCTCGGCGCGGCGGACGTCCGGGTGGTGCCGCCCGCGGTCGACCCCCGGTTCGAGCCCCGCCCCGCGCCCGCCGGCGACGGCCTCACCGTGCTCGTCACCGGCGGCTCGCTGGGTTTCGGCGCGCTGGAGCGGGCCGTCGACGCCGTGCTCGACGCGGGCGACGGCGTCCGGGCCGTCGTGCTGTGCGGGCGCAACGACGCCCTGCGCGCCCGGCTCGCGGCCCGGCGCGATCCGCGGCTGCGCGCGCTCGGCTGGACCGACGCGGTGCCCGCCGAGATGGCCGCGGCCGACGTCGTGCTGACCACCGGCGGCGGGATGATCGCCAGCGAGGCGCTCGCGGTCGGGCGCCCGGTGCTCTTCGCGACCCCGGTCCCCGGTCACGGCCGGGCCGGGGCGGCGACGCTCGCGCGGGCGGGCCTCGCCGTCGTCTGCCCGCGGCCGGCCGACGTCACCGCGGCCGTCGTACGGCCTGCGGCGACGACCCGGCGCGCCGCGAGGCCCTCGCCGCTGCGGCGCGGGCGTTCTCCGCCCGTGACCTCGACCTGGCGGGCCTCGCGGGCCGGACCCTGCGGAGCTAGGCCGCCGCGGGGCCCCAGCGCAGCCGGACGCCCTCGCCGGCCAGCGAGGAGCGGAACCACCACAGCGAGATGACGATCCCCACGCCCACCAGCGCGAACGACCCCACGGTGGCGACCACCAGGTAGGCCTCGACGGTCGCCACCGCGAGCGCCAGGAGCGTGGTCGCGCCGTTCACGAGGAACACCAGCGCCCACAGCAGGGACACCCGCCGGAAGAACTGCTGGACCTTCGGGCGCGAGGTCAGCGCCTCCGGGAAGGCCACGAAGTCGTCCGCGAGCCGGGCCAGCAGCGGGCGCCCCCCGCCGAACAGCGTCACCAGCAGCGCGCCCGCGAAGATGAAGTTCTGCGCGGAGGGCTCCAGGAAGTACACCAGCGCGCTGCCGGTCCAGAGCCCGACCACCGTCCGCACCACGAGGATGGCGGTGGAGATCAGGAGGATCGCCGGCAGCGCCCGGCGCCACAGCAGGCGCGCCAGCACCGCGAGCGCCGACCATCCCAGCGCGGCCCAGAGGCCGGCGTCGAAGCCCGCGGTGCGGAGCAGCAGCGCGAAGAGCCCGAGCGGGATCAGGATCGACTCGAGCAGCGGCACCACCGCGTGCCGGGCCATCTCCCGCCAGTGCGGGAGATGGATCGTCGTGCCGTGGTGGTGCGCCATGCGGGTGCGCCTCTCGGCCGGGGTCCGGTCGCGGTCGACGGTAGCGACCGCGATGACAGGCCGTGGTGAGGCCCCCCGATTTCACGCGCAATTCACGGCTCAGCGGGCACCGACCGTGTCCGTGGCGGCCCGGATCGACTCCCGCAGCGACCCCATCGTGGCGAAGACGGCCGACGGCTCGTAGCCGCAGTGGGCCATGCAGTTCTCGCACTTGGCGTTGCGGCCGCGTCCGTAGGACTCCCAGTCGGTGTCCTCGATCAGCTCGCGGTAGGTCGACACGTACCCGTCGTCGAGCAGGTAGCAGGGCTTCTGCCACCCGAGCAGCGAGTACGAGGGGATGGCCCAGGCGGTGCAGTCGAACTCGCTTCTTGCCCTCCAGGAAGTCCAGGAACAGCGGCGAGTGGTTGAGCCGCCACTTCTTGCGGCGCCCGTCGGCGAACGCCTTGCGGAAGAGCTCGCGGGTCTGGTCGACGCCGAGCCAGTGCTCCTGGTCGGGCGCCCGCTCGTAGGCGTACGCGGGGGAGATCTGCATGTTGTCGACGCCGAGGTCGTCGTTGAGGTAGTCGAGGACGTCGATGACGTCCTGCGGGGTGTCCGTGTCGAAGAACGTGGTGTTCGTGTAGACCTTGAAGCCCGCCGCCTGCGCCTGCTTGATCGCGGCGACCGCGGCGTCGAAGCCGCCGACCTTGCGCACCGAGGCGTCGTGGCGCTCGCGCAGCCCGTCGATGTGGACCATCCACGCGAAGTTCCGGTGCGGCGCGAACTTGTGCATGTGCTTCGGCAGCAGCAGCGCGTTCGTGCACAGGAAGACGATCTTGTTGCGGTCCAGCAGCTGCCGCACGATCTCGTCCAGCTGCGGGTGCATCAGCGGCTCGCCGCCGGCGATCGAGACCATCGGCGCGCCGGCCTCCTCGATGGCGCCGACCGCCTGCTCGACCGGCATCCGCTGCTTGAGCAGCGACGCCGGCTGGGCGATCTTCCCGCAGCCCGCGCACTTGAGGTTGCAGGCGAACAGCGGCTCGAGCTCGACCAGGATCGGGAACTTCTTCCTCCCGCGGAGCCGCTGCTCCATCAGGTAGGTGCCGAGCCGGATGCTCTGGCGCAGGGGGAAACCCATCGTCAGCTCACTTCCTTGGGAAGGGTGAAGTGGACGTCCTCGGTCGTGGTCGGCCGGGGGGTGAGGGTCACGGGCCCGAGCCCGCGCAGGACGTCGACGACGCCGTCGACGAGGTGGTCGGGGGCCGAGGCGCCCGCGGTGACCGCGATGCGGCGCGCGCCCGCGAGCCAGGCCAGGTCCAGCTCGCCCGCGTCGTCGACGCGGCGGGCGGCGACCCCGGCGCGCGCGCCGACCTCCGCCAGCCGCACCGAGTTCGAGGAGTTCGCCGAGCCGACGACGACGAGCCGGTCGGCCTCGGCCGCCACCGCGCGCACCGCGGCCTGGCGGTTGGTCGTGGCGTAGCAGATGTCCGCCGAGCGGGGCTCGACCAGCGCCGGGAACCGTCGTCGCAGCACCGCGGCGATCCGCTCGGCCTCGTCGACGGCCAGCGTGGTCTGCACGGCGGACGCGACCCGCGCCGGGTCGGGGCGGTGACCGTCTCGGCCTCGGCCTCGCTGGCCACGACGACGACGTTCCCGGGCGCCTCCGCCGCTTCTCCGACGGTGCCCTCGACCTCCTCGTGCTCGGCGTGGCCGATGAGGAACACCGTGTCGCCGCGCCCGGCCGCGCGGCGCACCCCGGCGTGCACCTTGGTCACCAGCGGGCAGGTGGCGTCGACGACGGCGAGGTGGCGTGCGGCCGCCGTGCGCCGCACCGACGGCGCGACGCCGTGCGCGGCGAGCACGAGCACCGACCCGGGCGGCACCTCGTCGGCTTCGCGGACGAACACCGCGCCGCGTCGCTCGAGGTCGGCGACGACGTGGCGGTTGTGCACGATCTGGCGGCGGACGTAGACCGGGGCGCCGTGCCGCTCGAGGGCCTGCTCGACGGTGGCGATGGCCCGGTCCACCCCCGCGCAGAACGAGCGCGGCTCGGCCAGGAGCACCTCGCGCTCGCCGAGGGCGGCGCACCACGCGGCGATCACCGGGGCGGCGCGGCGCAGGGCGGCGAGGGCGGCGATCCCGCGGGTGACGGTGCCCGGGCGCAGGAGCGGGTGGTCGGGGGTGTCGACGACGGCGCGGACGACGGCGAACGGGGCCGCACCGTCCTCCGGGGCGAGCCACGCGGACTCGGTGTCGACGGCGAGGGCCGGGCGGGATGTCACCGCCTCCGACGGCAGCAACGGCACCCTATCGGCGTGCTGCCCTTCCTCTGACGCCAGGACGGCGCCGTTCACCCCGGCGGGGTCGGCCCGGCCGGTGGCAGCAACGGCACGATGCTGGCCTCTGACGCGAGGACGGCGCCGCTCACCCACGGCGGGGTCGGCCCGCCCAGCGCCCGCCGCTCCGCCCCGGTCACGACGTGGTCCGCGGACACCACCGGCCCGACGTGCACCGTCAGCCCGGCCGCCCGCAGGCCCGCGGCGAGCAGCGGAGCGCTCGCCAGCCGCACCGACCCGCCGTCGGGACCCCGCACCTCGTCCGCGACGACCAGGTCGCCCGGCGCGATCCCGCCGGCCAGCGCCCCCGCGACGCCGGCCACGAGCCGCGGCCGGTCCCCGAGCGCCGCGGGCCGCCACGGCCGAGCGCCGCGGCCCCGCGCCGGTGGTGACCACCTCCGCCGTCGGGACGCGGACGTCCCCCGGCCCGGCGAGGGCGCGCCGCTCGATCGCCAGCGGGGTCGCGACGACGGGCCCGGTCACGAGCCCTCCCCGAGGTCCCACCCGTGGACCCAGCGGCCCGAGCGCGGAGATCGGGAAGACGACCCGGTAGAGGTGGTAGGCGATGTAGAAGTCGCCCGGGAAGCCGGTGCCGGTGAACTGCTCCTCGTCCCAGCCGCCGTCCGCGCGCTGCTGATCGACGAGCCACCGCACCCCGCGCTCGGCGGCCGCCGAGCGGTCGCCCGCCGCGATCAGCGCGAGCAGCGCCCACGCGGTCTGCGACGGGGTCGACGCGCCGCGGCCGATCCACGCCGGGTCGACGTAGGAGCGCAGGTCCTCGCCCCACCCGCCGTCGTCGTTCTGGTGGGCGTGCAGCCAGCGCACCGCCCGCCGGATCGGCGTCGACGCCGGGTCCACCCCGGCCGCGACCAGGGCGGGCACGACGCCGCCGGTGCCGTAGAGGTGGTTCGCGCCCCAGCGCCCGAACCACGACCCGTCGGCCTCCTGGTGGTCCAGCAGCCAGGCGCACCCCGCGTCGGCACACCTCGGAGTCCGCCCGGCCCTCGGCCGCCAGCGCCTCCACGACGTGGCCGGTGACGTCGGCCGACGGCGGGTCGATCACCTCGCCGAAGTCGCAGAACGGGAGCTTGGTGACGAGCGCGCGGGTGTTGTCGGCGTCGAACGCGCCCCACCCGCCGTCGGCGGAGACCATGCCCGCGGCCCAGTCCAGGCCCCGGTCGACGGCCGTCCGCAGCCGGGCCCGTCCGGCGTCGGACAGCCCGGGGTGCTCGGAGCGGCGCAGCGCGAGGACGACCTCGGCGGTGTCGTCGGTGTCGGGGTAGACGTCGTTGGCGAACTCGAAGGACCAGCCGCCGGAGGCGCAGGGCGGGACGCTGCACGGCCCAGTCGCCGGTGGCGGTCACCTGCTCGTCGAGCAGCCAGCGGGTGCCGGCGACGACGGCGGGGTCGTCGGCGGGGACGCCGCGCGTCGTGCAACGCGTTGACCGCGAGGCAGGTGTCCCACACCGGGGACTGGCAGGCCTCGAGGCGGATCACCGGGCCGTCGGGGGAGTCGGTGGTCAGCGTGAACCCGTCGAGGCCGGCGATGGCGGCGACGACGGAGGGGTGGTCGCGGGGGTAGCCGAGCAGCACGAGCGCCATCACGGAGTACACCCACGGCGGCTGGATGCCGCCCCACCCGCCGTCGGCCTCCTGGCGGGCGAGGATCCACTCGCCGGCCTTGCGCATGGCGCCCCGGCGGATCAGCGCCAGGGGACCGCGCCGCGCGGCCGCGCGGGCGTACGCGTGCAGCCCGACGTCGAGGCGCTGCGAAGAAGCCGCGCCCAGGTCCAGATCGGCGCCCGGGCCGGCGCCGGACCGGGAACGTGCAGCTCCTCGATGTCGAAGTCCACCGGGTGCACCGGGCGCAGCGTCGACACCACCGTCAGCGGCACGACGGTCTGGCGCGCCCAGCACGCCCAGTCGGACACGTTGAGCGGGAACCAGCGCGGCAGGTGGATCAGCTCGGGGGGCATGGCGGGCAGGTCGTCCCAGGACCAGAGCCCGACCAGCGCCAGCCAGATCCGGGTGAAGACGCGGGTGCGCTCCACCCCGCCCCGGTCCCGGACGAAGGCCGCGGCCCGCGCCATGTGCGACGCGGTCGGTGCGTCGCCGGCCAGCCGCAGCGCGACCCAGGCCTCGACGGTGGTCGACAGGTCACCGGGGCCGCCGGCGAAGGTCGCCCAGGTCCCGTCGGCGCGTTGCTGCGAGCGGATCCAGCGGGCGGCCCCGGCGGTGCGGTCGGGGTCGGAGATCGCCAGGACGTGCCGCAGGAGGAGGTCCTCGGCGTCCATGGTCACGTTGGTGTCGAGGTCGCCCTTCCACCAGCCGGCCGCGTCCTGGCGCGCGCGGAGGTGGTCGATCCCGGCCGCGAGCGCGTCGGCGGCGGTGCGGGTCGTGGTGTCGGTCGATTGCACCGACAGCGTCATGCTCAGGCCTCCCGGTCGGCGAGGTGGCGGCCGAGCGCGACGAGCTCGGCCCGGGCCCGCGTCGTCGCGGGGTCGGTGGTGGGCAGGTGCTCGGCCAGCGTGGCCAGGGCGGCCTCGGCGGCGGCGAGCCGGCGGCGGGCCTCGTCGCCGGCCCAGGCGCGCCCGCCGCCCGCCTCGACCAGGGCGGCGCCGCGGCGCAGGGTCGGTTCGTCGTCCCCGTCCTCGGGCCGGGCGAGCCAGTCCGCCAGATCGCGCCCGGCCGCGCCGCCGTGGACGACGGACCAGGTGACCGGGAGCGACTTCTTGCGCTCGCGCAGGTCGGCGAGGACGGGCTTGCCGGTGACGGCGGGGTCGCCCCAGATGCCGAGCAGGTCGTCGACGAGCTGGAACGCGAGGCCGAGCTCGACGCCGAAGCAGCGCAGCGCGGCCCGGGCCCCGGCGGGCGCGCCGGCGAGGACGGCGCCGATCTCGGTGCTCGCCCCGAGCAGCGTGCCGGTCTTGCCGTGCGCCATCGCCAGGCACTCCTCGACGCCGACGTCGTCCCGGTCGGCGAAGGCCACGTCGGCGACCTGGCCGCCGACGAGCTCCCGCACCGTCCGCGCGAGCAGCAGTGCGGCCTCCGGCGCGGGGACCTCGAGCAGCACCTCCTGGGCGAGGGCGAGCATCGCGTCGCCGGAGAGGACCGCGGACGCGGCGCCCCAGACCGCCCACACGGTGGGGCGGTGGCGACGCTCGGTGTCGCCGTCGATGAGGTCGTCGTGGACGAGCGAGAAGTTGTGCACCAGCTCCACCGCCACGCCGCCGGCCACGGCGACGGCCGTCCTGCCCGCCGCAGGCCCGCGCCGGCGAGCAGCGCCAGCGCCGGCCGCAGCGCCTTCCCGCCGCCGCGCGTCGGCCGGCCGTCCCGGTCCGTCCAGCCCAGGTGGTAGGCGCTCTGGGCGGCGCTCGTCGGGTCCAGGCGCGCCACGGCGGACCGCAGGGCGGGATCGACGAGGTCGCGGCAGCGGCGCAGCACCGCGGCCACGTCCACCGTCGCCGGGTCGACGGTCGTCGTGCCGGTGACGGTGGCGGCGGTCCCGGCGGCGAGGGCGGTCACGCCGCCACCCGCGCCCGGTCGTCGGTCCCGGTCACGACCGTCGCGGCGGTCTCCCCACTGCGCACGGCACCCTCCATGGTCGCGGGCCATCCGGTGTCGGTCCACGCGCCCGCCAGCGCGAGGGCCGGGAGCGCGGTCGCCGCGGCCGGGCGGTGGGCGGCGGTGCCCGGGGCCGGCCGGAAGGTCGCCCGGGGTTCGCGGGTGACGAAGCCGTCGAGGAGCCGCGCGCCCGCCACGGCGGGCAGGAGGCGGCCCAGCTCGGTCGTGAACCGCTCGACGAGCACCTCGGCCCCGAGCGGGAGGTAGGCGTCGGCGGCCGAGAGCGACAGCACGACGTACTGCGCGCCCGGCGGGAGGGCGCCGTGCGACACCCGACCGGTCGAACACCCACTGGACCTCGGTGTCCAGCGCCGCGGCGAACGGGACCGGCAGCACCCGGCGGTCCCAGACGAGGTGGACGTCGACGATCGGGCTCGCACCGAGCGCGGCGGCCGCGACGCCGAGGGCCGGGCCGACCGGCGCGGGCAGCACGTCGGCGGCGACCTCCGGAGGCAGCGCGCACACCACGGCGTCGACGTCGAGCGCGTGGTGGGCGCCGTCGCGCCCGGCGACGGTGACCCGCCAGCCCTCGCCGTCCCGGGCGACGTCGCGCACCCGCGTCGACGGCGCCACCCGCACCCCCGCCGCGTCGAGCGCGCGGCGGGCGGCGGTGTCGTGCAGCTCGCCCAGGGGCACCGTGGACCAGCCGATGTCCGCGGCGTCGGCCGCGCCGAGCAGCCCGATACGGAAGACGGTCGCGGCGAGCGCGAGCGAGGCGTCGTCGGCGGGGGCGTTCAGGGTCGGCGTCCCGATGAGGTCCCAGAGCGCGCGCACCGCGGCCGGACCCTGCCCGTGGCGGCGCAGCCAGTCCCCGAACGACTGCGCGTCGACGGCGGGGTCGGCGGGGTCGAGCCGGCGCAGGGCGGCGGCGGCCCGGGGGAGCGCGAGCCGCTCGCGCCACGGCACCGCGTCGTAGCGCAGCAGCGCCCGGGCGAGGTGCGGGGCCGGGACGCCCGGGAGGCGGGTCACGACGGCGCCCGGGCGGTCGCGCCGCAGCCGCGCGGGCGGGGCGTCCGGGCGCAGCACCGTGACGTCGAGGCGGTCCTGGAGCGCGGTGGACCCCGCGACCCCGAGCCGGTCGAGCAGGCCGCGGTAGGCGCCGCAGCAGCGCAGGAAGACGTGCTGTCCGGTGTCGACGTGCGCCTCCCCGCGGCGGAAGGAGCCGGCCAGGCCCCCGAGACGGGCCCGCCGCTCGACGAGCGTGACCGCGTGGCCCGCGTCGGCGGCGTGCAGCGCCGCGGACAGGCCGGCGAGCCCGCCCCCGAGCGACGGCCACCCTGCTCATCGGCGACCGGTGAGGGCGCGCACCGCGACCAGCGCCTTCGTCGACGCCGACAACGACAGCCGCCGGTCGTAGACGGCGCGGGGGTCCGCGATGATCTCGTCGAGCAGGCGCCGGTAGATGCCGGCCATCGCCGTCGTGCAGGCCGCGCTGCGACGGTCGAGCAGGTCGACCAGCTGCAGGCCCTCGTCGTACCACCCGCGCGCCCGCACGGCCGCGTCGCGCAGGAGGTCGGCCAGGGCGCCGTCGGGGTCGGCGAGGGCGCCGTCCGGGCCCAGCCGCAGCGTCACCCCGGCCGCGTCGAGCTCGTCGGCGGGCAGGTAGATGCGCCCGTTCACGAGGTCCTCGCGGACGTCGCGCAGGATGTTCGTCTGCTGCAGGGCGAGCCCGAGCGAGTCGGCGAGCCCGGACGCGCGGCCCTCCGGATCCGCTCCCGGCCGGGTGCCGAAGACCCCGAGGCAGAGGCGCCCGACCGACCCCGCGACGCAGCGGCAGTACCGGAGCATGTCGTCGAAGGTCCGGTAGGGGGCGGACGGGGAGCCGGTCCGCGCGAAGGCGTCGTCGGCGGCGACGTCGGCCTCGACCCCGTCGACGAGCTCGGAGAACGCACCGAGCGGGACCGGGAAGCGGCGTGACGCGTCGGCGACGGCGACGAGCACCGGGTCCTCGCCCGGGTCGGTGTCGCGCAGGGTCGCGAACCGGCTGCGCAGGGCGGTGAGCGCGGCCTGCTTGGCCGCGGTCTCGCCGTGCTCGTCACCGATGTCGTCGATGCGCCGCGCCAGGGCGTACACCGCGCACAGGGCGGCCCGGCGGTCCGGTGGCAGCAGCCGGATGCCGTAGTGGAAGTTGCGCGCCTGGGTGCGGGTGATCGCCTCGCAGGTGGCGTAGGCCCGGGCCGTGCGGGTGTCGGTCACGACGGTCGTCACGAGCGGGGACCTCCTGATCGGCGGGCGGTGTCGTCGAGGGCGGCGGCGTCGGGCGGGGCGGTGTCGTCGGGCGGGGCCGGCCGGGGGCGGACCCCGAGCCGGGCCAGGTGGAGCGCGACGTCGCGACGACGCGTGCGGGCGGTCCGGCCCAGGACGTCCCCGCCGGTGCGGTCGACGGCGTCGGCGGCCGCGGCTCCGCCGGCGACGTAGCCGGTGACGGCGAGGCGGGCGGCGCCGCGCAGCCGCCCGAGCAGCGGCATGCCCGACGCGAGCAGCTCCCGGGCGGCGGCACACTCCTGGCGCACGAGGCGCCGCAGCGCCGGCGGCGCGGTCGGTGCGTCGAGGTCCTCCTCGGCGACGCCCGCCGCCGTCCGGGCATCGGCCGGCAGGTAGACCCGGCCGCGCGCGCGGTCCTCGGCGACGTCCTGGAGGTGCTCGAGCAGCTGCAGGGCGGTGCAGATCCGGTCGGACTCCGCGAGCATCGTCGCGGTCGTCGTCCACCTCGAACGCGGCGAGGACGAGCCGCCCGATCGGCACGGCGGAGAGCCGGCAGTACCCGATCAGGGCGTCGCGGGTGCCGTAGCGGGTGACGGTCTGGTCGGCGCGGTTCGCGGCGACGAGGTCGTGGAAGGGCGCGGCGGGGAGCAGGCCGACGTACGGCGCCAGGGCCGCGACCACGGGGGAGCGGGGGGCCGCCCCGGCGAACACGCGGTCGAGGTCGTCGTCGAGCCCGTCCAGCGCCGCGAGGCGTTCCGCCGGGTCGAGGTCACCCTCGTCGCCGACGTCGTCCACCGTGCGGACCACGTCGTAGACGGCGCGCAGCACGGCCCGGCGGCGGGCGGGGAGGACGCGCAGCGCGACCGGGAAGTTCTCCGCCCGTTCCGCGTCCCGCAGTCGGGACGTCGCGGTGGCGACGGCCGACCCGCGTTCCTCCATGGCCGTGATGGTGCTTGTGGTGGACGCGACAAGTCTTGACCCGGGCGATCAGTTCGAACACCCGAAATTGTCATCGCGACACAGATCGCGCCGGACTACCGTCGAACGCGGCAGGGTCGCCGCTCGCTCCGTGGCCCGTCCGAAGGCAGAGGTGGGGGTTGTCCGAGATTCTCGTCGCCGTCGCTCGACGCCCTGTCCGCGGCCGTCGGGCGCCGGGTCCCCGACCTCATGGTCGAGGTCCGCGAGGCGCTGGCCGAGCGCGTGCCGGACTACGCGGAGTTCCTCGCCGCGCACGAGCAGGAGGTCACGGTCGGGGTCCGCGGGGTCCTCGGGCGCATCATCTCGCTGACCAACGACGGCGCGATCGACCGTCCGGGCGAGCACGAGTTCTTCGAGAACCTCGGGCGCTCGCAGTGGCGCCAGGGTCGGGACCTGCCCGATCTGCTCGCGGTCTACCAGATCGGGGTCCGGGTCTTCTGGGCGCCACGTGGCGGCCGCCGCGCTCGAGGTCGGGCTCGCGCCGGAGACGCTGGCCGCCCTCGCCGGGACGGTGTTCTTCTTCGTCGACCAGCTCTCGTCGGCCTCGGCGCAGGGCTACGTGCTCGAGCAGGAGGAGGCGGGCGCGCTGCGCGAGCGGCACCGCGACGAGCTCGTCGACCTCATGCTCTCCGAGTCCACCGACGCGGCGGCGGTGCGTGCGGCGGCCCGCCGGGCGGACTGGCCGGTGCCGGAGAAGGTGTCCGTGGTGCTCGTCGAGCCCGACGACGCGTCCGGGAGGCGGGCCCTGTCGCGACTCGACGCGCGGTCGCTGCCGATCCGCCGGCCACCCCTGGTCGGGGCGGTCGTCCCGCGCGGCGCGCGCCCGGCGGAGCGGGCGGTGCTCACCGGCCTGCTGCGCGGGGCCCACGCGACGGTCGGCGCCGCCGTGCCGCCCGAGATGCTCGCCCGCAGCCTCCACTTCGCCGAGATCGCGGCGCGCCTGACCAAGGAGCACCTGCTCTCGGACGACCCGGTCTTCGTCGCCGACCACCTCGACGCGATCATCGTGCACCGCGACCACCGGCTGCTCGAAGCCCTCGGCGACCAGGTCCTCGCCCCGCTCGAGGCGTCACCGCCGTCGTCGCGGGCCCGGCTGCGCGAGACGCTGCGCTCGTGGCTGCGGCACATGGGTGACCGCCGGGCGATGGCCGAGGAGCTGCACGTCCACCCGCAGACGGTCCGGTACCGCATGGGCCGGCTGCACGAGCTGTTCGGCGACTCCCTGGACGACCCGGAGGTGCGGGCGCGTCTCATGCTGGCGCTGGCGTGGCGCGAGTAGGCACGTCGCCCGGCTACACCGTGCTCACCATCCCCCCGTCGATCAGCACGTCCGCCCCGGTGATGTTGCCCGCGGTCTCCGAGGCGAGGAGCAGGACGAGCTGCGCGACCTCCGACGGGTGGGTGAAGCGGCCGGTCGGGGTGCCGGCGACGGCGGCCGCCTTCACCGCCGCCGGGTCGGCGCCCTGCGCCTTCCCGACCGTCTCGGCCACCCCACCGGGCCCGAGCCACAGCGCGGTCTCGACGGGGCCCGGACTGACCGTGTTGACGCGGACGCCCGCCGGGCCGAGCTCCTTCGAGAGCGACTTGCTGAAGCTGCGCAGGGCTGCCTTGGCCGCGCTGTAGTCGATCACCCCGGGGTCCGGCAGCGCGGCGTTCACCGAGCAGACGGTGACGATGGCGGACGGGGCCCGCCGGACGAGGTGGGGCACGGCCGCACGCGTCGCGCGCACGGCGGACAGGAGGTTCACCTCCAGCGCCCACTGCCAGTCGGCGTCGGTGACGCCGACGAACCCGGTGGTGCGGGGGTGGACGCCGCCGACGTTGTTGACCAGCAGGTCGAGACCGCCGAACCGCTCCACCGCCTGCTCGACGAGCGTGCGGCTGTGGCTCCCGGCCCCACCCGTCCAGGGCCGGCGCGGGAGTACGGGGCGGCCCCGGCAGGATTCGAAACCTGCGGCAGCCGAAGAGCCCACCGCGCCCCCCGGGTGCCTCCCGCGCCCGAAGCCCACGCGTGGCTGCCGCCTGGTCAGGGTTGCACGGTGCGGCGGGGAGGAACGACAGTGACGAAGGTGGACCTGCTGGCACGTGTGTGCCCGCGACGCCACGGCTCGACGTCGCCGGACCTCGGGAGGGACTGATGGCGCGCACCCCGCAGGAAATCTTCAACCACCACGCCGAGGCGCTGATGGCTGGTGACGTGGACGAGATCGTCGCGGACTACACCGATGACGCGGTGATCATCACCCCGGACACGGTACGGCGCGGCAAGGACGGGGTGCGTGAGGCCTTCACCGCAGTCCTGCAGGACCTGCCGAATGCCCAGTGGGACGTCCCGACCCAGGTCTTCGAAGCCGACGTGCTGTTCATCGAGTGGAAAGCAGTGTCCGAGAAGACCCAGGCCACCGACGGGATCGACACGATGGTGTTCACCGAGGACGGCATCCGCGTGCAGACGGTGCGCTACACGCTCGAGGACCGTTGACCGGCGAACTCTGCCTCTCCACGACGCTCGCACGCTGTGTAAGCATCCGCGCCGCCCATCACCGATGAGCTCGATGCTTCGGCTCTGTCGCTTGCGTCGGAGCTCGGAGCGCGAGTGCGGCCGCGTCACCGACATGCCGCTGGCCGCGGCATGAGGTCCGGTTCAACAGCGCAGCTGGACGACGAGGGCCACCGGGGATCACGGAACGCGCCGGGCTGGCCCATACCCGGTCGGGTCGGCGACCATCCGGGCAGCAACTGGCCGCCAGAGACCGGAGGAGACGCCGTGACCGAGATGAGCGTGGAGCGGGCCACCGCGTTCGGCGACGCCTGGAACAGCGCCGACGCCGACCTGGTCGCCAGCTACTTCAGCGAGGACGGCGAGTACCACGCCTCGGTCGGCACCGAGCACCTCGGCGTGACCTACGAGGGCCGCGATGAGGTCCGCCGCGGCGTCCAAGCGTTCTTCGACCGGTTCCCCGGCGGCAGGTTCGAGAACCTGCGGGTGCACGTGTTCGGGGACCGAGGCACCTTCGAGTGGGACTTCGTCACCAGGGACGCCGACGGGACTCGCAGGATCGTGGCCGGCTGCGACCTGCTCGAGTTCCGCGGCGACGAGGTCACCACGAAGAAGGTCGCGTCTCACGTGCGGTGTAAACGGCCGGACGTGGAGATCCTCTCGCTGGGGTGAGTCTAGGCGACGTCCCCGACAGCGTCGGGTGCTCGGCCGGCTGATCGGGGTGTCGTAGCGGGGTAGGTGGTTCGAGCAGGCTGCGCCGCAGGTCTTGGAGCAGCCGGAGCCCGGTCGGGGTCATGGTGAACCCGCGGGCGCCGCGCGAGGCGCGGTCAAGCACCGCCCAGACCAGGCCCAGGCAGCTGGTCTCGCCGGGGAGCCGGCCGATGACCTTCACCCGGCGGCGGGTCTCGCCGAAGGTGCGCTCGATGAAGTTGGAGTGCCGGACCCGGGTCCAGTGCTCGCGCGGGGTGCGCAAGTAGTGGGTCAGCTGCTCGCGGTCGGTGAGCAGACAGCGCACCGCGGCGGGGTAGGCATCCCGCCACCGGCTGGCGAACCGGTCGATGTTGGTCTGCACCGCGGCGACGGCCTCCAGACCGGGCGCGACCTGCTCGGGCAGGTCGAAGATGGCCCAGTAGTCGGCCTTGACCTCGCCCTGGGCGTTCTTCGGGACCTTGGACAGGACGTTCCTCGCCCGGTGAACCAGGCATTTCTGGCGCAGCGCGGCGGGCATGGTCTGCTCCACCGCGGCGATCAGGCCGGGGGCGCCGTCGGAGATCACCAGCAGCGGGCAGCGCAGGCCGCGGGCTCCCAGGTCGGTCAGGAACCCTGCCCAGGCGTCGGTGGACTCCGCGCTCGAGGTGTCGAGTCCGACGAAGACCGGCTTGCCCGCGGTGGTGATGCCCCACGCCGCGAGCACCGGCTCGGCGGCCGCGCCGACGTGGTAGCGAAAGAAGCTGGCGTCCAGGAACAGGTAGTCCAGCTCGAGCTCATCGAGGCGCCGCCGCTGCCAGGCGGTCATCTCCTCGGAGATCTGCGCGCAGATCCGCGACACCGTCGACCGTGACACGGTGGCCTGCTCACCGAGCGCCTCGGCCAGGGTGGCCTCGACGTCCCGGGTCGAAAGCCCGCGCACGAACCCGGCGATCACCAACGACTCCAGCGCGTGGGTCTTGGTCACCCCGGCCCCGAGCAGCCGCGAGGCGAACGCCTCGGTGGTGCCACGCAGCTTCGGCGGCTGCAGGGTCACCGGCCCGGTGGTGGTCTTGATCGTCGTCTGGCTGTAGCCGTTGCGGCTGCCCTCCCGAGCGTCGTCGCAGCCCGCGGCGCGGGCGTAGCGCTCCCGGCCCAGGAACTCGGTGACCTCGGCCTCCAACGCGGTCTGCAGCAACAACCGCGCCCCGAGCTGGGCGACCTGCTCGACCATCGTGGCCAGATCGGCGTCGCCGGCGAACACCTGGTCCACCTCGGCACGCAGCCGCTCGCTGGGCGTTACTCTCCTCGACACGGACGTGGGCTCCCTTCCTCGTTGCTTGGCGGCTACGAGAGGAACCTACGTCCGTCTTCATTTACACCAGGGCTGAGACGCGACCCACGAAGAATGCGTTCCGCAAGGTCGTCACCTGATCGAGCGCCATCGGGCCTGCGTCCACGACGAGGAGCCGTCCGACGAACGCGCGACCTGTGCGATCCGGTCCGTTCCGAACAATCCGGCACGCGCAGCCCGAGAGGGTCTCGAGATGCTCGACTCGCTGAGGAGGCCGAGTCATGGCCTCAGCGACGAATGCGACGTGAGGGTGCCCGGCCGCCGCGGGCGACCGTGACTCGTGAGCTGGTCGCCTCTGGGGCGGACCTGTTGCACGTGCAGACAGCCGCACCGGAGCGTCGCGGAGTCCGCGCCCTCCCTGGTTGCGGCTCCCGGACGACCGGACGCCGTTCCGAAGAGGGCCTCCCTGTCGGCGCTCCTGCTCTCCGGTTTGCGCGGCCTGACGAGACCGGCGGAGACGCCGTTGTCGCGGCGCGAGGCTACGCTCAGGGTTCCGGTCCTGGAGGTGCGTGGTGGCGCAGGTCGTCGACTTCTCCAACGTCTCGACGGAGGGCCTTGAGTCCTCTGCGGTCGCGGGGGCCCTCGCCGGCCTGCGTGCGAACGAGGCTCGGTACTTCAAGAACAAGTACGACCACGAGTTCACTGTCGAGCCCGCGGACGAGGCCGTCGAGGTTGTCGACTGGGTGACCCGAATCCTCGCCGAGGAACGGGACATCGTGATCGCGTCGCGGCCGTTGGAGGCGACCGGATTCGTTGCGGGCGGGATCCGTTTCGCTTACGTGTTCTACGAGTCGGGGCTCTCGATCAACGTGATGTACGGTCTCGAGCAGGGGTCGAAGCGCGCGGTGGGATTCAAGCTCGCGGAGGGCATGGAGGTCCCCGAGGAACTCGCAACGCGGTTCAAGTTCGCGAAGCAGCGCTCCAAGCTCGCCGGCACCATCCGCGGCAGCTTCTTCGTCATCAAGGGCGAGTACTGACGGAAGTCTCGCAGCCGGTCGGGCGGTCGCCGGAACAGTGGGGCACGAGGATCGCAGCTTGTGCTCGGGGTGGGTCTCGTGCAGCGGCGTTCGACCGCTTCGGGCTAGGCGGCCCACGAGGCCCATCGCGTTGCGGGGATTGCCCGCGTCAGCGCCCCGGTCGGGTATTCGGGCCGGTCCGGGACTCCTCCCAGCAACCGACGGACCTGGCTCGTTCGTGCGCCAACGAAATACGTGCCCGAGCTAGGATGACGCGATGCAGACCAGCTCTTCCGATGCCGAGGACCAGGTGCAGCCCGACGGAGCCGGTGGGGGCGGCGACGCGCCGCCTGGGTCGACGTCGCTCCTGCCGGAGGCAGACCTGGCTGCGTGGCGCGGGTTCGTCACCACGCACACCCGGCTGATCCGCCGCCTGGACGCGGAGCTGACCGCGGCGCACGGCATGGCCCTGGTCGAGTACGAGGTGCTCTTCACCCTCTTCCTGGGTGGCGGTCGGCTGCGGATGACGCACCTGGCCGAGCGGGCCAGCCTGAGCAGGAGTGGCCTGTCCCGCGTGGTGGACGTCCTGGAGCACCAGCGCCTGGTCCGGCGCAGGCCCGATGCCGAGGACGGCCGCGCGGTCGTCGCCACCCTCACCACGCTCGGGACGCAGCGGTTGGCGGTGGCCCGGCGTGCGCACTCGGCCAACGTCCGGCGACTGGTCCTCGACCCGCTGGGCGCAGAGCAGAAGGCGGCGCTGGCGGCCGTCTGGGCCAGCATCGATCACCAGCTCGACGAGCCGACCGGACGTGGCGATCCGGGGGTGCCGACGCCGGGTTGACAGGCGCGCCAGTCTTCGTTCGACGATCCTTCGTTGGCGAAGGAGATTGCAGTCTTGAGCAATCCGAGGTGGCCGGAACTCCCGTACGAGTCGTGGGCCGCGACCCGCGAGACCTTCCACCTGTGGTTGCAGGTCGTCGGCAAGGTCAAGCTGGCGCTGACGCCGTTCCTGAACGAGTGGTGGAACGTCGGGTTGGCGCTCACCGCACGCGGGCCGACCACCGGTCCGATGCCCGCCGGGCCGGTCGAGCTGCAGCTGGACGTCGACCTGCTCGACGACCAGGTACGCCTGGTCACCTCGCGTGGCGACGTGGGCGTGGTGGAGTTGCGGCCGCGCTCGGTGGCCGACTTCCACGCCGCGGTCGTGGCCGCGTTGCGCGAGCTCGGGATCGACGTGCACCTCTCCGCACTGCCCTCGGAGATCCCCGACCCCGTCCGTTTCGACCAGGACCCGGTGCACGACGCCTACGACCGGGGGCGGTGCAGCGGTGGTGGCGCGCGGCGCTGTCGGTGGCCCGCGTGATCGAGCGCTACCGCACGCCCTTCGGTGGCGAGAGCAGCCCGGTCCTCCTCTACTTGGGCGGGTTCGACCTCAACCACACCCGGTTCAACGGTCGGCGGGCTCCCGCGCGCGCCGCCGCGGATCCGGTCACGGGTCTCGGCGAGGATCAGGAGAACCTCGCCGTCGGGTTCTGGCCGGGCAGCGCACAATCGCCGCACGCCGTGCTCTACGCCTACCTGACCCCCGCACCGCCCGGCGTGGAGACGGCAACCGTCGCACCGCCGGGAGCCCACTGGGTGCCCCAGCTCGGTGAGTTCGTGCTGCCGTGGGAGGCGCTGGTCGCCGAGAACGACCCCGACGCCGTCGCGCTCGAGTTCTTCACCAGCGTCTACCGGTCGACGGCCAACCTGGCCGGTTGGGACCGTCCAGCCCTCGAGCTGCCCGCCCTGCCCCGCACGGCGGTGGCGTGATGTCCGTCCTGCCGATCGTGCTCGCCCCGGGCGACGGAGACGTACTGGATTTCGCCCCCGGCGAGCTCCTGGTGTGGAAGGGCGCCATCGCCACCACCGGCTCTTTCGACCAGTTCGAGCTCACCGCGCAGCCCGACCACCAGGGCGCTCCACTGCACGCCCACACTGCGGTCGACGAGTGCTTCTACGTGCTCGACGGCGCGTTCCGGTTCCGCGCCGGGGACGTCGTCGTCGTCGCCGAGACCGGCAGCTTCCTGTTCGCGCCCCGAGGCACCCGCACACCTGGGCCAACGCCCTCGAGCGCGCCTCGCGGATGCTGCTCACCTTCGTTCCCGGTGGCATGCGGCCCTTCTTCGACGCCGCCGCGCCCATCATGCACAGCGAGCGACTCGACGCGGCGGCGCTCGCGGAGGTGAACCGCGCGCACGGGACCAGTGTGCTCGGACCGCCGCTGCCCTCGGGCCCGGACGTCGCTGACGCGTCCCCGCCATGAGCGGTCCGACCACCGACCCCGACGGCTGGCCGCCACCGGCCGCACCGAGGCGTTCAGCGATGGTGTGCTGGCCATCGCGATCACACTGCTGGTGCTCGACCTGCACCCCGGCGCCGTCGCCGGACGGGTCAGCCACGACCTGTTGCACGCGTGGCCGTCCTATCTCGCCTACATCGGATCGTTCCTCTACATCGGCGTCGTCTGGGTCAACCACCACGCCCTGTTCCGGCGCATCGCACGGGTGGACACCGGACTGCTCTGGTGCAACCTCGCGCTCCTGCTCGCGTCCTCGGTGCTGCCCTTCCCGACCGCCCAACTGGCCTTCGCGACGGGCGAGGGCACGCCCGGGGACCAGGAGAGTGCCCTGGTGCTCTACGCGGTCGTCGCTTCCGGGATGGGCGCCGCCTGGCTGATCACCTTCACCTACCTGCACCGGCACCCGGAGCTGGTCCACGAGGACGTTCCCGCTGGCTTCTTCCACGAGGAACGCGTCCGCGCCCTGTGGGGGATCGGCGCGCCGCTCGTCCCGGTCGTCCTCGGGCTGGCGTAGCCGCTGGCCGCCCTGGCCGTGGTGGTGCTGACCCCGCTCTTCTACGCGGCGACCGCCGAGGGACTCCCCACATCGCCTGCCCGGCCACGACGCCGACGTCGTTCCGACGCCGCTGACGGCGCCCCTTGAGAGATCACGCGGCTGCCGCTTGCCGGCACTCGCGTGCCGGTACGACCATGGCTATCTGAGCCCGTCGTCCCTCTGAGCAAGCAGGCACGATTCCTCGTTGTCCGCTGTCCGAGTGCCGCGGGAGGCCGCACATGTAGGTCGATTGAAGTGATCGATCTACCGGGCCTCGGGCGTGATCCCGCCCCAATCGCTCGGGTCGACGTCGGCCAGCGTCTCGGTGAAGGTCCAGCGGTGCCCGTAAGGGTCCTCGAGCTGGTATTGCCTCTCGCCGAACGCGAACTCGGTCGGCTCCATCGTGATTCGTGCGCCCAAGGCCCTCGTGGTCTCGCAGTGCTCGTGCAGGTTCTCGATCCGGACCATGACCGAGGCACTCGCTGCCTCGCCGGCCCGCTCCGGGTCGCTGCCGGCCCGAGGTTCGGTCACGATGACCGCCGCTCCCTCGCCCACGCTGAGCTGGGACCGGTGGGCGTCACCGATACGAAGGCGTTCGACGAAGCCGAACGCTTCGATCAGCCACGCCACGGCGGCGCGGACGTCGGGATAGACCAGCACAGGGATGACCATTGCGTCGGGGACCGACCGATTGCGGCGCATCGCACCTCCCATGACAACCGGCGGCGCTCCTGGGTCGCGACGACGCTAGCCCTCGAGAGCCCGCACCTCACCCCTGCCCCGACGATCTCGACCACGGCGCGCTGAAGGTGGCACAGGCCGCTCCTGGACGCGGCTGGTCCGGACGCACCCGCGCCGCGGCGAGCCCGTTCATTGACGCATGTGGCTGATCGAGGCTGGAGTCCAGCGCGCGAGCAGTTTCGTCGCCTACATTGCTTTGGTTCGTGAGCCTTTCAACAGCAAGCTCTCGACGCCGGAGCCAGCGCGCAGCAGGCTTCTCCGAAGCCAACGCCCTCGGCGCTGGGTGGGCCGAGGGTGGTCGCTAGTTCCCGATGAGGTCGCGGACCTGTTTGGCCACCGCGGCGTGCCGCTCCGCACCGACCCGTACTCGCCGTTCGGGGTAGGTAAGGGGTGGGGGAATCATGACCGCCGGTCCACCCGGGTGTTGGGCGTTCGCCCTCGTAACGAGATCTAGCTGGCAGCCGATCAGCCGGTGTCAGCGGCCGACGGTCGGAGCTGACGGTCAACCCGGGGGGCTTCACGTGGGTGCGCTGATCTCGATCTTCTTCCTGATGTTCCGCGTCATGTTCATGATGTTGCGGTACATGCTGGTACTCGGCGTGTGGATGGTTCAGGTGATCGTCGTGCTGTGTGCCGCGCTGGTGCCCGGCGGTCGGCCCGCGCGGATGCCGCGCCTGCGCCTCTGAGAAGCCGACGTGACGACGCCGGGCCGCTACAGCAGGAGCGGTCATGATGGTGGGCCGCCGGACCACCAGGGACCATGCCAACCCTGGCACTTCTGCGACTGGTGCCCGTGCCTGCACGACCACCCTGACCGGCCCCACCGAGGCCACCAGCACGAACGGGTCGCCGAGGCAGCCCGGCAACAGTAGCTCGGGGACCGTGCCCGCCCAGGGGGAACGACCGTAGCGGGCCGGCATCTTCCTGACCTGCACTGGTGCGCCCCCGGCAGGATTCGAACCTGCGGCACCCGCTTTAGGAGAGCGGTGCTCTATCCCCTGAGCTACGGGGGCCCGCGTGCAGCCTAGCTGCATGTTCACCGTCACCGGTCGTCTCCCCGTCGGCGTCGCCGGGGGTGCATCCGGCCCATCCGGGCCGTGCCGCCCGCCACGCGTGCCCCGGCCGCGTCCGGGTAGCCCCGTAGGTGTCGGGAGAGAAGCACGAGGTGTCGAGCGCGCGTGAGGCCGCCGACGCCCTGCGGCGGGTGATCTCCCGGGTGCAGGACAGTCCCGCGGGCGAGATCGGGCAGCGGGCGACCGAGGCGCTCGACGAGCTCGTCCGGTTGGCCGACCTCCTCGGCCGCACCGTCGAGGACATCGCCGGGGACGAGAGCCGGGCGGTCCGCGCCCAGGCCGACGAGCTCGCCGCGGCCATCGCCGCGCACCGGGACCATCGGGCTCGGTGACGGTCGTCGCAGGTTCGGTTTTGCCCGATCGTTCCCGCGCACAACTCCGGTACTGTCACCCGGGTGACGGAGGAGGACCGGGCCGGTGAGCAGGCCCGGGTGGCCGCCCGGTCGGTGCTGGCGAACATCGAGGAGCTCAGCCGCGGCGGGCTGGACGGCAGTCGCCGGGACCAGGTGCTCGAGATCGCCCGCACACTGAGCGCCCGGCAGCGGGACCGACGGCCGGCTGGACCGCGCCGCCGTCGTCGGGATGACGGGTCAGCTCCGGGACCTGCTCGCGCCGGTCGGCGGCCTCACCGCGCGCACCGTGCGCTCCTGGCTCGACGACATCGAACCCGCGCGCTGACGCGTCCTCAGGCGTAGCTCGTCAGCTGCTTCCCGACGCGCGCGGCCATCTGCGTCCCGAGGGCCTGCAGGCCGGACATCGGTCGCACCATGACCTCGACCGCGGTGATGAGCCCCTCGTCGTCGAACGCGATCATGTCGATGCCGTGCACGTCGCGGTCCCCGACGCGGGCGCGGAACTCCAGGACCACGTCGCGCCCGCCCTCGGCGACGAACGTGCGGTGGTAGGCGAAGTCGGAGAACACCGAGTAGGCCGTCGACACCGCGAGGACGACGGCGTCGCGCGAGCGGTAGGGCGTGTGCGCCACCGGCGAGGAGAACACCGCATCGGGGTGGACGATGCCCGCGAGCCCGGACAGGTCGCCCGCGGCGATCATCTCGTGCCACCGGGCGAGTGACCTGGCGGCCGCCGGAGCCAGGGCGTCGTCGTCCATGGGGTCCTCCTCGCGTCGGGTCAGGCTCGGCCAGTGTGCCCCGCCGAGTGCCGCGCCGGGGCCCACGACGGGTCGCGGCCGAGCCAGCCGACGAGGCGCGCGTACGGCCCGGCGTCGTCGGGCGACCGCCACCACCGGACCGAACGGGATCGGGCCCGCCGCGCGGCTCGGCCGGGAGTGCCTCGCGGACGCGGTCGACGACGGCGTCGGCGAGGGCCGGGTCGAGGGCGTCGACGGCGCCGAGGGCGCTCGCCAGGTCCCAGGCGTGCACGGCGAGCTCGCGGACGTAGCCCCAGCCGGCGACGGCGCCGGGGACGACGCCCCAGGGGACGGTGAGGTCGCGCTCGGAGCACGGCCGCGTCGCCGTCGGGACCCCAGACCTCCGCGACCTCGCGACGACCGTCGGCGAGGGCGGCGACGTAGGCCGCGGCGTCGGCCTGGGGGAGCTGGTGGGGCAGGTCGAACGGGTGGCCGCCGCGCCCGACGTGGGCGACGCGCCGGTGGACGGTGACGAGGTGGGCGAGCAGGTCCCCGACCGGCCAGCCCTCGCAGGGGGTCGGCGCGTCGAGCGGGAGGTCGGGGCCGACGAGGCCGGCGATCTGGTCGGCGGCGCGGAGCAGGGTGGGGCGCGGGTCGTCCACGGGGATCTCCTTCGAGGGGTGGTGACGGGTCGGGGCGGGGGATGTCACGCCTCGCCCATCCGCAGCAGGAACGCCACCCACATCCGGTAGGGGGCGAGCGGGGCGGTGGCGGCGGCGAGGGTGGCGGGGTCGTCGTAGTCGTGGGGGTCGCGGCGGTGCAGGCGGGCGAGGGCGGCCGTCGCCAGCGGCTCGTCGGGCCACTCGTCGACGACGCCGCAGGCCCGCAGCCAGATCCCCGACGACCAGAACTCCCCGATGCCGCGGACGCGGCGCAGGGCGGCCCGGGCCCCGTCAGGACCCAGGGCCCGCAGGCGCGCGACGTCGAGCTCGCCGTCGAGGGCCGCCCGGGCGACGCCGTGCAGTCGGCGGACCTTCTCGGCGGGGAGGCCGGGGACGTCGTCGAGGCCGAGCAGGGCGCTCGGCGTCGGGAACGCGGCGATGGTCTCGCCGGCGATCGCGAGGGTCTCGCCGTGCTCGGCGGCGATCCCGCGGGTGACGGCGGCGGCCCGGGCCTTGCCGATGCGCGGGGAGATGACGGCCCACGCGGCGGCCTCGTAGACGCTGGGGAAGAGCGTCGGGCGCCGGCCGTACGCCCGGGCGAGGACCTCGCCGACGGCGGGGTCGCGGGTGGCGACGGAGTGCGGACCGACGAGGCCGGACGCGTCGTGGCCGAGGGAGACGATGCGCGCGCACTGGGCGACGGCCGCGTCGGGATCGCCGGTGCCGACGACCTCGACGCTGACGGGGGCGTCGACCGCGTCCTGGGTGAGGGCGAAGGCGACCGGGCGCAGGTCGTCGTCGGCGATCGCGGCGAGGACGAGCGGGCGGGCTGCGTCGCGGGCGAAGCGGGAGACCGGGGCCCAGCGCATGACGGCGGTGCGGGCGAGGTCGAGGGAGAAGGGGCCGTCGGGGTGCAGGACGTGGCGGGTGGTCCTGGTGGCGGGTGCCGGCGCCGAGATGGTCATGGGGAGCACGATGCGCCTCGATACACGACACGTGCTGTCGTGATTCTGCGAGAATCTCCCGTCGTGCGCTCCGACCGGCTGCTGGCCACCCTGCTGCTCCTGCAGACCCACGGCCGGCTGCCCGCCCCGGAGATCGCGCGCCGCCTCGAGGTGTCCACGCGGACGGTCGCGCGCGACGTCGAGGCGCTCTCCGCGGCCGGCGTCCCGGTGTACGCCGAGCGCGGCCGGCTGGGCGGCATCGTGCTCATGCCGGGGTTCCGCACCGACGTCAGCGGGCTGACCGACTCCGAGATGCGGGCGTTGCTCGCGCTCACCGGCGGCGAGCAGGGCGGGTCGCTGGGGCGGGCGGTCGGGTCGGCGGTGCGCAAGCTGCTCGCCGCGGTCCCCGAGGCCCGGCGCTCCGGGATCGCCGCGGCGCGACGCACCGTCGTCGTCGAGCGGTACGGGTGGCACCGGGCCGGGCGGCCCGCCGACGAGGCCCCCGCCCTCGTCGAGCTCGAACGGGCGGTGGCGGCCGACGAGCGCGTCCGCATCCGCTACCGGTCCGCCGCCGAGGACACCGGGAGCTGGCGCACCGTCGACCCGTACGGCCTGGTCAGCAAGGCCGGCACCTGGTACCTGGTCGCCGCCGCCCGCGGGACGCCGCGGATGTTCCGGGTCAGCCGCGTCGAGGAGGTCGCCGCCACGGGGACCCCCGCGCACCGGCCGGACGACCGCGACCTCGAGCAGGTGTGGATCGAGCTGCGGGACCGGCTGGAACAGGCGCCGGAGGCGGTGACGGTGCGGGTGCGCGTCGACGCGGCGCGGCGGGCGATGGTCGAGCGGGTGGTGGCGGGGCAGCTGGTCGGGCCGCCCGAGCCCGGGGACGAGCCCGACGTCGTGCGCCTGCCGTTCCGCGCCGCTGGCGCCGCCGTCGGGAGCCTGCTCGGGTTCGGCGCGGTGCTGGAGGTCGTCGGTCCGCCGGAGGTGCGGGCACTCATGGCGGAACGGGCGGCCGAGGCCGTCGGGCTCTACGGCTGAACCGATCTTCGGCCGTTAGCGGCTGCCGAGTCGCGGGGTGGCCGATTAGGGTTCCCGTCCATGACGACGGTGCTGGTGACCGGTGGCGGCGAACGGCTCGACGAGGTCTCGTCGGCGGTGAAGGCGACGGGGGCGGAGGTCGTCGTCGTGGACACCCTCGACCGGCTGGGCGAGGCGGTCGCCGGGAAGACCTTCGACGCCTACGTGCAGCTCCCCGTGGCGATGACGCCGCCGGAGGGCAGCGTCGTCGCGAAGGTCGAGCAGTTCCTCACCCAGGGCCTGCTCTCGCGCTTCCGGTCGGCGGCCACGGTCCTGCCGACGCTCGCGCCCGACGCGAACGTGATGCTCGTCGGCGGGCAGACCAACGTCGACGTGAACGCCCCGGACGACGCCGACGCGCGCGCCGCGATGCTGCGGGTACTGGCCCACGCCCTGCGGGCCGAGCGGGCCCCCGCGCGGCTCACCGTCCGGGTCGCCGACCGTACCTGGACGGGCGAGCAGATCGCCGCGAAGGTCACGGGCGGGGGCTCCGAGACGCCGTCGACGTCGGGTGGCGACGAGGGCATCGGCCAGGCCTACGCGGACTGGCGCGCCGAGGTCGTCGGGCTCATGCGGGTGGAGTTCTAACCGCGGACGTTCTGGCCTCAGGCCCTTCTCAGGGCGCACGGCCAGACTGTGGGCATGCGGATCCTCGTCGTCGACGACGACCGGGCCGTGCGCGACTCGCTGCGCCGGTCCCTGGCCTTCAACGGGTACCAGGTCGAGCTCGCCACGGACGGCCAGCAGGCGCTGGACACGATCGAGAAGGAGCGTCCCGACGCGCTCGTCCTCGACGTCATGATGCCGCGCCTCGACGGGCTCGAGGTGTGCCGGCGGCTGCGCAGCGCCGGGGACGACCTTCCGGTGCTCGTCCTCACCGCCCGCGAAGCCGTCTCCGACCGGGTCGCGGGCCTGGACGCGGGCGCCGACGACTACCTGGCCAAGCCGTTCGCCCTCGAGGAGCTCCTCGCGCGGCTGCGGGCGCTCCTGCGCCGGACCTCGCCCGAGGAGCGCGAGGAGTACCCCGAGCCACTGACGTTCGCCGACCTGTCCCTGGACCCCGTCACCCGCGACGTCCGCCGCGGCGACCGGCCGATCACGCTGACCCGCACCGAGTTCGCCCTCCTCGAGCTGCTCATCGCCAACCCACGCCGGGTGCTCACGCGCAGCCGCATCCTCGAGGAGGTCTGGGGCTACGACTTCCCGACCACCGGAAACGCCCTCGAGGTCTACATCGGCTACCTGCGGCGCAAGACCGAGGCCGAGGGCGAGCCGCGCCTCATCCACACGGTGCGCGGGATCGGGTACGTCCTGCGCGCGGACGCCTGAGGTCGGGCGGGGCAGTGGAGCGGCCCGCCCGGGTCCTCGTCGTCGAGGATTCCGAACCCATCCTGGCGTCGGTGACGACGGCGCTGACCGGCGTCGGCCACGAGGTCCTGGCCCGCGCCGACGGAGCACGTCTGGAGGACGACCTCGCGACGTTCGCGCCCGACGTCGTCGTCCTCGACGTCATGCTGCCCGGCCGCGACGGCTACGCGCTGCTACCCGCGGTCCGGGCGACGAGCGCCGGGGTGATCCTGCTGACGGCGCGCACCGGGGTCGCCGACCGCGTCCGCGGGCTGCGCGCCGGCGCCGACGACTACCTGGTCAAGCCGTTCGCGCTCGCCGAGCTGCTCGCGCGGGTCGAGGCGCTGCTGCGGCGCAGCGGCGGGGTGGGGGACGCGGTGGAGGTCGCCGACCTCGTCGTCGACCCGGACGCCGGGCGAGTCACCCGCGCCGGCCGGGAAATCCCGGTGACGGCGACCGAGCTGCGCCTGCTGCACGACCTCGTCGCGCACCGGGGACGGGTGCGGTCGAAGTCGCAGCTGCTCGGCGCGGTGTGGGGCTGGGAGGAGTACGACCTCAACGTCGTCGAGGTCCACGTCAGCGCGCTGCGGCGCAAGCTCGGCGAGCCCCGGGTGATCCACACCGTGCGCGGCCAGGGCTACGTCGCGCGGGCGGACGCGACGGCGGAGGCGCCGTCGTCGTGAACCGGTGGATCGCGTGAACCGGTGGGCCGGCGCGTCGCTGCGCCGGCGGGTGACGGCGACGTCGGTGGCGGTGGTCGCGGTCGTCGTCGTGGTGGTGGCGGTCGTTTCGGACCTGCTCTTCGCCGCCCAGACCCGCTCGGAGGCGCTGACGACGCTGAACGGGCGCGCGCTGCAGGCGGTGCAGCTGGCCGCCCAGGGGCTGTCGCCGGACCAGATCGCGCGCCGGGCCGAGGTCGGCGGCGGGATCGCGGTCGTCGTGCGCGGCGCGGACGGGACGGTGCTGGCGGGGCGCGACGCCGCCGCGTCGTCGTCGCCGCGGCGCTCGGTGACCCGCCGGCTCGCCGGCGGCGGATCGGTCACCCTGTCCGCCGACCCGGGTCTGGAGGGCGCGGCCGAGCGGCGCCTGCAGCGGGTGCTGGCGCTGGTCGGCGGCATCGCGATCGTGGTGGCGGCCGGCGCGCTGCTGCTCACGACGCGGCTCGCGCTCGCCCCGCTCGACGCCATGACGTCCCTGGCCCGCTCGATCGCGGGTGGGCGTCGCGGGGAGCGGCTGGCGCCCGCGCGCCGCGACACCGAGCTCGGGCGTGCGGCCGCCGCGTTCGACGAGATGCTCGACGCGCTCGAGGGCGCCGAGGCGCACGCGCGGGCCTCCGAGGCCAGCACCCGCCGGTTCGTCGCCGACGCCGCGCACGAGCTCCGGACCCCGCTCGCGGGGATCGCGGCGACGGCGGAGGCCGGGACGGCGCCGGGCCTCGACGTCGAGACCCGGGAACGCCTCGCGACGCTGCTGGTGCGCGACGCCCGCCGCGCCGGGCGCCTCGTCGACGACCTGCTGACCCTGGCGCGCTACGACGCGGGCCTGCGGCCGGAGCGCGCCGAGGTCGACCTCGTGGAGCTGGTGCGCGTCGAGACCGACCGCGACGCGGTGCTGCACCCCGACGACCCCGCGGTGCTCGACGCGGGCGGTCCGGTGCCGGTGTCGGTGGACGCCGAGCTGATCGGGCAGGCGCTGACGAACCTCCTGACGAACGCCCGCCGTCACGGGGACGGCGCGGTGAGGGTGACGGTGGGCGCGGACCGGTCGGGCGTGGCGCGGGTCGCGGTGCGCGACGAGGGCCCGGGGGTGCCGGTCGAGGAGCGCGAGCGGGTGTTCGGGCGCATGGTGCGGCTCGACGAGGCGCGGGGCCGGGGCGGCGGCGGGGGCGCCGGGCTGGGGCTCGCGATCGCGCGGGAGGCGGCGCGGGCCCACGGCGGCGACCTGGTGTGCACGACGCCCGACGACGGCGGGCCGGGCGCGGTGTTCGTGCTGACGCTGCCGGTGGCGTGAGCCCGTCCGGAACGACCACGAGACCACGTCGGAGCGATTCCGGGGGCCGGCGCAGCTCGCCGGTTCAGCGAGGCATGCGCGGTCGACGCAGGCCGTCGACGAAGACCGCCACTCGGCGGGGAGCGGAGTCAGGTGGAGACCCTCTCGGTCCTCACCGACCTCGTGCACGCCGGCAAGGTGCGGGCGATCGGGAGCCTCCGCCCTGCCGCCCTCGGAGATCGTCGAGGCCCAGTGGACCGCCGAGCGGCGGGGCCTGCAACGGTTCCGCACCGAGCAGCCGCCCTACTCGATCCTGAGCCGCGGCATCGAACGCGAGGTGCTGCCCGTCGCACAGCACCACGGGCTGGGGGTGCTGGTCTGGGGGCCGCTCGGGCAGGGGATGCTCACCGGTCGCGTGCGGCGGGGCGGAGTCAACGATCTGCGTCGCGCCGGGGTCTTCCGCCACCTCACCGACGAGCGCCGGGTCGAGGTCGTCGAACAGCTCGTCCCACTCGCCCGACCAGGCGGGATTGCGCATGCCCCACCTCGCCATGGCGTTCGCCATCTCCCACCCCGGCGTGACCTGCGCGCTGCTGGGCGCGCGCACCGTGGACCACCTCGACGACCTGCTCGCCGGACTCGCGGTGACCCTCGACGACGACCTGCTCGACCGCATCGACGAGATCGTCCCGCCCGGCACCGACGTCGGCACCGTCGACCAGGCCTACCTCCCGCCCGCCCTGACCGACCCGACGCTGCGTCGGCGTGTCGTCTCCGGGAGCGCCGTCGCCACGACAGCCTGACGAAAAGCGCCCCCTCACCGGACCGGGTGCTCGACCGACGTCCCGGACTCGGTGACGGCGAGCTGATTCCTGAGTCCGGAGCGGTCGCGGCAACGGGTCTTCCGTAGCAGGTGGGCGACGTGTTTCTCGACGGTTCGTCGGGAGAGCACCAGTCGTTCGGCGATCTGGTCGTTCGTCAGGCCCACGGCCACGAGCTCGAGGATTTCCATCTCGCGACCGGTGACGCCGAGTTGCCGCAGGTCGGCCGGGATCGGCGGTCCGGGTGTCCGGCGAGCCACGGGCGCGCCGGCACGCCGGAGCAGGGCACGGCAGGCCTTGGCCACGGCGTCGAGGCCGAGGTCGTCGAAGTGGGCGATGGCCTCGCGGAGCCACGCCACCGGGTCGCCCCAGCCGTCGGCGAGGGCCTCCTCGGCGACGAGTCGACGGGCGACGTGGCGGAAATGCGGCATGGGCACGGGGTGCACCAGGGCGTGGTCGCCTCGGGCGAACTCGGCGGCGGCATCGACGTGGTCGCCGGCACGGCCGAGCTCGACCGCTTGTGCGAAGGCGAGGTGCCCGATCGTCCAGCGAGCCTGATCGGCGCCCGGTAACGCGGCGACCTCGGGCCACGCCGGGGGGTGTCGTTCGATGGTGGCGAGCAGCGACCACCGGGCCAGCGGCGGGCCCCATGGGGTGGCGACGTCGTTCGTCCGCAGCATCTCGGTGGCGGCGTCGAGAGCGGCGAGGGCGCCGGCGCGGTCCTCGTCGATCAGGCATGCGGTGGCCCGGGCATGGCGCGCGGCCGAGCGCACGTGGGGGTCTTCTGGTGCGCACCCCTCGGCCTCGTCGCACAGCAGCTCGACGCGTGGACGGCGCCCGAGCTGGGCATGGACCTCGGCCTGCACGATCAGCACCATGGGGAGCAGCGGCAGGCCCAGGGTCCGGCACGTGTCCTCGGCGTCGTGCAGGAACGACAGGGCCCGCTCGTGTTCTCCTCGCCAGCACAAGATGCTGGCGAGGTGGTAGTCGGCCATGGCGCTGAGGGCGATGGCGCCGGCGCGGCGGGCCTGGTCGAGCGCGCGTTCGGCACGGTCGGTGCGCAGGCTGCCGAAGAGGTCGACGGTCGAGAGCTCGTGCAACGCGCGGGCCCGACACACAGGGAGATCGTTCTCGTCGGCTATGCGCAACGCGCGGGTGAAGAGGTCCTCAGCGGCGGCGAGGTCGGTGCGCCGGGCCAGCTGGCCGAGCACCAGGAGCGCCTCACACTCGCGGTTGCGGTCGCCCGTCGCGAGCCGTAGCGCCTCGCTCGCGAGCCGCTGGGCCTCGTCGAACCGGCCCTGCCCGATGGCGGTGAGCGCGTCGATCAGGTCGGCCGGGGCGGTGTCCCGCCACCGGCCGTACGAGCGGGCGAGCCGCGTGTGTGTCGCCGCCTGGTCCCATCTGCCCGCGACCGCCCACGCCCGGGCCACGCCGAGCTGCGCAGCGGCCGCGCGGGACGGATCGTGGTCCAGTCGGGCGAGTGTCGCGAGGAGCTGTGCGCTCGTGGTCGTCGCGTCGTCGGGCCGGCCGGCTTCGACGAGGACGCGGCTCAGGGTCTCGAGGACGTCGGCGGCGAGGTCGTCGGGAAGAGCGAGGCCGACGGCCTGCCGCAGGGTTGCTTCGGCGGCTCCGAGGGCGCCCCGCGCGAGGTGACGAAGGCCGAGCTCGCGCAGCAGCCGGCCCGCGTCGACGTCGTCGCCGGCCGTTCGTGCGAGCTGGGCGGCGAGCGCGCACCAGCCGTCGGGCAGCTCGGGGTGAAGTGTCCGGACGGCGCGCAACGCGCGCGCGGCGAGTTCGACCCGCTCCGGAGGGAGCAGGTGAGCCAGGACGGCGTCGCGTACCAGGGCGTGGCGAAACGCGAAGCCGCCGTCGGGGCGCACGACGAGGATCTCCGACCGGACCGCGGCCCGCAACGCCGCCAGGGTCTCGGCCTCGTCCGCTGCGACGGCGCTCAGGACGTCGGTGTCGAAGCGTTCCCCGAGGACGGCCGCCACCCCGAGGCAGTTCTGCGCGGCGTCGGGCAGCGCCTCGACACGGGCGGTCACGGCCTCGGCGACGGACCGGGGAACCATGGCTCGGTCCCCGTCGGACAGCCACCCGGGACCGACCATCTCCTCGACCAGCAACGGCAGGCCGGCGGAGCGGCACGCGATCGTCTCGAGCAATCCGGGTTCGGGCTGCGGACCCAGGAAGGCCTTGATCAGGGCATGGGTCGCCGGCTGGTCGAGGCGACCGAGGTCGATCACGCGAACGGACCCCCTGCTGGCGACGCGCTGCACGAGATCGCCGATCATCAGGTCCTGCGTGGCCGTCGAGGTGACCAAAGGCTCGGTCTCCGTGGCGGCGCGACGGGCGGTGAGCACGATCAGCGAGGACGAGTCCGCGACGTTGTCGGCCAGGTACTCGAGCACGTCGCGCGTGTCCGCATCCATCCAGTGCAGGTCCTCGAGCACCATCAGCAGACCCGACCGCGCGGCGAGTGCCCGCAGCAGCCGCAGGATGCCCTCGCCCAGCGCGACGGGCGAGGGGTCGACGACCCCCGCGGGTGCCCGCCACTGCGGCAGCAGCCGGCTGAGAGCCGGGCGGAACGGGTCGACGTCATCGGGGATCGGGAGGTCGAGGCCGACCCGCAGACCGGTCTGGAGCGCCTCGGCCAGTGGGCGGTAGGCCTGGGGCGGACCGTGTCCGACCGCGCGTCCGACCAGCACCGGCATCCGCGGTCGGGCGACGGACATCAATTCACCGACCAGCCGGGACTTGCCGACCCCCGCCTGACCCCAGAGGTGGATCACCGAACCCCGGACGACGGAGGCGGTGAGGGTAGCGGTGAGCTCGGCGAACTCGCGGTCGCGACCGACGAGGGCGGTGTCGCGCGGACCGAGCACCGCGTCAGTATCCGCTGGCGCCCTCGTCCGGTGGGCGGATCCGGCTCGATATCAGGGGCGGGGAACGGCCGGAGGGATGTTCTGGTTGAGGCGGAAGGCGTTGTCGGGGTCGTAGGCCCTCTTCACCTGCGCCAGGCGCCGCAGGGGCTCGGGGCCGCCATAGGCCTGCTCCAACCGCTCGGCGCCCTCGTCCCCGGCGAGGTAGTTGACGTAGGTCCCCTGGGCGTAGGGGTGTATCGCGCTCCAGGTCTCGCGGGTCCATCGGGTGTGCGGCGTCGCGTCCTCGGCGGTGGACGCCCAGATCGCCGCGATCGTCATCACCCAGTGCGCTCGCCGGTTGGGGAACGCGGTGGCCGTCGGGTCGACGCGCGCCATCGCACCGCCGGCGAGACGGAGCATGACGGCGCTGAACGGCGAGGGGGCACGCGACGCGTGCTCCACGAGCGCGTCGATCGCCGTCCCGTCGAGGCGTCCGAGCAAGTCGGCGCGGATGTAGCTCGGCCGCCCGGGCGGCGTCATGGGGTCCATCAGGCGCTGGAGTTCGGTGTACGGGATCGGCCCGACCCCGTCCACGGCCGGCTGGCCGATGCTGCGCAGCTCCTCGAGGAGGATCGGGCCGTGCGCTCCGTCGCCGAACCAGGCGGGGACGACGATCAGGCCCGCCCTCCCGCGCAGCTCTTCGGGGATCTCCGGCGTGGGCGGGAGCGTCGCCAGCACCGCGTTGACCGCCAACTCGTCCGGGACGTGTCGCACCCGTTCCTGGAGCGCCCGGAGCACCTCGGGTGCCTGCTCGGCGGGGTACATCAACGGGCCGCCGACGACGTCGGTGACCGGGTGCAGCCGGAACCCGAACTCGGTGACGATCCCGAAGTTGCCTCCGCCGCCCCGCAGGCCCCAGAAGAGGTCCGCGTGGTGATCGGGGTCGACGGTCAGCGTGCGGCCGTCCGCGGTGACCACCTCGGCCGAGATCAGGTTGTCGCAGCTGAGTCCGTGGAGGCGACTCAACCAGCCGATGCCGCCGCCGAGGGTGAGTCCGGCGACACCGGTGTCGGACACCTCGCCACCCGGGGTGGCCAGCCCGAAGTCCTGACTCGTCGCGTCGAGGTCCGCCCAGGTCGCGCCGGGTTGGACCCGCGCTGTCCTGGCCACCGGGTCGACGTCCACGGCCCGGAGGCCGGACAAGTCGATCACCAGCCCGTCGTC
>CAVQUY010000018.1:0-175080 GCA_963716955.1 uncultured Actinomycetota bacterium
CACCACGACCTCGGAGCTCCTGCAGATCGTCATCCTCTGGGTCGCCGTGTTCGTGATCCCGCTGCTCGGCAACCTGTCCGACAAGGTCGGACGCAAGCCGCTGATGCTCGGCGGCGCCATCGGGCTCGTCGTGCTGGCCTTCCCGATGATCTACATCCTGACGCTCGGCTCGGTGCCGCTGGTGGCCGTCGGGCTGGGGGTGATGGCGATCCTGCTGATCCTCTTCTCCTCCACCTCGCCGTCCACGCTGCCGGCGCTCTTCCCGACCGAGATCCGCGACGGCGGGCTGTCGATCTCGTTCAACATCTTCGTGTCCGCGTTCGCCGGGACGACGTCGCTGATCATGTCCGCCCTGGTCCCGACGACGGGTTGGGCGTACTGGCCCGCGGTCTACCTGATCTTCGGCGGCGTGGTCGGGCTGATCGTGCTCGTCAAGCTCAAGGAGCCCGCCGGCCGGCCGCTGATGGGCTCCAACGCGGCGGTCTCCACCCCGGAGGAGGCCCGGGAGCTCGTCGCGTCCGGCGCCGCCACCCGCGGCTGACCCTCGCTGCTCGTCCGGACGCCCGTCCCGCCTCCGCGCGGGGCGGGCGTTCGTGCCTCCGGGACCTCCTCAGGCGGGCCGGCGCAGCACGAAGCGGCTCTCGACCACGGTGGTGTAGGTCCCCGACGAGTGCATGTAACCGGTCGGATAGAGGGCGTGGTGCGGACCGCCGAACTGCACCAGCTCCCAGCCGTCACGCCCGAGCCGGTTGAGGTGCTCGGCGAACAGGCGGGCCCAGGGCACGCTGTAGGGCCGGTACTCCTCGAAGATGAGCTCGTCCTTCGGCCCGATCGCGTAGGCCTGCCACTCGGCGGTGTCGTGGCTGCTCGCCGCCGGGTCGAGGCCCCCGGAGGCCAGCTGCACCGCGGAGATCTCCAGGGTCGCGTACTCCCACGAGGTCACGGTCGAGACCGTGCCACGTGCTGACGGCGGCACCGACGTCAGGACGCGCGGCGGTGGCGCGCCTGCTCGCCGACCGACGGGACCGCGCGCACGACGGGACCGCGCGTGTCGGCCAGCGGCCGGACGACGGTCGCCGGGGCCCGCCCCGGCACGCGCCGCCGCACGTTGGCCCGCCCGACGGGGATCCCCGCCCGCGGGCGCTCGACGCGGCGGCCCGCGAGGGTCTGCGGCCCGCGCCCGGCCTGGGTCGCCGACGACGGGTCCCCGAGCAGGAAGCCCGCGCCCTTGACGAGCAGCCCCAGGACCGCCAGTCCCAGGCCCGGAAGGAGGCCGCCGTCGACCCCGAGGGCGACCGCGACACCGGCGGCGACCATGCCGAGACCGAGGAGGAGGAGCAGCGGGGAACGCACCGCACCACGCTATGTGCCGACAGGCGCCGTCGCGTTGCTCTGTTCGGGTCGTCTTGGCCGCCGTGACGGCTGCGGAGCGCGGCCGTAGGCTGCGCACCCCAGAAGATCACTCGGGAGGGTGCCGTGAGGGAACTCGTCGTCCGCTACGTCAACGGGCCGTTGCAGGGAGAGGGGTCGATCTCGGTGCCGGACGACGACGCCGAGCCCCCGCTGGTGCAGCGCATCCCCCTGCCCGCTCCCGAACGGGGCGTGGCGCAGACACCGTCGCGGATGGTGGGCGGCCAGAGCCACGCCGTCTACGAGCGCACCACCTACAACGCCTCCGGCGAGTGGGAGTTCCAGCTCGTCCGCGTCGAGTAGCGGACCGTGGCGGCGCCGGCGGACCGCGGGAGGAGGATGCCGGCATGACCGACTCCGGGGTCTCGGTGCGGCCCGCCGAGGACGAGGACGCCGAGCGGATCGCCGACGTCTTCGCCGGCTACGTGCTGGCCTCCATCGCCACGTTCGTCGAGAACCCGCCGCCCGCCTCGGCCTGGCGCGAGCGGCTGGGCGCCGCCCGCGAGCACAAGCTCCCCTTCCTGGTCGCCGACCTCGCCGACGGGCACCGCAGCGCCCCGCCCGGCGGGCTGCGCGTGGCCGGGTTCGCCACGTGCACGCAGTTCCGCCCGCACGCGGCGTACCGCTACACCGTCGAGGACTCGGTCTACATCGCCCCCGAGGCGACCGGTCAGGGCCTCGGGAGCCGTCTCCTGACGTCCCTGGTCGAGGAGCTCGGGCACACCGAGATGCGCCAGGTCGTCGCCGTCATCGCGACGCTGCCCGACGCCCGCCACGACACCGCGTCGATCGTCCTGCACCGGCGGCTGGGCTTCGAGGTCGTCGGGCGCATGCCCGCGGTCGGGCACAAACAGGGGCAATGGGTCGACACGGTGCTGATGCAGAAGGACCTCCGTCCGGGTTCCTGACCATTTCCGGCCGCACGCGAATTGCCGGGCCCGAACGACGGGGCGCATCCCGGACGTGCACAATCAGTCCCTCGGCTCCCCCTCTGGTTGCTCGTTCAACGACCGAGCATTCCGGCGTTCTCGGCCGACGCCTCCCGGATCGGGGGAAAAGCGCCCGGACACCGTCACGGCGCACGCTCCGATGCCTCTCCTCGACGGGGCTGCCGCTCCGAGTTCGTCGGCGCCCCTCGCCCGGCCGGACCGCGGCCGCCTCGGCAGTTCGGCCGGCTCCGGGCAGATCAGCCGATCGTCGGGACAGCGACCAGCGGGAACGGCCGTGGGAGCACCGACGGTGAGGGGCATCCGGAAGATCAGCCGACGTGCTGGGCCGATCGAGCGGTCACCGTCATCACGATGCGAATGCCTTTCCGCGAGCAGGTCACCCTTCGATCACCCAGTGAGAGAACGCGCCGAATTCGATCATCGATTCGACGCGGGGCAGCCGACGAAAAGCGCGACGACAACCACCTCGAATCGTCACGCCGTCGATTTCGACGGGGGCGAATCGCGTCGTCGTCGGCATTCTCCTACTATTCCGCGTATGCACCAGGCGCACGCTCACGACCTCGACACACCGGGGTCCACGGCGCCGTCCGGCCCGGCCGTCGGTTACGGGCGCGGTTCCGTGAACTCCCCCGACGTCGGCAGCCCCGAGCAGCAGCGCGACGCCCTGCTCGCCGCCGGGTGCGAGCGGGTCTACCTGGACCGGGCGTCGAGCCGGGGCAGCACGGCCCGACCGGAGCTCGACGCCTGCCTGGCCTCCCTGGAGCCGGGCGACACGCTCGTCGTCGTCCGCCTCGACCGGCTCGGCCGTTCGCTGCCGCAGCTCGTGACGCTGATCAACGAGCTGCGCACCCGCGGCGTCGGCATCCGGTCGCTGCACGAGGGCCTGGACTCCACGACGCCGGGCGGCGGCGTGGTCTTCGACGTGTTCGAGGCGCTCGGCGACTTCCTGCGCGAGCTGTTGGTGGAGGGCACGCGCGACGGCCTCGCCGCCGCCCGGGCGCGGGGTCAGCGGCTCGGGCGACCGCCCGCCCTGACCCCCGAGCAGGTCCACCAGGCGCGCACGATGCTCGCCCGGCCCGAGAACTCGGTCGCCTCGATCGCGCGGATGCTCAACGTGAGCCGCTCCACCCTCTACAAGCACGTCCCCGAGCTCGGCGGGCGCCAGCCCGTCTCGCCGTACCCGGAGGCACGGGAGGCCTGACGCCGGCCCGGGCCCCCGGGGGTCGGCCGCGTCGTCGCTCCGGCGGCCCGGACCCGATCCCTAGGAGGAGCGGGACCCGGCGACCCGCCGGCTGACCGGACGGACGGGGGCGGTACGACGGCGGGCGCGGGTCGCGGACGCCGGAGCGGTGCGCGCACCGGGCGATGAGGTGGTCCGCCCGTCCGGAGCGTCGGTGTGCGGCGTCGTGGTGGTCTCGACGACGTCCTGGGCCGCGCCGTCATGGGTGGTGGTGGTCCGGGCGGGCTGTGGGGCCCGGGCGGGCGTGGCTGCGACGGCGGCCAAGCGCACGACGACGGGCTTCCCGGTGGGCGCGGGCGCGGCAGACGCGGGCGCGGCGGTCGGAGCAGGTGGGACGACCGGGGCAGGCGGGGCGGCGACCTGCGCACGAGGTGCGGGCGCCCCGGCGACGGGCACACCACGCACCTCGCCGACCCCCGGCCCCTGCCTTACGTGCCCCTGATCACCGAGGCCGGGCACCGACCGCGACGCACCCACCGCGACGGGCACACCACGCACGTCGCCGACCCCCGAGACCGGCCCGACGTGCCCCTGATCACCGAGGCCCGGCACCGACCGCGACGCACCCACCGCGACGGGCACACCACGCACGTCGCCGACCCCCGAGACCGGCCCGACGTGCCCCTGATCATCGAGGCACGGCGCGGCAACACCGGGACGACAACCGGGCGGCGCGACCGGCGCGGGACGCGGGCGGGACGCGGGAGCCGCCGTCGGGATCGCGCGCCACCAGGTCCGGCTGCGGCCGGCCGACCAGGTGTTCGCGGCGGCGACCAGCATGACCATGGCCGCGACGAGCGCGGACACCTCGTCGCCGGTCACCAGCAGCCCTACGAACGCCATCAGCGCCGCCGCGGCGACCAGCCCGGCCGCCACCATCGTCGAGGTCGCCGCCCGCGAGGACTCGTGGCTGCAGTACCAGGGCGCGGCCCCCGAACGCTCGGGACTCGTCGTCATCGTCGCTCCGCCTCCCGGTGCACCCACGCGCGGCCGTCCCACCCGCAACGGGCGGGACGCGCGACGGTGACGGTCGAGATCACGCAGGCGCGCCGAGCGGCCACTCGATCAGGGAGCGGTCCGCTCCATCCGGACCATCGCGACCCCGGCGGCGTCCCGCTCGCGACCGCGGTCGGTGTATCCCCGCCGGCGGTAGAGGGCCAGGCTCTCCGCGCTGTCCACGCCCGTGACGAGCCACGACGTCGTCCCCGCGGGGAGCACCGCGTGCGCGGCGTCGATCAGCGCGGCGCCGATCCCGCGGCCCTGCACGTCGGGGGCGACCGAGAAGCGGACGAAGGCGACCGGCCCGGGACCGCCCATCCCACGCAGGCGCGCCGACCCGACGAGGCGCGGCCCGAGCCACGCGGCGAAGCCGGCGACGTCGGTCCGCCGCAGGTCCGCGGCCAGCTCGTCGGGCGTCTCGACGAGCGGCGGGATCTCGGTCGTGCCGTACCGGCGGCCCTCGGCGAGGTAGGCCGCGTACTGCACGGTGAGCGCCTCGCCGGCGTGCTCGGGGCGCAGCGGCGTGATTACCGCGGGGGTGACGGAGGGCCCGTCGTCGGGACCCGCCGTCGTGGTCACCCGACCTCGGCCATGACCTCGTCGGAGGCGTCGAAGTTCGAGTAGACGTTCTGTACGTCGTCGGAGTCCTCGAGGGCGTCGATGATGCGCAGGACCTTGCGGGCCCCGTCGGCGTCGACCTCGACGTTCATCGACGGCACGAAGGCCGCCTCCGCGGAGTCGTAGTCGATCCCGGCGTCCTGCAGGGCGGTCCGCACGGCCACGAGGTCGCCGGGCTCGCAGACGACCTCGAAGTTCTCGTCGTAGTCGTTGACCTCCTCGGCGCCCGCCTCGAGCACCGCGAGCAGCAGGTCGTCCTCACCGATCTCGCCGGAGCTCTGCTCCTTGGGGACGAGGATGACGCCCTTGCGGTTGAACAGGTACGAGACCGAGCCCGGGTCGGCCATGGCGCCGCCGTTGCGGTTCATGGCCGTGCGGACCTCGCCGGCCGCGCGGTTCTTGTTGTCGGTGAGGCACTCGATGAGCACCGCGACGCCGCCGGGGGCGTAGCCCTCGTAGGTGATGGCCTGGTAGTCCGCGCCGCCGCCCTCGGCCCCGGAGCCGCGCTTGACCGCCCGGTCGATGTTGTCGTTCGGCACCGAGGTCTTCTTCGCCTTCTGGATGGCGTCGTAGAGCGTCGGGTTGGCCCCCGGGTCACCGCCCCCGGTACGCGCCGCGACCTCGATGTTCTTGATCAGCTTCGCGAACATCTTGCCGCGCTTGGCGTCGATGGCGGCCTTCTTGTGCTTCGTCGTCGCCCATTTGGAGTGGCCGCTCATGGCTCTCCCGCCCTTCGTCTCGCACGCGTTGCCGTGCAGCCCCGGCGCCTGCCGCGCACCGACCCCGGGGGCGGCGCGACGGGCGTTCCGACGACGGCACGGGGCGCGACCCGAACCGGGCTGCCCCGGCGTCGTCGCGCTCTCCTGCCTCGACCGACCAGTCTAGGCGAGGAGGGACGTCGCCGGTGGGACTCCCCTGCCGCCGGTGTGACGGGGCCGCCGTTGCCCGCCGGCCCGGGAGGTCCTACGGTCTGAGTTCCGATGAGCAACCCAGGAGGCCCCGCGTGAGCACCGACGTCGTCGTCCGGGAACGCGCGTACACGTGGGAGGACCCGCGCGCCCTCGCCGCACAGGCCCCGCAGCGCACCGGGCTCGCGTTCCTCCGGGCGATGATCGACGGGGAGCTGCCGCCGCCCCCGATCATGGCGACGATGGGCGCGGGCATCGAGTCGGCCGAGGAGGGGCGGGTCGTCTTCGTCCTCGAGCCGGCCGAGTACCACTACAACCCGATCGGCTCCGTGCACGGCGGCATCTTCGCGACGCTGCTCGACTCGGCCTGCGGGTGCGCGGTCCAGTCCACGCTGCCCGCGGGCGTCGGGTACACGAGCCTCGACCTGTCGGTGCGCTTCCTGCGCTCGATGTCGGCCGAGACCGGCCTGGTGCGCTGCGAGGGGATCGTCGTGTCCTCGGGGCGGCGGACCGCGCTCGCCCGCGCCTCGATCACCGACGCGGCGGGCCGGCTGCTCGGCGAGGCGACGTCGAGCTGCCTGATCCTGCGTCCCTAGCCGGCGGCCCCGCCCGCCTCGAGCCCCTGTCGGCGTGCTCGGTCGGACTGTCGGGATCCGGGGCCGGGGCGCGTGCGCACCCGGTCGGTCGGGCCCAGCACGTGCCCCTCGGCGCAGACCTCGCGCAGCTCGACGGGCGCCCCGCAATCGTGCTCGACGACGGCGGGCGGGCCGTCCGGGCCGGCGTGGTGGCGGTCGCCGTAGGCCATGAGGGCGAGCAGGACCGGGCGCAGATCGCGCCCGGCCGCCGTCGGCCGGTACTCCCGGCGGGTCCGCCGCCCGGGTTCGCGGTACTCGCGGGTCTCGACGAGGCCGGCGTCGACGAGCGTGGCCAGGCGCCGGGTGAGGACGTTGCGGGCGACGCCGAGGTGGGCGACGAGCTCGTCGAACCGGCCGATCCCGTTGAGCAGATCCCGCAGCACGAGCACCGTCCACGGCTCGCCGATCACCGCCATGGTGCGCGCGATCGAGCAGGTGCCCGAGTCCAGCTCACGCATGACCGGGGTCGCGGTGCTCACCGGGCCCACGGTACCTGGGTGGCCGGGGGCGACCCAGCCCGCGGGACGTCAGGCCGCGTACTCGCGGACGCGGCGCAGGAACAGGTCGTGCAGGCGCGCGTCACCGGTCTGCTCGGGGTGGAAGGCCGTGGCCATCACGGGCCCCTGCCGGACCGCGACGATCTTCCCGGACGCCGGGCCGCGGACGCTCGACGGGATGCGCGCGAGCACGTCGACACCGCGCCCGACCGACTCGACCCAGGGCGCCCGGATGAACACCGCGCGGACCGGGCCGCCGCCGACCCCGGTGACCGACAGGTCGGTCTCGAACGACTGCACCTGGCGGCCGAACGCGTTGCGGCGCACCACGATGTCGAGGGCCCCGAGCTGGTGCTGGTCAGGACGGGCGTCGATGGCCTCGCGGGCGAGCAGGATCATGCCGGCGCACGAGCCGAAGGCGGGCAGGCCGGCGGCGAGGCGCTCCCGCAGCGGTTCGAGCAGGTCGAAGGCCACGATCAGCTTGGACAGCGTCGTCGACTCGCCCCCCGGCAGTACGAGCCCCGCGACCTGCTCCAGCTCGGCGGGACGGCGGACCGGGCGCGGGTCCGCCCCGCAGGCCCGCAGCGCGTCGAGGTGCTCGGCGACGTTGCCCTGGAGGGCGAGGACACCCACCGGAGGCCCGGCGGTGGTCATGGTGCTCCGTCTCCCGCTACTAGTTGCCGGTGCTGCCGGGGAACCGGGCGTGGTACTCGTCGAGGTGCTGCGTGGCGCACATCCGCTGCTCCTGCTGACCCTTGGCCTGTCCCATGCACTGGTCGAGGGTCATCCCCTCCCCGAAGGTACCGATCCCGAGCAGGGCGGGGACGACGATCGTGGCGCCCCACACCAGTCCGACCAGCCCGAGCGCGAGCGCGGCCAGGGCCGCGCCGCCGGAGCGCTCCGGGTCGTGGAACGCCTTGCGGGCCCCGATGGCGCCGACCACCACCGCCGCGAGGCCCGCGACGATCCCGACCCACCCGAACAGCCACGCGCTCCCGGCGGCGATGACGCCGAGCACCAGCGCCGGCGTGCCCCATCCCTCGAGTCCCTTGCCCTGCGTGGTGCCGCCGGTCGCGGGGTCGGCGGGACCGGCGGGGCGGGGCGTCGTCATGCGCCCAGATGGTGCCACGGGCCCGCGGGCGCCCGGCGTGCGGCCAGCGCGGTCAGGTGGCGGTCAGGTCGCGGCGTTCGGGAAGCGCTGGTTGAACTCGGCGATGTGCTGCGACTTGCACATGTGCATCTGGAAGGCGCCGTCGGCCTGCTGCAGGCACTGGTCCAGCGTGAGGCCGTCGCCGAAGTTGCCGGTGCCGAACAGCGTCGGCCAGACCACGACGACGCCCACGACGAGCCCGACCAGCCCCAGCGCGAGCCCGCCGAGCGACGCGGCGCCGTCGGTCGCGAGCCCCTTGAACGCGCGCCGGGCCCCCAGGTACCCCGCGGCGACCGCGAAGAGCCCCAGGACGACGCCGGCCCATCCGGTCCAGCACGTCCCGGCGGCCAGCACCCCGAGCACGAGCGCCGGCGCGCCCATGCCGATGCGGCGCTCGGTGCTCTCCGGGGCCTCGGTGCCCTCCGCGGGCTCGACGGCGTCGGTGGTGCGGGCGCGGCGCGCAGCGCGGGATGCCGGAGCCCGAGCGGCGGCCGGAGCCGGACCGGCCGCCGGAGCCGGACCGGCGGTGGGAGCGGGGCCGGCGGTGGGAGCGGGGCCGGCGGTGGGAGCGGGGCCGGCGGTGGGAGCCGGACCGGCCGCGCGTCCGGGCCCGACCCGCGGCAGGACGTCCGTGTCCGCGTCGGCCGGGCCGGGGCGGTGCGGGGCGGCGTCCGGCCCGAGCGGCCGTGGGCCGGGACCCGGACGCGGGACCACCCGCACGCGGTGCCCGCCCTCGCTCGCCTGCCCGGTCATCGTCGCGATCCTCCCAGCCCGGTCGTCCGTGCCCGATCGACCCCCCGTCACCAGCCGCGCGTCGCCAGCTTCTCGGACTCGGGCATGTCGGCCGTGGTGCGCCCGACCATGGCCTCGCCCAGGCCTGCGGAGACCTTCGCGATGACGTCCGGGTCGTCGTGGAAGGTCGTCGCCTTGACGATGGCCTCGGCCCGGCGCGCCGGGTCGCCCGACTTGAAGATCCCGGAGCCGACGAAGACGCCCTCGGCGCCGAGCTGCATCATCATCGCGGCGTCGGCCGGAGTGGCGATCCCGCCCGCGGTGAAGAGCACGACCGGCAGCCGGCCGGTGTCGGCGATCTCCTGGACGATCGGCAGCGGAGCCTGCAGGTCCTTCGCTGCGGCGTAGAGCTCCTGGGCGTCCATCCGGGACAGCCGGCGGATGTCGGCGCGGATGGCCCGCATGTGGCGCGTGGCCTCGACGACGTTGCCGGTGCCGGCCTCGCCCTTCGACCGGATCATCGCGGCGCCCTCGCCGATGCGGCGCAGCGCCTCCCCGAGGTTGGTGGCACCGCAGACGAAGGGGACGGTGAACGCCCACTTGTCGATGTGGTGCGCCTCGTCGGCCGGGGTGAGGACCTCGGACTCGTCGACGTAGTCCACGCCGAGCGACTGCAGGACCTGCGCCTCGACGAAGTGGCCGATGCGGGCCTTGGCCATGACCGGGATCGAGACCGTGTCGACGATCCCGGAGACCATGTCCGGGTCGGACATCCGGGCGACCCCGCCGTCGGCGCGGATGTCGGCCGGGACGCGCTCGAGCGCCATGACGGCGACCGCGCCCGCGTCCTCGGCGATCCGCGCCTGCTCCGGCGTGACCACGTCCATGATCACGCCGCCCTTGAGCATGTCCGCGAGTCCGCGCTTGACTCCCCGGGCTTCGGACGAGGTGGTCGGTTCGGGGCGGGACACGGCAGGGCCTCCATCAACGGCGGTGGTGGAACGCCCCCGATGCTAGACGCGCCCTCCGACACCGTCAGGCGCCCGGGACGCGGCCGACGTCACGACGCGCCCGAGGATGCGAGGACGGCGCCGTTCTGACGTCGGGTGGCAGCAACGTGCCGTTGCTGACGTCGCCGAGGAGCCGAGGGAGCCGAGGAGCCGAGGAGCCGAGGAGCCATCGACGAAGTGGGCTTTCCTGCCACTGATTGCAAGCATCCAGGGGAGCACGCCGATAGGGCTCCGCTTGCATCGGGGGGCCGCTACTGGATCGGCACCGGCGGGTCCACCGGGGCCAGCGAGCCCGGGTCGCCCAGCAGGTCCGCGAGCTGGCGCGGGTAGACGACGTCGACGGTAGCCGCGAGCTCCGTGCGCGTCCACCAGCGGTGGCGGCGCACCGTCCGGCGCTCCAGCTCGGTGAACCCCGAGACGTCGACGACGGGGGCGGGGTCCACCCGGAGCACGAAGAACACCTCGCGGGCGGCGTAGGTGACGCCGTCGTGGTCGAACATGACGTCCCGGACCCACAGCGGGCCGTCGAGCTCACCGATCCCGGGCTTGCCGGCCACCATGCCCGTCTCCTGGGACAGCTCGCGCCACGCCGCGTCGGCCGGGTCCTCGTCCGGCTCCACCCCACCACCCGGGGTGAACCAGAAGGCCTCGGACGGCCGGGCGGGGTCCACGCCCTCGAAGAGCAGCACCCGCTCCTCCGGGTCGAGCACGACGACCCGGGCGGCGTCCCGCGCCATCGCGGTGTCCGGGACGGGGCTGCCCGCGTCCGTCCCGGCGCCCCGCTCCCCCGCCTCCGCGATCTCGAAGTAGCGCGGGAACGGCGCGGTGCCGGCGAGGTGCAGGATCCGGACCATCCGCCGGCCACGCAGCGCGCGGGTGTCGCGGACCGCGTCGTTGTGGATGCGCCGCGCGACGACCACCCGGGCGTCCGCGTCGGCGAGCTCGGCGGAGAGGTCCGGGGACAGCAGCGCGGTGTCCAGCGCCGCGCGGCGGGCGACGAGGTCGTTCTCCGCGGCCTCGCGGGCCTCTCCCCCGCCGGCGGACTCGACGGCGCGCGCGGCGGCGCGCAGGGCGCGCCGGTCGGTCGGGGACAGCGCCGACGACGGCGCGGTCGCCGCGACCGCCCGGACCACGGCCGCCCGCCGGTCCAGCGCCGTCACGAGCCCGTGGTGCGCCGCGTCGACCCGCACGTGGAGGCGGTCGAGCCGGCGCGCCCGCCCGATCATGACCGCCGCGGTGACGAGGAGCACCACGACGACGAGCGCGACGACGAGCACCACGAGCCAGCCGCCCGGGCCGAACAGGTTCACGACGACGACGGTAGGCGCCCCGTCCGCGCGTCCGTCGCCCCCGGGCGGCCCGCGGCGCCGACCTGACCGTCGCCGGAGCCGAGGGGCGCGTCGCGGTCCGGGGCCTCCTCGGCGCGCGCCGCGACCTGCCGCGGATCCGCGGCCACCGCCACCTCGTAGACCCGCAGGACCTGCGCGGCCACCGTCGACCAGTCGAACGCCGTGACCCGGGACCGCCCGGCGCGCGCGAGCCCCGCCCGGCGCGCCGGGTCGGCGAGCAGGGCCGCCAGTCCCGCCGACCACGCCGCGGCGTCGCCGGGCGGGAGCAGCAGGCCCGCGACGGTGCCGGAGTCGGGGTCGGTGAGCACCCGGCGGAACGCCTCGATGTCGCTCGCGACCACGGGCGTCCCGGCCGCCATCCCCTCGGCGAGGACGACGCCGAAGCTCTCGCCGCCGGTGTTCGGGGTGGCGAGGACGTCCATGGCGCCGAGGGCCCGGGCCTTCGTGGTGTCGTCGACGGCGCCGAGGACGTCCACCCGGTCGGCGAGTGCGGCGGGGAGCCGCTGGCGCAGGTCGGCGGCGTCGCCGCGCCCGACGACGAGCAGCCGCAGGTCCTGCTGCGACGCCAGCGGCTCCAGGGCCTCGAGCAGGGTGGCCATCCCCTTGCGCGGCTCGTCGAAGCGCCCGACGAACCCGACGGTCGTGCTGCCGGCCGGGCGCGGGAGGGGGTCGGCCGCCGCTGCGGCGAGGGCGGGGACGTCGACCCCGTTGGGGATCTCGACCGCGTCCCCGCCCAGGTGCTCGACGTAGACCTGCCGGGCCAGCGGCGAGACGGCGATCCGCGCGGTGACCCGCTCCAGCATCGGCCGCAGCCACGACGCGAACAGGACCATCGTCCGCGACCGGGGCGTCGAGGTGTGGAAGGTGGCGACGACGGGCCCGTCGGCGAGGACCATCGCGAGCATCGCCAGGCTCGGGGCGGTCGGCTCGTGCAGGTGCAGCACGTCGAACGCGCCGGCGCGCAGCCACCGGCGCACGCGGTACATCGAGACCGGCCCGAACGTCAGCCGGGCGACCGAGCCGTTGTAGGGGATGCCCACCGCCCGCCCGGCCCGCGTGACGAAGTCCGGCACCGGGGTCGAGTCGCTCGCGGGCGCGAGGACGTCGACGTGGTGCCCGAGCCGCACGAGTGCGCGGGCGAGGTCCAGGACGTGCCCCTGGACCCCGCCCGCGACGTCGAGCGAGTACGGACAGACGATGCCGACGCGCATGGGCACACGGTCCCATGCGCGTCGGGACGGCCCGGGCCACCTCACCGGCTGGCGATGCAGGCCCCGCTCATCCACAGCATCGCGGCCATGACGCCGACGCCGAGGGTGACCGAGCCGTGGGCACCACCCGTCATCGCCCAGGCGTTCCCGGCGACGACGCCGACCGCCGCGAGCACCGAGACCACGGCGCGGCCGGTCCGACCCTCGCGACGCAGCCGGACGGCGAGGATCACGCAGGTCACGGTGAGCGCGGCGAACGAGATCGTGCCGCAGAGCATGTGACCGATCGCGTGGCCGCTCAGGCCGGGCGTCCCGAGCGGGTCCATCGTGAACACCCCCGCGGTGGCCATCAGCGCACCGCTGACGCCCCACCAGCCGGCCAGCGCCCGGGAACCGGGCAGCGCCCGCCGCAGCCCGACCGCGCCGAGGACGATCAGCAGGCCCCCGACCAGGAAGTCCGTGATCTGCAGCCAGCCCAGCGAGCCGGTCGCGAGCATGCTCAGCGGCTCGTCGGAGAAGTCGAAGTCGGAGCGGGTGGCGGCCTGGGTCAGGGCGACCGTGCACCACAACGGCGCGGAGACGGCGCCCGCGAGGAGCAGGCGGCGGGTCGTGACGGCGTGCTCCCTGACGGGACGCGTGCTGACGGCGGGGGCGGGGGTGGTGGGCGTGGCGGTCATGGCGTTCCTCCGGGGTCGGCGATTCGGGGCGGTCAGCAGGACGTCGATCACCGGGACGTGGCAGGGAACGGCTAAATTCCCTGTCACATCGCCCACGCCGACGTCGTGGTGACCACGCAGGACCGATCACCACCGAAGGAGACGACGATGCGATTCCTCATGACGACCGGTGAGAACAGCCGACAGCCCGACGAGGCCCTGTTCGCGGACATGGGCGCGTTCATCGAGGAGATGACCGCCTCGGGGAACCTCGTCCTGACCGGGGGCCTCGGCCCGGACGCCCGCCGCATGGAGTCGGTCGGGGACGAGATCACGGTGACCGACGGCCCGTTCGTCGAGGCGAAGGAGGCGATCCTCGGGTTCGCGGTCATCGACGCGGGGTCGTGGGACGAGGCGCTGGAGATCGCGAAGCGCTTCCGGGCGATCGTCGGTGACGGGCAGTCGACGCTGCACCAGGTGTTCGGCCCCTGATGACCGACGCGCAGCCCGCGGTGCAGGCCGCCGTCGCCGACCACTGGCGCCGGGAGTCCGCGACGATCGTCGCGACCCTGGTCCGGATGGTCGGCGACGTCGGCCTCGCCGAGGAGCTCGCCCAGGACGCCCTGGTCGCGGCCCTCGAGCAGTGGCCGCGGTCGGGGATCCCCGACGAGCCCGGGGCGTGGCTGACCACGGTCGCGCGCCGCCGGGCCGTCGACCACCTGCGCCGCGCGGGCCGGCTCGCGGCCCTCGACGAGGAGCCGCCCCCGGGGACCGGACCTCCCGACGAGGCCGGGGTCCGGGACGACGACGTCCTGCGCCTGATGCTCCTCACCTGCCATCCCGACCTGGCACGCGAGGAACGCACGGCGATGACGCTGCGCCTCGTCGCCGGGCTGGAGACCACCGAGATCGCCCGGGCGTTCCTGCTGCACGAGCAGCAGGTCGTCGCGCGGATCGCGCACGCCAAGCGCACGCTCGCCGAGGTCGGGGTCGGGGTCGAGGCGTCCGGGGACCTCGCCGGCCGGATCGGCGCGGTCCTCGAGGTCGTCTACCTCGTCTTCAACGAGGGGTACACGGCCACCGCGGGCGAGGACCTCCTGCGCCCGGGGCTCGTCGACGAGGCGCTGCGGCTGGGCCGGTTGCTCGCGGCGCACGCCCCGGACGACCCGGAGGCGCACGGGCTGCTCGCGCTCATGGAGCTGCAGGCCTCGCGCTCGGCCGCGCGCACCGACGCCGTCGGCGCGCCCGTGCCACTCGACGACCAGGACCGCACGCTCTGGGACCGCGGCGCGATCCGGCGGGGCGTGGCGTCCCTGCTGCGCGCGCGGGGGACGGGGACGCCGGGCCTCCCGGGCCCCTACGTCCTGCAGGCCGCCATCGCCGTCCAGCACGCCCGCGCGGCGCGACCCGAGGACACCGATCGCGCGCAGGTCGCGGCGCTCTACGACCTGCTCGTGGCCGTCCTGCCGACCCCGGTCGTCCGGCTCAACCGGGCGGTGGCGGTCGCGCGGGCGCGCGGGCCGGAGGTGGGGCTCGCGGCCGTCGACGAGCTCGTCGCCGAGGGCGGCCTGCGCGACTACCACCTGCTCCCGACCGTGCGGGCCGACCTGCTCGGCCGCCTCGGGCGCGACGCCGAGGCCCGCGTCGAGTGGCGCCGGGCGGCGGCGCTCACGGGCAACGCCGCGGAACGGGCGGTCCTGCTGCGCCGCGCGGACGCGCTCGCCGCGGCGGCGGTCAGCGGGCCGACGCTCGGCCCGGCGGTGGAGCGCTTCCTCGCGCGCGAGGACCTCTCGGCCGCCTCGCGCCGCTCCTACGGCCAGACCCTGCACCGGCTGGTGCGCGCCCTCGGCGACGTGCGGCCGCTGTCGTCGCTGGACGCCGAGGGCCTGGGGTCGGTCCTGACGACGACGTGGGGGGCGGCCTCCGCCGCGACGTGGAACCGGCACCGGTCGACCCTGCGGTCCTTCGCCGCGTGGCTGGGGCGCCCGGAGCTCGCCGTCGGGCTCGCCGCGCGGGACGTCGCCGGGCGCCCGGAGGCGTCGGCGCCACCGATGCCGGACGGGCCCCTGCGCGAGCGGGCGCTCTGGGCGGTGCTCGCCGATTCCGGGGCCAGCGTCACCGACGTGCTCGCCCTCGACGTCGACGACCTCGACCTCGTCGCCCGCCGGGCCGGCTCCCTCCGGTGGTCACCGGCGACGAACGGGCTCCTGCGCGCGCTGGCAGGGACCCGGTCCGCCGGGCCGCTGTTCCTCTCCGACCGGCGCCCGGGACCGGCACGCCGGCCCGGTGAGCGGGACCTCTGCCCGCACACCGGCCGGCGCCGGCTCTCCTACGAGCGCGCCGAGTACCTGTTCAAGCAGGCCTCGAACGGCTCGACCCTGGGTGCGCTGCGCACCCGTGAGCACAAAATGCGGCCATAGCGACATTTAGTGCTGTGAAGAAAATCGAGGTGAGGAGGGCTACGCGGGCTGCTCCAGGGTGACTCGGTAGCCGAGGTTGTGGAGCTGGCGGATCAGGCGGTCGCGTTGGCGGTCGGTGTTGCGGCGGGTGAAGTAGTCGCCGCCGAGATCGTCGTAGTCGCAGTCGTTGGCCAGCAGATGCCAGCAGATCACCAAGATGGAGTGGGCGACCGCGGTGGCGGCCTTCTTCTTGCCGATCCGGCGGGCCAGCCGCCAGAACTGGGCGGCGAGGTAGGTGTCGCGGGTGTGGGAGGCGGCCCAGGCGCATTGGTGGAGTACCTCGGCCAGCCAGACGTCGCCTTTGGTGGTCGTGCCTGAGCGGCGCTTGCCGCCGGTGATGTTGTTGCCCGGTGCGAGTCCGGCCCAGGACGCCAGGTGCGCCGCGGTGGGGAAGCGGGTCATGTCGACCCCGATCTCGGCGATGACGGTCTCGGCAGCCCGCTTCCCAACCCCGGTGATCGTGGCGAGGTGGTCACGGGCCCGGTTGAAAGGGACTCCGTCCTCGCGGGTGCGCGCGGCGAACAGGGCGTCGACGGCTTCGTCGAGGCGGGCGATGCTGGCCTCGAGGTAGCTGGTGTGTTCCAGAGCCATGCCGATCATCAGTGCGTGGTGCTCGTTGAACCGGCCCTGCAGGGCGTGACGCAACGCGGGGATCTTCCGCCGCAGCGGTCCCTTGGCCAGCTCGGCGAGCACCACGGGGTCACGTTCGCCGGCGACCAGCGCCGCCAGCATCGCCCGCCCGGAGACCCCGAGCACGTCCGAGGCCACCGAGTCGAGCTTGATCCCGGCGTCCTCGAGGGTCTTCTGGATCCGCTGGCACTCGCTGGTGTGGGCCTGGACCATCCGCTTGCGGTATCGGGTCAGGTCGCGCAGCTCCCGAATCGCGGCCGGGGGCACGAAGCTGCCCCGCAGCAGCCCATGCTCGAGCAGCTCGGCGAGCCACTCGGCGTCGAGGACATCGGTCTTGCGCCCGGGCAGGATCTTCACGTGGTGGGCGTTGACCAGCATCAACTCGAACCCCGGGTGGTGTTCCTCGAGCAGATACCAGACCGGCTTCCAGTACGCCCCGGTCGCTTCCATCACGACCGCGGTCACCCCCTGTTCGACGAACCACTCGATCATCGCCTCCAGCGATCCGGTGAACGCCGCGAACGTGCGGGTGGTCTTCACCCGGCCCCGCAGCCCCGGCACCCGCACACAGGCGACCACCTCGTCCTTACCGATGTCGATCCCCGCGCACCGCTCGATCAACGTGTCCACCAGCGGCCTCCTCACCCCGCCCGAACCATGGGTGGGGCCGGCGGGGCCGACCGATCAACGACGCTGTGAAGCGTGCACGTGACAACAGTCCGAGGTGCCGGGAAGGCCCCAGGCGTCAGTCTCACGACCAGGCTCTCGCGCACCAAGCAAAAGCGAGCTCAGCCGACCCCGCCCCGATTTTCATCCGTCGAGGCGGCCAGCGGTAGGCCATGAAGTCTCACGAGGCCGAAGGCCACCTACGCGAACATCTCCTCCAGTTCCTTGCCCTTCGTCTCCTTCACAGCACGTATGACGAAGATCAGCGAGAGCAGGGCGAAGAAGGTGTAGAGCCCATAGGCGAGGGTCAGCCCGACGCTCGCGAGCGACTGGAACGTCACGGTGATGAGGAAGTTCGCGACCCACTGCGCGGCGGCCGCGACGGCGAGCGCTGCGGCACGCAGGTAGTTCGGGAACATCTCGCCGAGCAGCACCCAGACGACCGGGCCCCACGTGATGGCGAACGACACGACGAAGAGGTTCGCCGCGACCAGCGCGACCGGACCCCAGATGCCCGGCAGCGAGACCGAGGACTTGCCGCTCTGGGTGACCGCCGGGAGCGCCTGGGAGAAGGCGATCGCCATGACGCCCAGCGTGATCGTCATGCCGATCGACCCACCGAGCAGCATCGGTCGGCGGCCGACCTTGTCGACGATGAGGATCGCGACGATCGTCGAGAGGACGTTGATCAGACCGTTGATCACCGAGGCCGTGAAGGAGTCGGACTCGGAGAACCCGACGGCCTGCCACAGCGTCGTCGAGTAGTAGAAGATCACGTTGATGCCGACGAACTGCTGGAAGACCGACAGCAGGATGCCGACCCAGACGATGGGCTTGAGGCCGAGCTGTGGTCCGCGCAGGTCGCGCAGCGACGGCTTCTCCTCCCGGCGCAGGGACTCCGCGATCTCGTCGACCTTGTGCTTCACCGACTCCGGCGAGCGGTCCGGTCTCGACCGACGACAGGACCTCCCCGGCCTTGGAGAGGTCGCCCTTGGCCACCAGGTAGCGCGGGCGACTCCGGGATGCGCAGGGCGAGGAGCGCGTAGATGACCGACGGGATGAGGCCGACGAGGAACATCCAGCGCCACGCCTCGAGGCCGAGCCAGAACTCGTTGGCGGCGCCGCCGGCCACCCCGGCGAACAGCGCGTCGGAGAGCAGCGCGATGAAGATGCCGAGCACGATCGCCATCTGCTGCAGCGAGGCGAGCCGGCCGCGGATGTGGGCCGGGGCGATCTCGGCGATGTAGGCGGGCGCGATCACCGAGGCGATCCCGATGCCGACGCCGGCGAGGATGCGCCAGACGATCAGGTCCCAGACCGCGAACGCGAGGCCGGCCCCGATCGAGCTGATCGCGAACAACCCCGCGGCGATGAGCATGACGCGCACGCGGCCGTACCGGTCGGCCGCCGGGCCCGCGAACCACGCGCCGATGGCCGAGCCGAGCAGCGCGCAGGCGACCGCGAAGCCGGAGAGCAGCGGGCTGTTGGTCAGGTTGAAGTTGCTGTTCAGGGCGTCGACGGCGCCGTTGATGACGCTGGAGTCGAACCCGAACAGGAACCCGCCGACGGCGGCGACGATCGAGACGAGGATCGCCTTCGTGCTGGTGGTCGGCCTCGCCCCGGTCCCTCCGGGCGATGCCGCCGGGTCCGAGGACCCGGCTGGTGAATCGGTGGTCATGACGCCCTCCCGGAGACAGCGGTGTCGCGGTGTGTACGAACCAGGTCGGCGGCGCCGACCATCCCGGCCTCCCAGCCGAGCTCGGCGAGGCGGACCTCGGCGACGGGTCGGTGCCCGCGCCCGGTGAGGTTGCCCCGGAAGACGTTCTCGACCCGGGCGCGCAGCACCTCCCCCGCCGCGGAGACGCCGCCGCCGATGACGAACAGCGAGGGGTCGAGCACGGCGGCCAGCTGGGCCAGCCCGAGCCCGATCCAGCGCCCGATCTCGTCGAAGCAGTGCAGGGCACCCACGTCGCCGCGCTGGGCGGCCGCGGTGACCATCTCCCCCGAGATCCCGTCCGGGTCCCCGCCCGCGTCGGCGAGGAGGCCGGCCGCGAACGCCGGGGAGTGGCGGGCGATCTCGCGGGCCTCGGTGACCAGCGCGCGCCCGGAGCCGTACTGCTCCCAGCACCCCTGCAGCCCGCACCCGCAGCGCCGGCCGTAGGGGACCATCGTGATGTGGCCGATCTCGCTGGCCACCCCGTAGCCGCCGCGCAGCAGCCGCCCGCCGACGACGAGGCCGCCGCCGACCCCGGTGCCGATGGTGATCGCGGCGAGGTCGTCGTGGTCGCGGCCCGCGCCGAAGCGCGACTCCGCCCACGCGGCGGCGTTCGCGTCGTTCTCGACGACGACGGGCAGGTGCAGCTGCGCCGTCAGCGACGTGCGCAGGTCCTCGTCGCGCCACGCCAGGTTCGGCGCGAACATGACCGTGGAGCGCGTGGCGTCGACGAAGCCGGCGGCGCCGATGCCGACCCCGGCCACGTCGTGGGTCGCGGCGAGCTCGCGCACCGCGTCGGCGATGCCCGAGAGCACCCCCGCCGTGTTCTGCGCCGGGGTCTCCCGGCGGGTGTGGGCGAGCAGCTTGCCGGTCCCGTCGACGACGCCGGCCGCGATCTTCGTGCCCCCGACGTCGACGCCGACCGTCAGGGCGTCGTCGGGGATCTCATCGGTCGCCACGGCTCACCTCGTCGCGAGCCGGTGGGCGGACAGGGCGTCGACGTCGATCGTGCCCATGTCGGTCACGACGATGTCCGCGCCCTCGGCCTTCAGCGCGTCGACGTCGTCGGCGCGCGAGACGCCGACGGCACCGAACTCGCCGGCCCGGGCCGCCTGGATGCCGTTGGTGGCGTCCTCGGCGACGAACGCGTCGTGCGGGTCGACCCCGAGCTCCCGGGCCGCCGTCAGGAAGATCTCCGGGTTCGGCTTGCCCTCGGCGAAGTCGCGGCCGGAGACGTCGACGTCGAAGATCTCGTGGAGGTTCCCGGAGCCGCCGTAGTTCGCCAGGTCGACGCGCTCGAGGAAGAGCTTCGCGTTCTTCGACGACGAGGCCGCCGCGACCGGGATCCCGGCGTTCTTCACCGCGATGACGAAGCGCACGGCGTCGTCGTAGGCGGAGAACTTCCCCTCCTTGATCAGCCGGATGATCATCTCCTGCTTGTGGTCGCCGTACTCGACGACCCGCTGGTCGATGTCCGGCACGCCGAAGTACTCCAGCGCCGCCGTGGCCCCCGCCTTGCGCGGCTTGCCCGACATCCGCTGGTGGTAGACCTCGGAGGTGAAGCCCTCGGGGGTCCACGTCGTCTGCCCGCGGATGTCGGACCAGGGGCCCTCCATCAGCTCCTGCAGCGACTGCCGCCAGGCCTGCTCGTGCGGTGAGTCGACGAGCACCCCGTCGACGTCGAAGATCGCGCCCTTGAAGCCGTCGCTCACTGCTCGCTCCTCCCGTTCTGCCCGATCAGCACGTGCTCGTCCCCGGAGGCCGGCGGCTCCGGGATGTCGGCGGGGTCGTCCGCCAGGCGCACCGAGGCCCGCTCCCCGGCGCCCATCTCCCGGACCTCGCCGCCGAGCCCGATCTTCACCGGGTGCGAGAAGCCCTCGGTGGCGACCTCGACGACGAGCTCGCCGTCGGTCACCGCGACGTGCAGGCCCGTGCCCTGGAAGACCATCGAGTAGCGCAGGCCGTCGAGCCGGGTGGTCAGGCGCGGCGCGAAGTGCAGCACCCCGTCGTGGACGCTGCACCCGACGTAGGCGCGCTGCAGGAGATCGAGGGTCCCCGACATGACCCCCATGTGGATCCCCTCCTTGGTGGTGCCGCCCTGGACGTCGCCGACGTCGGACTCCAGGGCCACCAGGAACCGCTCCCACGAGCTGGCCGGGTCGATCCCGGCGAGGACCGCGGCGTGCGCGACCAGCGACAGCGTCGACCCGTGCGAGGTGCGGTGGTCGTAGTAGTCGATGGTGCGGCGGGCGAGGTCGGGGTCGTCGGCGATGTCGTCGTAGCCGAGCCGGCCGAGGATCTCGCGCAGCTCGTCGGCGGAGAACAGGAAGAACAGCATGACCGTGTCGGCCTGCTTGGCGACCTTGTACCGGTCCGGGTCGTCGCCCTCGGCCTTGAGGATGCGGTCCATGCGCTGGATGTTGGTGTGCTTGGCGCGGTAGGCGTCCCAGTCCAGCTCCTCGAGGCCCTCGTAGCCCTCGAACTGGCTGAGCACCCGGCTCCCCTCCGGGGTCGCGTGCGTCGGCACGTACATCAGCCGCGTCATCTCGTCCCAGCGCTCGATCTCGGCGTCGGTGATCCCGAGCCGGGTGCGCAGCGCCCGGCGGCGGCTGCCGGGCAGCATGGCGAGGACCCGCGGCGCCGTCGAGCAGATCCAGGCGACCATGACGTTGGTGTAGGCGTTGTTGCGCAGCCCGCCGGTCCCGGAGCCCGGGTAGCTCTCGTGGAACTCGTCCGGGCCCATCACGCCGTGGATCTCGTAGCGCCCGGTCTGGGGGTTGCGGTGGGCGATCGAGGCCCAGAACCGCGCGATCTCCAGCATCAGCTCGGCGCCGTAGTCGCGCAGGAACTCCAGGTCGTCGGTGGCCTGGTAGTACTGCCAGACGTTGTAGAAGATCGCGGCGTTGACGTGGCGCTGGTTGTGCGAGTGGTCGGGGTCCCACTGGCCCGAGAGCGGGTTGAGGTGGACGACCTGGGTCTCCTCGGTGCCGTCCGACCCGGACTGCCACGGGAACATCGCCCCCGAGTAGCCCGCCTCGGCCGCCGCCGCGCGCGCCTCGGCGAGGCGCCGGTAGCGGTACATCAGCAGGCCGCGGGTGACCTCGGGCAGGCGGAAGTCGAGGAACGGGTAGACGTAGAGCTCGTCCCAGAACACGTGCCCGCGGTAGGCCTCGCCGTTGAGCCCCCGGGCGGGGACGCCCGCGTCGTGGCGGGCGGTGTGGCGCGAGCAGACCTGCAGGATGTGCGCGGTGTGGAAGCGCAGCAGCAGCTGCACGCGGGGCTCGGAGGGCAGGTCGATCGCGCAGACGTCCCAGAGCTCGGTCCAGGCCGACTCGTGCTCGGCGAGGGCCTCCGCGAAGTCCGGGTAGCGCTCGACGTGGCGGCCGGCGGCGGTCAGCGTCTCGGTGATCGCGTTGTCGTGGCTGGTGAAGAACGAGACCAGCTTCTCGACCTTGATCGACTCCCCTTCGTGGGCCTCGAGGTCGAGCACCTGCTGGATGTAGTCGTTCATCTGGTGCAACGTGCGCTTCGGCTCGACGGCCTGCCAGGAGCGGCCCCGGCTGCGCGCCACCCGGGTGCGGGCGGCCTCGGAGATGTAGAGGTTCGACTGCCGGGTGCGGACCTTCAGCGCGATGACCTCGGGCCCGAAGGTGCGCGGGGTGACGGGGTCGAGGTGGCGGCCCTCGAGGTCGCGGTACCGGGCGACCATGTCGTTGTCGACGCGCCCGTCGATCGCCGAGACGATCCCGATCTGCCCGGACCAGTTCTCCGGGGTCAGCACCCACTCGATCGCCGCCTGGTGGCTGTGCGCCATGGAGACGAAGCGCCGGCTGCGCAGCGTCGTCTCGCGGCCCGCGCGGTCCCGGAAGCGGAAGTGGCGGCGCAGCATCGCGGTGCGGATGTCGTAGGAGTGCGAGTACTCGAGCACCTCGACGTTGTCGAGGGTGATCGCCTCCTCGCCCTCGATGCGCAGCATGAGGACGAGCCAGTTCGGCAGGTTGACGAGGTCCTCGTTGAGCACCGGCCGGCCGCCGAGGATCGTCGTCTCGCGGTTGTAGGCGCCGTGGGCGTAGGTCCCGGCGTAGTGCGCGGGCGGGTCGGTGTCCTCCCACTCGGCCGACCCGCGGGTGCAGAAGTACCCGTTGCCGGTCGAGGTCAGGGCCTCGCGCAGGCCCTCCTCCTCGGGGTCGACGCCCTCCCAGGTCAGGGTCCAGCCGTCGGCGTCCTCGGCGCCCTCCGGGATCGCGATGGGGGCGTGGTCGGTGGCGGCAGTGGTCACCGCGGTCTCCTCCCGTATCGGTCGGGCGTGGACATGGGTGGCTCAGCGGCCGAGCGCGTCGAGGAAGCGGGCGACGCCGTCGACGTCGGGGATGACGGCCGATGCGGCGGTCTCGCGCGCCGCGGCGTCGGACGGGTCGATGACGAGCACCCCGAGCCCGCCGTCGGCGATGCTCGGCGCGCGGAAGGCGTCCTCGTCGGTGACGTCGTCGCCGAGGTAGACCGGCAGGACGCCGGGGCCCCGCAGGTCGAGGACGTCGAGCAGGTGCTCGACGGCGCGGCCCTTGTTCCAGTCGATCTTCGGCTGGATCTCGTGGACGAACTTGCCGGGGGTGACCCGGAGCTCGCCGGGGTGCGCGGCGAGCACCCCGTCGACGAGCTCCTGGACCTGCGCGTGGCGGCTCGGGTCGACCGCGCGGTAGTGCAGCGCGACCGAGGCGTGCTTGGGCTCGACGAGCGTCCCGTCGATGGCGGCGGCGCGCTCGGAGACCTCGGCGGTGACCTTCTCGACCAGGTCCTCGAACCCGGAGGACGCGTCGTGGGTGATCGCCCCGTGCCGCGGGTCCCAGATGTCGAAGCCGTGGCTGCCGGCGACGATGAGGTCGTCGAGGCCCATGAGCTCGGTGACCACCCCGCGGTCGCGCCCCGACACCACGCACACGCTCGCGCGGCGCGCGAGGTCGGAGACGATGCGGCGCATCTCCGGGCCCATCACGGCGTCGGACGGGTTGTCGACGATCGGGGTGAGCACGCCGTCGTAGTCCAGGAAGACGGCCGGCGTCCGGGCCTCCCCGCGTTCGGCGAGCACCGCCTCGGGGGCGGGCAGCTCGGACGCTCGCGCGCTCATCGGTGCGACCTCCACGTCGACGTGCGCCGGCACCGCTGAGGGCGTGTGACGCGGTTCACAGGCTAGGTCCGCGCGGTCCCGCGGTCAACCGATGAACGCACGGAACTGATCTTGGCACGGATCACCGAGTACCCGCCGGGAACGATCAGCCACGCGTCGCGAGCACCAGTTCCCCCGCCAGCGCGACGGCTCCGAGCACGTGGGCACGGGCGCCGAGCCGGGCCGGGACCACCTCGACGCCCTCGGCCGCCCCCGGCAGCGCCCACCGCTCGAGGGCCGCCTGCAGCGGCCCGATGAGCAGCTCCCCGGCCTGCGCGAGCTCGCCCCCGACGACGACCCGGGCCGGGGTGAGGACGCTGCAGAGCCCCCCGAGGGCCCGCCCCACGTGGCCGCCGGTGTCGGCGAGCACCCGGCGGGAGGGGGCGTGGCCGCCGCGGGCCCGCGCGACCACCTCCGCGATGGCCAGCGGCCGGCCGAGCAGCGGCTCGAGCAGCCGGACCACCGTCGCCGTCGAGGCCCAGGTCTCCAGGCAGCCGCGGTTGCCGCAGCGGCACACCGTGCCGCCGGGCCCGCCGGTGGGCCCGCCGGCGTCGTCGGCCACGACGACGTGCCCGATCTCCCCCGCCGTCCCGGCCCGGCCGCGGTACGGGCGCCCGTCGAGCACCAGCCCGGCCCCGACGCCGTCGGAGAGCTTCAGGTAGACGGCGTCCCGGACGCCGCTCAGCGCGCCCCAGGCCTGCTCGGCGAGCGTGCCGAGCATGGCGTCGTTGTCGACGGCGACCGGGACGCCCAGCCGCGCCGAGGCCCGGGCGGCGGCGTCGACCCCGACCCAGCCCGGCAGGATGCCCGGCTCGCCGACGGCGCCGCTGCGGACGTCGACCGGGGCGGGCAGGCCGATGCCGACCCCGCACAGCCCGGCGGGCCGGACGTCGGCGGCGTCCAGCGCCTCGGCCAGCAGCGCGGCGGCGGTGTCCAGCCCGTCGTCGACGCCGGTGGCCCTCGGGCAGGTCGGCGACGCGCTCGGCGACGAGCGGCGGCAGCGGCCCCGCGGACCCGTCCGGCGCGGCCCGCGGCACGGCGTCGGCCGCGCGCGCGAGCCCGACGCGGACGTGGCGGTGCCCGAAGTCCACCCCCGCCACGTGCCCGGCCGGCGGCACGAGCCGCACCGCCCGGACCCGGCGGCCGCCGCGCACGGTCGTCGTCGCGGAGAGGCTGCCCGCGCCCACGAGGTGCCGCACGATGTTCGACACCGTGGCGGGCGCGAGGCCGGTGGCCGCGGCGATGCCCGACTGGGTCGGCTCCCCCGCCTCGAGCACGGCGTCCAGCACCCGGCGACGATTCGCCTCGCGCAGTCCCGCGGGTGATCCGGGCCCCGCCGCGTTCATCCGATGAACGTAGCGCGCCGGTGTGGCCCATGTCACCCTCCGGAGGGTGCAACCTCGGGAGCACGGCGCAGGTGCACCCCCGCCGCCGGAGCCCGACGGCCCACCACTAGCGTCCGTTCGGTGGACGACCGGCTCTCCGAGCTCCGCCAGGACGTCGTCGAGGCCCTGGCGGCGAGCCGCGCGGCCGCCCAGGTCTACGACGAGGACGGCCGCCTGGCGTGGGTCTCCGAGCAGCTGCTCGAGCTGGCGGGGGCCGACGCCTCGACCGAGGTCGGCTACGGCACCCACGTCGCCGAGGGCCTCGAGCTGCCGCTGTGGGCCTCGATCCTCTCCCCCGACGCCCGCCACGCGCTGCGCGAGGACCTCGAGGCGCGTATCGGCGCCGACGGCGACGCCGCACCGGTCTGGGTCTGTCCGGTGGAGCTGGACCTGGCGCGGCGGCGGCGGCCGGTCGGCATGCTCGGCGTCACCGTGCGCGCCGCGGACGGGACGATCGCCGGCACCGCGCTCGTGTTCGCCCCGCTCCTGCCCGCCCGCGTGCTGGCGCTGGTCAGCGAGGGCGACGAGGCGATGTTCACGCGCATGGCCGAGCTCACCGAGCCGCGCCGCCGTCCCGCCGCGGTCGTCTTCGCCGACATCGACTCCTCCGGGCCGCTCTCCCGCCTGCTGCCCACACCGGCGTACTTCGAGCTGATCAGGCGGTTCACCACGGCGTTCGACGACCTCGTCGCCGAGCACGCCGGCATCGTCGGCAAGCACGCCGGCGACGGCGCGAGCGCGTTCTTCCTGGCCGCCCGGGCCGAGGACGACGGGCACCCCGGCGACTCCGACGCCGCGGCCGGTGCCCTCGCCGTCGCGCTCGCCTTCCCCGCCGCCGTGCGCGAGGTCGTCGAGGCGCTCGCCGCCGAGGGCGTGGGGGTGCGAGGTCGACGACTGCCGCGTGAACCTCGGCGTGCACTGGGGCGCGAACCTCTACATCGGCCAGATCGTCACCGGCGGCCGGCTGGAGGTCACGGCGCTGGGCGACGAGGTCAACGAGTGCGCCCGGATCGAGCACGTGGCGACGGGCGGGCAGACGCTGGTGTCGAAGACGCTGCTGGAGCGCCTCGACGAGGGGGACGCCCGCGCCCTCGGCATCGACCCGATGACCCTGACCTACCGCGTGCTCGCCGACCTCGCGGACTCCGACCGCAAGGCGCTGCGCGACGCGGGGTCCCTCGCCGTCGTGGACCTCGCGGCCCTTGGCGGTCACGGAGCAGACTCCCCGCCGTGACCGGATCGTCGTCCTCGCTCGACCCCGAGGCGTGGAGCGACTTCGCGGTCGCGACGGCGGGTGCCGCCGCCGCCCTCGCCGGCCTGCTGTTCGTCGCTCTCTCGATCAACATCACGCCGGTGCTGGCCTCGCACCGCCTGACCTCGCGCGCCTCCTCCGCGCTGGTCCTGCTCGCCTCGCCGGTGTTCCTGGCCCTGGCGCTGCTCGTGCCGTGGGGGTCGCCGACCCCGCTCGGCGTCGTGCTCCTCGTGCTGGCGGTGTTCATCGGCACGGCCCTCGGCGTCATGCTGCCCCGGCCGATCGCCGAGGTCTCCCGCGTGGCGTGGTTCGTGACGACCGCGGTGCCGCCGGTCGTGCTGGCGCTCGGCACCCTCCTCGCCGGCGTCGGCCTGCTCGTGGGCGGTCTCGGCGGGCTGCTCTGGCTGGCGCCCGCCATCGCGTTCGGGCTCTTCGGCGGGCTGGTCGGGGCGTGGGTGCTGCTCGTCGAGGTCCTGCGCTGACGGCCCGGTCGCCTCACCAGCCGTGCTGCTCCAGCCAGTGCTCGCGGATCGAGCGGCTCGCCTGGTTGCCCAGCGACCCCGTGCCGAGCGTGTCGTAGGCGTGGTTGGCGAACGGCACGCGGACCAGCGTCGCGCCGACGCCGGCCGCGTCGACGAACCGCGTCACGCCCTGCGTGGGCACGAGCTCGTCGCGGGTCGGGCCGAGGACGAGCGTGGCCGGGGCCCGCGGGGTGATCGCGGGGACCCCGGAGAGCATGCGGTAGCGGTCGGGCACCTGCTGCGGGCCGCCCCCGAGGTAGAACTCCTGCAGGTAGCGGTCGGACACGCCCGGGTGGACCGGGTCGGTGCCGTGCAGCCAGGCGTCGAGGAGGTTGACGGCCGGGTACTGCACGACGACCCCGCGCGGCACCGGCACGGTCCCGCCGCACGACGACGGCTGGGTGCCCGACGTCGCGTGGTAGGCCACCGACACCGCGAGCTGCCCGCCCGCGGAGTCCCCGGCCAGCACGATCCGGCCCGGGTCCCCGCCCAGCCCGGGCGCGAGCGCGGCGACCTCCGTGAGCGCGCAGGCCACCTGGGGGCCCGCGAGAAGGACAGCGCGTCGAGCGGCTGGGCGGGGGCGGTGCGGCGCGCGTAGGTCCCGGCGCCGTGCCGGCGCTCGACGACGCGCCGGCTGGTCAGCTCGGCGAGCGCCAGCCGCACCGTCGAGCGCGACACCCCGCACCGCTGCGCGAGGTCCCGTTCGCCGGGCAGCAGCGCGCCCGGCCCCAGCTCGCGGCAGAGCCGCTCCACCGTGGCCTCGACGTGTGCGGTCCGGGACTCCGGCACGGGCCGGTCCTACACGATGCGCGGCGCCACCCGGACCGAAAGCGGTTGCGGGTGGTCCCGGACGTCGCAGCGGCGGGTCAGGGGACGACGACGAGCTTCCCGCCCGCGTGCCCCTCCTCCATGAGCCGGTGCGCCTCGGCGATCTCCGCCAGCCGGAACGTCCGGCCCCGCGGTACCGTCGCGCGGCCCGCGGCCACGTCGTCGCAGAACCGCTGGAGCACGTCGGCGGGCAGGTCGGAGGCGTCCCCGCCGTAGCCCGCGAGCCGGACCCCGCGGGGGAGGTAGGCGATCGGGTAGAAGTCCGGGATCGTCCAGACGTTCGAGAGCATCCCGGAGACGCAGGCGACGCCGTGGACGCGGACGGCGGCGAGCGTGTCGGGCAGGCTCGGGGTGCCGACGAGCTCCAGGGCCCGGTCGACGCCGTCGGGCAGGATCGCCCGGACCCGCGGCGCCACCGCCCCGTCGTCGAGCACGACGTGGTCCACGCCGACGCCGGTGAGCAGCTCGGACCGGGCGAGGTCGCGGGTCGTGGCGAGCACCGTCATGCCGCGCTGCTTCGCGAGCACCGCGGTGGCGAGCCCGATCGACGAGGTCCCGCCGCGGATCAGCAGCGTCTCCCCCGGCCGGGCGTCGAGCCCGACGGTCAGCGAGCCGTACGCCGTCTGCAGCATCTCCGGGATCGCGCCGAGCACGGCGTCGTCGAGGTCGGTGTGCACCTCGGTGACCTGCGCGGCCGGGACGTTGGTGTACTCGGCGTAGCCGCCGTCGAACGTCCGGCCCATCCCGCCCATCATCGCGACCACCCGCGCGCCCTCGGCGAACTCGCCGCCGGGGCAGGCCGCGACGTAGCCCGTCGCCTCGATGCCGAGCACGCGCGGGAAGGTCACGCCGTCGGCCAGGCCGAGCCGGGTGTGCAGCTCCGAGCGGTTGAGCCCGGAGGCGGTGACGCGGATGAGGACGTGGCCGGGGCGCGGCTCGGGCACGGGCAGGTCGCGCAGCGCGAGGGCCTCGGGCGGGCCGGGCGCGTCCAGGACGACGGCCCGCATGACGGCGGGGATGCTCATGCCGCAGCCAACGTCCTTCCACGGAAGGACATTCCGGGGAACGGCGTCTAGCCGAGATCGGGCCAGATGCGCTGGAGCATGTGCCAGTCCTGCGGGTGCTCCGCGATCTCGACGGCGAAGGCGTCCGCCACCGCCTGGGTCGCAGCGGGCACGTCCTGTTTCGTCGCGACCGGCACCGGCGGGTGGATGCGGAAGCCCCAGCCCTCGGCCCCGGCGTCGCCGGGACTCCCGGACCCGGTGAACCAGCAGCCCAGCGGCAGCAGCGCCGCCCCCGTGGCGGCGGCCAGGGAGGCCGGCCCGGGCGGCATCGCGGCGCGGTGGCCGAAGAAGTCGACGCCGACCCCGTGGCGGGAGAGGTCGCGGTCGGCGACGAGGCACACGATGCGCCCGGCCCGCAGCGCCCGGAGCAGGCCGCGCACGGGCGCCTCGCCGCCGGTCATCGGGAGGATCTCGAAGCCGAGGGACTCCCGGTAGTCGACGAACCGCTGGAACAGGGCCTCGGGCCGCAGCCGCTCGGCCACCGTCGCGAACCCGCCGTAGCGCTGCACCGCCCAGGCCCCGACGACGTCCCAGTTGCCGGAGTGGGTCAGCGCCACCACCGCGCCGCGGCCCCGCGCGAGGGCCGCGTCGAGGTGCTCGCGGCCGTGCACGGCGGGGTCGACGCGGTCGGCCAGCTCCTTGTGGTCCATCGCGGGCAGCCGGAACGCCTCGCGCCAGTAGCGGGCGTAGGAGCGGACCCCGGCGCGGGTGAGCTCGTCGAGCCGGGCGTCCGTGAGGTCCGGCCGGACCCGGGCGTAGTTCGCCCGCAGCCGCGCGACGCCGGGCCCGCGGCGCCGGGCGGCGAGGTCGGCCCCGGCGTCGAACGCGACCCGCGCGACCGGGGCGGGCAGGTCGCGGACGAGCCGCCAGCCGGCCGCGTAGCCGAGGTCGGCGGCGCGGCCGGCCAGATCGGCGGCGGAGTCGCGGGTGGGCCGGTCCGGTCGGGTCACCGCTCGACGTCCCGGGTCTCGTGGGCCGCGGGGCGCTCGGTCGGGGGTGGGGCGGCGTCGGTGCGGCCGGTGGCGGCGCCGTACTGCTCCCGGGCGCTGCGCCAGACCGCGACGATCCGCTGCGCGACCGTGATCACCGACCCGAGCGCCAGCAGCGAGAGCAGCACCTCCACGGCGTACGGGACGCCGAGACCGGTCAGCCCGATGCCGGTGAGGCCGAGGATGAGCCGCTCGGGGCGCTCGACGAGGCCGCCGCCGCCCTCGAGGCCCGCGCCCTCGGCGCGCGCCTTCACGTAGGAGATCATCTGGCCGGCGAGCAGGCAGGTCAGGGCCAGCCCGGTGACGAACCAGCGCCCGGTCGACGCGGCCCACCACGTGACGCCCACGAAGACGGCGCCGTCGGCGAGGCGGTCGCACACCGAGTCGAGCACGCCGCCGAAGGGGCTCTTCACCCCCCGCGCCCGGGCCATCGAGCCGTCGAGCATGTCCAGCATCGCGAAGAACCAGACGGCCAGCGCGCCCGCGAAGAGGTGGCCGGTCGGGAAGAGCCACAGCGCCGAGGCGGTGGCCCCGACCGTGCCCACGACCGTGACCGCGTCGGGGTGGACGCCCCGGCGGACCAGCCAGGCACTCGTGGGCTCGACGACCCCCGACATGACCGCGCGGCCCCAGCGGTTGATCACGATGGATTCCCTGTCGCTGCGCTCGCCCCGACCCAGACCTCCGCCAGCCGCGCCCGCGTCTCCGCGAGCAGGGCGGGGATCACCTTGGTCTGGCCGATGACGGTGATGAAGTTGGCGTCGCCGCCCCAGCGCGGGACCACGTGCTGGTGCAGGTGGTCGGCCAGCGAGCCGCCGGCGACGTGCCCGAGGTTGATCCCGACGTTGAACCCGTGCGGGGAGGACATGGCACGCAGGGCGCGCAGTGCCTGTTGGGTGACCCGCACCAGCTCGACCGACTCCTCGTCGGTCAGCTCGTCGAGCAGCGCCACGTGGCGGTAGGGCACGACCATGAGGTGGCCCGGGTTGTACGGGTGCAGGTTGAGCACGGCGTACACCAGGTCGCCGCGGGCGACGACGAGCCCGTCGTCGTCGGAGCGCTGCGGGATCGCGCACAGCGGGCAGCCGCCGTCGACCTCCCCGGTCCCCGACTCCCCCGCGATGTAGGCCATCCGGTGCGGCGCCCACAGCCGCCGGAACCCGTCCGGCGTGCCCGCGCCGGCGAGCTCGTCGGCCCCCTGCGGGTGGTCGAAGCGGCACCCCCGACTCGGGCCGGCCCGGCTGCGCGGGCAGCCCGGGGGCCCGCTCGCCGTCGAGCCCGTCGTCGGTCATCGTGCGTCCATCGTGCTCGCCGGGTCAGGCACGCGTCACGAGCGGGCCGAAGGTCGCCTCGTCGGGTGAGGCGTTCTCGCGGCGCGCGACCCATCCGGTCAGCGCCGCCACCGCCTCGTCCACCGGCACGCCGTTGAGCTGCGAGCCGTCGCGGAACCGGAAGGAGACCGCGCCGGCCTCCGCGTCCTTGCCGCCCGCGAGCAGCAGGAACGGCACCTTCTGGAGGGTGTGGGTGCGGATCTTCTTCTGCATGCGGTCGTCGGAGTGGTCGGCCTCGACGCGCAGGCCCTGCTGCTTCAGGGTCGCGACGATCCCGTCGACGTAGTCCGCCTGGTCGTTCGACACGGGGATCGCGACGGCCTGCACCGGGGCGAGCCACGCCGGGAACGCGCCCGCGTAGTGCTCGGTGAGCACCCCGAAGAAGCGCTCGATGCTCCCGAACAGCGCGCGGTGGATCATCACCGGCCGCTGGCGGGACCCGTCGCTCGCGGTGTACTCGAGCTCGAACCGGTCGGGCAGCATGAGGTCGACCTGGATCGTCGACATCTGCCAGTAGCGCCCGATCGCGTCCTTGGCCTGCACGCTGATCTTCGGCGCGTAGAAGGCGGCGCCGCCCGGGTCGTCCACGAGGTCGAGCCCGAAGCTCGAGGCGGCCTCGCGCAGCGCGTCGGTGGCCTCCTCCCACTCCTCGTCGGTCCCGATCGACTTCTCCGGGTTGCGGGTGGAGAGCTCGAGGTAGAAGTCGTCGAGGCCGTAGTCGCGCAGCAGGTCGAGCACGAAGGTCAGCAGCGAGGTGATCTCGCCGGCCATCTGCTCGCGGGTGCAGTAGATGTGCGCGTCGTCCTGGGTGAACCCCCGCGCCCGCGTCAGGCCGTGCACGACGCCCGACTTCTCGTACCGGTAGACGGTCCCGAACTCGAAGAGCCGCAGCGGCAGCTCCCGGTACGAGCGCCCGCGCGACCGGAAGATCAGGTTGTGCATCGGGCAGTTCATCGGCTTGAGGTAGTAGTCGATCCCCGGCCGCTTCTCCGCGCCCTCGTCGTCGTACTCCGCGTCGAGGTGCATCGCCGGGAACATGCCCTCGCGGTACCAGTCGAGGTGCCCCGAGGTCTGCGAAGAGCTCCCCCTTGGTGGCGTGCGGGGTGTTGACGAACTGGTAGCCGGCCTCGGTGTGCCGCTGCCGGCTGTAGTCCTCCAGCTCCTTGCGGATGATCCCGCCCTTGGGGTGGAAGACCGCGAGGCCGGAGCCGATCTCGTCGGGGAAGCTGAACAGGTCCAGCTCGGTCGCCGAGGCGGCGGTGGTCGCGGCGCTCGGCCTCGGCGAGCCGCTCCAGGTAGGCGTCCTGGGCCTCCTGCGACTCCCACGCGGTGCCGTAGATCCGCTGCAGCTGGGCGTTGCGCTGGTCGCCGCGCCAGTACGCGGCCGCCGACCGGGTGATCTTGAAGGCGGGGATGTAGCCGGTGGTCGGGATGTGGGGGCCGCGGCAGAGGTCGCCCCAGACCCGCTCGCCGGTGTGGGCGTGGATGTTGTCGTAGGCGGTGAGCGCGCCCGCCCCGACCTCCATGATCTCGCCGTCGTCCTCGGCGTCCCCGGTGCCCTTGAGGTCGACGAGCTCGAGCTTGAACGGCTCGTCGGCGAGCTCGGCGCGCGCGGCGTCGAGGGAGGCGTACTCACGCCGGACGAAGCGCTGCTTCGCCTTGACGATCTTGCGCATGGCCTTCTCGAGGGACGCGAGGTCCTCGGGGGTGAACGGCCGCTCGACGGCGAAGTCGTAGTAGAAGCCGTCGGCGACCGGCGGGCCGATGCCGAGCTTCGCGTCCGGGAACTGCTGCTGCACGGCCTGCGCGAGCACGTGCGCCGCGCTGTGGCGGATCACCGCGCGGCCGTCCTCGGTGTCCGCGGGCACCGCCTCGACGTCGACGTCCTCCTCGGGGCGCCAGGCGAGGTCCTTGAGCGTGCCGTCGGGAGCGCGGACGACGACGACCGCCTGCGGCCCGTGGCCGGGGAGCCCGGCCTCACGGACCGCCTCGCCCGCCGTCGTGCCCGCGCCGACCCGGACGGTGGCGGCGGGCGCGGGGGCGGTGAGCGAGGACACGGCGGTGCTCCAGGGTCGGTGCGACGGTGCCGCGGAAGGTGGTGCTCCGCGTGGTCCCAGCCTATCGACCGGCACCGACACCGGTCCGAGCCGCCGGGCGGCTCAGGCGGCCGCGCGGCCCGGCCGCGCGGGCCGGCGCCCCAGGGCGGACACGAGGAAGGCCTCCACGGCGCGGACCACGAGCAGGGTCCGCGGCGTGGGCAGCAGGTCGAACCCGTGCTGGGCGTGCGGCAGCTCGGCGTACGCGACCGGCTGGTCGGACGCCGTCCGCAACGCGCGTACGAAGGCCCGGCTCTGTTCCGTGACCACGATCGCGTCGCCGGTGCCGTGGAGCACGAAGAACGGCGGCGCCCCCGGGTGCACCCGGTGCGCGGGCGAGGCCTCGGTCCACGTCGCGGCGTCGTGGGTGAGCGGGCCGGGCATCATCGTCTCGGCGAGCAGCATGTCGAGGGTGCCGCTGCCGTCGTCCTCGGTGAGGTCGTAGAATCCCGTACAGGGTGACGGCCGCGTCGACCCGGGTGTCGTCCTCCCCGGTCAGGGCGGCGAGCGCGGCGAGGTGCGCGCCGGCGGAGCCCCCGCTGACCGCGACGAAGCCCGGGTCGCCGCCGTGCTCGCCGACGTGGGCGTGCACCCAGCGCAGCGCGGCCCGGACGTCGTCGATCATCGCGGGCCACCGCGCGTGCGGGCCGAGCCGGTAGTTGACGCTGACGCAGACCCAGCCGTGCCCGACGAGGTGGCTCATCAGCGGGTTGGCGTCGTCCTCCTTGCGGCCCGACGACCAGGCCCCGCCGTGGATCTCGACGAGGACCGGGGCGCCGGCGTCGGCCGGGAGGTCCGGGTGGCGCCAGACGTCGAGGAGGTTCTCGCGGCCGTGCGGGCCGTAGGCGACGTTCCGCGCCCCCGCGGCGCGGAACCGGCGCGGCGCCGTGAGGGCGCGCGCGAGGCGCGGGGAGCGCAGCGGCGGGTGACGGCGCCGGCCGGCCGGCGCCTCGGGGACGGGGGCGTCCGGACCGAGGGCCGCCGCGAGGGCCTCGGCCAGGATCCCGTCGGTGGCCCGGGCGCTGCGGTCCAGCGCCACCATGGCGCCGACGGCCGCGGCGGCGAGTCCCAGCCCCACCCGGCCGGGGCCGGTCCGCGCCGCCCCGCGTCGGGCCGCGCCGGAGCGCGACGCCCGCGGTCATCGCGGCCGTGGGCCGGGGCAGCTCGGTGCCCAGGGCGGCGAGCAGCGAGGCCCCGACGGCCCCGGGCCAGCGGCGGGTCAGCGGCCGGAACCCGGCGGTGGCGACGAGGGCGGCGCCCGCACCCGTCGTCAGGGCCGCGAGCGTCGGGGCCCACGGTCCTCGGCCCGACTCCTGCCGATTCACCGCACCCCGGTCCGCCCGACCCCCCGTCGTCCGCACGTCCACCACCTCCGAGGTCGCCGTCCGGGGGCCCGTGACCGCCCGGACGCCCTGCTCAGCGTCCCGCTCTCCCCTGTGCGGGAACTGTGCCCGGTCGCTGCGCGCCGCGCGCGACACGCGCCGATCACCACCGCTCCACGTGGTGCGGGTCGCGAGGACACCCACCCCACGCCCCGGGTGGGCCACAATGACGGCTGTGGTGGACGGAGCGAGGGCCGGGACGGCTCCCCCGGCGTGTGCGGCCGGCGACGGCGGCGTGACGCTGCACGCCGTCGGCTGCCCGGAGCGGGACGCGGGGCGCCACCCCTGGGCCGACGTGCCCGCGGAGGCCGCGGACCGGATGCGCGCGATGGTCTCCGACGCGGGGGACGACATCATCGAGCAGGTGCGCAGCGAGGTCGCCGAGTACGCGCTGTCGATGGACGGCGAGTTCGGCCAGAACATCCGCCGGGGCGTGTCGGTGGCCCTCGAGCAGTTCCTGCGCCTGCTCGGGACCGACGACGACCTGCCCGACACCCGCGTCTACTTCGAGCTCGGCCGCGTCGAGCACCGGCACGGGCGCACGATGGACGCCCTGCAGAGCGCCTACCGGGTCGGCTCGCGCGTCATGTGGCGCCGCATCTCCGCGGGCAGCGACGCCTACGGCCTCGGCCCCGACGGGATCTTCCGGCTCGCCGAGGCGCTCTTCCAGTACATCGAGCAGCTCGCGGCCGCCTCGGTCGCGGGCTACGCGCACGAGCAGAGCCTGACCGCGGGCTCCCGCCAGGCCCGCCGCCACACCCTGGTCGCGGCGCTGGTGCGCACGCCGCCGGCCGAGGGGCCCGAGCTGGAGCGGCTCGTCCGCGAGGCCGAGTGGGCGCTCCCGCGCTCGCTCGCCGTGGTCGTCTGCGAGGAGGACGCGATCGCGGCGCTGGGCCGGCGCCTGCCCGCGGACGTCCTCGGCTCGCGCGTCGACGGCCTCGGCGTGCTCGTGGTGCCCGACCCCGACGGCCCCGGGCGCGCGGACGCGCTGCTCGAGGCCACCGCGGGGGTGCCGGCCGTCCTCGGCCCGACGGTGCCCACGGACCAGGTGGCCCGCACGGTGGACCGGGCCCGCGCGGCGTGGCCGCTGGTCACCTCCGGCGAGATCGGCGCGGAGCCCGACGCCGAGCGCCCGTGCACCGCCCGGCCGTCGTCGGGCCTGGTGCGCGCGGACGACCACCTGCTCGCGCTCCTGCTGCACGCCGACGTCTCGGTGACGGCCGACCTGGTCGCCCAGCGCCTCGAGCCGCTGCGCCGGATGACGGCCTCCGCCCGGGACCGGGCGGTGACGACGCTGCGGGCCTGGCTCGACGCGCACGGCGACATCGCCGAGACCGCGGGCCTGCTGCACGTGCACCCGCAGACCGTGCGCTACCGGCTCGCGCGGCTGAAGGAGTCGTTCGCGGGGGCGCTGGACGACCCGGTGGCGCGCCTCGAGGTGGCGCTGGCGCTGCGGGGCGCGTCGTTCGTCGAGCCCGCCGTGGAGGGCTGAGCGCACCGAGGGCCTCAGCGGGAGCGCGGCTCGTCGTCGTGCACCGTGTACGCGGTCGCCGGGCTGGCACCGAGCTCGGCGGCCAGGGCCGGTGGCGCGCCGTGGACCTCGACGCGGGCCCCCGCGGTCAGCCGCTGCATGCGCAGCTGGCCGAGCACCCGCACGAGCGCCGGTCCGCAGTCGCCCTCGAGCGCGGAGAGATCCACGACGAGCTCCGCCCAGGCCTCCCGCGCGAGCCGGGCCCGCAGCGAGCGCAGCGTCCGCACCTGGGCGGGGCCGCCGGCGCCGACGGCGGCGAGCGCGACGCACCCGTCGTCGTACCGGCAGAGCCCGACGCCGGCGCTGACCTCGGGATGCTCCTGCGCGCGACGGACGGCGGCGACGCACGCCTGCCGCCGACGCTGGTGGCCCGTGCCGCTGGGGACGGGTTCCGCGACCGGCTCGGCGCGCCGGGTCTCGCTCGTGGCGGGGGACGATGGTCGTCATGGCGCACCTCCGCGAAGCAACGCTGCTCGGGTGAGCCCGCGCGGTCTCGGCGGGAGGGTTACGTCGAGGATCTCCGTCGGCCGGGGCCTCGAACCGTGACCCGGATCACAGGATATCAAAGTTCGGCGCGATGGTCCGCCAACGTCTGCGCGAGGTCCCGGAGCTTGACGTTGAGGTCCTGCGACGTCCGCCGGAGGGTGTCGAAGGCCTCGTCGGCGGACAGCCCGCGCCGCTCCATGAGGATGCCCTTGGCCTGCCCGATGACGTCGCGGGAGCGGACCGCCTCGGAGAGCTGGGTGGCCCGCAGCTCGGCGGCCTCCATCACCTGGGCGCCCCGCAGGGCGACGGCGGCGTGGGTGGCGAACACGAGCGCGACGTCGCGGTCGACGTGGTCGAGGCCGCCCGGCGTGCGCGAGTAGTAGTTCAGCGCGCCCATCCGGGTGCCCGCGTCGCGGGGGAACATGCCGGTGGCGAACACGGCGTGCAGCCCGAGGTCGGCGGCCGCGGGCCCGAACCGCGGCCAGCGCGGGTCCCGGCGCAGGTCGGACGAGGCGGCGAACCCGAGCCCGCCCTCCAGGGTGGCCTCGACGCAGGGACCCTCGCCGTGCTCGTACTGGACCGCGTCGGCCTTGCTCGCGACCGGGTCGGTCTCCACCGGCGTCGTGAACTCGCCGTCCTGGCGCCAGGTGACCGAGACGACGTCGGCGCCGACCACCGACTGCGCGGAGCGGACGATCCGTTCGAGGACGTCGCCGACGCCGAGACCGCGCTCGACGACGGAGAGCGCCTCGCTCAGCGAGACGAACTCCTCGGCGAGCGGCCCGAGGGCCTCATGCTCATCGTTCACGAACCGTTTCCGCTCCTCCCGCCACTCCTGCGCGTCGGCCACCGCGGGATCATCGCATCCCGGGCGGGGCGAGCAGGACGAGAGCGGCGGTCAGGCCGCGGCCGGAGCAACCCGTTCGCGCAGGCGGCGCAGCGTCGCGACGGCGTCGCGGCCCGTGGGCAGGGCCCGCCGCTGTCGCTTCTCGATCGTCGCGTGCCCGCCGGGGAACGAGAGCCGCGCGATCTTCCACAGCACGCCGCCGTACTGCTTCCACATCGGGCCGGCGTGGTAGGGCAGGCCGTACCGGCGGCAGAGGTCGCGGACCTTCGGCGCGACCTGCGCGTAGCGGTTGGACGGCATGTCCGGGAAGAGGTGGTGCTCGATCTGGTGGGAGAGGTTCCCGGTCATCAGGTGCAGCAGCGGCGAGCCCTCGAGGTTCGCCGAGCCGAGCATCTGGCGGACGTACCACTCGGCCTGCGACTCGTCCTCGAGGCGCTCCTCGTCGAAGGTCTCGACCTCGACCGGGAAGTGCCCGCAGAAGATGACGGCGTGCGACCACACGTTGCGGATCGTGTTGGCGAGCAGGCCGCCGAGGGCGGCCGGGACGAACGAGGGGCCCGACAGCGCCGGGAACACGACGTAGTCCTTGAGGGCCTGCTTGCCGGCCTTGCGCGCCATCTTCTTGATCTCGGGCATCTTGTCCGCCCAGGTGGCGCGGCCGTCCGCGACCTCGTCGAGCTCGAGGTCGAAGGCCGCGATCCCCCACTCGAAGATGAGCGCGAGGCCCAGGTTCGTCAGGGTCTGCATCAGGTAGATCGGCTGCCACGGCTGGTCGGGGTCGACCCGGAGCACGTTGTAGCCGATGTCGCGGTCCTTGCCGTGCACGTTGGTGTACGTGTGGTGCAGGTAGTTGTGCGTCTGCTGCCAGCTCGCGGCGGTCGAGACGTGGTCCCACTCCCAGGTCGTGGAGTGGATCTCGGGGTCGCGCATCCAGTCCCACTGGCCGTGCAGGACGTTGTGGCCGATCTCCATGTTCTCGAGGATCTTCGCGACGCCGAGCGACGCGGTCCCGAGCACGAAGGCCGGCGGGAAGAGCGCGCCGAGCAGCAGGGCGCGCCCCGCGAGCTCGAAGCCGCGCTGCGACCGGATCACCCGGCGGATGTACTGCGCGTCGGCCTCGCCGAGCGAGGACATGACCTCGTCGCGGATGGCCTCGAGCTCGGCGCCGATGCGCTCGACGTCCTCGACGGAGAGGTGCTCGGTGGAGGGCGTGATGTGGGCCCGGCTCGCGCCCGGCCGTCCGGGGCCGGTGGGGGTCTTGGCCTCGTTGATGCGGGTGATGTGCTCGGGGATGACCTCGGTGCTGGCCGTCATGCGGTCCTCCAGGATCGCCGGGGAGCGGTGGTCGAAGAGTCGTCGTGACGCACGGGCGGGACCCGGAGGACGGGAGCCACTCCTGGTGCGATCACACCCTCGACGGTAAGGACGCGACCGGCCCGGCTGCTACGCGGGAAGCGAGGACGTGGCGACCGGTTCTGTTGCATCTCCACAAATGCGGGGCCACGGGCCGCCCACGGCGCTTCTGGGCGGTTCGTCGGGGCGCTACGGTCGGCGTCGTGGCCGGGTGGGAGGCGTTCGCGACGCAGGCGCCGGCGATCGCCGAGGTCTTCGCGCGGCGGCACGCCGCCACCGGCCACCTGTGCATGCTCGGCACGCTGCGCCCGGACGGGTTCCCGCGCATCAGCCCGATGGAGCCGGGGTTCTTCGAGGGCGAGCTGTGGCTCCTCGGCATGCCGGGCACCGCGAAGTTCGCCGACCTCGCCGCCGACCCCCGCTTCACGCTGCACACCGCCACCGTCGACACGCACGTCGCCGAGGGCGACGCGAAGGTGTGGGGCACGGTCGAGGACGTCCACGACGCCGCGCTGCACCGGCGCTTCGCCGACCACCTGTTCGCCGAGACGGGGTTCGACCTGCGCGGTCAGACCTTCGACCAGTTCCTCCGGGCCGAGATCGTCGGGGCCTCCGCGGTCGCGGTCGGCGGCGGCCACCTCGACATCACGGTGTGGCGCGAGGGCCGGCCCGAGACGGTGGTCCGCAAGCACTGACGTGCCTCCGGAGGCCCGCCCGGGCCTCACCGCACCGAGCGGACCAGGAGCCCGGCGAGGGCCCCGCGGTCCGCGGCCCGCGGGGCGTTGCGCCCGACGGGGTCGGCGGCCGCGGTCGTCGCGAGGGCGTCGATCTCCGGGCGGCCGAGCCCGAGCGCCTCGCCGTCGAGGCCCGTCGCGACCCCGACCGCCTCGCACCAGCCGGCGAGGGCCTCCGGCACCGCGGTCACGGGGACGCCGAGGGTCTCGGCGACGCGCGCCCAGGCCCCGTCGTCGGGACCCGAGGCCCCGGACCCCGCACCGGTCCCGTCGAGCGACCACGCCACCACCTCGGGCAGCACCATCGCGAGCGCCCGGCCGTGGACGACGCCGTGGTGCGCGGTGATCGCGTGGCCCAGCGCGTGCACCAGGCCGAGGCCGCTGCGGCTGAGCGCCTGCCCGGCGAGGTGCGCGCCGACGAGCATCTCGGCCCGCGCGGTCGCGTCGCCGCCGTCGGACACCGCGACCGGCAGCCAGCGCCACACCCGGCGCAGCGCCTCCGCCGCGAACGCCTCCGAGACCGGGCTGCGGCCCCGGCTGACCAGCGACTCCACGGCGTGGACCAGCGCGTCGACGCCGGTCGCGGCCGTCGGGCCCGCCGGGAGGCCGTGGGTGAGCAGCGGGTCGAGGACGGCGACCCGCGGGGTGGTGGTCGCGTCGCCGCAGTACACCTTGCACCGCCGCGCGGGGTCCTCCAGCACGCCGAACCCGTTGGTCTCGGCGCCCGTGCCCGCCGTCGTCGGGACCGCGACCAGCGGCAGCCCGGGGCCGGCGGAGTCGACGGCGAGCCGGGCGATCCCCTTGGCGGCGTCCAGCGCGGACCCGCCCCCGAGGGCCACGACGACCGGCCGCGTCCCCGGGAAGGCCCCCGCGACGACGCCCGCGCCCGCCTCGACGGACGGCACGGTCGGGTTGCCGGGGACGTCGTCGACGACGACCGTCGGGCACCCGACCGCGGCGAGCACGGCGAGGGCCTCGTCGACGATGCCGGTCGCGCGCAGCCCGGCGTCGGTGACGACGACGGCGCCGCCGCTGCGGGCGCCCGCGTGGACGTCCAGGACGTGGTCGCCGAGGCGGGCGAGCGCCCCCGGGCCGGAGTCGACGGCGGGCCCGGGCTCGTGGACGAACGGGGTGGTCGCGACGCAGGCGCACGCGGCCGACGATGCGAGCGGAGCGGCGTTGCGTGCGTCCAGTGGCAGGACCGCGTCGTCGGCGGCGCCGGGCGGGGCTCGACGGCGTTCACCGCGCGATCCCGCAGCGAGGGTCGCGCCCAGCCCGGGCGCCTGGGGCACGGCGAGCGTGCCGTCGGGGGCGGGCCAGAGCGCCCGGTCGAGCAGGAAGTCCCGGCGCTCCGGGGTCCACCCGCCGGCCGGGTCGTAGGGGAACTCCAGGTACGGGCCGGCCCCGACGCCGGCCGCGACGTGCAGGTTGGCCAGCAGCCCCAGCCCGTTGGACCAGGTGTGCGGGGTGAAGCGGCGGTGGCGGGCGGCGAGGTCCTCGGCGAGGCGGCGCGTGCGCGACATGCCGAGGGAGAGCACGACGTCGGTCTGCACGACGTCGAGGGCGTCGGCCTCGACGAGCGCCCGCACTCCGCCGGCGTCGTCGAGCATCTCCCCGGAGGCGATCCGCAGGCCGGGGTTGTCCGCGCGGAGCAGGCGGTGGCCGGCCACGTCCGCGTACGGCAGCGGCTCCTCGATCCAGCCCGGCGCGTACTCGGCGAGCCGGCGCACGAGCCGGCGGATCTCCACGAGCTCCACCGCCGGGCGGGTGTCGCCGGGCATGCGCCAGGCCTGGTTGAGGTCGACGAGGACGTCGAGCCGCTCCCCCACCTCGGCCCGGACGGCGGCGACGGAGGCGACGCCGGGCTCCGGGTCGCGCGGGTCGACCCGGATCTTGACCGCGCGGAACCCCTGGCCGACGAGCTCGGCCGCGTCCTCGGCCCGCCGCCCGGGCGCCTGCACCGAGCACCACGACGCGTACACCGGCAGCCGGTCGGCCACGCCGCCGAACAGCACCGACACCGGCAGCCCCGCCACCTGGCCGACGATGTCCCACAGCGCCACCTCGAGCGGCCAGAAGCGGCCGCCGTGGAACGCGATCGACTCGATGCGCCGCACCTGGGGCTCGATCGCGAGCGGGTCGGTGCCGAGGAAGTGGTCGACGTGCGGGGCGAACCCCGCCATGGTGTCGCCCGAGCCGATCCCGACGACGCCCTCGTCGGTCTCGACCCGCACGACGGTCGCGGCGAAGCGGCGGCGCGGGTCGGGGTCCCACGCGGCGTGCATCGGCGGGTCGAGCTCGATCTCGTGCTCGCTCACCCGGATCGCGGTGATCTTCACGGACTCCAGTGCACGCCCGGCGCCGCGCGCGCCGACAAGGTGGCCTTGCGGTGAGCGCAAGAACCCTGGTGTGGTGGCGGGGTGGACGCCGGGGCGGGGTCGCGACGCGACGTCGCCCTGCTCGCCGCGCTCGCCGCCCCCGAGGCGCAGGCGTCGGGCCTCGGGGTCGCGCGGCTGGCGGCGCTGACGGGCCGCACCGAGAGCCAGGTGTCGCGCGCCCTCGCGGTGCTCGCCGAGGAGGGACTCGTCGAGCGCGACCCGGAGAGCCGCCGCTACGCGCTGGGCTGGCGGCTCTACGCCTTCGCCGCCCGGACGACGGAGGCGCGCCTGGTGCGCACGGCCGGCCGGGTCCTGGCGCGCCTCGCCGACCGGCTCGAGGTGGGCGCCCACCTCTGCCGCCTGCACGGCGAGGCGGTCGCGACGGTGCTCACCGTCGCCGGGGACGGCTCCCCGCCGCGCACCGGCTTCGACGTCTCCGACATCCCCATCGCCTCCAGCTCCGCCGGCCGCGTGCTGCTCGCCTTCCGCGACGAGGCCGGGCTCGCGCGGCGCCTCGCCGCCCACGGGCTGGACCCGCGGATCGCCGCCCGGGTGGTCGCCGACGGGATGGCGGTGGTCGACGGCGACCTCGACCCGCGCCTGGCCGGCGCCTCCGCCCCGGTGCGCGACGTGCACGGCGGCGTGGTGGCCGCGGTCAACGTCTCCGGGACGGCCGCCCGCGTCCGCCCGGTCCTGCCCGCCCTCGCCGCGGCCACGGTGGAGGCGGCCGTCGACCTGTCCTCGCGGCTCGCCTCGCCCCGCGCCTGACTCGTCGCTCCCACCAACGGGGGTACTCCCGCCGTCGTGCCCCTCCTCGTCGTCCACCTGGCCGCGGTGTGGTTCTGCGTCGGGCTGGTCTGGGTGGTCCAGGTCCTCGTCTATCCCGGGTTCCGGGGGATCGACCCGGCCGCCTGGCGCGAGCAGCACGACCGCCACACGCGCCTGATGGGGTGGACGGTCAGCGCGCCCTGGGCGGTGCAGGGGGTGACGACCGCGGTGCTCCTGGTGTGGCGCCCGGACGGCGTGCCGTTCTGGCTCGCCGCCCTCGCGGGGGTGTGCGGGGCGGCGACGGTGGCGGTGACCGTCGGGGTGTCGGTGCCGTGCCACCGGCGGCTGTCGGCGGGCTACGACGCCGCCGTCCTCGACCGCCTCGTGCGCACCAACTGGTACCGGACGGTCGCGTGGTCGGCGGGCGGGGTCGTCGCCGTCGCCATGGTCCTGCTCGCGGCCTGAGCGACTCCGAGTGGTCCCCCAGTGCGGAGGACCCGGGCCTCACGCAGCGCTGGGGGACCACTCGAGCGTCAGGCCCGTCGAGGGCTCACCGGGTCGCGCCACGCCAGGCAGTTGATCATGCCGAGGGCACCGGTCCAGGCGTGGTGCCCTCGACATGATCAGCTGCCTAGCGCGCGGCCGGGTGGGACCGAGGTCCGACGCCGGTGGGTCCCGACGGCGGCACGGGCCGGGTCGAGGCGGGCGGCGAGCAGGGCCGCGTCGTCGGCGTCGTCGAGCAGCGAGGGCGTCCCGTGGACGTCCGCCGGGCGGGAAGGTCACCGACAGCGGCCCGACCCGCAGGGTGCCGCTGCCGAGCACGGCGAACCGCACCCCGGCCCGCCCCGCAGCGCGGCGTGCGCGCCGCGGGCGAGGACGACGTCCATCCACGCGCAGGGCGCGGCCGGACGGCGGCCGCCGAGCAGCACCGGAGCCGTCGCCGGAGTCGAGCAGGACGTCGGTGCCGCGCAGCGCCTCGACGTCGAGCCCGCGGGTGACGACGGTGCGGCGCGCGAGCGCCGGGTCGAACGGCGGCACGCCCAGCTCGGCCGCGACCGCCTCCAGGGCCTCGGCCGCGATGATCGTCAGCGCCGCGTCCCGGTGCGCGGCACGCCCGGCGTAGCGGTCCCCGACGACGCCGTACCCGGCGCGGAGCTCGATCGACGAGGGCGAGGACGTCGCGACCGGGACCGGCCGTACGCCGGCCGCCCCTCGTAGGCGTGCTGCGCGGACACCACCAGGCGTGATGAGCACAGGTACGTACCTCTTGAATTCACCGAGGTCAGAGGTCTATACCTCTCCCCGTGCGGGCCACCAGATCGACCGAGGTGAGCGCCCAGGTCGCCGCGCTCTGCGCCGATCTCGGCCCCGGCGCCATGTTGCCAGGCGAACGGGAGCTCTCGGTCCGGTTCGGGGTGTCGCGCGCCACGGTGCGCAAGGCGCTGGAGGAGCTGATGGCGCGCCGGATCGTCGAGCGCCGCCACGGGGCGGGGACGTTCGTCCGCCGGCCGGCCGTCGCGCAGCCGCTCATGGCGACGTCGTTCGGCGACGACATGCGGCGGCGGGGGCTCACCCCGTCCTCGCGGTTGCTGTGGTCGGACATCCTCGTCGCCGACCCCGAGCTCGCCGGCGCACCTGGAGATCGCGGCCGGCGAGGCCGTGCTGCGGGTGTGCCGCGTCCGGCTCGCGGACGACGAGCCGATGACGCTGGAGACGCTGCACGCCCCGGCCGACCGGGTGCCGGGCCTGCGCGGGGAGGACCTCGAGGGCGCCGCGTCCTACTACGAGATCCTGGCGGTCGCGGTTCGGGCGCCGGATCCGGTCGGGCACGCAGTCGGTGGCCCCCGTCGTGCTGGGCCCGGAGGAGGCGGCCCTGCTCGGCGTCGACCCGGGAGCCCCGGCCCTGCGCTTCGTGCGGACGTCCCGCGACCAGCACGGCGAGGTGGTGGAGCGGGTCGAGTCGGTCGCGCGGGGCGACCGGTACCTGATCGAGATGGACATCATGCCGCCGCCCGGCGACCTCACCCCGCCGGGAGGCATCCCCGAGGTCGGGCCGTGACCGTCGTCGCCGTCGACCTCGGACGCTCCGGGGCGCGGGTGGTGCGGCGGGCACCGGGGACGGCCGACGTCCGCCGCACGACGGGGACCGGGGCCGGGCTCGGCGACCCCGGCGGCGCGGCGACGGTGGCCGCCGCGCTGCGGGCCGCGGTCGGCGACCCCCCGGAGCGGTCGTGGGCCCTCGTCGTCGGGGTCCCCGGGGCGCTGACCCACCGGCGCGCGGCCGGGGAGCTGGCCGACCTGCTGGCGTCGGGCTGGGCAGGGCCCGACCCGGCCGAGGTGGCGGTGACCTCCGACGTCGTGGGCTGGCACGCCGGGGCCTTCCGGACGACCGGGGCGGCGAGCCAGGTGGTCCTCGTCGTCGGCACCGGCGCGGTGGCGCTGGGCGTCGGGTGCGACGGCCGGACGCGGCGGGTCGACGGGCACGGCCTGCTGCTCGGCGACGCGGGCAGCGGCGCCCGGCTCGGCCAGGAGGGCCTGCGCGCGGCGCTGCGCGCCCTCGACGGGGCGGGGCCGACGACCGCGCTCGCGGGCCCCGCGCGCCAGCTGCTCACCGCGGACCCGGACTCCCCCGGCGCGCTCGCGGAGTTCGCGCCGGCCGTCCTCGCCGCGGCCGAGGGCGGCGACGGGGTGGCGCGGCGGATCGTCGCGGACGCCGTCGCCGCGCTCGTCGCGACCGTCGACGCCGCCGGGGGTGGGGCACCGGAGACGGAGTGCGCGGTCGTCGGCGGTCTCGCGCACGCCCTCGCCCCCCGGCTGATCGCCGCACGGCCGGAGCTGACGTGGCGGAGCCCGGACGGCGACGCGGCCGCGGGCCTGATCCGCCTGCTGGAGGACCCCGCGACGCCGCACGAGCGCGCCGTCGTGCGGCGCCGCGGACCGGGCGCGGTCGCGGGCCTCGCGGGCGAGGTGGACGCGGCTGCCCACCGAGGGTGTCCGCGCCGGCTCGGAGGAGCTCGACGTGCTGCCGACCCCGGACCTCGTCGCCCGCCTGCTCGACGGGCAGGCGGCGGCGCCGGTCGCGGTCGGCGCCGCCGCGGGGCCGCTGGCGGCCGCCGTCGACGTCGTCGCGGCGGCGTTCCGCACCGGCGGCCGGCTCGTGTACGCCGGGGCGGGCACCTCCGGGCGGCTCGCGATGCAGGACGCCGCCGAGCTGCCCCCGACCTTCGGGATCGACCCCGCCCGGGTGCTCGCCCTGCTCGCGGGCGGTGCCGGCGCGGCGGGCGCGGCGGTCGAGAACGCCGAGGACGACGACGCGGCCGGGCGGGCGGACGTCGAGGGGCTGGGCGTCGGGTGCGGCGACGTGGTGGTCGGGGTCGCCGCCTCCGGGCGCACGCCCTACGTGCTGGGGGCGTTGCGGGCGGCGGGCGAGCGCGGGGCGGCGACGGTGGCCGTCGTCAACGCGACGGGCAGTCCGGCCGCGGCCCTCGCCGGCATCGCGGTCGAACTGGTGACCGGGCCCGAGGTGCTCGCGGGCTCGACCCGGCTGGCGGCCGGCACCGCCCAGAAGATCACGCTGAACACGCTGACGACCGCGGCGATGGTCCGCTCCGGGGCGACGTACGGGCCGTGGATGACCGGGGTCCGGGTGACCAACGCGAAGCTGCGCCGCCGGGCCGAGCGCATCGTGCGCGACGCGGCCGGGGTCGACATCGCCCGGGCCCGCGAGGCGCTGGTCGCGGCGCACGACGACGTCGGCGCGGCGCTCGTCGTGCTCCTCGCCGGGCTGGACGGCGACGCCGCGCGGGAACGGCTGGCCGCGGCGGGGTCGGTCCGCGCGGCGGTCGGCGGGGCGGAGCCGGGCCCGTGATCGTCGTCGGCATGCTCTCCGGGACCTCGATGGACGGGCTGGACACGGCCGTCTGCGAGATCGAGGTGCTCGACGGGTGCGGTGCGCCTGACGGTGCTGGACCACCGCGGCGTGCCGTGGCCGGCCGACCTGCAGGAACGCCTGCTCGCGGTGCTCCCCCCGGCCACGACCAGCGTCGCGGAGGTCGCCGCGCTGGACAACGCCGTCGGCCGGGCGGCCGGCGCGGCTGCGGAGCGGCGCTGGCGGCGGCCGGGGTCCGGGGCGACCTGGTGGCGTGGCTGGGCCAGACGGTGTTCCACGGGATCGCGGAGGGCCGGGCGACCGGGGGCCTGCAGCTCGGTCAGCCGGCCTGGATCGCGGAGGCGACCGGGCTGCCCGTCGTCTCCGACCTGCGTGCCACCGACATCGCCGCCGGCGGGCACGGGGCGCCGCTGGCGAGCACGCTCGACGCGCTGTGGCTGGCCGGGCCGGAGCCGCGGGTCGCGCTGAACCTCGGCGGGATCGCGAACGTCACCGTCGTCGCCCCCGCCGCCCCCGCCGCCCCCGCCGCCCCCGCCGCCCCGCACGAGGGGAACCCTCGGTCGGATAGAGCGGCCGAATCCTCCCCTCGCGAGCAGGCCGACGTCATCGCCTACGACACCGGCCCGGCGAACTGCTGGCTCGACGTCGTCGCGCACCGCGCCACCGGCGTGCCCTACGACGTCGACGGCGCGCTCGCCGCGGCCGGCACCGTCGACGCGGCGCTCCTCGACCACCTGCTCGCCGAGCCCTACTACGCCGCGCCGCCGCCGAAGACCACGGGCGCGAGCGGTTCACCGCGGCCGCCCTCGACGCGGCCGTGGCGGCGGTCCGTCCGGGGATCGCGGCGGCGGACCTCGCGGCCACCCTCGTCGCGCTCACCGCCCGGACCGTCGGCGACGCGTGCCGGGCCCACGCGCCCGTCGAGGTCGTCGGCTCCGGAGGCGGCATGGACAACCCGACGCTGCGGGCGGCGCTCGTCGCCGAGCTCGGGGACGTCCCCCTGGTGCGCGCCGACGACCGCGGCCTGCCCGTCGACGGCCAAGGAGGCGGTGCTGACCGCGCTGCTCGGGGCGCTGACCTGGCACGGCGTGCCGGGCGTCCGGGGCGGCGCCACCGGGTCGACGACGGCACGCGGGTGCTCGGCCGGATCAGCCCCGGGCACGCCCCGCTGCGGCTGCCCGAGCCGGCGGGCGCGGTCGGGTCCCTGGAGATCGTCCCGCGAGGGGAGGATTCCGTCGCTCCATCCGCCCCAGGGTTCCCCTCGCGCCGCGCCGAGGGCGTGCGCCCGTGAGCCGGCGGCTGGGCGTGTCCGCGGCGCTCGTCGGCGGGGTGCTGCACCCGGGCGACGTGGCGGTCGCGGACGGCGTCGTCGAGGCGGTCGGGCTGCCCGGCCGCGCGGGGCGGGGCGATCGCGGTCCCCGGGCTCGTCGACGTGCAGTGCAACGGCTACGCGGGGGTCGACCTCACGGCGCTGGGCCGGGCCGACGACGACGAGGCCGCGGAGCGCGTGGCCGCCCTGCGCCGCGCCGTCGCCGCCGACGGGGTCACCGCGGTCGCCCCGACGATCATCACGTCCGCCCCGGACACCGCGACGACCGCGCTGGCCCACCTCGACCGGGCCCGCGCCGACGACGACGGCGCCCGGCTGCTCGGCGCCCACGTCGAGGGCCCCTTCCTCTCCCCCGCCCGCGCCGGCACCCACCCGCCGCGACCACCTCCGCGCCCCGGACGCCGCCGCCCTCACCGACGCTGCTCACCGCCGGCGAGGTCGCCATCACCACGCTCGCCCCCGAGCTGGACGGCGCCCTCGACCTCGTGCGTCTCGCCACCGGCCGCGGCGTCACCGTCATGGCCGGGCACTCCGACGCCGCCGCGCCCGACGCGCACGCCGGGTTCGACGCCGGCATCACCGGCGCGACGCACCTGTTCAACGCCATGAGCGGGTTCGGCCACCGCGCGCCCGGGCTGGCCGCGGCCGCGCTCGCGCACCCCGGCGTCGTCGTCACCCTGATCGCCGACGGCCACCACCTCGCCCCCGACGTCCTGCGCGTGGTCGCCGCCGCGGCCGCCGGGCGCTGGGCGCTGATCACCGACGCGACTGCCGCCGCCGGGATGGCCGACGGCCGCTACACGCTCGGCGACGTCGAGCTCACCGTCACCGACGGCGCCGTCCGCAACCCCGACGGAACACTCGCCGGCAGCGCCGCGACGCTCGTCGGCTGCGTCCGCACCGCCGTCGCCGCCGGGATCGACCTGGCCGCCGCGCTCGTCGCCGCCACCGCGACACCCGCGCGTCTCGTCCCGGCGCGCGCAGCGCCCGCACCCCGACCTCGGGGTCCTGCGGCCCGGCGGGGTCGCGGACGTGACGGTCCTCGACGACGCCCTGGGGGTCACGACCGTGCTGCTCGCCGGGAAGGAGGTGACGGGGTGACCGTCGCCGAAGGCATCGACCTCGCCGTGATCGTCGCCTACCTGGTGGCGATCGCCGCGATCGGACTGAAGCTCTCCGGGCGCCAGCGCTCGGCGAGCGAGTACTTCACCGGGGAGCGCTCGCTGCCGTGGTGGGCGGTGATGTTCTCGATCGTCGCCACCGAGACCTCGACGCTGACCGTGATCAGCGTCCCGGGCGTGGCCTACGGCGGGTCGTTCTCCTACGTGGAGCTCGCCGTCGGCTACCTCGTCGGCCGGGTCCTCGTCGCGTTCGTGCTGCTGCCGCTGTACTTCCGCGGCGGGTTCGTCTCGGCCTACCAGTACCTCGGGCAGCGCTTCGGGCCGAACACCCAGGGGCTCGCGTCGCTGACGTTCCTGGTGACCCGGCTGCTCGCGGAGGGCGTGCGGCTGTTCGCCGGCGCGATCCCGATCAAGCTGCTGCTCGCCGAGTTCGGGCTCGACGTCAACTACTTCGTGATCGTCCTGGCGATCACCGCGGTCACCGTCGCCTACACCTACGTCGGCGGCATCAAGGCCGTCGTGTGGACCGACTTCCTGCAGATGGGGCTCTACGTCGTCGGCGCCGTGATCTGCGTGGTCGTGCTCTCGACGCAGGTCGGCGCGGCCGGGTGGGCGGCCGCGTGGGACGCCGGGAAGTTCACCGTCTTCGACTTCTCGAAGCCGATCCTGACCAGCCCCTACGCGTTCGTCACCGCGGTCGTCGGCGGGGCGCTGCTCACGATGGGCTCCCACGGCTCGGACCAGCTGATCGCCCAGCGCGTGCTCTCGTGCCGTTCGCTCTCCGACGGGCGCAAGGCGATGATCGGCTCGGCGGTGGCGATCGGGGTGCAGTTCGGGCTGTTCTCGCTGGTCGGGGCGCTGCTGTGGGCCCGCAACCGCGGCGCGTCGCTGTCGTCGCTGCACCTGACCAGCGATCAGCTCTTCGGCGAGTTCATCCTGCGCGACCTGCCCGTGGGCCTGTCCGGGCTGCTCGTCGCCGGCATCCTCGCCGCGACGATGGGGTCGCTGTCGAGCGCGCTGAACTCGCTGTCGACCTCGACGATCGCCGACCTCGTGGCGTCCTGGGGACGGTGGCGGCCCGGCCGAGGGGACGATGCTGACCGTCGCCCGCTGGATGACCGGGGTGTGGGCGCTGGTGATGGTCGGGTTCGCGTCGCTGTTCACGACGACCGCGAACCCGGTGGTCGAGCTCGGCCTCTCGATCGCGTCCTACGCCTACGGCGCGCTGCTCGGCGCGTTCCTGCTCGGGCTGCTCGTCCCGCGCGCCGACGGGGTGGCCTCGGTCGTGGCGTTCGTCGCGACGCTCGCCGGGACCGCGTGGGCCGCCTTCGGCATCGACATCGGCGGGCAGCCGCTGGCGTTCCCGTGGTTCGTGGCGCTCGGGGTGGTGATCACCCTCGTCGTCGGGGGGCTGATCTCGCTGGTCCGGCCGCGGGATCCTCAGTCGAGGTTGTCGACCGACACCGGCTCGATCCCCTCGGCGGCGGGCAGCGCGAACCCGAACAGCCGCGCGTAGAACGCCAGCTCGGCGTCGAGCGCCCGGCGGATGTTCTCGGCCTTGCGGAACCCGTGCTGCTCCCCGGCGAAGAGCAGGTAGGCGACCGGGACGCCGCGGGCGCGCAGCGCCTCGACGATCATCTCCGACTGGTTCGGCGGGACGATCGCGTCCTCGTCGCCCTGGAGCACGATCAGCGGGGTCGCGAAGTCCTCGACGTGGTGGATCGGCGAGCGCTCGACGTAGACGTCGCGGTCGGCCGGGTAGGGGCCGACGAGCCCGTCGAGGTAGCGGGACTCGAACTTGTGCGTGTCCCGGGCGAGCGCCTCGAGGTCGGCGACGCCGAAGTGGTCGGCCCCGGCGGCGAAGGGGGTGTCGGCGCGGGCGAGCGCGGCCAGCGTCGTGAACCCGCCCGCCGAGCCGCCGCGGATGGCCATCCGGTCCGGGTCGACCCGCCCGGCGTCGGCGAGCGCGCGGGCCGCGGCGAGGCAGTCGGCGACGTCGACGATCCCCCACGCGCCCTGCAGCTGCTCGCGGTAGGCGCGCCCGTAGCCGGTGGACCCGCCGTAGTCGACGTCGACGACGCCGAAGCCGCGGCTGGTCCAGTACTGCAGCCCGACGGCGAGCACCGGGACGGCCGCGCCGGTCGGGCCGCCGTGGATCACGACGAGCAGCGGCGGGAGCTCGCCCTCCGGGCCCTCGTGCGCACCGGTGGGCGGGTAGTAGAGCGCGTGCGCCTCGCGGGGCTCCCCGGCTCCGTCGACCGAGGCGAACGTCATCGGCTCCGGGACGGAGATCGCCGCCGGGTCGAGGCCGAGGTCGCGGGGCGGGCGCAGGGTGGTGATGGCGCCGTCGAGCGGTGACCCGGTGGACGCCCGGCTCGGTGGTCGGCGTGCCGGCGACGCAGAGGACCGCGTCGGGGCCGTCCGCGCGCACCGAGCGGATCGTCGTGAACCCGGTGTCGAGCGGGGTGAGGGTGCCGTCGACCTCGCGGACCAGCAGGGCGTCGAACCCCGCCGAGGAGCGGGCGAACACGATGCGCTGCCTTCGGCGGCTCAGTCGCATCGTCGAGGACGGCGTACCGGGACCCGCCGAGCTGCCAGGCCGGCACCCCGATCTCGGCGTCGAGGACGACGAGGTCCTCCACCCCGCGGGCGGCGGTCCAGCGGTAGAGGTTCCACCAGCCGGTGCGGTCGGAGAGGAAGGTCAGCGTCCCGTCGCGGTGCCACGTCGGCTCGCCCACCGACTCCCCCGGGCCGCCGGCGACGATCACCTCGTCACCGTCGGTCAGGTCGCGGACGCGCAGGACGGTGTCGTCCCACGGCATCGACGGGTGGTCCCACGCGACCCAGGCCAGGTGGTCGCCGTCGTGGGAGATCCGCGGGGCGGCGACGAAGTCGGGGCCGCTGACGAGGACCTCGGGCGTCGAGGGGGCGCGGGCGTCGAGGCGCACGACCTCGTTGACGACGTCGGTGGCCGGGGCGTCCGCGCTCGGGTGGTGCTCGCGGACGCAGACCAGCCACGTCCCGTCGGGCGCGACGTCCCCGTCGGCGTAGCGGTCCCCGCGGGGTGTCGCGGGCTCGGGGGTCAGGACGACGACCTCGCCGTCCGTCCCGCGGCGGCGCAGGCGCTGGTCGGCCCAGTCGACGTAGAAGACGACGCCGGGCTCGGCCCGGCTGGTCCACCAGGCGCCGCCGCCGTACTCGTGCACGGCGGTCCGGACGTTGGCGTCGTCACCGAGCAGGTCGGTGGTCGTCCCGTCGGGAGTCGCGGCGCACCAGCACGGTGCGGCCGCCCTCGGCCGCGCGGCCCTCGCCCCAGAGGACCGCCCCCGTCCCGTCGGGGCGCGCCTCGTCGAGCCGGACGGCCGCGGCGACCACCAGCTCGGAGGTCACCGGGGTCGGCCACGAACCGTGGGCGGAGATCGGCACGGGGAATCACGCTAGTCGGCGGGTCCGGGCTCCGGGGCCGGGGTGCGCGCGGCCGCCCGAGCGAGAGCGCCCCGTCCTTGATCATCAGCACGTGAGGCAGAGCCCGCGCCGTCGGGGATGCCTCATGTGCTGTTGAGCATCATTCGAGACGGCCCCGACGGAGATCCGGACTTCGTGAGCGAGTCGCGCCGAATCGTGGGCGTGTCGCTCACGAACTCGTGATCATGGTCGGCACCCGTACTCCATCGTTGATCACCAGCACACGAGGCAGAGCCCGTGCCTCGGGGATGCCTCATGTGCTGGTGATCGACCGGACGGTGCGTCAGGCGGCCGCGCGGGCCAGGGCCTCCGCACTCGGCGTCGTCGTCGCGTTCTCGCGCCGCAGGCCCTCGGCCTCGTGGGCCTGCTGCTCCGCGGCGAACTTCTTGTTCGGCAGCGCGAGCCGCCAGATCGTGCGGATCGACTTCCAGAACTGCTTGGGGAACGGACCCGATGGTGTACGGGCAGGTCGTACTTCTCGCAGATCGCCGTCACCCGCTCCGCGATCTCCGGGTACCGGTTCGACGGCAGGTCCGGGAACAGGTGGTGCTCGATCTGGTAGCCGAGCGACCCGCTCATCACGTGCATCAGCCGGTTGCCGGTGAAGTTCGCGGACCCGAGCAGCTGGCGCAGGTACCACTCCCCCTGCGTCTCGTTCTCCAGCTGGTCCTCGGTGAAGACCTCGGCGCCGTCGGGGAAGTGCCCGCAGAAGATGATCGCGTAGGACCACACGTTCCGGATGAGGTTCGCGGCCATGTTCGCGGTCAGCGTGGTGAGGAAGAACGGCCCGGTGAGCAGCGGGAAGAGGATGTAGTCCTTCCCCATCTGGTGGCGCATCTTGCGCCCGACCTGCTCGAGCTTGGCCTTGAACTCCTCCGGGTCCTGGATGTCGCGCTTCAGGAGCCCGTCGATGTCCAGGTCGTGGATCGCCACGCCGTGCTGGAAGAGCAGCATCAGCAGGGTGTTGAAGACCGGCTGCCCGAGGTTGATCGGGTTCCACTTCTGGTCCGACGTGACCCGGAGGATCTCGTAGCCGACGTCCTTGTCCTTGCCGAGGACGTTCGTGTACGTGTGGTGCAGGTAGTTGTGGGAGTGCTTCCACTGCTCCGCGGGGCAGACGTTGTCCCACTCCCACGTCGCCGAGTGGATCTCCGGGTCGTTCATCCAGTCCCACTGGCCGTGCATGACGTTGTGGCCGATCTCCATGTTCTCGAGGATCTTGGCCACGCCCAGCAGGGCGGCGCCCGCCATCCACAGCGGCGGGATCGGGCTGCCGAACAGCGCCACGCGCCCGGCGATGTTCAGCCGGCGCTGGGTGCGGATGATGCCGCGGATGTACTCGGCGTCGGGCTCGCCGCGCGAGGCCTCGACGTCGCGACGGATCTGGTCGAACTCCTCGCCGAGCGCCTCGACGTCGGCCTCGGTGAGGTGGGCGAACTCCGTGATGTCGGAGATGGCCATGGTGGGTCTCCTTCCGGTTCGGGGGGACTTACAGGTCGATGACGCAGTCGCCCGACGCCGCGCTCACGCAGGTCTGGACGGCGTGCGTCGCCTGGTCCGTCTCGGCGACGCGGGCCTCGGTGCCGTCCCGCAGATCGCGGACGGCCCCGGCGCGCAGCGGGGCGACGCAGGTGTGGCAGATGCCCATGCGGCAGCCGAAGGGCATCGCGATGCCGGCGTCCTCGCCGGCCTCGAGCACGGTGGTCGCGCCGTCGGCCTCGACGGTGCGCCCCGAGCGGGCGAACGTGATCGTGCCGCCCTCGGCCTCGCCGCCCGAGAGGTCGGCGGAGAACCGCTCGAGGTGCAGGGCCTCGCCGAGCCCGGCGTCGGCCCAGCACTTCTCGGCGTCGTCGAGCATCGCGGCGGGCCCGCAGGCCCAGGTCGCGCGCTCCCGCCAGTCGGGCACGAGCGCGTCGAGCCCGGCGAGGTCGAGACGCCCCTCGAGCGAGGTGTGGCGCTGCACGACCCGCCAGCCGGGGTGGCGGCGGGCGAGCAGGTCGAGCTCGTCGGCGAACAGGGCGCGGTCGGCGTCGGGCGCCGAGTGGACCATGGTCACGTCGGCGAGCGAGCCCGCGCCGTGCCGCCGGTCCAGCGCGCGCAGCATCGCCATGATCGGCGTGATGCCGCTGCCCGCGGTGAGCATGAGGACCTTGCCCGGCAGCGGCTCGGGCAGGACGAACTCGCCCCGCGGCGGCGCGAGCCGCACGATCGTCCCCGGCGCGACGCCGTGGACGAGGTGGCGCGACGCGAAGCCCTCCGGCATCGCGCGCACCGTGACCACGAGCCGCCTGCCGTCCCGCGACGGCGGCGTGGTCAGCGAGTACGAGCGCCAGTGGAAGCGCCCGTCGATCTCGACGCCGATGCCGATGTACTGGCCGGCGGCATGCTCGAAGGTCCAGCCCCAGCCCGGCTCGACGACGAGCGTCGCCGCGTCCTCGCCCTCCGGGCTCACGCTGACGACCCGACCCCGCAGCTCGCGGGCGGACCACAGCGGGTTGACCAGGGTCAGGTAGTCGTCGGGGAGCAGCGGGGTGGTGAAGCGGGTCGCTGCGGCGCGCACCCGGCGCGCCAGCGGCGTGTCTCCGATCGCGGTCACGGTCTCTCCTCTGCCTGGCGAACTACTAGGTACCAGGAGTACCGGAGACCGTCGGTTACCGCTACCCACGGTACCGACTCGGTCGCAGGATCCGGCTCACAGTGGCCGTTGTGCCCCGGCCCACAGCCTCGTCGGATACCGGGGAGGAAGTCGGTAACTAGTGGGCCGCGTCTGATGTCTTCTTGCGGTCGGCTTTGGCGAGGACCTCGTCGGGGGTTTTGGTCCAGGTGAACGGGTGGGCGCGCTGGTTCCAGCCGTCGATGAAGGCTCGGATGCGGCGGTTCAGGTCGGGCACCGAGGCGTAGCTGCCGCGGTGGATGGCCTGACGCTCGATGATCGAGAACCAGCACTCGACGAGGTTGAGCCAGGACGCCGAGGTCGGGGTGAAGTGCACGTGCACGCGGGAGTTCGCCGCGAGCCAGGCCCGGACCGCGGGATGCTTGTGGGCGGCGTAGTTGTCCATGACCAGGTGCAGCTCGACGCCGGGGTAGGCCCGGGTGATCTGGCGCAGGAACCGCAGGAACTCCTGGTGGCGATGCCGCGGCAAGCAGTGCCCGGTCACGCGGCCGGTAGCGATCTCCAACGCCGCGAACAGTGTGGTGGTGCCGTGGCGGCGGTAGTCGTGGGTGCGTCGTTCACACATCCCGGGCTGCATCGGCAGCATCGGCGCGGTCCGGTCCAGCGCCTGGATCTGGGACTTCTCGTCGATACAGAGCACGACCGCGTTCTCGGGTGGGGCCAGGTACAGCCCGACGACGTCGGTGACCTTCGCGACGAGCTCGGGGTCGGTGGAGAACTTGAAGGTCTCGGCCCGCCAGGGCTGGATGCCGTACTCCCGCCAGGCCCGCGCCACGGTCGCGTCCCCGATCTTGAGGCGCCGGGCCAGCAACCGGCTCGACCAGTGCGTGATCCCCAGATGGGCCGGCGGCGACTTTAGGGTGGCGGCCACGATCTCGCGGTGGTCGAGGGTCCGCGGCCGCCCCGAGCGGGGCCGGTCGTCCAACGCGGGGATCCCGCCGTCGCGGTAGCGGTCGCGCCAGCTGGTCACCGTCGGCTTCGAGACCCCAAGCCGTTCGGAAATCTCGACGTTGGACACGCCGTCGGCGGCCAGCAGCACGATTCGCGCCCGCTGGGCCAGACCTGCCGGGATCGTCGAGGAACGAACCCATCGCTCGAGCTGTTCGCGGTCACCATCTCGAAGCCCGACCGGCGCTGCACGCATACCGAAGTCTCCCGCACACCACCACCAAGAGACTTACGACGCGCCGCACTAGTTCCCGAACGGGCCCGTCACCGGCCGGTCCGGCAGGGCTTGACTCGGGGTCGACCTGGTCGGCCGACCCCGAGGAGGAGCCGTGACACCCGGGACCGACGTGCTCGTCGACGTCGTGGTGCTCGTGATCGTCGCCGTCGCTGCGTGGCAGGGCTGGCGACGCGGGGGCACCGCGCTGGTGCTCTCCCTGGCGGGCGCGGCGGCCGGGGTGTTCCTCGGCGCCTGGCTCGCCACCGGCTGGGACCCGTCCTCGACGGTGCTGCTGGTCGTCGCGATCCTCGTCGGCGGGCTCCTCGGGCTCGCGCTCGGCCACCGGCTCGCGGACGCCCTCGCCACCCGGCGGGCCGGCGGGCGGGTCGCCCGTCCGCACCTGCTCGACCGGCTCGTCGGCGTCGTCGCCCACGGCGCGCTGGCGCTCGTGCTGTGCGTGGCGGCCGGGGCCGTGCTCGTCGCCGCCGGGCCCCCGGGTCTGGGCGGTGCGGTGCGGGACAGCTCGGTGCTCAGCGCGACCTCGGCCCACCTCCCGACGCCGGCGCAGGTCGTCGACCGGGTCCCGGGTCTCGGGCGGGTCGTGGCGGCCGGGGGCACGTCGTGAGCGCGACGTCCTCGGGCGACCGGGCCCGCAGCGACGCCGGGACGACCGGCACGGCCCGGCCGCCGCTGATGGGCGCACGCGGGAAGCTGGTCCTGGTCGGCGTCGTCGTCGGGCTGCTCCTGCTGTGGTGGGCGACGGGCTCGCTGCTGGTGGCCGTGCTCGTCGTCGTGCTGCTCGCGATGGCGGCCGGCCTCGCCGTCGTCGTCTCGGCGTGGGCCCGCCCGCGGCCCGAGCCGCTCGACGCGCCGCCGACCGACGAGCCGACGACCGACCTCTCGCGCACCCCGCAGGGCGGAGCGCACGTCCGGCGGGTGCTCCGGATGCTGCTGGCCCGCCCGTGGGTGCACGGCGACGGGCTGCTGCGCGCCACCGCCACGCGCCTCGACGGGCAGGACGCCCTGCTCTGGACCCCGCGCGGCCAGCAGGTCGCCGCCCCGCACCTGTGGGTCGAGTGGAACCCCGTCGACGCCGCGGAGGTCGCCCAGCGCCGCCCGCTGGAGGCGCTGGCCCGCGAGCTCGCCGAGGGCTACGTGGAGCACGGCCGGGAGCACGGGGTGCGCCGCCTCGCCGAGCGCACCTGGGTGCACCTGCTCGTGGCGCCGGACGTGCCGCTCGGCCGCGTCGTCGTCACCGCCGCGTTCTCCGAGCCGCAGCAGCTGCCCGTGGCCGCCGCGTGCGCCTCGACCGCCGGGCCCCTGGCCGCGGCGCGCGGCGCGGCGGTCCCCGAGCTGCCCTCGCGGCTCGCCCGACCGCGGCCGCTGCCACCCGGGCAGCCGGCCGCACCCCGTCGACCATGGTCCGCAGGGGCGATCGCCGCCATGGCGACGGTGACCGTCCCGGCGCGGCTGCGGACCATGGTCGTCGGGACCGTCCGGATGGCGCGCCCCTCCCCCGGCCCGCCGGCGCGCGCGGTCCTCGTCGTCGACGACGCGGCCGGGTCCGGGCTGATCGGGACCGACGTCGAGGGGCGGGTGGAGCTCGGGCGCGACCCGGGGTGCGACGTCGTCGTCGACCACCCGAGCGTCTCCTGGCGCCACCTCGCCCTGGCCCCCGACCGCGCGGGCGGCTGGACGGTGACCGATCTGGGGTCGACCAACGGCACCACCGTCGACGACCACCCGGTCACCGGGCCCACCCGGCTCGCCCCGGGGGCGGAGATCGGGCTCGGCGCGGACGGCCCGCGTCTGCGCCTGCAGGTGCCCGCGCCGCGCGGACGCGGGGCCGGCGCGCGGTCCGGCTCCGGGTCCGGTCCCCGCGACGCGGACCCGACGATCACCTCACCGCTCGTCGCCGGGGGATACTGACCCGGAGGTCGGCGACGGGAGGGTGCGTGAGGCAGGTCCGCGACCCGGCTCGGCGGCTCCCGCTGGGCGGGCTGGCGCTGCTCGACGTGCGGACCGAGCGGCGGATCTCGGTGCCGTGGGGCGAGACGGCCACCATCGGCCGCAACGCCGCGTCGGACCGGCACGTGCACGTGGACGACGACCAGGTGTCGCGGGTGGCGGCCGAGATCGAGATCCGCGACGACGCCTACCTGGTGATCAACCGCCAGCGCCACGGCGGACAGCTGACGCTCCTCGTCCCCGGGGTCGCCGGGCAGGACCGGATCCGCGAGGGCAACGGGCTGCTCGTCCGCGACTCGCGGGCCTCCCTCGGGCTGTGGCTCTCCGACGGGCGCGAGGTGACGCTGGCGCTGCTGGCGTTCGGGCCGACGGGAGGCCCGCCCGAGGCCCCGGCCCTCACCGGCGGCGCCACCGTCAACGCGGCGCTGCCGACCGACGAGACGTGGTGGTCGGTGCTGGTCGCGGCCTGCGGCCCGACCCTGATCGCGGCGGCGCGGAGTCCCGACGGCGCCGCCCGCGACGTCCACGGCGACGCGGACCAGATCGCCGCGTGGCACCGCGAGGCGGGCCGGCCCGCACCGAGCCCGAAGACCCAGAGCGAGGCCTTCCGCCACGCCCAGCGGTGGCTGCGCGGGGTGCGCCTCAACGACAAGACCCGCGGCTGGCGCGTCGCGGTCGTCGACCAGGTGATCGGCCTGCGGCTGGTCACCCTCGACGACGTCCGCCGGCTGTTCCCCGCCCAGGTCCCCACCGACCTGCCCGGTCGGGCGTGATGCCCTTCCCGACCCGCCGGAGCCGAGAGGTCGCCCGACCGGGGGTCGGATGCGTAACGTGCAGCCCGGCGTCGCGACGCGGCGTGCAGGGGGAGTGCGTTCTCGTCCGTCCGGACGAGTGACGCGCAGTTCGCGGTGGGGACCCCGCGGGCCGATCACCTCGTCGAGGTCGACGCCTCGTGATCGGCGACGCGGAGCGCTCCGCCCTGGGGGGGACGAGGGGCATGGCGCGAGACGACGGGGCGGCGGGGGCGGCGGACGAGCCGGGGGGCCCGGGCGGGCCGCCCGGCAGGGCCCCGAGGACCCCGGAGCCGCTGCGCAGCGCGCCCGGCTTCCTCGTCCGGCGGCTGCACCAGGCCTACGCCGCGGCGTGGCTGCGCCACGTGGACGCCGCCCTCACCGGGCCGCAGTTCGCGGTCATGACCGCGGTGCACGCGTACCCCGGGGTCGACCAGGGATCGCTGGCCGTGTCGGTCTCGCTGGATCGGTCCACCATGGCCGACGTCTGCCGCCGGCTCGAGGACCGGGCCCTGATCCGGCGCGACACCGCGCCCGCCGACGGGCGGCGCAAGCTGCTGACGCTGACCGCGCAGGGCGAGACGCTGCTCGCCGACGTGACCCGGCGGGTCGCGCGGCTGAACATGCGCCTGATGAACGGCGGGTCCGACGCCGGGGATCTCGAGTCGCTGCTCGCGACGCTCGACCAGCTCAGCGAACGTTGGGAGCAGGTCGCGGACGAGGACGCGGTCTGACCACCTCGTCCGGCTCCGTGGGCCGGGGCTCGGGCTCGGCCGCGGGCTCGGGCTCGGTCAGGACCTCGGCCTCGGTGCGCTGGGCCCGCATGAGCAGCAGCCCGATGCCGAGGACGAGGGTGCCCGCGATCAGCAGGACCGCCACCACGAACGGCAGCCACCCGTTGCTGACCAGCGCGAACACCAGGACGTAGGCCGAGGCGAGCACGCCGATCGGGAACCCGAGCCGGAACAGGAAGCGGTTGCGGTCGGTGTCCGGCGGCGGCCAGGTCGGCATCCCGAGCATGGGGCGACGGTACGCGGCGTCCCCGCGGGTCCGGCGGGGCCTCGGGGTCGGGCGTCACGCCCCCCGCGGAGCGTCGTCGAGGAGCCGGGCGACGGGTCGCCGGGGCAGCTCCCGGGGGTCGAGGCCGAGCTGGTCGGCGAGTCCGAGCAGGTCCCACACCAGCCGGGCGCGGCTCACGAGCGAGCGCCGCACGACGACCACGGTGACCAGGTCGACCTCGACCGCGCGGCCCGTGGCGGCGACCCCGGGCAGCAGCCACGGCATCTCGCGGTCGTGCGTGAAGGACACGCTCGCCTCGTCCACCACGCGCCACCGGTCGCCCGTGCGGCTCCGGCGGCGGACGGTGAGGTCGGCGGGCAGGCCGGGGGCGACGCGGTCGGCGACGAAGCGCCGGATCGGCTCGGCGCCGGACGCTCCGGTCCCGGCGGGGTCGACGTCGAGCGTCGCGTCGCCGGTCAGCAGCGCGTGGGCCGCGTCGGGGTCGGGCCGCAGGACGGCGTCGAGGAAGCGGTCGCGGATGCGCTCCACCTCGACCATCAGGTCCTGCACGGCCTTGGTCACGAGGTCCACCCTGCGCGCCGCACGACCACCCGGCAAGCTGACCAGGGCCCGCGGCGGTGACGGCTGGGGCGCTGCCGACCACCGGACGCGGCGGTGACCGCTGAGTTGCTGCGAGGAACGAGCAGCGACACAGCGAAGGTCACCTTGCCGCGAAGACACAGCACTGCGGTGGCGGCCCCGGTACCGCTGTTGGCTCAACGGGGACCGAGGCCGCCCCGATCGGCGGCACTCGGCCCCCGATGCGCCCTGATGCCCGATCGGCCCGGTCGGCGAAACGGGCCCCGGGCCGTGGTCACCAGGTGACGGGCAGGGACCGCACGCCACCGGTGAGGTGCTGGGTGCGCACCTCGATGTCGTCGAGGTCGGTCGCGAGGCGCAGGCCGGGCAGGCGCGTGGCGAGCGTGCGGAACACGGTGCGCAGCTCGGTGCGGGCGAGGCTCGCCCCGATGCAGAAGTGCCCGCCGTGCCCGAAGCCGACGTGGGCGCGCTCCTCGCGGTCGGGGTCGAAGGCCTCGGCGTCGGCGAAGGCCTCCGGGTCCCGGTTGGCGGCGTTGATCGAGAGGATGACGGCGTCGCCCTCGCGGATCGTCACCCCGCCGACCTCGACGTCGGTGTGCGCGTAGCGCAGCAGCCCGAGGTCGCCGGGCGCGCCGAGGCGCATGATCTCCTCGACGTGGGCGTCGATGCGTCCCGCGGGGTCGGCGGTCAGGTCCTCCCAGCGCTCGCGACGGGTGAGCAGCAGGAGGGTGCCCAGCCCGATCCGGTTCACCGTCGTCTCGTGGCCGGCGAACAGCAGCCCGACCGAGAGCCGGACCATCTCCCCGTAGTCGTAGTCCTCGTCCTCCGCCTGGGCGCGCACGAGGTCGGAGATGACGTCCTCCCCCGGCTCGGCGCGCTTCTGCTCGGCGAGGCCCGCCATGTAGCGCCCGAACTCGGCCCGGGCGCCCGCGGGGTCCACCTCGAGCGAGTCGGTCGCCATCCGGTCGGAGAGGCCGCGGAAGTGGTCGCCGTCCTCGGGCGGCACGCCGAGCAGGCGGCAGATGACGGCGACGGGCAGCGGGACGGCGAGGCCCTCGTGCAGGTCGGCGACGCCGTCCGGCGAGGCCTCCTTCGCGGCGACGAGGTCGTCGACGTAGCCGTCGACGAGCGCCTGGACGTCGTCGCCCATCCGGCGCATGCGCTTGGCGGAGAAGGCGGGCGTGAGCAGCCGGCGCATGCGCGCGTGGTCGGCCTCCTCGGTCTCGTAGTCGCCGGACGGCCCCTCCTGCACCGCCCCGTGGGTGATGCGGGCGGCCCGCTCCGGGTGGGGGTGCGAGCGGCCGAGGCGGGTGTCGCCGAGGAGGTCCCGCACCTCCTCGTACCGCGTGACGAGCCAGGCGGGGTCGCCGGCCGGCGTGGTCACCGCGGCGACGGGTGCCTCGCGGCGCAGCACGTCGTAGAGAGGCGCGAGCTCGAGGATGTTCGGCCGGGTGAAGGGCAGCGCAGGACGCTCGGGCGCGGCGGTCATCGGTACTCCTCACGGTGGTGGCGGCGTCCCCGACGGTACGTCTTCATGGCAGTGACTGCCACGAATGTGGCCGCTAGGGTGTCGCGATCCCGTCAGCAGCGGACGGAGGGGACTCGTGACCGTCGAGCAGGTCGAGGACTCCGGTGCGCGCCGCGGGCGCCCGCCGGAGTCCGACGCGCAACGGGCCCGGCGACGTCTCGCGATCTCCCGCCACGCGGTGCGGCTGTTCCGCGAGCAGGGCGTGGCCCAGACGTCGGGCGAGCAGATCGCGCGCGCCGCCGGCGTCTCCGAGCGGACCCTGTGGCGGCTCTTCCGGGCCAAGGAGGCCTGCGTCGAGCCGGTGCTCACGATCTCGCTCGACGACTTCGTCGCCGTGCTGCGCAGCTGGCCCGCCCACCTCGAGCTCGACGAGCACCTGCGCGCCGCCTACGGGGTGGAGCTCGGCGCCTCGCTCGACGACGCCGAGGCCGTGCTCGCGGTGGTGCGCCTGACCCGCCACGAACCCGGGCTGCGCGCGGTGTGGCTGGTCCTGCACGAGCGCGCGGAGGCGATCATCGCCGGAGCGCTGGCCGCCCGCCTCGGCCGCCCGGTCGACGACCTCGACGTCCGCCTGCGCTCGGCCGCCGTCAACGCCGCCCTGCGCGTGCTGACCGACGACCTCGCCTGGACCGTCGCGGACGGCCCGGTCACCTCCGCCGCGCTCGGGCACCACCGTGACCGCCTGGCCGCGACGCTGCGCACCCTGACCCGCCTGCCGGACGGCGCGGGTCAGCCCTCCTCGACGAGCCCGCCCTCCTCGACGACCCGCACGGCGACCTCGTAGGTCGACGTGCCGGTGTCGCGGGCGCGCTCCAGGATCGTGGCGTAGGCGGCGTCCACCCCGCAGTCGTGCCGGGACATCAGGACCTCCGCGGCGGCGCCGATCACGGCGCGCTGCGCCGCCGGGTCGACGACGGGCCGCATCGTCGGGCCGGCATCGGGCTCGGTCCCGACGGGCGCCGGCGCTCCGGCGGCCGCCGTGCCTCCGGCGGGCGTGACCACCCCGACCGGGCGGGACCCGCCGTCGTGCCGCCGGACGTACGGCGTGGGGGGCGCGACGCGCAGGGGAGCGGACGCACCCCGCCTCGACGCCGGACCGGGCCGGTCGCGGACCGCGCGGACCACCCGGTCGCAGTGCAGACCGATCGCCGAGGACAGCTCGCGGACCAGGCCCTCGACGGCCGGGTCGTCGTCCCCGACGACGCGGGCCACCGCCCCGGCCAGGCGGTGTCCGGCCCGGGCGAGCTCGTCGAGCATCTCCAGCCGCCACGCCAGCTCGTGCGTGCCGGGCGGTCGCAGGACGGGCCCGTACCGCTCGAGGCTCCCCAGGGCGCGTGTCGCCTGTTCGGCGATCGCCAGACCCGAGTCGTCCAACGACATGGTCCCAAGTTACTGGCTCGCGGTCCGATCGGACACATCCGGACGAGACGCTCAGGTCCGTCCGGGGGTCAGGGAAGGACGTCCTCGGCATGGGCACACGCGCTCGTCCGGCTCGGACGGGTGTCCTCGAGGAGCCACCGCGCCACGGCGGTCAGCTTCATGTTGGTCTCCTGGGAGGACTTGACCAGCATCTGGAACGCGCCCTCGTCGTCGACCTTGAAGCGTTCGCGCAGGATGCCCTTCGCCTGCCCGATCAGGTCGCGGCTGTCGACGGCCCGCTGCAGCTGGGCCGCGGTTTCCGCGCCGTAGAGCAGGATCGACGCCTGGATGCCGAACAGCCCGGCCAGCGTCTGGGCCTCCTCGTCGAAGGCGTGCGGGGCGGCCGAGTAGAGGTTGAGGGCTGCGCGGACGCCGCTGTTGACCGAGAGCTGGGTGGACATCAGGCCGCGGTAGCCCGCCTCGACCGCGCGCGGCGCGAACTCCGGCCAGCGCTGCCCGTCGTCGTCGTCCAGGTCGTCGGCGACCACGGTGCCGCTCGGGGGCGGGTCCTCGAGCGCGGTGATGCAGGGACCCTGGTGCAGCTCGCTCTGGCACTCGTCGAGCTTGGCGATGGCGTCGCTGGTGGGGTGCCGGGTCGTGATCCGACCGTCCTCGGTCAGCGAGATGCTGCCGGCGTCGACGCCGGGGATCGTGGCGACGGCGGCCGCGACGATCTGCTGCAGGGTCTGCTCGAGGTCGCGGATGCTGCGGCGCTGCGCGAGGTCATGCGCGGCGGCGCGCAGGGCGACGACGAGGTGCTCGTGGGGCCCGGAGTCCATGGGAGCTCTTCCCGTTGCTGAGGCACGGTGGGCACGAGGCGCAGCACACGGGGCACTGGCCAGGCAGGACCGGAGCGACATGCGCTGCGATCTGCCCGTCCCACCGGCCGGAGTTCGGGGATGCACATGCAGTACGGGACCCGTCCGGGACGTCGTCGGACCGACGGCGCCCCGTGTCCGGGGCACGGCCGTGTGGTCGACCGCGGATCCGCACGCTACCGCGATTCCGCTGTAGAAGAACCCCACCCGGCGATCCACCCGCAGGGCGGGCGTGTCGGCCCTTCCCGGGAGTCAGGTGCGTGATCTCCCGCGCGCAGTCCAGGGCGTTCAGGCACACGACGTGGCCGTCGGCGTCGCGGACCACGGCCATCTCCTCGCCCCAGGGCTGCCGCGCGGGTGGGTCGACGACCGATCCGCCCCCGGCGACCCAGGCGTCCGCGACGGCTGCGAGCCCGTGGACGCCGAAGCTGACCGCGACGGCCCGATCAGGACCAGGGCGTGACGGGTCGGGGACGGGGGACGCCGTCCACGACGAGGTCGGACCGCTCGTCGAAGAACGTCACGTACCCCTCGAGCTGGGCGGCGTCGGGCAGCGGGCTCTGGTAGCCCCAGACCAGGTCCTCGACACGGCCGCCGGCCAGGTCGACCGACCAGTACGACGCCTTGCCCTTGTACGCGCACCAGGTCTGGGTGGGGCTCAGCTCCCGGGTGGCCACGACGTCCTCGGCCGGCACGTAGTAGCGCTCGGGCAGCATCGTCTCGTAGACGATCCGGGCGCGGGTGGACCTCGCGAGCAACTCGCCGTCGAGCAGCCACCGAACCGGGCGCGAGCTCGTGCGGACGTCGATGCGGTGGTAGGGGTCGCGGGGGTGGCCCACGACCTCGTCCCCGTCCTCGAGCCACTGGTCGAAGCCGGCGAAGTCGAGGATCACCAGGCCGGCGAGGTCGGGATCGGCGGTCCGGAAGCCGAGCGCGGTCCGACCGGTGGCGCGCGTCCGGACCTGCACCGGTTCGCCGTCGCCGACGCGCACGCCGAAGGGGACCCGAGGGTCGTAGACGGGCAGGTCCGTCAGCCCCGGGAGGGCGAAGCCGTCGACGGTCTCGTCCGACTTCGCAGCCGGCGACAGCTCCGCGTCGATGTCCTGTGCCGGCACCGCGTACGTGGGGACCACACGGCGCGGCTCCCACACCAGGACCGCGCGGTCGCTGTCGACGACGGTCTCGCCGTCGAGCTTCGCGCGGACCCGCTTGGCCGTCGGCTCGTGGCGCATCTCCCCCAGCTCGCCGCCGAACAGGTCCCGCAACCGAGTGCTCACCTGGCCTCCCTCATCCCGCGCGTCTCCGGAGAAGGATCGGCCTCGTGCGGGCCCGTGACCAGCCGCTCGTGGACCAGCCGGTGGAGCAGCGCGTGGTGACCGTGCTCGCGGGCACGGGTTCCGGGTCCGTCAGAGGTGGAAGTAGCCGTGGACGAGGTCGTTGGTCACCGAGTCCAAGGGATAGCCGCTCACGACGATGGAGCCTCCCCAGGGATTACCGAGCGCCAGGATGAGCGCGACGCTCAAGCCGATGACGACCGTGAGGCCGCAGATCACCAGGGCGCCCCGTCGGGCGACGCGGACCGTGAGCACACCGGCATTCGCGATCAGGACGATGCCGCTGACGATCAGGGTGATCACGTACAGGCCCGGCAACTGCTTGGCCGCGGCGGCGAGACGCGCGCGCCGGTCGGTGGTGACGGCGTCGACCGAGGACAACAGTTCGGTGCTGACCGGCGTCCCCAGTCCCGGCTTCACCGCCTGGACCCTGACGGCCCGCTCCAGGTCGGCCACCGCGCTCGCCGTCGCCGGGTCGTTCCCGCTCGCCGCCTCCGGGCCGTGCCACTCGTTCTCCCGGGTCGCCTCCAGGTACCGGAGCAGTGCCGCGTGCACCGGGCCGGCGTCGACACCGGGGGTGGTCGCCGACCAGGCCAGACGCGACACGTCAGCGGCCTCGTTGCTCACGATCGACTCGGCGTCGGTGAGGGATGCGGCCTCGTTGGCGAGCGTCAGCGCGGCGAGGATCGCGAACCCTGCCCCGAGCGGAGACAACAGCGGAGCGGCGATCGAGTACGCGCCGTCGTGGTGGGACTCGGGGAGGAAGGTGCGGACCGCGAGCCGGCTGGCGATGGCGATGAGCACGGCGATGGCGATGCAGCCGCCGATCAGGAGGCCTATCGGTTTGCGACGTCAACCACGGCATTGACGTGAAGCTACGCGGAGTGGTGTCGGCGGTGCAGCCTGGACCTGGCGCCGGCGTGGCGACGGCCCTGATCGCCTCGTTGCCTCGGTAGGGCTGCCAACTCGTCGCCTGATCCCCGAGCACGTCGAGCGCCGGCCCTCGCCCACCACCTCGCCGATGTTCGCCGAACTCGATCGAGGGCGTCGGACCGCCTTCCGCGTCCGGGTTCGGCGACCCCGCCGGTGCGCGCCGATGGCCTGGTCGCCGCGGGGCAAGCACCGCTGCACGCGCACGACCCGCGACGTGCCACGGCCGGCCGGGGACGAGCTCCAGCCCGATGGACGGACGCGATTGGTGCACTGCGCATAGCGACGCGCAGGGCTGCTCAGCGCTCGCCCCGTGGCGGATCCTCGGGAGGGTCGGAGCCGAAGTCTTCAGCGGTGGCGCCCTCGAGCCAGCGCCGCAGCTGCCGCGCCTGCGCCTCGATCTCGGCCGAGCCACCCCTCGCGCTGCTGGGAGTGGGATCGGCGAGCCCGCCCCCGCCGACGTCTTGCACCGGAACCCCGGCCGCGTCGAGCACCTCGGCCGCCACCCGGATCGGCACCGCCGCGGCCAGCGCCACCGGCACCGCGTCGCTGGGCCGGGCGTCGACCCGGCTGCCGTTGCTCAACAGGATCTCGGCCACGAACACGCCCTCGCGCAGCCCGGCGATGCTCACCTCGACGACGTGGTGTGCGAGGGCGGTGGTCACGTTGACCAGTAGCTGGTGGGGCAGCGGCCGGGGCGGGCGGACGCGCCCGGCGAGCATCCCGATCTCGTGGGCCTCGCTCGACCCGATCCAGATCGGGAGGGCCCGCCCGCCGGCGGACTCGCCCAACACCATCACCGAGGCGCCGTTCGGGTCTATGCCGACGCCCAGCAGCGTCACCTCGATGTCGTCGACACCCTCACCCATGGCCAGACCACCCCGCATCCTTGTCAGCGATGGTGCGCGGCGAGCGCGGTGATCGGAACCCGCCGGCGTGTGTCGACCACACAGGGCCCGCGCCCTCGGCTACCGACCGACGGCTTCGCGGGGGTCAGACGGCGAGGGCCACCGCCAGGATCGCCACGACCACTGCTGCGGCGAGGAGGTCCCGGTGGTCGGGGCGCTGGTCTGGTCCGGACACCGCCCCGAACCCGCCCCGGGCGTTGATCGCCTCGCCCATGTCGCCGGCGCGACGGACGGCCGTGGAGCAGGCGAGCAGGGCGGTGCGTACACCGCGGCGCACCTGCTCGCGGGGGCGTGTCGGCACGCGTTCGACGTGGCGGCGCTGACCCAGCAACAGCCAGGTGGTGCGTCTCTCGACGAGCAGCAGCGGCATCAGCCGCAGCCCGAGGGTGATCGTGGAGATGGCGGTGTGGGGACCGGACCGTCGGGCGAGACGCTGGAGCAGGGGCGGGAAGGCTCCGAGCGGGGTGGTCGCCACCAGCAGCGCGGTGCCGAGCAGCGAGACCAGGGTGGTGCCCAGGAGCAGCACGAGCCCTTCGAGGCCGCCGAGGCTCAGCAATGTGCCGCCGACGTGGATCAGCGGGGGCCGCGTACCCACGGTGGCCAGGACGGCGGGCAGCAGCCAGAGCAGCAGCCACCGCGGTGGTCGCGGCGCGGCGCGCAAGGGCAGCTGTGCGGCGATCGCGCCGGCGAGCAGGACCGCGGCGGCGCCGGCCAGGGTCGACCACGAGGGGTCGATGGCCAGCGTGAGGGCCACGGCGAGCAGCGCGGCGACCTTGGTCCCGGCCCACAGCCGGTGCAGCGGCGAGGACCCGGGCACGGTGCGCAGCACCCCGGAGGCCGCGCGGCCCCGGCGCTCCCGGCCGGGCTCCGCCGCATGAGGCGCTCCGACGATTCCCGGCGGCCCGTCGAGGGTGCCCTCGGCGACGCGCACCGTGGCGTCAGCCAGATCGATCAGCGGCGCCGGGTCGTGCGTGGTCACCACGAGGGTGATCCCGGCCGCCCGGGCGGCCGCGAGCGCGTCGTGTACCGCCCTGGTCGCGGTGGCGTCGAGTCCGGCGAGTGGTTCATCGAGCACCAGGGCCCGCGGTCCCGCGCCGAGCAGCCCGGCCAGCAGCACCCGGCGTTGCTCGCCGCCGCTGAGCTCCTCGATTGCCCGGTCCCGGTAGAGCTGCGGGTCGAGCCCGAGCGCGACGAGGGTGGCGTCCGCGGTGCGAGGGCCGACGCCGGCAGCGTCGGCGACCTCCTCACCGACCGTGGGGCGCAACAGGGCCGGGCGGGCATGCTGGACGGCCAGCAGCACGTGGCCCCGCCCGTTGCGCAGCGGCGCGCCGTCGAGCGTGGCCGTCCCCCGCGTCGGGCTGCTCAACCCCGCCAGCACCCAGGCCAGGCTGGTCTTGCCGGCCCCGTTGGGGCCGGTGACCAGCACGGTGGCGCCGGCCGGGATGGCGAGGTCCACGCCGGCGAGCACCGGCCGCCGCCAGGGCGTGCCCGGGTCGTGGACGACGTCGACCCGTCGTAGACGCAGCGCGCCGCCGGCCGCAGGTCGCGGTGGCCCCCACCCGTGGCGGGCGGGCGCGGACGCCTCGCCGTCCGCGCCGCCCAGCGCCACGACTTCGTCCGCGCCGTCGGTGCGGCGGTGGGTGATGTGGACGACGGCGATCCCCTCCCGTCCGCCGTCGGCCACCGCCCCACCGCCGCCACGGGCGAGGCTCCGCAGCAGGCTGGTGACCTGGTCGCGGCCTTCCGGGTCGAGCATCGCCGTGCTCTCGTCGCTGATCACCACCGCTGGTTGGCGCGCGAGCAGCGCGGCCACGGCCAGCCGCTGCAGCTGGCCCCCCGAGAAGGTGGCGGTCTCGGTGTCGCCGTGCCCGGCGAGCCCCACCCGGGCGAGGAGCTCCTCGACCGGTACCGGATACCTCGACGGCAGCCCCCAGCGCAGGTCGTCGGCCGCCCGCACCCCGAGCACCTGGCTCTCCGGATGCTGGAAGATCATCCCGGTGCCGCCGACCCGCCCCAGCCCCGCCTCACCGGGGCGTGCCACCGACCCGCCCGACGGGGCTTGACCGGCCAGCACCCGGCCCAGCGTCGACTTCCCGGCCCCGTTCACGCCGGTCACCACGACGAACCGGCCGGCCTCGAGATCGAGGTCCAGTCGGCGCCCCCAGGGCAATGCCACGTTTCGCAGCCGCAACGGCAGCGGCGCGACCGGGCCGTCCCCACCGGCCGGGAGCCGCTCGGCGCGGTCGAGAGGCAGCAGACGTCGAACGGCGCGCAGGGGGCGGGCCAGCAGCAGCGCGGTGATCGCGAGGCCGATCAGGGTGCTCACCGCGACACTGACCGGCAACACCACCCACCACCACTCGATCGCGGTGCGCACCGCGAGGTCCCCGACAGCGACCAGGGAGTCCGGTATCCCGGCGCCCCGGGCCAGCCGGGCCGCACCGGACCAGGCGTTGCCCAACTGCTCGAGAACCAGAGCGCGGTACCCGCGGAAGATCGCCAGCGCCGCCACGCCGACCACGCCCGCCGGTATCGCCACGGTCACCACACCGGTCACCGCGGTGCGTGCCGTGCCCCATCCACGGCGGGCGCCCACCCCGACCAGCCAGCCGAACAACCCCGCCGAGACCGCAGACCCCGCCGGTCCCACGCCCCCGACCAGCAGGGCGACCACCCCAGCGGTGAGCACACCGAGCCTCCCAGCGCGCCCCGGGCGCCGCAGGGCCAGCACGGCCAGCGGGAACGCGGCCACGATCTGCGCCAGAGGGCCCACAGGGACCAACCGGGTCAGCACGCAGACCACGGCGACGAGATCACCCAGAGCCGCGGACTCGGCGACTTCCACGGCATCCAAGGGCCGTGGAGATCGTCTCCGGCCCGCACGCCACACGCTGCCCAGTGTGCCCAACGCCCGAGCAGCTCCCACCAAGGTTGTCATAAAACGATAGATCTCTCCCACTTCGGGTTAGCCTGGGGCGGTCCCCGAGGCAAGGGAGAAGCTGGTGGCACACCCGCCGTCGACCCGACCCGACGCACCGACCCCGACACCGACACCGACACCCGCAGCCCGGACGGGACCCCGCCGGGCGCAGATCACCGAGCCGGACGACCTGCCGTTGCAGATGCGGCGGTCCGGTTTCGATCCCGATCCGGCGCTGAGCGCGCTGCGCGACGGCCCGGGAGTGACGCGGGTGGAGAACGCCTTCGGCATGACGGCGTGGCTGGTGACCCAGCAGGCCGACGTGCGGCGCCTGCTCGGCGACCCCGAGGCGTTCAGCAACGCCTGGTCGCCTGCGCAGTTGAACCAGGAGCTGGCCCGCGAGGTCGATCCCGAGCAGATGCAGGCCAACCGGCGGGGCAACCTGCTCGCCTACGACCCGCCGGAGCACACTCGGCTACGGCGCATGCTGACCCCCGAGTTCACGATGCGCCGGATGCGCCGGCTCGAACCGCGCATCGTCGAGATCGTCGAGACGCACCTGGAGGCCATGGCGGCCGCGGGGCCGCCGGCGGACCTGGTCGCGCAGTTCGCGCTCCCGGTCCCGTCGCTGGTGATCTGCGAGTTGCTCGGGGTGCCCTATGAGGACCGCGAGGAGTTCCAACGTCGCACCAGCCGGCTGCTCGACATCTCCCTTCCCGTCGAGGAGCGAATGGGGCTGCGGGTCGAGTCGCGGGCCTACATGACCCGTCTCGTCGAGCGCGCTCGACGCGATCCCGGGCAGGACATGCTGGGCATGCTCGTGCGCGAGCACGGCGACGACCTCGACCAGGCCGAGCTGGTGGGCATCGCCGGCCTGCTGCTGGTGGCCGGGCACGAGACCACCTCGAACATGCTGGGGCTGGGCACCCTCGCGCTGCTGCGCCACCCCGACCAGCTGGCCGTGGTACGCGAGGACCCCGACAGCGTGCCGGGCGCGGTCGAGGAGCTCATGCGCTGGCTGAGCATCGTCCACTCCGGAGCGCCGCGGCTGGCCACCCGCGACGTCGAGGTCGACGGGGTCACGATCCCGCGGGGCGACCTCGTGGCCTTCGCGCTGCCCACGGCCAATCGTGACCCGAAGGTCTACGACGACCCCGAAGCCCTCAACATTGAGCGTGGAACCATGAACCACGTCGGGTTCGGGCACGGCGTGCACCACTGTCTCGGCGCCCCGTTGGCCCGCATGGAGATGCGCATCGCTTTCCCCGCGCTGCTTCGACGTTTCCCGGGGCTGCGACTCGCCATCGACGACGACGAGGTGGAGTTCCGTTCCTTCCACGTCGTCTACGGGCTCCGGTCACTGCCCGTCGCCTGGTGACATCGGACCGGACTGACCCCGAGCGGCTGCCAGGCTGCCGTGATCGGGCTCATCACGGCATGTGGAGGCATGTCGCGTCGAGGTGCCGACCGGCAGTCGCCGTAGCTTCCCCAGCGCCACGGTCGCGTGCAGCGGGCGTCGGTGCCGAACTCTCGACCCTTGCGGCGTGGCGGGCCTGGGCTGTCGGGTCCGCTCCCTAACGTGCGCAGGCGTGAGGGAGGACGACCCGGGTGCCTCGCCGAGCGGCCGCGCCGATGGCGTCACCCTCCTGGGTGCCGGGCTGGTCGACCGCCGTGACGGCGACGAGCAGCTCGGTGTCGCGATCGCCGACGCCCTGGCACGGGCAGCAGCCGACGACCCCGCGGGTCGGCGACCTAGATCAGGTAGCGCTGCCACGGTCTGCCCCCCACCAAGCCGCGCCACCGCCAGCGCGGGGAACACGCAGGAATGGCCCGCTCCGATTCCGCGCACCGCCCCGCGCTCACCGATCACCGCGAGGGTGCTCGCCGCGATGGTCGTGACGGCCACCGTCGGGCTACTCGCCCTGGTCCTCGGCGCCCCCGCGTCGGCCGAGGAGAACACCCCGGCGGTCGGGCCGGGCTACTCGACCGATCGCGCCGCGGTGGCCTGCGTCCAACGGGCCCTCGGAGTGGCTCCCGGCGCCACCGGCTACGGCACCTACGGTCCGGTGACCACGGCCGCGGTCAGGGCGTTCCAGCACGCCCACGGCATCACCCCGGCCACCGGGATCGTGGGCCCGCGCACCGGCGACGCCCTCGAGCGCGCCGCCCCCGTGCCCGCCGAGTGCACCGGCAGGCTCCCCACCACCAGCCCCACCAGTTCCGCCGCGGCCCCGCCCGCTCCCCCGATCTCGGCTCGATTGGCCGGGCAGGTCCTCGGAAATTCCCGCGTCACCCTCGACGGGGAGCAGGTCCGCCCCGACCTCGAACACACCGCCGCCGGCCAGCCGGCCAGCGCCGGCGTCCCGGTCAGCGCGACCGTGCTGCAACTGATCCTGCGCCTGGCCGCAGACCACTCGGTGCGAGTCACCGCGCTGGAAACCGGCGGCCACGGCCACCGCCCCGAAAGCGCGCACTACACCGGCGACGCCGTCGACCTCGGATCGCTCGACGGACACCGTCTGCGCGGACGAGACCCCTACTCGCTGTCCGCCCTCGACGCCGTCATTGCTGAGTTGCCGCCCGGATCGGCCATCGGCCAATCCACCTGCCAACCACCCTCGGCAGAACAAGCTCTGGTGCGGACCCTTCCCGCCGGTATCACGACCTTCCCCGACAGCTGCGATCACCTGCACCTGCAGGTTCCCGGCGGAAGCCCCTGAAGCCCCGGTTCCAGCGTGGGCGTCTCCCGCCACCGAAGCCTGGCTGAGGAAGCCTTCCGCCATCCTCGGAACTTCGGCGTGTTCCTTCGGTGCGCGCCACGTCGACCGATCCCTCAAAGCCGCTCCATCCCCCTGATAGCGGGGCCTATCGCGGCTGGGTCCATGTCAGCGAGCGCGTCGAACATGGCCTCGTCGACCGCGGCGACGAGTTCCTGGTCCGGGATCTCAGGCCGGAAGCATCGCGCGTCGCGCACCCACGGACGTCAGCTCCGAGATTTCCCTACTCGGAGTGCGTGCCGGGTTCGAGTACCTCTTGGAGCACTGAGAGCACTGCCGAGGAAGCTGCCAGGTGAGTGCTCGCCAACACCTGCTGGGCCTCGTCGCTGGCGTCGTCGAGCTCCGCCTGCCACCGTTGCTGCTCGGTCTTCGCCGCCTCGATCGCGGCGACGACCCGGGACTCAAGGTCGGCCTGCTCCATCGCGTCCTCAGTCATGGCGCCACCCCTTCCTGCCTGTGCCCCTCGGTCCTCAGAACCACCCACGCCAAACGGCTACGGGACTCGGCCCGCGGACGCGGAGGATGCGCAAGTCCGGAGCGTTTCACGGCGGAGGAGGATGCTCCGACCGAAGACATGCGTCCATCGAACACGTGTTCATATTGTGCCAACGTCAAGCGCCACTTCCCCAGGTCCGTCGCGTCTCGTTACGCCAGCGCGGAGCAAGGCCGGGAACAGCCGGTCGACACGACCACGGCCCCACCACCTCGTCGAGAGTGGCGGGGACGCCGACGTGGGTGACGAGCGGTCAGGAGACCGAGATGTTGGCCCGGCGGCTCGCCGCGGTGGTCCCGAGCGGGTTGGTGTCGGCCGCGCCGTGCGACTGCATCCACATCGACGCTGGTCGCAGGGCCCCCCCCCGCGACTTTGACGATCTCGGCCCTAGCGTCGGTACCCGTGGCCCAGACCGGCGTCAGCAAGTCCGGGCGTCCGGACGATGCCGCGGGGCAGCCGCCCCGAGGTCGCGAACTGCCCGACGCCCTGGTCCCCGACCAACACTCCGCGCCAGCGGCCGAGCTCCTCGGTCAGGTCGCCGACGAGCTCCTGCCCGCCGAGCGCTGGACACCGGCCAGCCCCCCAGGCGCCCACGTCGAACTCTGCGAGGTGGCCTCGAGGACGGCCGCGTTGGCCGGGATCCAGCGGGGCTGGCCAGCACGGGATGCGGGAGACCATGGGTGGCGCGGTGTTGATGACCGGGACGCTGGCCCCGTTGTCGTCGGGCGCTACAGCTCGCCCGCCCTCGGAGAAGATCACAAAGGGCCAGAACGAGTGTGACCGCAGCCGGGATCGGTGGGCTCCTCGCCGGTCAGCGGCCGAGGACGGGGCGACCCATGGGTAGCGGGTGGGCGCCTGTCGCGGTGCCCATGGCGTCGACGAACAAGTAGACCCCGACCGCGGCGAACGCAAACACCAGAATGCCCCCGAGCAGCAACAGCCCGCTCGAGCCGTTCACGATGCCGAAGTAGACCACCGCGAGCGCGGCGTCGACGAGCACGAAAAGCAGCGTGAACGCCGCCGGTAGACGCAGGGTGGCGATCGTGAGCATCACGATGCCGATGAACCAAACCAGCAAGAACACCGCCTCGGCGTCGGCAGCAGCGGCGGTGTCGCTGCCGGGGATTCCCCACCAGCCGTGCGCGAGCCCGAGCACCAGGGTCGGGAAGGTGATCCAGAACGCGGCGAAGATCCCGAAGATCGAGGCGACCGGGCCTTGGCCGACCCGTGCGGCCCACGCGGTGGCGCCGATCAGGCCGAGCCCGTTGCAGAAGATCAGCACCGGCAACAGCGCCGCGATGGCGTGGTCGGGCCCTTTGAACCCGATCAGATACAGACCCAACGCAACCGACCCGATCACAAAGGTCGGGACCCCCAACAACGCCGGGTTGGCCGCGGCCGCCCCAACCGCGCTGCTGTCGGTGTCGGCCTCGGCGTGATGCGCAACCGGCCCACCCGTGTCCGGGCTCCCGGTGTCTGGACCGCTCACCGAGCGGGCCGCGTCGACATCGGTCACGTGGCCTCCCCTCCCGCGGGGGCTGGCGGGCGTGGCGCCGCACCCGACGTCCGTGCACACCCGGGGCTAGCCACACCCCGTGGTGGTGTGGAACCCGGGCGGCCCGGAGAAGCTTCCGCCGGTGGCCGGCGGCTGGCAAGTCTCCGGTCCGGTGCGGGATCGGATGACCGACCCGGAGGCGATCACTTCCCTCGCGGTAACGATCACTGCCACAGACGGTCCCCGAAGGACGGCCTCGCAGCGATGATGCTGTGGCCACGGACGCTGGCCGTGGCTCTCGTTGGCCACGACCGCGTCGTCGGTCGTTATGCAGGTGGCGCAGGAATTTAGTGCCTCCCTGGGTCGCCCGCGTCGTTCTTCCTCGATCCACCACCGTCCGCGACCAAGGACCCAGGGGCCAGACGAGGATCGCCGCCCCTGGACACCGGGGCTGGGCGGATGTTCAATTCTTTGTTGGCGAGTTAGCGGCCACATGGCCCGGGAGGGCATCTGGTGGTGCGAAGGCAACCGCGACTCGGCGTCCGCTCCCTGTTGCGCGCAGGCGCCGTCGCCGCGACCGTCGGGCTTGTCCTGGCTGGTTGCGGAAGCTCCGCGCCGTCACCGCCGCGAACCGTGCGGGTCGAACGAGCGACGGTGAGCACGGGCGTGAGCGCGACCGGGTCGCTCGCAGCGGTCGGGCAGGCCAACGTCGGCTTCCCCCAGGGCGGCCAGCTGACCTCGGTGCTGGTCCGGGTGGGCGACCGGGTGGCGCCCGGCCAGGTGCTGGCCACCATCGACGACTTCCCGGCCCGCCAGGCCCTGGCAACCGCCCAAGCCCAGCTCGACACCGCACAGGCCAACCTCGACAAAGTCGAGGACGGCACCGAGGTGTCCGGCGCGCAGGCCACCCTCGATCAGGCGCAACGGATCCTCGACGCTACCGAGGACCAGGTCGACGCCGTCGCGCACGCTGACGACGCCGCGGTCGCCTCTGCCGCTCCGGGTCCCGCGACCATCGCCGCCAAGCAGAAGCGCAAGCTGGACCGGGCCAGTGGGCAGCTGCAGATCGAGATGTCCCGTCAGGGCGTGGTCGCCGCCCAGAACCAGCTCGACGCGGTGACCGCCGCCCGGCCGCATAATCTCGACGCCGCCCGCGCTGCGGTGGACGGGGCCCGTGCCGGGGTCAGCACCGCGAACCGGACCCTGGCCAACACCACACTGCGGGCCCCCTCTGCCGGTGCGGTGACCGCGCTCAACGGGACGGTCGGAGAATTCGTTGCGCCCAGCTCGGGCACCACCGCGACCGCTCCCGGCGGCAACGCCGCCATCCCCGGCGTCGCTCCCATCACCCTCGGGGCCGCCGGGGCCGCCGGAGCGAGCGGGGCGACACCCCAGCAGCCCGGCGGCGGCAGTTTCATCGTGCTGCAGAACCCCGGCCTGTTCCAGGCCGTGGCGCCGTTCGAGGAGAGCGACGCGGTCTCGATCATGCCCAACCAGCCGGCATCGGTCGCCGTGGACGCCCTCCCGGACCGGACCCTGTCCGGATCGGTCCTGGCGGTGGCACCGTCCTCGACCGCCATCAGCACTGTCGTCAACTACTACGTCACCGTGACCCTGAACCAGGACGACCCCCGGCTGCGCAGCGGCCAAACCGCCCGCGTCTCGGTGATCACCGGCCAGGCGCCGAACATGCTCAGCGTGCCCAATACCGCGGTGCGTCGCCAAGGCGACCGCAGCTCGGTGGTCGTCGTCACCCCCGACGGCCGCCAGATCCCGACGCCGTTCACGCCCGGACTGGTCGGGCCTGACCGCACCCAAGTGCTCTCCGGGCTCACCGAAGGCCAGCAAATCCTCGCGACCCCCGGACAGTGACCAGGCGACGATGACGCCGACCGCGACCGGCGCCGGGCCCGGTGAGCCGCGGAGGGCGGAACATGACCGAGGGACCGGTCGTCCAACCCACCGAAGCGCCGAACACCGAACCCGCCCAGGCCGAATCTGGCCAGACGGAGGTCACCGACACCGAGGCGGCCGCGACACCCCGGCCCGGGATGAAGCGCTCCACCCGGATCGGGCTGACCGTTATCGTGCTGCTCGCGGTGATCGCCGCGGCCGCGTTCGCCATCAACTACTTCGAGAACGCCAGCCGGCTCGTATCCACCGACAACGCCCAGGTCGACGGCACCCAAATCCCGATCGTGGCGCCGGCCAGCGGCACCCTGATCGACTGGACCGCCACCGAGGGCGCGGAGCTGCGCCGCGACCAGCCGGTAGGGCGCATCCAACTCCAAGGCGCCTACGCGCAACCGCAGCTGACCATCCGCGCCCCGGCCGCCGGCACCGTGGCCACCTCCGAGACCACCGAGGGCGCCTACGTCATCGCCGGCACCCAGCTCGCGATCGCCTACGACCCCGCCGACACCTACATCACCGCGCGGGTCGACGAGACCGACCTCAGCGCGGTCCGCATCGGCGAGCCGGTCCAGATCTCCGTAGACGCCTACCCGGACACCCCCCTGACCGGCTCCGTGCAGGAGATTCAGAACGGCGCCGCTGCGGTGTTCTCGCCGTTCCCACAGTCCAACAGCGGCGGCAACTTCCAAAAGGTCACCCAGGTCATCCCGGTCAAGGTCACCATCGACGACGCCAAGGGCCTAGCGCTGCTGCCCGGGATGAACGTGACCGCCAACATCCGCATCCGATGAGCGGGCCGGGTGCCTTCTCGGACGTCGTCTTGGCTGGCTTCGTCGCCGACATCACCACGGAGATCGGGACCTTGGACAAGCGGCCCGGAGGTCGTGCACGGAGACCTCCAGCGGGTTCGGCGGTCCGGCCTGGGTGCTCACCCGCCGCTCCGAGAACTCCCGCCGCTGCCGCTCCCGCTCCCGCTCCCGGCTGGGCGGCCACTGCCTGGGCCGACCGCGTTCGGCGTGTTCGATTCCGGGAGGACGACGAGCTCGCCCACCGACAGGCCCGAGGTCACCTGGGTGGTGGTGTCCGAGCTCAGGCCGGTCCCGATGGTGCGCTGCATCGTGGTGCCGTCGGGGGCGAGGACGGTGACGCTGGCGAGCCCGGAGTTCGGTCCGCCCAGCGGGGTAACGGCCACCGTCGGCAGGAAGGTGACGTTGTTCGCCTGCCGCGTCGTGATCGCCACGCTGGCCGACATCCCGGGTCGCAGACCCAGCGGCGGTGAGGTGAGCGCGACCGCGGTCGCGTACTGCACAGTCGGGCCGGAGCCCGGCAGCAGGTTGATCGTCGCCACTACGCCGGGGATTTTCTGGCCGGGCAGGGCGTTCACCGAGACCGCGACCGGCTGGCCGCCGGTCACCTGTCCGATGTCGAGCTCGGGGACTTGGGCGAGCACCTGCATCCCACTCAGGTCCGCGATCGTCATGACCGCGGGCGCGGTCGGGGCCGCGGTGACCCCCGAGCCGGTGCCGCCGCTCCCGCTCCCGGCCCCGCCGGCCGCCGACCCCGAGGCGCCGGACGCCCCCGAGGCCCCAGCAGTCGACGAGCCACCGCCGGAGGCGGCCTGCCCCGACCCGGCGCCGCTGCTGATCGCCGAGCCGTCCGGGAGCCGCCCCCCGGCGGGGTTGCCAGTCGCGGTAGAGCTCACGACGATGCCCTGCGGCCCGGCGACCTGACCCACCAGCCCGTCGAGGCTCACCACGGTGCCAGCCTGCGGGGCGATCAGGTCGAGGTTCTCGGTGGCCTGCCGGGCCAGCACCTGGGTGGCCTTGGCCTGCGCGAGGGTCGCCTCGGCCGACTTGACCTGCGCCTCACCCGGGTCAGCCGACGTAGCAGCGGTTCCCGCCGACGAACCAGCGCCCACGCTGCTCGTCGTGCCGGTTCGCCCCGCAGGTGGCGCAGCGCTGGAGGACGGGGTCCGGGTCGGGACAGCGCTGGAGGACGGGGTCCGGGTCGGAACAGCGCTGGAGGACGGGGTCCGGGACGGAACAGCGCTCGAGGACGAGCTCCGGGACGGAACAGCGCTCGAGGACGAGCTCCGGGACGGAACAGCGCTCGAGGACGAGCTCCGGGACGGAACAGCGCTCGAGGACGAGCTCCGGGACGGAACAGCGCTCGAGGACGAGCTCCGGGACGGAACAGCGCTCGAGGACGAGCTCCGGGACGGAACAGCGCTCGAGGACGAGCTCCGGGACGGAACAGCGCTCGAGGACGAGCTCCGGGACGGAACAGCGCTCGAGGACGAGCTCCGGGACGGAACAGCGCCGGAGGACGGAGTCGGCGCGGGGGCCACCGGGGCCGCCGCGGGCGCCGCGGTAGAGGCCGGGGCCTGCGGGTGGGCCTTGGAGTACTCAGCGTCGTCGAGGGCCTGCTGGGCCGAGGCGACCTGGGCGTCGGCGGCGCGGAGGTTGGCCTCGGCGTACTCGCCGTCGAGCCGCGCGACGGTCTGGCCCTTCTCGACGTGGTCGCCGAGCCGCACCCGCACCTCGGCGATCTTGCCGTTGGTGGAGAAGTTCAGCGTCGCGCTCGTCGCGCTGGTCACCGTCCCCGAGGCCGTCACCGTCTGCGCCACCGTCCCCCGCCCAACCGGCGTGGTACGCAGCGGGCTGATGCTCGAAGAGGACCTGGTCAGCCCGAACACGGTGCCACCGGCCGCGAGCAGCACCACGAGCACGATGACGCCGTTCACGATGAAACGTCGGCGGGACTGACCAGCCGTCATCCCCGCACATTAACCAGTAGGACCGCCAGGATCTGTGCGCCGCGCCGGATTCGACGAGCCGAAAACGGAATCTGGGATCGGCGGGCACCGCCACCATTCTATGATCATGGTTCGTCGAGTTCCGCGGATGATTCGACGGTTGCGGGTGACGGCGTCGAGCGGCAGCGGACGAGGAGCACGTCCCTGATGGCTGCACCCGCTCCGTCGCCGACTCGCCGGGACGGCTACCAGCTGTCGCAGGGCTTATTCGGCCTCGCCACGGCGACATCCTCGGCACCGGCCTGGCGCCGAGCACCCCGACCTGGGTCCCGCTCGCCCACACCGACTTCATCATCGCCGGGATCGGGTGAGGAGCTGCGCCTTGGCGGGCTCGCCGCGATTCTGCGCCTGCACCTGCTGCTGATCAGGCGCGGGCTCCGCGCGGCCACTGGGGCCCGCTCGTTCAGGCGAAGCTGACGATGATGGGCCAGTCGACGGCCGCGCTCGCAGCCGTCACCCCGTGATCCGCCCGCCTCATCAGGCTCTTCAAACGACGGCGCCGGACCCCTCACGTCGTCAGCAGGTCGTCGGAGCGGTCATGGTGCTCGCAATCCTGCTCTGGCTCACGGCGTGGATCCTCATCGGATTCGGGATCGGGGTGACCACATGACCGCGAGCCCACCCCCAAACCGGTGCGCCCGGCTGCGCCCGCTGCTCGTGGTCGCCGGCGTGGCGGTCGCTGTGGCCGGCATCGGGGGGACCACCCGGGGCGGTGGCCGGAACGGCCGTCTCGCCGTCAGCCGCCGGGTACCACCGTCACCACGAGTGGCACAACCGCTTCGATCAGGGCCCCGCGCCTGCGCTGCCGCCAGCCCCCGCTCCCCGGTCCCCCTGACTCGGCCCGTGATCTGTGGGCGTCGCGTCGCGGTGGGACGTCAGTCGCTCCGGCAAGCATGCGTCCTCCTCGAGCTTGTCAACGTCGGGCTATCGGTCGCTGCAGGGTGGCTCGGTGAGGGTGGTCTGACGTAGTGCTGGGCGCGACCCCCCGATCACCGCGGACGGCGCTCCCGACCGCGCCCACCGCAGACTGTGCGCGAGGGATGGGCCGTGTTGTCGGCGAGGAGTCCCTGACCTGCCGTTGGCGTGGCAACTCGACTCGAACCCGCTGGGGGAAGCCTCGACGGGCGGCTCGCTTCCGCCCGAGTGCATGCAGCGCGGTCTCCACAACTACGAAGCACGCCGCAATGACAACCAGTAACATGATGCTCACCGTTCGTCCCCGTTCATCGGTGGTCATGCACTCAGATGTCGTAGGTGCGGTTCGTAGCTGTTACCGCCGGCGTCGAAGAGGGGCCGAGGGAGGGCCTGCCGGGGGCCGCCTGGCCGAGCGCGGGCAGTCGCAAACGCGAATGGGCCTCGCCGGGCGCGGCGCGCCAGGCTGCCCGATACGGCGTCGGAGGGCGGGTAAACGGCGCCGTGGCCGCCCTGAGAGAGCTACGGATCGCCCACGCCACGGTCAGCCTGGCCGACACCATCCGGACGGACTTCGACGTCTCCGACCTGCTCTACGGCCTGACCCGCTACTGCGTGGAGCTGCTCGACGTCAACACCGCGGGGGTGCTGCTCGCCGACGAGAACGACCAGATGCAGACAGTGGCCTCCTCCCACCAGCACATCGAACTGCTCGAGCTGTTCCAGGCCCAGCACGACCAGGGGCCGTGCGTTGATGCTCATCGCAGCGGCGAGGACGTGTCCGCCCCCCACCTCGAGGACGCTGCCCAGCGTTGGCCCGAGTTCGTCGGGCGAGCCAGCGCCGTAGGCGTGCAGTCGGTGCACGCTGCTCTTTAAAGCTGCACGATCACGTGCTCGGAGCGCTGGGTCTGTTCGGGCACCACACCGGTCCTCTGCCCGACGGCGACCTGATTCTCGCCGAGCACCTCGCGGCGGCCACCGCCGTTGCCCTCCTGCACCTCCGCGGCCAGCGCTCCAGCCAAGTGATCGCCGAGCAGCTCCAGCACGCCCTCAACAGCCGCGAGCTCATCGAACAGGCCAAGGGCTTGCTCGCCGAACGCCACAGGCTGCCCCTCGACGAGGCGTTCGCGCTGTTGCGCAACCACGCCCGCAGCCATAGCCAGCGGCTGATTACCGTAGCTCGGGGGACGATCGAAGGGCATCTCGACCCCACGTAGTGACCGCCCTCCCGCGTTGGGCGGCAATGGTCGGCATGTGAGCGCGGAGAGGGGCCCCGGGCCCCGGTCATCGCAGACGCGGCGAGGCCAGGGTGGTGCTTCACCGCAGGACGCTGTCGGCGTGATCGCCCTGCGGGCACCGTTTCCGGGTGATCCCGAGCAGCCGCTCGTACCTCGCAGCGCTTACCAGGTCGATTCCGGCCGAGATGCGCGGTGGGCGGCGCGGCGTCCAGCTCCATTCGGTCAGGCTGGGCAGCGGCGGGCCGTGCACCGCTCGCGAGATCGCCTTGCAAGGGTGCGAGCAGTACCGGTGAGCCGCGTCTTTGAAGTCGACGAGGACCAGGTTGAGCCCGGCCGAGTAGTGCGTAGTGACGAGGCCGAGGACCAGGGTCCGCAACAGCTCGACTTGGCGGACCTGGGTTGTGCCAGCACCGAACCTCAACAAGCCTTACGCCGCTTGAACAGGTCCTCGAACGGGCCATGATCGCCCGAAGGCAGCAACGCGCCCACCCAGCGGATGCGGGCTCGGACCGGCCACCAGGGCGTTGCGGAGTGTCTTCCTGAGACTCCTCGATGGGCATAACGAGCTACCGCTTCGGCGGTACCGCCCGCAAGTCCGGTGTCCCACCGTGGCCGCACTGCCCCACAGCGGCCGCGGAGGTGGGAGATGCCAGAGAACCCAGTCATCACAGTGTTCGGTGAACCAATCGAGATCGTCGTGCGGAGCAGCGAGACGAGCTACCGCTGCTGCGGAGGAATCCAGAGCTGCCCGCCGGGCGGGGGGCCTCCGCCGCACAAGCACGCGCACGAAGAAGAGATCTTCACGGTGCTGGAGGGCGAGTTCGAGGTTCTCCAACGCGATCGCTGGGTGCGGATGACCTCCGGCGGTGTGTACTGCTCGGTGCGCGACACCTGGCACGGCTTTCGGAACGTGAGTTCAGAGCCCGGTAAAATGTTCTTCGTCGTGAACAACGGCGGGCTGGACGACTACTTCGAGGAGATTTCGTCACTGCAGATGCCCGGAGACCTCAATCGGTTGGTAGAGATCAGCAAGCCCTACGGCTACACCTTCCAAGGAATCGACTAGGGGTCTCCTCGTCAAGCCGGAGCAACAAGACGGACGCGTCTCCTCGCGCCGCGGGCGGCGCCAAGCCACCTTGGCACCCCGGGAGCCGGTACCTCCGAAGTCGGCCCAGCCCATCGATGCTCGTCGGCCTCGGGTGTTGTCCCACGGAGCTTGCGCTGGCCGCACTGCAGGTGCAACGCACCGGTCGGAAGCGGAACCGCTCCCGCGCTGCTGCGATTCGCCGGCGTTAGGCAAACGCGCCGCAGCCGCTCATGCATGTCACACCGCCTCGGTTGGTCAGGGCCTCCTGCCGGGCGACCGCGCAGTGCATCAGCGCGAGGATGATCGACCTCAGTGCAGGCACCGCCGACGCCTGCCTCAGGGCAGCCGGCGACGTCCTCCTGATCCACCCGACTCCACCCCCAGAGGTGAGCTGACCTCGGACGCACGGAAGGTCCCGACCGGGCTCGAGGCCTCACTTGTCCTCGTTGTCGGGGTCAGGGTGGCGCAGGAGCTAGTCGTCGGGGTTGTCGGTGAGGACCGGGGTGTCGTCGTCGATGGTCTCGCTCGGGGTCAGGCAGTGCCGGCAGATCGCCCGCCCGTCGTCGGTAACCCGCCAGGTGATGAACTCGCTGAACCCGATCGAGGTGCGTTACCCGGAGGTTGGTGCCGTCGTCATTCAGGAGCTCGTGTCGGACGCAGCCCGACGAAAGCCCCGCGCCAGTCAGCCCACAAGACCCGGTGCCCCTGGTCCGACGTTCAGGCGACACCAAACGCTGCGTCGAATGAGGTCCGTTTCGGTGGGTCGCGCCAACCGTCGAGGAACTCGGTCGTGACGATGTTGGCGCTGTCGGGGGACCCGATAGGGCCCCACTCCTCGCGATGGCGAGACCCAGGGGCACTCGGTGGGGACGCACGTACCGCGATAGCCGGGCTTATCGCGGTATTGCGCCGGGTGGCTTTCCAAAGCCCGTTCGTCGGACCGTGGGTTCGCGGACGCGATCGTGGTCGGTGACGTAGGGCGTCGCCCGACCCCACTCCGGACCGGGAGCGCTGGGCAGTTGCTCCGGTACCGCAACCGCACGCTTCAGCACCCGCAAGGGCTCCGTCGGAGCCACAGCGATGCCCGTCCGAGACCGGCCACGGCCCGAACCACACGAAGGCTCGATCTGCGGTTGAGCGCTCAAGAGCTAGTGTTCCTTCTTCTTCCCGCTGATCTTGGTCGCAGACGTAGAAGGCCCTGGCCGGCGACTCTTGCGAGTCTCTGACCAGGGCCTTTCTGCGTGGGCGATACTGGGATCGAACCAGTGACCTCTTCGGTGTGAACGAAGCGCTCTCCCCCTGAGCTAATCGCCCGCAGCGTCGCCCAGCCTAACTCACGACGCGAGCGGGCTCCGCAGCCAGGTCCAGTGATCGAGACCCACGAGACCCGCCGCGAACCACAGCGCGCCGAGCAGCCAGAGCATCGCGAGCACAACCGCCAGCGACACGAGCCCCAGGAGCAGTTGGACGACCCGGTTCTGGCGGCGCACCCACGCCGACCACCGGTCGTAGTAGCCGCGGGCGAAGGTCAGCAGGCGCCCGGCCCACGTGAACTCCGTGGCGAGGATGCCGAGGCCGGCGAACACGATCAGCCAGCCCGGCCCGGGGTACGGGATCGCGAGGACGCCCAGGACCAGCACGACGGTGCCCAGCATGCCGATCCCGATCCGCCACGCGAGGTTCCAGCCCGGCCGCGCCCGGACCTTCGTCCGGAACGCCCGGTACCGGACGCGGGCCGCGTGCAGACGCCGCTCGCGGGGCACGGCCGGCGGATCCTGCTCGGGAGCCGCGTGGTCGGGAGTGGCCTGCGGGTGGGTCATCGCCATCCTCTGCGGCTCGGCCGGCGGTGCCGGTCGGTCACGGCTCGCCGTCGTGCGCCCCGGTCGGTCAGCCCGCCGTCTGACCGCTCGCGACGACCTGGGTCGGTGTGGCAGGGACCGTGTGACCGGGCTCGAGGGAGACCGCGAACCCGGCGAACCGTCCGGCCGCCGCCACCGAGGGTACGGACTGCACGACGGGGCCCGAACCGGACATCTCGACCGTCGTCAGGCCGACGGGCTTCCCGTCCGCCAGACCCCACAGGACGTAGGTGTGGTCGGGGTCGACCGGCGCGAGCCCCGTCGCGAGGACCTCGGGCCCCCGACCCCTGTCGACGACGAGGCCCACGAACCCGCCCGCCGGGGTGGCGAGGACGGTGTGGGGGGTGCCGGGCTGGGCGGCGGCGTCGAGCAGCTGCACGACCTCCTGGCTCCGAGCCGCCTCCGCCGCCGCCGCGTCGCGCTGCTCGGCGAGGGACCGGTTGGCCGCGACGAGGCCGCCGATGGCCACGACGAGGGCGAGCACGGCCGCGACGGCGAGCCCGGCGGTGATCCGCCGGGACCGACGGCCCCCGTCGTCATGACGGTGCCGGCCGAGGGGCACGACGGTGGCGTCGCGGTCGGTCGACGAAGTGGCGTTCCTGTCACTCAGTGCACGCCCTATCGGCGTGCTCCCCTTGCTTGCTTCGCTGGCATCGGGACTGTCAGCAGCAGCCGCCGAGAGGATCTTCTCCAGCAGCCCCGCCGGCGGGTCGACGACCGGCACGGCCGCCCCGAGCAGCGTCGTGACGTCCTCGGTCTCGGCCACGATGCGCAGGCAGCCCGGGCAGTCGCCGAGGTGCGCGGCGAAGACGGCGTCCTCGTCCGGCTCGAGGCCGTGCAGCACCCAGGCGACGGCGAGCTCGGCGTGGCCGTCGGACGACGCGGGCAGGGGGGCGCTCATGACGTCCCCTCCGCGTCCCCGCGGTCCACGCGACCCTCCAGCAGCCCCCTCAGGGTGCGGACCGCGGTGAACATGCGCGACTTCACCGTGCCCAGCGGGATGCCCGAGATGCTCGCGACCTCGCGCTGGGTGAACCCGCCGAAGTACGCGAGCGTCAGGGCCTCCCGCTGCTCGGTGGGCAGCGCGCCGAGCGCCTCCCGGACGTGCCCGGCGACGACGGCGTCGAGCGCGGCCTCGTCCGCGCCCGGTCCCGGCGGGAGCCACTCGTCGCCCTCCTCCCCGGGCGGGACGGTGTGGCGACGACGGGTGGCCTCGCGGCGCACCGCGTCGACGGCACGGTGGTGGACCATGGTCATCAGCCAGGCGGAGACGCTGCCGCGCGCCGGGTCGTAGCGCTCGGGGTGGCGCCAGACCAGGAGGAACACCTCCTGGACGACGTCCTCCGCGAGCGACTCGTCCACGCACACCCGCCGGGCGAGCGAGTACGACCGGCGGGCGAAGCGGTCGTAGAACTCCTCGAGCGCGCGTGGCGCCCGGGCCACGACGGCCTGGAGGATTGTGGCGTCGGTCACACCCCCATCGGAGGCGCCGTCACGCTGCGCAGCCACCTCGGCACCGCGCTGCGTGGCGTCCGACACGGCTCTCTCCTGCCTCATCGTCTCGTGATCGGGGGAGACGCTGCCCAGGCTAGTGCTCCCGGGGGGTGCGAGCCGCTCCGACGGGGAGGGGGCGTCGTCACGGAACAGGACCATGTAAGGCCTCGGCTGGGTACTCATACGATGCTGTCGGTGCGTGAGCCGGGTGAACCGGCGTCACAGGCCCGGCCGCCGGTCGTTCCCCACTTCGACAGCAGCGTGCGCGAAAGGCAGCCTTCGAATGCACAAGGACGACGTCACGATCCGGTCCACGGCGGTCTTCGACCTCATCGGGCCTCCGAACCCTCCGGTCCCGGTCCAGGTCGAGCTCCGGTACGACACGCGTGACCCCTACGCCGTCCAGGCGGCCTTCCGCACCGGGCGGGCCGGCTGGGTCGAGTGGGTCTTCTCCCGGGACCTCCTCACCGAGGGCCTGATCGACGCCGCCGGCGACGGCGACGTCCGGATCCGCCCCTCGGAGGGCGAGACCGTGGAGATCGAGCTCTCCTCGCCGTCGGGCCACGCGACCTTCCGGGCGCTCGCCCGCGAGGTGTCGGAGTTCCTGCAGCGGACCCACGAGGTCATCGAGCCGGGCTCCGAGGACGACTGGCTCGACCTCGAGCACGCCCTCGGACTCCTGCTCTCGACCGACCCTTCCTGATCCACCCCCCGCCCACGGGGGCAGCGCGCGATGCAGTAGAGTTTCCGTCGTCGGCAGGGAGCCCGGGCGTCACCATCCGTTCTCACCGATGACATGCGGACGTAGCGCAGTTGGTAGCGCATCACCTTGCCAAGGTGAGGGTCGCGGGTTCGAGTCCCGTCGTCCGCTCGGGAGCAGGCCCCTTCGGCGTCGGGCCCCGGATTCGATGGGATCACCAGCTCCGAACTCAGGGCGGAGTGGCCGAGTGGTTTAGGCAAGGGCCTGCAAAGCCCTGTACGCGGGTTCGATTCCCGCCTCCGCCTCGGGCGATTAGCTCAGTGGGAGAGCGCTTCCTTGACACGGAAGAGGCCACTGGTTCAATCCCAGTATCGCCCACCAAAGGCCCTGGTCACGACCGTGACCAGGGCCTTCGTCGTCCTCAGACCCGCGGCGCGGGCAGCGCGCCCAGCCGCGTCAGGTCCGCGCCCAGCAGGTCCGCGATGCGCTGGTGGCCCGCCCACGTCGGGTGGATGTGGTCCTCCCCGATCAGCGGGGCCTGCGCGTCGGTGAACCAGCCCTCGGCGATCGCGTCGACGTACGGCAGCCCCGCCGCCCGGGCCGCCTCGCCCACCCGCGCGTCCAACCGCGAGAGCGCGGCGGCCTGGGCCGAGTTCGACGCGACCGGGCCCACGACGACGATCCGGGTGTGCGGCAGGGCGCCGCGCAACCGCGCGTAGAGCGCCGTCGCGGCCGTCCCGATGGCGCCGACGTCGGCCCGCCCGTCGTTCTGCGAGCCCTCGACCACGAGGACGTCCGGCCGCACGGCCACCATCCGGTCGACCTGCCCGGCGTCGTACAGGGACGTCCCGGGCAGCTGCGCCACGTAGCCCGTGCCGCCGATCGCGGTCGTGCCCCAGCGCCAGCCGACCCGCTCCGCGATCATCATCGGGAACCCCTGGCCGCCCGCGCCGCCCAGCGCGGTGCCGGCGGCGAAGGAGTCGCCGATGACGCCGAGCATCGGCCGGGTGTCCGCCGCGGTGATCGAGACCGGGCGCACCTCGGCGGACGCGTGGTCGTCGCTGCGGGTCTTGACGACGAGCAGGCCGGCGAGCACGGCGAGCACGACCGCGACGGTCACGGTGACGATGCGCATGGTCCCCCTTCGATGGGCTCTCCCAGGGGGACCTCGCTGCGGGCGGGCCCGCCGTTAGGGCCACGACGCCGACCTCACCCGGTGGTATGACGGCGTGCGGCCGCCGCGCCCCGGTGAGTGACCACCCAGCGCGGGACCTGAAGGCGCGCATCGGCGTTCGGAGCAGCTACTGCCGACGTCCGGCCGCGCCGGGCACCGTTGGTCGCACACCAGCGCCCCCTGCGCGGCCTCCGGACGCCCGCGCTCTCAGCTCCGGCGCCGGTCGCGGCGGGCTTCCCTACCGTCGTCGCCGCGCCCGCCGCGACTCCCCCGACGTCGCGGTGGGCCCCGCTCCCCCATCACCGGAGGTTCTCGTCCATGCGCCCCGACCTGCAGCAGGACCCGCGCCCGGAGTTCGGCATCCCCGTGCCCAGGGACTCGGGGGTCGGCGGCCGGCACGACGCCGTCGCCGGCCCGCAGGGCCCCTGGTCGGGCCCGCAGCCCGCGGCGGGGCCCCGGACCGGGTCGAGCCCGGTGCCCGGCCCGTACTCGGGCCCCCAGCCCGCCGTCGGGCCGTACTCGGGGCCCCAGCCCGCCGCCCCGCGCGCGGCGACGACGGGGTCGTACCCGGCCGCCGGCCGCGCCCCCGGCTACGCGGCCGCGGTCGCGGCCCGCGAGGCCGCCGAGCCGACCGTGCGGCACCAGCAGCGTGCCGAGATCCCGCCGTACGAGCCCACCGCCTACGAGCCCACCCCGGCCGCGTACGACGCGGGCCGCTACGAGGCGGCCCGCGCGGCCCGCTACGAGACCGGTGGCTACGAGCGCGAGGACGGTCACCCCAGCGGGCCGCTGCCCGTGGGCTCCGGGCACCGTCGCGGGACCGGGCGCCGTGCGGGCGCCGGACGCGGCCGGCGCCGGGCGGTGCTCGCGCTCGTGGCCGCCGGCGCGGTCGTGGTGGGCGCCGCGGGCTACGTCGGGATCGCGAAGTGGGGCGCCACGTCCGACCAGGCGCCGGCCCCTGCCGCTGCCGCCGCTCCGGCGGCCGCCACCAGCGTCACCGGCCCGAACCTCGCGACCCGGCAGACCCCGCTCGGGCTCGTCGCCACCAGCGACGGCTTCACGGTCTACGAGTACACCAAGGACACCAACAAGCCCTCGGCGTCGAACTGCTCCGGCAGCTGCGCGACGTCCTGGCCGCCGGTGCTCGCGGGCGACACCCCGTGGCTCAAGGGGGTCTCCGCGGACAAGGTCGGCACCGTCGACCGCGCCGACGGCACCAAGCAGCTGACCCTCAACGGCTGGCCGCTCTACCGCTACGCCAAGGACGCCCAGCCCGGTGACACCACCGGCAACGGCGTCGGCGGCACCTGGAAGGCCCTCAACCCCGACGGCAAGCCGGTGGCCCCGGCCGCGGGCGGGTCGGCCCCGGCCGCGGGTACCGGGGCGGGCTCCGGCAGCTCCGGGGCCGCGTCCGGCGGCTCGGGGTCGGCGTACGGCTCCGCGGGGTCGGGCGGTGGCGACGCGTCGCCGGCGCCCGCCGCTCCCGCGGCCCCGGCGGCCGGTGACTCGTACGGCGGGTCGTCGGGCTACTGATCCCGGGAGCCGACCCGCCCGCGCCGCCTCACCGCGTGGGCGGGTCGGTCTCCGGCAGCCCGGTCGCCGCGGCGAGCCCGAGCATGCCGAGCAGCTCGCGGCAGTCCTCGACGTCGATGGCCCGGGCGGCGACCACGCGCGCCACGCGACGCTGGTCGGACCCGCGGGCGGCGAGCTCCTCGGCGTGCGCGAGCGTGACCCGGTTCCCGACGGGCTCGGTCTGGCTGCGGCCGATCACGCGGCACCGAGCCGCGGGGAGGCCGGGGCGGCACTGGACGACTGGCGGGTGGATGTCTGACACGGGACGCTCCCTTCGCCCACCAGGTCCGGGGTGGGCGGGGTCGGGACGGGCCGACGGGATCTCCAACCGAGGGCGAGCCCGTGCCTTTCTTCGTCCCGGAGGCGACTTCCGGGGCCTCGCCCCGGGCCGGTCACCAGCGAGCTTACCGGGCGCGGGCCCTCATCGGGGGGTCGTGCCGGGCTCGACCGTCACCGGGAACGAGACCGACCGGGCGATGAAGCAGGCCTCGTGGGCGCGGTGGTGCAGCGCCTCGAGGTCCGCGTCCGGCGCGGTGACGCGGACCTCGGGGTGCAGCACCACCGACGCGAACGACCACCCGCCGTCGTCGTCCTTCGTCATCCGACCCACCGGGCGGTCGGTGTAGGCGGTGACGACGACGCCGGCGTCCGCGGCCGCGTGCAGGAAGCTCAGCAGGTGGCACTGCGCGAGCGCCGCGACGAGGAGCTCCTCGGGGTTCCAGCGCTCCGGGCTCCCGCGGAAGGCGCGGTCGGACGACCCGTCGAGGGGCGGCTTGCCGTCGGCGGAGACGACGTGGTCGCGGGTGTAGGAGCGGTAGTCGACCGTGCCGGGGTCGTCGTGCCAGTCGACGGTCAGCCGGTACTCGTGGGCCACGGGTCCGGCTCAGACCCGCGCGAGGCGCGCGTTCCCGAGGATCATCTCGGCGACCAGCCCCGGGTCGTCGGCCATCGGGATGTGGCCGCAGCGGGGCAGGACGACGACATGGGCGTCGGGGAGCACCTGGCGCAGCCGGCGGACCTGGGCCCGCGGCAGGAGGTAGTCGCGGTTCCCCCAGCCGACGAGGGTCGGGACGTCGGAACGCTGCGGGGTCGTCCACCGGTCGAGGCCCGCCAGCATCGCCGCGAAGCCCTCCCGGGGCCGGGCGAGGCCCTGCAGCCCGCGGGCCAGCACCTCCGGGTCCTGACGGCCGGGGTGGGCCATGATCAGCCCGGTGAGCGCGGTCCGCCCCGCCGTGCTGGCGAGGACCCGGTCCAGCCGCTCCGGGCTCATGCGCTGCAGCGCCGTGCTCGCGCCGAGCAGCACGCCGCGGGCCCACAGGCGCCCGACCGGCGACCAGAAGCCGGCCGGGGAGAGCGCCGTCGCGGACGCCACGGTGCCGCGCGCCGCCATCTCGAGCGCGATGAGGCCGCCGAGCGAGTTCCCGGCGACGTGCGGGCGCTCGAGCCCGAGGTCACGGGCCAGGCCCTCGACGGCGTCGACGAGCGGGCGCGGGCTGCCGTCGAAGTCCGCCTCGACGTCGTCGGAGTCGCCGTGCCCGGGGAGGTCGACGGCGATGACGTCGTGCTCCTTCTCGAGGTACGGCGTCACCGTGTCCCAGGCCTCGCGGCGGTGGGTGATCCCGTGGACGAGGATCAGCGGCTCGCCGGAACCGCTGCGCGAGTGGGCGAGCACGGGGACCTCCGGGCGGACGACGACCTGGTCGGGGTCCCCGATGCTCGCACAACGCGGGCCCCGGTTTCACTCCTGCGGACGCACGACGACCTTGCCGGTCACCCGGCGCTCCGCGAGCTCGCCGACCGCGGCCGCCGTCTGCGCGAGCGGGTACGTGGCGCTGATCGGCGGCGCGAGCCGGCCCGCGGCGACGTCGTCGACGATCTCCTCCCACTGCCCGCGCATGAAGCCCGGGGTCCCCCAGGCCCACTCGCCCCAGGCCGCGCCGATCACCTCGGTGTTGCGCAGCAGCAGCCGGTTCACCTTCACCGTCGGGATCTCGCCCGCGGTGAAGCCGACGACGAGCAGGCGACCGCCGCGGCGCAGGCTGCGCAGCGAGTCGGTGAAGCGGTCGCCGCCGACCGGGTCGACGACGACGTCCACGCCGTTCCCGCCGGTGATCGCCAGGGTGGCGTCCTTGAAGCCGGTGCCCTCGGCGTCGGTGACGAGGACCGCGTGGTCGGCGCCCGCGGCCCGCGCGACCTCGGCCTTGCCCTCGGTGGAGACGACGGCGACCACCGTCGCGCCCCGGGCCTTCGCGAACTGGATGCAGGCGACGCCGACCCCGCCCGCGGCGCCGTGCACGAGCACGGTCTCCCCCGCGACGAGCCGGCCGCGCTGCCCGAGCACGAAGTGGGCGGTGAGGTAGTTCATCGGGAGCCCGGCGCCGACGTCGGCGGACACCGCGTCGGGCAGCGGGAACGTCTGGTCCACCGGGGCGGCGACGGCCTGGGCGAAGCCGCCGAGGACGCACATCGCGACGACCCGGTCGCCCGGGGAGAAGCCCGAGCCCTCGGGCGCCGTGCGGATCGTCCCGGCGACCTCGGAGCCGAGCACGAACGGCAGCTCGGGGCGCATCTGGTACTCGCCCCGGGACAGCAGGAGGTCGGGGAAGACGACGCCGGCGGCCTCGACGTCGATGAGCACCTGCTCGGGGCCGGGGACCGGCTCGTCGACGTCGACGACCTCCAGGGCGTCGGGTCCCTCCAGCTTGCTCACCTGCACCGCGCGCATGCGGCGATCATGCCGCACGCGCCGGGGCCCGACGGGATCAGACGCTGCGGAGCACCCGGATCTCGTCCTCCGGCGCCGCGGTCCAGGAGCCGGCGGGCGGGAGTCCGATGGACGGGGCGTGCCCGCGGAAGTTCTCCAGCCAGTGGCGTCAGTCGTCGGGCAGCAGGGTGAAGGGCGCGCGGTCATGGCGTCGGTCTTGAAGCCGTTTCCGATGGCACTCGGGTCATGTTGCGAGTGGGTGTCCCCGTGTGACGGCCGGGCATGCGTGGACGGCGCCGTCCTGGCGCTGGATGCCAGCAACGTGCCGTTGCTGCTCTCCGGGGTGCGGGCCGGGCCATGCGTGGACGGCGCCGTCCTGACGTTGGACGCCAGGAACGTGCCGTTGCTGCCCAGGCGGGGGGTCAGGGCGGGGTCAGACGAACCGGTGCACCGTCGTCGGGGTCACGGAGCGGCCCTCGAGGTCGGCCGTGCCCGGCACGTCGTAGGTCGCCAGCGGCGTGACCCGGCGGCGCGGCAGGTACTCCCGCCCGGGGTCCCCCACCAGGACGTCGACGCCCACCCCGGCCGCCTCGTCGAGGAACTCCAGCATCTGACGCGCCATCGGCTGCTCGTAGAACACGTCGCCGGCGAGCACGACGTCGACGTCGAGGTCCACGTCGGCGGCCTCCCACCGCCGGGCGAGCTCGCTCCGCTTCGTCCCACCAGGTCCCCGACGACGTCGAGGGTCACGCCGTTGAGCGCGGCGTTGCGGTGGGCCGCGACGCGGGCGCGGGCGTCGGAGTCCGAGGCGACGACGTGGGCCGCGCCGGCCAGCGACGCGGCGATGGCGACGATCCCCGAGCCGGCCGCGAGGTCGAGGACCCGGCGCCCCACGACGAGGTCGGGGTGGTCGAGCACGTGGCGCGCGAGGGCCTGCCCACCCGCCCACGCGAACGCCCAGAAGGGCGGCGCCTCCTCGTCGGTGCGCGACCAGGTGCGGTGGATGTCGTCGGCGAGCAGGAGCGTGACCTCGCCGACGAGCGGGGCGGTGCCGGGGGCGGTCCAGCCGGTGACCTGGTCGTCGAGGTCGCCACCATCCGTCGCGCTCTGCTCACCCGACGTCACGAGATGTCCCCGGACGGACGCAGCGCCCGCGCGACCCCCGACCTACCCTGTTCGGCAACCGCGAGAGGTTGGGGAGGCAGCCCATGTCCGACGACGACGGATCGGAGGACGCCGTCCTGCTCTACCTCGGCGGACCGCTCGACGGGCGGGTCGAGGTCCGGGAGGCCCGCCACGGCGCCCCGCTGCCCACGGTGACCCACACCCACCTCCACGACGGTCCCAAGGTCGTCCACCACTACGACCTGCACCCGCTCGCGGCGGGAGCCGGTGTCTACCACCTGCGGGTCGAGCCCGCGGCCGAGGTCGAGCCGGCGGACCAGAGCAGCGGTCTGAGCCGCGCCTCGGGAGCTCACGCGGCCCCGAACTTCACGCGGCCCCGAACTTCACGCGGCCCACAGCCCCAGCGCGCACAGCGCCCCCCAGCCGGCCGCGACCGCGGCGGCCTTCGCCCGGGCCTGCTTGTCGGGCAGCGTCGTCCCGAGCAGGACGAGGTCGACGACGTCGGACCCGACGCGGACCGCGACGGCCGTCCGCAGCGGGTCGCCCTCGGGCGCGAAGGCCATGGCCAGCCCGGAGGCGAGGTCCCGGCCGCCCAGGGCGCGGATGCCGATCGCGGTGCCGCGCGAGAGGTCGCCCCGGCCGGACGCGAGCTTCGTCGGGCGGGCGAACAGCTCGGGCTTCGCGATGATCGCGACGCTGTAGGCGGCGGTGGCCACCCCGAGCGCGCGGGGGAGCCAGGACGTGCGTCGGGGTGCCATGGGTGCCTGGTACCCCGTGGGCGCGGCGCCAGACGTCGGCGGCCTCAGCGGCCCTGGCCGCGCAGGAGGGCGTCGAGACGCGGGTAGACGCGGCGCGCGTTGCCCTCGTAGACCTTCTCCCGGTCGCCGGTCCCGAGCTCCACGGCGTCCACGTAGCGCCGGGTGTCGTCGAAGTGGTGGCCGGTCCGCGGGTCGATCCCCCGCACGGCGCCGACCATCTCCGAGCCGAACAGGATGTTCTCCGGCTCGATCACCTCGAAGAGCAGGTCGATGCCCGGCTGGTGGTAGACGCAGGTGTCGAAGAAGACGTTGCCCATCACGGCGTCCTCGACCGGCGGCCGCCCGAGCATGTCCGCGAGCCCGCGGAAGCGGCCCCAGTGGTACGGCACCGCGCCGCCGCCGTGCGGGATCACGAACCGCAGCTCGGGCAGGTCGCGGAAGAGGTCGGCCTGCACGAGCTGCATGAACGCCGTCGTGTCGGCGTTGAGGTAGTGCGACCCGGTGGCGTGGAAGTTCGGGTTGGTGACCGCTGAGACGTGGACCATCGCGGGGACGTCGAGCTCGATCATGGCCTCGTAGAACGGGTACCAGGACCGGTCGGTCAACGGCGGCGCGGTCCAGTGGCCGCCGGACGGGTCGGGGTTCAGGTTGGCGCCGACGAAGCCGAGCTCCTCGACGCATCGGCGCAGCTCCGCGACCGAGTGCCCGATCGGCACGCCCGGGGACTGCGGGAGCTGGCACACCCCGGCGTAGTGCTGGGGGAACAGGCCGACCACGCGGGCGACGAGGTCGTTGGCGGCCCGCGTCCAGGCCGTGCTGACCGCCTCGTCACCGACGTGGTGGCCCATCGCGGAGGCCCGCGGCGAGAAGATCGTCAGGTCGATGCCGCGCTCGGCCATGAGCGGCAGCTGGCTGCCCTCGATGCTCTCGCGGATCTCGTCGTCGCCGATGTCCGGGTAGAGCGGCGCGGGTCCGCCGGCGTCGTACGCGGCGGTCTGCGCCTCGCGCCAGGCCGTGTGGGCGGCGGGCGCGGTGGTGTAGTGGCCGTGGCAGTCGATGATCACGCGGGGCCTCCCGGGGCACCGGAGCCGGCGTCGCGCAGCGCGGCGAGGAGGTCGTGGGCGGCGGTGGCCGACCGGGGCTCGACGCCGAGCTCGCGCAGCTGCTCGGCGGCGGCCGCCATCTCGTCGGCCCGGCGGCGGGCGTGGCGGTGGCTGCCGTCGACCAGGCGCTCGAGGGCGTGCTCGTCGAACCCCGCGAGCTCGGCGGAGATGTTCGCGGCCAGCCAGTCGGCGCACCCGGCGGCCTCGGCACCGGCGAGGGCCTCGACGACGGCGGCCGCGAGGCCCTTGTAGAACACGCTGCGCAGGAGCTTGCGGGAGATCGCCGCGCCCGCGGGCCCGGGCTGGACGGTGACCTGCGCGCCCAGGGGCCGCAACAGCTCGGCGTAGCGGGTCGCCCCCTCCCCGGAGACGAGCATCGGGGTGCGCAGACCCTTGCCGGGCACCGGCGACATGAGGGCCACGTCGACGACGTCCGCGGCCGCACCGGCCGTCGTGACGAGCCCGGCCTTGACCCCGGGCGAGGCGGTGTTGAGGTCGGCGAAGACGGTGCCGGACCGGAGGCCGGGCAGGGCGTTGGCGAGCGCGGTCGCGGCGTCGTGGGAGCTGTTCGCGGACAGGACCAGCTCGGCGTCGCGGACCGCGTCGGCCTCGTCGTCCCGCGGGTCGATCCCGGGTCCGGGCCGCACCTTCGGGTCGTAGCCGCGGACGTCGGCCCCGGCGGCGACGAGGTCGGCCGCGATCTCGCTCCCCGCCTCCCCCAGCCCGAGCAGCGCGACCCGGAGCGGCGCGGTCACGGGGTGGCCACCGGCGGGGTCCCGTGGGTGTGGAACGACTCGATGGTCTTCAGCCCCCACGCCTGGCCCTTGGCCCGCTCGGCCTCGGTCCAGTCCACGGGCTCCCAGTCGGGGGCGAGGACCAGGCGTGCGCCGGCGTTGCACAGCTCGATGCGGTTCCCGGCGGGCTCGTAGACGTAGAGGAAGAAGGTCTGCTGGATCGCGTGCTTGTGCGGCCCGGTCTCGATGAACACGCCCTGGTCGAGGGCGATGTCCGCGGCCCGCAGGATGTCCGCCCGGGTGTCCACGGCGAATGCGATGTGGTGCAGCCGCCCGGGGGTGCCGGTGCGGTCGCGGGTGTAGACCGCGTCGTAGCCCTTGTTGGTGAACGTCGTCCAGCTCCCGGCGACCGAGGAGTCGTCGAGCACGATCTGCTCGGTGACCATCGCGCCGAGGGTGTCGCGCAGCTGGTCGCGGTTGGCGACGACGTCCACGCCGAGGTAGTTGACGTGGTCCAGGCGGCGGACGCTCACCCCGCGCGCCGGGTAGGCCTGGGCCTGGTTCTTCAGCGACGGCGCGAGCTCTGCGGGCGCCCGATACCACTGCGACTCCCAGTAGAGCCCGAACTCGTGGCCGTCGGGGTCGGTGAACAGGTAGGTGGGCCCGGTCCCGGGATCGCCCTCGACCCAGCCGAGTCCGCGCCCGGTCGCCTCGATCGCGGCGACCCGCCGCGCGAGGGCCTCGGGACCCGCGGCACGCAGGCTGGTGCGCCCGATGCCCGAGGTCTCGTGGGCGGTGAGCTTGAGGGTGGTCTGCTCGTAGTCGTCGAAGGCGCGCAGGAACACCGAGTCGCCCGCCTCGTCCGGGACGGTCAGCCCGAGGTAGTCGGTGAAGAAGGCGACGCTCTCGTCGAGCACCGGGGTGTGCAGCTCGAGGTGGGCGAGGTGCGCGACGTCGTGCAGGGGCGGCACGGCTACTCCTGTCCCGGCCGGGGGAACGCGACCCCGTCCATGAGCTTGCGGGCGGTCCGCACGACGCCCGAGCGGACGACCCGCGGCGGCGTCACGTCGGTGTCGACCACCACGTCGACCAGGAAGTGCCCGGTCGGGTGCTCGACGTCGATGCGGCTGGAGTCGGGCCAGGCGGCGGTGAGGTCGTGGCCGACGGCGCCGGGCAGCAGCATCCCGGTGACGACCGTGACGGCGGCGAGCACGCCGACCGCGGTGTGCGGGGCGACGGGGATGAACGAGCGGGTCGCGACCTGGCCGCCGTCGGCGGGTGGGGCGAGCAGGATCGTCTTGGGCACCGACGAGCCGCTGACGTCGCCCAACCCCATCAGGGCGCCCGTCTTCGTGCGGAAGGCGTCGATGCGCGCGCCCAGCGCGGTGTCGGCGGCGAGCTCCTCGTGGGTCTCGTACCCGGTCAGGCCGAACGACGAGGCGAGGGCGAGCACGACGGGCATGCCGTTGTCGACGCAGGTGATCTCGACGCCGTCCACGGTGTCGCGGACGTGCCCGGTCGGCAGCAGCGCACCGGTCGTCGAGCCGGCGGTGTCGGTGAAGGCGAGCGTGATTCCGGCGGCGGTCCCGGGGACGCCGGCGATCGCCACGTCGCCGCGGTAGGTCACCCGCCCGCCCGGGGTGGGCACGGTGGCGACGGCGACGCTGTCGGAGTTGACCATGCGGATGCGGACGTCCGTCGCGCCGTCCGCGGCCTCGACCAGCCCGCGCTCGAGGGCGAACGGCCCCACGCCGGCGAGGATGTTGCCGCAGTTCTGCTGGTCGGAGACGGTCGCCTCGGCGACACCGAGCTGCAGGAACAGGTAGTCGACGTCGGCGTCCGCGTGCTCGGACGGGCTCACCACCGCGACCTTGCTCGTCAGCGACGTCGCGCCGCCGAGCCCGTCGATCTGGCGCGGGTCCGGGGTGCCCATCAGCCGGAGCAGCAGGTCGTCGCGGGCGGCCGGGTCGGCCGGCAGGTCGGCGGCCTCGAAGAACAGCCCGCGCGAGGTGCCGCCGCGCAGCATCGTCGTCCGGACACCGGGCTCGTCGTCGGCCATCAGGCGTCCCGCACGTACTCGTCGTGGGTCACGTACTCGATCCCGAGCCCGGCGAGCCGGTCGCGCAGCCCGTAGCGGTCGAGCCCGAGCTCACCCTGCCGGAAGGCCGCCCGGGTGGCCGCCTCCTTCTCGTCGCGCGCCGCCGCGGCGCTCAGCGCCCGGGCGACATCGACGCGGGGGACGACCACGGCGCCGTCGTCGTCGCCGAGCACGACGTCACCCGGGTGGATCACCTGGCCGCCGAGGACGACGGGCACGTTGACCGCGCCGGGGGTGGCCTTGACGGATCCCTGGGCGCTGACGGCGCGGGACCAGACGGGGAAGCCCATCTCGCGCAGCTCGGCGACGTCGCGCACGCCGCAGCCGAGAACCGCTCCGCGCACCCCGCGGTGGGCGAGGGCGGTCGCGAAGAGCTCGCCGAAGAGCCCGTCGGTGGACGGCGACGTGGTCGTGACGACCAGGACGTCGCCGGGGCGGCACTGCTCGACGGCGACGTGGATCATCAGGTTGTCCCCGGGCCAGCACGCGACGGTCACCGCGGTGCCGCCGATCCGGGCGCCCGCCCAGGCGGGGCGCAGCTCCGGCCCGAGGTACCCGGCGCGTCCCATCGCCTCGTGCACCGTCGCCACGCCGTGCTTGCCCAGCACCTCGGCGTCGTCGACGTCCGCGCGCGGCGGGTCGGTCACGACCACCGTCCTCATCCCGGCTCCCTCCGCTCTGGCGTTCGTCTCCCAGCCTTCGTCGTCGCCCCTGGATTGTCAACAATCTCGGCGTGCTTCTTGTCGACGAGGCACCGACGTGTCTACGGTCAGGACCCCATGACATCGGAGCACCCCACACCGGGACAGGACAGCGGGGAGACCGCGATGACGAGCGCTCGCGAGCGACGCCCCGACCGCGATCGGCAGCCCCTCGGGGAACGGCGCGCCCGGCGTCGTCGACCGGCTCCCCCGCCACGCGGTCTCATGGGCAACCGGGCCCTCGAGGACCTCTCGCCGTGAGGCGCTCAGCGCCCCGGCGAGGAGCCCACCTGTGGGAGCGTCTCGATGACGCTCGCCAGGTGGGCCCGCATGGCGGCCTCGGCCCGCCGGGGGTCCCGGGCGCAGATCGCGTCGATGATCTCCAGGTGCTGGGGCAGGGACACCGAGGCGCGCCCCGGGAGCAGCGCGAGCCGGAACTGGTGGCGCACGTTCTGGCCGCGCAGCCGCTCGAGGACGTCGCCGGCGACCGACTGCCCGGCGACCGCGCGCACCGTCGCGTGCAGGCGTCGGTTGAGCTCGGAGTAGCCGAACACGTCACCCCGGCCGACGGCGTCCTGCATGTCCTCGCCGATCCTGCGCAGCGCCGCGAGGTCGTCGTCGATCGCGCGCTCGGCGGCCTTGGCCGCGCAGAGGCCCTCGACGACCATGCGCACCTCGGAGATCTCGATGGCCTCGTCGAGGGAGACCGCCCGGACCCGGGCGCCCCGGTTCTGGACGCGCTCGACGAGGCCCTCGGCGGCGAGCTGGACGATCGCCGTGCGCACGGCGGCGCGGCTGGCACCGAACTGCACCGAGAGGTCGGCCTCGACCAGGCGCTGGTTCGGCACGAAGTCGCCCTGCTGGATCGCCGTGCGCACGAGGTCGACGACGTCCTCGGCGGTCCCGGCGGTCGGGGTCACCGCGCTCATCCCCACCCCCTCGTCCGACTGGCCCGCAGAGTACTCGACAGGAACCGCGACGAGATTGTCAACAATACTTGCACCCATCGTGGCGGGCAGCGCACAGTGGGCGGGCCCCGGGCACAGGACCGCCCCCACCGACGTCGGGAGGACTCCGTGGGCTCTCCGAGCTTCACCGTCACGCCGGGATGGCTGGACCACGACCGCCACCCGTCGACGCCGACCTTCGTGCTGCCCCCGGGCGCGGTCGACGCGCACTGCCACGTCTTCGGCCCCGGCGACGTCTTCCCCTACGCCCCCGAGCGGAAGTACACCCCGACCGACGCCGGGCGCGACGAGCTGTTCGCGCTGCACGAGCACCTCGGCGTCAGCCGCCGCGTCGTCGTGCAGGCGACGTGCCACGGGGCCGACAACCGCGCCATGGTCGACGCGGTGCGCGCCTCGGGCGGCCAGGCCCGCGGCGTCGCGACGGTGCGCCCGGACGTCACCGACGCCGAGCTGACGGAGCTGCACGAGGCCGGCGTGCGGGGGGTGCGGTTCAACTTCCTCAAGCGTCTCGTCGACGCCTCGCCCGCGCAGGACCTGGCGGTGGTGGCGGAGAAGATCGCTCCGCTCGGCTGGCACGCGGTGATCTACTTCGAGGCGGCCGACCTCGACGAGCTCGAGGGCGTCCTCGGCGCGATGCCGGTCCCGCTGGTCGTCGACCACATGGGGCGCCCCGACGTCACCCGCGACCTCGAGGGCCCCTTCTCCCACTTCCTGCGCTTCGTCGACCGCCACGACGTGTGGGTCAAGGTCAGCTGCCCCGAGCGCCTGTCGGTCACCGGACCGCCGGCCCTCGACGGCGAGCGGAACGCGTACCGCGACGTCGTGCCGTTCGCGCGCCGCGTCGTGGCGGAGTTCGGCGACCGCGTGCTGTGGGGCACCGACTGGCCCCACCCCAACCTGACCGACCACATGCCCGACGACGGCCTGCTCGTCGACCACATCCCGCACATCGCGCCGGACCCGCAGGCTCAGCAGCGCCTCCTGGTCGACAACCCGATGCGGCTCTACTGGCCCGAGGAGGTCGACCGGTGAGCACTCCCCTCGCCGCGCCGAGTGCCCAGCAGCGGCTCGACCGGCTCCCGATCAGCCGCTTCCACAAGATCACCCTGGTCGCGGTCTCGTTCGCCTACTTCTTCGAGTTCGCCGACATCAACACCTTCGCCGTCACGGCACCCAAGCTGATCAAGCTCTGGGGCGTCACGGTGAACCAGATCGCCTACGTCACCTCCACCTCGTTCGTCGGGATGTTCATCGGCTCGATCGTCGCGGGCGCCCTGGCCGACCGCGTCGGGCGCAAGAAGGCCCTCGCCTCGACCACGATCTTCTTCGGGCTGTTCTCCCTGGTGTCGGTGTTCTCCTGGGACGTCGTCTCGCTCGGCGTCTTCCGGTTCCTCACCTCGGCCGGGCTCGCCGCGATGACCGTGGTCGCGGTCATCTACCTGTCCGAGCTCTTCCCCGCCGCCACGCGGGGGAAGTACCAGGCCTACGCCATCGCGATCGGCATCTGCGGGACGCCGGCGACCAGCTTCATCGCCAGCGCCCTCGTCCCGGCCACGGACTGGACCTGGCGCCTGGTCTACCTCTGGGGCGCGCTCGGGCTGGTGTTCGTGTTCTTCCTCCGCCACCTCGCCGAGTCGCCCCGCTGGCTGGAGAACCGCGGCGAGCCCGAGCGGGCCGACGAGGTCCTGCGCGACATCGAGGCCCGCGTCGAGGCCGAGTGCGGGCCGCTGCCCGCCCCGGCCGCGGCGACCGGCCCGGTCCCGACCGTCGCCGACGACGGCGAGCCCCGCTGGCGCCTGCTCCTGCGCCGGCGGGCGCTGCTCCCGACGCTGCTGCTCTGCGTCCTGTGGGTCACCCAGACCATCGGGTTCTTCGGCTACTCCAGCTGGGCCCCGACGCTGCTGGCCAAGCAGGGCTTCAGCATCGAGAGCTCGATCTTCTACGTCGCCCTCTCCACCGTCGGCGCCCCGCTGGGGTGCCTGCTGGCCGCGGCGGTCACCGACCGCCTCGAGCGCAAGTGGTGCCTCGCGGTGTTCGGCGCCGTCATCGGCGTGTGCGGGCTGCTGTACGGCCTGACGTTCGACCCGGTGCTCATCGTCGTCTTCGGGTTCCTCGTGAACCTCGTCGAGCGGGGCTACACGGCGCTGGCCTACGCCTACTCCCCCGAACTGTTCGACACCCGCACCCGGTCGCTCGGCACCGGCATCTCGTACGGCGTCGGACGGCTCTCCAACGCCGCGGGGCCGTTGATCATCGCGGCGCTCTACACCGGGTCGGGCTACCAGAGCGTCTTCGTCTTCATCGCCGGGACGTGGATCGTCGGCGCCCTCGTCGTCGCCGTGTTCGGGCCGCGGACGCGCAAGCGCCCCCTCGACCGGGCGCCCGCGTCCGGGTCGCCCAGCCCCGCGTCCGCCTGACCACCGCGCGCGTCCGGGATGATGGGGGGCGATGAGCACCCCGACCCTCCTCCCCACCCCCGGCGCGGACCCCGACGAGCTGTTCGAGGGCTTCTCCGCCTGGGCGGCCGAGCGCGGGCTGGAGCTCTACCCGGCCCAGGCCGAGGCGCTCATCGAGCTGGTCACCGGCGCCAACGTCATCGTCTCCACCCCCACCGGGTCGGGGAAGTCGCTGATCGCGCTCGGTGCCCACGTCACGGCGATGTCCCGCGGCGAGCGCTCCGTCTACACCGCGCCGATCAAGGCGCTGGTCAGCGAGAAGTTCTTCGCCCTCGGCGCCCAGCTCGGCTACGCCAACGTCGGCATGCTCACCGGCGACGCCGCCGTGAACCCCGAGGCGCCGGTCATCTGCTGCACCGCCGAGGTCCTGGCCAACTGGGCGCTGCGCGAGGGCGCCGCCGCCGACGTCGGCCAGGTGATCATGGACGAGTTCCACTTCTACGCCGACCCCGACCGCGGCTGGGCCTGGCAGGTCCCGATCGTCGAGATGCCGCAGTGCCAGTTCCTGCTGATGTCGGCGACCCTCGGCGACGTCTCGTTCTTCCAGGGCGACCTGACCCGGCGCACCGGCCGCGAGACCGCCGTCGTCGCGCACACCGAGCGCCCGGTGCCGCTGTCGTTCCGCTGGTCGACCACCCCGCTGCACGAGACGATCTCCGAGCTGATCACCGGGCAGCAGGCGCCGGTCTACATCGTGCACACCACGCAGGCCGCAGCCGTCGAGCAGGCGCAGGCGCTGATGAGCCTCAACGTCTCGACGAAGGCCCAGAAGGAGCAGATCGCCGAGCTCATCGGCTCGTTCCGCTTCACCGCCGGGTTCGGGAAGACGCTCTCGCGGCTGGTCCGCCACGGCATCGGCGTCCACCACGCCGGGATGCTGCCCAAGTACCGCCGGCTCGTGGAGACCCTCGCCCAGGCCGGGCTGCTCAAGCTCATCTGCGGCACCGACACCCTCGGCGTCGGGATCAACATCCCCATCCGCACCGTGCTGTTCACCGCCCTGACGAAGTTCGACGGCCAGCGGGTGCGCCACCTGCGGGCGCGGGAGTTCCACCAGGTCGCCGGGCGCGCGGGCCGGGCGGGCTACGACGTCGCGGGCTACGTCGTCGTCCAGGCTCCCGAGCACGAGGTGGAGAACGCGAAGCGCCTCGCGAAGGCCGGCGACGACGTCAAGAAGCAGCGCCGCGTCGTGCGGGTGAAGGCGCCCGACGGGTTCGTCTCCTGGTCCGAGCGCACGATGGAGAAGCTCGTCGAGGCCCAGCCCGAGCAGCTGACCAGCCAGATGCGGGTGACGACGGCGATGCTGCTGCAGGTCGCACAGCGTCCCGGCCCGTACTTCCCGGCGATGCGCCACCTGCTCGAGGACAACCACGCCGACCGGCCGACCCAGCGTCGGCTGATCCTGCGCGCGATCCAGCTCTTCCGCGGGCTGATCGAGGCCGACGTGGTCGAGGTTCTGACGGTTCCCGACGACGCCGGGCGCACCGTCCGCCTCGTCGACGACCTGCAGGTCGACTTCGCGCTGAACCAGCCGCTCTCGCCGTTCGCGCTGGCCGCGTTCGAGCTGCTCGACGACGAGTCACCCACCTACTCCCTCGACCTCGTCTCCGTCGTCGAGGCGACGCTGGACGACCCGAAGCAGGTGCTGCGCGCCCAGGAGAACGCGGCGCGCGGCGAGGCCGTCGGCGCGATGAAGGCCGAGGGGATCGAGTACGAGGAGCGCATGGAGCGCCTCGAGGAGATCACCTGGCCCAAACCGCTGGTGGAACTGCTCGAGCCGGCGTTCGAGACCTACCGCAAGGGCCACCCGTGGGTCGGCGACGCCGAGCTCTCCCCCAAGGCGGTCGTCCGGGACCTCTACGAGCGGGCGATGACGTTCGTCGAGTTCGTCTCGCACTACAAGATCGCCCGCTCCGAGGGCCTCGTCCTGCGCTACCTCACCGACGCCTACCGCGCCCTGCGCCAGACGATCCCCGAGACCGCGGGGACCGACGACCTCGACGACCTCATCGCCTGGCTCGGCGAGCTCGTCCGCCAGACCGACTCCTCGCTGCTCGACGAGTGGGAGACGCTGTCGAACCCGACCGAGCTGGACGCGGCCGGCTCGGACGCGGCACCGATCGACCAGGGCCCGCCGCCGGTCACCCGCAACGAGCGGGCCTTCCGGGTGCTCGTGCGCAACGAGATGTTCCGCCGGGTCGAGCTGTTCGCCCGGCGCTGGCCGGCCGACCTGGCCGAGCTCTCCGAGGACGGCCCCTCGCTCGACGAGTGGGCGGACGCGATGGAGCGCTACTTCGCCGACTACCCCACCCTCGGCGCCGGCCCCGCGGCCCGCGGGCCCGGCGCTCTTCCGGGTCACCGACGCCGGCCGCACGTGGACCGTGCGCCAGGTGTTCGACGACCCCGAGGGCGACCACGACTGGGGCATCACCGCCACGGTCGACCTGGACGCCTCCGACGAGCTCGGCTCCGCGGTCGTGCACGTGACCCACGTCGGCCCGTTCCCCACGGTCTGAGCGGTCACCACTCCCAGGGCGGGCGCTGCCCCGACCGCCGGCGCCGCCGGGCTCGCCGTGCCGTGTGGGCCCGGTTCGCCGCGACGTGTTCCATCTCCCACGCCTCCCGGCCGAGCGTCCGCGCCACCTGGGCGAGCACCTCGGCCGCGATCCGCAGGCGGGCGTCGGAGGTGAGCCCGAGCGTCGAGACGACGTGGACCACCGTTCCGCGCACGTGCCCCCGGACGAGCTCGAGAACGACGTCACGGGCCTCGTGGGGCACCAGCTCGACCAGCAGTTCCTGCTCGTGCATGCCGCTGGGCGGGCGCCTCACGTGCCCGTCGGCCTCCAACTCCGGATCACCTTGGCCGCCGCGCTCGGCGTCATCCCGATCCGCAGCGCCGCGCGCGCCGCAGTCGTCGGACGGTGCCCGGCAGTCCTCGAGCACCGCAAGCCCGGGCAGACCGGTGCCGAGTCGGCGGGCGAGCTGGTCCCGGTACCAGCCGACGGCGGGGACGAGCTCGTCGAGCGACCAGTTCCACGAGCTCCTCGACGGCGCGGTCCCGGGCGCTCGCTGCGTCCTCCATGTCGAGATCATCGACGACCCGCCGATCCGGGCGGGGCCGTTTCGCTCGAACTCCCGCCGGGCGCCACCGCGGTACGCTGCCGCGACCGTGTCCATCGGCACGGTCGCGCTGCGACCGAACTGCCCGCGACCCGGCCCGGCAGGCCCCGCCGTCGGACACCAGGTCTCGCGACCGTGTCCGATCGCGACACGGTCGGCGCGGTCACCGAACCGCCCTCTCCCCCAGGCGACCCCTCGATCAGCCCTTCTTCCGCGCCCGGCCCCGGTTCGCGCCCATCGAGGGCGGCGGCACGACCGGACCGAGGTCGCCGTCGGGGGCCTCGTCGAGGTCGAGCATCACCGGGGCGTGGTCGGACGGCCCGGTGCCCTTGCGGGCCAGCCGGTCGATCCACGTCGCGGCGCGGCGCTCGGCGATCGGCGCGCCGGCCAGGATGAGGTCGATGCGCATCCCGCGGTCCTGGTGGAAGGCGCCGCCGCGGTAGTCCCAGTAGCTGAACACGCGCTCGGTGGGCCAGCGTTCGCGGACCACGTCGTGCAGGCCCGTCTTCTGCAGCGCCGCGAGCGCGTCGCGCTCGGGCGGGGTGACGTGCGTGGACTCGGCGAAGGCCTCGACGGAGTAGACGTCGGCGTCGGTGGGCGCGATGTTGAAGTCGCCGGCCACGACCGTCGAGGCCGGGTCGCCCGCCTCCACGAGGTCGCGCAGGGCGGCGAGCCACTCGAGCTTGTAGGCGTAGTGCGGGTCCTCGCGGTCGCGGCCGTTGGGCACGTAGACCGAGGTCACCCGCATCCCGCCGCAGGTCGCGGTGACGGCCCGGGCCTCCTGGTGCGGGTAGCCGGGCCCGCCCGGCAGGCCCTCCACGACGTCGTCGAGACCCACCCGCGAGAGCACCGCGACCCCGTTCCACCGGCCCTCGCCGTGGTGCGCGACGGCGTAGCCGCGCTCGGCCAGCGGCGCCCCGAAGGTCTCGTCGAACGCCTCGTCGGAGAGCTTGGTCTCCTGCAGGCACACGACGTCGGGCGCGCGCTCGTCGAGCCAGCCCAGCAGGCGCGGCTCGCGGGCCTTCGCGGAGTTCACGTTCCAGGTCGCCACTCGCACGCCCGCCACGCTAGCCGGACCCCCCGACGGTCGGCTCAGCCCTCCACGCGGCGCTTCAGGGTCGCGAGGGTCCGCTGCATGCCCTCGCGGTTGTGGGAGGGGCTGTCGCTGGTGCGGCCCTTGCCGACCAGCGAGGCGAGCACGGTGCGCCTGTCCTGCCAGCGCTGCACGATCCGGGTGCCCCGGCCCTCCGGGCTAGAGGGTGAAGCTCCAGCGCGCGACGCTCTGGCCCACGACGTCGACGTCCCAGCTGATCGTCCGCCCGGGCTCGTACTCGGCGATCGTGCTCGTCGTCGGCCAGCGCAGCAGGCCCTTGCGGTTCCACCCGACGAAGCGGGCGCCCGGCTGCGGGCCGCTCGCGCCGCCGAGCCACCGGACGGCGTAGGTCTCCGGCGAGATCTCCACGATGCGGGCGGGGTCCCCGACCACCTCCCACACGGTCGCGGGCGGAGCGTCCACGACCTCGCTGACCACCACGTCGGGCGCCTTCTCCGGCACGACCGGCCTCCTCGTCCCGCAGGCGGTACCCGTCGGTACCACCGAGTGAGCGCGCACTCTAGGGCCACCGAGGGGCGCGGCGCTCGGCTAGCGTCGGCCGAACGGCTCGACGCGGCGCCGGTACCCTGTTCGGGATCGATACAGTTCCCGCTCGCTGACCCCTCGCCGGACGGACGGACGCCCATGCCGCTGGACCTCGACGACCTCCGGGTCCGCTCGCTCGGTGAGTGCGAGCACGACTCGCCCTTCGCCGAGATGCTCTCCACCAAGCGCACCTCGCCGCACTACGTCGCCGAGGACGACCGCGTGCTCGTCGACGACACGGTCTCGGTGCTGCTCTCGCACGGCGTGCCGATCGACCGCGTGCCGAGCTTCGAGGCGGCCGGGCCGCGCAAGAAGATCTACTTCGACCCGGCCGAGACCACCGTCGGGATCGTCACCTGCGGGGGGCTCTGCCCCGGGCTCAACGACGTCATCCGCGGCATCGTCCAGGAGCTCACCGAGCACTACCGGGTCAAGCGCATCGTCGGGTTCCGCAACGGGTTCAAGGGGCTGTCGAAGGACTCCCGGAACTCGATCGTGGAGCTGACGCTCGACGCCGTCCGGGACATCAACAACGACGGCGGCACCATCCTCGGCAGCTCCCGCGGCGCGCAGGACCCCGACGAGATGGTCGACTCGCTGCTGATCCACGACGTCGACGTGCTGTTCGTCATCGGCGGCGACGGGTCGATGCGCGGCGCGATGCGGCTCATCGAGCGGATCGAGGAGCGCGACCTCCAGATCGCGGTGGTCGGCGTGCCGAAGACGATCGACAACGACCTGCCCTACACCGACCAGAGCTTCGGGTTCCAGACGGCGTTCGCGCGGGCCACCGACTTCATCGCCTCGGTGTTCATCGAGTCGCAGGCCGCGGAGAACGGCGTCGGGATCGTCAAGCTCATGGGGCGGCACTCGGGCTTCATCGCCTGCTACGCGGCCCTGTCGGTCAACGACGCCGACTTCGTGCTCATCCCCGAGGTGCCCTTCGGCCTCGACGGCGACGACGGGCTGCTCTGCCGGGTGGAGAACCACCTGCGCGAGTGCGGCCAGGTGGTGATCGTCGTCGCGGAGGGCGCCGGGCAGCACCTGCTCGAGGCCGAGGACACCACGGACGCCTCCGGCAACACCAAGCTCGGCGACATCGGGCTGTTCCTCAAGGAGCGGATCACCGAGAGGCTCACCGAGGTCGGGCTCGCGCCGACCGTGCGCTACCTCGACCCGTCGTACGCGATCCGCTCGGTCGCGGCGAACGCCTACGACAGCGTCTACTGCGTGCGCCTCGCCCACGCCGCGGTGCACGCGGCGATGGCGGGGCGCACGCAGACGGTCGTGGTCCGCTGGCGCCGCCGGTTCGTGCACGTGCCGATGGCGCTGATCACCGGCCACCGCAACCAGGTCGACCCGGACGGCGACCTGTGGATGTCGGTGCTCGAGGCGACGGGGCAGCCGGCGACGTTCGGCGCCTGACGCGCCCTCGGCGTCTGGATCGGCGTGCTGCGTTCCCGTGTTCAGACACGGAAACGCACGCACAGGGCCGGAGGCCTACGTTGACCTTGACGAGGTCCACGACGAACACGAGGTGCGCGTTCGGCGGGATGACCCCGCCGGCGCCCTGCGGCCCGTAGCCCTGGTGCGGCGGCACGACGAGGATGCGGCGCCCGCCCTCGCGCATGCCGGAGATCCCGAGCTTGAAGCCGTCGATCACCTGGCCGAGCGGGAACTCGACGGGCGTCCCGCCGCGGCTCCACGACGAGTCGAACTCCCCGCTGTCGGCCACGCGGATGCCCTGGTACTGCACCTGCACGGTGTCGCGGACGCCCGCCTCGGTGCCGCTCCCGACGACGAGGTCGGTGATGTCCAGGTCGTTCGGCAGGGTGTCGGGGGTGACGGACGCGCCGGGCGAGCGGGTCAGGTCCTCGGCGTTCTCGACGGTGACGGCCATGGCCCCACCGTAGGCACGCCGAGGACCCGCCTACTCCTTGGGGGCCAGGCCCAGCAGCGAGCGCGCCTTCGCCCCGACGGTCTCCCGCACCCCGTTCGCGATGATCGACAGGGCGTCGGACTCCCCGGAGACCTGCGAGCGGGCGGTGTTGAACGCCTGCTGCAGCGTGACGTGCGGCGGGACCAGCGGGATGTCCTTGTCGACCTTCGCGTCCACGACGAACGGCCGGTCCGCGGCGAACGCCTGCTCCCACACCGAGCCGACGGCCGAGCGGTCCGCGAGGACCGTCCCGTCGAGCCCGAGGAGCTTCGCCCAGTCCGCGTAGGGCACGTCCGGCACCGACTGCGACTGCGGGTCGGGGGCCTTCCCGAGCATCCCGCGGGTCTCCCACGAGACGAAGGAGAGGTCGTCGTTGGCGAGCACGAGGATGACCATCCGCGGGTCGGCCCACGTCTGCCAGTACCGCTGGATCGTGATCAGCTCGTTGACGCCGTTCATCTGCATCGCGCCGTCCCCGACGATCGCGACGACCGGCCGGTCGGGGTGCGCGGTCTTCGCGGCGAGCGCGTAGGGCATCGCCCCGCCCATCGAGAGCAGCGTCCCCGAGAGCGACCCGCGCTGACCGGGGCGCAGCGCCAGGTCGCGGGCGTACCAGGAGGTGGCGGTGCCGCAGTCGACGGCGACGAGGACGTCGTCGGGGAGGCGGTCGGAGAGCTCCCGGACGACGAGCTCCGGGTTCAGCGCCGTGGTGTGCTCGTGCGCGCGCTGGTCGGAGTAGGAGTCCCACGACGCGCTCCACCGCTCGACGTGGGCCCGCCACGCCGAGCTCTCGCGCTCGCGCAGCAGCGGGAGCAGCCCGGACAGGGTGGCGGCGGCGTCGCCGGTGAGGTTGACCTCGGTGTCGTAGCGGATGCCGTTGCGGGAGCCGTCGACGTCGATCTGCACCGCCCGCGCCTGGCCGGGGGCCGGGTAGTACTCGGTGTAGGGCATCGTCGAGCCGACGATCAGCAGCGTGTCGCACTCGCGCATCAGGTGCCACGACGCCGTCGACCCGAGCAGGCCGATGGGCCCGGTGTGCCACGGCGACCGGTCGTCGATGACGCCCTTGCCCAGCAGCGCGGTGGTCAGGCCGGCCTGCAGGCGGTTCGCGACCTCGGTGAGCTCGGTGGACGCGCCGAGGGCCCCGGCGCCCGCGAGGATGGCGACCTTCTCCCCCGCGTTGAGCACCTCCGCGGCCGCCACCAGCGCGGCGGGCGGCGGCGCGCCCGGCTCGGAGGAGGGCACCGCGGAGGTCTGGTAGTAGCCGTGGGCGTCGGGCGGGTCGACGACCGCCTTCTCCTCCAGCACGTCGCTGGGCAGGATCACGACGGCGACGGTGCGGTCGGCGAGCGCGGTGCGGCAGGCCCGGTCGACGATGTGGCGCACCTGCGAGGGGTCCTTGACCTCGGCGACGTAGCCGCCGACGTCGGAGAACAGCGTCGAGAGGTCGACCTCCTGGTAGTAGCCGCCCGCCTGCGCGGTCTGGGCGGTGTGCCCGAGGAGGGCGACGACGGGCTGGTGGTCCAGCTTGGCGTCGTAGAGGCCGTTCAGGGCGTGGATGGCGCCGGGCCCGCTGGTGACCGCGCAGCAGCCGATCGGCGAGCCGCCGTACTTGACGTCGGCGCACGCGGCGAACGCGGCGGTCTCCTCGTGGCGGACCTGCACGAACTCGGCGTCGTGCCGCTCGGGCAGGGCGGTGAAGATGCCGCCGATGCCGTCCCCGGGATAGCCGTAGAAGCGGTGCACGCCCCACGCGGCGAGGCGGTCCAGCACGTGCTCGGCGACGTTCTTCGGTGCACTCACGCGCACCGACTACCCACTGGCCTCACATGTCGATCGGGCCCAACGGCCGCAGTGGGTGCTCCAGGGGCTCCGGCGGCGTCCCCTCCGGCCCGAACGGCGAGCCGCCGAGCTCCTCGCGGTGGTGCGGGGTGAGCCACACCGAGGGCTCCGGGCCGAGCGGCACGACCTGCGTCGGGTTGATCGTCGTCTGGACCATGTAGTAGTGCCGCTTGATGTGGTCGAAGTCGACCGTGTCGCCGAAGCCGGGGGTCTGGTAGAGGTCGCGGGCGTAGGCCCAGAGCGCCCCGAACTCCGACAGCTTCTGCCGGTTGCACTTGAAGTGGCCGTGGTAGACCGCGTCGAACCGGGCGAGCGTGGTGAAGAGCCGGACGTCGGCCTCGGTGATGTGGTCCCCGACGAGGTAGCGCCGGTTCTCCAGGCGCTCGTCGAGGGCGTCGAGCCGGGCGAACAGGGCGGCGTAGGCCTCCTCGTAGCGGGCCTGCGTCGTCGCGAACCCGGTCTTGTAGACCCCGTTGTTGACGTCGTGGAAGACGCCCTCGTTCACCTCGTCGATCTCGTCGCGCAGCGCGTCGGGGTAGAGCACCGGCGCGCCGGGGCGCTGGTGGGCCGCCCACTCGCGGCCCAGGTCGATCGTGATCTGGGGGTAGTCGTTGGTGACGAGCTGCCCGGAGGGGACGTCGACGACCGCCGGCACGCTGACGCCGTTCTCGGTGCCGTTCTCCGGGTCCCGCGCGAGGTAGGCCTGCTCGAGGTGGGAGTACCCGAGCACCGGGTCGACCCCGCCCTCGTCGAGCGAGAACCGCCACGAGCGGTCGTCCTGCAGCGGGTCGGTGATCGCCAGCGAGATCGCGTCCTCGAGCCCCATGAGCCGGCGCACGATGACCGAGCGGTGCGCCCAGGGGCAGGCCAGCGAGACGCAGAGCCGGTAGCGGCCGGGCTCGACGGGCCACTCCCCCTGCCCCGACGGCGAGGCGACGATCCGGTCGGTGAAGCGCGGCCCGCGGCGCGTGAACTCCCCGCTCGAGTCGGCGTAGGCCTTCGTGTTCCCCGCAGTCGTCGTCACGTCCCCGAGGTTCCCACGCGCGGCGCTGTCGATTCCGGGGATCGGTCCGCGTCGGCATGATGAGGGCCCGGAGACGCCGCGGCCTCACGCCAGCGAAGGAGCACCACCATGGCCGGCTACCTGATCCTGCTCTACGTCGACGAGGCCGCCTACGCCGCGGGCGCACCCCGACGACCTGACTCGCCGCCCACGAGAAGTTCTAGGCCGCGCACTCCGACGCGCTCCGCGGCGGCGCGCAGCTCGCCCCGTCCGCGACCGCGACGAGCCTGCGCGGGCCGCGGCCGCGGCCCCCGACTACGCCGCCGGCGCCGACGCCGAGGTGACCGACGGGCCGTTCGTCGAGACCAAGGAGGCCCTCGGCGGCTACTACCTCATCGACGCACCCGACCTCGACGCCGCGCTCGCCGTCGCCCGCGACGTCCCGGCGCTGTTCGGCGGGGTCGAGGTCCGGCCCGTGATCTGAGCCCCTGAGGTGGACCCCGGACGCAGGCCCTCGCGGACGCGCACCGTCACGAGTGGGGCCCGGTCCTCGCCGCGACGGTGCGCGTCACGCGCGACCTCGACCTCGCCGAGGAGTGCGTCCAGGACGCCTACGCGGCGGCGCTCGCCACGTGGCGGGAGGAGGGCGTCCCGACGCGGCCCGGCGCGTGGCTCACGACGGCGGCCCGGCGCCGGGCGCTGGACCGGCTGCGGCGCGCGGAGGTCGCGGCGCGGGCCCTGCCGCTGCTGGTGACCGACGAGGCCGTCGGACGCGACGCCCGACGCGCCCGTGGACTCCGACCTGCTCGCGCTCGTGTTCACCTGCTGCCACCCCGCGCTCGCCGAGCCGGCGCGGGTCGCGCTGACCCTGCGCCTGCTGGGCGGGCTCACGACCTTCCAGATCGCGAAGGCCTTCCTCGTCCCCGAGGCGACCATGGCGGCGCGGATCACCCGGGCGAAGAAGAAGATCGCGGCGGCCCGCGTCCCCTACCGCGTGCCCGGGCCGGACGAGCTGCCGGAGCGCCTCGAGGCGGTCCTCACCGTCGTGCACCTGGTCCTCACCACCGGGCCACACCGCGCCCGACGGCGACGACCTGGTGCGCCCCGACCTCGTCGGCCGCGCCCTCGACCTGGCCCGGCTGCTGCGGGCGCGCTTCCCCGCCGAGCCCGCGGTGGCCGGGCTGCTCGCCCTCGTCCTGCTCACCGACGCCCGCCGCGACGCCCGCGTCGACCCCGACGGGGCCCTGGTCCTGCTCGCGGACCAGGACCGGTCCCGCTGGGACGTCGGGCAGATCGCGGAGGGCACGCTGCTGGCGCGGGAGGCGATGGCGCGATCGCGCCCCGCGACGGTCTCGCGCTACGCGCTGCTCGGCGCGATCGCGGCCGTGCACGGCGAGGCGTCGTCGGCCGCGGAGACGGACTGGGCGGAGATCGTGGGGCTCTACGACGTGCTGCTCGACCGCTGGCCGAACCCGGTCGTGGCGCTCAACCGGGCCGTGGCGGTGGGCTTCGCCGAGGGCCCGGCGGCCGGGCTCGCCGCGCTGGAGCCGCTCGCGGCGGAACCACGGCTCGCGTCGTACCACTACCTCGCGGCGGCGCGCGCCGAGTTCCTGCGCCGCGCCGGGCGCGACGACGAGGCCGCGCTCGCGGCTTCCGAGGCGCTCCTGCTCGCCGGCAACGCGACCGAGCGGGCGTTCCTCGCGCGGGGCACCTGACGGGGACGGGTGTGCGTCCCGCGACGAGGGCGGAGCGACCGGGTGTGGCGCGGAGGTGTACGGGGGCATCCCTCCGGGGAAGGATCGGACACGTCCCCGGTGCCGTGGGCGCACACACCCGCGAGGACCGAGGAGACCCCAGCATGAGCACCGGCCGCCGTTCCGCCCGCGCCGACTCCGTGCCCACCGAGGGCAGCGTCTCCTCCGAGTCGGAGCACTCCGCCCTGCGCAGCGACATCCGCCGGCTCTCCACCCTGCTGGGCCGCACCCTCGCCCGGCAGAACGGCGACGAGATGCTCGAGCTCGTCGAGCAGGTGCGCCGGCTGGTCCGCGAGGCCCCGGAGAAGGGGGACACCGAGGTCCGCGACCTGCTCGCCGAGATCGACCCCGGCACGGCCGCGGTGCTCGCCCGGGCCTTCGCGACCTACTTCCACCTGGCGAACCTCGCCGAGCAGACCCACCGCGCCGCCGAGCGCCGGGCCCGCCACGAGGAGGGCCAGGGCCCGATCACGCAGCTCGCCGACCGGCTCGCCGCCGAGGCGGACCCCGACGAGCTCTCCACCGCGCTCTCCCGCCTCGAGCTCAAGCCGGTGTTCACGGCGCACCCGACCGAGGCGCAGCGCCAGTCGGTGCTCGGCAAGCTGCGCGGGATCGCCGACGTCCTCTCCCGGGACCTCCCCGACGAGGTCGAGGAGACGAAGCTGCACCGGCTCGTCGACCTCATCTGGCAGACCGACGAGATCCGTCCGGAGCGCCCGACGGTGCTCGACGAGGCCCGGTCGGCGGCCTACTACCTCGAGCAGCTCGGGCGCCACGCGGTGCCCGAGGTGCTGACGGTCCTCGACGAGGAGCTGTCACGCGTCGGGCTGTCGCTCCCCGACGGCGCCCGCCCGCTGGTGCTGGGCTGCTGGGTCGGCGGCGACCGGGACGGCAACCCCAACGTCACCGCCGAGCTCACCGCCGAGGCGATGCGGATCTACGCCGAGCGCGGGGTGCGCATCCAGATCGGCCTGATCGAGGAGCTCGTGCAGGAGCTCTCGGTCTCGACGCGGCTCGTCGGGGTGTCCGAGGACCTGCGCCGCACGCTCGCCCGCGACCGGCGCCACCTCCCCGAGGTCTACGACCGGTTCATCCGGCTGAACGCCGAGGAGCCCTACCGGCTCAAGTGCTCGTACGTCTACGCCCGCCTGGAGAACACCCGCGACCGCTACACCGACGGCACCCCCCACGTGCCGGGGCGGGACTACCTGGGCTCGGAGGAGTACCTGCGCGACCTCGAGGTGATGGACCGCTCGCTGCGCGCCCACCAGGGCGAGCGGATCGCCGACGGGATGCTGCGCGACGTCATGCGCACCGCCAACGCCGTCGGGCTGCACCTGGCCAGCGTCGACGTCCGCGAGCACACCAACTTCCACCACACCGCGCTCGCCGCGCTCTTCGACCGGCTCGGCGAGCTGGAGACCCCGTACGGCGAGCTCGACCACGCCGGGCGCATCGAGGTGCTCTCCAAGGAGCTGGCCGGCCGGCGGGCGCTCACCCCGCGGACCAACTGGCAGCAGATCGGCGACGACAGCTTCCGGGAGACCCTCGAGGTCTTCGACTGCATCCGCGCGATCCAGGAGACCTACGGCGAGGAGTCCCTGCACACCTACATCATGTCGATGGCCCAGAACGTCGACGACGTCCTCGCCGTCGCCGTGCTGGCCCGCGAGGCCGGCCTGATCGAGATCACGGCGGCCGAGGACGGCGGCCAGCAGGCGGTCTCGTCGCTGGACATCGTGCCGCTGTTCGAGACGGCCACCGAGCTGAAGATCTCCGGCGACCTGCTCGACGGGATGCTCTCGGACCCGTCGTACCGGGCGATCGTGGCGGCCCGCGGCGACGTCCAGGAGATGATGCTGGGCTACTCGGACTCCAACAAGGGCGCCGGGCTCACGACGAGCCAGTGGTCGATCCACCAGGCCCAGCGCCAGCTGCGCGACGTCGCCGCCAAGCACGGGGTCCGGCTGCGCCTCTTCCACGGCCGCGGCGGGTCGGTGGGCCGCGGCGGCGGGCCCGCGGGCGAGGCCATCGCCGCGCAGCCGCACGGCGTCGTCGACGCGGTGATGAAGGTGACCGAGCAGGGCGAGGTCATCTCCGACAAGTACTCGCTGCCGACGCTGGCCGAGGACAACCTCGAGATCATGCTCGCCGCGGTGCTCGACGCGACGCTGCTGCACCAGACCAGCCGCGTGCCCGCCGACCAGCTCAAGCGCTGGGACGAGGCGATGGACGTCATCTCCGACGCCGCCCAGTCGGCCTACTCCGAGCTGATCGAGCACGACGGCCTGCCGGACTTCTTCACCCAGGCGACGCCGGTGGACGAGCTCTCGATGCTCAACGTCGGCTCCCGCCCCGGCAAGCGCCCCGGCGCGGGCGGGCAGACCTCGCTCGAGGACCTGCGCGCGATCCCGTGGGTCTTCGGCTGGACGCAGTCGCGGATGATCGTGCCCGGCTGGTTCGGGCTCGGGTCCGGGCTGAAGGCCGCCCACGACGCCGGGTACGGCGACGTCATCGACGAGATGCGCGACTGGGCGTTCTTCGCGAACCTGCTCTCCAACGTCGAGATGACGCTGGCGAAGACCGACATGCGCATCGCCGGCTTCTACGTCTCCGAGCTGGTCGACCCCGAGCTGCAGGACGTCTTCGAGATCATCAAGGCGGAGCACGCCCTGACGCTGCGCCAGGTCCTCGCGCTCTCCCCGGGCGACGCGCTGCTCGCGAACAACCCGCTGCTGCGCCAGACCCTCGAGGTGCGCGAGAGCTACCTGGAGCCGCTGCACCACCTGCAGGTCCACGCGCTGCACGAGCGCCGGGCGGTCGACGAGCCCGACCCGGACCTGCAGCGGGCGCTGCTGCTGACCGTCAACGGCATCTCGGCGGGGATGCGCAACACGGGCTGACCCGCCCATCGGGACGCTCCTGTCAACCCGTTGATAATCGGGGTGGCGCCGATCACCATCGCATTCGATCTCGGATGCCCGATGGCTCGGCGAGGAGCTGCCCATGATCGCGATCGTCGAATTCGTGCTCGGCATCGCGTTGCTGGTGTACAGCGCCGAGAAACTCATCGCCCACCTCGTCGGGGTCGCCAGCCGGTGGGCGGTCTCGCTGTTCCTCATCGCCGTGGTCTTCACCGGGATCGAGTTCGACGACCTCGCCTACGGCATCGTGCTCAACGTCGACGACCTCAAGCAGGCCGCCCTGGGCACGGTGATCGGGACGACGGTCGCGATGACGGGGCTGGTGCTCGCGCTCGCGGCGATCATCGCGCCGTGCCGCGTCGACGTGCCGAAGTCCTACCTGGCGCTGTTCGTCGCGGCCCCGGTCGTCATGTACGCGTTCGCGGCGACCGGCGCGCTGACCTTCGTCACGGGCATCGTGCTGGTGGCGGCGTTCGTGGCGTTCGTCGGCTGGATCGCCTACCGCGAGAAGGCGGCGCGGCGCCCGGTGTGGCGCAACGCCGAGTACTACGAGCAGCTCGAGGAGGTCGGCGCGGGCGTCGCCGCGGGCGGCGCGACGGCGACCGCGACGCTGACCCGCGGCGGCGGGGGCGGCGGTGGTCAGGTCCCGGACGGGGGCGCGGCGCGGGTTCGACCTGCCGCCCGACCTGCGCATCGACCAGGGCTTCCTCCGGGCCCGGCAGAGCTCGCCCTGGGCCGCGATCGGGTGGGCCGTCGTCGCGCTGATCGGCCTCGTGATCGGCGCCATCGTGGCCGGCCAGGGCACCGACGGCATCCTGGACACCTTCGACATCGACGGCACCGTCTTCGGGGTCACGATCGGGACCCTGGCGCTCTCGCTCGAGGACATCTTCCTCACCGTCGAGCCGCAGCGCCGGGGCGCGCCGGAGATCGGCGTCGCCAACGTCCTGGGCAGCGTCGTGTTCTCGGTGACCGGCAAGCTCGGGATCGTCCTGCTGATCGGCGGCGCGATCACCGTCGACACCGACGTGCTCGACTGGCACCTGCCGGTCCTCGTCGTCATGACGGCGCTCTCGGCGGTCTTCCTCGCGACCGGCCGGCTGCGCCGCTGGCACGGCGTCGTGCTCCTCGGGCTCTACGCCGCCTACTTCGTGCTGAGCATCGTCGTCTTCAACGGGGTGCCGCTGGATTCGTCGTAGGTGCCCTCCGGGCTCGTGAGCACTGATGCGGCTCTATGACACGGAGTAGTGCTCACGAGCGCGAAGCGCACCTACGCGTGCGGGCGGGCCACCAGCGGGAGGTCGGTGCGCGAGCCCCGGGCCTCGTTGGCCGCCTCGACCGCCGACTCGACGAGCCCGTGGTCGGGCGAGAGGTGGCAGACCGGGTCGGTGCGGGTCGCGTCGCCGGTGAGCGCGAACGCCTGGCAGCGGCAGCCGCCGAGGTCGACCTCGCGCCGGGCGCAGCTGCGGCACGGGTCCTGCATCCACCCGGTGCCGCGGAACGCCGAGAACATCGGCGAGTCCTCCCAGATCCAGCGCAGCGACGCCTCGCGGACGTTCGCCCGCGGCAGGGGCAGCTCGTGCGCGGCGAGGCACGGCATCGCGTCGCCGGTGGGCACGACGACGAGCTGGCGCGCGCCCCAGCCGCCCATGCACGGCTTCGGGTACGTCGCGTAGTAGTCCGGGACCACGTAGATGATCTCCATCTGCCCGCGGAGGCGTTCCTTCGCGGCGCGGACGGTGACCTCGGCGGCGGCCAGCTGCTCGCGGCTGGGCAGCAGCGCGGTGCGGTTGCGCCAGGCCCAGCCGTAGTACTGGGTGTTGGCGAGCTCGATGCGGTCGGCGCCCAGGTCCTCGGCGGCCGCGAGCACGCGGTCCACCCGGTCGATGTTCTGGCGGTGCAGCACCACGTTCAGCGTCAGCGGCCAGCCCAGCTCCCGCACGGTGCGCGCCGCGGCGATCTTGCGGTCGAACGACGGCGTGCCGGCGATGCGGTCCGAGAGCGTCGGCTCGTCGGCCTGCAGCGAGACCTGCACGTGGTCGAGCCCGGCGTCGTGCAGCTCGGCGGCCCGCGACGCCGTGAACCCGAGGGCGCTGGTGACGAGGTTCGTGTAGAGCCCCTGGTCGCGGGCGGTGGCGACGATGTCGGCCAGGTCGCGGCGCAGCAGCGGCTCGCCGCCCGAGAGGTGGCACTGCAGCGCGCCGAGGTCCGCGGCCTCGGTGACGACGCGCTGCCAGTCGGCCGTCGAGAGCTCGTCGCGGTAGGCGGCGATCTCGATCGGGTTCGAGCAGTAGGCGCACGCGAGCGGGCAGCGGTAGGTCAGCTCGGCGAGCAGGCCCAGCGGGCCCTCCGGTGGGGTCGGGGCGGGCTCAGTCATGCGTGATCTCCACGTGCCGTCTCGCGACGAGGCGGCCCAGATAGGCGTGCACCTGCTCCTCGGGGACGTCGCCGTAGCGCTCGCGCAGGGCGGCGACGATCTCGGCCACCGTCCGGGACCCGTCGCACAGCTCGAGGATCGCGGTGCCGGTCGCGTTGAGGACGACGACGGTCTCGGGCAGCAGCAGCACGTGGCGGTCGCGGGTGCGGTCGAAGCGCATCCGGACCCCGCGGCCCAGCCGCGGGACCGCGGCGGCGTCCAGCCTCGTCGGGGTGCTCACGCCGGGTACGCCCGGTCGATCGCGTCCATCATGCTCCAGAGCACGTCGTTCTTGAACGCCAGCGCGTCGAAGGCCGACTGCTGCTCGGCGTCGGTGTGGCAGTGCTCGAGCACCACCTCGAGGGCGTGCTCGGAGTCCCGCGGCGCCTGGTGGAGGCGGTTGCGGAAGTACTGCAGGCCCTCGGGGTCGATCCACGTGTAGTACTTCTCGAACGCGGCCAGCCGGTCGGCCATGAGGTCGGGCGCGAACAGCTCGGTGAGCGACGACGCGACCGCCTCCACCCACGGCTTCGTGCGGGCGAAGGTGACGTAGGCGCCGACCGCGAACCGCACCCCGGGCACGAGGTGGCGGTGGTCGGTGACCTCCTCGCGCGGCACCCCGCACGCCTCGGCGAGCTGCAGCCAGGCCTCGATGCCGCCCGGGTCGTCACCGACGCCGTCGTGGTCGGTGATCCGCCGGATCCACCGCCGCCGCACCGTCACGTCGGGACAGTTCGAGAGGATCGCCGCGTCCTTGATCGGGATCGACTCCTGGTAGTGGAACCGGTTCGCGACCCACCCGCGGATCTGCTCCGGCGAGAGCTCCCCCGCGTTCATGCGCACGTGGAACGGGTGTGCCGCGTGGTAGCGCTCGGCCTGCGAGCGCAGTCGTTCCACCAGGTCCGTCACGCCGTGATCTCCAGTTCGTCGGTACCGATCTCGACCCCGGCGCGCTCGACGGCGGCCCGCTCGGGCGTCCCGTCGCGCAGGATCGGGTTCGAGTTGTTGATGTGGACGAGGACGGTGCGCGGCACCGGCAGCCCGGCCAGGCGCTCCAGCGAGCCGCCGGGCCCGGCGAGGGGCAGGTGGCCCATGTCGCCCGCGGTCTTGCGGCCCAGCCCCTGGGTGATCAGCTCGTCGTCGGCGAAGGCGGTGCCGTCGATCAGCAGGGCCGACGCGCCCTCGCAGGCGTCGAGCAGGGCCGGGACGACGTCGGCGACGCCGGGCGCGTAGACGACGACGCCGCCGGTGCGGCGGTCGCGGAAGCGGTAGCCGATGACGCGACCCGGGTCGTCCGCCGACCCGACCTCGGCGAAGCGGGGCTCCTTGCCGGTGGGGAGGTCGACGGCGGTGTAGGTGAGGTCGTCGGTCAGCGCGGCCTCGACGCCGGGCTCCACCGGGACGACCACGACGGGGCAGTAGCGCTCCAGCGTCGTCAGGAACCCGGTGCCGCGGCGCAGCGTGGCCTCGGTGGCCGCGGTCGCGTGGACGGTCACCCCGCGACCCTCGCGCAGCAGCAGCAGGCCCAGCGTGTGGTCGATCTCCGCGTCGGTGAGGAGCACGGCCTCGAGCGGGGTCGCGCGGCCGTCGCGCGGGTGCAGGCCGCGGCAGGCGGTCATCTGCTGGCGGACGTCGGGCGAGGCGTTGACGAGGAACCAGCGGTCCCCCGACTCGACGGCGATCGACGACTGCGTCCGCGGCGTCGCGGTGCCGTCGCGGGCGGCCCGGCAGCCGGCACAGGAGCAGTTCCACTGGGGGAACCCGCCACCCGCGGCGGATCCGAGCACCCGTACCCGCACGCGGCCTCCTCGCCGTGGGTCGCGGCCGGGCCCCGGGGCGCTCCCGCGCACCCGGTGCCCGCCACTGTGGATCGATCAGTCGATCTGGGCGACGTACATCGTCACCTCGGGGGCGACCCCGATCTCCTCGAACTCGGGGGCCTCCCACACGGGGGTGGACTCCATCGGTCTCCACCTCCTTCCTCGCGTCGCCGGACGGCCCGCGACGGGCCTCCCCCGACCGTAGGAGTGTTGGCGATCACGTCCCACCCACAGCCCGGCATCCCCTCCGGAAGGAGGGGGCGGCCCCACCGATCGGGCAGCGACGGACGTGCCGCCCCCCGCGGAGATCGACGGGCGCCCAACCGGGGACCCTGGCGGCGTGACCTCGCGCTCGAGCACGTCGGACCGCTGTCCCAAGCGCATGGTGTTCGGTCCCTGCGGCGGCGTCCGCCCCGGCGGGGCGTGCGAGCTCGACGCGGCCCTCCCGTGCCCCTGGGCCGCCCCGACCGACCCGGCGCCGGTCCCCCGGTGGGAGGGACCGACCCCCGCGCCGGTCCCGGCGCGGCCCGGACGGCCTGCTCGCCGCGGCGCGCGAGCGGCCCGTCGTGCTCACCGACCTGTCCGTCCCGCCCTACGACGTGGCGACCCTGCGCGACGTCGCCGGCCGGCTCGGCCGCGCACAGCGACGCGCTGCTGGTCGGCGAGCACCACGACGTCCCGGACTTCCCCCCGACGATGATGGCGGCCGAGCTGGCGGCCGCCGGCGCCCGACCGTGGATCACGCTGACCTGCCGGGACCGCAACCGCGTCGTGCTCGAGCAGGAGCTCGCCGGCCTCGCGGCCCTCGGCGTCGAGGGCGTCCTGTGCGTCACCGGCGACGGGCGCGGGCCCGGGGTGCGTCCGGAGGTGGGCCGCGTGTTCGACCTCGACTCGACCCGCCTCACGAACCTGGCCGCCACGGCCGGGCTCGCCGCGACCGTCGCCGTCGCCCCCGCCGCCCCGCCGACGGGGGCCCGGGTGCAGGTCCTCGCCGAGAAGCAGCGCGCCGGCGCGTCGCTGGTCGTCACCAACCACGCGCCCCGGCCCGACGTGCTCGCCGCGTTCCTGGAGCGGGCGCGGGCGGCCGGGGTGGACCTGCCGGTGATCGCCGGCGTCGCGGTCTACACCGACGAGGCCACGGCCCGCGGCCTCGCGGCGCTGCCGGGCCTGGAGCTCGACGAGGAGGCCGTGGCGGCGGTGCTCACCGCGCCCGACCCGGTCGAGGCGGGCATCGCCACCGCGGTGGCCGAGGCGCGGGCGCTGCTCGCGGTGCCCGGCGTCGTGGGCGTCAACCTCTCCGGTGTCGGCTCCCGGGCCGGGTGGGTACCAGCGGCCGACATCAAGGCGGAGGTGGGTCGCCGGCTCGCCTCGGAGCGGGTCGCGGCCCCGTCCTGATCCGGTCTCCGGGGACCGGGTGGAGGTGACGGGTGCTCGAGCAGGGGGCCGACATCGACGAGCTCCGGGCGGCCGGCGCCGACCCCGCCCTGGAGGCCGAGTTCGACACCGTCGCCGCCTGGACCGAGGCAGCGGTGGCCGAGCTCGGCGAGGACCACGCCATCCCCGCGGCGTGCCGCGGCTCGGGCAGCCCCGCGGACCTCGCCTGGCTCGCCGAGGGCCTCGAGCTGTCCGGCGACGACCGCTTCCTCGACGCCGGCTCCGGGCTCGGCGGCCCGACGGCGTGGCTGATCCGCGAGTACGCCGACCGCTGGAGCGGGCCGGTGGTGCTGGCCGAGCCGATGCCGCACGCCGCGGCCGCGTCGCTGCGCCTCTTCGGCCGGCCCGCGGTGGCCGCCTGGAGCGAGCACCTGCCGCTGGCCGACGACTCCGTCGACGCCGCCTGGTGCCTGGGGGTCCTCGACACCACCGACGAGAAGCGGGCCCTGCTCGCGGAGCTGCACCGGGTGCTGCGCCCGGGCGGGCGCCTCGGCCTGCTCGTGCTCGTCGCCCGGCGGGAACCCTCCGAGGAGCTCTCGAGCAACAGCTTCCCGACCGAGGAGGCCCTGCACGCCGACCTCGCCGCCACCGGCTTCGAGGTCCTCGACGAGTGCGACGCGGCCTCGACCGCGTCCGCCCCGGACGACTGGCAGCGCCGCGAGGCGGCCGTGCAGGACGTGATCGCCCGCGACCACGGCGGCGACCCCGCCCACGAGGAGGCCGAGCAGCAGCACGCGGTCCTCGGGCGGCTGATGACCTCCGGGGAGGTCGTCAGCGTGCTGCTGCGCGTCCGGGCGCGCTGACCAGGCCCTCGCAGGCGGCGACGAGCACCTCCGCCGCCTCCCGCCCGGCCCGGTCCGCGGGGAGGCGCGCGGCGAGGCGCTGCCAGCGGGCGCGCTCCTCGCGGGCCGCGGCGGCGACCGAGTCGGGGTCGGCGTCGGCGGGCAGGCCCAGCCGGGCCGTCGGGGACGTGCCGGACGCGCCGAGCAGGCGGACGGCGGCGTCGTGGTGCGCCCCCGGCAGCACCGTCCGCCCGGTGCGCAGCGCCTCCGCGAGCTCCGCCTCGGCGAGCTCCTGGGCGCCGTCGGTCCGCACCCGCTCGACGTCGAAGAGGACCCGCCGGCCCCAGGCCTCGCGGTCGGCCCGCGCGGCCGCCTCGATCCCGTCGAGCACCGCGCGCGCCCGGGAGCGCGCCGCGCGGGGGCGGCAGTCGCGCTCGAGGGCCTCGACGACGCGCTCGAGGTCTGTCGCGGGCGCCCCGGCGGCCGGGGAGGGCGACGCGCACGGTCCGGTCGGCGGGCCCGGCGCCGTCGGGGTCCGTGTGGTCGGCGGCTCTCTCGTCCGGCGGCACGATCCGGACGTCGACCGTCGGCCGCTCCGCCAGCCACCCCGGTACCCACGACCCGGCGTCGTCCCGCGTGAGCAGGACGAGCTCGTCGACGACGTCGTCGGGCGCGAGCGGGCCGGCGGCGGCCCGGGCGGAGAGGTCCACGACGGTGCCGGTGCGCGGGTGGACGGCGGCGAGCGCCTCGGCGACCGCGGCGGCGTCGGCCCGGTCCGGGGCGGCGACGCCGACGCGCCACGGCGCCCCGTGCCGGGCGAGCAGGGCCGCGAGCGGACGGGCCGCGGCGTGGCGGTCCGGGGTGCGGGCGAGGACCGCGCGGAGGAGGTCGACGGCCGCGTCGTAGAGCGGGGAGCCCGACGGCGGCAGCAGCGGGGGCGGCGCGGGGCGGGGCCCGGCGGGGTCGGGCCCGCGACGGGGCGGTCCGAGCTCGGGCACGACCGCGGCGCGGCGCGCCACGACGGCGGCCCGCTCGGGGACGGCCGCGGGCGCGGGAGCCGGGGCGGCCGGGACCTCGACGGGCGGCGGTCCGGGGCCGGCGCCGGCGCCGCGTCCGGCAGCGGCACCTCCACCCGGACCGTCGTCCCGGCGCCGGGCGACGGACTCGACGTCGACCCGCCCCTTCACCGTCGAGAGCCGCGTGGCGAGGTTGCGCATGCCGCGTCCCGGCCCCGCCGATCCCGGGGTGAAGCCGGGGCCCTCGTCGCGCACGACCGCCCGCAGCACCCCGTCCGCCTCGCGCAGCCGCACCGAGATCGCCGCGCCGCCCGCGTGCTTGCGGGCGTTGTTCACCGCCTCGAGCGTGCAGAAGTAGACGGCGGCCTCGACGGCCTCGTCGTGGCGCCCGACCCCCTCGCCGTCGACGACGACCGGCGGCTCGGCCTCGGCGAGGTCCGCCCGCAGCGTCTCCACCGGCCCGAGGCGGCGCAGCGTCGCCGACGAGACCCCGCTCGCGGTGTCGGCCAGCACCGTCTCGGCGGTGTCGAGCTGCTCGAGCAGCAGCGTGAGGCGCTCGCGGGCCCCCTCGAGGCGCCCCGCCGAGGCGAGGTGCTCGACCAGGCCGAGGGTCAGGCGCAGCGAGACGAGGTGGTGCTGGGCGCCGTCGTGCAGGTTGCGCTCGATCCCGCGGCGCTCGCTGTCCATCTCCGACACCAGCCGGCGCCGCGACGCCGCGATCTGCTCGGCGTGCCCGACCGCGGCGCGCAGCTGGCGCTCCAGCTCGATCTCCAGGCGGTGCGCGGCGAGCACCCCGCCGAGCCCGTCGGCGACCTCGGCCACCAGCCGCCGGCGCTCGTCGCCGCCGGCGAGGGCCTCGGCGTCGACGGCGAGGGCGCCGATCTCCTGCCCCTCGTGCCGGACCGGGAACGACGCGTCCGGCTCCCCCACCCCGCTGCCGGGCGTGCGCCAGCGCGAGGTGCGGTCGCTCATGCCCTCGCGGTGGGTGGTGAGCCGGACCGCGCGGGCACCGAGCGCCCGGCCCACGGCCTCGGGGACGCGGTCGAGGCCGCTCGGGTCGGCCGCGGTGCGGCGGGTCAGCTCGGAGACCTCGGCGAGCACGCCGGCCGGGGTCGCGCGCGTGCCGTAGAGCAGGCGCTCGGCGAGCCGCTCGCTGCGCGCCGCCACCGGCTGCCACAGCGCGGCCACCACCACGGCGGCCACCACCCACCCGGTGACCGCCGACCCCGCCGCCGACGGTCCGAGCAGCGTCTCGGTGATCGCCGCGAGCAGCACCGCGAGGCCGCCCAGGGTGACGACGACGACGAGCGCGGCGAGGCCGCCGCGCAGCCACCGCTCGGCGGGCCGGGCGCGGCGGGCGGCGAGCACCGCCAGCGCGATCACCGCGGCGGTGAGGCGGGCGAACCAGAACAGCAGCGCGGTGGGCTCGCCGCCGAGCGCGCTGTGGCGGGCGGTCGGGTCGTCGAGGGTCAGGCCCGGCCGCCCGAGCAGGACCAGCACCACGGTGAGCACGGCGAGCACGGTCGCCGCGCCCACCGCGGCGACCAGCACGCTCGTCATCAGCCGGGCGCGGGCCCGTGCCTCGGGGGTGGGCGCGCGGCGCACCGCGGGCGCGTTCGCGCCGACCCCGAGCAGCGGCACCAGGAACCCGAAGAACACCACGCAGCTGACGGTGTGCGGCAGCAGCGCGGTCCCCACGCCGGCGGCGAAGAGCACCAGCCCGGCGACGACGGGGACGACGCGGCGCCGCATCGGGATGCCGGCGATCTCCACCGGGACGAGCAGCAGCGCCCCGGCGAACGCCGCGCCCGCCACCCCGTGCAGCAGGATCTGGTGGGCCTCGCCGATCTGGATCCCGGTCGTCTCCAGGACCGCCATCGTGGCCGCGTGGGCCTGGAGGTTGAACGCGCCCGCCGAGCCCACCATGGCCAGCGCCAGCAGCCGCCCGGACCAGGAGCGTCCGCCGAAGCGCAGCAGGACGACGGCGACGACGAGGTTGACCGCGCTCGCGAGGTAGTCGACGACGGCCTGGCCGGGCGGCTCGTTCAGCGGCGTCGTGACCAGGGCGCCGACGGTCAGCCACACCAGGGTCAGCGCGGTGACGGCGACGAAGACGACCCAGAAGGCCGCGACCCGCGCCCGCTCGGTGCTCATCCGGCGAGCCCGGCCTCGACGAGGGGGCGCAGCTGCGTGGGCAGCCGGGCCCGCAGGACCGTGCGCCCGCCGTCGTCGGCGGTGAGCTCGAGGGACCCGCCGAGGGCGGCGAGCCGGTCGGCGTCGTCGGCGAGGGCCGCGCGGGTGGCGTCGGGGTCGGCGACCGCGTCGGTCACGCGGACCTCGGCGTGGTCGCCGACCTGCTCGAGGGCCAGCTCCAGCGGCTCCTCCCCCGCCCGGGTCCCGAGCAGGGCCAGCGCCGCCGCGGCGGCGTAGTACAGCCCCGACTCGACCTCCCACGGGCAGCCGCTGCGCCAGCCGTCCGGTGAGGTGCACGGACCGGGGCAGGTCGGCGACGACCTCCTCGAGGGCCGCGCGCGGTCCCTGGTCGCGCAGCACGGCCGGGTGCACGCCGCGGGCGATGACGCGGAACCGGTCGAGCAGCTCCTCCAGGCGCTCGCGGGCCGTCGTGAGGTGGTGGCGGGCGAACTCCGCGGCCTCCTCGCGGGCGGGGTCGTCCGCGGGCTCGTCGAGGCCCTCGTCGACCGACTCGGCCGCGGCGTCGACGGCGGCCCGGAACCCCGCGAGGCGCTCGGTCGTCGCGCCGCCGAGCTCGGCGACGAGGCGGTGCCGCTCGAGCTCGCGCGCCCGGCCCAGCCGGCGCCGGGACGCCTCGGTCTCGTGGGCGAGCTCGTCGGCGCGCGCGACCCGGGCCCGCAGCTCGGCCCCCCGGGCCACCACGCGCAGCAGCAGCCGCGCGCCCGCGCCGATCTCCTCGATCAGGGCCCGGTCGGCGGCGGTCACCGGGCGTCCCGGCTTGCCGACGGACAGGACCGCGCGCAGCTCGCCGTCGTCGAGCACGGGCAGCGCGTGGTCGACGTCGGGGCGCAGCAGCAGGTCGGTGACGGTCGCGACGCGGGCCGTCCCGTCCTGGGCCGCGAGCCCGTCGGGCACGACGAGCCACACCTGCGCGTCGGCCGCGCCGGTCCCCTCGCGGAGCACCCCGACGAGCGCGGCGAGCGAGGTCGGCGCGGTGGCGGCGACCAGCGCGGACCGGCCGGTGTGGCGGGTGGCCGACGGGTCGTCGTCGCGGCCCCGGGCGGTGAACGCGAGCACGCCCGCGGCGAGCCCGGCGCCGGCGAACGGCGCGAGCAGCGGCCCGACCGCGGGCCCGAGGACGGCCTGCGCCCGCCACCACGGCCAGGATCAGGCAGACGGCGACCACGGCTACGACGGAGAGTGCCCGCCACACCCGCGTCATGCCCGTCCGGTCCATCGTCGCCGCTCCGTCCCCTCGCGTCGAGCACGGAGAGTAGTGGCGCGGCGAGCGGGAAGCCAGGGTGGGTCGTCGGGGGTCAGCCCTCCCCGCGCTGGGAGCGCAGGTAGGTGAGCACGGCGAGGACCCGGCGGTGGTGCACCGAGGCGTCCCCGTGCAGGCCGAGCTTGTCGAAGATGCTCGCGATGTGCTTCTCCACGGCCTTGCCGCTGACGTAGAGCTCGCCGGCGATGCCGCCGTTCGACCGGCCCTCGGCCATGAGCTTCAGGACGTCGCGCTCGCGCTCGGACAGCGCCGCCACCGCGTCCTTGCGGTCGTTGCGCGGCCGCTCGACGAGCCGCTTCGCGAGGACCGGCTCGATGACGATCTCGCCGTCGGCGATGCGGGTCAGCGTGTCGGAGAGGACGTCGACGCTGCCGACCTTCTCCTTGAGCCGGTAGCCCACCTTCTCGGTCCCGATCTCGAGGATCCGCACGAGGTAGTGCGACTCGGCGTAGTGCGAGAGGAACAGCAGCCCCATGTCCGGGTGGGCGGCGCGGAGGCGCTCGCCGGTGACGAGCCCGCCGTCGGGCTCCGGGGGCATGCGGATGTCGAGCAGGGCGACGTCGACCGGGTCGTTCGCCAGGGCCGCGAGCAGCTCGTCGCCGCCCGGCACGCACGCGACGACCTCGTGCCCGGCCGCCTCGAGCAGCATGACGAGGCCCTGGCGGAAGAGGGCGCCGTCCTCGGCGAGCGCTACGCGCACGGGAACCTCGCGGTGATCGTCGCGGTGCCGGCGGGGGTGGCGACGACGTCGACGGTGCCCCCGAGCGGGCCCGCCTCGTCCCGCACGGACGGGGCGGCGGCGGGGTCCGCCCCCTCGATGACCACGACCACGTCGTCCTCCTCCGGTCCGCGTTCGGTGCTGATCCCGATGGTGAGCGGGGCCGCCGATGCTGCCAGGGCCTCGGCGAGCGCGAAGTACACCGCACCCTCCACCGCGGGCTCGGCCCGGCCCGCGGTGACGTCGAGGACGGCGTCGTACCCGCGGGCGGTGACCAGCTCGCGCAGCGCGGGGCCGAGTCCCGCCTCGTGCAGCAGCGGCGGGTAGATCTGGCCCGCCACCGCCCGCAGTTCCTCCAGCGCGGCCTCGACCTCGCCCTGCAGCGCCGCGAGGTCCCGACGCCAGGCGTGGTCGTCCTCCCCGGCGGTGCCGGTCCGCGCCCCGCGGTCGAGCGCGCCGAGCCGCAGCGCCATCGACGAGATCCGCAGCGCGGCCCCGTCGTGGAGCTGGCGCTCGAGGCAGCGCCGGCGCCGCCACCGCTCCTGGTGGCGGCGGCGGTCGTCGCGGGCGTCCGTCTCGGGTGCGGGCACGGCGGCGTCCCCCGATCGTTGCTGGTCGGGTCGGCGATCGGCGCACGGCGCCCGACCGACGGCCACCGCGGGCGTCATGGCGGTACAGCGTCGCGTGCGCGCCGGACGACCGGGAGGGGGCCCGCCCTCCGGCGGGGTAGGGCTGTCCCCCTTGACACGCGGCGGCGTGACGGTCCGTCGGCGCGGAGTGGTCACGGGTGCGGCCCTGCCCCGGTCGAGGAGGATGTCATTACGATGCGTGGGCCCGGAGTGCCCAGGGAGCGGAGGGACATGCCGTGACCCATGTCCTCGGGGTCGACCTCGGGGGGACCGCGGTGTCCGCGGCCGCCGCCGAGGACGACGGCCGCGTCGAGATGGTCGCCCTCGGGGACCGGTCGACGACCGTCCCGTCGGTCGTCCACCGCCGCGACGCCGCCTCGCTCGTCACGGGGGAGCTCGCCGCGCGGCGGGCGTCGGGCGACCCGGCCCACGCGGCGTGGGGCGTCCGCCGCCGGCTCGGGGACCCGGCTCCCGTGCTGCTCGGCGACGACGCCGTGCCCGCGGGCGACCTGGTCGCCGCGATCCTGCGCGACGTGCTCGCCCGCGTCTCGGCGGTCCGCGGGCTGGAGCCGGACCGCGTCGTGCTGACGCACCCCGCGTCGTGGGGGCCCTACCGCCGCGGGCTCTTCGAGGACGTCGTCGCGGCCGCCGGGCTCGAGGACGCCGTCACGATGGCGGACCCGGAGGCCGCGGGGCACCAGCACCGCGCCGTCCACGGGCTCGACGACGGGTCGGCGCTCGCGATCTACGACCTCGGCGGCAGCTCCTTCGAGGCCACCGTGCTCGCGCGGCGCGGCCGGGCCGTGGAGCTCGTCGGCACCCCGGTGGGCATCGAGCGGCTCGGCGGGGTCGACCTCGACGAGGCCGTGATCGCGCTCGTGGACGAGGCCACCGGCGGGCTGCTCGCCGACCTCGATCCCGACGACGACACGAGCGCCGCCGCCCTGGCCCGCCTGCGGCAGGACTGCATCGCGGCGAAGGAGGCGCTCTCCACCGACGACGAGGCGATCGTGCCCGTCCTGCTGCCCGGTCGGCACGCGGACGTCCCCGTCGCGCGCGGCGCGTTCGAGGAGCGCATCCGGTCGACGGTGGCGCGCAGCGTGGACGCGCTGGAACGGGCGGTCGAGGCGGCGCCGGTGCGGCCGTCGGCGGTGCTGCTCGTGGGCGGCTCCTCGCGGGTGCCGCTGGTGGAGCGCACGGTGGCCGAGCGGCTGGGGCTGCGGGTGATCGTCGACGCCCGCCCCGAGGAGATCGTCGCCCTCGGCGCGGCGCGGGCGGCCCAGGCGGCGGCGCCGTCGGTCACGCGGGTGACGAGCATGGTGGGGACGGAGCTGTCGGCCCGGGCCGGGGCCGAGCGGTCGGGGAGCACGGGGCCCGCGGCGGAAAGGCCGCGTCGCCGGCGGCGCCGGCGCGGCCGCCGAGCCCGGCGCCGGCGGACCCGGCACCGTCGGGGTCGGCCGCGTCGGGTGGGCGCCGGCGCCCGCGGCTCGTCGGCGGGCGCGGCCTCGTCGCCGGCGCCGCCGCCTCGTCGTCGGGACGCCGCCTCGTCGTCGGAGGTCCCCGCGTCGTCGTCGGGCCCCGCGTCGACGGAGGTCCCCGAGCGCGGACCGGACCCGGACCCCGCCTCGACGACGCTGGTGCCGTCGCCGATCGTGGACGGCCGGGTCGCCGGCGGGCTCGGACGAGGGCCGGACCACCGTCACCCGCACCACCCCCGCCGACGACGGCCGGACCACGGTCACGCGGACGACGCCCGCCGACCCGGCCAAGACCACCGTCGTCCGGCCCACGCCCCCGACCGGCCGTCCGCCGGCCGGGCAGCCGCCCCGCCGGCCCGCCGGGGCAGCTCCCCCGCCGCCGCGTCAGCCGGGCCGTCCCGCGCCCCCGAGCGGGGGCTTCCCCGCCCAGGGTCGACCGGGCGGGCCGGGGCCGGGTGCCCCGCCCCCGGGTGGTCCGGGCCCCGGTGGTCAGCACCCGGGTGGCCCGGGCCCGGGCGGTCCGCGGCCGGGGTGGCCCGCCGGCCCGCCGGGAGGCCGTCCCGGAGGACCGCCCGGGGGCCCGCCGCCGGGCCGGCCGATGACCGGTCCCTTCCCGGGTCCCGGCGGCCCGGCCCCCTCGTCGCCCCCGCCCGCGGGTCAGCCGAACGCCGTCGGGCGGCCGGTCGCGGACCGTGGTGCTCGTCGTCGCGGGCGTCCTCGTGCTGATCGTGCTCGTGGCGGCGCTGGTGCTCACCGGCGTGCTCTGACCCCGGCGGGCATCCGGCGGTAGGGGTGACCCACCCGCGATCGTCGGGAGCGCACCCGTCGTCGTGGGGACGTCTCCACCGCGCCGGGGCGGGGGCGACGGACAGGCTGAGAGCCGTCAACGAGACGCCCTCACCAGCCTCCGGGAGCACACCGTGAACACCACCCTCGACCAGCTCAGCCGCCGTGACCGTGCCGTCCTCGCCGCCGTCGCCGCCGGGCGCGGCACCGTCGTCGCCGGCCGCCTGCTCATCGACGGCCTGCCCTGCGCGGACCAGTTCGTCGCGGCCCGCCTGCGCGCCGCGGACCTGCTCGCGGCCGAGGTCGCCGGTCCCGCGCGCCTGACCGGCACCGGCACCGCCGCCCTGGCCGCCTGACGCCGCCGAGACGGACGCGAGGAGTCGCCGTGACCGAGCCGGTGCCCGCGCCCCTGCGGTCCGCGCTGGCCGCGGGGGCGCGCTGCCTCGTCCTCTCCCCCCACCTCGACGACGCCGTCCTCTCCTGCGGCGCCCTGCTCCGTGAGCTCGCGCCCCGCTGCGAGATCACCGTCCTCACGCTCTTCACCGAGGCGACCGACGGCCCGCACGGCCGCGCCGCCCGCTCGTTCCTGCGCCAGTGCGCCCACCCGGACGCCGCCACCCTCTTCCGCGCCCGCCGCGACGAGGACCGCGCCGTCGTCGGGTCCCTCGGCGCCCGGCCCGAGCACCTCGGGCTCACCGACGCGCTGTTCCGGCGCCGCGAGCTGCCCGCCGCGCTCGCCCCGGCCGCCCGGCTCGTCCCCGAGCTCGGCCACCGCTACCCGACCTTCCGGTTCGACATCGCGCGCGGCCGCATCTCCCGGGGTGACCGGCGCCTGCGCGCGGACCTGGCGATGCGGATCGCGGCCCGCGCCGGCGAGGCCGACCTCCTGCTGTGCCCGCTCGGCGTCGGCCGCCACGTCGACCACCTGGTGACCCGCGACCTCGGCCTCGTCTGGCCCGGCCGCGTCGTGTGGTTCTCCGACTTCCCCTACGCGCTCGAGCACGCCCCCGACCCGGCCTTCGTGCGCCGCGCCGGCCTGCGCCCGTGGTCGTTCGACGGGGGCCTCGAGGCCAAGGAGTCGCTCGTCCGCGGCTACGCCACCCAGGTCGACGCCCTGTTCCCCTCGGGCGTCGTCCCCCGCCGGCCCGAGACGTACTGGGCGCGCTGAGCCGCGCGCTGTCGGTGGTCGCGAGCGCTCCCGGGCACGGGATCCAGGGCGCTGCAGGAACAGTCGACGGGGACGAGCCGAGGCGGACGATTCCGGCGAATCAGGCAGGACGGGTCCGCCAGGGCGGGGTCGTTGCTGCGGGTGATCCAGCGCGGCGGGTGAACTGTCGACGCCTCGCCCGCCAAGATGCCTGAGCAGTGAGAACACTGGCCATCCTCGATCACGGGCACCGAGGCGGGCCAGCGGGCCGGGCCGCACGTGAGGTGTCATGACAGATGACCTGGTGACCGAGAAGGCTGGTCCTGGGACCCGACCCTCTTCGCCGGCAGCGCCCCCTACTACCCCTGGGCCGCGTGCCCTGCCCGGCCGCGCTCGCGAACGGCTGGCCGACGCCCTCGACCTCGACGCTCCGGGCGCCTGCTCGACGTCGGGTGCGGCCCGGGGTCCCTGACGCTGCTGCTCGCGTCGCGGTTCGCTCAAGCCATCGGCGTCGACGCCAACCCCGACATGCTCGCCGAGGCCGACCGCCAGGCCCACCGCGAGGGCATCACGAACGTCATCTGGCGCCACCTGCGTGCCGAGCAGCTGCCCGCCGACCTCGCCCGGCCCACGCTCGTCACCTTCGCGCAGTCGTTCCACTGGATGGACCGGCCGCGCGTGGCCGCGACCGTCCGGAGCATGCTCGCCGACGACGGCGCGCTGGTGCACGTCAGCGCCGACACCCACGAGGGCGTCCGGAGCGAGGAGCTCCACCCCCACCCGGCCCCGCCCCGGGCCGCCGTCGCCGCCCTGATCCGTGAGTACCTCGGCGAGGCCCGCCGGGCCGGCCGCTCGGTGCTGCCCGGCGGGACGACACCCGGCGACGAGGACGACGTCTACCGGACCGCCGGCTTCCGCGGGCCGCACTACCTCGAGCTCCCCGGACGGTCGGTGCGGTGCACGGTCGACGAGGTCCGCCACGGTCTACTCGACCTCCGGCGCCGCCCCGCACCTGTTCGGCACCGACCTCGACGCCTTCGACGCGGCCCTGCGCACCCTGCTCACCGAGGCGTCGCCCGACGGCTGGTCCAGCGAGCAGTTCCGCCCCGTCAGGCTCTCGATCTGGCGGTGAGGGCCGGCGCACGGTCGTGCCGTGGCGACCCCGGCGTCCCACGCCGTCCGACGACACGGCCGAGCACGCCACGCACCCGGGCGACGTCCTGCGCCGGGACCGCCCCGAGGCCCACGACGAGGCCCGCGTAGCCCAGCAGGCCCCCGGCGATCAGGACGCAGGTCGAGGCCTGGACCGACGGCCGCGGCCGACCCCAGGAACGCCGCCAGCACCAGGGCCGCGGCGACCCACGCCAGCACCGGCCGCACCGACACCCGACCCACCGGGTGGTGCCGCAGGTACACGAGGCCGAGGACCCCGACCGCCACCCACGCCCCGACGACGAAGCCGGCCGCGGCACCGAGCGCCCCGTACGCGGGCACCAGCAGGGCCATCGTCGCGACCTCGCCGACGGCAGCGGCCGGGATCCGGGCCGCGGCCGCACCGGCCAGGCCCCGGGCCACGAGCGCCTTGAGCAGCATGTCCCCGACGATCAGTCCGAGCGTGCCCGACGGCGATCAGCCGCGCCGGGCCGGACGCGTCGGCGTAGTCGGCGGGGAACAGCCGCCCGATCAGCGACTCCGGGCTGACGACCAGCACGAGCAGCATCGGCACGAGGGCGAGCGGCACCCAGCGCAGGCCGGTGACGAACCAGGCGTGCGCCTCCGCCGCCCCGCGGGCCCGCGCCACGAAGGGGAACACGACGTCGGAGACGGTGCTGCCGACGAGGAACGGGGCCTTGGCGAGGATCGCCGCCGCCTGGTAGCTGCCGACCGCGGCGACGCCGACGCCGTGCCCGTGCGCCCAGGACGCCGAGGAGCAGGACGTCGAGGGTGCCGATCAGCCCGAAGCCGGTGGTGGCCGCGGCCATGGGGGCGGCCGCGGCGAACGACCGCCAGCCGGCGACGGGGCCGCGCAGGCGGGGCAGGCGGTCGCGCAGCATCCACCAGGCGATCCCCGCGGCGGCACCGGCGCCGATCAGCAGCGCCCACCCGACCCCGACGACGCCGGAGCCGAGCAGCGCGACGACGCCGACGCCGACCGCGACCTTCACGACGACCTCGGCGATCCGCGCGGCGCTCACGGCCGTGAACCGCCGGGTGCCCTGCAGCCCGGCGATCAGGACCTGGCCGAGGGCGAGCAGCACGATCGTGACCGCGACGAGCGCGGTGAGCCCGGCCCCGCCCCCGGGCAGGATCGCCCCGGTCGCGAGCTGCACGCCGGCGAACCCGGCCGCGAGCACCGCGCCGAGCCCGACGTTGCCGAGCAGGGCGGCCCGGAAGGTCGCGGCGGCGTCCGGCGACCCGGCCGGCCCCCGACTCGTCGCGGGCGACCCGGCGGGCCAGCGCCCACGGGAAGCCGGCGGCGAGGACCGAGGTGGCCAGCAGCAGCACGGTCAGCAGCACGCTGACCCGGCCGAACTCGGCGGCGGGCAGCAGCCACGCGAGCGCGAGCCCGAAGCCGTAGTTCAGCGGCGCGGCCAGGGCGATCGCGCCCATCAGGACCGCGGTCCCCGCCGCGGCGGACTGGTGTCCTCGCAGGTCCCGCACGGTGGCCCTCCCTCGGTCGTCGGCGGCACCAGCGTCGCCGCGAGGGGGTCCACCCGGGATGGGGACGACCCTCCGGTCGCGGGGGCGGGCCCTACTCCCCCGAGCACCGGGGTCAGCCCGTCCCCGCGACGACGCGGGCGTAGCCCGGCAGGTCGATCCCCGAGCCCGGCTCGACGAGCTGGTCCTCGAACGCGAGGTACCAGGCCTCGACGTCGCAGTCGCGGGCGTAGCGCCCGGCCTGCACCATCTGCGCCGCCTCGCCGTCGGACTGCGCGGTCCCCCCGGTGTTGTCCAGGTCGGGCGGCCCCGGGTTCTCGGCGACGACCCCCAGGCCGGCCGCGCGGGCCAGCGCGACCGTCCAGCGCTGCGTCGCGCCCCGCTCCAGCCCGGCCGCGGTGAGCGAGGCGGGGGTGTCGCCGGGCCGGCACGTGTCCTGCGGCGGGTCCGCGGCGCGCGCCCGCACGGCGCTGTCGTCGTCGAGGCTCGTGAAGTCGATCAGCAGCCGCGACGGCGGCGACTGCGCCCGCAGGCGCGCGTCGAGCCGGGCGAACACGGTGAACTGGGCGGGGTAGTCGGTGCCCTTGCCCAGCGCGCCGTCCGGGTCGGCCCGGCCGTCGAGGAGGCCGTCGACGGCCTCCTGGCGGTCGGCGGGCAGCACCCCGCGTCCGGCCAGCGGCACGTGGACGTCGCCGGTGAACCCGACCCCGCGCAGCGCGTCGGCCAGCCAGACGGACCGAGTCGGCCAGCGAGGCGGTGTACCAGTCGTACCAGCGGCTCACCGCGTCGGCGGTGACGGGCGCGCCCCGCCACGTCGGGGAGCCCGGGGTCCAGCCGGGCATCGGCGACGGGTCGACCCCGACGGCCCGTCCGGGCCCGCCCTGGGCGGCGCGGTCGAACGCCCAGAACGCCGTGCCCGTGGTCCCCGGCTCCGCCGCGGGATAGCCGAGCTCGCCGGCGAGCCGGACGGCGGCGACGCGCTCGAGGCCCACCCGGTCGGCGACCGCGCGCAGGAAGCCCTCGGCGGCCTCGCGCGCCGCGGCGCTGAACACCAGGTTCGCCTCGCCGTCGGACGACGCCCGGCCCTCCTGGTCGCGGAAGCCCGCGGCCGGCAGCCGGAGGACCCACGACGGCGGGTTGTGCAGCCCCAGCCCCAGCACCACCCGCAGGCCGCCCGCGGCGCAGGCGTCGATCCGGGCCCGGACGGAGTCCAGGTAGGCCTCGTCGACGACGCCCGGCGCCGGTTCGGCGTCCGCCCACTGCATCTCGGTCACCGCCGTGGTCGCCCCGGCGCCGCGCAGCGCGGCGACCCGGTCCGGCGCGCAGGAGGACCCGAGGACCCCGAACGCCGGCCGCGGCGGCGCGGCCGACCCGGAAGCACCAGCGAGGCCCAGCCCCGCCAGCAGGACCACGACCACCACGACGACCGCCGCCACCACGACCGGTCCCGGCCGGCCACCCCCGCCCGCGCACGGCTCAGCCGCTCTCGGAGACGGGGGCGACGTCCTGGCCGGCGGCGACGGCCGCGTCGAGCGCGGGACGGTCGAGCTGCCAGACGGTGGTGTCGCCGTTGGTGGGTCCGTGCGCGGTGAACACCGGCCGGGCGTGCTGCGTGATCCAGGTCAGGACCTGCGGGGCCGCGTCGCCGTACCCCTGCTCCAGCGGGCGGGAGGAGGTCAGGACGTACTGCGCGTCGTTGTCGCGCAGCTGGGTCAGGCTGGGCCACTCGCCCCAGCCCGTCCCGCGGCAGGAACGCGAGCTGGGCGACCGGCCCGGTCAGCCCGACCCGGGCGCCGGCCGGGAGGTGCGTGTCCATCCAGGCCCGGGCCCGCGGGACGGTGTCGTCGACGGTGGCGCGGGCGGAGACCCCCAGGACGAGGGTGGCCACGACGAACACCGACGCGACGACGGCGAGCGGGCGGCGCAGCGTCGGCCGCCGGTCGCGCAGCTCGGCGACGGACGTCGCCGACACCACGACCGCGACGACGACCGTGTAGTAGCCGAACTGCTCCTCCAGGGCCCCGGCCGTCGCGGCGTACACCCCGAACAGGCCGGTGGAGACGCCGATCAGGCCCATGAGGCGCCGCGCGGTCGACTTCGCGAACACCGTGCCCAGGCCCGCGAACAGGCACACGCCGAGCAGGACGTAGCTGGTGCCGAAGCGGGAGAGCTCCGCGACCAGCCGGTCCACCAGGCTCACGTTGCTCGCGTGGAACCCGGTCATCTGGTCGAGGCCGATCATGCGGCGGATGCCGCCGGTCTTCTGGGACGCCCACTCGGCGAGGTCGCCCTGGGCGGCGACGACGGTCACCAGCACGGCGTAGGGCAGCAGGGAGCCCAGCAGGACGCGGCCGGTCGGGGCGGCCCCGAGGGTGCGGCGCCAGACGACGGCGAGGACCAGCGGGACGACGATCTGGATGGCGGTCATGTCCTTGGTGGTCAGCGCGAGCCCGAACACCACCCCGACCCCGACCTCGCGCCAGCGCCGGACCTTCGGCGTCGCCGGGTTGGTGAGCACGCCGAGCAGCAGCAGCCAGGCCGCGAGGGTCCACATCGTGGCCGGGGTCTCGAGCATGACGCGGCTGTCGTTGCGCAGGACGAACGGGTCGAACGCGAGGACGGCCGCGCCGCCCAGGGCGATCGGGAGCGGGACGACCTTGCGCAGCAGCCGGAACCCGAGCACGACGGTGACGGCGCCGAGGATCGCGGTGAGCCACCGCAGGGCGTAGACGAGGTCCACCACCGGCAGCGACCCGAGGCCGAACACCTTGATGAACGCGGCGTCGAGGAGGAACGAGCCGATCGGGTGCAGGTAGAAGTGCAGGCCGTCGAACGTCGGGGCGTTCCCCTGGGCCACCGAGTTCCCGATGCGGGCGTAGAGCAGCTCGTCGATGTAGAGGTCGTTCGCCCGGGCCAGCCCGAACGCCCGGATCGCGAAGGCGACGAGGCCGATGACGGCGGTCAGCGGCCAGGTCCGCCCGACGGTGATCCGGCCCGTCCAGCCGCGCTGCGACGGCCGGATGATCGACGTGGTCGGCCCGGTGGGGGCGCCGAGGAGCACCGGCGGGGTCGGGCGCCGCGGCGGGCCCGGGACGGGGCGGCGCACGGGGATGCGGGTCGTGGGCGGGCCGGCCGGACGGCCGGGCGCCGGTACGGGGGACCCGGCGTCCACCCGCGGGGGCTCGCGGCGACACGCTGGGTGCGGTCGATCACGACGACCACCGCCCCCGCGCGGCGTGGCGGCCGCCGCGGGTCTCGGGCTCGCAGGCGAGCGCCCACCGGCCCCGGGCGACCGCCCGGTCCAGCAGCGGGAAGCCCGACGACGCCGGCACCTCGACGGGGAAGATCCCCGACAGCGGCACGCTCAGGCCGGCCGGGACCCGGGCGGCGCTCGCCGGGACCGGGATCGCCGGGTAGGCGGTCGGCGGCGGGTAGCCGAAGCCGGTCGCGGCCGTCCGTCCGGGGCTCCCGGCGACGTGGCGGGCCGGCGTCCGCGGGGCGACCGGGCCGGGCACGGGCCCGGGCCGGCCACGCAGCACGACCGTCGCGGCCTCGGCGCTCATGGCGTCTCCTGCTCCTCGGCGCGGCCCCGGGTGGACCGACCGGACGAGCGTCGCAGCGCGCGGGCCCGCGGCCGATGGTGTCGACCCCCGGACCGGGTGGGGTTCTCCCTCCGCTCCCGACCCGTCCCGCCCTCCCGGGACGCCCGGCGGTGAGGCTGGCGACGCAGCGCGACGTCCCTGGTCAGGGCCCGGGCGGACCACTACCGTCGCCGGCCATGCGCCCGCGCGAGCTGCGCGCCCCCGACCCCGACCTGCGCGCCCGCTGGGACGCCCTCGCCGTCGCCTCCGGGGCGTCCCCGTTCGTCCGGCCCGGCTGGCTCGGGGCCTGGGCGGACGCGTTCGGCCGCGCCGACGACCTGCGCCTGCTGACCGTGGAGCGCGCCGGGGAGCTCGTCGGGGTCCTCCCGCTGCTGCCCGGCCCGCTGGGCCTGCGCTCCCCGACCAACCACGAGACGGCGCTGTTCGCCCCCGTCCTCGCCGACGCCGAGGCCGCCGGCGAGCTCGCCGAGCGGCTCCTCGCCGCGGGCAGCACCGTCGACCTGTCCGCGATGCCCGCCGACGCGCCCGCGACGACGGCCCTGCGCGACGCGGCCCGGCGGGCGGGGGCCCCGTCGCTGGAGCGCCCGGTCTGCGCGTCACCGTGGATCGACACCACCGGCGACCCGGCGTCGTTCCTGCGCCGCCTCTCCAAGAACCGCCGCCACGGGCTGCGCCGGCTGCGGCACCGGATGGCCGACGCCGGGGAGGTCGTCCTCGACGTCCGGGACGGCGACCGCGGGTGACCTCGGCGCGCTGCTCGACGAGGGGTTCCGGCTGGAGGCCCGGCCGTGGAAGCTCGCCGCCGGGTCGGCGATCCTCTCCTCCCCCGCGAGCGTCCGCTTCTACACCGAGGGCGCCCGCTGGGCGGCGCGGGCCGGGCTGCTGCGGCTGGTGCACCTGCGGGTGGACGGGCGGTCGGTGGCGTTCGGCTACTGCCTGCGCCAGGGCGACACCCTGTGGTTCCTCAAGCTCGGCATGGACGACGAGATGTCGCGGCTCGGGCCCGGGATGGTCCTCACCCACCACCTCGTCGACCTGTGCTGCGAGGACCCGGAGCTCGCCCGGCTGGACCTGCTCGGGGACGCCGAGTCGTACAAGGCCGACCTCGCCAGCGGCACCCGCGAGCAGGTCCGGCTCCAGGTCTTCGGCCACCGGCTCACCGGCGCCGCGCACCGCGCCGCCCTGGCGAGCGCGGCCCGGCTGCGCGCCGAGGCCGTCGCGCGGCTCTCCGACGACACCCGCGCGCGGCTGTCCGCGCTGCGCAACCGCTGGCGTCCCGGCGGTGCCGGCCGGGTCAGCAGCTCCGCCACCAGCGCGGAGTAGCGGGCCTCGACGATCCGGCGGTCGAAGGCGAGGCTGCGGGCCCGGGCGCCGCGGCCCAGGTCCGCGCGCAGGGCCGCGTCGTCGACCAGGCGACGGATCGCCACCCCGAGCGCCCGGGCGTCGAACGCGGGGACGGTGAGCCCGGCGTCGGGCCCGATCCACGCGAGCCGCTCGAGGTCGAACGTGATCACCGGCCGGCCGTGGGCCATCGCCTCCAGCGCGGTCAGGCAGAACGTCTCGTAGCGCGAGGGCACGACCATCAGCGAGCAGCCGCGCAGCAGCGCCTCCTTCGCCGCGCCCTCCACGCGCCCGAGCAGCCGCACCCGGTCCCCGAGGTCGGCGACGAGCCCCCGCAGCCGCGCCAGTTCGCCCGGGGTGCCGGAGCCCGCGACGTCGAGCCGGAGCCCGGGGTCCGCGCGGACGGCGTCGAGGAGCAGGTCCAGGCCCTTCTGCCGGACGTCGATGCGCCCGAGGAAGAGCACCGGGCCGTCGGCGACGTCGTCCCCGGCCGGGGGCAGCTCGATCCCGTTCGGGATCACGGTGACCCGCGCCCGCGGGGCGGCCGCCGCGACGAGGCGCGCGTCGACCTCGCCGAGGACGACGACGTGGCGGTAGAGCGCGAGCCCGCGGCGTTCGACCGCCTCGAACGGCAGCCCGTACCGGCGCTGCATGTCGGCGCCGCAGAGCATCTGGACGAGCCCGACGACGGGGCAGCGCGCCACCAGCGGCAGCAGGCTCGCCGAGACCGGTGGCGTGAGGCTCTCGATCCACACGTCCGGGCGCACGACGAGCGCCAGCAGCGGCACCAGCAGCGAGAACACGATCTGCCCGCCCCGCGGGCCGGCCCACCCGACGGGCAGGTGGACGTAGCGGACCCCGTCGCGGTCGCCCGACACCGCGCCCCGGTAGGAGCCGCAGTAGACGGTGACCTCGTGCTCGTCGGCGAGGCGCCGCGCGATCCGCGCGACGACCGCCGCGCCGCCCCCGCCGTAGTGGGGGTTGCCGAGGTCGTCGTAGATCGAGAGGACCACCCGGCTCACGACGACCGCCGCCACCGCGACGACCGCGCCGTACGCGCGACGGGCGGCCTGCTCGCCGCGGGAGAGCGGGAGCCGCTCGAAGCGCAGCGCCGCGTAGGACACCGGCACCGCGCCGAAGTACCGCTTGAAGTGCTCCGGCCCCGACCCGGCGTCGGACTCCCCCATGTGGAACCACCGCACGCCGTGCTCGCACGCGTCCCGGATGGCCAGCGAGTGCAGCAGGTAGGTCGCGAGGGTCTCCCGGGCGATGCCGGTGGTGTCCATCGCGCACATCCAGCCGATCGCGTGGTCGGCCCGTTGGCCAGCACGATGTTGGACGCCACCGGCACCCCGTCGCGCAGCACCGACCACACCACGCACTGCTCGCCCAGCGCGGCGGCCGCGGCCGCGACCTGCCCGGGCCGGTCGCGGCGGGCGGCGAGCCGGCGCGCGAGCGGCGAGCGGCTGCCCGCGCTGCGCGGCCCACCGGTCGACCGACTGGGCGTAGAGCTCGCGGAACACCGCGAGGCCCCGCCCCTCCGGTCCCGGTGCGCCGTGGTGCCGTCCTCGCGGCGCACGTCGAGCTCGAAGCGCTCGGCCTTGCGGACCGAGTTGCGCGCCTGGCGCTTGAACCCCTTCTCCCACAGGTGGTCCCACCCGCCGTCGAGGTCCACGACCTGCGACGTGTACGGGACCCGCGCCACGTCCGGCCCGGCGGCCTCGTCCCACACCCCGCCGCGCAGCGGCATCGGGACCGCGGCCCGCAGCACGGCGGGCCGGCGGCGCAGGTCGTCGAGGACGACGCGGGCGTCGGCGGCGGTGAGGTCCCCGCCCTCGACGACCGCCCCGCCGTAGCCCCAGCCGTAGGGCCACGACTCCTCGCTCAGCGTCACCCCGGCCCGTCGTCGGGCGGCCAGCGGGAGGACGAGGCGGCGCCCGTCGGCGAGCGTGTAGAGCCGGCTCGCGTCGGTGTAGCCGCGGGTGGCCAGCGCGTCGGCCCACTCCGGGGACTGGGTGACGACGGCGTCCGGGTCGGCGGCGTGGACCTCGCGCCAGACCTCGCGCGGTGCGGGGCTCACGACGGCGGGTGCGGTGCGGCGGTCGGTGGTGGCCACGGGTCAGCCCGCCCGGGTGACGGTCGCGGCGGGGACGACGGCCGGGGTGGTCGGGACGACCCGGCCGCGGCCCTCGACGGTGGCGATCATCGCGGCCTCGTAGCGCTCGACGCAGGTGTCCCAGCCGAGCCCCTCGGCGCGGCGGCGGGCGCGGTGGCCCAGGGTGGCGAGCCGGCCGCGGTCGGCGGCCAGGGCGTCGAGGGCCGCGGCGAGCGCGGCGACGTCGCGGGTCGGGACGACGGGGCCGGTGTCGGCGACCAGGTCCCGGACCCCGGGCAGGTCGGAGACGACCGGGACGCACCCGGCGGCCATCCCCTCGAGCACGACGAGACCGAAGGCCTCCGCCCGGGTGACCGACGGGAGGACGACGACGTCGTGCGTGTCGTACGCACGGTGCAGATCGTCGTCGGTCACGCGGCCGGTGAACAGGACGTTCGGCGCCGAACCGGCCAGGAGCTCGTACTCGGCACGATGCGCTCCGTCGCCGATGAGGGTGAGCTCCAGCCCGGGACGGCCGGCGACCGCCGGGATCAGCCACTCGAGGCCCTTGTACGGGCGCATCTGGCCGACGAACAGGACCTTCAGCGGGGCGTCCGCGCGGTGCGGGCGCAGCGGGCGGGGCCGGACGTCGACCCCCCACGGCACGACCTCGACCGCCGGGCCGCCGGCGCGCCGCTCCAGGGCGGCGTAGTGCTCGGAGGTGGTGAGGATGCGGTCGGCGCGCCCGGACAGGACGCGGTGGAGCCGGTTGTAGAGCCGCGAGAGCGTCTCGGCGCCGCGGACGGCCAGCGCGCTGTGGTGGGTGTAGAGGATCGGGGTGCCGCGGCGGGCGCCGGCGAGCAGGAGCACGACGTCGCTCATCGTGGGCACCGGCCCGTGGAGGTTGACGACGTCGTAGCCCTCGAGCAGGGCCCCGACGCGCCGCCAGTGGGCGAGCAGCGTCGAGAACCGGTACTCGCCGAGCACGCAGGCGCGGGATCTGGACCGAGGAGAGCACGTCGACGCGGTGCCCGCGCTCGCGCAGCCCGACGGTGAGCCGGTCGACGCAGCGCGAGATGCCCGAGACGATCGGCGGGGCCTCGCTCGTGACGATCAGGACCGCGAGGCGCGGCGAGCCGGGCGCGTGGTGGCGGTGGTCGTCCAGGCGGACCGGCGCGACGGCCGGGGTGACGACGCGGCGGGCCCGTCGCAGCGCCCGGAGGTGGCGCAGGAAGCGCATCCCCTCGCGGGCGGTCGACTTCGACTCCTCCGCGTGGCGCACCCCGAAGGTGAAGGGCACCTCGGCGATGCGCTCGAGGCCCGAGCGGACCACGAGCTCCAGGAGGATCTTGTAGCCGATGGGGTCGACGGCGTCGAGGTCGAGCGCGGCGCGGCGCACCGCGAAGAAGCCCGAGAGCGGGTCGCTGCAGCGCGCGACCGCGCCGCCGAGCAGACGCGCGGCGAGGGCCTTCGAGGCGCGGGAGACGACGTGGCGGTACGGCGAGCCGAGGCCCGACCCGTCGCCGCCGGCGGCGTAGCGGGTGGCGACGACGACGTCGTGGCCCGGCGCCGCGGCGAGCAGCTCGGCGACGACGGCCGGCGGGTGCTGCAGGTCGCCGTCCATGACGACGGCCCAGTCGGCCCGGGCGACGCGCAGCCCCGCGACGACCGCCCCGCCGAGCCCGCCCGTCGGCTCGTCGCGGTGGATCACCGTGAGCGTGAAGGGGACGGCGGGGGCGGCGGCGCGGGCGCGGTCGGCGGTGTCGTCGGTCGAGTCGTCCACGACGACGACCTCGGCCCCGGCCGGCAGCGCCTCCGCGAGCCGGCGCAGCAGCTCGTCGACGTTGCCCGCCTCGTCGAAGGTCGGGATGACGACGGACACCGTGGGGGTGGCCGTCCGTGGCGTGGTGGCGGTGAGCGTGAGCATGGTCGGCGGACCTCCCCGGTGTCGTCGTGCTCGTGGTGACACCAGGAAGACTGCTGGTCAGCGGCGTGCGCGACGATGGAGCGGGCCCCCGTCCCGCCGGGGCGGGACCCTCCGGTCCCGGTGGGGTTGTCCCCCGCTGCGCCGATTCGGGAGGTGTCGTGGTGGCTGCGCACCGGTGCGCGCCGGGACCGCCCGCCGTCGCCGGGGAGGAGTTCTCCTGCCCGTGCGGGACGCGCTGGGTGGCGGTCCGGACCCGCTGGTGGAGCCGTCGGCTGCGCTGGGAACGGGTCCTCTTCGCGCTGCCGCCGGGACGGGGGTGACCGGGCTCTCGGCACCGGACGGCGGGCGGTACGTCCTGTCGAGTGAGGCCTCGATCGGCGGCACCACCCGGCGCGGAATCGGTTCAGTTCAGCGCGACACCCCGCGTGCCCGCTGGCCGGTCCGCGCCGGGTTCCGTTGGCTGGGTCCAGCAGGCAGTCGAGCCCCGGTCGCCGGGGCGTGAGGAGAATCCGTGACCTACGACGCGGTCAGCGCCTACACCGTGCTGCTCGGGGACGGTGTCGGCCCGACGACGGTCAGCGTGCACGGCAGCGCCGTGGACGCCTGGGCCGCGCTCGGGTCCGCCCTGGGCACGCCGCCGGTGGGCGCGACCGGTCCGCCGGGTCCGCCCCGCGTCGCCGCTGGCTGCCCGCGTGCGGCCGAGCACCCCCGTCGCCGTCGTGCCGCGGGAGGGGCTGTCGCAGGACGAGGTGCACGAGGCCGCCGAGTCGTGGCGGCAGGTCGACCCCGACCGGCGCTTCTGGCAGGTCACGGCGCACCGCCTGCAGGTGACGGTGCCCGCGATCAACACCGGCCCGGTCGTGAGCCGCTCGGCCTGACGTCCGGGGAACGTCCCGACCCGACTCGACCCGGCCGCGCCGACCCGTCCCGATGAGCATCAACACTGCGGGCAGGACCGATCATGGGTCCTGAGCTGCCTGACGTGCTGATGATCAACGAGGTGGGCTAGCGGGCGGGCGGACGACCTGCGCGCCGACTCGAGCGGGCACAGCACGCAGGTCCGTGGGGTCTCCGCCCTGCGCCGTGTGCCCGTCGTCGAGGAGCGGCCGCGGCGGGAGCCGAGCGCAGGAACGAGGGCCCGACCGCCGTGGCGGCCGGGCCCTCGTCGTGGGTACCTGGCAGTCGATCAGGAGGAGCGGCCGCCCCGCAGGACGGCGCCGATCGTGGCACCGGCGAACCGTGACACCGAGCTCACGACGGTCACCGGGAAGAGCAGCGTCGACCCGACCAGGTGCGTGACGGACGAGGACGTCGAGCGTCCGGCGCCGTCCCCGTCCTGACCGTCGGGCTCGCCGTGGCTCTCCTGCTGCCCGCCTCGGGCCGACTCACCGTCGCGCGCCTGCTGACCCTCGGGCTCCGGGGCCCAGCCCTGCCGACCCTCCGGCCCGGGGGCACCCTGCGGCCCCGGGGCGCCCTGCGGTCCGGGCGGTCCCGGGGGGACCGGCCTCGCCCTGCGGACCGGCCGGGCCCTGCGGACCGGCGGGACCGGGCTCGCCCTGCGGGCCCTGCTCGCCGCGCGGGCCGGGCAGGCCCTGCGGTCCGGGGGCACCGCGCTCGCCCGCGGGGCCCTGCTCGCCGCGGAGGCCCTGCTCGCCCCGTTCGCCGCGCGCGCCCTGCGGCCCCGGGTAGCCGTGCACGCCCTGCTCGCCCTGCTCGCCCGGCAGGCCCTGTTCACCGTGGAGGCCCTGCTCGCCCCGCTCGCCCTGCTCACCACGGAAGCCCTGCTGGCCCTGCGGCCCCTGCGGCCCCTGCTCGCCGCGGAACCCCTCCTGGCCCTGCGGACCCTCCTCGCCGGTCGGACCCTGCTCACCGGTCAGGCCCTGCTCACCGATCGGACCCTGCTCGCCGGTGAGACCCTGCTCGCCGGTCGGGCCCTGCTCGCCGGTGAGACCCTGCTCGCCAGTCGAGCCCTGCTCGCCGCGCGGACCGGGCGCGCCGGTGTCGCCGGTGGAGCCCTTCTCGCCCGGGGAGCCGACGGCCCCCGGCGCGCCCTGGTCGCCGGCGGGGCCCTGGTCGCCCGAGGGCCCCTTGTCCCCCGCCGGTCCCTTGTCCCCCGCGGGTCCCTTGTCGCCCGCCGGACCCTGCGGACCCGGACGGCCCCGCGGGAGGGTGTCCTCGGTCTCGCGTCTCGTCCTGGCGGGTGCGGGCCTGCGGCCGTCGCCTCGCCGGCGCTATCCCGCGGCGCGGTGCGCGGGCCGGTGTCTGCTCCTCACCGGAGCGTGTCGCCGCGTCCGCGCGGGCCTGCTGGTGGTCGCCTCGTCGCTGCCCGCGGAACGGCGGGCAGCGGTGGTCGGGGGTTCGTTGGATGTCACGAGAGCTCCTCGTGCCGGCCCGCGATCGACCGTCACGAGGGGACGGCGGCGTGCCCGGCTGGGGTGGTGGTGCGGTCGGTCGCGCAGGGACCGTCCCGCCGGTCGACGGGCTGCCCCGGTGTTCGAGCGGCGCCGTGCCGGACGGATGCCCGCCACCCCTCGGTCCGGGACCCGGGATCCTTCGATGACGAGGGCCACGAGGGCGCCCGGTTTCCTCCGCGGGCGGCATCGGCCGGACGCCGGAAGCACACGCGGCCGGCTCGTCGGCGGATGCGCGGCCGTGTCGGCCGCCCGTCCCAGCGGACACACCACGGAGCACCCGCAGGTGTGCGTGCGTTTCCGTGCCAGGAGCACGGCAGTCAACACAGCACGCCGATAGGGCACACGCGAGCCGTCAGGCGAACGCGCGGTCCCCCGGGTTGATCGGGCGCGGGAGGACGTCCCGGCCGGTCAGCTTCTCGTCGACCCCCGCCGCGGCGGACCGGCCCTCGGCGATCGCCCACACGATGAGCGACTGCCCCCGGCCCGCGTCGCCGGCGACGAACACGCCCGGCACCGTCGTCTCGTAGGACGCGTCGCGGCGCACGTTGCCGCGCTCGTCGTACTCCACGCCCAGCGCGTCGAGCAGGCCGTCGCGCTGCGGGCCGAGGAAGCCCATCGCGAGGAAGACGAGGTCGGCCTCGAGCTCCCGCGCCGAGTCCTCCACCGGCTCGAAGCGCCCGCCGACGCGCTGCACGTCGACGAGCTTCAGCGCGCGCAGGGTGCCGTGCCCGTCGTCGAGGAACTCCTCGGTGTTCACCGAGAACAGCCGCTCGCCGCCCTCCTCGTGGGCCGAGGAGACGCGGTAGATCGCCGGGTAGGTCGGCCACGGGTTGGTCGCGGGCCGCTCCGAGGGCGGGATCGGCATGATCTCGAGCTGGGTCACCGACGCGGCGCCCTGGCGGTGGGCGGTCCCGACGCAGTCCGCGCCGGTGTCGCCGCCGCCGATGACCACGACGTGCTTGCCCTCGGCGTCGATGTCCGAGCGGGAGTAGTCGCCCTGCTGCACGCGGTTCGACGGCGGCAGGTACTCCATGGCCTGGTGGACGCCCGCGAGCTCGCGGCCCGGGATGGGCAGGTCGCGCCAGGCGGTGGCCCCGACGGCGAGGACGACGGCGTCGAAGCCCGACCGCAGCGCCTCGACGGACACGTCGTGCGGGCCCGTCCCGCCGACCTCGACCCCGGCGACGAAGTGGGTGCCCTCGGCCGCCATCTGCTCGAGGCGGCGGTCGAGCCGGCGCTTCTCCATCTTGAACTCGGGGATGCCGTAGCGCAGCAGGCCGCCGATGCGGTCGGCGCGCTCGTAGACCGTGACGTCGTGCCCGGCGCGGGTCAGCTGCTGGGCCGCCGCGAGACCCGAGGGCCCGGACCCGACGACGGCGACGCGGTGCCCGGTCCGCGTCTCGGCGGGCTGCGGGCGGACCCAGCCCTCCTCCCAGGCGCGGTCGATGATCTCGATCTCGACCTGCTTGATGGTCACCGGGTCGTTGTTGATGCTCAGCACGCACGCCGACTCGCACGGGGCGGGGCACAGCGTCCCGGTGAACTCCGGGAAGTTGTTGGTGGCGTGCAGGCGCTCGATGGCCTCCGACCAGTCGTCGCGCCACACCAGGTCGTTCCACTCGGGGATCATGTTCCCGAGCGGACAGCCCTGGTGGCAGAACGGGATGCCGCAGTCCATGCAGCGCCCGGCCTGCTTGCGCAGCGTGGTCTCGTTGAGCTCCTCGTAGACCTCGTGCCAGTCGCGCAGGCGCAGGTCCACGGGCCGCCGGCGGGGCAGCTCACGGCCGGTGGAGAGGAATCCCCGGGGGTCAGCCACGAGCGGCCTCCATGATCGCGTCGTTCACGTCCCGCCCGTCGCGCTCGGCGTCGGCGGTGGCTTCCAGGACCCGCTTGAAGTCCACCGGCATCACCTTGGTGAACCGCAGCGAGGCGGCGTCCCAGTCGGTGAGCAGCCGGTGGGCCACGGCGGAGTCGGTGGCGGCGTAGTGCTTCTCGACGAGGCCGCGCAGCTCGTCCAGGTCGGAGACGCTGGGCACCTCGAGCTCGACCATCTGGTGGTTCACGCGGTTCTCGGCGAGGTCGAGCACGTAGGCGACGCCGCCGGACATGCCGGCCGCGAAGTTCCGGCCGATCCCGCCGAGGATCACCGCGCGGCCGCCGGTCATGTACTCGCAGCCGTGGTCGCCGACGCCCTCGACGACCGCGTGCGCCCCGGAGTTGCGCACGCAGAACCGCTCGCCGACCTTGCCGCGCAGGTAGAGCTCGCCCGCGGTGGCGCCGTAGGCGATGACGTTGCCCGCGACGATGTTCTCCTCCGCGGTCAGCGGCGCCTCCGGGTGCGGGCGCACCGTGATCCGCCCGCCGGACAGGCCCTTGCCGCAGTAGTCGTTCGTGTCGCCGATCAGGCGCAGGGTCACGCCGCGGGGCAGGAACGCGCCGAACGACTGGCCGCCGGAGCCGGTGAAGGTGACGTCGATGGTGTCGTCGGGCAGGCCCTTCCCGCCCCAGCGCTTGGTCACCTCGGAGCCGAGCATGGTCCCGACGGTGCGGTTGACGTTGCGCACCGGCAGCTCCAGGCGCACCGGCGAGCCGTCGGCGATCGCGCCCTCGGCGAGCTGGATCAGCGTGTGGTCCAGGGCCTTCTCGAGCCCGTGGTCCTGCGGCTTCGACCGGTGCAGCGTCTGCTCGGCGAAGCCCCGGAGAGCTCCGGGCGGTGCAGGATCGCGGACAGGTCGAGCCCCTCGGCCTTCCAGTGCGACTCGGCGGCCCGGGTGTCGAGGACCTCGGTGTGCCCGATGGCCTCGGCGAGCGAGCGGAAGCCCAGCGCCGCGAGGTGCTCGCGCACCTCCTGGGCGATGAACTCCATGAACGCCACGACGTACTCGGCCTTGCCGTTGAACTTCGCCCGCAGCGCGGGGCTCTGCGTCGCGACGCCGACCGGACAGGTGTCGAGGTGGCAGACCCGCATCATGATGCAGCCCGAGACCACCAGCGGGGCGGTCGCGAACCCGTACTCCTCGGCGCCCAGCAGCGCGGCGATCATGACGTCGCGCCCGGTCTTCAGCTGGCCGTCGGTCTGCACGACGATGCGGTCGCGCAGCCCGTTGAGCAGCAGCGTCTGCTGGGTCTCGGCGAGGCCGAGCTCCCACGGGCCGCCCGCGTGCTTGATCGAGGACAGCGGCGAGGCGCCCGTCCCGCCGTCGTGCCCGGAGATGAGCACGACGTCGGCCTTGGCCTTCGACACGCCCGCGGCCACCGTCCCGACCCCGACCTGCGACACCAGCTTGACGTGGATCCGCGCCGCCGGGTTCGCGTTCTTGAGGTCGTGGATGAGCTGGGCGATGTCCTCGATCGAGTAGATGTCGTGGTGCGGCGGCGGGCTGATCAGGCCCACGCCCGGCGTCGAGAACCGGGTCTTCGCGATCCAGGGGTAGACCTTGTGGCCGGGCAGCTGCCCGCCCTCGCCGGGCTTGGCGCCCTGCGCGATCTTGATCTGGATGTCGTCGGCGTTGACCAGGTACTCGCTCGTGACGCCGAAGCGCCCGGACGCGACCTGCTTGACCGCCGAGCGGCGGGAGTCGCCGTTGGCGTCGCGGGTGAAGCGGTCCGGGTCCTCGCCGCCCTCGCCGGTGTTGGAGCGCCCGCCGAGGCGGTTCATCGCGATCGCGAGGACCTCGTGCATCTCCTGCGAGATCGAGCCGTAGGAGATCGCGCCGGTGTTGAACCGCTTGACGATCTCGGAGACCGGCTCGACCTCCTCGATCGGCACCGGTTCGCGGTCGTGGTCGAAGTCGAACAGCCCGCGCAGCGTCAGCAGCGCCGAGCTCTGCTCGTCGACGGCGCGGGTGTACTCCTTGAACGTGTCGTAGTTCTGCGTCCGCGTGGAGTGCTGGAGCTTGAACACGGTGTGCGGGTTGAACACGTGGAGCTCGCCCTCGCGGCGCCACTGGTACTCCCCGCCCACGGCGAGCTCGCGGTGGTTGGCCCGCACCCCGTCCGCCGGCCACGCGAGCCGGTGCCGGATCGCGACCTCCTCGGCGAGGACGTCGTAGCCGATGCCGCCCAGGCGCGAGGTGGTGCCGGCGAAGCAGTCGGCGACGACCCCCTCGCCCAGCCCGATGGCCTCGAAGATCTGCGCGCCGATGTACGACGCGACCGTCGAGACCCCCATCTTGCTCATCACCTTGCGCACGCCCTTGGCCATCGCCTCGACGACGTTGCGGGTGGCGGTGGGCACGCCCACGCCGGTGATGACGCCGCGGTCGATGAGGTCGGCGACGGAGTCCAGCGCGAGGTACGGGTTCACCGCGGACGCGCCGTAGCCCAGGAGCAGCGACACGTGGTGGGTCTCCCGGACGTCGCCGGCCTCGACCACGATGTCCGTCCGGGTCCGCGTCTTCTCCCGCACCAGGTGCTGGTGCACCGCTCCGGTGAGCAGCAGCGTCGGGATCGGCGCGTAGTCGGCGTCGGAGTGGCGGTCGGAGAGCACGATGATGCGGGCGCCGTCGGCGACCGCCGCCGAGACCTCCTCGCGGATCTCGGCCAGGCGGCCCTCGAGCGCCTCGCCGCCGCCGGCCACGGGGTAGAGCCCGGACACGACGTGCGGGGCGAAGCCGGGCAGGTCGCCGTCGTCGTTGATGCCCACGATCTGCGCGAGCTCGTCGTCGTCGATGACCGGCAGCGGGAGCACCACCCGGCGGCACGAGGCCGGCGAGACCTCGAGCAGGTTGGTCTCCGAGCCCAGCGAGACCTGCAGCGAGGTGACGAGCTCCTCGCGGTAGGCGTCCAGCGGCGGGTTCGTGACCTGCGCGAAGAGCTGGATGAAGTAGTCGAAGAGCGACCGGCTGCGCGCCGAGAACGCGGCCAGCGGCGCGTCGTTGCCCATCGACCCGGTGGCCTCGCCGGCCCCGGTGGCCATCGGGCGCAGCAGCAGCGTCAGCTCCTCGCCGGTGTAGCCGAACGTCTGCTGGCGGCGGACGAGGACCTCGCGGTCGAACGGCACGCGGTCCCGCGACGGCAGGTCGGGCAGGTCGATCATCCCGGCGTGCAGCCACTCGTCGTAGGGGTGCTCGGCGGCGAGCGCGCCCTTGATCTCGTCGTCGTCGACGATACGGCGCCCGACGGTGTCGACGAGGAACATGCGGCCCGGCTCGAGCCTGCCCTTGCGCACGACCGCGGCCGGGTCGACCTCGAGGACACCCACCTCGCTGCCCAGGACGACCAGGCCGTCCTCGGTGACCCAGTACCGGGCGGGGCGCAGGCCGTTGCGGTCGAGCACCGCGCCGATCACCGAGCCGTCGGTGAAGGCGGCCAGCGCCGGCCCGTCCCACGCCTCCATGATCGTCGAGTGGTACCGGTAGAAGGCGCGCCGGGCCGGGTCCATCTCGGTGTGGTTCTCCCACGCCTCCGGGATCATCATCAGCACGGCGTGGGGCAGCGACCGGCCGGCGAGGTGCAGCAGCTCGAGGACCTCGTCGAAGCTCGCCGAGTCGCTGGCGTCGGGCGTGACGATCGGGAAGATGCGGTCGAGGTCCCGCTCGGCGAACGCGCCGGTCGAGAGCATCGACTCGCGGGCCCGCATCCAGTTGCGGTTGCCGCGCAGCGTGTTGATCTCGCCGTTGTGGGCGAGGTAGCGGTACGGGTGCGCGAGGTCCCAGGCCGGGAACGTGTTCGTCGAGAACCGGCTGTGGACCAGGGCGAGCGAGCTCGTGGTCCGCTCGTCGCACAGGTCGGCGTAGAAGGGCGCGAGCTGGCCCTCGGCGAGCATGCCCTTGTAGACGATGGTCCGGCCGGACAGCGACGGGAAGTAGGTCCGGCACCCGGCCGCGCCGGTCTCGTGCTCCACGCGCTTGCGCAGCACGAAGGCGCGCCGCTCGAGGGTGAGGACGATGCCCGCGTCGTCGTCGCCGCTGTTCGGGGTGTCGACGACCGAGGTGACGTGCTCGGGCAGGCCGACGAAGAGCTGGGCGAAGCGCGGCATGACCTCGCGCGCCGTCGGGCCGATGCCCGCCCCGTCGGGGTCGGTCGGCAGGTCGCGCCAGGTCAGGAGCTCCAGGCCCTCCTCGTCCGCGAGGCGCGCGACGATCGCGCGGGCCTCGTCGGCCCCCGCGTCGTCGGTGGGCAGGAACGCGACGCCCGCGGCGTAGCGGCCCACCGGGGGCAGCGTGATGCCCTGCTCGGCGAGCAGCGGGCGGAACAGGTCGTCCGGGAGCTGGATGAGGATGCCGGCGCCGTCGCCCGTCTCGGGCTCCGCGCCGCGTGCGCCGCGGTGCTCGAGGTTGATCAGGGCGGTGAGGCCCTTGGCGACGATGTCGTGCCCGCGGCGGCCCGCGATGTCGGCGACGAACGCGACGCCGCACGCGTCGTGCTCGTGCGCGGGGTCGTAGAGGCCCTGGGCCTGCGGCCGGGACCCGTGGACGGAGCCCGCGCGCGGGCCGGTGGTGCTGGTGCCGGTGGCGGTGGTGGCCACGTGCCCCTCCCGTCGTCGACGAAGGTGGTGGTGAGCCGTTCCGCGGCGGCGTGCGGCCTCCTCGGCCGGGCACCGGTGCGGAACGCGGTGGATCTGCGTGCTCCCGGTGGACGTCCGGGGGTCGGCGGGCGGCGGCGGCAGCCGCGCCCGGGGCGGGAGGAGGGGGTGGGCCGGAGCGGGAGTCGGGGGACGGCGTCCCGGGGGTCGGGCCGGAGCCTGCACCGCCGGCCCGAGGGCGGACGGCTCCGTGGTGTGGTCCGAAGCAACCTGACGTTAACGGTGCGGAGGGCCGGTTGCACGACCCCGGACGAGATCGACGACGTGCTGATCGCCACGTCGCGGCAACCCGCCGGTCACCCGCGCCCGGGGCCCGGACACCGCCGGTCCGCACCGCAGCCCGATCTGCGGGGACCGACGGGTATCGGGGCCGTGGTGTCGGGGTATGCCCCTAGGGTCTCGAACGGGTGTTCGATCGCACGGGTCCTCCGGGCCGCCTGCCACGGTGTTCGTGGCGTGGGGCGCGTCTGTGGCGCCCCGTGGCGACCGGATCGCCCGGGCGAGCAGCAGGACGACCCACGACGGCCACGACCTCGGGAGCCATCATGAGTGAGACCGACACGCGGAACAGTCTGCCGTCCGACACGCCGTCGGGCCAAGACCCCCGTGGTCACACGGACGACACACCCCCGGCGACGGCGTCCGGGTCGTCGACGCCGGACCCCCACGAGGTGAAGACCCAAGGCAGTGGCTCGGCCGCCGAGAAGGACCCGGCGCACTGGGTCACGGGCGACGAGCCGATGACGGGGCCGCAGGCGAGCTACCTGGAGACCCTCGCGCACCAGGCGGGCGAGGAGGCGCCCCAGGGGCTCACGAAGGCGCAGGCGTCGGACGAGATCGAGCGCCTCCAGTCCTCCGGGTCCGACCCGGCGGGCAGCCCGACCCGCCAGGAGCGGCCCACCGACCAGTGGGTCACCGGCGACGAGCCGATGACGGGGCCGCAGGCGAGCTACCTGGAGACGCTGGCCCAGCAGGCGGGCACCGAGGTGCCGACCGGGCTGAACAAGTCGGAGGCCTCCCGGGCGATCCAGGAGCTGCAGCAGAAGGCGGGGAGGTCCGGCGGGTCGGACGACGTCCGGTGAGGCACGTCTGGCCCCCCGGCGGGCCGCCCGGCGAGCTCGACCGGGCGGCGCTCGCCGAGGTGTACGCCCTCCCCCACGCGCTGCGGCGCCCGTTCGTGCGGGTCAACTTCGTCGCCAGCGCCGACGGTGCGGTGGCCGACGCCGCGAGCGGGGTGTCCGGCGGACTCTCGGCGCCCGGGGACCGGCCGGTCTTCGGGGTGCTGCGGGAGCTGGCCGACGTCGTCCTCGTCGGGGCGGGCACGGTGCGCGCCGAGGGCTACCGGGGGGCGCGGACCTCGCCGGAGCTGCGGGCCCGGCGCCGGGCCCGCGGGCAGGCCGAGGTCCCGCCGGTCGCGGTGGTGACGACGAGCGCGTCCGTGGCGCCGGACGCCGCGCTGCTCACCGACACCGCGGTCCCGCCGCTGCTGCTGACGACCACGGCCGCGGCCGGCCCGGCCCGGACCCGGCTGGGCGACGCCGCCGAGGTGGTCGCCGTCGGCGAGGAGGACGTCACGCCGGCGGCGGTGCTGGCGGCGCTCGCCGACCGGGGCCTGCTGCGCGTGCTGTGCGAGGGCGGGCCGACGCTCTTCGGCTCGCTGGCGGCGGCGGACCTCGTCGACGAGCTGTGCCTCAGCGTCGCGCCGCAGCTCGCCGGCGCCGGGCCGGGCCGCATCCTCGACGGGCCCGGAGGCCACGGCGCGGCGGCCCCGATGCGGCTGGCCTCCGTGCTCGCCCACGACGACGGGCTGGTGCTGCGGTACCGGACGGCCCGGGGGGACGCCGCCGACCCACCGGGAGTGTCACTAGTCCGATCGGGTGACATTCCGTGACGATCCGGCCGGGCGGGGAGTCCGACGAACAGTGGCCGCCCCGAGGGCGAACGCACTGCGGCACCGAGGCTCGACACCACACGGACACTCGGTCACGGACACTGCGACCACCGCCACGAGCCTGACCCCGAGCGCAGAGGAGCGCCTGCCATGACGTCCGCTTCGGACTCCCCCATCTCGAGCTCGCCGGCCGCCGGTTCGCCGCTGTCGAGCCCGACGCCCGCGAAGTCGCGCGTCGGCGCCGACCCGTCGCGGCTCGCCGACGACTCCGGGCAGGGCAAGACCACGATCGCCTCCGGCGTGGTGCAGAAGATCTCGGGCATCGCCGCCCGCGAGGTCTCCGGCGTGTACTCGATGGGCGGCGGCGTCTCCCGCGCCTTCGGGGCGATCCGCGAGCGCATCCCCGGCGGCACCGGCACCTCGCAGGCCGCGGGCGTGCAGGTCGAGGTCGGCGAGAAGCAGGCCGCCATCGACCTCGACATCATCGTCGAGTACGGCGCCGGGATCGTCGAGCTGGCCCGGGCCGTGCGCCGCAACGTGATCGGCGCCGTCGAGCAGATGACCGGCCTCGAGGTCATCGAGGTCAACATCGCGGTCAACGACATCCACATGCCCGGCGACGACAACGACCCGGAGCCCGCCCCGGCGACGACCTCGCGGGTCGAGTGAGCACGGCATCCGGGGCGATCCCGCCCGGGGCGCCGGGGGTCCGCGCCACCAGCCCGCAGGACCCGTCGGCGCCCGGCCGGGGCCCGCTCTCCGAGCGGGTCGCGGACGCGCTGCTCGCCCACCCCGACGTGGTGCGGCTCTCGGGCGGCACCTTCGGGTCGATCGCGACGTACCTGCCCGGCCGCCGCGTGGTCGGGGTCTCGCTCGGTGAGGGTGGCGAGCCCACCCGGATCGGCGTCGTCCTTCGCCTCGGCGCCCGGGTCCACGCCACGGCGGACGCGCTGCGCGCGCTCGTCGCCGTCGAGACCGGCGCGCGGCGGGTGGACGTGGTCGTGGCCGACGTCGAGCCCGAGGGCCTGCCGTGACCACCCTCGACGAGAACACCGCGACGGCGGTCTTCCGGGCGTTCGCGCGCCGTCACCACCCCGACGTGGGCGGTGACCCGGAGGTCTTCCGCCGCGGGGTGGAGGCCTTCCGCGCCGGGCGCTCGCCGTTCGCGGTCGCCGGCGCCGGCCCCGTCGAGCCGGACCACGCCGCGCCGCCCCGGCCCGCCCCGTCGTGGTCGATCCCCGACGACGACCCCCGCCTGGACGCGCCGGTCGTCGCCGTCTCCGGCCAGGTGCTGCCCCGCTCGCTGCGCGCGGGGCGGCGGTGGCTCGGCCGGGCGCCGTTGCGCCCCGTCCGCCACCGCCGGGTCGTCTGACCCGCCCGCGCACGTCCCACGAACCCGCACGACCCGCCCCTCGCCAGGAGGTCCCATCCCATGAGTGCCACCACGGTCGGTCTGTTCGTCGGCCTGATCCTCGGCGTCGCCGCCGCCGCGGGCGGTCTCGTCGGCTTCTTCATCGCCCTCGTCCTGGGCATCCTCGGTCTCGTCGTCGGGCGCGTGCTCGACGGCGAGCTCGACCTGACCCAGTTCACCGGCCGCGGCCGCGACCGATGAGCGAACCCGCCAGCGACGCCACGACGCCGGTCCCGGTCGCCCGCCCGGTCCCCGGCCGGCCGGTCCCGGACCCGCGGACGACGCCGCCGAGCGCGGCAGCCTCGAGATCGCCTTCTCGGTGGTCCGCCGCATCGCCGAGCACGCCGCGGACATGAGCGAGGGCACGATGCGCACCGAGCGCCGGGTGGTGGGCGTCGGCCTCGGCCGGTCCGGGGCGACCGCCCGCGTGTCGGGCTACGGCGACCAGGTCGACCTGCGCCTCGAGGTCCCCCTCGCCTACCCGGCGCCGATCGCGCTGACCGTCGAGGCGGTGCGCGGCAACGTCCGCGAGCGCGTCGAGACGCTCACCGGCTACGCGGTGCGGGCCCTCGACGTCACCGTCTCGGCGCTGACCGTCCCGGCCGGCCCGCCGGCCCCCACCCGTCGGACGGAGTGACCGTGCGATTCCTGCTGCGCTTCCTCTCGCCCCTGCTCGGCCTCGTCGTGGCCGCCGCCGGCGTGCTCGTCCTGCTCGAGGCGATCACGGCGTGGGTCGCCCCCGCGTCCTCGCCGCTCGTCGTCCCCTGGCCGACCTGGCAGCGCGCGCTCACCGCCGCCACCTGGTCGTCGTCGACGGTGACGGCCGCCGCGACCGGGGTCGCGGTCGTCGGGGTGCTCGTCCTGCTGGTCGGGCTCGCCGCCCGCCGCCACGACGTCCGCCTCACCGACCCCGTCGCGGAGGTCACCGTCACCACCTCCCCGCGCTCGCTGGCCCGCGCGGTCGGCCACGAGGTCCGCTCGCACGCCGACGTCGTCTCCGCCTCGGTCGTCGCGTCGTCGAACAAGGTCGTGGTCAAGGCCGGCACGCTCGACGCGCCCGACGTGGTGCGCGCGGCCGTCCGCGAGCGGATCGACACGCTGTTCACCCGCCTCCCGCTCGCGCGCCGGCCGCGCGTGTCGGTGTCCGTCGCCGCCACCAAGGGGGTCAAGTGAGCCGCCGCTCCCGCGCCGCCGTCGCCCGCTCCACCGCCTACGACCGCACGCTGGTCCTGCTCTCGGGACTCGTGCTCCTCGTCGTCGGGGTGCTCGTCGTGCTGCTCGGCCAGGGCACCTTCGGGGTCAACCGGGCGCAGCGCCCGGTGATCGACCCGCAGGTCAGCGCCTGGATCGCGGCCAACGCCACCGCGGCGCGCTGGATCGCGCTCGGCGTCGGCGTGGTCCTGCTGGTCATCGGCCTCTCCTGGGCCGTCCGGTCGCTGCGTCCCGAGGCGCGCCCCGACCTCCTGCTCTCCGACGTCCCCGGGCAGCGCCTCACCGTCGAGCACTCCGCGATCGCCGACGCCGTCCGCGGTGACGCGGAGACCATCGACGGGGTGAGCCGCGCCCGCGTCCGGCTGGTCGGCACCGAGCGCCGGCCCGCGATGCGCATGACGCTGTGGCTGGTCGAGGACGCCGACGTGCGCGACGTGTGGGCCGAGGTCGACGGCCGGGTGCTCGCCCGCGCCCGCCAGGCCCTCGCCGTCGACGCGCTGCCCACGGCGGTGCGCATCGAGCTCGACGCCGCGGCGGACGAAGACCCCGCGGGTGCTCTGAGCCGCCCGCTCCGGTACAGACTGGGGCCGTGGACCTGCCCGTGATGCCGCCGGTGCTGCCGATGCTGGCCAAGCCCGTCAAAGCCGTCCCGGAGGGGCAGCACTACGAGCCCAAGTGGGACGGGTTCCGTGCGATCGTCTTCCGCGACGGCGACGAGGTGGAGATCGGCAGCCGCAACACCAGGCCGATGACCCGCTACTTCCCCGAGGTCGTGGACGCGCTGCGCGAGCACCTGCCGGCGCGGTGCGTGGTCGACGGCGAGATCATCGTCGCGAGCGGCGACGGGCGCGGGCTCGACTTCGAGGCCCTGCAGCAGCGCATCCACCCGGCGGTGTCGCGGGTGAACCTGCTGGCCGGACAGACGCCGGCGAGCATGGTCGCCTTCGACCTGCTCGCCCTCGGCGACGACGACCTCACCGTCCTCCCGTTCGCCGAGCGCCGGGCGGCCCTGGAGGGCGCGCTCGGGCCGGCGGGGCACGCGCCGGTGCACGTCACGCCGATGACCTCGGACGTGGACGAGGCCCGGGAGTGGTTCGTGCGCTTCGAGGGCGCCGGGCTCGACGGGCTCATCGCCAAGAAGGGCGACCTGCGCTACCAGCCCGACAAGCGCGTCATGAGCAAGATCAAGCACGAGCGCACCGCGGACTGCGTCGTCGCCGGCTACCGCGTGCACAAGTCCGGCCCCGACGCCCTCGGGTCGCTGCTGCTCGGGCTCCACACCGCCGACGGGACGCTCGCGAGCGTCGGCGTGGTCGGGGCGTTCACCATGGCCCGGCGCCGCGAGCTCCTCGCCGAGCTCCAGCCGCTGGTGACGACCTTCGAGGGCCACCCGTGGAACTGGGCCGCCCACGAGGCGGGCGACCGCACCCCGCGCAAGAACGAGACGAGCCGCTGGAACGCCGGCAAGGACCTGTCGTTCGTCCCGCTGCGCCCGGAGCGGGTGGTCGAGGTCCGCTACGACTACCTCGAGGGCGACCGGTTCCGGCACACCACCCAGTTCGTGCGCTGGCGCCCGGACCGCGACCCGGCGTCGTGCACCTACGACCAGCTCGAGCGCCCGGTCAGCTTCGACCTCGCCGACATCCTGCCCTCCGTCCCGCGCTGAGGAGCCCCGACCATCCGAGCGCCCGCCCGCTGCGCCCCCACCCGGTCCCCGGCCGCCGCGGCCGGTCCGCGACGGCCCTCGCGGTGCTCGTCGTGGCCGTCCTCGCGCTCGCGGGCTGCGCGGTCGGCCCGTCGCAGCGCCCGCCGGTCGCGACGATCAACAGCGACGCGCCCGCGGGCCCGCCCCCCACCTCGTCGTCCGCCCCCGCCCCGCCCCCCAGCCGCCCTGCCGCCGCTGCAGCCCTCGACGCCGTCGGTGGCCTTCACCGAGTGCACCGGCCCGGTCGTCGCCGAGCTGGGCGGGCCCGCCGCCCTCGGGGGGCGCGACCTGCGGATGGGCTGCGCGACGGTGCCGGTGGGCGGCGGGTTCGCGACGGGGTCGTCCGCGTCGGCGGCCGAGGTCGACGTCACCCGGGTGACGATCGGCCCGGCTCCGGCCACGGCGACGGTGCCGATCGCGGTGCTCGGCGACCCCGGGCGGCGGACCGGCACCGAGGCGGCCGTGCGGCTCGCCGCGCGGGGCCCGGCCGAGCTGCTCACCGGCCGCGCGCTCTACGGGGTCGACGTCCGGGGCAGCTCCGGGACCGCGGTCGACTGCGTCACCCCCACCACCCGGGCGGCCCTCGACGACGCCGACCCGACCGCCGCCGACCCGGTGGCCCTCGCCCCGCTCGCGGCCGCCGCGAGCAGCGCGGCCCGGACGTGCTCGCAGCTGCTCGAGGACTCGCTCACCGACTTCACCACCGCGACCGACGCCGACGACCTCGAGGTGGTCCGGCAGGCGATCGGCGCCCGGCAGCTGAACGCGGTGGGGCTCGGCGGCGGCGCGTCCACCCTCGCCCGGTGGGCGCAGGCCCATCCCGGGGCGCAGGGCCGCCTCGTGCTCGACGCGCTCCCCGACCCCACCGCCACCGAGCCGGTCGAGTCCGACCAGCGGGCCGCGGCCGCCCGCGCCGGCCTCGACGCCTTCGCCACCGCGTGCGTCTCGGCCGGGAACTGCCCGCTCGGCGCGGACCCCCGCGGCGCGGTCGCCGACCTCGTGGGCCGGCTGCGCGCCGCTCCCCTGCCCGGGGCGCCGGACGCGGTCGGCCCGGTCCCCGGCCGGGCGCTCACGGCGGGGACGGTGGTGACGGTGCTGGTGGACCGGCTCGGCGACCCCGACTCCTGGCCGACCCTCGCGACCGCGCTGGCCGCGGCCCGGGCCGGCGACCCGGCGGGGATCCTCGCGCTCGCGCGGGGCCCGCGAGGGCGTGGGCACCGGGGGCTCGGGCGGCGCCGACGACGCCGGGTACGACCTGGGCCTCGTCCAGACCTGCAACGACGACGCGGACCGCCAGACCCTCGACCAGGTCGGCGCGGCCGTGCGCCGCGCCGCCGCCGGGGACCCGGTGTTCGGCGGCTGGTTCGCGCAGCGGCCGCTGGCGTGCGCGTCGTGGCCGGTGCCGACCGACGCGCCGGCCCCGCTCGCCGGGACGCCCACCCCGACGCTGCTGCTGGGCACCGCGGCCGACCCGGCCGTGCCGCTCGCGGAGAGCCAGCGGGTGGCGGCCGGGATGCAGGGCTCGGTGCTGGTGTCGTGGCTCGGCGCCGGGCACGGCGCGTACCCGGGGACGCCGTGCATCGCCGGGGTGGTCGAGGACTACCTGGTCGGCGGCGCGATCCCGCGGGAGGAGACCGTCTGTCCGCCGTGAGGTGCGCCTCCGTCGCGTGACCAGGTGATCATTCCCGTGCCGGGACGGGACCCGCGCCCGTAGGGTCCGCGGCGTGCCGTTGCCGCGAGTGCTCGATGCCGCGCTCGACCGTCTCGTGCTCCCCGGCTACTCCCGGCTCGGGTACCTCGCCCGCGCCGCCGGGTGGACCGCGCTGCCCGCCGACGTCCTGACGGGGCGGACGGTGGCGGTGACCGGGGCGAGCGCCGGGCTCGGGGAGGCCGCCGTCGCGGGGCTCGTGGGCCTCGGCGCCGACGTCGAGATGGTGGTGCGCGACCGGGGGCGCGGCGAGGCGGCCCGCGACCGGGTCCTCGAGGCGCACCCCGGCGGCCGGGTGACCGTGGCGCGGTGCGACCTCGCGGACCTCGCCGACGTGCGCCGCTACGCCGCCGACGCGCGGGACCGGCTGATCGCGCTGCACGGCCTCGTGCACAACGCGGGCGTGCTCCCCGCCGAGCGCACCGAGACCGCCGCGGGCCACGAGCTGTGCCTGGCCACCCACGTCCTCGGGCCGTTCCTGCTGACCCGCGAGCTGCTGCCGCTGCTGCGCGCGGGCGCGCCGCCGGAGCGCCCCGGCAGCCCGTCCCGCGTGGTCTTCGTGTCCTCCGGCGGGATGTACACGGCGTCGATGCACACCGACGACCCGGAGTTCCTCCAGGGCCGCTTCTCCGGCGGCGCCGCCTACGCCCGGACCAAGCGCATGCAGGTGGTCCTCGCCGAACTGCTCGCCGACGACCTCGCGGCCGCGGGCGTGGTCGTGCACAGCATGCACCCGGGCTGGGCCGACACCCCCGGCGTCGCCGGCTCCCTGCCCGGCTTCCACCGCGTCACCGGCCCGTTGCTGCGCACCGCCCCGCAGGGCGCGGACACCGCCGTCTGGCTGCAGGCCGCCCGCGAGCCCGGACGCTGCAGCGGGGTGTTCTGGCACGACCGCGCGCCGCGCCCGACCCACTACCTGCCCGGCGCCCAGGAGGCCCCGGAGGAGCGGGCGGCGCTGTGGGCGATGTGCGTGGACGCCACCGCGGCCTGACCTGCGCCGACGCCGGAGGAGCCCGCCCGATCACCCGAACGGACCAATCCGGGAGCGGGCGTCCACCGGGCGGATAACACTGCGCCCGGGTCCGTCGATGCGACGGATGGAGGGCCCCGCGGCGGAGCGGGGACACCGGTGCCATCGGGGGCGACGGACGATGAGTCAGGACACGGACACCACGGGCGGACGCCACGCGGCCGAGCGACCCGGTGCGGGCGGGCCGGCGGCCCCGCGCACCGGTGGCCACCCGGTCGGCCCGGCCACGGGGGGCTTCCCCGGCGGACCGCGCTCGCCGTACGCGCAGCACCCCGGCCCCGTCCGGCCGGTCCCGCCGCTCCCCACCCACCCGGGCCCCGTCGGGCACCCCTACCCCGGCCCGTACGTGCCCGGCCCCCGGCCGACGCCGACCGGCCCGTACGGCGTGTTCCCGGGGACCCCGGTCCACGGCTGGGACCCCGCCGCCGACGAGGAGGACCCGCGGCCCGCGGGCAACGCGACGGCGGCGGTCTCGGTGATCCTCGCCGTCCTCGCGGTGCTGGTGAGCCTGCGGCCGCTCGCGTTCGGCTCGATGGCCATGGCCTGGGACACCTACGTGGCGATCGGCGTCGCCGTGCTCGCCCTGACGCTCGGCGGCGTCGCGCTGCGCGCCCCGGTCCGCCGGCCGGTCGCGGTCGTCGGGATGGCGCTCTCGGTCGTGGCGCTGCTCGTCGTGGCGATCCTGCCGACGCTCTGAGCACGCTCCGAGCGGGCCGTCCGGGCATGATCATCCGGAGTCGTACGATGCCGGGGTGACGCCCCCCGTCACGCCGTCGTCGGCGTCCGAGCTCGTGGCCCCGTTGTCGGCCTGGGCCGACGACGACATCCGCGAGCGCACCCGGCACACCCGGCGCCGCCTCCTCCTCGCCGCGGCGCGGCTGTTCTGCGAGGAGGGGTACCACGGGGCCTCGATCGCCGACATCCTCGCCGCCGCCGGGCTGACCAAGGGCGCGCTCTACTTCCACTTCCGCTCCAAGTACGCGCTCGCCGAGGCCCTGGTCACCGAGGTGGAGCGGTCGTGGGCCGTCGTGGCCGCCGAGATCCGGGACCGCGGGCTCGATCCCCTCTGGCGGCTGCTGGTCGAGACCGACGCCTTCGTGGCGCGGTGGATGTACGACTCGATCGTGCGCGGCGCCACCCAGGCCCTCGACGACCCCGAACTGCTGACGTTGCGGGGGCCCTGGTTCGAGCGCTGGGAGACCACGACGGCGGACCTGCTCACCGAGGCGGCGGAGATGGGCCTGCTCGCCGCCGAGGTCGACGCGCGGCGCACGGCGCGGGCCGTCGTCGCCATCGCGACCGGCAACTACGCGCTCGCCGACGGGCCGGACGACTTCTGGGCCCGGATGACCGAGTCCTGGGAGGGCCTGCTCCCGGTCGTGGCGTGCCCCCGGTGGCGGGAGGAGTGGACCGCGTCGCCGTGGCACTCCCGGCCCGCGCCCCGGACGCGGAGGCCTACCGGCGTCGCCCGCGAGCCCTGATCCGGGACCGGACGGGCTCAGGGGCGGGGCGCGGTGCGCACGAGGGCGTCCCAGCCCTGGTCCTCGGCCCGGGCCGCCTCCTCGGCGGCCCCGCCCCCGCGGAGCCCGAAGAGCCGCTTCGCGAAGAGCAGGTAGGCGACGACGGCGAGGTTGATGATCAGGGCGATGACCTTGGTCGCCGACACCGTCCCCGTCAGCTCGTAGATCTCGGGGACCAGCAGCACCGTGGTGGCGACCAGCGTCAGGTACTCGGCCCACCGCCGCGCCCGCCAGAGCCCGATCGCCTCGACCCCCTCGAGCAGGGCGTAGGCCGCGACGACGATCCCGATGAGCACGACCGTGGTGGCGCTCGCCGAGAAGGCCCGGGTGAGCTCCCCGACCACCCCGTCGTCGCCGTCGCCGATCCCGACCGTGTTGCGCAGCGTCGCGAGCACGGCGAAGAACGGGGTGCGCAGGACGTCGCGGTCGGCGAGGAAGACGAAGATCGCGACGGCGAGGAGCCCGAGCCCGATGAAGTGGATCACCCGGTCGATCGCGATGAGCCGCAGCACGAAGCGGTCGCGCAGGGCCCGTCCCCGCAGCGGCAGGTCGACCTCGCTGCGGGTGGGCAGCGTCGCGCTGCTCGGCGAGGCGGGCGGATCGAGGGGGATCCAGGAGTCGCAGCGCAGGCACCGGTGCCAGCGCAGCGTCGCGGCGCCGTCGGCATCGCCGGTCTCCCGGACGACGATCGCCGGGTCGAACCCCGCGTCGTCGGTGGTCAGCGCGGCGGCGTCGGTGCCGAGCAGCTCGTGGCCCCGCAGCCCGCAGGTGAGGAGCTCGTAGTGGAAGCGGGGCCGGAAGCGCGCCGGCGGGACCGTGCCGGGCGGGCGGTGGGGCCCGTCGGGCACCGGCGGGTGCGCCGCGTCGGTCCTGCTCGTGGTGCTGGTCATGAAGGCTCCTCCTGGTCCGCGATCGTACGGATGCCCGGAGCGCAGCCGGCCCACGCCGACCCCCGAGTGGTACATCCCGCAGCCGCACGCCACGCTGGGGCCGACATGACGGACCTGACCGCTCGCCGCCGCCCCGCCCGGTTCGTCCTCGCCGGGCTCGCCGCGCTGCTGCTCCTCGTCCCCGCCTGTTCCGCCGCGGGCGGGGGGCCGCCGGTCGCGGACGCGGCGCCGGAGGCGGCCCCGGGCGGCGCCCCGACGTCGGCCACCACCGCGGGGCTGGTCGCCACCGCGCTGGCCGTCGGCCCCGGGATGGGCGCCGCGCCGTTCGACTCGGCCCGCTCCGTGGGGCTGCCGGCCGGGTGGACGGCGTCGGTCTGGGCGCGCGTGCCGAGTGCGCGCCTCGAGGCCTGGGCCCCCGACGGGTCGCTGCTGGTGTCGGTGCCGGCGAACGGCCAGGTGACGCGGCTCGTGCCGGGCGCGGGCGGCGCGGCGCCGACGCAGACGACGCTGCTCTCGGGCCTCACCCAGCCCCACGGGCTCGCGTTCGACGGCGCGACGCTCTACGTCGCCGAGAGCGACCAGGTGTCGGCGTACTCCTACGCGGACGGCCGGGCGACGGCGCCGCGGGTCGTGGTGGCGGACCTCCCGGACTCCAAGAGCCCGGACCTGCACGGCGCGTACGCGCACGCCCTCAAGACGGTGATCGTCGGGCCGGACCACTCGCTCTACGTCTCGGTCGGCTCCACCGCGAACATCTCGCCGCAGGACCGCGACGCGGACCCGCAGCGGGCCTCGATCCTGCGCGTCCCGCCGGGCGGGGGCGCCCCGCAGGTGTTCGCGCGCGGCGTGCGCAACGGCACCGGCCTCGCCGTCGGACCCGACGGCCGCGTGTGGACCGCGGTCAACAACCGCGACAACATCCAGTACCCGTACCACCAGCCCTACGGCGGCGACGGGGACGCGTTCGGCCAGGTGATCCCGCAGTACGTGAACGACCACCCGCCGGAGGAGCTGGCCGCGCTCACCCCGGGCCGCGACCTCGGCTGGCCGTTCTGCAACCCGGAGCCGGACACGCAGCCCGGCGCGCCCCTGAGCCCGCTCAAGAAGGCCGACCTCGACTACACCCGGGACGTCGAGACCAACGCCGACGGGGCGAAGCTGGACTGCTCGACGCTCGCGCCGATCGAGCAGACCTTCGGCGCGCACTCCGCCCCGCTGGGCCTGACGTTCGCGCCGGTGCCCGGGATGGGCGAGGGCGCCGTCGTCGGGGTGCACGGCTCGTGGAACCGCACGGCGCCGCGGGCCCCGGAGGTGTCGTACTTCCCCTGGTCGAACGGCCGCCTGGGTGACCAGCAGACGCTCGTCGGGGGCTTCCAGGCCCCCGACGGGTCGCGGTGGGGGCGCCCGGTGGCCGCGGTGTTCGGGCCGGACGGGGCGCTCTACGTCAGCGACGACCAGGCCGGGGCGATCTACCGGGTGGCGCCGCCCGGGCGCTGACCCGGCGAGCGGGACCGTCGCGGCGAGACGCTCCAGCAGCTCCGCGGCGTGCGCCCGGCTGCGGTCGAGGTCGGGCTCGAGGTCGGCGAGGGCCGCGGCGCCGCCGAAGCCCGCCGCGGTGAGCTCGGCCGCGTCGAGGGCGACCGACCCGGCCAGCGCGAGCACCGGGACGCCGGCGGCCCGGGCCCGCGCCGCGACCCCCGCCGGGCCCTTGCCCCGCAGCGTCTGCGCGTCGAGGCGCCCCTCGCCGGTGACGACGAGGTCGGCCCCGGCGAGCCGGTCGTCGAACCCGAGCAGCTCGGCGACCAGGTCGAAGCCCGGGCGCAGCCGCGCGCCGAGCAGGGTCATGACGCCGAAGCCGACGCCGCCGGCCGCCCCGGCGCCGGGCTCGTCCTCCCGGCCCGGCGAGGCGGTCGCCGCCCCGAGCACGCGGGCCCAGGAGGCGAGGGCGGCGTCGAGCCGGGCGACGGCGGCCGCGTCGGCGCCCTTCTGCGGGCCGTAGACCGCGGCGGCGCCGTGCGGGCCGAGCAGCGGGTTGTCGACGTCGCAGGCCACCTCGACGACCGTGCCCTCCGGCGACGGCGAGGCCGGTGAGGTCGACCCCCGCGACCGTCGGCGAGCCGTCCGCCCCCGATCCCCGCGGGCAGCGGGGTGCCGTCGTCGCGCGGTCAGGACCGCGCCGAGGGCCTGGGCGAGGCCCGCGCCGCCGTCGGTGGAGGCGCTGCCGCCGAGGCCGAGCACGATCCGGCGGGCGCCGTCGTCCAGCGCCGCGCGCAGCACCTCGCCGAGCCCGTACGTCGTCGCCTCCTCCGCGTGCAGGACGCCGTCGGGCAGGCGCACCAGGCCGCACACGTCGGCCAGCTCGACGACGGCGCGTCTCGCCGGAGCGCGCCCAGGCGGTCTCGACGGGCCGGCCGGTGGGTCCGGTCGCGACGCACGGGCGGCGGCCGAACCCGGCGGCCACCGCGGCGGCGACGGTGCCGTCCCCGCCGTCGGCGACGGGGCACAGCTCGGCGTCCAGGCCCCGGGTCGCGAGACCGCGGGCGATCGCGGCGGCGACGTCGGCCGCCGTCAGCGAGCCCTTGAACTTGTCGGGAGCCACGAGGACGCGCACCCCGCGGAGCGTGCCGTGCCGGACGGGGGGCGTCGAGGGCGGGCCGAGCGCCCGCATTCCGATCGGGCCCGACCCGTTCACACGATAGGCTCACGGCGAGGGCCCGGTCCGGCCGCCGTCGGGGGACGGCCGGTTCGGGCGCTCGGCCCCGCGCGCGACGCGACCGGGTCCGGACATGAGCGAACCCGGGCCGTCAGGTCGGGGGTCTGACGGCGCCGGGTTCATCCCCCACATCGTCCGGGCACCACCGAGCTGTTACCGGCCCCTCCTGTGACCGCGGTCACAGCGGTCACCGCGGCGAGAACGCCCCGAGGAAGCGGTCCCGGAAGGCCTCCATCGGCCAGGTCGGCGCGCCCGGGTCGGGGCGCAGCCCGGTGGTCCAGCCCCAGTCCGCCGTCCGCGCGAGGACGGCCGGGTCGCGGGCGAGGACCGAGACGGGCACGTCGCGGCCCGCCCCGGGCCCGGTGACCAGCGGCGCGGGCTGGTGGTCGCCGACGACGACCACGACGAGGTCCGGGTCGTTCGAGCGCGCCACCCAGGAGGTCAGGGCGTCGAGCGTGTAGGCGATCGAGGTCGCGTAGCCGGCGCGGGGCGACGCCGCGGGGGCGCCCGGGCCGGGCAGCTGGCCCTGGAACACCGACCCGTCGCCGAGCTGGTCCCAGCCGACCATGTGCGGCAGCGGGGTCCACGGGGCGTGGCTGGAGACCAGGTCGACCTCGGCCATGATCGGGGGCCGCGGGCGGGGCCGGTCGCGCTCGAGGCGGTCGACGCGGTCGAGCACGTACTGGTCGGGCATCGAGGCCCAGCCGAACGACGGTCCCCGGTAGCCGAGGGCGTGCACGTCGTAGGCCCGGTCGTAGCCGTAGAACGCGCCCTCGGGCCAGGCCCGGGTGGTCCCCGGCTGCACCGCGACGGTGTCCCAGCCCGCGCGGCGGAACGCGGCGGAGAGCGTGAAGCGGTCGCTCGAGGTGAGCGTGAGGTAGCGCTGCTGGTTGTCCACCCGCAGCCCGGAGAGCAGCGTCGCGTGGGCGAGCCAGCTGCCGGACCCGACCACCGACGACGTCAGGAACCCGCTGCGCGCACCCCACCCGGCGGCGGGGAGGTCGCGGTCGGCGCGGTCGAGGACCGGGGTCACCGTCGGGGCGAGGCCGGGGTCGGTCAGCGCGGCGCGGCCGTAGCTCTCGACGATCGCGAGCACGACGTCCTTGCCCCGCAGCGCGGTGAGCAGGTCCCCCGGCGGCGCTCCGGCCCAGGCGTCGGCGCGGGACTGCGCGGCGAACGCGTCGGCGTCGCGCAGCGAGGCCGCGGTGCCCTCGGCCCGGTCGGCCACCCCGGCCGCGGTGCTCGCGGCGGCGAGCCGGACCCCCGGCGCGGTCGTCGTCCCGGCCACCGCCGCGACCAGCCACACCGCCGCGAGCACGCCGAGCACCCGCAGCACCACCTCGCGGTGGGCCGCGGCCCGCGTCGCGACCCGGCGCGCCGCGAGCGCCCCGCCCACCAGCAGCGACCACCCCGAGGACGACGGCCCCGGCGACCGCCGCCACCCGGGCGCCCGACCCGTACGTGCTCCCGACGAACTCGGCGCCGTCGGCGACGAGCGCCCGGTCGAGCACCGGGTCGAAGGGGCGGGCGAGGACGGTGGCGAAGCCGACGTCGAAGGCGGTCAGCACCGCCCACGCCCCGAGCAGCGCCCCGGCCGCGAGCGCGAGCGGGCGGCGGGCCCGTGCGGGCAGGAGCACGAGCAGCGCCAGCCCGGCGACGCCCTCGACGGGCAGGCGCAGGTACGCCGCGGGCAGCAGCCCGGACCCGTCCTGCGGGGCCACGAGCACGATGCCGAGGACGAGCACGGCGACGACGGTGAGGGCGGCCCCCGCCGCCCGGCGCCACCTGGGGGGTCGGACGTCCTCGGCGCGAGGGGAACCCTCGGCCGGGAAGAGCGGCCGGATCCTCCCCTCGCCCGGCGGGGCTCCCGGTGCCGGGCGAGCCAGACCACCGACACCCCGAACGACCACGCGAGCGCGGCCAGCGCCGCCGCGACGACGGCGATCGAGGCCGGGCGGGGCAGGACGTCCGCGCTCGCCACCACGAGTGCGACGCCCTGCAGCGCCGCGACGACCTTCGCCGACCGCCGCACCGGCAGCGGGGCCCGCAGCCACTCCAGGCCCCACCCGGCGGCGACGAACGCGTAGCGCATCGCGCCCACGGCGAGCACCCAGGCGCCGAGATCGGTCGCGACGTGCACCGCGAGGACGGCGAGCAGCGCGGCGTCGAGCTCGGCGTCGAAGCGCGCGCCGAGCTCGCTGGCGGTGCGGGTGCGCCGGGCGACGAGCCCGTCGACCCCGTCCAGGACCAGCGCGACGACGGCGAGCGCGACCAGCGGTGCCGGCCCGACGGCACCCGGGCGCGCGAGGTCCTCCACGACCAGCGCCGCGACCCCGCCGACCAGGACGGCGCGCAGCGCGGTGACCGACCCGGCGGGACCCAGGGTGACCGCCCCGTCCCGGCGCGCCGCGCGCGTGACGAGCGCGGCGACCAGCGCGAGGAACGTCGCGCCGCCGGCCCGTCCCGCGGCCCCGAGCCCGGCCGGTCCCAGCAGCACGAACAGCGCGGCCGCGACGACCGCGGACACGGCCACCGTGACCGCGACCGGGGGGCGCGCGAGGGTCGCGCCGGGCCGGGACATCCGCCCATCGTCACCCCGACCCGTGACACGATCCAGGGGTGGGCGTGCAGCCACGGACCGCGCGCGCGTTCCGGATCCTCGAACCCGGCCGCGGTGCCCTCGTGGAGGTGGAGCTCCCCGAGCCCGGACCCGACGACGTCGTCGTCGCCACCCGCCACAGCGCGATCAGCCGGGGCACCGAGCTGCTGGTGTTCCGCGGCGGGGTGCCCGCGAGCCAGCACGCGGTCATGCGGGCGCCGTTCCAGACCGGGGAGTTCCCCGGACCGGTCACCTACGGCTACCTGGCGGTCGGGACCGTCGAGGCGGGCCCGGCGGCGCTGCGCGGGCGGGACGTGTTCTGCCTGCACCCCCACCAGACCCGGTTCGTGGTGCCGGCGACGGCGGTGTCCGTGGTCCCCGACGACGTCCCCGTCACGCGGGCCGTGCTCGCCGGCACCGTCGAGACCGCGGTGAACGCGCTCTGGGACGCCGCCCCGCGCGTCGGCGACCGGATCGCGGTGGTCGGCGCGGGGATGGTCGGCGGCGCGGTCGCCGCGCTGCTGGCCGGCATCCCGGGGGTGCGGGTCGAGCTCGTCGACGTCGACCCGGGCCGCGCGGCGCTGGCCGAGGCGCTCGGCGTCGGGTTCGCGCTCCCCGACGACGCGGCGGGCGGGTGCGACCTGGTGGTCCACGCGAGCGCGACGGAGGCGGGGCTCGCGCGGTCGCTGGAGCTGCTCGGCGTCGAGGGGGAGGTCGTGGAGCTCTCCTGGTACGGCGACCGCACCCCGCGGGTGCCGCTCGGCGAGGGCTTCCACTCCGGCCGGCTCGCGATCCGGGCCAGCCAGGTCGGGTCGGGTGTCCCCGTCCCGGCAGGCGCGGTGGACGTACGCCGACCGGATGGCGCTGGCGCTGCGCCTGCTCGCCGACCCCCGCTTCGACGCGCTGGTCAGCGAGTCGGTGCCGTTCGGGGCGCTGCCGGAGACGATGGTCCGGCTCGCCGCGGGTGCGCCCGGGCTGGCCGTGCGGGTGGACTACTGAGCAGCGTCAGAAAAGTCTCTGTGCAGACACTGAGCGTCTGGAAACCGTCGTCGATCATCGGAGTCGATCATGTTCTCGGTGACCGTCCGCGACCACGTCATGGTCGCCCACAGCTTCACCGGCGCCGTGTTCGGCCCGGCACAGGCGCTGCACGGCGCCACGTTCGTCGTCGACGCCACGTTCCGGCGGCCCGACCTCGACGCCGACCACATCGTCGTCGACATCGGGCGCGCGACGACCGCGCTCGGAGCCGTCCTCGACGACCTGCGCTACCGCAACCTCGACGACGAGCCCGCCTTCGCCGGGCTGAACACGACGACGGAGTTCCTCGCGCAGGTGATCGCCGACCGGCTCGCCGAGCGCATCCACGCCGGCGACCTCGGCGAGGGTGCCCGCGGGATCGCGACGATCGCGGTGGAGCTGCACGAGTCGCACGTCGCCCGGGCGGGGTACGAGCGGGCGCTGTGACGGTCCACGCCGTGCTCCCCGGGGACGTCGACGCCGTCCCGAGCGGCGGGAACGTCTACGACCGGCGGGTCCTGGCCGGTCTCGAGGCGCTCGGCGTCGACGTCGTCGCGCACCGGGTCCCGGGGCGGTGGCCGGACGGCGAGGCGCCCGCGGTGGCGCGGGTGCTGGAGGAGGTCCCCGACGGCCGGTCGGTGCTGGTCGACGGGCTCGTCGCGTGCGGCGTCCCGGAGGTCGTCGCGGCACACGCCGACCGGCTCCGCGTCGTGGTGCTCGTGCACGCCCCGCTCGCCGACGAGGTCGGGCTCACCCCGGCGGCCGCCCGGGACCGGGACCGCCGCGAGCGCGCGACGCTGCGGTGCGCGGCCGCGGTGGTGACGACGAGCCGGTGGACCGCCGACCGGGTCGTCGCCCGGCACGGGCTGGACCCGGCGCGGGTCGTCGTCGCGACCCCGGGGGTCGACCCGGCGCCGGTCTCCCCCGGCTCGGCGGTCACCGGGACCCCACCGCGGCTGCTGTGCCTCGGGGCGCTCACCCCGACCAAGGGCCAGGACGTGCTGGTCGAGGCCCTGGCCGGCCTCGCGGACCGATCGTGGACCGCCGTCCTGGCCGGCCCGACGAGCCGGAACCCGGGCTTCGTCGTCGGGCTCCGGGCCGCGATCGCGCGCCGCGGCCTCGCCGGACGGGTGGCGGTGCCCGGGGCGCTGACCGGGGCGGCGCTCGACGCGGCGTGGGCGGCGGCGGACCTGCTCGTGGTGCCCTCGCGGGCGGAGACGTTCGGGATGGTCGTCACCGAGGCGCTGGCCCGTGGCGTCCCGGTCGTGGCGAGCCGCGTCGGCGGGGTCGCCGAGGCGTGGTCGGCCGGTGCGCCGAGTGGACCCGTACGGGGCGAGCGAGCAGAGTTCCCGCCCCACGGCGGTCCACTCGGCGGACCCGGGACCTGGGTACCGCCTGAGAGCGTTCCGGCGCTCGTCGCAGTGCTCGGGCGCTGGCTGGCGGACCCGGTGCTGCGTTCCGGGTGGAGGCTCTCAGCACTGGCGCGGCGGGGCACGCTGAAGCCGTGGTCCTCCCCCGCCGTCCGGATCGCCCGGGTGCTCGACACCCCTGGGCGGCAGCGCTGAGCGAGCCCGGCTCGCCGGTCTGCACCCCGGACTGGCTGGCGCTGCGCGAGCCCGCCGACCACGCCGCCCGGTCCGCGGACCTCGCCGTCGGCCTGGAGCGGTGGCTGGGTGCCGGGTCCGGCGACCTCGTCGTCCACGACCTCGGCTGCGGCACCGGGTCGATGGGCCGCTGGCTCGCGCCCCGCCTCACCCGTCCCCAGCGGTGGTTCCTCCACGACCGCGACGCCGACCTCGCCCGTCGCGCCGCCGCGTCCCCGCCGCCGGGTCCGGTCGCCGGCACCACCGCCGTCGTCGGGGACCTCGGTGACCTCGCCGACCTCGCCGGCACGGACGTCGTCGTCTGCTCGGCGCTGCTCGACCTGCTGACGGGTCCCGACGTCGACCACGTGGCCGGGCTCTGCGCCGGGGCCGGGGCCGCGGCGCTGCTGACGCTGTCGGTGACCGGCGAGGTCGCGCTCGACCCGCCCGACCCGCTCGACGACGACGTCGCGGCCGCCTTCGACGCCCACCAGCGCCGTGACGGGCGGCTGGGCCCGGCGGCGATCGGCGCCGCGGCGGCCGCGTTCGGGCGGCGGGGGTACGCGGTGGTGTGGCGCGCGAGCCCGTGGCGGCTCGGGTCGGGGGACGCCGCCCTGGTCGAGGAGTGGCTGCGGGGCCGGCTCGACGCGGCGTGCGCGCAGGATCCGTCGCTCGCGTCGCACGCCGAGCGGTACCTCGCGGACCGCCGCGAGGCGCTCGCCGTCGGGACCCTGCGGGCCGAGGTCGGGCACGCCGACCTGCTCGCACTGCCGCCCGGGCAGACGCGGTGAAGGTCGCGAAGCTGCTGGCCGGGGCGGCGGTCGTCGTGGCGGTGGTGGTGCACCTGGGCACCGGCGCGGTGCTCGAGGGGGTCCGCGCGGTCTCCCCGACGGCGCTGCTGGCCGCGCTCGGGCTGGGGGTGCTGACGACGGCGGCCTCGGCGGCGCGCTGGTGCGTGGTCGCCCGCGGGCTGGGCCTGGAGATCGGGTTCGGCCCCGCGGTGGCGCGACTGCTACCGCGCGCAGTTCCTCAACTCGGTGCTCCCCGCCGGGGTGCTCGGCGACGTGCACCGCGCGGTCGAGTCCGGACGCCGGCGCGGCGACCTGGCCGGCGGCGTGCGGGCGGTGGTGCTCGAGCGGGTGGCCGGCCAGGTGGTCGTCGTCGTGGTCTCGGTGGTGGTGCTGCTCGCGGTGCCGAGCCCGGTGCGGGGTCTGCTCGGGGAGCTCGGCCGGGCCGTCCCGGCGGCCGGGGCCGTCGCGGTGGCGGTGGCTGCTCGGGCTGGCGGGGGTCCCGCGGGTCCGGCGCGCGCTGGCGGGCCTCGCCGTCGGGATCCGGGCCGGGCTGCTCGACGTCCGGACCGGACCCGCCGTCCTCGGCCTGTCGCTGGTGGCGATGGCCGGGCACCTGGCGCTGCTCGGCGTGGCCGCGTCGGCGGTGGGCGTGCGCGCCGCCCCGGCCGAGCTCGCGCCGCTGCTGCTGCTCTCGCTGCTGTCGATGGGGCTGCCGCTCTCGGTGGGCGGGTGGGGGCCGCGGGAGGCGACGACGGCGGCGGCGTTCGGGGTCGCCGGGCTGGGGGCGGACACCGGTCTCGCGACCGCCGTCGCCTTCGGGGTCCTCGCCCTGGTCTCGACGCTGCCCGGCCTCGGGGTGCTCGTGCTGGGCCGGATGACGCAGCCGCGCACCGCCGCTCCGCCCAACTCGGCGCGGAGCGACGATTCCGGCGCGCCGCACCTCAGTAGCGTGAGCCCGTGCTCATCCTCGTCCGCCACGGGCAGACGAGCGCGAACCGGCGCGGGCTCCTGCTGGGGCGGGCCGACCCACCGCTGTGCGACGGCGGCCGCGAGCAGGCCGAGGCGCTCGCCCGGACGCTCCCGGTGCCCGCCCGGCTGATCAGCAGTCCCCTCGTGCGCGCCCGGCAGACCGCCGACGCGCTCGCCGGCGCGTCGGGCACCGTCGTGGAGGTCGACCCGCGGTGGATCGAGCTGGACTACGGCGACCTCGACGGCCGGCCCGCCTCCGCGCTCGACGCCGCGGGCTGGCGCGCCTGGCGCGACGACCCGGCCCACGTCCCCGCCGGCGGCGAGTCGCTCGCGACGCTGGGGATCCGGGTCCGCGCGGCCTGCCGCGAGCTGGCCGGGGCCGCGGCGGACGGGGACGTCGTGGTCGTCAGCCACGTCTCCCCCATCAAGGCCGCGGTCGCGTGGGCGCTGGGTGTCGGCGACGAGGTGGCCTGGCGGATGTGGGTGGCCGACGCGGCCGTGTGCCGCATCGACACCGCCGGCCCGGTGCCCCGGTTGCTCGCGTTCAACGACGTGACGGCGCACGCCGGGG